>NZ_CP094656.1:2770598-4155898 GCF_030643805.1 Alkalihalobacillus sp. AL-G | reverse complement strand
CCCTCACCCTCCTTCATGTCGAAAATTCCCCCATTTGTATCGTCAAAGTGTCTGTACACCCTATGTACAACCCTTTTGCATATATATGAATAAAAATACTCTGCACAGGAAATGTGAATAACTATTAATATAGAAGAGATAGGAGTTATTCTATGCGTACACAAATGTGTGGACAAGCTTATACACACCAGTGTACAAGTGTCCACAATTTTATCCACACGGTGTGGATAATCTATTTAACTGAGGTAGTTTTGAATGAGTTAAAACACAATAATCATATCAAAATGAAGCTGTAGATGCAATGGGTTTTTAAGACTTATCCACAATCACAACAAGTTGTGGAGAAAAGTTTTCCACAACACTATATTTTGTGTGTAAAGTGTCGATAAGTGATGTGGATAGTCGAAACTGCTGTCGAAAATTATCCACAATGAGAAGTTTTTAAAAAGAAAAGGTGTAACGAATGTGGATCAAATCGATTATTTGGATTGTTTAGTGCTTTTTTATTGAAGTTGTCGAATTTACGATTGATTACAAGTTAGTCTGGAATGGATATGAAGATAGAGAGGGATCTGGTTGTAAAACTTGTATACGTTATGGCGAAACAATCTGCAGATTAAGGATGAACTTGACAGATACAGTAGATGTTTTTATAATGACTAAGACTGTCTAAATGCACTTGATATCCTCGAGGAGGTGTTATACATGAAACCAACATTTCAACCAAATAATCGTAAGCGTAAAAAAGTTCACGGATTCCGTACGCGTATGAGTACGAAAAACGGACGTAAGGTTCTTGCTAACCGTCGTAGAAAAGGAAGAAAAGTACTATCTGCTTAGGCCACTGATCACCAGTGGTCTTTTTTCACAGGACGTGAAGAAGTTAGTCGAACTTCCTATATCAAATTCCGATTCGTCTACTTTTGAACTTTTATTATAGATCTGTGAAAGTTACTATAAATAAGAAGTTTTAAATAGAGAAGAAACAAAATCTGGGGAACTATCGTGTTTTTACGGAGTGTATCCGAATGAACAAAAGACACCGAATTAAAAAGAATAAGGAATTTCAAGAGGTTTTTCGAAACGGGGAATCCTTTGCAAACCGTCAGTTTGTCATTTATTACTTGGAAAAACCCGGACAGGATTTTTATCGATTCGGATTATCCGTAAGTAAAAAAATCGGGAATGCTGTCACTCGAAACCGAATTAAACGCTACGTTCGTGAAGTATTTCATGAGCTAGATGATGAAATCAAGACGTCATATGATTATGTGATTATCGCAAGAAAACCAACATCCTCGATGACCGTTCACGAGGTTAAGAGCAGCTTGATGCACGTCATGAAGCGCTCAAAGCTATTGAACGTATCGAGGTGATAGGTATGAAATATATATTATTGGTACTTATTCAATTTTACCGAAAATGTATTTCTCCATTCACTCCCGCGTCCTGTCGATTTTATCCAACCTGTTCAGCTTATGGATTGGAAGCGATTCAAACTCACGGGGCGATAAAGGGTGGATGGCTCACATTAAAACGAATTTTAAAATGTCACCCGTTTCATCCAGGAGGATTCGATCCCGTCCCCGAAAAGGAAAAGATGAAGCGGTAATAGGATGTGTGTTTAAAAAGGAGCATAAAAAGAGCCTTTTTGAACAACTACTACTATCCTTTTTTTATGGAAAGGTAACGTTGTAAGGAGGATTTAGCAAGTGAGAAAGAGAATAGGCTTAGTAATAACATCACTTTTTCTGGTAGCAGTCCTTGCCGGGTGTGCTCTCGATGAGCCGGTCAACGAAGAAAGTACAGGCTTTTGGGATGAATACATCGTTTATCCATTATCGTGGTTGATCACCGAAGTGGCTGAATTTTTCAATGAAAACTATGGTCTTTCAATTATCATAGTTACCCTTTTAATCCGACTGGTACTACTTCCATTAATGATTAAGCAAACAAAGAGCTCAATCATGATGCAACGAATTCAGCCAGAGATTAAGGCATTGCGTGAAAAATACAGCTCAAAGGACCAGAAAACACAACAAAAACTTCAGCAGGAAACGATGCAACTGTTCCAAAAGCATGGGGCAAATCCATTGGCTGGATGTATGCCATTGATTATCCAAATGCCGATTTTATTAGGTTTTTACCATGCGATTATGCGGACAGAAGCAATTGCAGAACATAATTTTTTATGGTTTGACCTTGGAAGTGCTGATCCTTATTATATTCTTCCAATTGTCGCTGGAATAACGACTTACTTACAACAAAAGATTATGATGGGTGGCATGGATACAAGCGCAAACCCGCAAATGAAAATGATGCTTTATATCATGCCGATTATGATTGTTGTTTTTGCAGTAACATTTCCGGCAGCATTATCCCTTTATTGGGTCGTCGGAAACATCTTCATGATTGCACAAACCTATTTTATTACCCTTCCTATGAAATCAAAGGAAACGGATAGTAATGCTACAGGGGGCGCGAAAAAGTGAAGCAAATAACGATTACGAGCAAGTCAGTAGATGAAGCGGTAGAAGAAGCACTCAAACAACTCCAGGCATCAAGAGATCAAGTTGAAATAACCATAGTAGAAGAGTCCAAAAAAGGGTTCCTTGGCCTAGGTACTAAACCAGCTGTCGTCCAAGTTACCTTGAAGCACAACCCAGTGGAAGATGCAATTCAGTTTCTAAAAAGTGTTGCTTCAAAAATGGGTGTCGATGTAACCATCGATGTAAAGCAAGAGGATGAAGGTACTGTTTTCGAGATGAGCAGTGAAAAGATTGCCATTTTAATCGGAAAACGGGGTCAAACGCTAAATGCCCTACAGTACTTGACGAACCTAGTTGCCAATCGGTCTTCAATAGAGTACAAACGAATCATTCTGGATGCTGAGAACTATCGTGAAAGACGAAAAGAAACGCTAGAAAAACTTGCTCATCGTTTAGCTTCTAAAGCGTTAAAAATCAATAAAAGTGTTTCGCTCGAACCGATGCCTTCTCTAGAACGTAAAGTGATCCACATGACGTTACGAGAACACGGAAAAGTGGAGACGTACTCAGAGGGTACGGAACCGCATCGACGCGTAATCATCATACCAAATAAGTAGATACCTTTACTGAAACCGGCCCATTGATTTTTGGGTCGGTTTTTTTGCTCGTTAAGAAAGCATAAATACTTTCTATAGCATTAGAGCAACTACGACTCTGCTTTCGCCTTAAGGCTCGGCAATCGCCGAGTTTTCTTTATTAGGTTTGCCCAAGGCATTAGTTCTTGAACCTATGCGTTAAAATTTTAGTCTTCGTTGATTGATTATTTTCCTGGAAAGGTCTAAACTAAGGTGTTGTGTATAAGTTATCAAACTGAAATGAAAAGTTATCCACTGTGGATAATCAACAAAGGAAAATGTACTCGTGATTATTTTGTTAATAGAGGAAAATATGTGGAGCTTACGTGTTAGTAAACATAAAATTCGGTTAACCTAGAAGGAAGAAAAGAGGTGAAATCCATGGAGGGAGATACAATTGCTGCAATTTCCACGCCGATGGGGGAAGCAGCTATTGCGATCGTTCGTTTAAGTGGTGAAGAGGCACTTCAAATTGCGGATCGGATCTTTAAAGGGAAACAAGCATTAGAGGAAGTCGATAGCCATACCATTCATTACGGATTTATCATCGATCCAGATACGAAGGAAAAAGCGGAAGAGGTTATGGTTACGGTCATGAAAGCACCAAAAACGTTCACCCGTGAGGATGTCGTTGAAATGAACTGTCACGGTGGACTCGTTTCCGTCAATCGTGTGCTGGAGATTGCTTTAAACAATGGTGCTCGCCTTGCTGAGCCAGGGGAATTTACGAAACGCGCCTTTTTGAACGGACGAATTGATTTATCTCAGGCAGAAGCCGTCATGGATTTAATCCGTGCAAAAACAGATCGTGCGATGAATGTCGCATTGAATCAAATGGAGGGCAGGCTATCGAAGTTGATCCAGAAGCTTCGACAAACATTGCTTGAAACGGTTGCGCACGTAGAAGTCAATATCGATTACCCTGAATATGATGCTGAGGAAATGACGCACCAGCTGCTTACTAAAAAGCTGAAACATGTGCATATGGAAGTCGAAAAGCTACTGCAAACTGCTGAGCAGGGAAAGATTTTAAGAGAAGGACTATCAACCGTCATTATAGGGAGACCTAATGTAGGAAAATCCTCTTTGTTGAACAGTCTTGTTCATGAAAATAAAGCGATTGTTACCGAGATTCCTGGAACGACAAGAGATGTTATCGAAGAATATGTCAATGTTCGTGGAGTACCGCTTCGACTCGTCGATACAGCTGGAATTCGTGAAACCGAGGATCTTGTCGAACGGATCGGTGTCGAACGGTCGCGTCAGGTTCTAAAGGAAGCGGATTTGATTTTACTTGTGTTGAGTGCTGGAGAGCGATTGACAGAAGAAGATGAAAAATTATTTGAAGCTGTTCGTGATATGGACGTCATTACAATTGTGAATAAAACAGACCTTCCGCAGCAAATTGACCTCGATAAGGTCCAACAGCTTGCGGGTACCCATCCAGTCGTTACAACTTCAATAAAAGAGGAACAAGGGATTGATGAATTAGAAGAGTCGATCAAGGAGCTCTTTTTTACAGGTAGTGTAGAAGCGGGGGATATGACATATGTATCCAATTCCCGACACATTTCATTACTTAAACAAGCAAAACGTTCATTAGAGGAGTCACTAAACGGAATTGAAGCAGGTTTGCCTGTGGATATGGTTCAAATTGATATCACTCGCACATGGGAAATTTTAGGTGAAATTATCGGTGACACTGTATCAGAAAGCTTAATTGATCAGTTGTTTTCCCAATTTTGCCTCGGAAAATAATGAAAAGGAGGTTGCTGAACGATGAAACGATATGAAGCTGGAAAGTACGATGTTGTCGTGGTCGGTGCAGGACATGCAGGAGTAGAAGCAGCTCTTGCTTCAGCTAGGATGGGTGCGAAAACACTCGTTTTGACATTGAACCTGGATACCATTGCGTACATGCCATGTAACCCTTCTGTCGGCGGACCAGCGAAAGGAATCGTAGTAAGGGAAATTGATGCCCTTGGTGGTGAAATGGCTCGAAACATCGATAAAACACACATCCAAATGCGTATGTTGAATACCGGTAAGGGTCCTGCCGTTCGTGCATTAAGGGCACAAGCAGATAAATTTCTTTACCAGCATGAGATGAAGAAAACCCTCGAACAGACGGAAAACCTCACGTTACGTCAGGGTATGGTTGAAGAACTGATCGTAGAGAATGGCGTTTGCAAAGGGCTCGTAACGAAAACAGGCTCAGCCTATTATGCGAGTACAGTCGTTGTCACGACAGGAACGTATCTTCGCGGAAAAATCATCATCGGAGAGCTTACGTATGAGAGTGGCCCGAATAATATGCAGCCATCAATCAACTTATCTCATAATTTAAAGGAACTTGGGTTCAATATGGTTCGTTTTAAAACGGGCACGCCACCTCGTGTCAATGCAGATACGATTGATTATGATAAAACGGAAATTCAGCCCGGTGATGAAGTCCCGCGAGCTTTTTCTTATGAAACAACTGAATTCATCATGGATCAAATCCCTTGTTGGTTAACCTATACCGGTGAAGTGACCCACGAGTTGATCAACAATAACCTCGAACGTTCACCAATGTATTCTGGAATGATGGAAGGGACCGGGCCGCGTTATTGCCCATCTATTGAAGATAAAATTGTACGGTTTAACGATAAGCCAAGGCATCAGATTTTCTTGGAGCCAGAGGGACGGAACACAGAGGAAGTATACGTTCAAGGACTGTCGACAAGCCTGCCAGAGGATGTTCAACGGAAAATGCTGACGTCAATTCCAGGTCTTGAAAAAGCCGAAATGATGCGTGCTGGGTACGCGATTGAATATGATGCCATCGTACCGACCCAACTATGGCCATCGCTTGAAACGAAGCTCGTTGAAAACCTATTTACTGCAGGGCAATTGAATGGAACGAGTGGTTATGAAGAGGCTGCAGGTCAAGGAATTATGGCGGGAATCAACGCAGCTCAAAAAGCAAAAGGGGAAGAAGCGGTTATTCTCGATCGTTCGCAAGCATATATCGGGGTATTAATCGATGATCTTGTCACGAAAGGTACGGACGAACCGTATCGATTGTTGACTTCACGTGCAGAATACCGATTGTTGCTCCGACATGACAACGCTGATTTACGCTTGACAGAAATCGGCTATAAAATCGGTTTGATTCCAGAGGAACGTTATGAGCGATTCAGCCTGAAAAAGAAGCAAATTGCCGAGGAAATTGATCGGTTAGAGCATACATCGATCAAGCCGTCTGAGGAATTACAAAAAATCCTAGATGAAATCGGAAGCAGTCCATTAAAGGAACCGACGAGTGCTGCTTCGTTGCTGAGGCGCCCTGAAGTGTCTTATGCCGAGATCGCAAAGGCTGTCCCAGCAGATCACGAAATTGAGGATGTTGTCGGGGAACAAGTTGAAATTCAGACGAAATATGCTGGCTACATTGATAAACAGCTGCAGCAGGTTGAAAAAATGAAGAGGATGAACGATAAGAAAATCCCTGAAAATATTGATTATTCAGCAATCAATGGACTCGCAACCGAAGCGAAACAAAAGCTTTCTGAAGTTCGTCCGTTATCTGTTGGTCAAGCTTCAAGAGTATCTGGCGTTAATCCATCTGATATCTCAATCCTGCTCGTTTATTTAGAACAAGGCAGAATTGCAAAAATCGCAAAATGACGGGGGAACCATGAACATCGAACAATATCAAAACATGCTGGAGGAGAAAGGAATTTCCCTTTCCTCCTATCAGCTTGATCAATTTAATACATATTTTCAGACACTCGTAGAATGGAACGAAAAAATGAATCTGACCGCCATCACGGAGCGTGAGGAAGTCTATTTGAAGCATTTTTACGATTCGATAGCAGCTGCGTTCTATCTTGATATTCATAAGGTCAGCACACTTTGTGACGTAGGATCCGGTGCTGGTTTTCCTAGTATACCGTTGAAAATTTGTTTCCCAGAGCTTGAGATTACGATAGTGGACTCACTTAATAAGCGGATCAGCTTTCTTGATCATTTAAGCGAAGAACTTCACTTAAAAGGAACACATTTTTACCATGACCGTGCAGAAACATTTGCAAAAAAGAAGGAACATCGGGAAAAATACGATGTCGTTACTGCACGAGCAGTCGCGCGAATGTCTGTATTATCAGAGCTTTGTCTGCCACTCGTTAAGAAAGGCGGTACGTTTCTTGCCATGAAAGCAGCCAATGCAAATGATGAATTTGATGCGGCTGCCGATGCAATTAAACTGTTAGGCGGAACATTAAAAAATATAGAACAGTTCCAGCTGCCAATCGAGAACAGTGAACGAAATCTAATATTCATTGAAAAGGTAAAACCAACACCGAAAAAGTATCCACGAAAACCTGGCACACCGAATCGAGATCCGTTGTGAGGACATGTTTCACGTGAAACAATAAAGTGCATCGGGCGAATATTGTCGGAAGAAAGATTGAATGTAGTGAAGGAAATAAGCTTGGATCTATAGAATGTTATGTATGGAGTTTGGTAAAGGTGGTGTAGAGAATGAAACAACCGTTTTCACGTTTGTTTGGACTGGGTGAGAAAACTGCCGACATGGATAGTGAAGAAGTTGCGATCAAGCATGTAGAACAAGATGAAGAGTACAGTGGAAACGAAGAAGTGCTTCAAATACCAATTAATGAAATCGTGCCGAACCGTTATCAGCCACGAACCGTTTTTATTGATGAGCGGATTGACGAGTTGTCACAAACCATTAAGACACACGGAATCATACAACCCATTGTCGTACGACGTCGTGAACACCAGTATGAAATCATTGCAGGTGAGCGACGCTATCGTGCTGTTAAAAAGCTTGGATGGCCGACGATCCCTGCTATTGTGAAAGAATTCAACGAATCTCAGACTGCATCGATCGCATTGATTGAGAACCTTCAGAGGGAAGAGCTTTCTGCAATAGAAGAAGCGACAGCATATGTAAAATTAATTGAATTACATGGTTTGACACAAGAAAGCCTTGCCCAACGACTTGGGAAAGGCCAATCGACGATCGCTAATAAATTACGTTTATTAAAGCTACCCGAATCGGTCCAGCATGCCCTTCTTAATAAGGAAATAACGGAGCGGCATGCCCGGGCATTGATTGCGTTGAAAGTCCCTGAAAAACAGGAACAAATTCTAGATGAAATTAAAGAAAAGAGTTTGAATGTTAAACAGACTGAAGAACGAATCAAACGTATGCTCGAATCTGAAAATGAAACGAAAAAGCCTAAGACGAAGCGCAAATCTGTCAGTAAGGATACTCGTTTAGCGATGAACACCATTCGACAATCCATTGATATGGTCCATCAAACAGGGCTATCGATTGATACGACGGAAGAAGACTTAGAGGACTTTTATCAAATTACAATCCGGATACCGAAAAAGTAGATTAAAAGACGTGAGGGTTACTTTTATTAAGCTTGGCATTTGCCAGGCTTTTTTCTTATGCTAAGAAATACGTCTTTAGTATAGGTGTAACTAAGGTTCAGCCTAAACCAACGGCTTGGCTTGACCAGTTTTCCTTATGATTAAAATAAAATTTCAAAAGAAAGTCCATCCGACAAACTTTTTCGTGATAAAATAAAAGACAAAGTAAGTGTAGTGTAAGGGTAGGTGACATTGTGGGGAAAGTTATAGCAATTGCCAATCAAAAAGGTGGAGTCGGCAAAACGACCACATCTGTAAACCTTGGTGCGTGTTTAGCGTACTTGGGAAAAAAAGTGCTCCTCATCGATATTGATCCCCAAGGAAATGCGACAAGTGGTGTCGGCATTGATAAGGGGGAAATTGATCAATGTATCTATGATGTTCTTGTTGATGATATGGATGCACATAACGTTGTCCAGCAAACCAATGTAGAAGGACTTTACGTCATACCCGCATCTATTCAACTAGCGGGCGCTGAAATCGAGCTTGTTCCAACGATTTCAAGGGAGGTTCGTTTAAAACGTGCCATAGAACAAATATCTGACCAATATGATTACATAATTATTGATTGTCCACCATCATTAGGGTTATTGACCATTAATTCGTTAACAGCAGCAGACGCTGTCCTGATCCCAGTGCAGTGTGAATACTACGCACTCGAAGGGCTTAGCCAGCTGTTAAACACAGTTCGACTCGTGCAGAAACATCTCAATACTCAATTGATGATTGAAGGTGTCTTGTTGACAATGTTTGATGCAAGGACAAACCTTGGAATTCAGGTCATTGATGAAGTGAAGAAATACTTTCAGGAAAAGGTTTATGGGACAGTCATTCCACGAAATGTCCGATTGAGTGAGGCTCCAAGTCACGGAAAACCAATCATCATTTACGATCCAAAGTCCCGTGGAGCCGATGTTTATTTAGACCTCGCAAAGGAAGTGATGGTAAATGGCTAGAGGACTTGGCAAAGGTATCAATGCGTTTTTTCCAGCCAATGAATCAGAAACGGAACAGGAAATCCAAGAAATAAAAGTAAGTGAAGTACGTCCTAATCCGTATCAGCCACGTAAGTCTTTTGACCAAAAAGCAATTGAAGAGCTGAGAGACTCAATTGAAACTCATGGGATTTTGCAGCCGATTGTCGTTCGAAAAAGCATAAAGGGATATGAGATTGTTGTAGGAGAACGAAGATATCGGGCAGCAAAAGAAGCAGGACTAAACAAAATTCCTGTTCTTGTAAAGGACCTTGATGAGCAAAAAATGATGGAGCTTGCTTTGATTGAAAACCTTCAACGAGAGGATTTGAATCCAGTTGAAGAAGGCCAGGCATACGCAAGCCTAATGCAAGAATTAGAGTTGACACAGGAGCAATTAGCCAAGCGATTAGGAAAAAGTCGTCCACATATCGCCAACCATCTACGATTATTACAACTTCCAGCTCTCGTCCAACAGCTTTTAGCCGAAAAGAAACTATCTATGGGACATGGACGAGCCTTACTCGCGTTAAAAAACAAAACGAAGGTAAGCCCGCTCGTGCAAAAAGTAATCAAAGAGAATCTCAGTGTCCGTCAGGTTGAAGCCCTCGTTCAACGGTTAAATGAAAATGTTTCACGTGAAACAAAAAAGCATAAAAAGCCAAAGTCGGTCTTCGTAAAGGAAAGGGAAGCCGTTTTGCGAGAACGATACGGAACTTCTGTTACAATCAAAGAAAACAAACAAAAGGGTAAAATCGAAATTGATTTCTTTTCTAAAGAGGACCTTGAACGGATTTTAGAACTGATGGAAGGAAATCGTTAAAAACTTGGCTGAGCCAAGTTTTCTTTATATAATTCCTTTATAAGGTAGAGAGATAGGAAAGTGGTGAACATCATTGGTATTACTCGGAACGATTGTAAATGGAGTTGCGATTGCAGTAGGGACGTTGCTTGGTCTTTTTTTTACCAGAATCCCAGAAAACACAAAAACTATCGTCATGCAGGCGATGGGGTTGACCGTCGTCGTTCTTGGGATCGATATGGGGCTTCAAAGTGAACATATCCTTATCGTCATTATCAGTCTTGCGATTGGTGGTGTATGGGGAGAGGCATGGCGGTTGGATGATCGATTGAACCAGCTTGGAGCTTGGATTGAGGTAAAGGCTGGTGCGAGTGAGGGAAGTGTTGCAAAGGCATTTGTTACAGCAACTCTCGTGTTTGTAATCGGTGCATTATCCGTAGTAGGGGCATTGGACAGCGGCCTCCGTCATGATCATCAGATCCTTTATACAAAGTCATTAATCGATGGGTTCATCGCGATGATATTTGCAACGACTCTCGGTTTCGGGGTTATTTTTTCAGCAATTCCTGTCATTCTTTATCAAGGTACGATTGCATTACTTGCTACACAGGTTCAAATTTTATTCAGTCCAGAGCAGCTCGAGGTGTTAATTACTGAGCTTACTGCGACCGGCGGTATTCTCATCTTTGCAATTGGACTGAACCTGTTGAAAATCATGTCGATTAAGGTCGTCAATCTACTGCCAAGCCTGTTCATTACTGGAATTCTCGTGTATGCACTACAATATAAAGAGATGCTTCTAAGCTATTTACCTTGGTTATAATCTCAAGGCGTAAATCAGTATCAAGGGGGCAATGAATGAACAAGATCATTGAAAAGATGAAGGAAATCAGACCAGGGCAAGCAGGGGTAATTGTTTTTGATACAGAAACAAAACAGGTCATTAATTCGTACAAGCCTGAACTCATCGTCCCACTTGCTTCAGCTGCTAAAATCGGAGTAGGGTACTGTGTGGCAAAGTGGGTTGAAGCAGGCAGTGTTAAATGGACTGAGCTTTTAGAAGATATTCAATTTAATCCGGAGGAAGACAGTCATCTGTTGTACCCGCATTTTCAAGGGAGAGAGTCACTACTACTCCAGGATGCTGTCGAAGTGATGATTGCGTGCCATGACAGTGTTGTTGCTGATCGAATTGTTGACCATTGTGGTGGTTGGAAACGAATTGATCAGGAAGTACGTGCAAGGTTTACGAATCTGCATATCTCCCAAGATCCGCAAGATGAAGAGAGAAATGTAGCAGAATTAAACGACTTGCTTAAACTTATAAGTGTGATTTACGAAGGTTTTGAAGAAAATCCTCAATTGTGGACACCGATTTTGAATGGAATGGTCAGGCAACAGGGAGATTCACAAGGTATTCCTGCTCATCACTTAACCCATATGACAGGTGGGTTGCCGTCTGTGATCATTGATGTCGGTGTCATCGGCTCCTTTCATGAAAATCCATTGCTATATGTTATTGGGGCGAAGGACCTGCCAAGTCGATTCGAATATACAGAGGCTGACGAAAAAGTAATGGAAGTACTCGGCCTTATTTACGAGCAAACTGCAAAATAAGGTTGCCACTAATTAAAGGGCATATTAAAAACGCTTGGATTATTGTGAATCGAAGCGTTTTTTGTGTGGGTTCTATTCAATGATCACCTATTGCAGCTCAGCGAGATCTGCGGAATAATTTCGTTCAGTCGTTCGGTTTTGGAAGCTGACCCGCAAGCTCGATAGATAAATTCCTTCTGAAATTAAATCCGCTAACTTCATCACAAGGTTGAGACGGGTGTTTTGTAGGACAAAATACTCCATAAACCCACTTACATTGACAATCCCAGTCATATGGATGTCCCCTACAGGAGGGAGTTGTTTTTTGACAGCGGCACCTGGTTTTACTGGACCATCGCCAAGCGAAACCATTCCGACGCTGCTTAGTTTTCCAAGGCATGCATCAATTCCGATAATAAAAGGATTTTCATACCGTTCATTGATTTCATTCATCCGTTCTTCCAAATTGACAGCGTGGACAGGCTCTTCGAGTGTGCCATAAACGTCATAGTGGGGAGAGGGTTTACATGCTAACTTTGAGCCGACTAATGGCCCTAATGAATCGCCGGTGGAGCGGTCTGTACCGATACATACAATGACAATCGGTCTTGCGTGGGGGAGAAGCTTGGTCAAGTTTCTTGTTATGTCCTGCACAGCGTCCTGATCTTCATAATGAACTTTATGTTGAAACGGTTTTTTTGGCATTAATCTCCGTTTTAGATTCATAGGACCCTCTCCTTTGTAATAGTAGTAACAGTATACGGAAAAAATTTGCTCTCTATACATACTTCCGACTAATTACCAACGTTAGGGAGGATACAAAAGTGATACGTGCAGGATTTCAGTGGATGTTTTTAATTTTAGGAACCGTAATCGGAGCTGGATATGCATCTGGAAGAGAATTATGGCAATTTTTTGGCCATGAAAGTGTACTGGCTATCGGCTTGTTTTCCCTTTTGTTCAGTTTTTGTTGTTACGTGATCATGTCGATGAGCTTTGAGGAAAAAAGCATTCACTATCGACCTGTGCTTGAACGATTGATTGGTTCGAAATTGACCGTACCGTTTGATCTTTTAATCATTCTATATTTGTTTTCAACGACCGTTGTCATGCTTGCGGGTGGGGGAGCGACCTTGCATGCGTTCCGTGTTCCTTATTGGATCGGTGTACTCATCATTGTGATGCTGTTGGTTGTCTTGTTTTTCTGGGATGTAGAAGGCATGATTTCCATGAATGCATTTGTCATTCCATTACTCGTGATGCTTTTGTTATTTGTACTGTTTCTTTTTATGAGAGATCACATTCAACAATTCCCACTTGACTTCCAGCACCAGAAAAACTGGCCATCCGCGTTCACATTTACAGCTTTAAACATATTGCCGCTCGTAGCTGTTTTGTCTGCAGTCGGGAATCAGATTCGCAATAAAGGTGAGATCTTGATCGCAAGCATTGGGAGTGGAGTCATTCTTGGCGGGATTTCCATTTTGTACAATCAATCTCTCATTTCGATTGCAAACGAAATTATACTCTATGAGATTCCGTTATTTGCGATATTGAAGCACTATCCTTATTTCTGGGTATTGATCATGTCTGTCCTGCTGTGGATCGCAATTTATACGACAGCCGCATCAGGCGTATTCGGCATTATTACAAGGTTTCGAAAACATGTACATATACCGCTCTGGCTGATGAGTATGATCCTTCTACTTTTTATGGTACCGCTCACGACATTCGGTTTTTCAACACTTATAGCAGTTTTATACCCGATTTACGGAATCCTTAACCTATACGTACTTGCTGCCATCCTCTTGCAGCCATTTATGAACAGGTCGAGGGATTTACAATAACCATTTAAAA
Organism: Alkalihalobacillus sp. AL-G; assembly: GCF_030643805.1. GTDB lineage: Bacteria > Bacillota > Bacilli > Bacillales > Fictibacillaceae > Pseudalkalibacillus. Next base: position 4,142,097 of record NZ_CP094656.1, on the reverse strand, counting down.
TTTTAAAACAATAGTTGCGAACCATCCCCATCCTTTGTACTATTGAAGTATTATAGGTAAAAGCAGATAGGATAACTATAGATCGCGAAACGACGGATTTGATTTTCGAATAGATAAAAGGAAAGAAAATGCAGAATGGAGGGCAGATGCTGTGAACCAAGCTAAAGAGTTCGATCTTCATGATATTGTACAGATGAAAAAACCCCATCCGTGCGGGGAAAACCGCTGGAAAATCATCCGATTAGGTGCGGACATTCGTATCAAATGCCTTGGATGTGAGCATAGTGTCTTACTTCCTAGACGAGAGTTCACTCGAAAGATAAAAAAAGTTCTGGAAAAAGCTTCTGAATAAAAGGTGAAGTCGTACTGTTGCAGGGGAGAGTGGGGAATTGAAAAAGGTTGTAAAGTCGGCTTGTCCACTTAATTGCTGGGATGCTTGTGGATTCCATGTAACTATCGAAAACAATAGAGTAATGCAAGTGGATGGAGACCCTGACCACCCAATTACGCAAGGGAAAATCTGCGGAAGAGGCCGGATGCTTGAAGCACGTGCAAATGCGGATGAACGCCTCTTATATCCACTTAAAAAAATCAACGGAACGTTTCAGCGAGTTCCGTGGAGTCAGGCTTTGGATGAAATTGCAGAAAAGATGCGCACTCTAAAAGAGACACTTGGTACAACATCGGTTTTACATAGCCACGATTATTCGAACAACGGCCTACTGAAAAACCTGGACCGACGTTTCTTTAACAGTTATGGCGGCGTAACGGATGTTGTAGGCAGTCTCTGTTGGGGAGCGGGGATTGAAGCGCAAAAGTGGGATTTCGGTAATGCTTGCAGCCATGCACCCGAGGATATCGAAAACAGCAAGACAATTGTCATTTGGGGAAGAAATGTTGCAACGACGAATATGCATCTGTTTTCAAAGCTTCAAAATGCCCGTAAAAAAGGGATACCAATTGCGGTTATTGACCCGATGTACAACGCCACAGCGAAAATATCAAACCTGCATGTGCCAATCCGACCCGGTTCGGATGGTTTTTTAGCATTGGGAATTATGAAGGTTATTTTAGAAAGTGGAAAAGAAGATCGTCAGTTTATTGAAAAGTATTCTGTCGGCTTTCCAGAAGTTGAAGAGATGCTCTCTCGAGTTACGTTGGAAGAAGTGAGTGAAGTGACGACTGTTCCACGTGAAACAATTGAGGAATTAGCCCGTTATTATACGTCTGGTCCAACATCTTCTTTCATTGGTCTTGGGATGCAACGGTATCAAAATGGAGGCAATACGATACGAACGATTGACGCGCTTGTTGCAATGAGTGGGAATGTAGGGGTTCCCGGTGGCGGTGCAAACTATGCCAACCTTGGAGTCAGTCAAAGCTTTTCAACAGAAAAACTTACACTAGAAGGGCGGAAAAAGGGAGCCCGATATTTTACGAGGATGAATCAGGCGGAACAGATTTTAATGGCGAAGGATCCTCAAGTTCAGCTCGCCTTTATTTCACGTAGCAATGCATTGACCCAGATCCCGGATACGAATCTCACCAAAAAGGCGTTTGCTTCTATTCATACAGTCATTGTGATCGATCAGTATATGACCGATACAGCAGAAATAGCTGATTATGTGCTGCCCTGTACGACTGTTTTTGAAGAAGAAGATCTTTACTACGCCTCGATGTATCACCATTACGTCAACTATGGACCGAAGCTGGTAGATGCCCCGGGTGAGGCGAAGTCAGATCGATGGATTTGGACAGAGCTTGCCAACCGTCTCGGGTTTGGAATGGATTTTCAACATACGACGGACGAATTTTTGAAGATGGGAATTGCGAACCTGGAGGAGCAAGGATTCACCCTTGAGGAGATAAAAGAGGAAGGTCACCTGCTTCTTCCAATTGAACCTGTTCCGTGGAAAACGAAAACTTTCGAGACACCGAGTGGAAAATATGAATTCACTTCACAAAAGGCAAAGCAGGAAGGAAAAGATGGACGGATTCAATGGTTGTTTCCAAGTGAATCGAGGGAAGCGGCGCCAGAACGGTACGAGCAATTTCCATACCAGCTTCTGACGATTCACCCACTTCGATCGAACCACTCGCAGCATTACCCACTGATTAAAGGTCTGCAAACGACTAAGGTCCAGCTTTCCGAAAGGATTGCCATTGAACATTCGATTGACACTGGGGATCCGATATCCGTATTTAATGACCGCGGTGAGGTACATGGCGTCGCAAAGGTAATGCGAAATTCACATCCGGATGTCATTAACATCGAAGAAGGACAATGGTCGAAGTTCGGTGGAAGTGTGAATGTGCTGACATCAAGGGGTGAGTCGGATATCGGAATCGGAGCCACGCTCTACGATTGCCTCGTCAATGTAAAGAAACGAAATCAATAATCATGTAAAAAACTGAAAGAAGAATCGGTCAGCCTCCATATATACAGGCTGACTTTTTAATGGGATTTTTTATAGATTCGGAAGCGATGAATCGAGTAACACAATTCCGGGTGTTTATTCGCTTGTCTTTTTCATGACTTCTCTCTATAATTGGAAAAGGCGTAATGCGGGCGTGAACGAATCGTGTATGTTAAAAAACCGCCACTTTAGAAATGGCTTTAGAACGACCTTAAAAGGAGTGTTTATAGATGGCTTTAACAACTGGAATTGTCGGCTTACCGAACGTAGGTAAATCGACATTATTTAATGCAATAACACAAGCGGGAGCGGAAAGTGCCAATTATCCGTTCTGTACAATAGACCCGAACGTTGGAATCGTGGATGTACCCGATCACCGACTTCAAAAGCTGACGGAACTCGTTAAACCGAAAAAAACAGTACCGACTCATTTTGAATTTACCGATATTGCTGGAATCGTAAAAGGTGCGAGTAAAGGAGAAGGGCTCGGAAATCAATTTCTCTCACACATCCGACAGGTTGATGCGATTTCCCATGTCGTACGTTGTTTTGAGGACGATAACATCACGCACGTATCCGGAACAGTTGATCCAATCGATGATATTGAAACGATCAATCTTGAACTGATATTTGCAGATTTGGAAACGGTCGAGAAAAGGATCACTCGAGTTGAAAAATTAGCACGTCAAAACGATAAGGAAGCATCCTTTGAATACGAAATTCTTACGAAACTTAAGCAAGCGTTTGAAGAAGAGCGCTCTGCCCGAAGTGTCGACCTGACGAAAGAGCAGAAGAAGCTCGTTCATGGCCTCCACCTGCTAACGATGAAGCCTGTTTTATATGTAGCAAATGTCGGAGAGGAAGACTTACTTGAAGGCGGAAACGAGTATGTAGAACGCGTAAGGCAATTCGCTGCCAACGAAAATGCAGAGGTGATCATTATTTCTGCAAAGGTAGAGTCTGAGATTGCAGAGCTAGATGGAGAAGAGAAGCAGGCATTCCTAGAGGAACTTGGTATTGAAGAAAGCGGACTTGATCAGTTGATTCGTGCAGCTTATGACCTCTTAGGGTTATCAACCTATTTTACTGCAGGAGAACAAGAGGTGCGTGCTTGGACCTTCCGAAATGGAACAAAGGCACCACAGGCAGCAGGGATAATTCATACCGACTTTGAACGCGGTTTTATCCGAGCTGAAATTGTCTCTTATGATGATTTAGTTGCTGCTGAATCAATGGGAGTTGCTCGTGAACACGGGAAGGTGCGACTTGAAGGTAAGGAATATGTGGTTCAGGATGGGGATGTTATCCACTTCCGATTTAACGTTTAATCGGAGAACCTGGCTAAAGACCTTGTTTTGCCTATAACATTTTGGTATAATAGTTCGGTGTGAGTTGTTATTGAAAAATAATTGACTCTCCTTGCTTCTATTATGAATAGAAGCCGCTAAGACCAAAAGGAGGTGACCGGAATGCGTAGATATGAAATCATGTACATTCTGCGCCCGAATCTAGAAGAGGAAGCAAAAGCAGCTGTAAACGAAAAAGCTCAAGGCATCCTCACTGATAACGGTGCTGAAATTGAAAAAGTTAATGATATGGGTAAGCGTCGTCTTGCTTATGAAATTAATGACTATCGTGATGGCTATTATACGGTACTTTATGTTAAAGCACCGACAGAAGCGATTGATGAATTCGACCGTCTTTTAAAAATCGACGATAGTGTTCTTCGCTTTATGACAATCGTTAACGAACAGCAGTAATTGAAGGAGTGGTTCTGGTGATCAACCGTATTATTCTTGTCGGCCGTCTAACAAAGGATCCGGATTTACGATATACCCCGAACGGAGTAGCTGTGGCAAATTTTACACTTGCTGTGAATCGTCCATTTACGAACCAACAAGGTGATCGTGAAGCGGACTTTGTCAACATTGTTGTTTGGCGCAGACAAGCGGAAAACGCTGCTAACTTCTTGAAAAAGGGAAGTCTTGCCGGTGTTGACGGACGTTTACAAACACGCTCATATGATAACAACGAAGGTCGTCGTGTATACGTGACCGAAGTGATGGCAGAAAGTGTTCAATTCCTTGAACCAAAAGGCTCAGGAGGCGGCTCTGGACAGGGTGGATATGGAAATCAAGACAACAATCCATTCGATAGACAGGGCGGAAATTCTGGGAATCAGAATTTTGGCGGCGGAAACCAAAATGCCGGTAATCAGGGCGGAGGAAATCAGAACCGTAAAAACGACTTTAGTAATAACCCATTCGAGGACGATAGTAAACCGATCGATATTTCCGATGACGATTTACCATTCTGATCAATGGGTTCATCAACGATTAATATGAACGATTAAAATAAAATTTAAAAGGTGACCGACTAGACCTTTTGAATAACTTTATATGAAAGTTCAAAAAGGAGGATAAAAAGAGCCGAGAAGTTCAAGGCGCGATAGTCTCGAGGACCGGAGAGACCGAGCAACGAAGAAATTCGACAGCTATTTTTCCCGCACTTTTTGAATAATCTCTAAGGAAAGGAGGAGTACACATGCCTCGTCCAGGACGTAGAAAGCGTAAAAAGGTTTGCTTTTTCACAGTAAACCAGATTAAATACATCGACTACAAGGATGTTGATCTTCTTAAGCGTTTCGTTTCCGAACGTGGAAAAATTCTTCCTCGTCGTGTAACCGGAACTTCTGCGAAGTACCAACGTCAATTAACTAGAGCGATCAAGCGTGCCCGTCAAATGGCATTGCTTCCATATTCAGCAGAATAAGCCTAAAACGCAGTAGGATAATCTTGTCCACTGCGTTTCTTTTTATTTTTTACGTAAAAATGTGTCAATGCCTTCAATCACTTGTCCAACCAATATGGTACGCCGTTCATACTATAGTAGTGTGAGAGAGCTTGTCAGTCCAAAAAGGGTACTCTGATTCTCCTTTCCTTTAGATCATCCGTATTTTCCCGAAAAACCCAGTGCGGAACATCCCTTTATCGCTTGACACACTTGATAACGGTTTGGACTGATGACATCTCACAACTAAATTCAGACACCTTGATTGAGTGAAACAGCGTATACTAGGAATAGCATTGTATTATACATAAAGGACACAGATCATTTCACATTTGAATATGGCCAAGGAAACTCATACAATGGGAAGAGTAGATTGATATTGTGCATGGTAATGCACTGATGAGGTGACATCGTGAATCAAACAAGAGCATTAATAGAGGGTGCGATCATGGCATCCGTTTACGCCGTATTATTTCTAATTACCCTATACATACCACTACTTTCGATAGTAAGCACTTTTTTCTTGTCTATTCCGTTTACGCTATATACAATTCGGAATGGTTTGAAAAAGAGTTATTTGTTAGTAGCTGTTGCCATCGTCCTTTCGGTTCTACTTGGTAGTATCGCGACGATTTTCATACCGATTTTATACGGAGCGGTTGGCGTAGTGTTAGGCTACCTTATTAAAAAGAAGAAATCAGCGTTCGCCTTATTATTAGGCGCCACGTTAGCCTATATTTCAAACTTATTGCTTACTTACATAATCAGCATCATGTTACTAGATGTAAATATTGTAGATGGAGTATTGAAACAAATTAATGAGTTGATTTCAAACACTGAACGTATTGGGAAGACTTTCGGTACGGATGTCAGCGAGGCAATCGATCAGCTTCAGAATTTATTAGAGGTGATTACCTATATCATTCCAGCCTTAATCGTATTGGTTGCGGTCTTTTCCGCCTTCATCTCGATTTTCGTTACGAATCTGATTTTAAAACGATTCAAAATCGAAGTGCCGGACTGGAGGCCGTTTCGCGAGTGGTCGTTCCCGAAGAGTATCATCTGGTACTACCTTGCGACAATGCTAATCATGTTTACGGATCCTGAGCAAGGGTCTGGCCTTTACATCGCGACGGTGAATCTATACATGATTTTAGAAACGGTTATGGTAATTCAAGGATTCAGTTTTATCTATTTCTATTTTTGGGTAAAGAAAAAGGGCAAAACGATACCGGTACTTGTTACCATTGGTGCATTTTTGGTCCCAATAGGATTTTATGTTGTGCGGATCTTAGGTATAATTGATATAGGGTTTGATTTAAAGAAGCGTATTAAAGCTTAAACATATGTTCAAAAGTATCCAAATGATAAACGGCGAACTTCTTCGTTACTCGGTTTTTCCGGTCCTCACGTATTAAATTATACGTTCTGGTCCTCAAAACTGTCGTGCCTCGAACTTCTTGTTTCTGATTCGTCTACATTTTTGAACATGCACTTAAAACGTAGGAGATGACCGTAATGCCGAAATTTTTCGAAAAAAGGTGGCAGGAATTACATATTATCCTTCTACTTGTTATTTTAGCCGCGTTTGTAGGCATAATTACAGTTTACAATTGGATCATCGGGGTTGCTGCGTTTCTAGTGCTTGGAGCAATCGTTTATTTTGCATTGGTTAAAGAACTGGAATTCCGGTCTCAAATAGAAGATTACATCACTACCCTTTCTCACCGTGTCAAAAAAGTTGGTGAAGAGGCGCTTATGGAGATGCCAATCGGGATCATTCTGTACGATGAACAATACAAAATCGAATGGACCAACCCGTATTTGACGACGATCATTGAACAGGAGTCGTTTATCGGCAATTCTTTGAATCTTATTTCAGAAGAGCTTGTGCCACTGATCCAAGGGGAAGAAAAAGAAGAAATCATTAAAGTGAACAAGCGAAAATATAGGGTTTATTTAAAAAGAGAAGAGCGATTGTTGTACTTTACAGATGTTACCGAGCAGGTTGAAGTTGAGCGGCTTTATGATGAAGAACAATCGGTTGTTGGTCTGATCTTTCTTGACAATTATGATGAAGTCACTCAGGGAATGAACGATCAAGTCCGAAGTAACATCAACAGCAAGGTAACATCCATACTCAATAAATGGGCGACCGATTACGGGATCTTTTTAAAAAGGACATCATCAGAACGTTTTGTGGCAGTCATGAACCAACGGATTTTATCTGACCTTGAAAAAACAAAGTTCGCGTTGCTCGATGAAGTTCGAGACCTGACATCCAAGCAAAACATGCCGTTAACATTGAGTATTGGTCTTGGGACCGGCTCATCCAATCTTCCTGAGCTTGGACAGCTTGCCCAGTCAAGTCTTGATCTTGCACTAGGTCGTGGTGGGGATCAGGTAGCCATTAAACAGACAAATGGTAAAGTTCGTTTCTATGGTGGCAAAACGAATCCGATGGAAAAACGTACCCGGGTTCGTGCAAGAGTTATTTCTCATGCGTTAACCGAGCTAGTTGCTGACAGTGATCAGGTAATCGTAATGGGTCATAAGAACCCCGATATGGATGCTATTGGAGCTTGTATTGGTATTTTAAAAGTTGCAAGCATTAACGAAAAGCATGGTAGCATTGTCCTTGACCCGGATGATACGGACATCGGGATCCAGCGCTTGCTCGAGGAAATACGGGAACAAGAAGAACTATGGGAGCATTTCATCACACCAGAGGAGGCATTAGAGCGAGCAACCCCGAATACGTTGCTCGTTGTCGTCGATACCCACAAGCCGTCACTAACCATTGAAGAGCGGTTATTATATAAGCTTGATAAAGTGATCGTCATCGATCACCATCGACGTGGAGAAGAGTTTATCGATGATCCGGTGCTCGTCTACATGGAACCATACGCCTCATCAACGGCAGAGCTTGTAACCGAGCTGTTGGAATATCAGCCGAAGTTGCGGAAGATGGAAATCCTCGAAGCGACAGCACTTCTCGCTGGAATCATCGTTGATACGAAGAGCTTTACGCTACGAACAGGATCAAGAACGTTCGATGCGGCGTCCTATTTACGATCGCATGGAGCCGATACGATCCTCGTCCAGAAGTTTTTGAAGGAGGACATCGATCGTTACGTGAAGCGTTCCCGTTTAATCGAAAACTCAGTGATTTATAAGGGTGGTATTGCTGTTGCTCGAGGTGATGAAGATGAAGAATTCGGCCAGGTGCTGATCGCTCAAGCTGCAGACACCCTGCTATCAATGTCCGGTGTACGGGCTTCGTTTGTCATTTCGAAGCGTATCGATGAAAAAATAAGCATTAGTGCGAGGTCCCTCGGTGATGTGAATGTGCAATTGATCATGGAAAAACTCGATGGCGGTGGTCATTTGACTAATGCGGCTGCCCAGTTAGAAAATGTTACGATTGAAGAAGCAGAAGAACGCTTGAAACATATATTAGCTGATTATTTTGAAGAGGGAGATGAGGAAGAATGAAGGTAATCTTTATGCAAGACGTGAAGGGTAAAGGGAAAAAGGGCGAAGTAAAGAACGTATCAGAAGGATATGCACGCAATTACCTGCTCCCAAACAGCTTGGCGAAGGAAGCGACGAAGGGGAACATGAAGGTCCTTGAGCAAAAGAAAAAGAGCAAGGAAAAACAGGCTGAGGAAGAACACCAGCAAGCTGTAGAACTTAAGAATGAACTAGAACAGCTTACAGTTGAGTTCACCACAAAAGCAGGAGAAGGCGGCCGTCTGTTCGGATCGATAACAAGTAAGCAAATCGCTGAAGAGCTTAAGAAGAAAAAATACAAAGTGGACAAGCGGAAAATTGAATTGTCCGACCCGATTCGAAGCCTCGGATACACGAACGTACCGATTAAACTTCATCCTGAAGTGACCGCAACGATCAAAGTACAAGTGAAAGAACAAAAATAATCGAATGGAACAGGAGGAAGCATTATGAGTGATCTTTTTTCAGATCGAACCCCTCCTCATAATATCGAAGCTGAACAGGCCGTGATCGGGGCAGTCTTTTTGGAGCCTGAAGCATTAACGTCAGCAACAGAGCTTTTGATGCCAGAGGATTTCTATCGAGCAGCCCATCAGCGGATTTTCACAGTAATGGTAGACCTTTCAGAAAAAGGAGAACCGATTGACCTTGTCACTGTTACATCGGAATTACAGGATCGAAGGCTTCTAGAGGAAGTCGGCGGTGTCTCCTATTTAAGTGATCTCGCGAATTCGGTACCGACTGCTGCCAATATCGAATATTACGGTCAAATCGTTGAAGAGAAATCTCTACTAAGACGGTTGATACGAACTGCGACTGATATTGCAGCCAACGGATATTCGCGCGAGGATGAAGTTGATGAAATCCTGAACGAAGCGGAAAAGAATATCCTTGAAGTGGCGCAACGAAAGAACACGGGTGCGTTTATTTCGATCAAGGATGTTTTGGTACAGGCATACGATAACATCGAGATGCTCCAAAACAGCAAAGGGGATATTACAGGGATTCCGACCGGATTCGCAGAACTTGACCGGATGACAGCAGGATTCCAGCGAAACGACTTGATTATCGTAGCTGCACGTCCTTCTGTAGGTAAAACAGCGTTTGCTTTGAATATCGCTCAAAACGTTGCGACGAAGACCGATGAAAATGTAGCGATCTTCAGCTTGGAGATGGGTGCAGAACAGCTGGTCATGCGTATGCTTTGTGCGGAGGGGAACATTGATGCACAGCGGCTTCGGACCGGTCATTTACAAAGCGAAGACTGGCAGAAGCTTACGATGGCAATGGGAAGTCTTTCGAACGCAGGGATTTATATTGATGATACACCCGGTATCCGTGTCAGCGAAATCCGTGCAAAGTGCCGTCGCTTAAAGCAGGAAAAAGGACTCGGTATGATCTTGATCGACTATATGCAGCTCATTCGTGGCAGCGGAAAGTCCGGAGAAAACCGACAGCAGGAGGTTTCCGAAATTTCACGTTCATTGAAGGCACTTGCTCGTGAGCTTGAGGTTCCGGTCATTTCATTATCGCAGCTATCCCGTGGCGTTGAATCACGTCAGGATAAGCGACCGATGATGTCTGATATTCGTGAATCAGGAAGTATCGAGCAGGACGCCGATATCGTTGCTTTCCTATACCGTGACGATTACTACGATAAGGAAAGTGAGAGTAAAAACATTATTGAAATCATTATCGCAAAACAACGTAACGGTCCTGTCGGTACTGTCGAACTGGCCTTTGTAAAAGAATACAATAAATTCGTCAACCTGGAACGGCGACATGAAGAAAGGGAAATGCCACCAGGTGCGTAAAGGAACGCTTCTTGGGGCGTTCCTATTTTTTGTTTCCCGTTAAGAAAGTATAAAAAATACTTTCTATAGTATAAGTGCAGCTATGGCAAGTTTTCTTTAATATTGTAGGCGTTGAAAAGAAATTGATCTCAATTGCTTGAATCATCACGATGAAGGTTTGCTCATACTAAGATTGTTTCTGTCTACTTTGCAATAAATACAAAACCACGAACATATTGTAACATTATTTTAATAATGTTCGGATTTCATTGACTTTTTACGCCTGAATTGATACACTTAGCATGGTTTTTAGAACAATAGACGAATACTACTGATACATAAACGTGGAGGTGTACGTTAAAAATGAGTTCTGTTGTTGTAGTTGGTACCCAATGGGGAGACGAAGGAAAAGGAAAGATTACAGACTATTTATCTGAAGATGCTGAAGTGATTGCACGCTATCAGGGCGGGAATAACGCCGGCCATACGATTGTTTTTAACGGTAAAAAGTATAAATTGCATTTGATTCCATCAGGTATTTTTTATGGTGACAAGACGTGCGTAATTGGAAACGGAATGGTTATTGATCCGAAGGCGCTTGTGGAGGAATTGAAATACCTTCATGATCAAGGAGTCAGCACAGACAATCTCCGTATTTCAAACCGTGCCCATGTTATCCTGCCTTACCATCTGAAACTGGATATTTTAGAAGAAGAAAGTAAGGGTGCGAATAAAATCGGTACGACCAAAAAGGGAATTGGCCCAGCATATATGGACAAAGCTGCCCGTATCGGAATTCGTATCGCAGATCTGCTAGATAAAGAAGAGTTTGAACAAAAACTTACTCAAAACCTTCGTGAGAAAAATCGCCTACTTGAAAAGGTGTATGAAGTTGAAGGATTTAAAATTGAAGATATTTTGGATGAATATTACGAATACGGGCAACAGGTTGCTTCATATGTTACAGATACTTCCGTGACACTGAACGATGCACTTGATAATGGCAGACGTGTATTATTCGAAGGAGCCCAAGGTGTCATGCTTGATATTGACCAAGGGACCTACCCGTTCGTTACATCTTCTAACCCAATTGCGGGTGGTGTCACAATCGGATCAGGTGTCGGACCGTCAAAGATCCAGCACGTTGTCGGAGTTTCAAAAGCGTACACAACTCGTGTAGGAGACGGGCCATTTCCGACTGAGCTTCATAATGAAGTCGGTGATCAGATCCGTGAAGTCGGTCGTGAGTACGGTACGACTACAGGACGTCCTCGCCGCGTTGGCTGGTTTGACAGTGTCGTTGTCCGCCATGCACGTCGTGTGAGCGGCATTACAGACCTTTCACTTAACTCGATCGATGTTCTAACTGGGATCGAAACATTGAAGATTTGTACTGCCTATCAATATAAAGGCGAAATTATGGAAGAATTTCCTGCGAGCTTGAAGGTACTTGCACAATGTGAACCGATATATGAAGAGCTTCCGGGATGGACAGAGGATATTACTGGGGTTCGTTCATTAGGTGAACTCCCGGAAAATGCCCGTCATTATATAGAGCGGATTTCCCAACTTACAGGGATTCCACTATCGATCTTTTCGGTTGGGCCAGATCGAAAGCAAACAAATATGGTCCGTGGTGTATTTGCATAACTTTTCTCAGGGGCAGACTCCCAGGTGGAGTCGCCCTTTTTATATTCATGTATCTATGAGCAGATGGTTTGTTTGTATACTCATTACACCTAATAGTTGAAAAAAGAGGTCAAATGTTGAATTAACGAAACGGGCACCAATTCTTTGCCTGGTGATGGAACTTTTTGGGCCCTTTATACTATGCGTGGTCGATATATTGGGTTTCGTGGTTGATATATTTCAATTCGTGGTCGATAAATTTGGTTCTGTGGTTGATATAATTCGATTTGTGGTCGATATAATTTGATTCGGGCTTGAAATATTGCATTCAGTGACTTAATTAACGTCTAGAGAGGGGGTGTACAAGGTGAAAATCATCTTATTTCGTGCAAAAGTTAGGTTTTTCCTCTGAAATTGCTCTCAACAGGTGAATTTATAGTGAGAAAAACGTTCAAACTCATCCAGTTAGTCTTTGTTTCCATAGTTTAAGCTGAGAATATTTAATTTTATTATTTAAAATAGTCTTTCTTAAAAAAACAATAGATTTACCGTTGTATTTGGATAAGTTCCGTGATATTATTTATTTTGTCGGTCAAAACGGCCTACATAAAGGTGAGTAATCATCACAATAGCAAGAGCCATTAGCTATGAACATTACACCTTGAATAAACTGTGAATTGTCCTGACACAGTTAGCTTCGAAGAATGACTAGAAGAGGAAGGGACACAGTTGGTAGAGCAACGAACGATTCAACATGAATAAGCTGTGAGTTGTCCCGACGCAGCTTGCTACGATAGCATAAGCTTGTAGAGAAAGGGACATAAAGGTGAGTAATCATCATAATAGCAAGAGCCATTAGCTCAGTTGGTAGAGCATCTGACTTTTAATCAGAGGGTCGAAGGTTCGAGTCCTTCATGGCTCACCATTTTTCAAGGCCCTGGACCCGTGGTGTAGGGGTTAACATGCCTGCCTGTCACGCAGGAGATCGCCGGTTCAAATCCGGTCGGGTCCGCCATTTAATTAAATAGAGTAATATATACGAGAGTTTCATTATGAAAATTTAAAAATGGCTCGATAGCTCAGTCACGAGCGGCTCATCTTTGAATATGCAACGAGTTGTCCCGACGCAGCACACTGCGTAAGTATTTACTTGTAGAGAAAGGGACAGGGCAACCGACGGACTGTCCATAACTTAAAAATGGCTCGATAGCTCAGTCGGTAGAGCAGAGGACTGAAAATCCTCGTGTCGGCGGTTCGATTCCGTCTCGAGCCACCATTTCTTTTCCAATGATTTAAAGCATGGACTATCATGCTTTTTTATTTTGCCTCAGCCATTCATCAACGTATAAGTTCCTATCAATTCAGAAACTTCTTTTCACAAAACAAACCAAGTATATTTCATTTATAATCTAGCTCCCAAAATAATGCAAATCCGTTCCATATATTACCTTCAATTCTACAAATACGGCATTGGTTTTACAGTAACAATACAGTTGTGTTACAAAGTGATGTAATATATTGTCGGACTTTTTGGGTATATGGTATGGTTTAAAGCGGTGACAGATATATAGATAAAAAGTCATAAATGAAGAATAGATAAAAAAAGTTACATATTAGGAGGTACGAATGGTTTTGGGGAAGGGGATACGTAAGCACCAGAAACTGATGCAGTTGAAGGTGCGTAAGATCACATTATTAACTACATTGCTCATTGCACTTAGTTTATTCGGACTCAACACGAGTGCACTTGCTTCAGATGATAGGTTTGCACTGATCAAGACCGTCTATCACGTGTACGTTGACGGGGAAGATCTCGGCATCATTCACGACCAAAAAATCGTGGAACAAATGAAAGCCGAAATTCTTAAAGATGCGGAAGATCGTTTCAAGGATGTACACCTGACGATCAATGAGGAAATCGAGTACGTTCCTGAAAGAATTTTCCGTCCTGAAATTGATCCGCAAGAAATGAGGAATAAGCTTTCGGACAAGCTCACGGTCGGTGTACAGGCTGTGAAAATTTCAGTCGATGGCGAAACGCTCGGTTTTTTTAAGAGTAAAGAAGAGGCTGAAGAGGTACTTCGTAAACTCAAGCTTGAATATGTTGATGAAAAAACGCTCGCTCGCCTAGAATCGAAAGAAGAGAACGGGAAGCAAAACACTGAAGAAACTGTTAAAGCTGATAAAAAAGATAAAGAAAACTCAGTCGATCAAGAGAAAGTGTTGGATGTTTCCTTTAGCGAACCTGTGGAAGTCGAACTAGTAAATTCAACACCCGATGACTTAATGACTGTAAAAGATGCGATTTCCCTTTTTAAAAAAGGAACGCTAGAGGAGAAGAAGCATGAAATTAAAAGCGGGGAAACGCTTGGTGAAATCTCCAAAAAGTACAACCTGAGTCTTGAAGAGCTATACGAGCTGAACCCTAAATTGAAGAACAATGACATCATTAAGCCAGGACAAATGCTGATCGTAACGGCATATGAGCCTGTCGCAAAGGTTATTGTGAAAGAAAAAGTTAAACGCGAAGAAACGATAGACTACAAGATAGAAGTAAAAGAAGATAGCTCAATGCCTAAAGGTGAAACCGAAATCGAGCAAAATGGTAAGGAAGGTAAGAAAGAAGTCTTTTATGCGCTGACGAAAGTAAACGGCGAAGTAACCGAAGAGAAGGTATTATCGGAAAAGGTTCTTTCGAAGCCTATCACAGAAATCACGATTAAAGGGACCAAAATCATTCCAAACCGCGGAACAGGCTCATTCAGACGACCTATAAGTGGCGGCATTATTACTAGTAGAATGGGACCGCGTTGGGGAAGTTACCATAAAGGCGTTGACTTCTCTGGTGGCAGTCGCTCGATCTTAGCCGCAGATAACGGTACAATCGTTTCTGCTGGTTGGGACGATGGCGGATACGGAAACCGGATTGTCATTAATCATAATAACGGATTCAGGACTACGTATTCTCACCTTTCATCGATCAGCGTATCATCGGGTCAAACCGTTCAACGCGGACAAACGATCGGTGTAATGGGATCAACAGGTCATTCGACCGGTGTACACTTGCATTTCGAAATGTATAAAAACGGAAGTCTAGTAAATCCGCTCAATTACACCAATTAATACGCAAAATAAATCCCCGCTGGCACGCTTGTACTGTCAGTGGGGATTGCTTATTTCTACACGGTTGTTACCAGTCATAAAACGTTATGAAACCTAGCTATTTCGGATGTTAACGAAGCTATTTCTTCATATTTAAGACTAAATTTCCTCATCTGGCTTGAGTGTGGTAAAATAAGTGAAAACTATGAAAAAGATGCGAATACGGTTTATGTAGCAACGTGCTCAAATAAGAATTGGTTAGAACTTTTTCAAAAAGGAGACCAGCTTAATGGAGAAAAAAATCTTAGTCGTTGATGATGAAAAACCAATTGCAGATATCTTACAATTTAATTTAGAAAAAGAGGGCTATCAGGTCATTTGTGCGTATGACGGAGCAGCCGCAATCGAGAAGGCTGAAGAAGAACAGCCAGACATGATTCTGCTTGACATCATGCTACCGCAAAAGGATGGGATGGAAGTATGTCGTGAACTCCGGAAAAAATACGACATGCCGATCATCATGTTGACTGCAAAAGATTCTGAAATAGATAAAGTACTTGGGCTTGAACTCGGTGCTGATGATTATGTAACAAAGCCGTTCAGTACGCGTGAACTAATTGCGCGTGTGAAGGCGAACATGAGACGCCACCAGAATGAAGGGGAAAAAGACAGTCTTGATGGTACGAGTGAGATTAAGATCGGCTCACTTACGATCCATCCGGAGGCATACCTTGTCACAAAGCGCGGTGAAACGATTGAACTGACACACCGTGAGTTTGAGCTGCTCCATTATCTAGGAAAGCACATTGGACAAGTCATGACCCGTGAGCACTTGCTGCAAACGGTTTGGGGCTACGATTATTTTGGTGATGTACGAACAGTTGACGTGACTGTAAGACGTCTACGTGAAAAAGTAGAGGATAACCCAAGCCATCCTACATGGATTATTACACGTCGTGGAGTGGGGTATTACCTGAGAAATCCAGATCAGGAGTAATTTCAAATGAAAATTGTAAGCTTCTTTCGTTCGATCCATTTTAAGTTTGTATTAGTTTATATATTACTTATTCTTATCGCCATGCAGGTCATTGGCGTTCTTTTTATGGAGGAGCAAGAAGAGCTCCTGGAGAGGAACTTCACGGAAAGCATTGATGAGAGGGCGGAACTCATTGAAAACACGCTTGAGGAAGAACTTCTATCCGAAAATGATAAAGAGGGAACTTCAAGACAGAACATCATTAACTTAATTGAAGACTTTTCATTCTCCGGAACCGGAAATGATGAAATATGGGTCGTGAATCGAGATCAGCAAATTATTGCTGCAAATGATGAAGATTTGATCGATACAAGGATGACTCAGCAAATTGGGCAAATTGTTGCTCAAGCAATCCTAACAGGTGTGACTAGTCAAGACATTTGGTTAAAAGAAGACGATGATCAATCCATAAGGACGTACGTAATTGCAAAACCGATAAGGAAGGGGCAAGAAGGTCAAACTCTTGGTGCCCTTTATATTGAAGCACCAATCGAGGAAATCTACACAATGTCCCAAAAACTCAACGGAATTCTTGCGAATGCGACAATTATTGCCCTGGCAATATCGGCATTTTTAGGGGTGATTCTCGCTAGAACCATTACACGTCCATTGGCTGACATGCAAAAGCAAGCACAGGTTATGGCAAGAGGAGACTTTTCACGGAAGGTTCGAGTTTATGATAAAGATGAAATTGGTCAGCTTGCAGTCTCTTTTAACGACTTAACCAAAAAGCTACAGGATGCCAATGCAATTACCGAGAGTGAACGTACGAAGTTACGATCGGTCCTTTCTTATATGACCGATGGCGTTATTGCTACCGATCGCGATGGCTATATCATTCTTATGAACGATCGGGCAGAGGAAATGCTCTCATATTCGAGACATGAAACGATGGGGCGATATTTACCAGAGGTTCTTGGGATCGAAGAACTTCTTTCGATTGAGAAACTCGAGCAAGCTCCAGATTCGATGCTGCTCGATTACAGTTCAAAAGAAGTGCCATTTCTCTTACGGGCAAGCTTTTCTGTAATTCAAAAAGACGATGGTCCAGTCAATGGTATTATCACGGTGCTTCATGATGTAACTGAACAGGAACAAATCGAAAGTGATCGACGAGAGTTTGTATTCAATGTATCCCATGAGCTTAGGACACCGCTTACCACAATGAGAAGTTATTTAGAAGCATTAGAGGAGGGTGCATGGAAGGACGAAGAGCTTGCTCCTCGCTTTCTCCATGTCACACAGGGTGAAACAGAGCGGATGATTCGACTCGTGACAGATTTATTACAGCTTTCGAAAATGGACAACAAGGATTACACGCTTGAGTTCACTAAAACTGATTTTACCCAATTGATGCATCAAGTCATCGATCGATTTGAAATGTCTAAGAAAGAGAATATCCAGTTTGAAAAACATATTTCAAAAGAGTCGTTACCAGTCTGGGTTGATCGGGACAAAATCATCCAAGTGCTCGATAACATTATTTCAAATGCGCTGAAATATTCACCAGATGGGGGAACTGTGACCTTTGTGCTAGAAAGAAGTGCGAATCATATTCATCTTAGTGTGAAGGACGAAGGGGTCGGAATACCGAAGAAGAACCTTTCAAAAATCTTCGAACGCTTTTATCGTGTAGATAAAGCACGCTCCCGTGAAATTGGTGGTACGGGACTTGGATTAGCAATCGCAAAGGAAGTCGTGCTGGCTCATAACGGAAGAATTTGGGCGGAAAGCAATAATAAAAAAGGGACGACAATTCATGTCAATCTTCCGACTCACCAGAGCAGGGAGGTAAAAGGATGAACTGGAACAAAATCAGAAGAAGTTTGGGCAGAGGATACGCATGGCTTTGGGGCCATATAGAGCCGATTAAATCAGTCCTCCTAACCTTTTTAATCCTATTCAGTATATTTTTAACGTGGCAATTATGGTCGTATACTCCAAATCTGCAGAAGCTTGACGAGGGGGAACCAATTGTCTCCAGCATTAATGGAGAAAAAAGAATGTTGAAAGATGTGATCCAGCCTAGTAAAGTCATTCTTCACCATAACGGAAATCATTACGGAACCCTGTCATTAACACTTCCGGATAATGTTAAAGGAATATACGAACGTTTACAATCCGATGCTTTTCTTGTTCCTGATAATAATGAAAATGAGGTAGAGGCTAGTCCGGAATGGTTTGAAATTATCTATCCAACCCCAATCCCGATGCCTGTACTACAAGATATCTTTATATTTTCAGGTAAAAATCCATTTTCAGCCGATTTAGGTACAGTAAAGAAGATTGTTATATATAAGAAAGACAATGACTGGTTGGTCCGTTTTGAAAAGAGTAATGAGGGATACTACGATTTCCAAATTACCGAGACAAGTTCGTTTGCCAACGTTGTCGAGGATTATTTGAATTACCGTGTAGAACTGGAGTCTTTCCACATGGATGGGAATGACTTTTACTTACCGAAAAAACAGATTCTTGTCAAGGAATACAGATACCAGATCGACAAGTTTGATATAGACGATTATTTAAAATTCCTTCTACCAGGAGACACAGTCAAAATCGATAGTTTGGAAAACCGAGTCACATACTCTGATGGAAAGTCGATTGTCCATTATTACAAAAGACAAGATCGATTCGATTATAAGAGTCGTTCGAGCAAATCCAATCCTGATGATCTTATGAGTCAGCCGACCATCATAAAAGCGGTTGATTTTGTCAACAACCATAAAGGCTGGACAGATGATTTCCATCTTTATGAATATACGAACATCGAAAGTAAATACGAACGAAAAAGGAATGTTGTTGATTTGCAATTTCAATTGAGCCTGGAGGGAATTCCTGTCTTGGGCCATCCTATATCGAGCATAGAACTCGAGTACACGAATGATGAACTTTACAGGTATAAGCGTTCGCTCGTCGATTTGGCGTATGAAGTAGGGACCCATGAAGTGGAGTTGAAAAGCGGCGAACAGGTCATGCAAAGCCTTGAGCAGCTTCAGGAAACGAACGTGAAGGATATCATGTTCGGCTATTCTATCGAGTCCCCGGAGGATGGGATAACGAACGCGTCGATTACACTTGAGCCGAAGTGGTTTTACAAGGTCGGATCCACCTGGCTTAAGGTCGAGGACATCAAAGAACCGTTAAAAAACAAAGGGAGGTAAAGGAATGGACTGGAAAAACATCAAAACGATCTTTATCTTTACCTTCCTCATCTTGAATATTTACCTCGGTATCGAAGTGTTCGAAAAGATCAATCCGGACCTGCAAAAGCTCGCAGAGGAACAAATAACCGAAGACCGCCTCGATCATATCAAGTACAATAAAACGCTCCCGATCATCAAACAACCGCTTGCATCGATCAGCGGAAGCAGCAAAAAATTCACTGAAGAGGATAAAAAGGAATTCCTCAAAGAGAATTCGAATCAAAAAATCGACATAAAATCGGAAACGATCATCAATGCGACATTGGTCGAGCCTTATCCACTATCGCTTGAAAGCGAGGACGGCATAAAAGGACAGCTGGAAACCTTTTTAGGCAACTATATACCGATGAGTGATGACTTTCTATATTTGAAGCACGATGCAGGACGGAACCTCTACATATTCCAACAGAAGTACAGCGACGTCCCGATCCATTTCAATGAATACATCAATGAAGGGAACTTGACCGGACTGATTGAAATCTTGACGAACAAAGACGGGGATATTGCTAGCTATCGTCTCACCTATTTGGAAATTGAGGAGGAAGGGGAAAAAAGGAAGGTGATCCCAGCAAGGGACGCCCTTCTAGTACCGAAATTCCCCCCAGGCACGAACCTGAAAAATATCGAGCTCATCTATTTCACGCTCATCCCGAACGAAGAGCAGTTCCAGCTGAAGATGTTTGTACCGAGTTGGCGGATCGTCACCGCCAATCAAGAAATCATCGTTGATGCGACCGATTCGAGGATCATCAAAATCGAAACGACCGAAGAAAGTGAAGTGGAATAAGTGAAGTTTAGTGTACTTACAAGTGGAAGCACCGGGAATGCCTTTTATGTTGAAACCGAGAAAAAACGTCTGTTGGTCGATGTTGGTTTAAGCGGCAAGAAAATCGAGGCACTTTTTAAAAAGATCAACCGCAATCCCAAACAGCTCGACGGAATTCTCGTGACACATGAACACAGTGACCATATTAAAGGACTTGGAATTCTGTCACGCCGGTTTAAACTGCCGATTTATGCAAATGCCAAAACGTGGCTTGCTATGGAAAACCAGATTGGTAAAATCCCGACAGAATTGAAGTTTCATTTTGAATGTGAAACCGTCCAAGCCTTCGATGATCTTGAAGTGGAATCGTTCGGGGTGTCGCATGACGCTGCTTCCCCACAGTTTTATGTATTCCACCACCAGGGGAAAAAACTGACACTTGCGACTGACATGGGCTATGTGAGTGACCGGATTAAAGGAACCATTCGTGACTCGGACATGCTCATTTTCGAATCGAACCATGATATCGATATGCTGATGATGGGAAAATATCCATGGAGCATCAAGCGACGAATTCTTGGTGATCAAGGACACGTATCGAATGAGGATGCCGGTGAAGCACTCGCCGAGATTATAGGAGACCGAACACGCCGGGTATACCTCGCCCATCTCAGTAAGGATAACAATATGAAGGACCTTGCACGGATGTCTGTCCAGCAAACGTTGGAAAAACGGGGCTTTCAAGTAAGTGAATCATTTGGATTGTACGATACAGATGCTGAAGTGCCTACTGAACTGATTACGGTTTAGTAGGTTTTTTCTATTAGAGGATGTTCAAAAGGTCCGGAGGCTAACAAGACTACAAATTACATTACTTCTTGGCAGTTTTGTGCCGAGTAACCACAGGCACAGGATGTTAGTCAGTTCGACGTTATCACAGGACGTGATGGTCTTAGTTGAACTTCATTTTGAAGCTGTCGAATTTCTTCGTTCCAAGTAAGTAGTCTTCCTCGAGACTGTCGTGCCTCGGGCTCACAGGATGTGAGTTAGTTCAACGTTGTCACAGGACGTGACGTAGTTAGTTGAACTTCAGAAATCTCGGCTCTTTTGATCCTCCTTTTTGAACAGTTATTTTTTTGATCACCCCATAAAAACATGTCCGGTTTAGTATCCCAATCTAAGGGAAATATAGTAAGTGGTAGACAAATGTCAAAATTCACCCAAAATTGCACGGTAGACGATATTTTTTTCCTATAATGGGTATACCAAACGTAAGTGAAAGGGATGATGAGTTACATGGGTTACTACGATGACCATTACCGGAGCAAGGGACCGCAAAAAGGGAACCGAGCTCGTGGTTTAATTATGGGATTGACCGGATTGGTGCTTGGGGCATTGCTCGTTATTTTTGCAACCGATGTTGGATTGTTTTCCGGCGATCTGCAGCCTGATAGTAAGGAAGCAGCTAATGGTGATAATGGGGAAGTGACAACAACGGAGACTGTTAATGTCGTCGATGTCAACACCGCGATCACTGAAGCGGTAGCGAAAGCCCAGGATGCTGTCGTTGAGGTCGTGAATATTCAAAAATCAAGCTTATTTGAACAAGGGAACCAAGCAGGTGTCGGATCAGGCGTCATTTATAAAAAAGAGGGTGGATATGCATACGTTGTTACAAACCACCATGTTGTAGAAGGCGCTGCTCAGGTTGAGATCACCCTATCGAATGGAACGCAGCTGCAAGCAGACCTACTCGGATCAGACCCCATCATGGATTTAGCGGTTTTACGTGTAAAAGGTGATAAGATCAATGCTGTCGCAGAATTCGGAAGCTCAAGCAAACTGAAACCAGGAGAACCAGCAATTGCGATCGGAAATCCACTTGGGAACTTTCCAGGAACGGTTACAAAGGGAATTGTAAGTGCCGCTGACCGTACTGTCCCGATTGATCAAAATGGAGACGGCCGACCAGACTGGCAGGCAGAGGTTATCCAAACCGATGCAGCCATCAACCCTGGGAACAGCGGTGGTGCATTGATTAACATTAAAGGCCAAGTCATCGGAATCAACTCCATGAAAATCGCACAGCAAGCAGTTGAAGGAATCGGGTTTGCAATTCCAGCTGATATTGCTCGTCCTATTATCGCAGACCTTGAGGAATTTGGAGAAGTGAAGCGCCCTTATATGGGAGTTAAAATTCTTCCACTCGTACAGGTTTCTAATTATCACCGAGAGCAAACATTAAAAATACCAGATGATGTGAACAAAGGTGTCGTACTGTTTGAGGTGGATCCACTATCTCCAGCAGGAAAAGCGGGACTACAGGAGTTTGACGTTATCGTTGCTCTTGATGGTAAGGAAATTGCCTCACCAGCCGAATTACGAAAGCATCTTTATAAAGAAAAACAAATCGGCGATAAAATGGAAGTAACGATCTATCGTGAACAAGAAAAGAAAACCATCACCATGACACTAGGTGAAGCGAAAGGAACAGGGGAGTGATAGCCACTCTCCTTTTTTTGTTTTATGAAAATTATCCACTGGTTATCAACAACAACGGGTAGAATAGGTGAAATATGCTAAACTAAGGCATGTGAATACTAATCAAGAGGAAGTGAAAAGAATGATTCCATGCTGTAAAGAACATATTGATTTAGCGCTTGATGTAATCGTTGATGAACATGAAACCGCACCTGTCATGAAGAAACTCACAGAAAACGAACAGATATCCACAACCTGTGAATATTGCAACAAACCTGCCATATATATGGTGTCAAACTAATGTTCCTATACAGAATGTGGATAGAAATTGTGCATATGTGGATAACTTTTGTGGATAACGTGTTTATAGAGGTGGACAACCTGTGAATATACAAATCATTACCGTCGGAAAACTGAAAGAGAAATACTTAAAACAAGGAATCGCCGAATATCAAAAACGACTTGGAGCCTATGCGAAGGTCGAAATTATCGAAGTGGCAGACGAAAAAGCACCTGAACAATTGAGTGAAACGGAAATGGAACAAGTGAAGGATGCGGAAGGGGAACGGATTCTCGCAAAAATCGGACAAGACGTTCATGTCATTGCACTCGCAATCGAAGGAAAGCAGCAAACCTCAGAACAGCTGGCACAAAACCTCGACCAGCTTGGTACATACGGAAAATCGAAACTCGCCTTCATCATCGGCGGATCCCTAGGACTAAGCAAAGCCGTCCTCAACCGATCCCACGCCCAACTCTCCTTCTCCAAACTAACCTTCCCCCATCAACTGATGCGACTGATCTTAATGGAACAGATTTATCGAGCATTTCGGATTAATAGAGGTGCACCTTACCACAAATAGGTAGCGGTTTTCTTTAAAATATAATCCCCTAAGTATGATTGGGGAATTGTTAGTAACGATATGGCTAAACATGTTAATGGGGTATATGTTGGACCCGAAGTTGGAATGAAAAGGAGGTTAATTGAAGAGGTAGCCAATGCTTATTTGGACTATCTAGAAACAGACAGGTTAGCTGATGTAAAGAAACATTTTTAATAAAAGCTGGTCATCCAATTTCTTTAGATTAACCAGGAACAGAGATAAAAAAAAGAGGTGCAAGCATAATAGCTCACACCCAAAATTAAACACTACTAAAATTATAGAGAAAAATGAGAACTCAGTCAAAAGAGTGATCGATAAAAACTTAACATGAATCTAGGAACAAATTGGTTATTTATGCTAAAATTAAACAGAAGCTTAAATTATCCTAAAGCGGTTGGCTAAGGGGGGACAGCGTTGAATATAAAAAATACTCTGTTGCTTTTAAAGCAGTTTGGTTTTTCTGATAAGACATTAGAAACTTTTTATAAATATGAAGACGAAAAAAGTATAATGAAATCCATATTTGATAAAAACTATGCTTTCTATAACAAGTACTTTGATAGCTACACTAAAAAAGAGATAGAATTATCAGAAGATGTTCGTGTACTCATAAAATTTTCTGAGGAATTCAAAGAAAAGATGCGCGAATACAAGAGAAAAGGTATCAAGGTATTTTTTAAATTTGATCAAGATTACCCTGAACATATTTTTCCGCCTGATAAAAAGCCTTTATTTTTATACTGTTATGGAAATGTAGACCTTCTAAATAGTTCATTAAAAAAAGCTGCAATTATTGGAACTAGAGATTCAACAGAAAAAGGAGAAAACCAGACTAGAAAATACGTAAGACAATATATAAATGAAGGTTGGGCTACTGTTAGTGGATTAGCAAAGGGAATAGATACTATAGTACATAGAGAAACAATAGATAGTAAGGGATATACAATCGCCGTCTTACCAACTTCCTTTGAGAAAATATATCCGGCTGAAAATAAAAGCTTAGCAGACGAAATTGTTGAAAATAAAGGGTTATTAATCACACGCTTGGGACCATTTGAAAACACCTTTAAATCGCATTTTTTAGAGAGAAATTCATTTGTTGCCAAGATTAGTGATGATATTTTGATTATAGAAGCATCTATAAAAAGTGGAACTTTAAACACAGTACGTCAAGGCTATGAACAAAATAAAGCAATTTATTATGATCCGTCTTTACTAAATGATGACGTAATAAATTACATAAAAAAGTTTGATGCTAAAGAATTTTTCAAAAGGGAGGGATAAAGGTGTTTAACTTACTTATATCAAGGAGTGTTTTCTTTGATGTTGATTACAGTATTCGACCAGAGATGTTTGACTTAGTCAACTTAATAAAAGGTAAAGAAATTCAAATCTATATTGTTAGTCGAACCAAAGAAAAGTATAAGGAAATTCTAGTCGAAAACAACTTAGAAAACATTAAGTTTGGTAACAGAGGTAAGTTATCAAGGAAAATAATTGAAGATAACAAAAATTTTATGTTTCTGGGTTCAGTAGATCAAGACATATATATTGCAGCAAACAACAAGTTATTGTTAATTAACCCCACTTGGATTGACGTTGAAGAGAATATTGATAAGTATGGGTTTAAGCTAAACAGCGTTGGCCAAGTTGTCAAATGTATAGATATCTTAAGGCTAGAAACAGAATTATTTTATGATTTTAGTGTTAATGAAAAAACTAGATTGATAGCTGTTTCCAATGCAAATAAATTTTTTGCAGTGAAAAATGAAAATGAAATGATACAAAGATATATGAAAACTTTGAAATTTGGTTCCAATACATATCAATATGCAGTTTATTTCCATTACTTAACAATTATAACAGGTATGGATGAATTTAAAGATGTTGATTATTGGATGAGTGTTCCATCATCTTCTGGAAAAAATGATAATTTTGTTTACGATTTAGTGAAACAGACTAGGTATTTATTAAATAATAGAAGAAGTCAGGAACTTTTTATACGCCATACTCCTGCAAAAAAGTCAACGTCCATTGATAAATTAGAAAGGATAAGACAAGGTTGTACAAGACACCTTGACACTATTCAATTAAATCCAAAATACAAAGGTAAATTAAAAAATAGTAAGATATGTGTTCTTGATGACTATGTTACCAATGGTGCTTCATTTGAATGTGTTAGAAATTTACTTATTAACGAGGGAGTAAGTGAAATTATATTGATAGCAATTGGAAGTTTCAGAAGTCTGTACCAAAAAGAAGATGTAACGATAAATGGTAACGTATATAAACCTGGCTTCCAATATTCTATTAACAGTAGAGAACTTATCAGAGGGAAAGCAAATGAAAAATCCTCAGAGGTAGTAAATGAAATCTATGAGATTATTAAAGGGTAACTTTTTAACTTAATAATAAGTCCTGGAAAGGGGCACTATAAATACTTGGTTAACGGGTATATTATAGTGCCTCTTTTATTACATAACTACTTTTTTCTATACCATTGTACTCCTTGTGAGTCTTTTCCATCAGGTATAACACTCGTAAAGTCCGTCTCATTAAGCACAGATTGCATCACCATTCTGCCTAAATTTTTTCTAACAGTAAGCTGTATTTCGTTCCAATCTAATTCTGTAATTAGGTCACGAATTAGAAAGGTCTTTTTTAATTGGGCTACTTGTTTTAATAGGGATGTTGAAGAGCTTAAGTACTTAAATAAAGACTTTTTGGTAAGCTTCTTACAATTGTTGTATAATAAAATAGTATAAATGGACGAGCTATAAAGGATTATAAGTAAATTCTAATAGACACGGAACCAAAAGACTTGGAGGATGAATGATAGTGTTTGAACAGACTTTTAAAAATATAGATGATGTACTTTGGAAAGACGCAGGATGTGGTAGCGAATTAGATTACATAGAGCAAACTTCTTGGATTCTTTTTCTTAAATATTTAGACGATCTTGAAAGGGATAAAAAAACAATGGCTGAATTATCTGCTCACTCATATAAAGAAATTATTAAACCTGAATTTAAGTGGGAAGTATGGGCAGCGCCAAAAGACGAAAGTGGTAAATTAGATCACCATAAAGCTCTTACTGGAGACGATTTGAAAGACTTCGTGAATAATAAACTATTCCCGTACCTAAAAAAGTTTAAACTAGATGCTACAAATGCTGACACGATTGAATATAAAATAGGTGAGATCTTTTCTGAACTTAACAATAAGATCCAAAGTGGTTACAACCTAAGGGAGGTAATCAATTTAGTAGATGAATTAAGGTTTCGATCACACGTCGAAAAGCATGAAATGTCACATTTATATGAAGATAAAATAAAAAACATGGGAAATGCAGGTAGAAACGGAGGCGAATATTACACGCCACGTCCACTTATTAGAACAATAGTAAAGGTAGTAGATCCCAAAATAGGAGATAAGATTTACGACGGAGCTTCAGGATCTGCAGGCTTCTTGGTTGAAGCTTTTGATTACTTAAAGAATAGTAAAAATTTAAGTACAAAAGAGATGGGAATTTTACAGAAGAAGAGTTTTTATGGTAAAGAGAAAAAGTCTCTAGCATATGTTATTGGTATTATGAACATGATTCTGCATGGCATTGAAGCACCTAATATTATTCATACAAACACTTTAAGTGAAAATATAGCTGATATTCAAGAAAATGAAAGATATGATATTATTCTGGCGAATCCTCCATTTGGAGGTAAAGAACGAGCAGAAGTTCAACAGAATTTTCCAATAAAAACCGGTGAAACAGCTTCTTTATTTTTACAGCATTTTATTAAGAACCTAAAAGCAGGTGGGCGTGCAGGCATAGTTATTAAAAATACCTTCCTTTCAAACGCTGACAATGCTTCAATAAATTTGCGCAAACAGTTATTAGAGACCTGTGATTTACATACTATATTGGATTTGCCTAAAAATACTTTTGTAGGAGCTGGGGTACAGACTGTTGTATTATTTTTTGAAAAAGGCAAACCAACACAAAATATTTGGTATTATCAATTAAACTTGGAGAGAAATTTAGGGAAAACTAATCCTTTAAATGAAAATGATCTAAAGGAATTTATTGAGTTGCAAAAATCTAAAGGTGAGTCAATTAACTCTTGGATGATGAATATTGATGACTTAGATACGACTACTTATGATTTATCAGTTAGGAATCCAAACAGAAATGATGGAATAGTACTTCGTGATCCAGAAGCAATATTAGAAGATATTGAGACCCATGATGAAGAAAGTGCAGAAATTTTAAATGCTATCAGGGGGTTACTATGAAGAAAGAATGGCAAGAAAAAAAGTTAGGTGATGTTTGTGATATTCAACTAGGAAAGACACCTTTAAGAGGTAATAAAAAGTTTTGGGACCAGAATAAAACAACCAAAAATGTTTGGCTTTCTATTGCTGATTTATCAAATGCTCATGGAAAGATTGTATCAGAGAGTAAAGAATACCTTTCAGAAGAAGGGGCGAAAGTATCAAAGATTGTAAAAGAGGAAACTCTGCTTGTTAGCTTTAAGCTAACACTAGGAAGGCTTGCTTTTGCAGGGAGGGATTTATATACAAATGAGGCTATAGCTGCTTTAACTATTAAAAGTGAAAATGAATTATCAAAAGACTATCTTTATTATTTTTTAACTTATTTTGATTGGGGTGCTGCAGCCGAAGGTGATGTGAAAGTAAAAGGAAAAACATTAAATAAGGAGAAACTTAAAAAGATAAAAGTAAGATTTCCCGACCTTAAGGAGCAACAAAGAATAGTTAGTCTTTTATCAAAAACTTTTGAAGCTTTAGATAAAGCGAAAAATAGAACTGAAAAAAGTTATGAGAATGCTAGTAGTCTTTTTGATTCATATTTGCAGGGAGTGTTTGCTAAAAAAGAAAACGGATGGAGGAGAGTTTCCATTGAGGAAGTATGTGAATCTATTATAGATTGCATTAATAAAACGGCTCCAACAGTCCAAGAACCAACACCATACAAAATGATCAGGACTTCTAACGTGAAAAATGGTAAAATAAACCTGAATTCCGTGAAATTTGTAACTCAAGATACATTTAATCTTTGGACCCGACGTCAGGTCCCAAGACAGGGTGATGTTTTATTGACCCGAGAGGCCCCTCTAGGTGAAGTGGGTATAATTCAAACTGATGACCATGTGTTTTTAGGCCAGCGTATAGTTTCCTATAGAGTTGATACTTCTATTTTAGATAATAATTACTTATTGTATGCATTTCAATCCAAAGATGTGCAACAACAAATACAATCACTTGCTTCAGGATCTACTGTTCTGCATATGAGAGTTCCTGATTCAAAGAAGTTACAGTTGAATCTACCTTCTCTAACTGAGCAACGAAGTATCGTAAAAAAACTAAATTCTTTTTTGGCAGAGACCCAAAGGCTCGAAGCTATATATCAACAAAAACTAACTAACTTAGACGATCTAAAAAAATCAATTTTGAATAAAGCGTTTAATGGGGAACTCTAAGGAGGTTTATAAATGAATGAAGCGGAAACAAGAGCGGAACTTATTGACCCAAAGCTAAATGAAAGTGGATGGGGAGCAGTCGAAGGCTCCAAGGTATTACGGGAATTTCATATTACTGCTGGTAAAATTCAAGCAGGTGGCCGCGCAAAGCCAGTAATAGCTGACTATATCCTTGTTTATAAAGGCATTAAATTAGCAGTTATTGAGGCGAAAAGTGATGAATTAGAAGTAGGAGAAGGGGTGGCCCAAGCCAAAGATTATGCCCTAAAGCTAAAGTTAGATTATACATATTCAAGTAATGGTAAACAAATTTATGAAATGTGTATAAAAAACGGAAATGAAGGGTTAGTGGCTTCCTTTCCTACTCCTGATGAGCTATGGAATAGAATCTTTTCAGATCAAAATGAATGGAGAGATAAGTTCAATACCGTTCCATTTGAAGATGTAGGTGGAACAAAAAGTCCTCGATATTATCAAGAAATCGCTATTAATAAAACAGTCACAGCCATCGCTGAAGAGAAACAACGTATATTACTTACTTTGGCTACTGGTACAGGAAAAACTTTTATAGCCTTTCAAATTGCATGGAAGCTTTTTCACACACGTTGGAATATTAAACGTGATGGGTCACGTAGGCCACGCATCTTGTTTTTAGCTGATAGAAATATTTTAGCCGACCAAGCGTTTAATGCTTTTTCTGCTTTTTCGGAGGATACTTTGGTTCGTATTAATCCTAAAGAAATAGGAAAAAAAGGAAGAGTGCCAACAAACGGTAACATTTTCTTTACGATCTTTCAGACTTTTATGAGTGGGAAGGATAACAAGCCATATTTTGGTGAATATCCTCCAGATTACTTTGATTTAATTATTATCGATGAGTGTCATCGTGGTGGAGCGAATGATGAGAGTAGTTGGAGAGAAATATTAGATTATTTTCATCCCGCGGTTCAGCTAGGGTTAACTGCAACACCTAAGAGAAAACATAATGCTGATACTTATGAATACTTTGGCAAGCCAATTTATGAATATTCATTAAAAGAAGGTATTAATGATGGTTTCTTAACCCCTTTTAAAGTGAAACGTATCAAAACTACAATCGATGATTATATGTATGTTTCGGATGACGATGTAATAGAAGGGCAAGTTGAAGAGGGTAAATTATATACCGAAGAAGACTTTAATAGAGTAATCGAAATCAAAGAGCGTGAATCATATAGAGTCAAAACCTTTCTTTCAGAAATTAACCAAAACGAAAAGACGATTGTTTTTTGTGCTTCACAGCCTCATGCAGCACTTGTTCGGGATCTAATTAATCAATATAGCGACAGTAAAGATCCAATGTACTGTGTTCGTGTAACCGCAGAAGACTCAGCTTTAGGGGAACTTTATCTAAGAGACTTTCAGGATAATGAGAAAACCATACCCACTATTTTAACTACTTCTAAGAAACTTTCTACAGGAGTAGACGCTAGAAATGTTCGTAATATTGTCTTAATGCGACCAGTGAAACGAATGATTGAATTTAAACAAATTATTGGTCGGGGAACAAGATTATATGATGGGAAAGAATTTTTCACTATCTATGACTTCGTTGATGCCTATCAAAACTTTAGTGATCCAGAATGGGATGGTCCACCACTAGATCCAGAACCAGTAGACCCAAAAGGCCCGAGAAATCCTGGGAATCCGGGCGGAGATGGGGGCAATGAAGATCCAGAAGATCCTGATGAGCCCAAAAAGCCAAAGGAAAAAATAAAAGTTAGATTGCGAGATGGTAAAGAGCGAGAGTTTCAGCATATGATTTCTACTTCTTTTTGGAGTGCGGATGGTAAACCTATTTCTGTTGAAGAATTTTTACACAACTTATACGGAACACTACCAGAATTTTTCAAAAGTGAAGATGAATTGAGAAAGATTTGGTCAAATCCTTCAACTAGAAAAGCATTTCTTGAAAAACTAGACGAAGCTGGTTATGGAATGGATCAGCTTACTGAATTGCAAAGATTAGTTAAGGCTGAAAATAGTGATCTTATAGATGTCCTTCAATATGTATCTTATGCAATCGAACCTATTTCAAGAGAAGAACGAGCAGCTAAGGCAAAGTCTAGTATTTTTAAGAATATTAATGATAAAGAAAAGGATTTTCTAGAATATGTTCTTTCAAAATATGTTGAAACAGGTTTTGAAGAGCTTGACCAGGAAAAGTTACCACGTTTACTAGAATTAAGATACCATTCAATCTCTGATGCTATACAAGAGCTTGGTGGAGTCAGTGAGATACAGCATACATTTATTGCCTTTCAAGAAAACCTATACACCCAAGAGGCGTCTTAATGGATAAAAAGTAGGTGCTGGTAACACCTGCGTTTGATATTTACTGATGAAGAGTGGCCAGCAAATCGAATAGGTATGAAAAGTAATCACCCAATCAGCCAGTCATAGCTCGGGGTGATTATTTTTTGATAACAAAGCCTTGTTTGCTTTAATGTAGAAAATATATCCAAAGTTAATCTTTTTTGCTGTCTTTAAAGCGTTACGGTGAACCGTACCATAAATAGAGGCAAACAAAGTTGAAGATTTATCTTTACAGGTGGACAGCATCCTCCCATATTCCCAAAGGAACCAACTAAAACAAAGATATAAATGGAATGACGAATAAACACCCCCATTCAAACAGAGGGTGTTTATACTTTTTTAGGGAAATAAAATGAATAACTACTTGAAAGAGAAATTAATATTTATTCATACAATTAAACAGTATTACTAAGTAGCATTTTACATTTTAATACACAAAAGATTTTTATAGTATTTTTAGGGAGAATATAAAATCAACTATTTTTAAAAGGACTTTCCAACCTCTTTGTAGAACTTTGTAAAATAATGACAGTAATAGTGAAATAAAAAATTATAAAGGGTGATAAGTATGGCTTCTATTAATATCTATAGGATTTCAGAAAATAATAAAGAGAATCTGTTGGATCATTTAGGTGGTCAATATAACGAGTGTGGAGAAAGAGTAATTGTAAAATCAGACTTAGATGCTGAAACAGGTGAGGTAGTAGAAATAAATTATAGTATGACCCTTTATTATAGCACTAATCCTGAGGACAAGGAGATTTCGTGGAACTGGGTGTTAACAGAATTTGAATTAGATACCGTAACTAGAAATGTAAGCCCAAAGTCAATAATATTAGTTAAATTGAATGAAGAATACTACACAGTCACTTTTGGACACTCTTATTTTAAAGTCGACCAGTATTCTGATAAAGAATGGGCATTTGACTTTGCTAGGAGACTTAATTTTTCGAACATAAGAACTACGGCAATTACTAATCCAAACTCTCAAAGAAATAAAACAGTTAATACATATTTAGATTATGAAAATCTAGACTTTAATAGTGGTGAGGCACTTACAAAGCTTAAGGCAAAAATCGATCTAGAGGAAGGTTTTGAATTATTTCAGGATACCATCGAAATAGGGAATTCGGTAAGATTTCACTCTAAAGAACCATCCCTTAATACAATTGTAGATATGATTCGGCACATTGAGGATGTAAGAATTAATAGTCATATTGAAGTTAAAATACCATATTTTAAACTTGTTAAAGATGAGGAACAGATTGAAGAATTGTATGAATTAATGAAAAACGATATTGAAGAAGATGTGATGTTTTTAGATTTTTCAGAGTATCAAATTTATGCCACGGAGATAGTATTTCAAGAAAATCAAGAGTTTGAATATAAATACACTTATAATAGAAAAAATAAAGAGTGTAGTAGTATATCCATTGAAACCCTTCAGGACTTTTTAGATGAAAATGGATTTTCACAGAGAGACGATCTATTAAATATTAAAGTTAGAGTTTATCGTAATGGAAATAGAATATTTCATAAGGAGATAAGAAATTTAATATTCTACACTAATGAAGCCGCAAAAGCATTACTTAGCAATGGAGATTGGTATATATATAATGAAGATTACCTACAGTACCTGAAGGATTCAATAGCTGAAATCCCTGTAGAGTTCGATGATGAATACAACTATAATAATTTAAATCATCAACAGTTTCTAGAGGAAGCATTCCAGAATGAGAAGGAAAATGAGGAATTTGAAGGATTGTCGGAGGCGGAAATTCATAAAAAGATTAAAAACAAATACTATAAAGAGCGATATTTTAATGAATCTCTAATAGAAAAAGATTTTTCAAATTTTGATAGGGATTTAGTAGCACTAAATAAGCATAAGCTTGAAGTAGCTGATTTGTATAAAGACACATCAATATATAGTGTTAAGTTTGGGAATAGTTCAGGGAAATTATGCTATGCAATTGACCAGTCAATAGAAGCTATTAAAGCTTACCATCGAAGGGATATAGAATTTGAAAATAAAATAGAAAACGTATACATTTGGTTTGTCTTAGAAAGAAACCCTTTACCTTTAAACAATGGGGTTCCAGATATTAATGAGTTAGAGATGCTTATATTAAAAAATAAATTGGACCAGTGGAAAAAAGAAGTTAGACTTTTAGGTTACCAACCTAAAATTAGGGTTAATTATAAAGATTAAGGTAGGAAGAGAAACTAATGTGAAAATAAACCTAATGAATATATTTAATGGCTGCGTCAGAAACTACCATACTTTCAACCCAACAATTCACCAAGGGAAACACTCACTCACAATGACAGAAATTGAGTATTTTTCAAGATTCGACTCTATGTTGGGATATCATCCTTTCAGGGAGGACACTTGTGACGGAACCTGTAGACCAATGGATTTATCATGGTGGGGAAGTTATAGAGCATTATCATCTTGTGGTTTCTGATGATGTATTAAGTCAAGAGTAGTAAAGCTACTAAATTATCTTATACCATTTATAAAGTCAGATATGGTTGATGAGGGGATGATAAACCCTGGGGAATAAAAGATACACAGAACTTATCTAAATGAATTTGATGAGTATATAATGGGACGTCTTCTACTGCTTAAAGACAAAACTAATAGAATTGATATTGTTTTACAGTGTCCAGTTTGTTTCCATGAAACTGTTGAATTTAATGACGAAACAGACGTGTTTTGCCATATTTGCGTTGAGTACATTTATAAAATTCACAGTGATAATTTGTTGATACATACAGTGCTGTAAAAGATGGTGGAGAAGACCCTTTGATTGAGTGTCCTGATTGTGAAATGGACACATTTATATGTTTAGATGATCATCAGTACATTTACTTAACTTGTGGAAAAAACCAACTCAAGATGATTTAACAACCTGTGACGGACCAAGGTGTAATGGGATGATTGTAAATAAGAAATATGATAATGAAGCATACTGTTGTGATTATTGCATGGATTACTTAAAAATGCTTAGCAACAGGTCAAAAGATACTAAAAATTTATCACTATTCCTGAATACGGTATCCTTTGTATTGTTACCTAAAGGATCTGGAAGTTAGATTAAACATCAACTAAGTAAGGGGGTATCAAGAAATAATAATACTTTTTAAAGTTTAAAAATAAATGAGAGGTGGATATTATGAATACAATTCAAATTACTTCTCAAGGTATAAGGAAGGCTTTGAGAAATGTAAATTATTTAGAAGCAATCTCTGAATATATTTGGAACGGATTTGATGCAAAGGCTAGTGTTATCGAAATCAAAACTTTTGAAAACGTTTTGGGTGGAATAGAAGAAATACATATTAAAGATAACGGATATGGAATAAATTATCATGATTTAGACTACAAATTCAAACCGTTTCTTGAATCTGAGAAACAAGTCAATAAAAATACATTAAGAAATTCCGCAGTACATGGTAAAAATGGAATTGGAAGATTAACATTTTTCCAGTTTGCCTCTGCAGCTACGTGGGAAACTATTTTTTCAGCAGATAGTAGTAATCAAAGTTATAGTATAAGTGTCAAGGACGAGAGTCTCAATACATACATTGCTACAGATACTGTTGAAACGAAGGATTGGACAGGAACTACAGTGATTTTTACTGAAATTCATGAAAAGGATATCAAATTAGATAAACTTAGTGCTTATATATGTGAAGAATTCTGTTGGTTCTTAGAACTAAATTCTAACAAAGACTTTCAAATAGTAATAAACGGAAAAAAGTTGGATTATTCGTATCTTATAGGAGAAAGAGATAGCTTTGATATTGATTATTCTCCTACCAACACCTCTTTTGCATTAAAGTATATTAGGTGGGAAGCTAGTTTGAAAAAGGAATACTCAAAGATATATTTATTAAATTTAAGTGATAATGAAGTTACTAAGATTAATACAAGATTTAATCATAAAGGGGATTCATTTTATCATAGCGTATATGTAAAAAGTGAGTTCTTTAATGACTTTGACTTTGAAACTGATGAGAGTGATTTACAACTTGCGATGTTTGGGAACTCTAAACGAAGTAATGAATATAAATATTTGATATCTGAGATAAATAAATACCTGAAAAGTAAGAGAAAGCCTTTCTTGAAAAAGTATACAGATACCATTATTAAAGACCTAAAGCGATCAAGTGCTTTTCCTAGAACTAAATCAACAAATGCATGGGATATAAGGCGAGATATAGAGTTGGAATCAGTCGTAAGAGGGTTATATCAAGTTGAACCAAAGCTGTTTCTAAAAATGAATACTGAACAGAAGAAAACCTTTGTTAGATTTCTAGATTTAATTATGGACTCTGATGAAAGAACACATTTGTTCACTGTACTAGATGAGATAATAGAATTAGATAGTGATGAAAAAGAAGAATTGGCTGACATATTAAAATCCTCAAAATTATCAGGGGTTATTAAAACAATTAAGCTTGTACAGGACAGATATACTGCAATTGAACAACTTAGAGATTTAGTATTTAAGGCAGACCTTAAGGCAAATGAACGTGACCATATACAAAAAATGATTGAAAGGCATTATTGGGTTTTCGGTGAACAGTATCACTTAGTAACCGCAGCTGAACCTAGATTTGAGGAAGCACTTAGGAGATTTACCCATTTATTAAGTGGTAATGATAACAAAAGAGTAATTAACCATCGAGATAAAAATAGAGAGATGGATATCTTTATGGTTCGACAAGAGAAACAAGTAAATGTTATTAAAAACGTTGTTGTTGAGTTGAAAAGTCCAAGTATTAAACTTGGGAGTAAAGAATTTCATCAGGTGGAGAAGTATCTAGAAGTAATTCTTAGTGAAAATGAATTTAATGCAAATAATATGGAGTGGGAATTTATATTAATAGGAAATGATTTTGACAAAACGGGTTATATAAATCGACATATACAAAGTAACCAACATCATGGAGAAAGGTCATTAGCTCAGAAAGTAGGAAATTATAAAATTTACGTTAAAAAATGGAGCGAAGTGTTTAATGAATTTGAGTTAAGACATAGCTTTCTCAATGAGAAGTTGAATATTGAAAGGGCAGCTTTACTTGAAGAAAGTTTATCTGCCAATCAAATAATAAATAAACGAGATTCAAATACTTCTGCTATGTCAGGACAATATAGAATTCCTGTGATTAAAAATTAAGTAAGTTTTAAGACTAAGATTAAAAGGTTTAATAAATTTGTGATGAATAATTACGATAAAAAGGCACCTAATTTAATGTAGGACCCTTTGAGGTCTGCTGAAGGACTAGGTTTTTTTTTAGAACTTTTGTCAATATTAAAGGGTTGAATATGGAAACATACATGGCTCAGTGTGTATCTAAGTCAACCTGTGTTGTTCCAGGCTTGGAATTCTAAAGGCAGGGAAGTAGTCTCTATTATGTATTCCTTTCTTTATTACGTAAAGACACATACTCTCGAACTGTCCAATAAGATCCTTTGAAACTATGATAATAACTATGAGAGTAACAAACCGATCAACCCTAAACCGGAATGGGTGGAAAGGGATTCATCTGAGTCTTCGAAATTCACATTAAAACTAAATTCAAATTAATTATACAGCTATTGTACTAATCAATTTTCAATAATTTTCAAAATCACAATAGATTGGGAAAATTGTTTTTAGATGACCTTAATAAAAGGAAATGTTGTTTTTTTAACGAATTGTTCAATAAAAAATATAATGGGTGATATCTTCTTTAAGTGCGGATAACTCCCAAATAAAGAATTAGAGATATCAAACCCTAAAATGTTAGCAAAACAAATTTGGCAATCTGTTTGGTTGGCAACTGGTGATGACCCTAAAAAGTGTCTAATGACTTTTATTGAATTGTTTATTTTTAAATACTTAAGTGATTTGGGTGTACTAACGAAGAATGATAAAGGTGTAAGTATTGATTTCGATTCAGTTTACAAAGCAGAGAACTATTAGTTAAGGTATTACAGGAGTGAAAGAGTCGCATTTAAAATGGACAATATAGCCGGCTAAAAATATACAAAATCGTCGCCTTAAATTTCGACAAACTTCATAATTAGATTGAATCCTAAGGGGGAGGAGATTTGATTCATGAAGTTGGAGGGAGAGCGACGAAAAGTGAAAGAACTATTGGAACGAGGCATGTCCCAATCAGATATTGCGGAGATGTTGGGAATGCATAGGCATACGGTAAGAGCGTTAAGTGAACGAGAGAAAAACCATGTACAGCACCGTTCAAAAAAAGGATCGAAGTTAGATCCATATAAAGATTACCTGCTTAAGCGAATTCAAGAAGACTATGTTTTCAATTGTGAGAAGCTGATTATTGAGATTAAACAAAGAGGTTATTCAGGTGGCAGTACGATATTAAAAGAGTTTGTACAACCATATCGTAAGGCCTTTAAAGAAAGTCATACCAGACGGTATGAAACAGAACCTGGAGAACAGATGCAAGTCGATTGGAAAGAAGCTGGTCATTACCAGATTGATGGTGAAGTCATACCACTCATGATCTTTGTCGCTACTCTTTCCTACTCACGAATGAGTTATGCTTGTTTTGCGGAACGGCAGGATCGAGAACACCTATTGTACTGCCTGACGAATGCTTTTGAATACTTCGGAGGCGTAACCGAAAAGGTAATGTTTGATAATATGAAGACGATTATCAACCGGAGAAGTGGTCCAGAAGTTGAATGGAATGAAAAGTTCTTAGATTTTGTTGATCACTATGCTTTCAAGCCTTCCGTACATCGTCCCTATCGCCCTCAAACTAAGGGGAAAGTTGAACGATTTATCGGTTATATGAATGGTTGGCTAGAGACTTCATCGGTTCGATCTTTACAAGAGTTGAATCTCAGACTCCTGAGATGGGTGGAAGAAACGGCGAATCAACGCATTCACTCTACTACAGAACGGAAACCGGTAGAGCTTTGGTTGAAAGAGTCCCTGCAGCCTCTTAACCCATCAAGATATGATTCCAGTTACATTACGTATCGAAAGATTGGGAGAGATGGGGTCATGAATTACCATTCTAGAAAGATCCTGATGAGCTCAAAATTTGCAGGGCAAGAAGTAATGATTAAGGAAACGCTAGATGGCACGATTACCGTTTATTATCATGGGGAAGCGATTCTGACCTATACAAGAGACGATAAGGTTCTACCACTTTCCGAACAGATAAGAAAAAAGCAGCGTTCAAAGGCTGGCACCCTCCACGCTGCACAGGATATAGAGGTCGCTGTTCGCCCACTAAGCGTTTACGACCAATTCCTTCAGGAAGGAGAGCGATAGAAAATGAATCAAGCTATTGATACATATTGCGAATCGCTCAAATTAACCACCATTCAATCTGAATGGAGAACCCTTACTGAAGAAGCTTCTAAAAATAATATACCATACCATGCATTCCTAGAGCGAATACTGGAAGTTGAAAATCAAGCCCGTATAGAACGAAGTAGACAGACGCTCTTAAAGCTATCAAGATTACCCTTTAGGAAAACGTTAGATACGTTTGATTTTGATCGTGTGAAAGGTGTGTCCCGCAGGGACATTGAAGAATATATGAGTCTTAGTTTCATAGAGCAGAATCAGAATTTAGTCTTCCTTGGTCCGCCTGGAGTCGGTAAAACCCATTTAGCAGTCTCAATTGCCTTGGAAGCCATCCGTAAAGGTTTGAAGACATACTTTATGACGGCACAAGAACTCATCACTTCGCTTCAAACAGCAGATTCTCAAGGGAAGTTGGATAAGAAAATGAGAGGGCTTGCCAAGCCTTCTCTTCTAATCATCGATGAAATGGGGTACTTGAATCTATCTAATAATGGTGGACATTATCTGTTTCAGGTGATCAGTCGAAGGTATGAAAACAGCTCGATCATATTAACGTCTAATAAGACATTCAGTGAGTGGGGAGAAGTATTAGGAGATGGGGTAATTGCGACTGCAATCTTAGATCGACTCCTACACTATTCTCGAGTATTCTCCATGGATGGACCGAGTTATCGAATGAATGAAAAAGGCACCAACTAAGGTGCCACTTTTGTACAATTTTAACCCGACGATTTTGTATAAATTTAAACGTCCTTGACAAGGAGTAACGAAAGAGACTTTATAAAAGAATTTGTTCCCGGAAAGTACGTTAGATGGAACGACAATAATTAATGGATTGAGCTTAAAAGATGGTCGAAATCAGAATGAATTGTTTTTTCTATTTTAACTAGTTTTAAAATAGGGTTTGTTCCATTAAACGATAGATGTAAGATACAACCAATCGGTATATTCGAACCTGAGAATAAGTGGTTAGTTGACGATTGGTGGAGTCGTGAGGAGAAAGTTCTTCTCGGTATCGAAGATGAGAGTGATGAAATTACAAATGAACTAGTGTTTATGAAACTCGAAGAATTAAAAACTACTATTTCGGAGTGGAGGAAAAGTTAACAGAAAACTTCGAAACCCCTACTAATGAATTAAACTATTTAATAACTACGTTAGGGGATATAGAACTGTTTAAATTTCATACAAGTGCATTAGGATTTACTAAGAAAGTATATAGTACGATGGATCAAGGTAAAGGTAATGGAATTCCAATTTATACTGCAACTTTGAACCCAGTAGCATATATTGATAAAATGATGTAATAAAGATCAATATGTACCTTCAGAAGAAAAACCACACATCTCAATTGGGAGTGATGGGGATGGCTCCGCCGGTACTAACATTGTCTATCACACAGATCAATATTTTATAAATACCTAAAGAATAGCTTTCGTAGTATTAGATGTGAGAATAGACCCGATGTATATATTGTTATATACAAGATATTAAGAAAAAATATGGTTTCGATTATAGATTCAATTGCAATTTAAACAATGCAAAAAGTGTAGAAATTAAAATCCCTCTAGATAACCAAGGAAAAATTGATCTAGAAAAACAAATGGTCTTTGTAGAGAACTATTATAGAGTAAAGGATTTAACTTCTGAAATTGAACAAAGACTGTTTAGTGAAACTCGAAAATCGGAAGATAATATTCAAGGTCACTTGTTTGAATTCTTTAAAAGCGCAATGAATTTATAAAAATAAATTCCACAGAAAAAGAAAAACAACCCTCTGTTAATAAACTAAAGACAGTAAACAGTTGAGAGGCTATCTAGTTATTGTTTCCGGCTCACAATAGCCTCTATCTTTTAAAGTAAACATTCCTTATAAAATGAAACGAAAGTTTTAGTTAAAAAAATAAATTAATTATATTTTCTCAATAACTTGCATAAGAGCAAGGTGTGTTTGTTTTAAAAAAATGTGTTCTTTGTTGGTTAAAACTTGACAATGAGCAATTTTATTTCTCAGCGGATAAACTGCCCTTAGGAGTTGAATGAATCTTGGATAGTTTTTATGTAAATTGCCAAATATTTTGTAGTGTAACAACTGTTCAAGTTCATAAAGTTGCATATTCTTAATATTTTTTTTTATGCGTAATTTTTTCTCTCGCTTAGGCGCAGCAGAATACCAATTATCACCATAATGATTGATCATTTTTTTATCTACTTTATCTCTCAGATTGGTTTCTATTTCATATACTTTTTGATACGCCTTTACCATCTTATTTATTGACATAATGACTCCTTATTCATATATATGTTTTGGAATTTTACAATTCTTCTAATATTGGAATATTTTAGAATGTGTTTATTGTAACACAATTTTCTACCATATTGGACGTCCTACTTTTCGGAAGCATTCAGCAAGAAATGGAATCTGGTGAGGTATACCCGTATTTCATGGCAACATCAATGACCTTTGCTCCGTCTTCTATCAGTTCGAAGGCTGCTCGTGTAAGTCGTCTACGCCGGATATATTCGGATAGTGGAATACCAGCAAGGAAGGAAAACATCCTTTTGAAATGGTATTCGGAGCAAAGAGCTAACCTTTCCACTTCTTTATAGTCTATTTCATCAGTAAGGTGATCTTCGATGTACGTTAGTGCATCATTCATGTTCTTGATCAAGTTCATTTCATACCCTCCTTCATGAAAAGAATATCAGGATTTGAAGAGATTCACCCGACAATTCGTGCACCATTATGTAGGGTTAACGCACCACAGTTTAAAAAGGGAAGGAGACCGTTTCAAATACTTCGGTCGTTTTTAGTAGAGAACGATCAAAAGGCGATTTTGTATTTTCGTGCAAGATTGTCTTTTTTATTTGTGAATCG
The DNA here is from genome assembly GCF_030643805.1 of Alkalihalobacillus sp. AL-G. Classification (GTDB taxonomy): domain Bacteria; phylum Bacillota; class Bacilli; order Bacillales; family Fictibacillaceae; genus Pseudalkalibacillus. The sequence goes on along the minus strand of NZ_CP094656.1, from coordinate 4,100,394 downwards.
GAAAAGAACTTGCTCATTAGAATAACTGCATTCTACCATCCCGACGAGTTTTTATAAAAAATGAATTGATGGATTTGGGATTTTTAAATATAATTAGTTTTGATTCTCAGTTCTTTATAAAGAACATATAATGTATTTAAAAAATTGAATAGGAAATGGAGTGATCTTAATTGTCACGAAGAAAAAACCGAAAAGGACGACATTATTTCCTTCTTTTATGCCTCTCCTTACTTCTGCCGGCATCCTTCACCGAACGAGTATATGCAGCAGACACAACCCACTCATTACAAACACAAACCTCTTATACTTATACGAAAACCTTTCAAACGACTGGACAAAGTCAGTTGGCACCTGGAACTCCTTCGATCTCTAGTGTTGATTTACCGATTGTACCATATACTTCATGGAATGAATCTGGATCGGATGGAAGTATCGATGAGGACCCTGTTTTTGGAACAAAATGGGGTGGTGAAGGTTGGGGTGATACAAACGGAAGCTTAGGATTTGGTGGGAAGCTTAAGAACCTATCCTTTGGTGATATGAATGTCACCTATCCGGCACAATTCTCTATGACGGTGACATCACCAGGTGGGACAGACACGGCAACCATTGAAACGTTTTGGCACCCAGATTCTTCTGCTCAAATTTCTGTTGCAAAACCAACGGCCGATTTCTCATTAAACGGTACATTGAACATTCATGCTTCTGCTGGATTCAATGTTTGTACAGGTGAATGTTGGGGTGGAGACATAGGTGGAATAGATATTAACGCTGGTAGTTTTGATGTAGGTTCACCTATTCCAATTGATACTCGAGTCCCCTTGGTGGGAATTACAGGACTAACTGGAAATATTGGTTTACCTGACTCTCAGCTTTTCAATACGGTAAGCACGGATGGTACTCTTACCGCTATTGGAAATGGAAACATCGTTTATTTACGAGGAGACTTTGTCAATGTATTGGCAACTGCTGTTGGTGATCCAATCCCACCGAACTTTACTGTCTCTGGTTATGGATGGAAGACCGTGTCAGCTGGTGTGGAAGGTACACTGTCTTTAAACCAAAACTATCAGTTTACTCCAAACCCAAAGATTACTCTACAATTTGATCAATCTGTTTCATGGAGTGAACTCAACTCTTCTAATGAAGTGGTGAATCAAGGAACGGGAGCGGAAGCCAGTATTGTAGCTGGTAATACCGTAAAAGTAACCGCAAATAATATTGGAATCCTTCATGTGACTCCCGTTTTCTCAGTTAGTCACAACACGTTGAGTAACAACAGCCATCTTAACAAAGCGTTTCAATTTTATGTTGATGTGTTAGAGTTTAATGCTGGATTTAGTTTTGGACCGGTTTACAGTAATTCTTATAACCCTGGACTTGGGCAAGCGCTTTACTATGCTATTCCAAACGCTGCCACTAGCTGGATCAGTCAGGGGACTCCAGTCCATTCAAATACCTGGACACTTGGTGGTTTTCAGGATTTGGCCGGGGAAGGGTTTGAGATTATCTATGACATCACGGCGCCTACAACTACCGCAAAGCTTGCCATTGCTCCAAATATAAATGACTGGGTGCACCAGATACAAACAGTAGAGTTACATGCCGTCGATAACGTGGATGGTTCAGGAGTGAAGACGCTTTATTATGCGATGGATAACTCAGCATTCGGGGTTAATAACTTATCTGTCGGAACAGCTGTCGCAGCAAAAAATGGGGTAGTCAATGTGAATGTATCGGAAGAGGAAGATGGGAAACATACCCTTTCTTATCTCAGTGTAGATGAAGCGGGTAATTACGAGGCCTTACAAACAATATCCTTGAACATTGATAAAACAGATCCAATTGTCACTTATACAGGTAATGACAACATTTACACTGTGGACCAACAAGTGAATATTACTTGCACGCCAACAGATAACCTTTCAGGTGTTGCATCAAGCACGTGTAAAAATATTGTAGGTCCAGCATATGATTTTAAACTAGGAAGTAATGAGTTCCAAGCAACTGCCATGGACAATGCAGATAATGAAGGCAGTGGATCCACCTCCTTTGAAGTTCAAATAACCTATGATAGTTTAAGCAACCTTGTGGATCGCTTCGTTTCCAACAAAGGAGTTGCGAACTCTTTAAAAAGAAAAATAATCAACGCCATGAAATCAGCAGACAAGAAAAATACAAAAACAAATGATAACATTCTTTCTGCATTCCAGCATGAAGTAAGTGCTCAAAGCAGCAAGAAGATCAGCGAAGAACACGCCGATCTTCTAATCTCTCTTGCCAATGCATTAAAATAAAAGAGTGAAGTAGGGCTAAACAGGTACCTTTATAAAGGATATTACACATAAAAAGTAAAGCGGCAAGGAGTTGATTCCTATATAAAATAGGGTCATGTTCATTCCCTAGCATACTTGTATCTGAGCTCCTCGGATTTCATGAGGAGCTCTTGTTTTATAGGATAATTACGTTATTTTTGTCTGTAAAGTAGGGTTGGCTCTTTTGGCGTAAACGCCAGGTGTGGTTCACAGCATAGGGTTCGAATCTTCCCACTACTACATTCACATACATATTCCGTAGGCACCATCTTTCGTAAAGTAGGAAAAACTAATTAAGCAGAACGAGGGGACAGGACCAATTCCCGTCCGAACTGATTACTGGTAATACGAGGCACACAACAAACCAAAGTATGTAGGGGCTTCATAAGATAAAAACTCACTGTTACGATTTTCTTTTGAAATCGCACCGGCTAAAACTAGGGATTGCCAAATACCATCCGGCTTTGCAGCCTCAATGTATGGTTCATCAAACTGAGCTAATCCCTCGAGGTCACCGGACATAATTAAATCGACCATAACAAACATCTTCCTCAGCACACGGAATTCTCGGCACTCCTGTCTGCTCGTCTCTTTCTAAGCAACTATCCACTTTTGCTCACTTTAACCAGCCCTCAAAATAAATAAATAATCGACAACGTGGAAATCGAACCACTTATTATCTGTTCTATTCATACAAATTTTTTATAGGTTTGTTTCACAGAAATTCATTGTTTCATCATAAGAACAGATGATCAGAACTTAAGACTGATTACTTTTTATTGCATGTACGTACAATTTATATTAATATAAAAATTAATATGAATGTTATACGTACATGGTGAGAGGGAGGAGTGTGGAAGCGTGTTAGAAGAGCTAAAACGACAAGTACTAGAAGCGAACAAGGCCTTACCAATGCATAATTTAGTAACTTTTACGTGGGGGAATGTAAGCGGTGTCAGCAGAGAGAATAATTTGATTGTAATTAAGCCTAGCGGGGTTCCTTATAATGAGTTAAATCAAGACAGTATGGTAGTTGTGGACTTTGATGGGAATGTGGTTGAGGGCGATTTGAAGCCGTCATCCGACACCCCTACACATATCGTGTTATATAAACATTTTTCTGATATTGGTGGAGTTGTTCATACCCATGCACCTTGGTCGACAAGCTGGGCACAGGCAGGTAAAAGTATACCTCCGTTAGGTACTACACATGCAGACTACTTTTATGGTTCCGTACCTTGTACTAGGCCGATGACAGACTTGGAGATTAATGGTCACTATGAGCATGAAACTGGCAAAGTGATTATCGAGACGTTTCAGGATATAGATGCAACTCATGTTCCGGGAGTGCTTGTTCACAGTCACGCACCATTTTCATGGGGGAAAAATCCAAATGAAGCGGTACATAATGCGGTTGTTTTAGAAGAGGTAGCCAAGATGGCGATCCAAACGTATCAATTAAATTCAAATATCCCTCAATTAGATCAAGCACTTTTAGATAAACATTATTTACGAAAGCACGGTTCTAAAGCGTATTATGGACAAAAGAAAAAGGGGGGCACACACATATGACAGAAAAATACGCAATTGGTGTGGATTATGGAACAGAATCGGGCAGGGCCGTGTTGGTGTCCTTATCATGCGGTAAAGAAATTGCCGATCATGTCACACCTTATAAGCATGGTGTAATTGATGGAACATTACCCGAATCAGGGGTTGAGCTTGGATATGAATGGGCACTGCAAAACCCACATGATTATCTTGCAGTTTTAGAGAATTCCATACCTATTGTGATAAAGCAATCAGGTGTAAATCCAAATGATGTAATTGGTTTAGGGATTGATTTTACTGCATGTACAATGCTACCAATCGATGACAATGGCGATCCTTTATGTTTTAATCCAAAATTAAAAGATAACCCACATAGCTGGGTAAAATTATGGAAGCACCATGCAGCACAGGATGAGGCAAATCAATTGAACGCAATTGCAGAAGATTTTAGGGAAGAGTTTTTATCAAGATATGGTGGGAAAATCTCTTCTGAGTGGATGATCGCAAAAGTCTGGCAAATTCTGAATGAAGCCCCTGATATTTATGAACAAACAGATCGCTTTGTGGAAGCAACCGATTGGGTAATTTCTAAGCTTACGGATAACTTTGTTAGGAATAGTTGTGCGGCCGGTTACAAAGCGATTTGGAATAAAAAAAACGGGTATCCTGCTAAATCGTTTTTCAGAGCATTAGATCCTAGATTAGAATCCTTAACTGACACAAAGCTTCGTGGTGATGTTGTCCCGTTAGGAACGAATGCCGGTGGTCTAACGGATACGATGGCAAAGGTTACGGGATTAAACCAAGGTATTGCTGTGGCTGTTGGGAACGTGGATGCACACGCAGCTGTACCGGCCATGGGAGTAGTCGAACCGGGAAAAATGGTGCTTGCAATGGGGACTTCCATTTGTCATATGCTCTTAGGAAATGAGGAGAAGCAGGTAGAGGGGATGTGTGGTGTCGTAGAAGACGGCATTATCCCAGGATTATACGGTTATGAAGCTGGTCAATCAGCTGTTGGAGACATCTTCGCTTGGTATGTAGACCAGGGTGTGCCCGAATATGTAAAGCAAGCTTCTAATCAAGAAGGATTAACGATCCATGAGTGGTTAGAGAAAAAAGCGGCTTCATTTCAGCCGGGGGAGACGGGGTTATTAGCTCTCGATTGGTGGAATGGAAATCGCTCTGTCCTGGTGGATACCGATTTAAGTGGATTGCTTATAGGTATGACCCTACAAACGAAGCCAGAAGAAATATATAGGGCATTACTAGAGTCGACTGCATATGGAACTCGAAAAATCATAGATTCATTTCATGAAAATGGAATCGAAGTCAATGAGTTGTATGCATGTGGAGGGCTGCCACATAAAAACAAGCTGCTGATGCAAATTTATGCGGATGTAACGAATAGACCGATTAAGGTTGCTGAATCGTTCCATACTCCTGCGTTAGGTGCTGCTATGTTTGGAGCGGTTGCAGCAGGTTGTGAGAATGGTGGATATGACACGATTATCGAGGCAGCAAGGAAAATGGCGAGAGTCAAAGATGAAATAGTGGAGCCAATTGCAGAAAATGTAGAAATCTATGAAAAATTATACCAGGAATATTCAAGACTCCATGACTATTTTGGTCGCGGGAAAAACGATGTGATGAAACGTATACGAGCTATTCAATCTACAACAAATTACTAGTAGGGGGAGTACTATATGTTACAGATTAAACCATATGAATTTTGGTTTTTAACGGGAAGTCAGCAGCTGTATGGGGAACAAGCACTTAAGCAAGTAGAGAGCCATTCGATCGAAATCGTGGAGAAAATGAACCAGCATGCAAATCTACCTTTTCCGATTCGGTTCAAACAAGTATTAACGAATGCAGATGATATAAATAGATTAATACTCGAAGCAAACCTGGATGAAAACTGTGCGGGAATTATTGCATGGATGCATACATTTTCTCCAGCAAAAATGTGGATTTCGGGACTAAAAGCTCTTCAACTACCACTTTTACATTTACATACACAATTTAACCGTGATATCCCATGGAAAAACATCGATATGGATTTCATGAACTTGAACCAATCGGCTCATGGGGATCGAGAATATGGTTTTATCAGTACAAGAATGCAAATCCCCCGGAAGGTAGTTGTAGGGTACTTTGAAAATGATGAAGTAACAATAAAGATTGGAAACTGGATGAAAACGGCTGTTGCTGTTGTAGAAGGGCGAAATATTCGGGTAGCACGGTTCGGTGATAATATGCGGAATGTTGCCGTTACCGACGGTGACAAAATAGAAGCACAAGTTAAGTTCGGCTGGACAGTTGATTACTATGGAATTGGTGATTTAGTAGAGGAAATGGCCAATATTCCAGATATGGAAGTAGAAGCTCTCTACAAAGAGTATACCAACTTGTATCAGCTACCTGAGGAAGCAAAAGAACCTGGTCCTATAAGAGAGTCCATTCTAGAGCAAGCACGAATCGAACTGGGTTTGAAGGCCTTTTTATCGGAAAGGAATTATAATGCGTTTACCACTAATTTTGAAGATCTCCATGGGATGAAACAGCTTCCTGGCCTCGCTGCCCAACGTCTAATGGCAGAAGGATATGGTTTTGCTGGAGAAGGAGATTGGAGAACCGCAGCCTTGCTTCGTATGATGAAGGTTATGGCCAGCAACAAAGGGACATCCTTCATGGAGGATTATACGTACCATTTAGAGCCAGGAAAAGAAATGATATTGGGTTCCCACATGTTAGAGATTTGCCCAACTGTATCCGCAACAAAACCAAAAATTGTTGTAAATCCACTTGATATTGGTGGAAAGGAGGATCCGGCACGGTTGGTTTTTGATGGGCGTGGTGGCGATGCTGTGGTGGCTTCTCTAATTGAATTAGGAGGAAGATACCGACTTGTTGTAAACAAGGTTCATGCAATGCAACCGACTGAAGAGACACCGAACTTACCAGTAGCAAAGGTATTGTGGAAGCCAGAACCATCATTAAGTGATGCAACAGAATGCTGGATTTATGCAGGAGGGGCACATCATACGGTTTTTTCATTCGATGTTACTGCTGATCAGTTATATGACTTTGCGGAAATGAGTAAAATTGAATGCGTTGTAATCGATGAACATACGGTTCCTCGAAAACTCCAAATTGAATTGAAACTAAGTGAAGCGGTGTGGAAATAGGTGACATATATATACAGAGCTTTGAATAGCAGCTGTATTTTTTCATTGAAATAAAGTAGTCTGAGGCTATAAATATAAATTCATTGTGGTATCCTTAACTTATACGAATGAGTTGGAATGCAAATGAGTCGAGGTGTCTTCTTTGGAAACAAAATACAGTAAGGTAAAACAAGCGATAAAATCAAGAATTATAGATGGGACCTATACTCCACACCAAAAAATAAATTCAGAAAGTGAATTGATGAAGGAGTTTGGGGTTAGTCGCCACACGGTTCGACTCGCGATCGGTGATTTGGTTACCACAGGCTGGTTATATCGTGAACAAGGATCTGGAACTTTTTGCGCGGATCGAACAGAAGAAAATCACAACCGGACGATTAGTAATCAAAAGAACATTGCCATTGTTACGACATTTATTTCTGATTATATATTTCCGTCTATCATAAGAGGGGCAGAATCACGTCTTAGTCAAGAAGGTTATCAGGTAAGTATTTTCAGCACCAATAATGACCCCGAAAAAGAACGTGAGATATTAGAGAAAATACTATCACAGTCATTTGACGGTGTTATTGTGGAGCCGACAAAGAGTGCGTTTTCGAACCCAAATATAAGCTATTATTTAAATCTTGAGAGGCTCGGACTTCCGTACATTATGATCAATGCTTATTACGATGAGCTGGAACCCATCAGCATTATTGTAGATGATGAGATGGGTGGATTTATACAAGCTGAACATTTGATTCAGTTAGGCCATACTGATATTGCTGGTTGTTTTAAGACGGATGATGCCCAGGGTACTAGGCGAATGAAAGGTTTTTTGAAGGCACACCGTAAGTATGGAATTCCTTTAAATCCAAAAAATATCATCACTTATGATACAGAAAACAAAAATACTAAACCATTAGATGAAATAGAAAAAATCATCTCGACTAAGCATAATACGATCACAGGTATTGTAGGTTATAACGATGAACTCGTTATTGAAATACTAAATCTGTTAAGGGCTAAAAAAATTACAGTTCCTGGCGATGTATCGATTGTCGGGTACGATGATTCCTTCTTAGCAGAAGTGTCAGAGGTAAAATTAACCTCTATTATTCACCCGAAAAGCGAGATGGGGAGAGCGGCAGCAGATACAATCATAGAGTTGATTAAAATTAGGGCGAACAAAAATAAAGTCGAGTCTCCTTATGAACATTCTATTGTTTATAATCCGAAGCTTATCGTCAGAAATTCCACAAAGGGTTTAACTCCGGTCGAAATCACTTCATAGACATAAAGCCATCACCTTCAAAGGGATGGCTTTTCTAATGAAGATTTAAAAGATTTAAAAAATTCCGTTGCCAAGCATGTTTTTTTATTTTATAATAAATGTACGTACAAGATTGGACTCTAATCACTCAATGTTGTACGAACGAATTACAGGCGATTAGTTATTGATGCATATACATAGTCTTAATTCTACTAATTTATCGATATTTTGAACGCGTCGTCTGTAAGCGCTGTCAAAAGTCCTCTGTATTCGTAACTAATCGAGCCAATTTTAATATGTAACTAAAAAGGGGGAGTAACAATGAAACAGTTCATCGGGGTACTACTCATTTTAATCCTTTCAATTTCTACAGTAGCTTGTAGCAGCACTACAGGTGGTGACGAAAAGGTAGTAGGAATCGCAATGCCTACAAAGTCATCGGAAAGATGGGTTAAAGACGGAGAAAATATGAAGGCTGAGTTTGAAAAATTAGGATATAAAGTGGATCTGCAATATGCTGAAGATGTTGTAGAAAACCAATTATCCCAAATTGAAAACATGATAACAAAAGGCGCTGATATTCTTGTAATCGCATCCATTGACGGTGAGGCACTAACCGATGTTCTAGAGCAAGCTAAAAGATCTGATATTCCTGTTATCGCTTACGACCGTTTAATCATGAATAGTGACCATATAAGTTATTATGCGACATTTGATAACTTCCAAGTCGGAGTGCTGCAAGGTGAGTATATTGTTGACAGATTAGGGCTTTCTGAAGGTAAAGGTCCATTTAACATTGAATTGTTTGCCGGGTCTCCGGATGACAATAATGCATATTTCTTCTGGGATGGAGCAATGTCCATATTACAACCTTATATTGATAGTGGCGACCTGGTTGTTAGGAGTGGTCAAACAGATTTTGATCAAGCTGCAACACTTCGTTGGGATGGATCAAAAGCTCAGGAACGTATGGATAACTTACTAAGTGCTCATTATTCTGGTGAAAGAGTAGATGTTGTTTACTCACCATTCGATGGAATCAGTCGAGGAATCATTTCATCCCTTAAGGCTGTCGGCTATGGTTCTAGTTCGAACCCTATGCCAATTGTAACTGGACAAGATGCCGAGCTTGCTTCTGTAAAATCAATCATTGCTGGTGAGCAGACGCAAACGGTGTTTAAGGACACAAGAGAGCTAGCTAAGATAGCAGTGGAAATGGCAGATTCTGTACTTAAAGGTGAAGAGCCTGAAGTAAATGATACTGAAACATATGATAACGGAGTTAAAGTGGTACCTTCATACTTGCTAGAGCCAATATCTGTGGACATTAATAACTATAAAGAAGTGCTTGTAGATACTGAGTACTATACAGAAGAAGATTTACAGTAATTGAAAAAACGGATGAATTAGCAACCATTTTGTGTTGTTAATTCATCTCTTACTTATCTCTACATTTAAAAGGTGTGATAGTGATGGCTGAGGCGATATTGGAAATGAAGGGTATAACGAAGACATTTCCAGGGGTTAAAGCTCTAGACAATGTAAACCTAAAAGTACACCCAGGAGAGATTCATGCCCTTATCGGAGAAAATGGGGCAGGTAAATCTACATTAATGAAGGTTTTAAGTGGCGTCCATCCGTTTGGTACATATAAAGGAGAAATCAGATTTGAAGATCAACTTTGTGCATTTAAAACAATCAATGAAAGTGAAGAAAAAGGGATTGTTATTATTCACCAAGAGCTTGCTCTAATTCCAGAGTTATCAATTGCTGAAAATATATTTTTAGGTAATGAAAGAGCAGAAAAAGGGATTATAAACTGGAGTCAAACGATTGTTGAGACAAGGCAGCTTCTTAAAAAAGTTGGATTGAAAGTCGACCCCCAAGAAAAAGTAAAAAATATAGGGGTAGGCCAACAACAACTTGTAGAAATTGCAAAAGCCCTATCTAAAAAAGTAAAATTACTGATTTTAGATGAACCAACTGCAGCACTTAATGAAGAAGATAGCGAAAACCTTCTAAATCTATTATTGGAATTTAAAAAACAAGGGATGACTGCTATTTTAATTTCTCATAAGTTAAAAGAGTTATTTAAAGTATCAGACAGTATCACTGTTTTGCGCGATGGAAAGACCATACAGACACATCATTTAGAGGAGATGAAAGCCACTGAAAATCAAATCATTAAAGATATGGTTGGAAGAGATTTAACCGATTTATATCCAGAAAGAACCTATAATATTAAGGACAATATAGTATTCGAAATAAAGGATTGGTCCGTTTATCATCAATTAGACGAAGAGAGAAAAATCTTACATAACGTAAATGTAAATGTAAAAGAAGGAGAGATTATTGGAATTGCTGGTTTAATGGGAGCCGGAAGAACCGAACTTGCGATGAGTGTGTTTGGGAGAGTCTATGGTAAGAAGATCTCAGGTCGACTTTTTAAAAATGGAAAAGAAGTAGATTTTAAAAATGTAGACAATGCTATTAAGAATGGCGTTGCTTATGTTTCTGAAAACCGAAAAGAGTATGGGTTAGTGTTAATCGATAGTGTAAAGCAAAACCTTACATTAGCAAACTTAAAAAGAATATCCAGAAAAAATGTACTAGATATCGGTCAAGAAATAGTAGAGGCAGAGTCAATGAAGCAACGTTTGAATATAAAAGCTCCGAGTATTGAACAAAAAACGATAAACCTTAGTGGCGGGAACCAACAAAAGGTAGTGTTAGGCAAGTGGATATTCGCTGAACCGGATGTTCTTATTCTGGATGAACCAACTCGAGGTATAGATGTAGGAGCGAAATTTGAAATTTATAAAATCATTAACGAGCTGGCCGAAAAAGGAAAGAGCATCATTATGATTTCATCTGAGCTACCTGAATTAATTGGGATGTGTGATCGAATTTATACGCTTTCCGAAGGTAGGATTACAGGAGATCTTCATAAAACAGAGGCAAACCAAGAGGCGTTAATGAAACATATGACACAGAGTTGGGGGTCGTAGCATATGGAGGGAATGAAAAAGCTTGTATCAAATAACTTAAGGCGTTTTGGAATGATCATTGCCTTAGTCGGTATTATTATTTTATTTCAAATTATGACAAATGGGATACTTCTAACACCATTAAATGTTACAAATATCATTATGCAAAATAGTTACATTATTGTACTAGCTATTGGAATGATGCTTGTTATTATAACGGGAGAAATTGACTTGTCAGTTGGATCGATCGCGGCATTTATTGGCGCGGTAGCCGGGGTATTTCTAGTAACCTATGATCTTCCAGTAATACTTGCAATTGTACTTTGCTTACTATTAGGAGCGATTATTGGTGCTTGGCAAGGATTCTGGGTTGCGTACGTAAATATTCCTGCATTTATTGTTACACTAGCAGGAATGTTAATCTTCCGTGGATTAACCTTGGTCGTATTACAAGGTCAGACAATTGCACCATTTCCAAATGGATTCAGAAGCTTAAGTTCATCATTTTTGCCTGATGTAAACAGCGGTGGGGATATACATTTATTTTCTTTAGTAATAGGAGCTATTTTTATTATTATATATATTATTGGTGAATTGCGGATACGTAAATCAGATTTAAAATACAATTTCCACACGATTTCGTTTCCGTTGTTTGTGTTGAAACTATTTTTATTCATCGTTCTAATTAGTTTATTCACTTATGTTTTAGCTCTATATGCTGGTATTCCTATTGTGTTACTTATCCTCCTCGTACTAATCATTGGTTATACGTTTGTTATGAATAAAACCGTAATTGGGAGACACATCTATTCAGTCGGTGGAAATGAGAATGCTGCGAAGCTATCTGGTGTAAAAACCAAAAAAATGAAATTCTGGGTTTTTGTAAATATGGGCGCCTTAGCTGCATTAAGTGGGCTGATCTTTGCTGGTCGACTAAATGCTGCAACTCCACAAGCTGGTAACCTGTTTGAGCTAGATGCTATCGCAGCAGCGGTAATTGGTGGAGCATCTTTTACCGGTGGAGTGGGAACTGTCTTCGGTGCTGTTATTGGGGCTTTGGTTATGGGCGTACTCAATAACGGTATGTCTCTTATGGGAATAGGTATTGACTGGCAGCAAGCGATTAAGGGGTTAGTTTTACTAGCGGCAGTAGCGTTTGATGTCTTGAATAAGAATAAATAGGTTTTTAGATTAAGTTGTTTTGAGGGAAGTGAGTCCTGAGGGTTTGTTTCTTTTGTGGTGGCACATTACGTGTTGCATACTATAGTGTTCGAGTCCTGTACGGAGGAAAGTAACGACAAGCCTGTGACAAGGATAGTCCCTCAATTAAAATAGAATAACATTTAGTTCAGTATTACCAGATGAGTTCATTTTGAGGATGAGCTCATCTTTTTTGATGCCCTAGATAAGGAGTTGAAATTAAATACTTCAAGGGTTCGTCAAGAGATTCCCCCTCAATTGTAACGACAATCCTTTTTCATATCAGTCTACACATGAAGTACCAGATATTTGGGTAAACAAGCATACTCCCAACACAATTGTTAGTCATGTTCAGTTTATAAATGTTGAATTAGCAAAGGGGGAGTTATCAAGAATCTACCTGGTAACGCCTCAAGAAATAGAATTGATTCAAAGAAAATCGAGCTGATTTAGGGAGCCTTGCTTTTTGTGTAATTAAAACAGGAATGCGGGTACAGGCCATGCTGCACTGTGCGAATTAACTATACATCCGAAAAACCTGACGGATACATCGATATCAGCAAAGCGATCAAAATCAATGAACAGTTCCAGCTTTCCAGACAGTTTTGGTCGTATCTTGTAAACAGAAATCTGATTCGTAATCCGCAGGACTTCATCATACCATTACCTCATATGATACAAGGGGAAGAGAATGTTACGTTTTTAAAAAAGCGTTATGAAGCGCTGTCATATAATCCCCTATTTCAAGGCATGGAATTTTCAGACGATCCTGAAAAACTGATTGAATGGATTCCACTGATCAGGGTAGGCCGTACAAAAGGTTCACGATGAAATAATAGTGAAGGATAGGCAACATCAATATATTTATAAAGTTTATAACATGTTGGTTGGTGACCCTGACAATTTATCTGTTTTAGAGGGCTATGGAAATGACAAACTATTAACCTTGAATACATGTGATCCTATTGAAACTGCCACACATCGGTTAATCATACAAGCAAAAATAAAAGATGTTATGTCAGAAACTCCATAAAGCCTGCAATATTTAATAAGAATGTCTTAAGGTCAGTTTTTTAAAGGGTGGAATCTTCGGAAGTAGTAGATTGTTAGTTTCTTGTTAATTGACGATTATTGCAGAAAAAAGTAAAAAAATGTAGAATTGTTAATAGGCATTATTTAATGGTTATGCTGCTCAAAAATAGATTATAGGGGGGTATTTTTAATGCAGTGGTATTTAAAGGTAATAAAAAATTATGTAAAGTTTGAAGGAAGAGCTCGCCGGAAAGAATACTGGATGTTTGTACTTTTTAATTTTCTCATTTCCCTTGCGGTTAGCCTGATAGGAATGGCTTTTGATGCTGATACATTGCTTTCAATACTTTATTCATTGGCGGTACTATTGCCATCTCTTGCTGTGTCAGTCCGTAGGTTACATGATATTGGAAGAACCGGCTGGTGGATTTTAATCAGTCTTGTTCCGCTCATTGGCGCAATTGTGTTACTTGTCTTTAATTGCTTAGATAGCGAGTCCACAGAGAATCAATATGGACCTAACCCTAAACTGGATCCAAGTCTATAATCTGAATGATCAACCCTGAAAACCGTCTATTATTAAGGCGGTTTTTCTATTATAAAAGAACATTATACGATCGATTGACACGATAGCCTATTTTATGGTATTAAAATAGTGGTTAGCACCCGTATGGAGCGAGTGCTAAACTATGAATCGATGAAACCATTAGTGGAAAGGGGACACTTGAAATGGCGAAAAAACAGTTTAAAGCAGAATCGAAGAGATTGCTGGAAATGATGATCAACTCGATTTATTCTCAAAAAGAGGTCTTTTTACGAGAATTGATTTCTAACGCCAGTGATGCAATCGATAAAATCTACTATAAGGCATTGACGGACGAGGGCATCCGTTTTGACAAGGATAGTTACTACATAAAGGTGAGTGCGGACAAGGACAGCCGTACATTGACAATCACCGATACCGGGATTGGGATGACGAAGGAAGAGCTCGAGAAAAACCTTGGCACAATCGCGAAGAGCGGTTCATTGGCATTTAAAACTGAAAATGAAGCGAAGGATGGGCATGACATCATCGGCCAGTTCGGGGTCGGCTTCTATGCGGCATTCATGGCAGCAGATGTTGTCACAGTAATCAGTAAAGCATTGGGAAGTGATGAAGCTTTTAAGTGGGAATCGAAGGGTACAGACGGTTACAGGATCGTCTCGCATGACAAGGATTCCATTGGGACGGAGGTTATCCTCAAGATCAAGGAGAACACCGAAGAAGAGGATTTCGACGAGTTTTTAGAGGAGTACCGTCTGAAGGCGATCATCAAGAAGTACTCTGATTTCATCCGTTATCCGATCAAGATGGATGTAACGGAACGCAAAAAGAAGGAAGGTACGGAGGATGAGTACGAGGACGTGACCGAAGAGCAGGTCATCAACAGCATGGTGCCGATTTGGCGCAAGAATAAAAGCGAGCTCACCGACGAGGATTACGAGAATTTTTACAAGGAAAAGCATTATGGTTTCGACAAGCCGTTAAAGCACATCCATATTAAGGTGGATGGTGCCGCACGCTACAATGCGATCCTTTATGTGCCGGAGCAGATTCCGTTCGATTATTACACGAAGGAATTTGAAAAAGGGCTGGAGCTTTATTCGAATGGTGTTTTGATCATGGAGAAGTGCTCAGACCTGCTGCCGGACTATTTCAGCTTCGTAAAAGGGATGGTCGATTCAGAGGACTTATCGTTGAACATTTCTAGGGAGATGCTGCAGCAAGATCGCCAGCTGAAGCTGATTGCGAAAAACATTAAGAATAAGATCAAGAAAGACTTGCAAAGCTTGCTGAAGGACGACCGCGAAACGTTTGTGAAGTTTTTTGAAACGTTCGGTCGTCAGCTGAAATACGGCGTCTATAGTGATTTTGGTGCGAATAAAGAGGACTTGCAGGAGCTATTGATGTTCTATTCCTCCAAGGAAAAGAAGCTGGTGACGTTGGATGAATACGTCTCACGGATGAGCGACGATCAGAAGTACATTTATTATGCTTCTGGAGAGAGCCATGAGCGGATCGAAAAGCTTCCTCAGACGGAAGTCGTCACGGATAAGGGATATGAAATTCTTTATTTTACAGATGAAGTGGATGAATTCGCGATCAAAATGCTGATGCAGTATAAGGAGAAAGAATTCAAGTCCGTGTCGAGCGGTGATTTAGGATTTGAAGACGACGACAAAACGTCTGATAACGAAGCTGAAGACAACGGAAATCAAGAGCTTTTCGAACATATGAAACAGGTGTTGTCCGATAAGGTGAAGGATGTACGGGCTTCCAAGCGATTGAAGTCACATCCGGTTTGTCTTTCAACGGAAGGCGAAGTATCAATTGAAATGGAGAAGATCCTGAAGGCGATGCCGAACAACCAGAATGTGAAGGCTGATAAGGTTTTAGAAATCAATGTCAATCACGACGTCTTCTCAGCATTGAAAGAGGCGTATGAAAATGATAAAGAGAAGTTAGGATTGTACACGAACCTATTGTACAATCAAGCACTCCTTATCGAAGGGCTGCCGATCCACGATCCGGTCGAATTCACGAACGATATGTGCAAAGTGATGGTATAAGTGAAGAGCGGAAGGAGCACGGGATTACGCCCCGTGCTCTTTTGGTCAAACCTTCGAATTTCCATTTTCGCAGTTAATTTCGAGATTTCGCAGATCTTTTCAGGTTTTCGCAGATGATTTTCAAATTTCGCAGTTGTCTAGATAATGTAAAAGGATTTGCAACCGCACCAATAGGGTCTGGCTCTGCATTCGGATTTGGTGTGCTATACTATTGTAAAAAAGGGGGATGAATGATGGAGGAGAAGGTTGTAAAGGCAATTCAAGATGAGTATCCAGATGATTTTGCATCGTGTTATGGTTGTGGTCGGTTGAATGAAGATGGCCATCATTTTCGAACAGGATGGCAAGGGGACCATACAGTAACAATCTATTCACCAGAACCAAAGCATATGGCAATTCCCGGCTTTGTTTACGGCGGATTGATCGCGTCTTTCATCGATTGTCATGGAACAGGATCGGCTGCGCTTGCGTTGCACCGGAAGAATGGACATGAACCAGGGGACGGAACGGAGCCTCCTCGGTTTGTTACAGCATCCTTACACGTTGACTATTTAAAGCCAACCCCACAGGATGTCCCTCTAAAAGCGGTTGGAACCATTCACGAGATCCATCCGAAAAAGTGGAAGGTTGAAACGGAGGTCTATGCTGATGACACCCTTTGTGCCCGTGGAGAAGTCGTCGCTGCGGTGATGCCGAGTACCTTTTTAAAAAAAGATTAAAGAGAAGTCATGGGAAAAGAATATCGTTTGGAACTCCAAAACTCGGTGCTGCACGGCACTCGGGTTTTTTAATTTAAAATAAAAAATCCTTGTAAAGCGCTTACAAATCTTTTATACTCGAACTAAACCGATTTACTAAACCGATTTAGTTAAAATACAAATAACGTTTCATATAGGAGAAGATTCGATGAAAACGGTTACAATCTCAGATGTGGCAAAGCATGCCGAAGTATCAAAAAGCACAATCTCCCAATATTTGAATAAACGATATGATTATATGGCTGAAAAGACAAAGCAGCGAATCGAAGCGGCAATCGAGGATCTAGGGTACCAACCGAATATTGTCGCGAGAAGTTTAAAGCAGAAGTCCACAACCACGATAGGAGTCATTGTGGCGAACATCCTTCATGAATTCTCAACCCAAGTGATCCGGGCAATTGAGGATGTATGTCATGAACTGGATTTCCATATCATCGTCTGTAATGCCGATGACGATCCAACGAAGGAAAAGAAGTATATCGATATGTTAAGAGCCAAACAGGTCGATGGTCTTATCATTTTTCCAACTGGTGACAATGTGGCTCTGTATAAAAGAATGATCAGTATCAACTATCCAGTGATTTTTGTAGACCGGAGTGTACCTGATGTTCCTGTCCCATCGATTATGCTAGACAACGAGATGGCATCAAAGGTAGCTGTTGAGCATTTTATTGAGAAAGGCTATCGGCGAATCGGGATCGTAACGACCTCGATTATTAAAAATGTATCGCCAAGGGTTGAACGAATAAATGGATATAAAAAGGCGTTAAAGGAAAAGGGGCTGCCTGTTGTCCCGGAATATATTCAGAGTCTGGAAATCGATCAAATACAGACAGGGCTAAAACAAATGTTTGAGTCAGCAGATCCACCGGAGGCTATTCTTGCCGGTAATGATTTAGCTCTTATTGAAATTTTAAAATACACTAAAGAGCACCAAATAAAAACACCAGAATCGTTAGCATTAATTGGTATCGATGATGTTTCATTTGCTAGCTTTTACAGCCCATCATTAACGACAATCGCTCAACCGACCTTTGAAATGGGTAAGAAGGCAGCAGAACTATTGCTTGAGAAAATTCAGAAGAGAGACGACGAACATACGCAGCACGTTCACCGTTTCGAACCTACACTAATAGAACGATCTTCGTGTTAACTTTTACACAGATCATAGATAAGGATGTTATGTGCTATGAATGATGTGATTACAATTGGAGATGCGATGATAACGTTTAACCCAATTTCAACTGGGCCGATGCGGTATGTGTCTTCCTTTGAAAGAAAAGTTGGAAGTGCAGAACTTAATGTTGCCCTCGGCTGCTCGCGTTTAGGGTTGAAGACAGGCTGGATGAGCCGCCTGGGTAAAGACGAATTCGGTCGATTTATTTACAACTTTGTACGTGGTGAAGGAATTGATGTGTCACAGGTTGAGTTGGTAGAGGGGTACAGCACATCACTCAATTTTAAAGAAATAATGGAAGATGGAAGCGGCAGGACCTTTTACTACAGAGATCATTCACCGACTACAGTACTGACCAAAGATACACTTAATGAGGAATACATTAAACAAGCAAGGCTTCTCCATATCACGGGTGTTTTTCCATCGATTGATAAGAAGAAAAACATTCCTTTGGTCAAACACGCGATTAAGCTTGCAAAGGAAAATGGTGTTCTTGTATCACTTGATCCTAATATTCGCTTGAAATTGTGGAACAAACAAGAAGCTCGAGAAGCATTACTAGAGTTTCTACCCTATGTAGATGTGTTGTTGACGGGGGTTGAAGAGGCAGAAATCCTTTTTAGAGTAAATGACCCGAAAGAAATTATCGAGAAGGCAAAAACATTTGGAGTTTCTCATGTTGCGATAAAACAAGGGGACAAGGGGTCTTGCGGATATTCGAATGGTCAATATGTAGAAGCACCACCTGTAAAGGTAAACAAGGTAGTGGATACAGTCGGGGCTGGTGATGGATTTGATTCTGGATTCATTTATGGGCTATTGAACAATTGGGACCTTAAAAAAACCTTACATGTCGCGAATCTGATCGGATCGATGGTTGTTAGTGTATCAGGCGATAATGAGGGAATGCCGTATATAGATGATGTCTTAATCAAAATGGGGCAGAAGGAATTCATCGAAAGATAGTTTGGAGGCGAAATCAATGAAAATCCAGCTTGCTCTTGACAGACTCACTAGGGAGAAATGTTTTCAAGTAATCAAAGAAACCGAACATTACATCGACCTGATTGAAGTAGGGACAGGTGTAATAAAAGAATATGGAATGACGATCATTCGTGAAATCAAAGTGAAGTATCCAGATATAACATTAGTTGCGGACATGAAAACATGTGATGCAGGTAAGTTTGAAACAGTACAAGCATTTGAGGCTGGGGCGGATATCACTACGGTCATGGCATTTTCAGCAAAGAAGACAATTACGGATAGTCTTGATGAAGCAGAAAAATACAACAAAAGAATCATGGTTGATTTATTAGGAATTCAGGATCAAAGCAAAATGATCGAATTAGAAGAGCTCGGTGTAGATTTAGTCAGCCTACACTTTGGAAAGGATATGCAGCAGGAAGGTGAACTCCCAACTGATTTATTTACCCTTACTAATAAGAGTCAGCGATTTGAAGTCGCCGTAGCAGGGGGGATTAACCTGACAACGCTTCCTGACATAATCAAAAAAAATCCAGACATCATTATCGTTGGTAGTGCAATAACTCAAGCAGAAAATATGAATAAGGTTGCTTCCGAAATGAAAGGGTTGATAAGTAAATTATGAAATCAATCATAACGACGATTTCAGCAGAGATCACAGAAGTGTTATCGAATGTTGACGAGCTTGAAGCGGTACATCTTTCGGAAAAGATTCAGAATGCGAAGCGTATCTTCGTCTCCGGCACAGGGCGCTCCGGGTTGATCGGAAAAGTGTTCGCAATGAGATTGATGCAAGGCGGCTATCCCGTATATGTTGTAGGCGAAACGATCACGCCAAGCATTTCCTCAGATGACTTGCTTATCGTCATATCCGGGTCTGGATCGACAGGCTCACTGTTACAGTTTGGAACGAAAGCAAAGGAAGTTGGAGCAGATCTATTTTTAGTAACGACCAACCCGAATTCACAGATCGCTGACCTTAGTGATGGTTGCCTAGTCATACGAGCTGCAACAAAGCATCGAAAGCCAGAGGAACCAGAGACGATTCAACCACTTGGAAGTCAATTTGACCAATCGGCCCATTTAATCCTGGATGCAATCGTAGTACATCTTTTGAAAAACGAAAAGGATGGGCACGAGACGAATCAATTGAATCAGCGTCATGCAAACCTGGAATAAAACAAGACGAAAAGGTGATGAAATGAGTGTCATTTCGGAAATAAAAGAAAACAAAATCGTTGCTGTTATCCGTGAAGCTGATGTACAGACCATTGAGCCTATCGTTGGTGCTTTATATAACGGAGGCGTCAAGGTAATTGAACTAACAGCTGAAACGAAGAATATTACTGCAATTATAGATAAGGTGGTACAAAGTTTTGGTGACAGGATTATTGTAGGGGCTGGAACCGTTCTTGATCCTGAGACTGCTAGATCCGTCATCATGGCAGGAGCTCAGTTTATCGTTTCGCCTACATTAAATCTAGAAACGATCAAATTAACTAAACGATATGGTGTTGTTTGTATTCCAGGCTCGCTGACACCTACCGAGATTCTAACAGCCTATGAACATGGAGCAGATATGATTAAAATTTTCCCTGCAAATGCTTTTGGACCTGCTTATATAAAAAGTATCCACGGCCCATTACCTAGTATACCGCTGATGGTTACTGGAGGGATCAACCTGGAAAACATGAATGACTATCTCAATCAAGGAGGTGTTGCGGTCGGTATTGGTAGCAACTTAGTAGATTGTAAGAAACTGAAGACAGAAAATGATTTTTCTAACCTTACTAAAAACGCCGCCAAGTACGTAAGTAAACTCAAGGAAGTAAATGTTTAATTTACCGAATTCACAATAGGATTTTTAAATTTGAGAGGAGATCTATAAATGAAAAAACTATTTTCATTACCAATCGCATTATTATTATCTGTTTTTGTATTTTTAGCAGGATGTAGCAATGAAGAGGGAACTAATGATTCAGGTGAAAACGAAGGTAAAATAAAAATCATTGCCGCTCATAACCAAACTTCGCCTGAAAACCCATATCAAACAGGTTTATTGAAATTCAAGGAAGTTGCTGAAAGTGAGTCGGATGGAGCAATTGAAGTAGAGGTCCATGCTGGTACGATTGGAACAGAGGAATCTGAGCTTGTAGAGAAGTTGAAGCTGGGAGCTGCGGATGTTGTACTTGTTTCACCAGGATTCATGACGCAAACCGGAATTGAGGAAGTTAATTTGTTCGCACTTCCATATTTATTTGATAGCTATGATCATTGGGAAGCCGTGGTAGACGGAGAAGTAGGAGAAAAGATGGCTAGCATCATCAATGAAAAGTCAAACAATGATTTTAAATTGATCGGATACTGGACTGCAGGTGTAAGACATTATTATGGTAAAAAGCCACTTAATTCAATGGATGATTTGAAAGGGGTTACAATTAGAACCCAAACATCAGGTGTCGTAGCTGACTATTGGAAGAGCACAGGCGCTATCCCTACTTCAGTTGCATGGGGAGAATTATACCAAGCATTACAACAAGATGTTGTCGATTCTGCAGAAAATGCTTACCCATATTTCGTCCAGCAGAACCACCATTCAACTGCTAACGGGAAGTTCATTACAGAAACAGGTCACGATTATACAACTAGATTCCTATTAGTGAATGGTAATAAGTTCGATTCATATACGAAAGAACAACAAGAAATCATTTTAAAAGCTGCCGAGGCATCCGTTAAAGCTGAAAGACAAGCACTTTATGACCAAGAAGAAGAGTATAAACAAAAGGCAATTGACGAAGGTGCAAAAGTGAATGAAATCGATCGAACACCTTTCATTGAATTAGCTACTCCACTACAGGATAAAGCAGCGAAAGAAATGGGCATAGAGGATCTACTGGAAAAGGTAAGAAATTTAAAGTAAAGATGATAGATTCAGGTTAAGGGCACGACCGTGTCCTTAACTTATATTTTCATAGAGGGGGGAGAACTGTGCAGCGTTTTATCAAGATTCTTGAAAAAGCCCAGATAACCGTAGGCGTTATTTTTTTATCAATTTTCTTTATTACAATTATGATACAAATTACAACCAGGCATTTAGGCATAGCAGCAATTTGGACAGAGGAAGTGGCCAACTATTCCTTTATTTGGGCTGTATTTATGGGTGCAGCTGTAATGGTGAATCGAAGGGAACATTTTAATTTTGATTTTTTTCAAAGAAAGCTGAAACATCGGCCAAGACTCATGTTGAGTATTTTTAACGATATCATTCTAATTCTTTTTAACATCGCTATTTTCTATTACGGTGTGGAGGTTGTACAGAAGTTCTGGAACTATAATTGGGTCTCGTTACCAGAAGTGAAAATGGGCTATGTTTGGATTTCTGTGCCGATCATGGCATGCACGATGTTCATTTATTCATTTTCCCACTTACTGGACCATTTCAAAGGATTAAGACAGAAAGGGGTGCATGAGTAATGGGGTTTGCTTTACTGGCTCTTTTTATAATTTTAATGCTTATTGGTATCCCGATTGCATTTGTTATTGGAATCGTAGCGTTACTTGGTATTTCTAATATTCCGTATATACCAGAGTTAACAGTTCCGATGAAAATGTTGAATGGTCTAGACTCGTTCGTGTTACTTGCGGTACCCCTTTTCATATTAGCAGCTAATTTAATGAATTCTGGTAAAATTTCAGAAAAGCTGATTGAGCTGTCTCTAGCTATTGTCGGACCCATCAGAGGTGGATTAGCACATGCGAACGTTTTAGTGTCGATGATGTTCGCAGGGGTTTCCGGAGCTGCTCAAGCTGATACTGCTGGAGTTGGGAAAATCCTTATCCCGAGCATGCAAAAAAAAGGATATGACAAAGAGACCGCAGTAGGAGTAACAGCAGCTTCATCAACAATCGGAGTCGTCATTCCACCAAGTATCCCAATGATTATTTTTGCCGGTCTGACGAACGCATCGGTCGGTGCTTTGTTTCTTGGGGGGATTGTTCCAGGAATATTGATCGGACTTGGAATGATGATCTTCATCTATATTATGGCAATTAAGAAAGATTACCCGAGATATGACCGGGTTGCTGTATCAAAGTTCTTGAAACTAGTGATCGAAACGATTCCTGCCTTGTTTACTCCGATTATCATTATTGGTGGGATAATCAGCGGGTTTTTCACAGCAACAGAAGCAGCAGCAGTCGCTTCCTTGTACACACTGCTCATAAGCATGTTCATATATAGAACGCTTAAACTAAGTGATTTACCGAAAATATTAATTGATACTTTAGCTTTAAGCTCGCTCTCCCTTTTCGCGCTAGCTGCAGCAAGTGCTTTAGGTGAGTTAATGAGCTACTATCGATTAGGGATTGTAGCCCAAGAGTTCTTCGAAAACAACATAGGATCCCAGTGGTTATTTATCATTATCATTATTGCATTCTTTCTGTTTATCGGAACGTTTATGGATGCGATCCCTGCCATGATTCTTTTTGTACCGGTCATTTTACCGACAGCATTACAATTTGGAATTGATCCCGTTCATCTTGGATTGATTGTTGTTATTACGTTAGCAGTGGGTCTTGTTACACCCCCGTATGGATTGTGTCTATTGCTAGCTGCTAAAATAGGTGATTTATCGATTGATCGATCCTTGTATGCGGTACTTCCGTATATATTAATTGTACTTGTTGTATTAGTGTTCATCGCCTTTTTCCCAGACATTGCGTTTTTTGTCCCTAAAATGATTAATCCACAAATATTCTAAGAGAAGCAATAACTGAAGGGAATATAGAGATGATAAAGAGAGAAATTTTAAGCGCAAAAGGTTCTTTGATGTTAGTGAGAGTAGAGTTGCAAGAGGGGTTTATTAGCAACATCGATCAACATCCTGAGGAACAAATGAGCTATATTGAAAAAGGAACAGTGGAATTTGAGGTCGATGGTGTAAAAACAGTCTTAAATCAGGGTGACGTTTTGCACATCGATTCAGACAAAGCACATCAGGTAAGAGTAATAGAGGATTGCGTTATCTTGGATACGTTTAATCCAATACGTGAAGACTTACTTTCAAAAAAATGATCAAAATCAAAGGGGCTGACCAAACATCTACGTATACCGATGTTTTGGATTGGTCCTTTACTTTATAGAAGCAACCTGCCTCTCATTTAAGTTGTCAGCCACCCTCGATGCATGTCGCACTTGAACTGCCGATGGTTTCATTTAGAGTTTGCAATAATTTTGCGAGTAAAATATTGTTGCAAAGCTCTTCTAATGGTCGATCTTTGGTTTCAAGCTTAAACTGTTCAAAGATATCTTCAGTTTCTGGCCATATTAGCACAATGGATTTTGGTGTCATATTTGGCTGGATAACCAACTAGAACACTCCTCTCAATCAAAAATTATTGTAAGATTACTTTGAATCAATAATACCATTTCTAACCTGACTTTGCTGTATCTCAACCAATAGGCAACTATGATATAATAATTTCGATAATAGTGTCGATACTAGAAAAGCACTAAATGAAAAGGTGAGGATTTAAGGATATGAATTGGGAAAACAAGATTGCGACGACATTACAATGGTCAAGTGAAATATCCAATAAGGAACAAAAAGAAAAAGTTGCTCAAAAGGTTGCAGAAAGAGTGAAGGATGGAGATGTGATTGGAGTCGGTTCTGGATCTACGTCATTTCTAGCCCTTCAAGCAATCAGTGAAAAGGTAAAAGTAGAGGGGTTGAACGTTCTGGCGATCCCTACATCTCATGAGGTTTCTCTAACCTGCTCGATCTTAGGGATTCCGACAACAACGTTATTGAATGCGAAACCGGATTGGGCGTTTGATGGTGCTGATGAGGTTGACCCGAACAAAAGCCTGATAAAAGGTAGAGGCGGCGCTATGTTTGCCGAGAAAATCGTAATGAAAAGCTCTTCTGAAAACTATATCCTCGTTGATCAATCGAAGTTTGTATCTAAGCTTGGCGAAAAGTTTGCCGTACCAGTTGAGGTTGACCCAAGAGCCGTTAACTTAGTGGAAGTGGAACTCGATAAATTAGGAGCGACAGAAGTCAATCTGCGTTTAGCTGTTTCCAAGGATGGCCCTGTCCTAACCGAGGCAGGCAATATCATTCTGGATGTCCGCTTTAAAGAAATTCCAAATAGCTACGAAAAAGAAATCAAAAGCATCCCAGGTGTTATTGAAACAGGGCTGTTTGTCGGATTCCCGGTAGAGATACTTTCCGTTTAAAAACTGCAAATCATACCTAAAACTGTCCCTGCTTGCGAGCATGAGGCAGTTTTTTATTGCTACAAGGTGAATAACCTGAGGTGGCAAAGAAACTTGAGGTACCACAGTATGTGTTGGTCAAGGCGAAAAACAACAAATTAAGGAAAATTCCGCATATAATAAAAAATTCCTTTCTAAATAAAAAGGGGAGTTCCACCATAAATGGCGGAACTCCCTTTCTACTTGCTAGCTCAACCTTTTCTCCAGCCTTATGCTGAATGTGGAGAGCGAAAAGTTGATAACAAAATAAATGATGGCAACGGCAATAATGATCGGAAATATATAATCGAAATCCTGATTCCAAATGATTTTCGCCGAGTTCAATATCTCAAGAAGACCGAACATGGCCGTATAGGATGTGTCCTTCACAATTGTGATGAACTGACCAACGATTGCGGGGATCATCCGTTTAAACGCTTGAGGAATAATAATGAATGTAAGTGTCTGTATGTAACTAAGCCCTTGAGCACGAGAAGCCTCAATTTGCCCTTTCTCGATGGAATTGAATCCACTACGCACAATTTCGGCAAGCTGGCTGATCTCAAATATGATCAACGCAATCGCTAATTTCCAAAACAGATTTACATCGACCCCAAGCTCTGGCAGCCCGAAATACGTAAAGAACAAGATCAAAATCAATGGTGTGTTCCGAACAATCTCCACATATAAAAAGGAGAGATGTCCGATTACAGGGGTTTTACTATAACGAAAAATGGCTAATAATGCACCTATGACAAAGCTTAATGTAATTGCAACAAGTGCTAACAAGAGGGTCATCAGTATACCTTTGCCCAAAAATTGTAAGTTTCCCCAGCTGTAAGCCTCAAAAATTGTTTCCATATACATCCCTCCTTAAACGAGCAATTTTCTTTCAAGGAAATTCACAAGGACACTCAAAGGTATCGTCATCATCAAGTAAAAGCCACCTGCTATGATATACACTGCGAAAACTTCTCCCGTGCTCCCCTGTAGTGAATCGGCAACATACATCAAGTCGTAGCCTGCAAAGAATGTCAGGACAGCAGAGTTTTTCACAAGGTTTATAAATTGTGTTCCTAGCGGCGGAATGACAATACGAAAGGCTTGAGGAAGTATAATATGGACCATAGCTTGAAAATACGACAATCCTGATGATCGTGCAGCCTCCATTTGTCCGCTGTGAACGGTTTGGATACCTGCACGGACAATTTCAGCTATATATGCTGCGGTATAAAAGGTAAGACCTAACATCCCCGCCTGAAAGCCTGATAAATTCAAAAATCCGATGTTCAACTGCGGCAAAGCATAATATAAGAAAAAGATTTGCACAAGCAGCGGTGTATTTCTTAGAAATTCAACGTACCACCTTGCAAAAAATGCAAGGATTTTTAT
Source organism: Alkalihalobacillus sp. AL-G (assembly GCF_030643805.1). GTDB lineage: Bacteria > Bacillota > Bacilli > Bacillales > Fictibacillaceae > Pseudalkalibacillus. The sequence goes on along the minus strand of NZ_CP094656.1, from coordinate 4,073,689 downwards.
ACCGGATACACGTAATGACGCGATCGTAAAACCGAGTATGAAACTCATAATAAGTGCTGCGATACTTGTTGTAAGGGTACGGACGAACCCTGACCAGTATTGATCGATGTGAGATAATACGGTCACAAAGCTTTCTACATCCATTTTTCTCCCCCTTTATTTTGATAGGCCATCTTACATACCCAATGCTAAAGAAAACTTGGTCCCTAAAGGGATGCACCTAAGGGTATGACCAAGGCCTCCCATAAAGCCCTTGCGCTTATACTTGGGACGTAAACTTTTCTCCAGCGCCGAGATTCTTCTTGTTGAAAAGTTATACCCTAACGAGCAATTAAAATGGGGTCGGTGGAATACACCAACCCCGATTTAAACGTATGAATTTACGGCTAAGATATAATATCTAGCTCCACTTCACTTCCGCTTTTCTTAATTAAGGTGAGGATTTTCTTTTAAAATGTTTTCTGGTGGTGCTTCGCCAAACCATTTTTTATGGATTTCCGCTAATTCACCAGACTCCTTCATTTCATTTAAGAAGTCATTTACATATTCTCTGAATTCGTCATCCTCAGAATTGAAGATCATTCCGTATGGCTCTTCTGTAAATAAACCACCTGTTAAAACATAACTTGGGTCTTGCTTATGCATACCAGCAAGGATCGCGTTATCCGTCGTAAGTGTGTCACCTTTCCCGGATTTCAACGCAGTAAATGCTTGAGCATAATCGTCATACAAGCTTACTTTAGCATCCGGAGCTTTTTCCCTGATGTTCTTTTCACTTGTCGATCCTTTTACAGCAATGACCGTGGTATCTGCACCGAGGTCTTCAATACTCTTGATATCACTGCCTTCTTTGACAAGGAGTGATTGACCTGCAACGAAATACACGTTACTGAAGTCAACCGTTTCCTCACGCTCAGCGGTAATCGTCGCGGTTGCTGAAGCAAGGTCGATTTCCCCGCTGGATGCCATTTCCATACGCGTTTTTGAGTTAACCTGTACAAGTTCAAGAATTTCATCAATATCCTTGTCTTCACCGAAAATGTGTTTTGCTAAGGCTTTCATCAAGTCGATGTCATAGCCTTTTACATCACCTGATTCAGGATCCTTTAAGCCAAACAGCTTAACGTCATATTTTACGCCAGCAACCAACTTACCTCTCTCTTTAATACCATCTAATGTACCAGCTTCAACATCGCCAGAACCGTCCCCTCCACATGCTGCTAAAAGGAAACTAAAACTAAGTATCATTGCTAACATGACCATTAACGTTCGTCTCACGGTAAATCCCCCTTATTATTAAATGTAATTTATGAGAAGGGCGCTGATTACAAGATTTTGCTTAAGAAGTTCTTTGCCCTGTCTTCCTTCGGATTGGTGAAGAACTCCTCTGGCGTATTCACCTCAACAATTTGTCCTTCATCCATAAAAATAACCCGGTCTGCCACCTCACGAGCAAATCCCATTTCGTGCGTGACGACAACCATCGTTGAACCTTCTTTTGCTAATAGTTTCATAACCTCTAATACTTCATTAATCATCTCAGGATCGAGTGCAGAGGTCGGTTCATCGAACAATAGAATCTTCGGCTTCATCGCGAGTCCTCGAGCAATGGCTACACGTTGTTGTTGGCCACCAGATAGCTGAGAAGGGCGTGCACTTGCTTTTTCTAAAATGCCAACTTTATCAAGATAGTGTTTAGCCTCGTCCTCCGCCTTTAATTTAGGCAGCTTTAAAACCTTACGCGGGGCAAATGTTACGTTGTCCAGGACACTCATATGTGGATAAAGATTAAAATGCTGAAATACCATACTGATGTCTTTTCGGAATTCATTCAATTTAATCTTTTTATCGCTTAAGCTGTGGTCATTGACAACGACTTGTCCGTCCTTAAATCCTTCAAGTCCATTGATACAGCGGATCAGAGTACTTTTGCCAGACCCACTAGGGCCGATGACGACAACCACTTCACCGTTTTCAATTTCCATATTAATGTCTTTGAGTACATGATTGTCCCCAAACCATTTGTTTACGTTTTCAAATTTAATCATTGAAATACTCCTTGCTCGAAGTTTGTTGTAACAGTATTTTTAATAATTGTAACATAGTCTACTTTTAAAGACTATTCTGAAATTAATGATAATAGGAAAATAGTAGCTTAGAAGAGTTATATATTGATCTGAAAGTCTGATATAAAGCACTGTACTTTGAACATTATAGCTTTATGAGTAGAAAGGAAGCATTTATTTTCTGAATATTGTTGAAATGTAAGCGTTTTTATACTAGAGTGTATACAACTGGACCATCCACTTGCCCAGTTAAGTTTTTGAGAGGGTGTTTGTAAGTTATGAATCTATCGCCTATCAAAAAGAAACGGCTTTATCAGCACATTGTTAAACAGATCCAAATGGCGATTAAAGGAGGAGGTATTCTCCCAGGAGAAAAGTTGCCGTCTGAACGAGTGTTGGCAAGTACGTTAAGTGTGTCAAGAACCTCCGTGAAGGAGGCATTCAGCGTATTGGAAGCCGCCGGGGTTGTACAAATTAAACAAGGCAGCGGCGTTTATTTATTAAAGAACAGTAAAGAAGACATTCTTGAAAAAATCAATACAATTTTACAAGGACGATCGGTCAATATGGTCGAGCTCATGGAATTAAGACAGTCGATTGAAGGGGATGCAGCGTATTATGCCGCGGTGCGAAGCGATAAGAAAACCATTGAATTGCTTGGGAAAGCGTACGAGCGGTTGGAACAGGCAGTTCGAAACAAAACGTTGGCTGCAGATGAGGATTATCAGTTCCACATTTGCATTGCGAAGGCAGCACGAAACTCCTTGATTTTCAGAGTTATGGATATGGTTTCAGGCGAGCTTTTTGCAGGGTTGGAAGAGAGCCGGACGAAAACATTGGAAGTCCCAGGAAAGAGCAAGGAAATCCTCCATGAACATTTACAAATTTATGAAGCGATCAAGGAAGGTGATCCCCAAGCGGCAAGGGATGCTATGCGTGATCACCTCCAAAAAGTAAAGCAAAGGTATTTATAATGTATTTTATTTGGAATTAAAATTAATTTTGGGAGGGATCAAGGTGAACACAGAAACAGTTCAGAATGCGCAAGGAAATACGAAAAGTCAACCAGTACCGCCGACGACGTTCGGAGGGAAATTAAAAACGGTTGGACCTGGTTTTGTTACCGCTGCTACTGGTGTAGGTACGGGTGATTTGATTGCGGCGCTTGTAGCAGGTGCAGCGTTCGGTATGACGTACGGTTGGGCAATACTTTTAGGTTCCATATTAAAATTTTATCTGACTGAAGGGATGGGACGCTGGCACCTTGCTACTGGCTCAACGATGCTGGAAGGCTGGCGCTCACTCGGAAAATGGGCAACAGGTTACTTTGGAGTTTACTCGATTTTATGGGGCTTCAGTTATGGTGCTGCGGCCATGTCTACAAGTGCGCTGATGATGTATACGATGTTTCCAGTCATGCCCCTGTGGGCTTGGGCAATCATCCATGGACTAGCTGGGTTTATACTCGTATGGACAGGACGTTATGGATTCTTCGAGAAAATCATGATTTTCTTGATTGGTGTCATGTTCATCACCGTAGTTGGTTCGGCAATTCTTGTTGCACCTGATGTCGGCAACCTATTCTCAGGTCTTTTGATTCCAAGAATTGAAAGTGGATCATTATTGCTCGTGTTAGGATTACTTGGCGGTGTGGGTGGAACGATCACAATGGCATCCTACGGCTACTGGCTCCAGCAAAAGAACTGGCGTGGTAAAGGCTGGGTACCGATGATGCGTGTCGATTCCGCTGTCGGGTATGGAATTACAGCACTTTTCACATTATCTCTATTAATCGTAGGTGCAGAATTCCTGTTTGGTTCCGGTGTTGAAATTAAAGGAGAAGAAGGATTAGTAACACTTGCAACACTGTTTGCCGCAGACTTCGGAAGCTTTGCGAAATGGATGTTCCTGATCGGGGCATGGTCTGCAGCATTTTCATCCCTACTAGGAGTTTGGAATGGGGTTCCTTACCTGTTTGCTGACTTTGTACGAATTGTACGTAAAAAGAAAAACGACGCGGACGAGAGAGCGGAAAAGCCTGTCTCCCAAAAGGATCTAGCATATCGATTTTACCTTTGTTGGTTGACCTTCCCGCCGATGCTGCTTCTTTTCTTCGGAAAACCAGTAGCAATCGTCATCATTTATGGAGCGTTGGGGGCACTGTTCATGCCATTCTTGGCGATCTCGTTATTGTGGCTCCTCAACTCAAACCGAATTGATAAGGATTACCAGAACGGATGGGTTACAAATTCCGTATTGACAGGGTGCGTTCTCCTGTTTGCTTATCTAGGAGTCATGAAGCTCATTGATATGTTTTAAAAATAGAAAAGCTGAAAGCCGTGCAATTGCACGGCTTTCGACCTTAGCATCATAAAAAGGAGAGAAAACCAGGATGGTGTATGATTTTACAATAATCGGTGGCGGCATAGTTGGCCTTTCCGTCGGTATGGAACTGAGCCGCCGCTACCCAAAAGCATCTATTGTACTGGTGGAAAAAGAATCAACGCTTTCGGCACATCAAACAGGAAGAAATAGCGGTGTTATCCATTCAGGCATTTACTATAAACCGGGTAGTCTGAAAGCGGAATTGGCCCGCAAAGGAAACGAGGAAATGACGCTGTTTTGTAAGCAACACGGGATCGAGCATGATATTTGTGGAAAGGTCATCGTTGCAACGAACGAATCAGAGCTGCCGCTTCTCGATAACCTTTATAATAGAGGTTTGGAAAATCAGCTTGAAGTCGAAAGGATTTCTGTTGACGAATTGAAGGCGATTGAGCCTCATGTAGACGGTATCCGTGCAATCCGCGTTCCGAGTACAGGGATTGTGAATTATGAGCAGGTAGCAGAAGTATTTGCCGATTTGATTAAGAAGAACTGTGGCGAAATCGCCTTGAATACAGAGGTTAAAGACATTGTGGCTAAGGACGATGGTGTAAAGGTCAGCACGAATCATGGTGATTATCAAAGCCGATTCCTCATTAATTGTTCAGGTCTATTGAGTGATCGCGTTGCAAAAATGGCGAATATTAAAACCGATATGAAGATTGTTCCGTTCCGGGGAGAGTACTATGAGTTAAAGCCCGAGAAACGCCATCTCGTCAATAATCTCATTTATCCTGTTCCAAACCCCGACTTTCCGTTTTTGGGTGTTCATTTTACAAGGATGATGGATGGTAGAATTATGATCGGACCGAATGCGGTGCTCAGCTTCAAGCGAGAAGGGTACAAAAAGTCAGACATCAATTTGAAAGATCTTTTTGAAACACTGACTTATCCAGGGTTTTTAAAGTTAGTGAGCCAAAATCTGTCTGAAGGGCTTAAGGAAATGGTCCGTTCTTACTGTAAGAAGGCGTTTATTAAGGACGTACAACGGTTTATCCCGGACATTACGGAGGAAGATATTCAGCCATCTAAGGCGGGTGTCAGGGCTCAGGCGTTGGGACCAAAGGGAAATCTACTGGATGACTTCGTGATCATTCAACATGATCGAAGTATCCATGTATGCAATGCACCTTCGCCTGCAGCGACTGCATCGATAGAAATCGGTAAAAAGGTCGTAAGCTATTTTGAAGAGCATACAAGTTATCATGTGGGGAACTGACTGCTCGTTTGAACAACGCATCTGCAGACGTAGATGTGTTGTTTTTTTTGGTGTGAAACTGTCACCATAAGAGGTTTATGCGGACAGTTTAGAGCAGGAAAAGTGCTAAACCGTCGCTATGAAGGGTTCATAACGATGATTTGATGCGGAAAAAGTACGAAACCCTCACTATGAAAGGTTCATGAACACATTTGATAGTATAAGATGTGTAAAGCGCACGCTATGAAAGAGCTCATACGGGAAAATCCAACAATCTGCTTCCTCTTTTACATGATACATTACCTATAAGAGTGCTTTTTCGACACCAACTATATTACGATCCTACCATACATACTTTAAGGGATTTTTTTAATGAGGATTTTTACCGAAAACTTCCATATATGACGCTATCTCCAAAGAATCATCGGACTATACCAGGTTTCGAGCTTATTTGTTCCTTTAATCAACATATAATGCTAATTAACGACAAGAATAACTCCTAACATCAGCTGTCTTTATCTTCGCAAGCATGTAGGCGACCCCTCAATGCCCTGGCCGTTGTTTTCTTAGACTACAGATTTTCTTATAAACCTCTAATCGATCCTCAGATTATAGTAGTGTTTTTTTCGGGCGATAAGCCGAACACGGGAGAGTTTTTTACTATTAAAATGAATGTTTGCAAAAATGTACACATGTGCACAAAACCGCATACATAACGTGTACAAAGATGTGTACATGTAAACAAATACGCGTACATGTTGATGTGTCAGTAGTTTGCAAGATTGTAAACACGTAAACGAATTTGTACGCATGTATACGGAAGTTGCACACGTGTATACAAAAAGAACACTTCCAAAGACGGATTGACGCCCTGTCCTGTTTTTAATATGTTGGAATGGTAACTTACTTTCTCTGAGAGGGGTATTATTTATATGACAAAATCTAGAATTGCCGCTGTTGATGTTGGTAATGATGCCGTTAAAGCAAACTTTGGGAAGCTTGAAAACGAATTGTATATACCGAATGTAATTGCAAGAGACATGGAGGACCGTCCTGTCATTGGAATCGAAGAGTTGGACGAGAAAAACCCACTTGATAACTTACATATTCGTGTCCACTCCCCTGCCCTAAAAGAAAATAATGCTGTTTACCGTGTCGGGAATCTAGCAACGAAAACGAATAATTCAACCGAATTGGATCCTGGAAGCAGTAAATCAGAGGAAGATCAGACGCTCGTCATGCTATTTGCTTCATTAGCATTGGATGCAGTAGGTCATGATGGTTTTAAAAATTCAAAGAACTCTCAAAATGTTATTGAAGCTAACTATACGCTTGGGACAGGCCTGCCACTGCGAGAGGTTAAGGAAGGCAAGGACGTAGGCTATCGTTCTCAATTACTAGGGTCGGTTCACCAGATTGAGTTTTTAGTAACGCCACGTTATCAAGGCATGAAGGTGAATCTTAAATTTGATGAGGTGAAGGTGTATCCTGAGGGATTTGCAGCTTTTGTTAATCTTGTAATGGATAATGACTTGAATATCATTAACAAAGAATTGATCGACAAGCAAATCCTCATTCAGGATATCGGAGGTCTTTCGACGGATATTGCGGTTATTAGGAATCGGAATGTCGATGATGACAAGGCTCAAGGTTTCAACCTTGGTGTTGCTGAGTCGCTTGAAATGATCCGTGATGAAATTCTAACGAAGCATGGTGTCCAGCTGGATAGCCGCCGTGATGTAGTCGATATTATCACTCGTAAAAATGATCGCCATCATATCATGGTAAAAGGTAGTCGGACGAATGTTCATGACATAACCGACCGTATCCTTTTGGAGCTAGCGAAAAAGGAATATCGCTACCTCAGAAATGTATGGCAGAAAAACTCTCAATCTGAAATTTGTTATTTCGTTGGCGGGGGCTCTGCAGTTTTGAAGGATTACTTGAAAACGTTGAATAACAAGCTGGATGGCTTCAACATCGAATTTTTTGAGGATGAAAATGAAAGCATTTGGATGATGGCGAATGCTTATTATAAGCTGATCTCTGATTATCTTCGCAAAACTACGAAAGAAACGAGAGAAATGAAGAAAGAGACTGCTGCAGCTAAGTAGGGTGGTTAAATGAGAGACTCTAAGAAAGGTGTAGAACGAGGGCAGTCGATTACATTCCGGGTTCCTTCTGATACACCGGATCATCTTTTAAAACAACTGCAAAACCTAAAGGAAACAGAGCGAAGAAATTTTTCTAGTAAAATTGCTCAATATGTTTTGCGGGGGGTCAGTGAAAGTCTGGCTAAAGAGAGGGAAACGGTTACGATACCTTTACCGAAGCAGTTGACGAAGGAGCAGCGGAATTGGATCAAGCACGAGCACTCTGAGGCTTTGATCGGAAGTATACTCTATCAACTTCTTATGGATCCGATGCGTGCTACGACTCTACTCGCTTCACTAAATAGTAAATCGGTCAATATTGAAGAGGCGCTGTATCTTCAGGAGGAAGCCGCAACAACGCTGCCTTCTGAGAAATCGAAGGAAGTTCAACCGAATGAAGAAAGGAAATGGAATGAAATCGAGAGTGAGCTTGATGACTTAAGCTTAGATAATCTCCAAGATGAGCTCCATTCACAAATGGATCAAGAGGAAAACCTCGATGAAGACGATGATCCGTTAGGTGACTTTCTTTCTAGTATGAATAAATGACAATCACATTCATAAATAGTAACTATGCCATCCTTTGGGGTCCCGACCTACTTATATGGGGTCCTGATGGATACACGGATTCGGAAGGAAGATTGGTAGAATTTCGATAAAAAACGGATAAAGGATTACGAAAAGATGCTCGACCCAACATTAGGGTCAGCATCTTTTTTTGTTGAAAAGACGTTTCAGACAAATGTAATCTACTTGTTACCTTTGTTGTATTACTAGGTTCAAAATTACGAATTTAGTGTCATGGTCGGATTCTTTTATTACAAAAGCCAATTTGAAAACAATAATATGTGAAATTCTTGGAAAGGTAATGCCCGTTATGGTTCATGAGGTGTTTCAAGTCTAAATGAGACCGGGAGTTGAAATCCCGTCATTTTGTTTGTTGGAATTTCGTTCGACGGTTTCGCAGTCAATTCGGCGATTTCGCAGTTAATTTTTCAGTTTCGCAGATTTTTCTCGGATTTCGCAGTTAATTTCTGATTTTCGCAAGAACCTTGGCCCCAACGGCTGGGCCCCCTTATTTTGGACACATGCCCAGCCATTCTCCTTCTATCGTAGAATTTCTATAATTTCACTTTTGTGCTCGGGATCTGCCCTCTTCGAGATAAGTCATAATACTTCTGAGGCGTGTGTGGCTTCAAGCTTCCGTGATAACGAGAATGGTTATAGAAAGCGATATATTGATCCACATAATAAAAGGCTTCTTCGTAAAATCCAAATGCATATCGGTCAAAACACTCTCTCTGTAACACACTGTGAAAGGACTCAATATAAGCATTCATGTCTGGTGTCTTCTTTGGAATTCGCTCATGATAGACCTTGTGATGGTCACAAAAGTTGCCAAAGTCTTCGCTCACAAACTGGGGTCCGTTATCGGTTCGAAGAATCAGCTTCTTCTCAAATTCCCCAGATTTAAAGTGCATTTTCCGACGTATAAGTGCTTTTGTCAACATCGTTGTAATATGTTTCGCCTTACAAACCGATCCACAATAATAACCAACAATGGTTCGATCATAAACGTCAATCGCACTACACACGTAAAAGAAGGCGTTGGAATCCGTTATGTTTCCATATTTGATGTCGACTTGCCAGAGTTGATTCGAGCCTATAATCGTACGATTTCTCGCAAGTTTTCTTGGGTGTTTTGCTTTTTTTGTGTTCGGTTTTTTTAGAATTCCTAGCCCTTTACACATCCGGTACACTTTATGCTTACTAATGATCAGGGAGTGGTGGTCTTTTAGATATAGGGTCCATTTTTTGTAGCCCATAGCTCCCAACCACTCGTCCCAATAAAGTTCCATCAGATATTCTGCGATTTGCGCATCCGGAATCTTTTCCCCTTGATTGGATACCGAGTAGCCCGGAATCGGCCGCCCTCTTTTTTCACGTCCTCTTTGCCCCCTTGGCCTCGTAATAATAATAGAGTGACCTGGTGAAGTTGAAAGCCTCTGTCGCTTTGATCAGAGAAAACCCTTCTTGCACCCACATTTTGATTTCTTCAAGCTGCACTAGTATGGGGATTTGTTTTTTTTAAGAAGTTCCCTCAACATCGCTACTTCTAATTCTTTTTCGCCTAGTAGCTTCATGGCATGATCATATTTCTTTTCTAATTCTTTTCTGGATGTTTGTGGGGTTAAGGCCTCTGTTCCTTCAACTTCCATTTCATCTCGAACCTCATCTTCATAGGTCCTCATCCACTTTCGGAGGGTCTCTGTGGAAATCCCCGCACCCTTTGCCGTGGAACTCATCTTATTGGTCTCGAGGGCCATCCGGACATATTGTTTTTTTACTTCCTCTAATACCTCAATTTTTTTCTTCGGCATAACCAATCACCTCCCCCAAGTAGCTAAAATAGCTTATTTTTAATATAAGGGAGAATGATTTTGGTGTCTAAATGATTTAGGGGGCCTAAAAGCCAAGATCGTCGAGGAGCAACAATCTGCAAGACTTCCGGATCAAATATCGAAGAAACGAAGCAAACTCGTTTCATTTTAATCGTTATGTTACACTTTTCTAGTAAAAAAACTAGTAGGTGTTCCCATGAGTGAAGTCATTTTAATATCAATCCTTGTTCTGTTTTCGGCTGTTCTGCAAACGAGCACAGGATTCGGGTTTTCCATCGTAGCGACTCCGTTCCTGCTCTTCTTTTTTGAACCGAGAGAAGCAATCCAGATCAACTTAATCCTGTCGCTTGTTATTTCGTGTGTGTTGATTGCGAAAATCAGGCAGGATGTCGACTTCAACATTTTAAAGAGGTTCATTTTTGGCAGTGCTGCAGGCTTGCCGGTCGGGATCATCCTGTTTCTCATCCTTAATATGACGATTTTGAAACTCGGGGTCAGTCTATTGATTTTAGTACTGACACTTTTGTTGATGATGAAGTTTCACGTTAAAAAAACGAATACACGGGATTATTTCGTTGGAGGGATTTCGGGATCGTTGACGACAAGCATCGGAATACCAGGACCGCCGATTTTGCTCTATTTTTCTGGGACAAATACGCAAAAGGAGACATTACGGGCGACGACCTTAGCCTTTTATCTTTGGATTTATGCGGTGAGTCTACTCATACAAATAATATTTGCGGGCACGACTAAAACGGTTTGGACATCAAGCGGACTTGCTTTGCCGATCTTATTAGTCGGGATGGTCATCGGACAATTACTGTTCAGGCGAATCAATCAGCAGGCTTTTCGTATTTGTACATATATCATTTTGGTGTTTACTGGCGTGACCTTATTTATTAAGAGCTGGGAATGGTAAAGACAGTGAACACAAGAAATTGTGTTTATAGATGGTCAGAGTGTTTTTGCGGCTTCCAGCAAAAAAAAGCAGAGCCTAGCAAGAAGACGACGCCGAAGCCTCATTTTATCTTTTTACCGTTGGCGTTAAATACTGCGATATACAGTACAACCAAGATTGAAACCCAAGAACCGGTACTCACACTTTGGCATAAAAAAAGATGAAATTAGTTGGACTTCGCTTCATCTTTTTTTATAATTAATTTTGTTCTTTGAAGTAATTCATGACCCAGTTGATGTTGTTTTTATCGAAAACCTGTCCATGGAGTGCTCCGAAAAATGTATCTTGAAGCTCAACGGTAACTTTGCCGTTTTCTCCGAGCACATCATATACACGACGAATTTCCTCTTCAGATTCAAATAGAAGAATGATTTTCGTGTTATCTCCAATCGTATATTCTTGTCCGTATGAATCAGAGAAATGGATCAAGGTGTCCCCGATATGGAGTTCAGCATGAAGGACTTTGCCCGGATGCTCGTTTAAAACTTTGATGTCCCCGCCAAAGATCTTCTGATAATGTTCAACTACTTCCTTACAATTTTCAACGATAACAAATGGATTTGCGCTTTTCATAATAAAATTCCTCCCAACCGTAGTATAAGAATCGAAGTATCGCTATAGGAAATACCATTTCGGTTACAGTATACGCAATTTTTTCATATGGTTATAAGAACAATGGGTATTGGGGGATGGTTGATATGAAAAAGAAAGGTCTTGTTTCGACAAGGATAAAGGGTGTTTCAAATCCGGTCTATTTGCGGAAGGACTCGACTGACTTAGAGACGTTACGATACGTTTTTTACAATAAGGAATATCGATTGGAAGACCTTACATTTAAACCAAAGTGGATTATTGATGGTGGTGCCTATGCTGGGTATACGAGTGTCTATTATGCAAATCAATATCCGGAGGCAAGAACGATTGCTGTTGAGGCAGACCCGAAAAATTTCACGGTATTACAGAAGAATACGGAACCTTACCCTCAAGTTGAGTTACTCCAATCTGGGCTATGGCACAAGGATACTTTTTTGAAAGTGAGGGATGTGGGCTTAGGTGAATGGGGCATGATGGTCGAGGAATCTGAACAATCTGACCCAGATGCTTTTAAAGCCGTCACGGTTGATTCAATTATGGAAACCTACGGCATTGATGAAATTGATCTGTTGAAGCTGAATATTGAAGGTGCGGAAAAAGAATTGTTTACGCACGGGTATGAGAAGTGGCTCGATAAGGTTAAAATCCTCGTGATCGAGCTGCACGATCGGATGAAGCCGGGATGCAGCGAAGCGTTTTTCAATGCCATTCAACCATACAATTTCGCTTCTTTTAAGAGGGGATACAATCATATTTTGTATAAAGAGGGTTGTTTTCGGTGAAAATCATTTGAAAAAGCAGGCGGTGAACCTGCTTTTTCGCTTAATAGCTAAGAACATTTTAGATTAAGTCGCAAAGATGTATTGTCTAGTTTTAGCGCCTAGCCCTTTGGTCCTGTCAATGTCAATGCTACCTAGACGGCGATTATGCTTTTCTAATATCCGACTTCAACCGAGGCATTGACGATATACATCAAATCATTTTTATCCTCTTTGTCTTCAAGATAGATTCCACTTGTTGTCGCCATTCCGCCGTCCATGACTTCTACGGTCACGGTTCCATAAGGAATGATCCTTTTGATTTCTTCCTCATCAAGCGTTTCCTTCTCGCACGGTATTGCCAGCTTTACATTCACCTTCATATTGTCTAACGATTGATCAGGTAGGATATTTCGGATGCCTGGCATCGAATTTTTGAAAATGGCGTTTTCGACTGCACGTACGGAAGCTTTTGTCACGTTCTGACCATGTACGTCAATACCTACTCCTGTTTCGATAAATACGATTTGTTCCATGTGAAACAACTCCTTCTGTAGATGTAAATCCATCTTCATTGTAAGTAATTAAGAACTTAGCGTCTAGTTTGTTTACTTCAGTTTCGTTATCGGTTTTCCCGTTTAAAAGTCGTATTAAACGTTTCAAAGAGGTAGAATGGAAAACAAACTACTAAAAGGAGAGAGTCGATGTTTCTCATTGGCGCTACACAAAAAGTACAGAATGAGTTAAAGCGGGATATTGTACTTTATGAGGACTATGCAGAGAACGAGTTAAATCAGTGGCATGTGAATTTGTTTAAAAAAGGACGGTACAAATGCTTGATTTTCATCCATGATGCATCGCTTTATACGGTGGTAATTCCAAAGGTAAGAAAAGAACACTTTAAAAATATCGAGCAGGTATTTCTGCAAAAGCTACATGAAAACTTAATTTCTGATAGGTTCAGTGAGGATCACATTAATCAGATTATAAGCATGGGTGACGAAATTGTTTTCACAAAAACACGTAGCCGTAGCGTCATTGGATGTATAGTTGACCAAATGAAAATGATTGAATACGGTTTTGAATCAGTGAAAGAATTTTCTCCAGATGAAACGGCAGAAATAAATCAATTCATTAACCGAACTCCTTACTCTCCGCTGTATAAGAGCGAGGGTCAGCCAGTAAAGGAATTAATGAAATATTTAAGTGACTTCTAGGTTGCTCCTTTGTACCTTTTAGCTCCAATCCTGTATAATTAAAAGAACTTTCAGAATTTTACGGGGGCACACATCATGCGGAAGATTTTTTCATACACAGCTACATATAAAAAAGCGGTTTGGATTGCAGTGTTTCTAATGGGGGTTGAACTAGTCGTTGAACTGGTACAGCCATTGTTTATGGCAAAAATCATTGATGAAGGTATTATGAAAGGCGATATGAGTGTCGTGGTGATTTGGGGCGGAATTCTTATCGCCCTCTCTTTGATTGCATTCGCAGCAGGAATTATCAACTCATTTTATGCAGCCCAGACAAGTCAGGGGGTTGGCTACGATTTACGGCGAGATCTTTTCCAAAAGGTCCAGCAGTTCACCAGCAAAAACTTCGAATCGTTTTCAACACCGAACCTGATTACGAGGATTACGAACGATGTCATCCAGGTTCAAAACCTTTTGTATATGCTGATGCGGATTGCTTTACGAGCACCTCTTTTCATTATTTTCGGACTCGGAATGGCGTTTTTCGTTCATCCAGGTTTAGCGACAATTCTTGTGATGTCCGTTCCATTTTTGCTGCTGTTTCTTTTTTGGATTTTAACAAAAGGAGTTAAGCTGTTCCGCCGCGTGCAGGATAAATTGGATGGGGTCAACACCGTTCTCCGGGAAAACTTAGCGGGGATACGTCTGATTAAAGGGTTCAACCGGGGTGACTATGAAGAGGATCGATTCGAAAGTGTAAACGGTCCTCTTATGAATGAGAATAAACGAGCGCTTTGGATTTTGGAGCTTGGGATGCCGGTTGTCATGCTCGGAATGAACGTCGTGATCCTTGTGATTTTATGGGTCGGGGCGACGAAGCTGAATATGCAGAGTGCCCAAGCTGGAGAGCTTGTGGCAATCATTAACTATGCGACTCGGATGATGTTTACGTTTTCAGTATTCACGTTTTTAATCATGAATTTTTCGAGAGGGAATGCGTCAGCTGGCCGAATTAGTAATGTGCTTGAGGAAGATACGCAGGGATTGGCTGAAATCGGCGGATCGGAACGGCCAACAATCGAAGGTGGCGTTCGTTTTCATAACGTTTCATATTGTTATTCGTCACAAAGTGAACCCGCACTCGATCATGTTTCATTTACGGCCAATGCCGGTGAGACGATCGGGATTTTAGGTGAAACAGGTTCAGGGAAAACATCCTTACTGCAGCTTATTCCGAGGCTACTTGAGAGTTCGAGCGGTCGGATTTTATTCGATGATGGCTTAGACATTGAGAATCTCGATATAGAGCATTTGAGAAAACAGATCAGCCTTGTCCCTCAGGAAGCGCATTTGTTTTCAGGCAGCATCAAAGAAAACATCGGCTGGGGGAAGGATAACGCATCCATGGAGGACATCATCCAGGCTGCAAAGAAAGCACAAATCCACGAGTTTATCATGAGCCTGCCAAGTGGTTATGACGCAAGGATCGGGCAAAAGGGTGTTACTTTTTCGGGCGGGCAAAAACAACGTTTGTCGATTGCGAGGGCTCTTGTTCGTGACCCGAAAATTTTACTGTTGGATGATAGCACGAGTGCACTCGATGCGCATACCGAGGCAAGGCTTCTTCAAACGTTGAAAGAAATGGAATGTACAGTCCTCATAGTTGCTCAAAAAATCAGTTCAATACAAGCGGCAGATCAAATTTTGCTTTTGAACCAAGGGAAGTTAATAGGTAGGGGGGATCATCATACCTTGCTTCAAACGAATACGTATTACCAGAGTGTTTATCAGTCTCAGATCCAAGAGGATGTGATATAAATGGCGTCGTCTAGAAATGAAAATCGTATCTCGCAGCACCCGCACCGACGTCATCAAGGGATTGGATCGAAGCCGCCGAAGGTAACCAATATGAAGTCTACGTTGCTGCGGATTTGGAGCTATATGAGCGGGGAAAAGCGTTTGTTTATAATTGTTATTTGTATTGTCGTAGTGAGTTCATTACTATCGCTACTTGGCCCGTTTTTGCTCGGAGTCGGAGTTGATGACGTTATTGCCAACCCTGAGACGGAGACCCTATTACAAATGGTCCTCTTATTGGTTGTCGTGTATGTACTTTATTCCGGGACTTCGTGGCTGCAAAATTTTTGGATGATCGGGATCGCTCAGAATACGGTGTACGCGATGCGGAATCACCTTTTCTCCCATTTGCAGCGCTTGCCGTTGTTATTTTTCCAAAAACGACAGCATGGGGAATTAATGAGTCGCCTGACGAACGATATCGAAAATGTAAGTCGGACGCTCAACACTGCGGTGATCCAGTTCACAACAAGCCTGTTAACGATAACAGGTACCATCGGAGTAATGCTATGGTTAAGTCCGATATTGACGCTATTAACATTGACCATTGTTCCTGTAATGTACTTTGGAATGAAGTGGATCACGAAACGAACGGGGCAATATTTTAAAGAGCAACAAAGACATCTCGGTGATATGAACGGTTATGTGGAAGAAATGTTTTCCGGTCAGCAAATCGTGTCGATGTACTCGCAGGAAAAGCGGGTCATTAATGAATTTGAGGCGAAAAATGAGGCGTTACGGACATCAGGCTATTGGGCGCAAACGTATTCAGGATTTATTCCGAAGCTGATGAACATGCTGAACAATGTCAGCTTCGCGATTATCGTCGGCGCCGGAGGACTGTTGGCATTGAACGGAATGGGTTCCATTGGGGTGATCGTCACGTTTACGACGTATTCGCGCCAGTTCACTCGTCCATTAAACGATCTTGCCAACCAGTACAACATGATTTTGTCGGCTGTAGCTGGGGCAGAGCGTGTGTTTCAAATTATCGATGAAGCTGAAGAAAAACAGGACGAATCGGATGCGAGGGACCTTGCACGAATCCATGGTGAGATTCGATTTCAAGACATTCATTTTTCCTATGATGAGGATCAACCTACGTTAAAGAAACTCAATTTCCATGTAAAGCCCGGTCAAACGGTAGCACTCGTTGGTCCAACAGGGGCGGGTAAGACGACAATCATTTCCTTGTTGTCACGCTTTTATGAAACCGATAGCGGAACGATATTCATCGATGGAACGGACATTAAGACGATTACAAGAGAAAGCCTGCGAAGTCAAATGGGGGTCGTTCTTCAGGATTCGATCCTCTTTCATACAACGATTCGGGAGAACATTCGTTATGGGCGGCTCGATGCGACCGACCGAGAGGTGGAAAGGGCGGCGCGGTCGGCGAATGCGCATGAGTTTATTACCAGGCTGCCGAAAGGATATGATACGATTCTTGACCCGGATGGAAAAGGAATTAGTCACGGCCAGAGGCAATTGCTGTCAATTGCACGTGCGATGCTGGCAGATCCCGCACTGCTGATTCTCGATGAAGCGACGAGCAGTATCGATACGGTAACAGAAATGAAGATCTCAGACGCATTAACCACGTTGATGAAAGGCAGAACGAGCTTTGTGATTGCACACCGCCTGAATACAATCCGAAATGCAGATCTGATTCTCGTGTTGAAGGACGGAGAGATAATTGAAAAAGGTATGCACAGGGAGCTGGTGAAGGTGGGTGGTTTTTACGCGGATCTCGTTCATACACAACACAATGAAAACAAACTCCCGATGTAAGTCGGAAAACATCAGTTTTTATCTAACACTAGTACAAAGGTCTTATTTAGTTGGTTTTGATTGAAAACTATTGTAAAAATAATAGTAAAATGTGAGTTTGTGAATGTAGTGAAAATTCTGATATATTTATAGTGAAGCTAAAAATTTACAATTCAGGGGAGTGTTGTGTATTGTTGAAGGTCCTATCAAAGTCAGCAGTTGTGCTATCGTTAGCAGGTAGTTTAGTAGTTTCAGGTTATTCTGCACCTGATGTGCAAAAGAAAGAAGAAGCAAGTACATATAATTTGAGTCTTGCTGATTATGTGGGTGTTACACCAGAACTTGCTGAAAAAGCGAAAGATCTTGGTGTTGATCTTTCAAAAGCAGACCCAGCTGAGAAATTAGCAGCTAAACAGGGAGCAAAGTTTCAACAGCCAGGTGATAATCACGTTGCCTATCAAGATGCAAAAGGGGATATCCCGGTTCTTGTCATTCTAGCAAAATATAAGGATAGTGATGAGCCTAAAGGGGATTATGAAGGACAGATTCCTGCTCATTATTATGAGGATTTGATTTTCGGAACCGAGTACAATCCATATGAGTTAGATGTATTCAAGGAGTATGCAGAGTTTAATGGTGAGCAAGCACCGACCAATCGGACAATGCAAAATGCCTACACAGAATCCAGCTATGGCAGTGTAGATTTAGTTAGGAAGGAAGATACTGATTTTGCTTGGGTAGAGCTTCCAAAGGGTGCTTCCTACTACTTGGATCAAACTGGTAAGTATGCAGAAAATGGTACTTACGTATACGGGAATGACAACGGCTATGCTCATATGGGTGAGCTTGTCCGTGACCTGCTAAAGGCAGCCGATGATCAAATTGACTTTTCACAATATGCAGTAGACGGGGAAGTTCCAAATATTTTTGTTGTCCATGAAGCAACAGGGGCAGAATTTAGTAGAGACCCTGCACAAATCTGGTCTCATAAATGGAACCTCTTAAGTGCACTCTACTACGGAAAGTACTATGAAACTGGTAAAACTACACCTGCATATGAAGGTGTTGGTGTGAATGAATGGATCAACGAAACGATCGCTGAAGATATGACGTATGATGGAGTCGTTGTAGACAACTACAACATCCAGCCGGCGATTGGCGGAAACGTTTCAGGCTATAACCTTGAAACGGGTGGTTATGATGAAGAACACGTATCTGGGCCATTCCCAGCACAAACTGGGGTTTACGCGCATGAATTTGGTCACGCGCTTGGATTACCAGACTTTTATGACACTGCTTACACATCTGAAGGAGTCGGAAACTATTCAATGATGGCGGGCGGTTCTTGGATGCGTTATCCGAATGCACCCGCGTATTCCGGAAACTCTCCGACACATTTTGATCCATTCTCGAAGATTTTCTTAGGATGGGTAGACCCAATCGATGTAACACCTGCAGATGGTGTCCAGGAAATTACACTACCAGCAATCAGTGGCGCAGATGCAGATAATGGTATTGTAAAAATGGAAGTGCCTGGATCGAATGGCACTGAGTATTTCCTATTTGAAAATGTTCAGCAAGAAGGCTTTAACAAAGGCTTGATCCGTCAAGGTGAAGGCTCTCATGGCTTAGTATCATGGCATGTCGATGAAAATATCATCAGTCTTTATCAAACAGCCGGATTCCGCCCGAACAATGTGGAAAACTGGATGAACAAGCGTTTTCAATACAACCAATCACAAACAGCTAGTGATGGAACAGTTGTCACACATTACGGTTTATCTGTACTTCAAGCGGATGGGGAATATGATCTTGAGAAGTATGTGAACCGTGGGGATTCAGGGGACTTCTTTAAGACAGGGGATGAAATCACACCAGTGTCTGGTAATGTCCATACAGGATCCTATTACTTCTGGAAGGGCAATGGAGATACACCTGCTGATTCCGGAATCCATGTAACCGACATCGTAGAAAATGAAGATGGTTCAGTTACAGCCAAATTCTACTATGATACGAACGAATCGAATAATTAATAAAACCGCAGTTTAATTCAGAAAAAATCCCCACAGGTAGGCAGCGCATTTCTTCCTGATTGGGGATTTTTTGTCGTCAAAGGATGTAAAAGAGGTACAAGTCTTCCGAGAGGAAGTGGTACTCCTTGTTAAACGAGAGAATTGAATCTTAGGCGAAGAAAAATGAAAATTAGACGAGAACACATAGGGGCTATGACGCGAAAATTTCATTTTACACGCGAAACGGACAGCGTTTCACGCGAAAATTGATTTTTTGACTCGGAAATCCCTTTTTCATGCGGTAACGGTCAAATCGCCTTAATCGGTTCAGCTTTCGATTTGAACCTCACTCATCAACGCGTGAGTATTTCCATCAGGATCCTTAAAAAATGCCATCCACGTTTCGGTTTGCCCCATTTTTGCAGCCATGTGCGGTTTACCGACAAAGGTTACATCTTCAGTGACAAGATTGTCAAAGGATTGGTGGATATTCTCCACTTGAAAATAGACTATTGAGCTCGGGTGATCGAATTCTTCCTTTTCAGGAATGCTTAACAGCAGTCGAATCCCATTACAATCAAAAAACGCCATATTATCAGTGCTGAACAACTGTTGTAGGCCGAGCTTTGTTTCGTAAAACTCAATCGCACCCTTCATGTTATGGACAGGGATTGATACTTGTCCAATTCTTTGAATTATCTTTTCCATGTATATCACTCCTCGTATCGCAGTTCTTTTATTTTATAAGAACTACTAGTTACTTCTTTTCCAAATTCCTATAAAGGTGAAACCCAGCTTCTGTTTAAATAGCTTAGCTAATCTTAATTATACAGAATATTCTAAGTCCGCGTTAGAAATTATAGTATTAAAAGGGAATTTTTCCTGGATTCAGCCAATTCATCTGGATTTCATATAGTCATGTAGAACGTGATAGGATAGAGGGAGATTCGAAATTTAAATAGTTAGGATGTCTTGCATGATCAGTGAAACGACAGTAACAATTAAATCAAAGTTCAGTAATAAATTCTCAAGCGGCTACCCGCTGCTTTTTAAGGATGCGATACTTAACCTTCAGGACCTTCAAGAGGAAGGAACGCTTCTTAAAGTCATCGATGATAAGGGACGATTTATCGGAAAAGGGTACTACGGCGAGCAAAATAAAGGCTACGGTTGGATTCTGACGCAAAAGGAACATGAAGCGATCGACCAGGATTTTTTTGATCGTAAAATCCAAGATGCTCTCGATTTTCGAAGTTCCTTTTTCAATGACCCAAATACGACTGCATTCCGGGTATTTAACGGGGAAGGCGATGGAATCGGTGGATTCACAATTGATTATTTCGATGGTTACTATGTGATCAATTGGTACAGCGAGGGTATTTACACGTTTAAGGAGAACGTGCTGGAATCGTTAGATCGGCTCGTTGAGTATAAGGCGATTTATCAGAAGAAGCGGTTCGATCAAAAGGGCCAGTATATGGATGAGGATGATTTTGTAACAGGTGAACGTGGAGAGTTTCCGATTATTGTTAAAGAAAATGGCGTAAACTTCTCTGTTTACTTGAATGATGGGGCGATGGTCGGCGTTTTTCTTGATCAACGGGAGGTAAGAAAGGCGATACGTGATCAGTATTCGAACGGTAAAACGGTTCTAAATACGTTCTCATATACTGGTGCCTTTTCGGTGTTTGCCGCTCTCGGTGGGTCTTCAAAAACGACAAGTGTCGACCTTGCGAAACGAAGCTTGAGCAAAACCATCGAGCAGTTCAGTGTTAATGGTATCGACTATGAAGCCCATGATATCCGTGTCATGGACGTTTTCAACTATTTTAAGTATGTGAAACGGAATAATTTGAAGTTTGATATGGTTATTCTCGATCCGCCAAGCTTTGCGCGATCGAAAAAGCACCGCTTCAGTGTTGCGAAGGATTATAAGGACCTTTTAAAAGAGGCAATCGCCATTACCGAAGACAACGGTACGATTGTAGCCTCAACAAACTATGCTGGCTTTGATATGAAAAAGTTCAAGCAATTCATTGTACAAGCATTTAAAGAAATGAACGGGTCCTATAAACTTCTGAATGAATTCTCACTCCCGAAGGACTTCAAAACGATCAAAGCATTTCCTGAAGGCGACTACCTGAAGGTTGCAATCATCAAGAAAATCAAAGGATAGCTGATTGAACAAAACCTCCGCCTGTACTGTAAATTGATAAATGATCTTATAAACGGCACGTGAATAGACACGAGCCGTTTTCTTATCTAATGTAAATATGTAATATGTTGAATCTCATATGTAATTCCGAGCACTTATAATATTGATATAAATTTTGATGGAATATATGATGGAATAAGAGTTTAAGTTTATTACCTTACATTATTAACTATATTAGTTTGATTAGGGTTGACGATATGTGGTTACAACCAAAGGTTTATTAACTAAATATGTAGCCAACACTTTTAAAATCGTGGATACAACCTTGCTCAATATTGGCAGTGGTTATTGTTGTTATTCGAGAAAAAGAATAATTAAGAAGAAAATGTATCATCGGTCTGTTAAACCGTTTAAATGATAAACACTGGATTTCACACCATAGTTGGAGGTTTTTATTTGGGTATTACCATCAACAAATTCAAAAAAACAACTTACAAAAAAATCCTTTTATACATCATTCTAGCACTTTGTTTTGCCGGTTCTGTTTTCTTTGTTAATAACAATTATTCTTTCTATGAACGGCCAATAGCCAAAATCGTTGAAACGAATTTGAAAGATACAACTGAAATCATTGATATGAATAATAATGAAGATCATCTTTTCACTCAGCATATAAAAGCCGAGTTACAAAATGGAGAAAAAAAAGGACAGCTTATCCATCTAACCAACGAATATTCTTCATCAGGAGCCTACGATCAAGAATACCATGCTGGAAATGAGCTGTTTGTTTCAATTGATAAAAAAGCAAATGCAGATTCAGATTTAACTGGAACCATAAAGGACGTAAAACGTGATAAATATGTTGTGATCATAGCATGGATTTTTATCTTTACTTTACTTGTCATCGGAAAAAAGCAAGGATTTTTTTCGATAATAAGTTTGGTCGTCAATGCTGCTCTGTTATCTTATGCATTAGATATCTATATGAATACTTCAAACATAAGTTTGTTATGGGCATCCGGCATCAGTGTTATTTTATTTACTGTCTTTTCTTTGGTTCTCACTAACGGCTTTAATGAAAAATCATACGCAGCAATTGCGGCAACTCTACTAGGAACCTTTGTTTCGTTTGCCATTACCTATCTTGTGATGTCATTAACTTCCGAGAATGGTCTTCGATATGAAGAAATGCAATTTTTAACACGTCCTCCTCAATTGGTGTTTATGGCAGGGTTATTAATCGGATCTTTAGGAGCCGTAATGGATGTGGCGATTACCATGTCTTCTTCTATCTTTGGATTATATGAAAAGAATAACAACATATCGGTAGATGCACTTAGAACTTCAGGAATGGATATCGGAAAAGATATTATGGGAACCATGACAAACATTTTGTTTTTTGCCTATATAAGTGGTTCCATTCCCGCGCTTATATTGTATTTGAAGAATGATTCTCCATTATCGTTTACTCTCTCCATAAATCTTTCATTAGAGTTGGCTCGAGCACTAGCTGGTGGTATTGGAATTGTTTTAACAATTCCGATTGGTCTATATACTGCCATCTTTTTCGTTAATCGAAAGAGGGCGAGGTTATGAATGTATTAGTATGGCTAGCAATCATTTTATTTTTATTGATGATACTTATTGGAGGAAGTAAAGGAGCACGGTCTTTCATTGCTTTATTCTTCAACTTTTGCGTACTCTTCATGACAATACTTTTTATGACTGATCCCAATGCTGATCCAATTATCTTAACACTGATTGCAAGTACAATCATTAGTTGTATTACCCTCTTTTTCATTAATAACTTTAATAACAAAACAATCACAGCATTTACTTCTACTATTATAACGATCACTATTTTAATCTTTTTTATTGTTATAGTAACAGAGAATACTATGATTCAGGGATTTAGTGAAGAGGGAATAGAGGAGCTGAGCATATTTTCACTTTACATTGGAGTAGATTTTGTGAAAGTCGGCGCCGCCATGATTATCATGAGTACCATTGGTGCCATAACAGATATCGCCATTTCTATTACATCTCCTATGCGTGAAATAATTTATCATAATCCATTGATAAGCAGGAAAGAATTATTTACATCTGGATTAATGATTGGAAGGGATATCTTAGGAACAAATACGAATACGTTATTTTTTGCCTTTTTTGGAGGCTATCTGGCACTGTTGATCTGGTTTAAAGAATTATCTTATTCTATTGGAGAAATTGTAAATTCAAAAGTATTTACCGGTGAAATGATAACGATCCTTTGTGCAGGAATTGGTGTTGCTTTAGTTATACCTATTACTTCCTGGATTACTGCATACTCTCTAGTGAGAACAAGAGAGAAGAACGAGCGATCTAGATAGACTTTATAATAAGTGGTAACTTATCGACTTATAATGAAACCAAAAACAAATAGTAGTTCCATACAATACCAAAGCCGATTATCGTAGCGTAAGGATTATCGGCTTTTATGTTCCGAAGAATGCCCCGTATTATATTTCCGTTACATGTTGGTGGTACCCCTTACTTAATTGGCTAACCCTCATTCTGAAACGGAAAAGGGAAGCCTACATTGCTCCTGTATCATGGCCTTGATAAGAAAACAGCCGCCCCTTGCATGGAACGGTTGTTTTGTGATTATGAATCAAGCAGGAACCAGTTGTCAATTCAATTAGTCATTAATCGAATTTACTAAGCTATTTTACGATAAGGGAAGCACCAGGTCATTTGCATTCATTACGAATAGTGTGAGGACTAATACAAGAAATAAGATAGCGGGTGCCGTTTTACCGAACGGGTCTTTTACCCTGAGATGTGCCAGGCACGCCAGGAGCATCGTAATTCCCAGCCAGATGCCTGCCCATACGACTACCCCCTCATACCAGTAGCCGATGACAAGTACAGTTGCTCCGATTAACTGGACGAAGCCTGTGACGGAACGAAACCATTGAGGCAGTTTAAGGTTATCAAAAATGTCAGCCCAGTATTTAGCACCAATTACCTTTGCGATGCCTGAGAATGCAAAATAAGCTGCCAACAAACTTTGAAGAACGATTGAAATTACAGTCATTGAATTCTCCTCCTCAAATTTCATACGATTTTTAATATTCCGCTAACAACTTTTTGAGCTCGCTGCTCATTTTCACCCAGCCATATTTCGCCCCATTGTACGATAGGCTCTCACTTTTGAATCCGGTATGTTCGAGATGCAAATGAGTGATATCACCATTTTTTTTCAGTGTCCATGTAACCTTTGTGTTTTCCCCTGCAGTCACCCATGTGTAAGATAACTTGTAAGGCTCCTCCACAACGAGCACTTCGGAATCGACAATTCCATCCCAATACTTATTCGGCTCTGTACGAAACTGGAATTTATAGCCGACGATCGGTTTGAAATTGTTTTCCATCACCCATTTCGCCAACATGTTTGAATCGGTTAAAGCATGCCATACCTTTTCGATCGGACTTGCATATTGAAAGTCCAGTGAAATTTCAGGTTTCATTTTTCTCCTCCTGCAATAATTGACGTAAAAGATCTGCTCTTTCCCTCCAGAATTTCGTGTAATAAGATACCCAGTCTTCGATTTCCAAGAGCGGCTCGGCATTCAGACGATAGCGGGTTTCCCGCCCGACTTTTCGGTCCTTTACCAAATCAACATCCTTTAAAATAACCAAATGTTTGGAAACCGCTGTACGCCCTATTTGAAAATGTGCTGTTAACTTATGGAGGGGCAACTCCTCAGCATCAGCCAATAAACGAATCAGCTCACGCCGGGTTGGATCGGCAACGGCACTATAAACGTCCCTCGTCTCATTTTTCTTTTTCAAATCACCCTTCTCCTCATCTTTTTCGGTTGTTTGGTCACCAATTGGTGTCGTATTGTGATATTTTCATAATATGACACTATAAGGTGTCCTGTCAAGGATTGTAAATTATTTTTTTGAAATTATTCTACCGAGCGCTTGTGAATGGAGGATATTACCTATAAACGTGGGTATTACTTAAAGAATGAGCCGTTATGGAGGAAGTTTTCATGCTAAAGGTAGGTTTGTCAAATAAAAGTTTCAAAGGATTTCTCCTTCGTTTGTGGAATAACTTCCAATAGTGAATTTGAATAGAGGGACAGGCTCGGCGGAAGTATGACTACAGTAACCTAGAAGATTGGTTAAATATTATTGCATGAAGGAGAGAGAAAGATGGAATTATTCATTACTCAGTATGATTGGATCCAACGTACAAGAGAATCATTATTTCGTTATTGCGAAACGTTGTCACCTACCGATTATGTTAAAGAACTAGAAAATTTTGGTGGAGATTCTATACGCAGTTTGCATGCTCATGTAGCCGATTGTTATCGGGCATGGCTGGGGAGTCGTGCCCTTGGGAAATCACTTCCCGAAATAAAACCAGAGTCCGTCAACAACGTACAGGAAATGCGCCAGATTTTTAAGAAAACGGATGACCTGGTACATGAGTTTTTGAATGAATTCAAAGGGAGATGCGATCACTCGATTCCAGTAACCTTTAAAAGTGGGGAAAACGCGGAGTTTACGACATTGTGGCTTTTTACTCACACGGCTACTCACGAGTTCCATCATAAAGGACAAATCGTGAAAATAGGCAGACAGCTCGGGTATACGCCGCCTGATACGGACCTCATTGAAACCTTTGATTCGGTAAAATCAGGATAAAAAAAGGGGCACATACGCCTCTTTTTTATTTTTAATTAAACTTGAAATAAAGCAGGTGACAGAATGATCAACTATAAAGGAACCCCCAAAATAGAGACCGACCGATTGGTCCTCAGAAAGATGGAACTCCAAGATGCCCAAAAGGTTTTTGACCATTGGCTTTCAGACGAACGTGTATCTGACAATCGGGTTAATGCAGCACACAAGAACGTTTCGGAAACAATTGAGAGGGTAGCAAAGATAGTATGTGATTATGCCAATAAAGAATTTTGTTGGTGGGCAATTGAGAGGAAAGCTGACGGTAAATTGATCGGCGAAATCGATTTGTATGATTTCGACAACACCACCGGAAACTGTGAGGTAAGTTATTCGATTGGATATGAATGGTGGAATCAGGGATATGGGACGGAAGCGTTAAGAGCGATTATGGAATTTGGCTTCAGGCATATGAACATTCATAAAATCGCTGCAGTACATAACACCGACAATCGGGCTTCTGGGAAAGTGATGAGTAAAGCAGGAATGGTACAAGAAGGAATCATCAGACATATGATCCGTAATGCCAAGAACCAATACAAGGATTGTGCTGTCTATGGAATTCTTCAAGAGGACTATTCCAAAAGCAATGCCCAAACCGATATTTTAAAGATAGATTGATATGTTGTTTTATGAACCTAGAAGAATAGTGAGTAGATGATCAAAACCTAGTAATACGAGGATTCCTAATGGTGCACCTTGAAGGCGATACCAGTATTCCTAGTTCTTTGGGCTTTTCTATTCTTCTTTATTTTTAATCGGATCCGGGTTATAGTGATCCGAAAACCACTTCTTTTTTAGAGAAAGTGCCATATGATCCACTCCTATCGGCTATTCATTTTTGCTCTATAATCCTCAAAAAACTTCCAAAAATAATAGCAAGCCCAAAAGATCAAAACGGGGAGGAACG
The DNA here is from genome assembly GCF_030643805.1 of Alkalihalobacillus sp. AL-G. Taxonomy (GTDB): domain Bacteria; phylum Bacillota; class Bacilli; order Bacillales; family Fictibacillaceae; genus Pseudalkalibacillus. The sequence continues at coordinate 4,046,541 of NZ_CP094656.1, read as the reverse complement.
CGTATCACCCGGCTTCACCACGGTTAGATATAACACAGCTAAAACAGCTGCTGGTAACAGGATGAAGTTTTTTCCAGCGCAAACGATCACCCCCGATTAGTTGATCTTATTCTCCAAATCCTGAATTCTTTTCTCTAGTTTTCTATTTTTCAATTGGACTTCGACAAATGCGCCGACTGCAATCGCAAATGCAAACCATGAAAATAACTCCATCCCCTTCACCCCACGTTTCCTCTTTCAATCTTGTTTCGCCTGCAGGACGGTTGATGGAGCGAGTTTTGTTGATTCGATCACGATCGTGGTCATCCCGTTTTCTGACCCGGATTCATGCCATTCTCCGTCAACCCAGAAGGCTGCCTCGCCTGCTTTTATCGAGATACGCTCCTCATCTTCACCACGGACCCATCCTTCGCCAGAAACGACAAGGAATAACTGGTCGGTAACCGCCTGATGAAACCCGACAATCCCTCCAACTTCGATATGCATGCAGCCGATGTGGACCGGCTCTTCCGTAGCGGTGATCCGTGACATCCAAAAATTAGAATCGAACTGCGTGATTCGCTTGCTCACTTCTTTATCAAATCGGAAAATCTTCATTGTTATAATCCTCCCCTTAATAGCCCACGTATTGTATTCGATACGTACAGCGGTTACTCCTTGAACTTTTTTATGGTGGATATTAGAAACCTTAAGAAAATCTTAAGTATTTTACTGACGGAATGTTAAGATTTTCATTTTACAATTAAACCAATCAATGGAAATCCGATGATATACTCAAGAAAGGAGTGTGAAAAAAATGAGTGATTATAACGTACTTGTCGTAGATGATGAAGAAGAGATCCGCGACGCAATTGAAATCTATTTGAAAAATGAAGGGTTGAACGTCATCAAGGCGAAGGACGGTCTCGAGGCGATTGAACGTTTACATGAACACCAGGTCCATCTGATTGTCTTGGATATGATGATGCCTCGTCTTGACGGGATAGTGACGACATTCAAAATTCGCGAAGAACAAAACATTCCGATTATTATCTTAAGTGCAAAAAGCGAAGATACAGATAAAGTGCTAGGTTTACAGGTTGGCGCAGATGATTATGTGACGAAGCCGTTCAACCCGTTGGAGCTGATTGCCCGAGTGAAGTCGCAATTGAGGAGATACGTAGCGCTTGGTACATATGAAGGGGTCGAAAAGCTAATTGATGTGAACGGGCTTACATTGGATCAATCGGCCAAAGAAGTAAAGGTACATGGTGAGCCGGTAAAGCTCACACCAATCGAATATAAGATCGTAGAGCTGCTCATGAAAAATGCTGGGCGTGTGTTTTCAATCGATGAAATATACGAGCGGGTGTGGAAGGAACCAGGATATAACGCAGAAAACACGGTCGCTGTACATATCCGGAAAATACGCGAAAAGATAGAAATCGATCCGAAAAATCCAAGATATTTAAAGGTGGTGTGGGGAATTGGGTATAAAATGGAACGATAGGATCAAATTCACCATATTGGTGCTGTTGCTGACGTTCGGTATCACCGGGACGTTAACGGGTCTGAAACATGGGGATACATATTGGCGGACTAATTATTTCGAGACGGAAAAATTCGAATATCAGCTGGATCATTATCTCCATCAACTTTCTCTGGAGCTGACTGATAAGGACGAATTGAAAGATGCTATTAAGGTAACAGAAGAGGAAATCGAAAACTATCGCCGCACCCGGTATGGAAGTCAGGCGGAGCAAATTTCGAGCATCACGGACCAATATGAACCGAAGATCCAGCAAGCAAAAGAAACTGGCGATGAACAGCTGGAGGAAGCGTACAAAAATGAACGGGATAAGAAAATTGCGGACATCTCGAAAAACTTTGAAAGCGATAGATATGTCCGTCAGAAAATTTTGAACGAAAAAGAAGAAATAATCGATGATTATTTCTCGGAGATACGTGATTTTTATTCTGATTCTCAACGTTTCCAATCTTCATTCCAATACTATTTGAAAAATACGAAAACCGGAGAAATTCACACCGATACATCAGTAGCAGAGATGGTAGATGTAGAACAACGGTTCAATGAAGGTGATATGGCGTATTTCAGTCATTTCAATGATCTGCCTGTCGTAAGTAGACAGATCTATTTTGAAGGCAGTAATGAAATAGACAACTTGATCGATGAATCCTTTCGAAGCTTTCAAGGTTATATCGGAGTACCAAAGTCTGGTAACAACTTGATCTTAGCGGATCAGCGTGATTTCCAGCTGCAGCGCATTGCCTATTTCATCTATGTCATCGGTGGATTGGGTGCGTTGGTTCTAGCATTTTTTCTTTATAAAAGAACAGACATCCGGCAATCGATAAAGACGAAAAGCTGGCAGCCATATTTCGATCGTGTGCCGATCGATGTCAGCATTTTCATCACGTTTTTCATCGGTTTCATCACGTTCATACTCATGCTGAACGGTCTTGGAATCGGTTATATTCATCGACCAATTTTCCCGATCGTTCTGGATGTTATATTTTGGGATCTAATTCCGAAAGCGTTGTTGCTGTTGCTTTCGTTCTTTTTAGGGAAAATGCTGTATGCACGGGTTCGCGATCATAAACGATTGAAAGAAGAGTGGAGAAAGAGCTTGATTCTCCGTATTTTCCACAGCTTGAAGATGGTATTTCTGAACCGTAAGACCGGAACTCAACTAATTCTGTTGTTGATCGTCATCTTTTGTTGGGGGGCTGGTACTATTCTGACGATGATCTATCCAGCGCTCCTGCTTGTCCATATCCCAGCATCGGCTCTTATTGGTTTGCCAGTGTTGATTTTACTATTCAGACGGATCGGTTATTTCAATAAGATTGCGTATAACGTAAGTATGTTGGCGAATGGTAATTTAGAAAAGGACCTACCTATCAAGGGTAAATCGGTGTTAGCGGATCATGCTAAAAACCTCAATACACTCAAGCACGGTGTGAAGGTTTCACAAAACGAACAGGCAAAAAGCGAGAGGCTTAAAACGGAGCTGATCACGAATGTCAGCCATGACCTCAGGACCCCATTGACGTCGATCATTACGTATACGGAATTGTTGAAAAAGACGGATCTGTCGAACGAGGAACGCGAATCCTATATCGGAATCATCGACCGTAAGTCCAAGCGGTTGAAGGTGCTCATTGATGATCTGTTCGAGGCATCCAAAATAGCGAGCGGAAGTATTGACTTAGTCAAGGAACGGGTAGACCTTGTCCAGCTTTTACAGCAGGCACTGGCTGAATATAATGAAACTATCAATGAATCCACCATACAGCTGCGTGTTTCAAATCCAGAAACACCTGTTTATGCTGTGGTTGATGGGCAAAAGCTGTGGCGAGTCTTTGATAACCTGATCGGAAATATTCTAAAATATTCGTTAGAAAATACAAGAGTTTATATATCAGTCAAAACTCAACATGACCGAGCGATGATTGTGTTTAAAAATGTCACCAAATATGAGCTTAGCGAAGATGTTGATGAGTTGTTCGACCGCTTTAAAAGAGGAGACACATCACGTCATACGGAGGGTTCCGGACTTGGACTTGCAATTGCAAAATCGATTGTAGACCTGCATGATGGAAGCTTAGATATTGAAGTTGATGGTGATCTTTTTAAAGTGACAGTGACGTTGAAAGCGGAAGCAAGTTAGAAAATATAGAGTGGGGCTGACACAAAGAATCGTCATTGTGTCAGCCTTTCTTTTTTACATTTCCTTGTTCGTAGTTAAATCTCAATTTTCGCAGTTGTCCAGATAATGTAAAAGACGTCCTGACCCATATCGTTTCGGGTGTAAAGGAAGTTGCACCATTCGTAATACGAGCGAATAAGGTACTGTACAGAGGTTTGCTAGGAGGCGAGAAGGATGCCGGTATCGGTGGTTTTTAATCAAATCGCTGTTAATGCAATTAATGAAAATGGATCGATAGCGACAGGGCAAAATAATCAACAGGATTGGAACTGGCAAGGAAAGAATAACCTTGCTGCGGGTACTCCGATTGGGTTTGTCATTGCTATAAATAACTTTAATACGATCATTGATAATGATTTAATTGATACACCAAGTACGAACCCTGAAGTAGTTAACCCTCAGCCGAACATTCAGTATTAGGTGTAAGATGTGAAGGTTCAATTTGATACAATTCAAATACACAATATAAGTGCGAATTCTGGAGTGTTTAACGGTGAAAACAGTCAAAATCGGTGGACAACGCAATGTAAAGAGAATAGTGGGCTAGGTGCTGTGATCGGGGACGGAAATATACTGATGAACAATATCAATGTCATCCATGATAACGATATTGTCGATATGCCAGTTCAAAATACAACAAAAAAGGCCGAAAAAGGAAATGAATCATGATTTTTCCTTTTTCAGCTTTTCTTTTATCAGGTCCTGTGTCCATCCCGGAATTTCATTTTCTTTGCTATTTATGAGCATATCCATGATTGCTGAATCGCTCAACAGGGAACGTAAGCCTTCGATTGAATTGTTGTCCCCACTTATCGATCCGAATCCCTGGTTCAGTTTTTTGTAGCTTTCAAATCCACTCGGTGCATTGTTTCCAAAGTTCACGCAAGAGGCACCTTCCACAGTCCCTATTCGGATCGTATTGATGAAAAAGTTGGGGGAGAGTAACCCCATTTTTATCCCTCCTTATCGTTAAACGAAATAGAATAACCGTTTTTCGTCAGCTTCGAATTGATTTGTGATTTGTCGGACTTCGATTTGTTCTTCTGATCTCCGACTGAAACGCCAAAATTGTTGCCGACATTTAATGCACCGCTTAAATCCTCAATATCTAGTTGATCGAGATTGAATGACATTTCTTCAAGCTTCGGGTCATGGATATCGACTTGATTGATATGAAAATGGTATTCGATCGGTTGTTTTTTCGATTCAAGCAGGTTTTGTAATGCCTCAATCTGTTTTTGTAATTCAGCCACTTCTTTTCTTTGGTTGTTACGCTTTGAAAACCACATTATGAACGGTCCTGTTCAGGCTTGGTTTTCGTTACGACATGTTTATTGTTATAGATCAAATTGTGATTCCCGTTCACAGTTCCATTCCCTTCATTTTTCCGAGCTTGATAGGAGAAATTTTGTTGGAGATTATCACCAGAGAACACACCAGAAGAGGATGAAACGTGATCGATTGTAAAATTATTGAATTTGATGTTTGGTGCCATTTGTTATCACCCCCTAAGCGGCTGATATGAAAGGAAGAATAACTCATGGATCGTTTTTCGAATCTGTTTGACTATAGCAAGCTCATCAATCAATTTCTAGATGATCCGATGAAATGGGTCAATGGTAAGAACAATCTTACCAATATGGATATGTCTTGGCTTGAACAATATATCCAGCAGACAATCCAGCAAACGGTCAATAATCCTGGAACAGGGGTTCAACCGCATATGGTTTCACATGAAGGTAGAAATAATGCGGTTAATTATGAGTTGTTTGAATTAATGAATCACTACGTAGTTAAAATCCATGTGCCGGAAAATGTTAAAGCAGAGCAGGTCCGGATCACTCTTGGAAATACTCGATTAAATGTGTCCGGGGTGTCAAACGAACAACCGTCCGATACGATTCCAATCCCTGGACCAGTTTCGAGAAAAAATATGAAAGCGAAATACAAGGATCATATGATTGAAATAAGGCTCCAGAAGTTGAATGACGAAACCGTCAGTGATATTCCGATTGAATTTTAATGCAAAACGTTCCCCCTATCTGTCATCCTCAAGATCAATTATGATTTCATCTTCACTAGCAGCTTTTTGAATATGGATTTCTAGCAAACCGTTCTTATAACGGGCTTTGACGTGTTCGGGGTTGTAATGGAACGGGACAGAAACGATTCGTTTGAATTCTCCAGTAAAGCGTTCATTATGGCTAAGTTCTTCAGGTTTGACGGGATATGGATAGGCGATATTTCCTTGTAGGACAAGCTGAGTGCCATTTTGCTTGATGTGAATGTCTTGTATGGAACGTAGCCCTGGCAACTCAAAGACAATCACCCCTTCAGTATCTGTTTCATACATATCAAAGGATGGACCCCGTTTCGGAATAACGTGATGAAGGTCATTCCAAAAGTCCTCACCAAGAACGTTATCCACGTCCTTTGAATAATTCGACCAATTCATCTTCCCCTTATTTTGTTTCATAATCACACACCCCTCATCTATCTATATGCAAAAAAGTGGTAATCATGAAATTTGCAACTAAATGAGAGGTGTATACCTTTCAAGGGTGGCAGCAATCTCCAATACAACGACAAAATGAACCACTTTACCGACATATTTCCCGAGAAATATACACGAATTCCATCTGCTTTAAGTGGATTTCCTGAAAGTCTTCGTGTCATATCGTCAAGGTTATGTTTCCTATAGCGATTAGTCAGTATCCCTTTCCTGTTTTTCAAGTCTTATCAACTGTCGATGGCCATAAGTCAGCGAACGCCATACCCACTCTAGTGGACCGAATCTGAAGCGATTCAACCAGTATACGCTGAACACGACCTGTAGGATGAAAATCCCGATTGTAAGCAGAAGTCCAATTGTAAGGCCTATGTTGTTATAAAGATCAAAACCAAGAAGGATGACGAGGGTGATGATAGTTTGTGCGAGATAATTAGTTAAAGCCATTCTTCCGGTTATTCCGATCGGCTTTAGGAATCTTTGCCATCGGTCTTTTTGAAGTAACCGTACAAATGAAAAGATATAAAAGGCTGTCAAAAACGGACCGCCAACAGTAAGGACAAAAAGACTCATGATATCCTGATAAGCTCCGTAATCCATAAGATTGAGCTGGATTGCCGTAAGCCAAACCGTAAATGGAATCGCAATCAATCCGCTGATTATCCATGTCAGTTTGATAAAACGCTTATGCAGGCTCGGATTCGAAATGATTTCTTTTTTACCTATATAAAGACCGAAAAGAAACAACCCAAGAATATGCGGAATTTGGTATGGAAGGTTTTCCAGGATCGGAAGGACCTCGTTCATAAAACGATAGGTTAACAATTGTATGAGTGAACCTTGATCATATATTTGCACCGCTTCTGCAACTTTTTCAGAACCGACCGATTGATTCCAAGCTTGTGCCCGTTCAAGTAATGATTCCGGGGCAAGCAAGTTCGAGGCTAGGAGCGCATAATAGAATGAAATCAAGCCTATTGCCCAAATGAGGATCGTTATCGGTTTCCTGTTAAAAAAGAATAAGAGGAAGAACCCTGTAACTGCGTAGGTATGTAATATATCTCCGTACCAAAACAAAATCAGGTGCAACAATCCAAACAGCAATAAAATGAACAAGCGACGTACAAAAAGCCATGTTGGTTCTTCTAGGTTTTTCTCGGCTCTCGTTAAAAATATATAGAATCCTAGTCCGAACAAAAACGAAAACATTGGGTAAAATTTCGCTTGAACAAACAGATCGAAAATAAGCCGAACCCACTGATCAACCCCTGTGTATTCAGGTGTTAAACCGTAAAAATCATATTTTAAGGCAGGTGCGAAAAAAGAAGGCATATTCACGAGAAAGATACCGAGTAATGCAAAACCTCGAATAATATCCAGTGAAACAATCCGTTCATTTGCCGTAATCGGTGCAGGCTTCATTAAACCACCCCTCTGTTATTTATTTCTCCCATTATACCGTAAATCCCAAAAAGCAGCCGTCTTAATCCTATCGTACAAGATTCAAAATCTGGATGTGGCACATAGAATTACTGACTCTTTTTTAGTTATTTAGTTTGAGGCGAGTACTCCTTATGCATTATATGGGAGTGATAGCTAACTATGACGTTTGATACCCGAAATGACAAATTAATGTCGAGTAAACACTACTATTATACTACTTAACCCTTAATTTCAATTAAATTATTACATTTAATGTATTTACTATATTAAAATCTACTCATATAAAAATAGCGAATCTTGTCGAATTGCAAATTCTGCCCTTATATCCATAGAAGTTTCCCCCTTATCAGAAAATTAAATATGTTATGATATTTTTGGTAAAACTATTAAACTTTTAAGGGGGAATTTACTAGTGAAAGGGAAATTCTTATCTGTACTTGCAACAGGATCTTTAGCTCTTTCATTGCTGGCACCTATTACGTCAGCACCATCAGAAGTTGAAGCGGCTACAACACCAAAATGGGATGTAGAACGCTATGGGGATCGAATTGATATTGATGCACAGCTAGAGCGTCTATCTGAAAGTGAAGATTTCCTAAAACAAGCGAAAGAGAAGATTAAGGAACAAGCTGAAAATATTAACTTCAACGAAACAAAAGCTGAAGAAAGTAATAATGCGGACAGCCAGTTTACTTTTAATGGCGGAACCAAGTCGTTTTTGGACCGTAATTTAGGTTTTCAGAAATATACGCTCCGTAGCGTCGGTGACAATGTTGAAATCTGGGTGGCAAATGATCTAAGCTTCCCTGAAGGAGATCCTCGACCGGCACACGTCGTAACACAGGAACAAGTGGACAAGCTTCGTGATGAGTTTGATTCGAACATTTATCCGAAAGCAACCGAGTTTTTTGGAAATCCAGACGTGCATACTGGAACCGAGGCTGTGCTTGAGGACTTAGGTATTGTTCCTGAGGGTTATTATACAGGCAGCGATAAGGTTATCATGCTCGTTAGCAATATTCCTGATGAAAACTACGAAGACCCGACGTATCCATTTTTCGTGGCGGGCTTCTATTGGAGTACATTGGAAATGTACATGGATCGTAACATTATCTCAATCGATACAAACAGCTGGGAGACACGTCTTGAGTCTACGTTCTTTGGGACGACAATCCATGAACTACAGCACTTGATCCATGATGATAATGACTCAGATGAAACGTCTTGGGTAAATGAAGGTATGTCAACGTTCTCTGAATATCTTGGCGGTTATGGTCATGATGCAGGTTCGATCAATTTCTATTTGGATCACCCTGAAAACTCATTGACTTCTTGGGATGAGCACGTTGATGCAACAACTGGACCAGAAACGATAGCAGACTATGGCCAGGTTTACTTGTTCCATCTCTATATGAACGACCGATTCGGACAGGAGTTTATCCGTGATTTAGCGAAAGAAGATTCAAACAGTATTACTGGTATTAACAATACACTAGCAGCACATGGCATTAACACTGATTTTACACAGCTTTATCAGGATTTCATGACGACGCTGGCAATTGATAGTGGTAAGAATGACTTCAAAAGCATCGATTTGCGTGAGCTTCCTGTCGACGATGAGGGAACAAAGCGTGGCATGACGGTCAATTATGAAAAAGCAAACACTTTTGAAAAAGAAGGTGTTCCTGCTTGGGGCGGGGACTTCAAAGAGCTTGATTTTGAAGAAAAAATCCGTAGCATCACGTTTGATGGAGTCGACTTTTTAGCAGTACCATGGGAATCTGTTCAAGATCCATTAGGTTCTGACAACGAGGTACTTTGGGGGAATGAAGGTCACGAAGCTGATAATGCCTTAATCTTTGAAGCAGATCTCTCTACCGTTGATACAGCAACATTACAGTTTGATAACTACATCGATATTGAAGAACAATGGGATTTCGGAGTTGTCCAAGTATCTACGGATGGCGGACAAACATGGACAAGCCTTGCAAACGAAAATACTCGCTCGGATGTAGTTGCAAATGGCTATCCGAAAATTAAAGAGAATCTACCAGGGTTTACAGGTCATTATGAAGACTGGCAACAAGAAACGTTCGATCTAAGTGAGTATGCTGGTCAAAAAGTCCACATTTCATTCCGATATTTAACTGACTGGGGCTATAATGATTCAGGTTGGTTTATCGATAACATTGAAATACCTGAAATCGGATACACGAATGATGGCAGTTCAACAGATTCGTTCCAATCTCTAAGCGAGCTTCTACAGGAGTATGTTGAATACACTGTTACATTCATTAATGAAAGAGAAGTTGGTAATAACAACGGTGCTAAATTAAAGCATAAGGTCGTTACCGTTGATCCATTCAATGTAACAGAAGAGGATGCACTTCAATTGCGTCAATTGTTCAAGAACGGTAAAAACTACATGATCACATCGTATGCAGCACCACAAGATAAAACAACACCAGTTGACTTCACATACGAAATCAAAACGAAAAAAGACAAGAAGAAATAAGGGATAACGTGGAGGGTGCAGACTAGTTTGCACCTTCCATTTTTTTACGATATGACATATAATAAACTGAGAACAACCTAAGGAGGTATCTAATTTAGAGATCATGAAGTCCTAACACTTTCTTTCGGTAATTTAAAACGAAAAAGTGGCTCTGCTTGTAGTCAGAGTGATAGGATAAGTGTGTCTAAATTAGATCAATAAGTTAAATTTTCTGCCCGTATACGTGTCTTTCCTATGGTGGACCTATTACGTGTAGACTATCCTTTCATCTGAAACGCAGGCAGCGGCCTGCGTTTTTTTGCTTATTAGAAGGTCTTTTATCAATGTATAAGAGATGGAGGGGTTCGATGTTATTGTTGAAAGCAGAGGATATTGCTATTGAAATAAAAGGGAATGTGCTGTTTGAAAATGCGTCTATCGAAGTTTGCGAAGGCGATCATATTGCGTTAATCGGTAAAAATGGCATCGGGAAAACAACGTTGATCAGTTGCTTGCTCGGAATAAAGCCGCTTACAAAAGGAACAATTAAAAACCGGATAAAACCCGAAGAATGGGGGTGGATGAAGCAGGAAGATTCACCCGATGAAAATGTGACAACACGTGAGTTTGTGGAGCTTGAGAACCTAAAACATTTTACTGCAAAGAAGGAGCTTGCCGCTGCTGAACGGCAGCTGAATACCAATCCGGACGATGAAAGAACGATTTCACTGTACAATAATTGTTTGCAGCGCTATTTGGACGTGGACGGCTATGAATGGGAAACTAAGGTTGAAAAATGTCTATTACAATTAAAGATTTCCTCAGAGCATTGGTCAATTCCATTTGAAAGTCTGAGCGGTGGACAAAAAACCCGGGCAAAGCTAGCCAGGGTACTCACAAATGACCCGAAAATTCTAGTGTTGGATGAACCGACCAACCATCTCGATGTTGAATCATTGGAATGGTTGGCAAACTGGCTCTCAAATTATAAAGGAGCGATATTATTCATTTCTCACGATCGATCTTTCATCGACGAAGTAGCGAAGATAACCTATGAACTGACAGAAAAAGGGACAACAAAATACAACGGTGGTTATTCGGATTACCGTAAACAAAAAGAACTTGAACAAAAAACACAGCTTGCCCTTTATCAAAAGCAGGAAACGGAAAAAAGAAAGCTCCTAGAATCCATTTCGAGCTACAAACAATGGTTTCAAAAAGCCCATAATGCAGCAAGTGAACGGGACCCGTTTGCGAAAAAGAAGGCAAACAAAAACATGACTCGCTCCAAAGCAAAGGAAATGGCTCTTGAGCGGCTAGAAAACAATCGAGTTGAAAAGCCGAAAGACGGGGCAAAGCTTAACGTGGAATTAGAGGGTCGCGATTTTTCAAGCCGTTCGATGGTAACCCTTTCGGAAGTCTCCTTTTCATTTTCAAACGAGTGGAAATTGTTCGATTCGGTTTCTTTTTCGATCGAACGAGGGGATCGTATTGCGGTTGTTGGGCGAAATGGCTCCGGGAAAACAACCTTGCTAAACTTACTAACTGGACAATTGACACCTGATCACGGAAGAGTTGCTCATCATCCAAAACTCCGTGTGGGGTATTTTATGCAGGAATTAGAAGGTCTTGACCCGAACTTTACGGTTCTTGATCAGGTATTGGCACTGCCGTCAATGACTCAATCCGAGGCACGAACGATTCTTGCCTGCTTCTTGTTTCGAGGGGATTCCGTTTATAAAAAAGTAGATGATTTAAGTATGGGGGAGAAGTGTCGTGTTGCGTTTGTGAAGCTTTATTTTTCAAATGCTAATTTGCTCGTTCTTGATGAGCCGACCAACTATCTCGATATTGGAACCCGGGAACGGATCGAGGATGCTTTGTCCTTGTATCCTGGAGCAGTAGTGACCGTCTCTCATGACCCATATATGCTCGAAAAGGTTGCGAATCGGGTATTTTTACTAGGGGAAGGTCCGTTTATGGATTACCGCGGTTCATATGCTGACTGGAAAAACCATAGGCGTATTTCAAGTGACGAGCAAAGGGTCCAAAACGAAAAGGAACGGCTACAGTTGCAGCTGACCAATTTGTTAACAGAGGAGGTATCCGATGATCAAAAGCTCCAAAATGAGTATCAGTTGAAATTAAAAGATTTGAATGCCCGAATTATCGAGCTTGAAAACGAAAAATGAATCGTCACGGATTGAAAATAAAAAAGCTAGCAACGAAGAGGTTGGTTGCTAGCTTTCTGTATGTTTTTACAGGTTAGGAAGAGAATTACCGACGTTGGAGAAAAGTTTACGTCCCAAGTATAAGTGCAACTAGGGCGATCGCCTACACTAAGGCTTGGCGCTAGCCAAGTTTACTTTATGCTGCAGGCAATAGGATTGTAAAAGTTGTTCCCTCTCCAACTTCAGATTCAATTCCAATTTTTCCAGCCATTCGTTTAATAATTTCAAAGCTGACCATAAGTCCGAGTCCCGTTCCTTTATCTTTTGTAGAGTAATATGGTGTGCCTAATTGTTTAAGCTGTTGCTTCGTAATACCAGAGCCGGTATCTCGAATTTTGATTTCGATATAATTGGATTTTTGTTCTGCGATTACTTCCAAAGTACCGCTGCCTTCCATCGCTTCAACCCCGTTTTTCATTAAATTGATAAGTACCTGTTGGATTTCGTTTTTATACCCTTTTACCTTTAAGGAATCCTCGATGGTTGTGGCGATTTCAATGTTATTGATCGTTGCATACGTTGAGATGACTTTTATGGAGTCATTGATCACTTTGGTGAAATCCAATTTTTCAAACGGGCTTTTTTGCGGTTTTGACAATGCTAAATATTCATTGATAATCGTTTGTGCGCGATCAAGTTCTTCGATGGAAATGGTGATGAAGGACTTGTCGGATACAGGGAGGTGTTCATTTCGACTTAATATTTGTAAGAATCCTCTGACGGTTGTCATTGGATTTCGCACTTCATGAGCAACGGATGCTGCAAGCTGACTGATTGCATTCATCTTTTCAATATGCTCGAGCTGGCGTTGCATCGTCAGCTGTTTCTTTATATTTTCAATCAGCGCTACAACAGAGAGTATTGTAATGAGTTTAATTATGGCGAGCAGGATTGTAAATGGAATTTGTTCTCCTTCTCCTTCTGAGAACAGAAAAACAAACCTTGAAATAGTGATGGCAAGAAAAAACAGTGAAATACATATATATTTATAGCGCTTGAAGTGTTGATATAACTTTTTCGACAATAAATTAAGTAGCAGTATAACCACAAGGTAATTAGCGAGCGTGAGCAAGAATTCATCGGAACCCAATACCGATGCATATACTAGCATGATCCCAACAAGTATAGTACCCGGAAAAATACCGCAGTAAATAAATGCTAGAATAATCGGGATGATACGAAGGTCATAAGAAAATCCGACGGCATATATCGCTGGAAATGTCATCGTTAAAAGCATAGAAACTGCTAGAGTTATAAAAAATTTCGATGTAACCTTTTTTCGGCTTATGTAGTCGTCTTCCCTAAGAAAAACATGATAAAAAAGCGTAGGGAAGAGTATGAACAGTACATTTACCAATATATCCTGAAAAATATCCCACATAGCAGAACTCCAATTGAAAATGTTTTTTATAATTAGTCTGTGTATAGTTTCTATGACGGAATGCAGTGGAAGGCTTATTAATAAATTACTTCGTTTAACATATAAAAAATCCTTTATTTAAGAGATATTTCCTGCTTTATTTTTTGAATTTCTGTGCAGCACCTAATCCTAGTGAAGCAGAAACTCCAAAGATGGTTGCGATGACAGCAACGACATGAATGGCTATCCCGATCGGCCCTTTCGCTCGCTCTCCTAAAATAGGATAAAGTGCAGCGCTCTGAGGCCAGGATACCCTTTTCTGAATTTATAATAATCAAGGGCAAGGGCAACGATCGCATAAATCGCCCATGCATGAAATCCTCAGTGTAGCTACGAATATTGAAGAGCGAGCTTGGCAGATTCGCCCGTCCCACCTTCGCCAAGAGGTGGGCTTGAAAAGTGTGAAATCGGCTCCGAGACTCCGAAAAAAAAGAAGGCCGATCCCCATTCCGGCACTGAACAGCATTGCAAACCAAGTCGGACGGCTAAATTCAGTCTATCGTCATCCTTCCCTAATCTGACCTTACCGTATTTGCTGAAGATCAAATAAAGTGCGAAGATCAAGAAAAAAGTTGCGGAAATCTGATAAAATCAACCGAAGCCTGTCATAAAAAAGGCTTGTGTATCACTCATTACAGTAATAAGATTCTTTGGCCAAACAGCTCCCCAAATTACAAAAATAATGGATATGATAATTGAAATCCAAAACACACTAGACACTTTTTTCACGAGAAAACCTTCAAATTTAAAGTTGGTAAGCGGAACTTATTCAGCGATGCGTGAACGACTTCTTAATTGAAGTTAATCTTCGTAAGCGGTTTTTCTGCTGGCCCTTCAATAACATCGCCGTCAACTGTGTACCTTGAACCGTGACAAGGGCAGTCCCACGTCCGATCACCGCCGTTCCATTCACACTCACATCCCATATGCGTACATGTTGTATCAACGATGTGAAGATTTCCACCCGTATCTTTGTAGGCACCGGCACGTTTTCCTTGGACTTTTACAACCGCAGCTTCATCATTGGTCAGCTCATCAACTTTTTTTTCGGCTGTTTGGACCTTACCGGCAATTAAGTGGCCAGCTACGTCTACGTTTTGTATCAAGAAGTTTTTCAAGCTAGGGTCAGCAATAAATCTGGATGGCGTGTATAGCTCTTTATATGGGTTTTGTTTTCTAAGTATTGTATCTGTTATAAGTCGGGCAGCAACTGCACTCGTTGTCATTCCCCATTTTTTATACCCCGTTGCAACAAAAATGTTTTCCTCTTTTGAACTCATTTGTCCGATATATGGGATCTTATCAAGTGTTACTAAGTCTTGGGTCGACCATCTATATGGGAATGATTTGATTCCGAGCACCTTGCTTCCCCAGTCTTGCAAAGCTTCGTAATGCTTCATCGTGTTGATTCCTTGACCGGTTTTATGGTTTTCTGCTCCAATTAAAATAAGTTTTCCACCATTGTAAGGGGTCGAACGTAAGGATCGGCTCGGGTTATCCACACTTAAGTACATTCCACCAGGGTATTCCTTATCGGCTTCAACCGCGACTACATAAGATCGTTCAGCATACATTCTCGCAAAATAAAAACCGCTATCATAAAAAGGGAAGTGAGAGCAAGAAACGACATAATTGCATGTAATACGGAACCCTTCTCTTGTGAGGACGATCGGTTTTGCGCCATTTTGAACGTCAACCGCTGTTGTATTTTCGAAAAACAACCCACCTGCTGCTTCAATCTCCTTAACCAAAGGAAGCAAATATTTGATAGGGTGAAATTGTGCTTGATCCTTCATCACAAGAGCGGATGTGGCTCCCGCATCGAAGGGGATTGAGGTTTTCGTTTCACCAGGGATTCCGAGCTTTTCGTATGCTTTCCATTCCTTTTCGATCTTGCGGTCATACTGCTCAGTCGTAGAATATAGGTACGCATCTTCCTTGCTGAGGTCACAATCAATACTTTTTTCGGAAACGATTTGCTTAATGAATTGCAACGCTTCATCATTGGATTGGTAATAAAGTTTTGCTTTCTCCACACCAACATGCTGAATCAATTCATCATAAATGAGGTCGTGCTGTGCGCTGATTTTTGCAGTTGTATGGCCGGTTGTTCCATTTAATATTTTTCCAGCATCGATCAACCCCACCTTTAAACCTTCCTTTGATAACAAATAAGCGGTAGTGATCCCGGAAATTCCAGCCCCGATGATAGCTACATCAACATTTTGATCTTCATTTACAGCATCGAAAGAAGGGAAGTCAATCCCATCTCTCCAGTATGGCTCTGGGTATTGAGGCATCTGATGTTGCTCTTTCATGAAAAGTCCTCCTTGTTATATGTATCTGTATATAATTTTTCCAAAAAGTGCAATTTCATGTATGAGAACATTAGAAAAAAGGGAAACACGATAGATCGCATTTCCCTCCGTTTACTCTTTAGTTATTTGAAAATATTCAATAATTCGGTTGGATAGAGATCCGAGTTCGGGGTGTGCGTTTAAGTTTGATAGCATTCCTTGTATAACGGGGATTCGTGCGTTTTCGCTTTCGATTTCTGACTTCAGTACGTCCAGCGTGACCAGTAAGTCTTCATTGTTTGTTTCACTCTTAACGTTCTCAATCTGCTCGATTAGTTCATCTGAATTTGTGTTTTCATTCTGAAATAGTGAGGCCCGTTGGATCATTTCCGGTGAAAAAATCGGTTGTTCCTTCGATTGTTTAAGACCAGTAACAAGATCATCTGCTCGATTTAGAATAAAGCCTGCAAGCTGACCGAGATTAAACTGGGCTCTATCAAATATGATCAATTCAAAATAGGAGTGGAAAATACCTTGTAAAATGAGTGATAAATCCCATAAGTACTCTTCGATCTCGGAGCCGTAGATCGCCTGGAGGCCCCGTTGATAAAATTGATGAGACTTACTCCGTTGACTCCGGATAAACCGTTCAATGTCTTTGTTAAACGGAACGGCCTGTTCTCTCATCTGCATAATGATGAATTCTCGCTGATTTTGAATCTCTTCAAACAAACTGGTCAATTGTTTTTGGAATTTATCTCTTGCGGGAAGTGATTCATGCTCAATTTTCTCAATCTTACTGAAAATTCGTTCCGTATAGTATTTTAAAATAGCAAGAAGCAACGAATCCTTTGACTTAAAGTGTAAGTAAAAGGCACCTTTCGAGATTCCGCTTTCACTCGCAATTTCCTGAATTGATGTTGAATTAAAACCTTTTGTGGCAAATAGCTTGATGGCTGCTTCAATGATCTGAATTTCCTTTTCTTTCATTTTCTAATCTCCTTATGAAAGATCTATTATTAGTATGGCGGATTCGTGAATTTTTTCATGTTCCTACTTAAGAATGGAAAAAACATACGTTAATCCATTGACTTATGACTGACTGGTCATTTATATTGTAAAGTGGAATGACTGGTTGGTCAAATGTATGTCCAACCACATCTTAACATGTAGTTCAATGCAAAGGCTACAAGCATTTTAATAGATAAAGGGAGAGGCTGTATGAACAGAATCATTAACTTTTCATTAAAAAATAAGTTTGCAGTATGGTTACTGACGATCATCATTACTGTGGCCGGTATTTATTCGGGGATGAATATGAAGCTTGAAACGATACCGAATATTACGACACCAATCGTAAGTGTATCGACGATCTACCCTGGGGCAACACCAGAGGAAGTAGCCGATCACGTAACAAAACCGATTGAAAAAAAGGTGCAAAATTTGAATGGAGTCAGCGTCATAAATTCTTCCTCTTTTCAAAACGTTTCAAATATCCAAATTCAATATAAATTTGATAAAAACATGGATGAGGCTGAATTAGAGGTAGAGGAGGCATTGTCCAATTTGACCTTGCCAGATAAAGTGAATGAACCGGATGTTTCTAGACTCAGCTTTAATGCGTTTCCGGTCATCTCATTAAGTATAGCCAACGAAAACGAATCCTTGGCTCAGCTTACAAAGCGTGTAGAGGAGGAAATCGCACCTGCACTTGAAGGACTTGAAGGCGTTGCGACTGTTCAAGTTTCAGGGCAACAAGTTGAAGAGGTTCAACTCAACTTTAATCAAGAAAAAATGGAAGAGTTTAATTTAGATCAAGAGACTGTTAAAAACCTGATTAAAGGTAATGATGTAACCTTTCCACTTGGATTGTATACGTTTAAGGATCAAGAGAAATCTGTTGTTGTTGATGGGAACATTACGACACTTGAGGATCTGAAATCACTTGAAATACCTGTAGTTCCAGCGCGTGGAAATGGTATCCCACAAGGGATATCACCATCCGAAAGCGGGGGGACACTTCCTCCTGCGGGACAAGGAAAAATACAAACTGAACAAAATTCCGTTATTCCTACTGTTCAGCTAAGTGAGATTGCTGAAATCGAATTGTTGGGGAAAGCGGAATCGATTTCACGTACAAATGGGCAGGAAGCAATCGGACTTCAAATCGTAAAAGCAGCTGATGCAAACACGGTGGATGTTGTCAATGCAGTGAAACAGCAAGCTGAAGAATTTGAGGCAGAGGAAGAAAGCTTAACGGTCATATCGACGTTTGACCAGGGTGAGCCGATTGAGGAATCGGTCAATACAATGCTAAGCAAAGCGTTATTTGGAGCACTCTTTGCTGTGATCATCATCCTGTTATTTTTAAGAAACCTTCGAACGACGTTAATATCCGTTATCTCAATTCCGTTATCGCTATTGATCGCTGTTCTTTTACTGAATCAGATGGATATCACCCTTAATATTATGACACTTGGAGCAATGACGGTTGCAATCGGACGTGTTGTTGATGATTCGATTGTAGTCGTTGAAAACATCTACCGCCGTATGTCTTTAAAAGACGAACAGCTTAAAGGAAAAGCGTTGGTTAGGGAAGCAACGAAAGAAATGTTTAAACCGATTATGTCCTCAACAATTGTAACAATCGCTGTGTTTTTACCATTAGCACTCGTAAAAGGTATGGTTGGGGAATTGTTCTTACCGTTCGCATTGACGATCGTCTTTGCTCTTCTTGCCTCATTACTCGTAGCCGTTACAATTGTACCGATGCTTGCACATGGCTTGTTTAAAAAAGGAGTGAAGCTGAAACATCAACATGATGAACAACATCCTGGGAAGTTAGCTGCCGGGTACGAACGAGTGCTCAGCTGGACACTTAATCATAAAATCATAACCTCGATTTTAGCGATTGCAATGTTTGTTGGAAGTCTTGCACTCATCCCTATCGTTGGTGTAAGCTTCTTATCTTCTGGGCAAGAAAAAATGGTGGTGGCCACGTATAACCCTGAACCAGGCCAAACACTTGAGGAAGTTAAGGCACAGGCCAAAAAAGCGGAAGACTATTTTATTGGTCGAGAAGGGGTAGAAACCGTTCAATTATCCATTGGCGGTGAAAACCCAATGAGCCCAGGTCAAACGAATCAAGCGCTTTTCTTTGTCGGATATGATGAAAATACCGAAAACTTTGCAGAGGAAAAAGATCAAGTCATCGAAGACCTTAAGAAAATATCTTCGACTGGTGAATGGGCCTCCCAGAGTTTTGGGGCAACAGGAAGCAGTAATAAAATTAAATTATTCGTCTATGGGGATAACCTCGAAGAGTTAAAGCCTGTCGTTGATGAACTCCAGCAGAAAATGGAGGAAGGAGATACGTTTAAAAAGGTAAGCTCAAGTATGTCCGAAACCTATGATGAGTACACATTAGTCGTCAATCATGAAAAACTGAGTGAGCTTGGACTAACAGCGGGTCAGATTGGTATGGCACTTAGTCCGAATAGGCAACAATCTGTTTTGACAACGATTGAGAAGGATGGAGAAGAACTCAATGTTCATGTAGGTGTTGGAGTAGAAACGTATAACAGCATTGATGATTTAATTGAACAGAAGGTCCAAACCCCGCTCGGTTCGGAAATTGCAATTAAAGACGTTGTTGAGGTTCAGGAAGGCAGTACATCAAATACCGTAACTCGACGTGATGGAAAAGTATACGTAGAAGTAAGTGGTGTTCCGTCTTCAGAAAATGTCGCAGAGGCATCCGCTATTCTTCAAGATCAAATAAATGAGGTGGACTTACCAGCAGGTGTCGAAGTTGACATTGGCGGTGTGACCGAGGATATCCAAGAATCCTTCACCCAGCTTGGAATAGCGATGCTTGCGGCAATCGCCATTGTCTATTTCGTTCTCGTGGTGACATTTGGTGGAGCACTTGCACCATTTGCAATTCTTTTCTCACTTCCATTCAGTGTAATTGGCGGTGTACTCGGGTTGCTCATTTCAGGTGAGACGTTGAGTATTTCTGCTATGATTGGTGCACTCATGTTAATCGGTATTGTCGTTACGAATGCAATTGTCTTAGTGGATCGAGTCATTCATAAGGAAGAGGAAGGGCTAGCAACCCGAGAAGCGTTGTTGGAAGCTGGTGCAACCCGACTTCGTCCGATATTGATGACGGCTCTTGCTACCATTGGTGCTTTACTTCCACTCGCATTAGGATTTGAAGAAAGTGGCTTCATTTCCAAAGGACTTGGAGTAACAGTTATTGGAGGATTAGCAAGCTCTACGCTGTTAACATTGATTATCGTACCAGTCGTCTATGAAATTTTAAGCAAGTTCCGCCGTAAAAAGAGTACGGAGTAATTTTTGAGGAATGATGGGATTACACCTAGGTCATTTGTTTGACTAAATTTGAATCATTGGAGCCAGACTCCTCTACAACACAACGGTTGTATGAGAGGTGCGTCTGGCTCTTTCTATTTTGCCGAAGCATTGGAAAGGGAATCTCAGGATATGGATGGTGGTGCACCGAGTTTGCACTATGATAATTATATGTCGATACTTTTAATTGACAAGCACTTAGTATGCTGATAGCGTTTAGTAATATGATTTGTTGATTAAAATTGTAATAAAATACATTTGGATTTCGAATATTAACTAAAAGATAGTTTTCAATATATTCGGTTTCAGGTAATGGGTGGAATAAAGGGTTGCGCCGCATATGGCCTTGACAGAATAGATGGAACAACAGAAGGGATGATTTTCATGAAAGATCTTCATTCATTTGGTTGGTATGCAGCGAGAATTGCTCCACATCTTCCAAAGAAAGCGTTTAAACCAGCACCAGCACGACTTTTAGGTGGACTAGCTTATTTACTTGTTACCATTGCAAGTTTCTTTACGATTATTTTCTTTGATTTAAACATCTGGTTAAACCTTTTAATTAGTATCATTTTAGGATCAAGCTTTGCGGGTATGGGTTTCTTAGGTCATGAAATCTTGCACGGAACCGTTGTAAGAAAGCCGTGGTTACGCGATTTACTTGGTGCGATAGCCTTTTGGCCATTAACCACAGGCCCGAGGCTTTGGAGAAAGTGGCACAACATGAACCATCACCTTCATACGCAAGATGAAGAGCATGATCCAGACGCATGGCCAAGTCTTCAGAAGTTTAAGAAAAGCCGCTTTCTAAAATGGATTTACAAGATTCCTTTCTTTATTCGTGCGGTTGCAGCGTTTGCTTTCTTAGCCGTAACGTTTACGCTGCATTCCATTCATATGTTCTGGACATATTTAAAGGATTTTAACCCGAAAAAGCGCCCAGCCGTATGGCTTGAAGCAGTATTACCATGGGCGACATGGCTTGGTTTACTTGCATGGATAGGCTTTGGAAAGTGGTTCTTTGCCTTTTTACTGCCGCTCTTGATCGCGAACTTTATTGTGATGTGCTATATTTCAACGAATCATCGTTTGAATCCGCTTGTCCCAGTGAACGATCCACTTGCAAACAGTCTGTCCGTAGTTACGCCAAAATGGGTTGATGTGCTTCACTTTAACTTCTCTTACCATACGGAACACCATTTGTTTCCTGGAATGAACCCGAAATATTATCCGATGGTGAAAAAGCATATTAAGCAGATGTGGCCAGAACGCTATCATGAAATGAACTTCGGACGTGCACTCATAGCACTGTTCAAAACGCCTCGTGTTTATTACGAAAACCATGAGCTTGGCGACCCGTATCGTGGAAGCTTATTCGGTTCACTCGGTAATGGACTCGATCCGAAAAATATAAAGGCACGAATCTTGAAACCAGAGAAAGAGTAGTATAGAGCTTAAAGCTGACCCGATTCGATTGTGGGTCAGCTTTTTTGTTGGTTTGATCCGCGAGTTGTAGCCGAATTTCCGTTTAAAGCCTAGTTTGACGTGTTCATAGAGCACGAATGACACTGTGGAAATGTGGAAAGTGCCGTATGACGTGTTCATATATCACAAATGACCTCGTTCCTAAGCAAAAAGGTTGATTTGCATTAGAAAATCTCCATTATAAAAGGCTTTTTGACGGAAGGTTCAGTGTTTAAATGTGTATTTAGGACCGTAATTCCCCCAAAGCCCTCAGGTAAATTCCCCCTTTTTATAAATAGATCCTCTAGTCCAAAAGCCACAACCAATAATCAGGATAAATTGTTTATACAATTATATGAATAAATATACTACACTAGTAAATGTAGGTTGAAATTTTTACATATACACAAGGGAGGAACGTAATGAATCATAAATTAATCTCTGGAATTGCAGCACTTAGTTTACTAGTTGCACCGTTCACGGCCGTTGCAGATACACCGAAGTGGCACAATGTCAATGTGAACGAAACCCTCCAAGAGGAGGATGGGAGTCTATTCAACAGTGAAAACTATGACTTTGTAAAGTATTCAAAGGTGGATAACTACCTACAAAACATTGATGCACAAAGCAACCGGATTACAATCGAAACTCCTGCTGAATCTTCACAAGGACACGACTTATTCGTCGTAACCATTTCCGAGCCATCCGCTAAAGGCAAGTATGGCTATTATAAGGGACTCCGAAAAAAGATGTTCAAAAATCCGAACAAAGCTGAATCCTTCATCGAAAAGCATCCTGATTTTAAAGTACCTGTTATGATCAATGCCTCAATTCATGGAACTGAATTTTCTGGATCCGATGCAGCACTCCAATTAATCCAACGTTTTGCGACTGCTGATGACGAAAAGACGAAACAAATTCTTGAAGATCACATTTTAATCTTCAATGTTGTCGCCAACCCAGATGGTCGTATCGATGCTACTAGATTCAATGGAAATGGCATCGACCTCAACCGAGATTTTATAACTCAGTCTCAACCCGAAACAAGGCATACAGTAGAGTTGATTACAGAGTGGAATCCGATGGTACTCCTCGATCTCCATGGATATGTACAATCATACGGCGGGCCAGACCATCCAGGCTTGATCGAGCCATGTACACCACCACATAATCCCAACTACGAATATGATCTTTACTCTAAGTGGGCAATGGATCAAGCCGAAGCGATGGAAGACAATATTGTCGAACATCGTGAACAATACGAAAATACGAATACATCCAATGTCGACTATCAAAATATGACAGGGACGTATATTCCTCTGCGTGATGATGCATGGGGCTGGGACGATTATCCTCCGATTTTCACGCCTATGTATGCGATGTATCATGGTGCATATGGATACACGCTTGAGACACCGACTAACGATTGGGACGGTGTAAAATGGCACTATGATGCCGTTATGGGTGCATTGGAATTTTCCAGTGAACACAAAACGGAAATGATCAAGGATCAGATTAACATGTTCAAACGAGGGATCCAGTTCGACCATCCATATCACGAGGAAGGCTTTTTCCCTAAGGCTTATATTTTACCTGTAGATGAAACCGATCCGACTTCGACTGAAAAAGCAGTGGAGCATCTTATGTTCAATGATGTTGATGTCTCGAGAGCGAAAAAGTCATTTGAATATGATGGACAAACCTATCCAGCTGGGACGTACATTGTTGACATGAGTCAGGCGAAAGCTGGGCTTGCGAACACAATGCTCTGGGACGGAGAGGATATTACTGATATCACACCAGCGATGTACGATATTTCAGCTTGGAACCTGCCCGAACTATGGGGATTTGAAGCAATTGAAGTAGAAGCCGACAGTAATTTCAATCTGAAAATGTTCGGTGTGAAAAAAGTGACAACCGATGATGGTGAATTGGTTGGAAATGGGCCATATGTCATCCCTGATTCATCCGTTAAAGCTGTAAATCTTGCGAACACACTAATAGAAAACGGATATGAAGTAAGCCGCGGTGAAAATGGGGAATTTGTGGTCTATGCTGAATCGTCTGCAGATTTGAAAAAAACCATAAAGGATTCAGGCATCATCGTAAAAACAGAAGAAACGCAGGGTGAAACCGCATCGTTATCAGAACAGAATATCACCATCTTAAGAGATGGCGGAATATACAAAGGGCAATCTCATTCGGGAACGTTGTTGGCGTTAGAACGACTTGGCTTCAATGTTGAGGAGATCACGCCACAACAACTTGCAGAAGAGGGTCTTGGTGACACGGATGTATTTATATACAGCGGTACATCGCGATTGATTTCCTATGATCTTTCACGTGCCAATGCTGAATTCGGTCTCGAATCTGCAGAACAATACAACGCGCTGAAACAAAACCTACAAGCCTTTGTTGAAGGCGGAGGGAAATATATTGCTGTCGGAGCCGGTGCCTCAGATGCGACTAAGCAGCTAGGTATAACGGATGTGACCGTTAATAAAGGAGGCTACAGCAGCAACGGAATCGTCAAGGTGAATTATGATTCTGAGTCTCTTTTGACTGCAGGGTATGAAGCAACGGATTTCGGATTTGTGTACAGACCTGTTTGGTACACGAATACAGACGATATGACTGTTCATGCATCGTTCATAAACGATGAAAGCTTCTTTATGGCGGGTCACTGGGAGAACCGTTCCGCGGCACAAGGTAAACCGGTCATCGTAAAAGAAAAGGATGAGGATGTGACCTTAATCGGGCTTGAAGCAGGATTCCGTGATCACACCGACTACCTTTACCGTCTACTCTCTAATACCATTTTTACCGACTGAATCTAACTGAATAATATACTGAAAAAAGACTGGCTCACAGTGCTGTATTCTTGTTGCTCAAGGATCTTAAGGGATCTGAACAATAGTAATAAGGTACTGGTTAGAGTCAGTCTCTTTTTTTGTTGAAAACTATGAATAGGTTATGAGCTTTACCTGAAAACTAAGTAAGTATATTTGTTATGTTCTAATCCAATGCTGTATATAGTTTAGGGAAACTTTTTAAAACCCGATTAAAGGAGAAGTGCATGTTCGATTCTGTTTTATTCACCATCATGTTAATTGTCGCACTCGGTATTGGCTCCCAATGGCTTTCGTGGCGTTTTGGGATGCCTGCAATCGTTATTATGACTGTTTCAGGATTAATTGCAGGTCCATTACTCGGGTTCATTAACCCTGCAGAGGATTTTGGCAATATATTTAATACAGTGGTCTCTGCTGCTGTTGCAATCATTTTATTTGAGGGCAGCTTAAATCTTGATTATCGAGAAATTAAAGGCCTCGGGCGGCCGATCGTACGAATTGTTACGTTTGGTGCACTGATAGCCTGGATCCTTGGATCGCTGGCAGCCCATTATTTGGCGGGACTTTCATGGGCGGTCTCTTCCGTTATTGGCGGTCTCTTTATCGTGACTGGTCCAACTGTAATTCTTCCACTACTTAGACAGGCAAAGCTAAAGCCAAGGCCAGCTGCTATTTTAAAATGGGAAGGGATTATTGTTGATCCGCTTGGGGCATTGCTGGCAGTATTTACGTTTGAAATCATAAAATTTTTACTAGTCCAAGAAGTAACGATAATCGCACTTCTTATGTTCTTTGCAGCCTCCATTTTTGCGGGGTTTTTAGGCTGGGCATGCGGCCGGATTGCAGGCTGGATGATGGAAAAGGGGCATGTGCCAGAGTTCCTTAAGTCACCGATTGTGTTCGCGTTCGTCCTCACATGTTTTACTCTTTCGGATGAACTCATGCACGAAACAGGGCTTCTGGCAGTAACAGCAATGGGGATTACGATGGCCAATATGCATATTTCCTCGATCGACGATATGCGTCATTTCAAGGAAAATATGTCAGTCATGCTTATTTCAGCCGTTTTCGTTATGCTTACGGCTTCCTTATCATGGGATACATTATTTCAAGTCTTCAACTGGCAGATAGGTGGTTACGTATTAGCGATGATGTTCCTCGTCCGGCCGTTATCGATTTTCTTATCGACGATTGGAACAGATCTTTCTTGGCAGGAAAAAACACTTCTCGGATGGATTGCACCACGAGGTATCGTCGCATTGACAGTGTCTGGATACTTTGCAGGTTCACTTCTTGATGCAGGCTATGAAGATGCCGGTATTTTAACCTCGTTAACCTTGGCACTTGTGGTTGCAACTGTATGTGCACATGGGTTCTCGATTCGTGGTGTTGCCGGTAAACTCGGATTAGCAGTTGACGATCAGCCTGGTGTCCTTATAGTTGGAGGCAGCAGCTTTAGTGCAAAATTTGGGGAAGTGCTGAGGGACTTGAAGATTCCAGTCCTCATTACCGATTCATCATGGGATCGGCTCGTGGTTGCCAGGAATTTAGGAGTGCCGTATCACCGAGGAGAAATCTTATCCGACCAAACTGACTATCAACTTGACCTGACACCCTATGATTATTTGCTCGCTTCAACTGATATCGACTCTTATAACGCTCTCGTTTGTACAACATTTGTTCCATCTTTCGGGCGTATGGATGTCTATCAATTAAGCTTGCATAATCAGCTTGTTGATAACATTCAAGGCTTGGACCCGACGGTTGGTGGAAATATCATCTTCCATGACGGTGCAACTTGGGAGGTGCTGAATAAGAAGGTGGAAAGTGGATTCGTGTTCCGAAAAACAACGCTCTCTGAACTATATCCTTTTGATCAATATGTTCGTGAACGGGCACCTGATGCAGAGCTTCTTTTCATTTACAGATCTTCGGGAAAGCTGGAATTTTTCACAGAAGAAAACGATATACGAGGGGAAGTAGGGGATATTGTTGTCAGTCTTGGCCCACCTAATAAGGGTCAGGATCGCGTTCAAGAGAAATTCAAAAGCTTATCGAATGAACAATTGAAAAGCAATGGTAAAGTGAATTAACTGTAATCTGGAGTCCTGCCACCCGAGCTATAAGTACGCTTCGGAATGCAGGGCTCTTTTTTATGCTGAAAAGTAGCTTTTTATTGGAGAAGTATGATCCCTTCAGGCAGAAAAAACGCAGATCGAGGTCATCATAAAGCTGTGGGCAGTAAGCCCCCTGCCTTAATCATAGACCTTATTGCTTTGCTTTGATGAGAAAAAAGAGGGTTTTTTCAAAACGATTAAGAATGATTAGGGGAGGGGAAGTGATTTTAATTTTAAAGGTATTCCAAAAGATTGTGTTGATGATCTGCAGTTTATTAATGATATTGATTATACCAGCAACGGCTTTCTTACTGGCGATTCAGCAAAGCATTCTAAAGCCATATCATACACTGGATTATGTCGAAAATAGTGGGATTTATGAAGAGCTTCAACAAACAATACCAGAAACGATTAAACAAGACCAATCTTTTCAAAAGGTTCAATCCGATCCAGGAATAAGCGATGTCGTCGATCAGGTACTAGCTGAACAAATAAACGTTGAACGAATTTCAGTAGTCGTGGATTTCATACATAATGAGCTATGGGACTATGTTGTTGGAAAAGACGAGGTGCTGGATAAACTGGAAATCTCAGACATTCGCTCAGCGATTCTTGTCGAGGCACGAACGAGCGAAATACTGGCTGATGATACAATTTACTCTGAAAAATTCGTCTCCGCTATTGATTGGGCGGCGTTTTATAAGCTTGACCAGAAAAAAATGGACACAGCGCAAACCTACTACAACCGGTTGATCTCAATCATCATTTGGAATGGGATTGTCCTTGTGATTTTAATTGGACTCAGTTTTTTAGTAACGTCAAATTCTAGGTTCGTGTTAAAAATGCTGTCCTCAGTGTGCTTCATTTCATTCGGGATTCTGTTTGTCCTATTGATTGCGGTTGAACTTATTGGTGTAAGTAGATTGACTGGCATTTTCGATTTTCCTCAGCAATTTTCTGGACTCGAGGATAATTTGATAGGGGTTATACATACCGCATTCATCGATTTTGTTTCAAAGCTTATCGCTTTTACAGGCGTGGTTTTATTAGCAGGCTATGGACTATTCCTCTGCTACTATCGTCTTGAATCGAAAGGGAAAGCAGATATAAAGAAACA
Source organism: Alkalihalobacillus sp. AL-G (assembly GCF_030643805.1). Lineage (GTDB taxonomy): Bacteria > Bacillota > Bacilli > Bacillales > Fictibacillaceae > Pseudalkalibacillus. Next base: position 4,018,510 of record NZ_CP094656.1, on the reverse strand, counting down.
AAGAGTAGAAATAGAAATGACAACTAAAAGTGAATTAAGTCTGTAACTCTATCGGAGAGAGCAAATGAAACATCGGCCCTCTCCTTCTAAATGTACTTCTTGAAGTTTGATTCTAAAAATTAATCCAGTCTATATTTTTCCTCAACAGGCTGGAGGTTATAGCTTCATTGCTATCGGGTTCTGGTTGATAATTATAAAGCCATGAAACCTCTGGAGGTAAACTCATGAAGATGGATTCAATTCTTCCACCAGAATCCAACCCGAATTTTGTTCCTTTGTCATAGACAAGATTGAACTCAACATATCTCCCTCTTCGGACTTTTTGCCATGTCTGTTCTAGATCCTCATAAGGAAGGTTTCTATTTTCATTGATGATGGACGTGTAGATCGGCACAAAGGATTTTCCAATCTCTTCGACAAATGCGAATCGTTCTTCTAAAGTAATCTCATCATCGCTCCCAAGTCGATCGAAAAATATTCCGCCAACTCCACGTGTTTCGTTTCTGTGTTTTATATAAAAATAGTCATCTGCCCACTTTTTAAACGCTGGGTAATAGGAATGATGGTGTCGGTCACAAATAGATTTCAAGTTAGAATGAAACTGTTTTGTTTGATTGACATCAATGTAAATAGGTGTTAAGTCAATCCCACCACCAAACCATTTTTCCCCGCTAGAAACTTCAAAATAGCGTACATTCATATGGATAATAGGGATCATAGGGCTAATCGGATGCATGATGACCGATACACCGGTGGCGAAAAAATCATTGCCGCGGCTGACTTTTAGACCGTCAGCAATCTGATCCGAAAGAGGTCCATACACTTCAGAAAAATTAACGCCACCCTTTTCGATGATGTTTCCGTTTTGAAGAATGCGGGTCCTGCCTCCACCACCTTCGTCACGGCCCCAAAGCTCCTCTTTAAAAGCTCCCTGACCATCACAATGCTCGAGTTCTGTACAGATTTCATCCTGTAAATTTCGAAAGGAATCGCTTATGTAGGTTCGATTAATATCAATTGGCTTTACACTTTTAAGGATACCCATATTATGAACTGGCCTTTATTTTTTCCTAGACCAGCTACTCCCCCTCGCATCATTTAGTTATAAAGTTTGAAAATTCGACAATAAAGTGATGATTCCATCAGGAAATCACTTCCATGTTTCAAAGGATACATCATGTTCAGAATTTTGTAAATTATTGATAATAGGTACTACGATGTGAATTTACATAGAGCATCAATCGACATAAGTTTTTATAAAAAAATTAGGCAATAAGGCTTATTTCGACAGACCTAAACGCGTTTCCACCTTATAATAAAAGCAATCTATAAATGAAAGGGAGAAAGAGATGAAAATGAAAAAGCTATGGGTGGTTTTGACTGCGTTTTTTTTAGTTATGGCTTTGCTAAGTCCAGGGGCATATGCGAAAAGTGATCATGCGAAGAAATCGTTAGTTGCATTAGGTGATTCGATTACATATGGGTCAGGGCTAGGGGTTAACGGGAAGGATCCGAATAAGCAAGCCTTTCCACATTTAATTGGAGATGCAATGGATCTCAGGGTTCGAAATCTGGGTGTTCCGGGTATGACATCTGGGGAACTTTTGGAAGCAGTAAAATCTGACAAAACATACCGGGATGCAATTCGCCATGCAGACTATATAACATTGAACATCGGTGGGAATGACTTGTTGAATGTATTGAAGGCAGCTAATTACAATCCGAGTGGCATTGACCCTTTGTTGTTACAAGCTGCAATTGGTTCGATGACAAGAAACCTCAATCAAACGATTATCGAGATTCGCAGTCTTTCGGATGCTCCGGTTGCTGTTTATAACATTTATAACCCGATAAAATCACAAGCAATTAATACTTACAAGTATGTACACGTATTATTTTCAGTTGGTAACGAACTATTTGGAGTCAATGGTATCAACACCTATATTCATGATGTAGTGGTTGCAAATCACTGGGCGTTTGGGGATGTGTATTTTGCAGATGCTTTCGGTCGATTTGCTGGGTTAGTTAACTCCGGTGCAACCCCTCTTTTACCAGGAGACAATGTCCACCCGAATCAAATGGGGCATCAGGAACTTGCCAAGGCAGGCATCACGGCCTTTGACTTAGATTAACTCAAAAAATCAAAACAAATAAAGGAAGGCTGATCCAGCATCTCTATGCAGATGCGGATCAGCCTTTTTGCACTGTTGATCCAATTAATCTCCTATTATGTCCCTCGAGGTGTCGTCTGTACACTTTTCAGACGTTATAGTGGCCGAAATATCCAAAACCCCTCTCAAACGAGTCAATCCTTCTCTACTCCATGTGCACTTTTCATTGATTTGAACATTTAATGGCGAACTTGTTGCGAAATTATGAGCAAACGGTGATAATCCGTTGACACTTGTTCAGATGCGGTTCCGAACAGTTTATCGTTTGCTACGATATGGGTAAAGGGGTAGTGAACCCTCTAGAATGACCAGCTTTTATTTACTGACACAAATTGAATTTTAAATAGAAAGGAGCGTCGCATCCTGTGAAACTTAAGAAGATACACTTTATGAAATGGCTAAGTTTGCTCCCACTTGGCCTGATATTATTTTTAAGCGGTTGTAGTGAACTGGCCGTGCTCGATCCGAAAGGACCAGTTGCACGTAGTCAGAAAGATTTGATCATGTTCTCAATCATTTTCATGCTGCTGATCATTGTCGTCATATTCGGCTTGTTTACTTACATGGTCGTGAAATACAGGGACCGACCTGGAAGGGGAAACAAGGACTATGATCCGAATATACACGGAAATACGAAACTTGAAGTTGTTTGGACAATCATCCCGCTTATCATCATCATTGTTTTGTCGGTACCGAATGTTCAAACCCTTTTTGAGTTGGAAAAACCTCCGGAAAAAGCCAGTGATAAAGAACCGCTTGTCATTTATGCGACATCGGCAGATTGGAAATGGTTCTTCAGTTACCCGGAGCAGGATATTGAAACCGTCAACTATTTGCACATTCCGACAGACCGTGCCATTGAATTCCGAATGTCCTCCGCCGATTCGATGCAGGCGCTCTGGATTCCGGTACTCGGCGGGCAGAAGTACACGATGGCGGGTATGGAGACGAAACTTTACCTTCAGGCGGATGAACCCGGCGTTTATAAGGGCCGTAATGCCAACTTCAATGGGGAAGGTTTTACGAAGCAAACGTTTGAAGTCTATGCCGAGAGTGACGAAACATTCTCTGAATGGGTAAAAGAAACGCAAAACAACGCTCCTGATTTAACCCAAGATAAGTATAATGAACTTTTAAAGCCTGGACTGCTCAATGAAATGACGTTTTCGTCCACGCATTTACAATGGGTGCATCATGGCATGATGGAAGGGCGAGATTATGCAATCAAACGACATAGAGACGAATACAAAGAGCTTTTGCATTTAGAAAATGGAAAAGGAACGGGACACCATGATAAGTAATCAGGGAAAGCGGGTGAAACTGCATGCAATGGGATGAATTTTTTGTAACCGGCGAGCCGTTGATCTATGGAGCGATGGTCTCGATTGCACTCGTATCCGCTGCGATCATGTTCACTTTGTTCTATTTTAAAAAGTGGGGATGGTTGTGGCGTGAATGGTTGACGACGGTAGATCATAAAAGAATTGGCATCATGTATATAATCAGTGCGTTAGCTATGTTGTTCCGCGGTGGTATGGACGCCTTGATGCTGCGGACACAACTGGCATTCCCAGATATGAATTTCTTGAGCGCACAACATTATGACGAAATATTCACAACACACGGTACGATCATGATCATCTTTATGGCGATGCCTTTCTTGATCGGATTGATGAACATCGTCGTACCGTTGCAAATCGGCGCGCGGGATGTAGCGTTTCCGTATTTGAACGCGTTAAGCTTCTGGTCGTTCTTTTTCGGAGCGATGTTATTTAATATTTCATTCGTTATCGGCGGTTCACCTGATGCGGGTTGGACCAGTTACACACCGCTCGCAGGTGCAGCTATGAATCCTGGCCCAGGTCAGAACTTTTACTTGCTAGGCTTACAGCTTTCAGGGATAGGGACATTGGCAACAGGGATCAACTTTATGGTGACGATCATCAAAATGCGTGCACCAGGCATGAAGATGTTCCAGATGCCGATTTTCAGTTGGTCGACATTGGTCACATCATTCATCATCGTTTTTGCGTTTCCGATTTTGACGGTTGCTCTGGCGTTGATGACAATTGACCGGATCTTCGGCTCCCAGTTCTTTACGTTGACAGGTGAAGGGATGCCGATGATGTGGGTAAACTTATTCTGGATGTGGGGTCACCCGGAAGTCTATATCGTCGTTTTGCCGGCCTTCGGTATCTTTTCGGAAATCATTTCGACATTCGCCCGAAAGCAGCTTTTCGGCTACAAGGCGATGGTCTTGTCGATGATCGTCATTGCGGGACTGAGCTTCCTAGTCTGGGTCCATCACTTTTTTACGATGGGTATGGGCGCATTCGTCAACTCGGTATTCTCGATATCGACAATGCTGATTGCCGTTCCGACAGGGGTTAAGATATTCAACTGGTTAGGTACCCTGCACAAAGGACGAATTCAATTAACGACTCCGATGCTTTGGTCGCTTGCTTTCATCCCTAGCTTTGTTATCGGTGGGGTGACTGGTGTCATGTTAGGTATGGCAGCAGCGGATTACCAGTTTCACAATTCGTATTTCTTGGTTGCTCACTTCCATTACGTCCTGATTTCTGGTACCGTATTCGCTTGTTTTGCCGGCCTCGTTTATTGGTATCCGAAAATGTTCGGTCATAAGCTTAATGAAAAACTCGGTAAGTTGAGCCTCTGGTTCTTTGTCATCGGTTTTCACGTATGCTTCTTCCCGCAGTATTTCGTCGGACTAGATGGTATGCCGCGCAGGGTGTTCACTATCATGCCAGAATGGATGCCGCTTAATGTCATTTCGACGGTTGGCGCATTCGGAATGGGTGCTGGATTTGCTATCTTCGTCTACAGCATCTACTACAGCCTAAGGTATAACGAACGTGAAAAAACTGGTGACTCTTGGGATGGTCGGACGCTCGAATGGGCAACACCAACACCAGTACCGTTCTATAATTTTGCGACCGTACCGAAAGTTGATGGACCCGATGCATTTTTGGCAATGAAGGAAAAAGGGGAAACGACCTTTGAAGAGGAAAAGTTGGAGCCGATTCATATGCCGAGCAGTACAGGACAGCCAATAATTATGATGTCCTTCATGTTTATCGCCAGTTTCGGACTTGTTTTTGAGTGGATATGGATGGCTGTTGCTGGTCTTATTGCGGGTATTATCATGATGGCTATTCGCTCATTCGATTATGATGACGGTTTTTACGTTAAAGTCGATGAAATCAAGCGTACCGAGCGCAAAGTGAGGGGGCTGTGATATGAGTGCACATGAATTGAAATCTGGTCCATTGGAATATCGAACATCGCAAGGACGAATGAACATTCTTGGATTCTGGATCTTTCTCGCTGCAGAAATAGTGCTGTTTTCAACACTGTTTGCCACGTATGCCGTGTTGTTCGGCAGGACAGCAGATGCACCATTACCTGGCGAGCTGTTTGAAATCAAGACAGTGCTCATCATGACGTTCCTTCTGCTTGTAAGTAGCTTCACGTGCGGAGTAGCCGTCAATGAAATGCGCAGGGGCTCTGTGAAAGGCCTCATTACGTGGCTGATCATCACACTCGCCTTGGGGCTCGGATTCCTCGGCTTTGAAATCTATGAGTTCGCACATTACACACATGAAGGGGCAACGCTACAGTCCAGCGCCTTCTGGTCCGCGTTTTTCGTACTGACAGGAACCCACGGTCTGCACGTAACACTCGGGATTGGCTGGGCAATTCTCTTGTTGATCCAGCTTGTAAAAAGAGGGCTTACACCTGTGACGAGTCAGAAAGTCTTCATCATCAGCTTGTATTGGCACTTTTTAGACGTCATTTGGATTTTCATCTTTACTAGCGTCTATTTGATCGGGATGGTGGTTTAACATGGCAGGACAACCAAAACGTTTACCAGTCAAGCATGTCATAGGCTTTATTTTATCGATTGCATTGACGTTGCTGGCAATTTGGGCAGCGTTCGAATCTGGTTTGTCGACAAAGTGGATCATCGTTTCGATCATGGTGTTGGCAGTCATTCAGGCAGGAATCCAGCTGTTCATGTTTATGCACATGACAGAATCAGAAAGCCGGAATGGACACGTACCTTGGAACATGATCTTTCACGGATTGGTTTTAGCAGCGATCGTCGTCGCTGGCTCCTTGTTCACGATGTACTCTGGGCATGGTTCCGGAGATCATGGCGGCGATCAGCAGCATGAACAAAAGCATGGCGGACATAATCAACACTAGTAAAACAGGAATGGTGATGTGATATGATGCAAAACAACAATTTTAATAAGAAGCACGCAGATGGGTACGAAAGCTTGCCGTGGAAGCATGTAGTCGGTTTCGTGTTATCGGTTATATTGTCGGCATTTTCACTTTGGACGGTGTTCTATACAGGGCATTCGATGAAACTCCTTTTTGTACTGATTTCAGTCGTAGCCTTTTCACAAGCAATACTGAATTTGTTTCATATCAACGCACCTCACCGGACCTGAGGAATAAAAAAGCTCCTTTCCGATTTAGGAAAGGAGCTTTTTGGAGATTATTATTGATAGCTTCTGTTATGTTCGGCAGGTGTTTCTACCATATGGATGATCATCATGACCCAGGCCACGAACGAAACGGTAAGCCCCGCATAGAACATGATCCACAGTACAGACAGAACCGCGGGTGCAACACCGAATGCCGCTTGGAAAAAGTATAGCCACATCCCGACGAGAAGGACGGTTTGCAGTATGGCCAACACTGTTTTTTTCAAATGCATAAATACGAATGGCGTTACGGTTGCTGTCAGCATGAACATTAGGATGATACTCATGGAATACATCTCCTTATTAGAGGATGTTCAAAATTGTCCAGTGAAAATCGTATTCTTACAATTCATTGTACAAATTATCCACGGAAATGTCACGAAATGTTCATGATTTTGGCCGATTTGTGCTCGTATCATGCTGCTAATACATAATAAGCTCTAATCGGACCAAATTATTCTAGAGTAATTGTGTAGACGATTAAGCATATTCTTTGCGCAGGACTCTACAAGTACAACCGATTAATCCAGAAGTTCCTTCAGCACAATGGCATGGTTGTGTTCTTCATCCTTTGCACCATAAAGGAGAATAAGATCTTCGTTTTTCGCGAGTTCCTTCAGCTTTTGAAATGCGTCTGATTTCTCTTGATCATTGTCGAGTTCCTTATTGTACTTCTCCTTGAACGATCCGAATTTTTCGGGGTCATGTCCGAACCATTTACGCAAATCTGGGCTTGGTGCTACCTCCTTGAGCCATACATCCAAATTCGCCTCTTCCTTTGAGACGCCACGCGGCCACACTCGATCAACGAGAATTCTTTTTCCATCTTTTTTACCGTCAGTTTGATAGATTCGTTTAAGTGTTATAGCCATATAATAATCCTCCATTAGTTGTCCTAGTATTATAGTACCTTACTAATGTGCAGTTTAAACGGTGCTTTTCCCTTAAAAATAGAAATAGAGTATTTCAATACATACTCCTAGGCATTCACCCATTCGAGCTTTAGTGCATATGGTAATGAAGGCAGGCCGACTTAGTGAAATTACCGTGGAGGGGAGTGCTTTAATTGGTTGGAAAAATCAAAAACTATTATGCTGGGGGCAATACAGCGAAAGGGTTTTATAGCTTATACGAGTCTAGTCTTGCTGGCTTGGACCGGTTATTTATTTTAAAAGGTGGCCCCGGGACTGGAAAATCAACGCTCATGAAAGAAATCGGTGACGCATGGAATGAAAATGGCTTTGATATCGAATACTTGCATTGCGCTTCAGACAATCAGTCGATCGATGGGTTCATTCTCCCTGCTTTAAAGGTCGGTGTTGTGGATGGCACAGCACCACACGTCATTGAACCGAAAGCTCCAGGTGTCGTTGAGGAATATGTGAATCTCGGCGTTGCCTGGAACTCCGACTTGCTAGCTCCTTATAAAGAACGGATCCTCGAGCTGAACGACAAAATTGACACATCCTTTCAATCTGCTTATGCGAATTTTGCAGATGCATTGGCTGTCCATGATGAGTGGGAGAAGATCTACATCGAAAACATGGATTTTAATAAAGCAGATCAGTTGACCGAAGAGTTGTTAGAGCACTTTTTTGCCGGTAAAGGTTTGAAAAAAACAGCCGACGTACGGCATCGGTATCTTGGTGCAGCGACACCTGAAGGAGCGGTCGATTTTATCCAGAACTTGACCGAGGATGTTTATAAACGCTATTTCATTAAAGGACGTCCTGGATCTGGAAAATCGACGATGTTGAAGAAAATCGCTGCTGCGGCAGAGGATAAAGGGTTTGATGTGGAGATCTATCATTGCGGATTTGATCCGAACAGTCTTGATATGGTGATTGTACGAGAGCTAGGGTTTGCGATTTTCGACAGCACAGCACCGCATGAATATTTTCCGGACCGTGAAAATGATGAGATTGTTGATATGTACAAACGGACGATCACACCTGGAACAGATGATAAATATGAGGTTGAACTTGAAGATATAACATCTCGCTATTCAGGTAAAATGAAGGATGCGATCGCCTGTCTAGCAAGAGCTAAAGAGCTGCATGATGAATTGGAGCAGTATTATATCGAAGCGATGGATTTCAATAAGGTCGATGAGATTAAGAGTGAGATCCACAAGCAGATTGAACAGCTGATTGGAGCGGTCCAGGCATATTAAGGATTAAAAGCCCAGCTGAAGTGTCCTCATGATGGTGCATGAGGACACTTTTATGAGAAAATCCAGCCGAAGTGTCTCTATGAAAGGTTCATACGGACAGTTTAGAGCGAAAACCGAGTCAGAGTGTCTCTATGAAAGGTTCATACGGACAGTTTAGAGCGAAAACCGAGTCAGAGTGTCTCTATGAAGGGTTCATACGGACAGTTTAGAGCGAAAACCGAGTCAGAGTGTCTCTATGAAGGGTTCATACGGACAGTTTAGAGCGAAAACCGAGTCAGAGTGTCTCCATGAAGGGTTCATACGGACAATTTGGAGCGAAAACCGAGTCAAAGTGTCTCTATGAAGGGTTCATGCTCCTCGTTAGCTGAGACAAGATTATTTTTTCTGGAGAAGGATTAACCTTTTCAACAGGGTGAATACACATTGTTGAGGAAAAGGTTATATCGTTTTTTACATAGGGAGGGTCAGTGGTGAAAGTAAATATGATCAGATGATCGGCGCTGATTCCTTGATGATTGATGACTACGAGAAGTTTCTTTTCTTCCAACTGCTTTAACGATAATACAGCCGTTAACCTCCTTACCGAATCGCCTCTTTTTAGTTCACCTTCCTCACTTCATCGATCATTCATTTTCTCAATTCTCCCTCAAATTCATCCCCGCTTTCTCCTTCCTCTTTTATAGTTCTATAGTCCCGTTCGTTATTCCGTTCTTCTTTCCTTGTTTCGAAAAATGTTATCATACCTTCGAATGATTTTTGTCAGAATAGTACCAATTATTAGAAAGTTAAAAGGATTTTCCCATTTTGTGCGGTAATTTGTCCTTAGAACCGAATGGGGGTGCAAGACATTTGTCATGGACAAAACGAAAGTCCGTACGGAGATACTATGCATTGTTATTTAGTCTCTTGTTGGTATTTTCACTGATCGCACCACATAGTGCGCTTGCGACATCAGAAGGAAATTTAAGTATCGGGGCAGACGAAAAAGAACTTGAGAAAGAACGTGAAAAGGAATATCTGAACAGATCGCAAAACAACGAAGAAACGACAGAGAACGAAACGAGTAAAGAGGAAGGTGGCCTTGCGAGCTTGATGCAAGGATTAGGCTGGGAGCCGCCGCCTCTATCTGGAAAGTCGAAAGTAGAATCCTCTAAGAACCCACAAAAGGTCGGGGATGATGTCACAAAAGCCCTTGAAAAACAGGAGAAAGTCGACGTCATTATCCGAATGAAGGAACGTCCTACCGTTAAAGAAATTTATCCTCAGGTTAAAGCGAAGTCTAAACGCAGCGAGAAAATCAAGATTATCAAAAGCCACCTCGAAGAAAAGACACAAACCTCTCAAAAAGGACTCAAACAAGCATTAAAAGCACTTGAACAGCAAGGAAAAGCGAAAAAGAAACAGTCGTTTTGGATCATTAACGGGCTGTCTGCAACGGTCAGTAAAGATGCTCTGGAACAACTGAAGAAACGGGATGACATTGAGCGGATATCCTTGGATCGTACATTGCAGCTTCCAGAGGTTACGGTTGATGAAAATCCACCGAAGCTGCCACAATGGGGTTTAGAAAAGATCCGTGCTCCGAAGGTGTGGGGTCAATATGGTCTTAAGGGTGATGGTGTTGTCGTCGGTATTATGGATAGTGGTGTCGATATGACGCACGAGGCACTTCGACATAATTACCGGGGAAATGACGGGAACCACCAGTATTCATGGATTGACCTGTCCGGGCAAGGGTATGAGACACCACAGGATGGTCATGGTCATGGAACACATGTTGCCGGCACTGCAGTCGGTGGTGGAGAAGGAGATCCGATTGGCGTCGCACCTGAAGCCGAATGGATTGCGGCGAAAATTTTTACAGACGGAGGCTCGACGACGACTTCTGCAATCCACGCTGCGTTCCAATGGTTCATGGCTCCAGGCGGCGATCCATCAAAAGCACCAGATGTCGTCAACAACTCGTGGGGAAATTCGAACACGTACAGCACCGAATTTTATGAGGATGTTGAAGCATGGGTAGCAGCAGGGATTTTTCCTAACTTCGCTGCAGGAAATGATGGACCAGGGTCACAAACGATCGGTGCGCCGGGAAGCTTTCCACAATCGTTTGCAGTTGGAGCAACAGACATCTACGATCAGGTCGCATCTTTTTCAAGTCGTGGTCCAGTATTCTGGGAGGATGAGAACGGGAACCAGATCCGGTTGTTCAAGCCGGATGTATCGGCACCTGGACACCAAATCTATTCCGCATGGCCTGTCGATTTGGGTGAAGGGAAATATGTGACGATCAGTGGTACGTCAATGGCGACACCGCATGTTACCGGGGCGATCGCACTCCTTGAACAGGCAAATCCAGATTTGACCGTTGAAGAAGTCAAAAACCTCCTGAAAAGCACTACGCGTGTGGAACCACACATGGGAAGTGTTCCGAATGATTTATACGGAAGAGGAATCGTCAATATTTATCAGGCCGTGACCGAAGCCGCATTTTCTGGTGAATTAAAAGGTACCCTGACAAATCAAGAGGGAGAACCGGTTTCTGGGACACTGAAAATCGCTGATGAGAACACCGAATACGACATCGGTGAAGATGGTGTCGTTGATTTTAAAATCCGTGAAGGTAGTCATGGGGTTATTCTTGAATCCTTCGGCTATCAAATAATGGAGTTGAACCTTGAAATTACTCGAGGTGAAACAACGAACGTGACATGGGAGCTTGAGCGGGCAGACTCCTATGCGGTTCAAGGACAAGTCGTTCATTCAGATTCCGGGGAAGGTGTTGCGTTCAGCTATGTACAGATCAAGAATACACCGATTCCGATTGCACGTACTGATGAAAACGGGAATTTTAACATTGAACATGTCCCTGTAGGAACGTATACGCTTCAGGTTTCTGGAGAAGGGATTAAAGGGGTTGAGCAACGGCTCAACGTTGATGCAGATCAGACGCTTCAAATCGAAGTCCAATCGAAGCCGTCTCAATCCAATCAGGAATGGAAGACAGCGAATAATAACATTCATCGCAATGCCGTTTCACCGGAAGCAATCGATCTCAATGAGTTGAAGCTCGGCTGGGAGTATGAACTCGGATCAAAAGGGGATATTTTGTTCTCGACCCCTGCAGCAGCAGAGCAAACGGTCGTTCTAGTGACCGATCGGGGTTGGATCGTGAGCCTTGATTCCGAAAGCGGGAAAGAAAGATGGAGTATCAGGCTTGGCGATACGAACCGATCTTCACCGACGATTGAGGATGGTGTCGTTTATCTTTCTGGTGGAGCAGACGGACGGATCTACGCACTTGATTTAGATAACGGCAGTATTCTTTGGAACTATGAAACAGGCACGTATACAGTCTATGAATCTCCACTTTATCTGGATGGAACATTATATGTCAGCTCGGGGCTCGATGAAAATGCGAAGGTGACTGCATTAAACGCCGCTACCGGTGATGAGTTATGGAGCGTTCCTCTAGGAGCACCAACCTTTTTTGGTCCAAGTGCTGGGGATGGAAAGCTATTTATCGGTAGCTATGATAACCAGACGTTACGAGCTTTGAATCTATCTGATGGTTCAGAGGTTTGGTCGAAGCAGCTAACCGATGAAGGAATTGCAGCACGACCAGTTTACAAGGATGGTAAGCTCTACGCAATTGGGACAAACTTCGATTCGGGCGGCGGAACGCTATATGCCCTTGATGCGAATACGGGTGAAGAGCTTTGGAGAGCAGAAGGAATCGGTGACACACAGGCTGCCTCGCCAATTGTCTACGAGGACCTTGTCATCATGAGTTCTGCTTCACAGCCGGTACTTCGCGCATTTGATAAGGAAACAGGGGAAGAGAAGTGGAACAATCGTGCGGTCGGAACCATTTTGAACAACGGTTCAGTAACCGCAAATGGAATTTTGTTCGTAACTGGAACGAACGGAACATTGTATGCGCTTGATGTATATACAGGGAACTCGTTAAAAGAGTTCACCCTACCTGAATACAGCACATCGGGGTTACCGATTATTGCAGGAAAGCTGATCGTTCCATATTTAAGTGGAGTGGTAAGCTATCAATCTCCTGGTATTTTACAGGGCTCGATCAAGGACAGCGATGGTAATCCAGTTGAAGGAAAGGTAACCGTGCTTGAGACAGGTGTCGAGGTTGAGTCTGATGCTGAAGGGAACTTCACGTTAGAACATAAACCTGGTGAATACACGTTAAAAGTTTCGAAGTATGGCTTGAAACAGGTTGAAGAAACCGTATCCTTCATCTCTGGATTTAAAATGACAAAAGCATATGTTTTAACGGATGCACAAGCAGGTTCATTGAAAGTCGAAGTAACAGACAAACGAACACAGGAAACGATTGAAGGGGTGGACATTACCCTTGAAGATACGTCTGTTGCAGGGACGACGAATGGAACCGGTGCATTTACTGCGTCAGAGGTGTTTGAAGGAAGCTATGAACTGACCTTAGCCTATGACGGCTATGTGAAAAAGGTGATGGATGTCACGATAGAATCTGGGTCAGAGACTGCGTTATCGGTGGAAATGCATCCGATTGATATTGCGGTGCTGAATGACTGGAATTCGGAAGTGACGAAGCTTTTACAAATGAATGGTTATTCAGCAGAGGAACGTGGCTGGGGCATCATTGAAACGATTGACAGATATCAAGTCATCTACTTGAATGGCGCATATGGATCAGGTGGAGAACAGCCAAGCGCAGCACAAGTCCTTTCCCTGATCGATGCGGCTAAAGAGCATGGTGTCAACTTGATTTTTGCGGATCAATGGGGAGGAAGCTACGGTACAATTGAGCATTTGACTGAATATTTACAGGATCCGAAAGAGCTATTCCAGCAATATGATGGGGGAGCTGTTCGATTACAGGTTGACGTGGAGCACCCGATTTTTGCAGGGTATCAGGTCGGTGACCGAATGACGTTATTCGACAGTACCGGTGATCTCACCTGGTTCAACCAATATTCGGGACGCCATCTCGGATCGGTCGGCAATACAGAAATGGGAATTGTCGGTACCGGTGTTGCATATAAAGCGGTATCAAACGATAGTGCCCACTTACTTCTGTCGACGCACGCAGCAGCACCATGGATTTCTCCAATGCAAGGATGGCTGCCAGACCAGCAGCAAATTTTATTCAATAGCATCGATTTCTTGAGGGATGCAAAATTCGGAAGTGTTTCAGGTACGATCATGAGCACAACAGGTGAATCGGTTGAAGCACAGATCGAAATATTGGAAACAGGCGTTAAAACGGAAACCTTACTCGGTGAAGGTTCTGGTGCTCAATCAACGTATGAACTGTTTCATGATGAAGGAACGTACACGATGGAAATCAGGGCATCCAGCTATGCGACAGAAACCGTGGAAGTCACCTTCACCCACGGAGAGCCTGTTGAATTGAACCTGACAATTGGTGCATCTGATGGTGGAACAGTCACTGGTATTGTTACTGATGTAAAAACAGGTCAAGAACTTGAAGGTGCAATGGTAACGATAACGAATCAGAGCGAGGAGGTTGTTGCTGAAACCGTTACTGCGACAAATGGTCGTTATGAGTTCACAGAGCTTGAAGAGGTCGAATATACTCTTTCGATTTCAAAGGATGGGTATGTGACTCACTCACAGACGATTGATGTCGCGCGTGTCGAAGGTGAGATCAATGTCTCTCTTAATCAAGTGCCATCGATTGCGGTAGTAGAGGATTACTGGTCAGATGAGCGTAATTTTGCTTCAATCTTTAATGCGATCGATGTACCTGTCACTGCAGTATCTGACGACGAAATTGCGGACCGAATCGGTGATTTTGATGTCGTTTTCTTCAATGATTCGGGTTACTATTTTAACAAATCCGATTTTGACCGGATGATGAAGGCGGCAGACGAGCATCAGACGAGCATCATTTTCGGTGAAACAGGATGGAGCGGTTCAGGTATCGACATTCTCACTGAATACCGTGGAGACCCTGAAACGCGTGACACAGCAGACGGCTCATTAGCGCCAGCAGGCTATGTCGTCACCGAAGAGCACCCGATTTTTAACGGTGCAAAAGAGGGAGATTTCATCGAGCTGCTCATCCCTGCAGCAAGTGATATCGGATACTTTGAAGGTTATAGTGGTTATCCGCTAGCTGATATTACACATGAAGGCAATGCAGAAACGCATGGCACTGGATTCGCCTATAAGCCAAGAACCTCAGGTAGTATGGAGGTATTGATGGGCGGTCACGGCTTCTACTTCTCGCATGATGCAAGTGAGTATACAGACGAAGCGAAAGACTTGCTCGTACGTACCGTGCTATGGGCAGCGAAGGCGAACTTCAATACGATCAGCGGCACGGTAACAGATGCAGACGGAAATCCATTACTTGCGGATGTCAAAGTGAAGGGAGCAGAGTTCTCGGATCAGACGAATCCAGAGGACGGCTCGTACTCCATCGCAATTTTAGATGGTGATTATGAAGTCGAAGTGAGTGCATTTGGCTATCAAACGAAAACAGTAGCGGTGAGTGTTTCTGAAAATAGTGAAACGCTCTCGATTACATTGGAAGTTGATCAAACAGTCGGATCAATTTCCGGAGTCGTTGAAAATGAACGAGACGGAAATGCTGTTGAGGGAGCACAGATTAACGTTCTTGATGTCCCTCGTGAAGCGGTAACGACAACGCAAGGGCATTATGACCTTGAACGGTTGATGCCTGGCACATACACGCTACGAATCGAAAAAGAAGGATACGTACGTAAGGATATTGAGATTGAGGTCGGCGAGGGCGAGAATGTTGAATTGAACATTTCATTGAAGCCATCTCCAACAGTCGGGGTGATTGTCGATAACACCGGATCTGACGCAACACTCCGGGATTACCTCGAGGGGCGTGGGTATGTCGTTACCGATATGACATTCACAGAGCTCGAAAAACTTAAGGAAGTCGATCTCGTATTTGCAAATGCTGATTATAATAACGATCTGGAACCGACTAAAATTGAGTTCAAAGCCTTTTTGAAGGCATTGGATGAGTCCGGGACTTCGGTCATTTGGACGGGACAACATGGCGGGAGAGGATCGATCCGCTATTTGCATGACTATCTGAACGATCCAGCAGTTGAATACTCCGGTTCTGAAGATGGGACGATGGGTAAAGTTGTTGAGGAACACCCGATTACGGCTGGCCTTGAAGTCGGTGAGTCCTTTGAAATTGCTTCTCGGTTCGGGTATTACTACGGTTTTGATGGTTATTCTGGTAAAACCTTAGTCGGGTTTTCGAACGACGCAACGAATGAACAAGGCAGTATGGTCGCTTACCAAGGCAGGACGATCGATTCAGTCGAAATTTTACTAGCGAACATGACGATCAGCCATGTGTATAATCCGGAACAATCGTTCGACCCAATCAGGGAAAAGCTCCTTAACAATGCAATTCTCTGGGCGCTGGATAATGAAGAAGCGCTTGTAGGGGAATTACATGGCGAGGTCGTCAACGATCAAGGGGTCTCAGTTCAAGCAAATGTGACGATCTCTGAATCTGGTAAAACAATCAAGACCGAGGCAGATGGTACATTTTTCGCTGGATTAGAGGCTGGAACCTATGAGCTTACGATAACTGCATTTGGTCATGAGGAAAAAACGTTCAGCATTACGATTGAGAACGGAGAAAGTCTTAATCAAACGTTTGAATTGACTGCTGACAATGCTGGTATCGTATCCGGTATTGTAAAAGATGGGGAATCAGGAGAGCCGATTGCGGACGCTTCCGTTACATTGCTCGGTACACCATTAGAGGCTAAAACCGACGAACAAGGAAGATTCCGTGTATCAGCACCAGCAGAAGAGTACGATGTTCGTGTTTTAGCGTCAGGCTATGCGCCAAGCACGCAAGCGAATGTTCAGGTCGTTGCTGGGGAAGAAGCAGCGTTGAGCTTTGCGATGCAAGTTTCAGAGAAAATTGCTGTAATAGCTTATGACAGGAATGAAGAAAGACTCGTACCGTTCCTTGAAGCGAATGGCTATGACGTCGACTTTTATCAGCGAGAGGATTTTGCAGCGTTACAGGAGGCGATGGTCGATTACCAGCTGATCATTTTTAACGATAAATATTGGGGTATGACAGACGATCAGTTCAAGGCATTCGTTGAAAAAGCGGATGAGCTGCAGGTAAGTATCATCTTCCCAAGCCAATGGGGGGGAGGAACGATTGAAGACCTCACTGATATTTATGGAGATCCAGAGGATGTGTCCTCCACGTTCGTCGATCGGGCAATCAATGTAAAAGTCGAGAAGGAGCACCCGATTTTCAGAGGCTATGAAGTCGATGATGTGATCGAAATTTTAGTACGTGAAGATGCAAGCCAGCAGTATGCGGTTTACGAAGGCTACAGCGGTACAACGATTGGATCATTGACTCATAATGAAGAAGGTGTGCTCGGACAAGGCATTGGCTATAAGTACCGAACTGCAAACAGCGTTCACGTCCTTTTATCCGGATTCCAGGTTGGTGGATATGGTTCACCAGAGGAAAGATGGACAGAGGATGCAAAACAAATTTATTTGAATGCGATTGACTTTGCGATCACGGCAAGTCTCGGGGAAATTCGCGGAACAATTACGGATAACGAAGGAAACCCGGTTGCCAACGCGAAAGTGTCGGTTGCTTCAGAAGGTGTTGAGGCAGTAACGGCGGCAGACGGAACTTATCGTCTCGGGGTCGGAGTCGGGCACTATGAGGTGAAAGTACAGGCTAGGGGCTTTGTCGAACAGGCGAAAGAGGCTGACGTCGAGCAGCTCGGCGACGCCGTACAATTGAACTTCACGTTAGATGCGATTGAAGGAGTGACCTTATCAGGTACAGTAGCCGATTCCGTTTCAGGTGATCCGATCGAAGGTGTGAAGCTGACGCTGACACCGGAGGATCCGGAAGGCTTTGTGGAAGAAACGACAACGGACGCAACAGGGAACTATGCATTTGACCACCTCCTTCCAGGTAATTATGAGCTGAAGCTGGAGGTTGAAGGCTATTTACCGGCAACAGAAACGATCACAATTACGGATGATGATGTTACGAAGGATGTGCCAATCAATAAGTATCGTGTCGCTGTACTTGGCGATATTAAAGAGGCACTAGTAACGTTCCTCAACGACGAAGCGGTATATGCAGAATCACGTGGCTGGGATGTTGTTGATGACATTGGAAGGTATGAAGCGGTCCTTGTCAATACCAACGAGGGAACTGCGGATCAGGTTGAACAGCTTCTTGCTAAGAGTGATGAAGCAAATGTGAGCGTCGTCTTTGTCGGAACATGGGGTGTTGGTGAAGGGTCGATCCAGTTCCTTGAAAGCGTGGAAGGCTCTCCACAGCTTGATCAGCATGGTTATGATGTAGGAGCGATTTATATACAGCCGATTCAGGATCATCCGATTTTTGAAGGATTAGGTTTGGATGGAGAGGCGATCAACATTCATACCGCTAAAAGTCCTTACGCAACCTTCAAAGGGTATCCAGGAATCCCGCTTGCGAACCTGAGTGTTGAGGACGAGGTGAAGGGATCATCAATCGCGTACGAATTCAGAAGTAAGGAGCATATGCACCTGTTGCTTTCCTCCTTCGCAGTGACGAACATCATCGGACCAGAATACGGATGGACTACCGAAGGAAAACACTTGTTTGTCAATGCACTGAATTGGGCGATGGATGCAGAACAACAATTGCCGGGGCAGCCGACTTGGGATGCGGAAGAGCTTAAATTCAAAGGCGAACCGGTTGTTGTCACTGGAAAAGCAACACCAGGTACAACTGTTCATGTATTCAATGAACGAGGAAAAGATGCAGTAGAGCTAGGTTCGGTAAGGACGAAACCAGATGGTACGTTCGAGCTTGAGTTGGAGCTTCACAATGGAAGCTACTTCTTGAGGGCAGTCGCGAAAAACTTTTCTGGCGAGGCCGAAAGTGAAGGAACCTTGCAGGTTATTGTTGCAGGGCAGCCAAGTGAGAAGAAAGCGAAGGAAGAGGAAGAACCTGTAACTCAATAAGAAATGAGAAAGGTGAGAGCCAGACACCTCCAGGAATGGAGGCTGTCTGGTTTTTTCTGTTGTCCAGGCAGCCTCTAACCCAAATTTTTGATAATTACTCACAAAATTAGATTTTTCCTCTTATATGGATTTTTGGTGTGTGTTATATCTGATAGTGAGCTTGGCTGATACCCAGTTTCCGATTGAAATCCTTCATTTGTTGCTTTCCAGTTGAGAATCTGTCATTTTAGAAGCAGTAATCTTTACGGAGGCAAGCATGAATACGATGAATTATACTGCAAACCTATACAATCTAGCTGCTTTATTGGAGGAGCAGTCCATACCATATCAATTTATTGCTGAAACGGCGTTGTTTTTACAAGGAGTGCCGGTAGAGCTAGGAAAAATCCTAGTAGAAGTGCAATGGGACTTAATCGAGAATGTCCATGACCATGTGAAATCATACAACCCCACACCATTAGAAAGGGATCAGTCATCTGGCCGTTTCCAATTCGGCATGAACGGTATTAATGTTGAGGTATTATGCAAATATAATACAGCACTGAGGACCGATCCTTACCGAATACAAGTGAAGCATGAAGGAAGCACGTACTGGTGCCGCTCGTTTTATTCGGAAATGTCACCACCATCTAAATTTACCAATCTTGTGCGGGAACATTTAGGTCACCAGCAAAGAGGCATCACCGAACAAAATGAATCAGCCTGGAACCAGAACAACTACCAGGCATTGATCAATCGATACGGAACACCCGATCAGGTTGCAGAAAAAATAAAACGGAACCCAGAAGCGAGAATAGGGGCCTTTTATTCGTATATGGATCCTGTCGAAGGAAAGCGGATTGCTCATTTGATGGGCTCGAATGGCATAAAAGCAGCTGGCTTATCGCTGCTTGGAGCAGAGGTCACTGTCGTGGATTTCTCTCAGGAAAATGCGGCATACGCTGGAGAGGTAGCGGATGCAACAGGCATTACGATCGATTATATCGTATCGGATGTTTTGTCACTTGAAGCAGAAGGTGATTTCGACATCGTATTGATGGAGCTTGGAGTTTTGCATTATTTTATTGATCTAAAGCCGTTGATGCAGAAAATCACATCATTATTAAGACCGGGTGGAAAGTTTGTTTTGCATGAATTCCATCCGATTTCTACAAAATTGATCACCTCGAACGGAAAGAAGCACAAGGTGACAGGTAATTACTTCGATCCGACAATCCAGAGCAGACAGGTTGCGTTTACAAAGTACGCATCAAATGGAGACACACCAATTACAAATGTTTTACAGCGGAAGTGGACGTTAGGTGAGTTGATTACAGCAGTCGCAGCAGAAGGGCTCGCCATAAAGGTGTTAGAAGAAGAACCAAATCAGAAAACTCATGACTTCGGACTACCGAAAACCTTCACTTTAGTCGCACAAAAAATCATTTAAATTAATGAAGGGACTGACCCTAAAACATCGGTTGAAAGTAGATGTTGGTCGGTCCTTTTTTACACGTTAAGAAAGTATGAATACTTTCTAAAGTATAAGGGCAACTACGGCTCTCCTTCGCTTAAAGCTTGGCAATCGCTGAGTTTTCTTTATTTATTCTGGATTTTAATCATAAGGTTTGTACTAAAAACTTTCTGAAAGTCATTACATAAATAGAGGATTAAAGACATTTATAAAGAATTTCTAAATATTCGAAAGATTAAATGTATTCTACGTTTTCATATAAATAAAAGGGAGGAACCGTATTGGGGATTTTAGAAATCAAGGATGTCACTATGCGATTTGGAGGAGTCGTAGCACTGGATCACGTCTCTTATAAAGTAACAGAGGGTGAAATTTTTTCCTTAATTGGACCCAACGGTGCCGGTAAAACAAGTATGCTGAACTGCATCAGCGGTTTATACCGCCCCGCAGAAGGTTCTATATCTTTTAAAGGGGAAGAGATTACGAATTTAAAGCCCTACAAAAGAGCGGGTCTCGGGATTGCCAGAGCATTTCAGAACATAGAGTTGTTTCCGCACTTGTCGGTATTGGACAATCTGTTACTTGGTCGGCACATACGTATGAAGGCAGGACTTCTTTCGAGCGGAATATACTGGGGAAAAGCTCAAAAGGAGGAAGTGGAACACCGTAAGAAGGTTGAGGACGTAATTGATTTTCTCGAGATTGAGCATATACGAAATATTCCTGTAGGTAGACTGTCATATGGATTGCAAAAACGGGTGGAAGTAGGAAGGGCTCTTGCTTTAGAACCTGAAATCTTACTTTTGGACGAGCCGATGGCCGGTATGAACAGTGAAGAAAAAGAAGACATGGCACGTTATATTATCGATATACATGAGGAAATCAAGACGACGATCATTCTGATAGAACATGATATGGGTGTGGTAATGGACTTGTCAGATCACATTGCGGTTCTTGATTTCGGAAAACTCATTGCATACGGAACACCGCAGGAAATCCAAAATGATCAGAAGGTGATAGAAGCTTATTTAGGTGATGAAGATGCAGTCTAAACCTTTGGGAGGGAACGATATAATGGCGAAATCGAACATTACTTTTCCTCAATCACTTTTAGAAAGAGCTGAAAATGAAGGAAGCAAAGTAGCGTTACGAGAGAAGGACTACGGAATATGGAATGAATTTACATATGAACAATACTTTGAACAAATGAAAACGTTTGGATTAGGGTTGGCGAAGCTAGGATTGAAAAGAGAAGAAACACTTGCCATCATTGGCGATAACCGACCAGAATGGGTTTTCAGTGAGTTGGCAGTTCAAAGCCTTGGTGGAATTTCAGTTGGAATCTATCAGGAATCCCTTCCGAATGAAATAAGTTATATCCTTAATAATTGCGATGCATCGATTGTTGTCGTAGAGGATCAAGAACAGGTTGATAAACTTTTAGAAATAAGAGAAGAAATAAAAAAGGTAAAAACAATTATTTATTATGACCCCCGGGGGATGAGGAACTATAAGGATGAATCTCTAATATACTTCAAAGACGTACAGGAGTTAGGAATAGCCTATGAGAAAGAAGCTCCAAGCTATTTTAAGACTGAGATAAAAAAAGGATCTTATGACGATGTTGCTATACTATCATATACTTCCGGTACAACAGGTAATCCGAAAGGAACGATGTTGACCTATCAGAATTTGATGGATATGGCAAAAAATCTATCATCGATCGATCCTTTATCTGAAAAGGATGAATATTTGTCCTTCCTGCCTCTGGCATGGATTGGCGAGCAAATGATGTCGATTGCAATCGGCCTCTATAATGGAATCACGATAAATTTTCCTGAAGAACCTTCCACTGTTTTAGAAAATATGCGTGAAATCGGACCTCATGTAATGTTCTCTCCTCCTAGAATCTACGAAGATATGGTCTCTAAGTTTCAAGTCAAAATTCAGGATTCCAGCTGGTTCAAAAGAAAGTCATACGAATGGTGCAAGTCGATTGGTGAAAAGGTTGCAAATGCAAATTTTGAAAATAAGCAAGTCAGTTTCGGAACAAGCCTGTTATACAAGTTAGCAGATTATCTCATGCTTAGTGCGATAAGGGATCATCTCGGCCTGCTGCGGATGAGGCGTGCCTATACTGGCGGTGCGCCGCTTGGACCCGATGTGTTTCAATTTTTTCATAGTATCGGTGTCAATATAAAGAGTATTTATGGACAGACAGAGGTTTCCGGGATATCCATCGTACATCGTGACGGGGATATCAAATTTGACAGTGTTGGAATACCGTTGCCTGGAACAGAAGTTAAAGTTTCTAATAAGGGTGAAATACTCATCAAAAGTTCAAGCGTATTTAAAGGCTATTTTAAAAATCAGAAATCTACACAAGCAACGTTAGAGGATGGCTGGTTACATACAGGAGATGCGGGACGGTTGGACAAAGATGGGCATTTGTATATCATCGATCGTTTAAAGGATGTCATCCGATTAGATACCGGTGAAATGTTTTCCCCTCAATTTATTGAGAATAAACTAAAGTTCAGTTCGTTTATCAAGGAAGCTGTAGCGATCGGGAGGGAACGCCCATATGTTGTGGCGATGATCAACATCGATATGGAGAATGTCGGGCGCTGGGCAGAACGGAAACAGATCGGTTATACAACATATACCGATTTATCTTCGAAGCTGGAGGTTCTCGAGTTGATTCACAATCAAGTGATGGAACTCAATCAATCTTTGCCGGTAAAAGCACGGATTAAGAAATTTGTTTTGTTATACAAGGAGTTGGATGCAGATGATGAAGAACTGACGCGTACAAAGAAAGTCCGCCGCCAATTTGTCGGAGAAAAATATCAAACACTCATTGAAGGCATGTATACCTCTGATGAACGAATAGATGTAGAAGGTAGGATCAAATACCGTGATGGAAATGAACAGGTCATTCAAACGACACTCCAGGTGATTTTCATGGATGAAGGCGAGGGGGCAGCTTAATGACTTTTTTTCTGCAAATGGTAGTTACAGGAATCGTAGTAGGTAGTGTATATGCACTGGTAGCCTTAGGATTTGTCCTAATCTATAAAGCTAGTGATACGATCAACTTCGCACAAGGGGAGTTTCTGTTGATCGGTACATATGTGTGCCTTACGCTAATTACCGCTTACAACATTCCGTTCATTGCTTCATTATTCCTAGCTCTTATATTCAGTGCAATACTTGGCCTTGTGATTGAGCGTATCGTACTGCGGCATTTTATCGGTGAACCTATTATTTCGATGATTATGGCGACCATTGGACTTTCTAGTATGTTAGCAGGGTTTGTCCATATCATATGGGGGCATGAAACGAGAGTATTCCCTGAAACCTTTTCTAAGCAACCAATAGAATTCGGCAATGTCATCGTAACTCCGCTTTATCTCTGGTCGCTTGCTATTGTGGTAGTAATGCTTGTCCTTTTTACACTTTTCTTTAAATATTCAAAGCTTGGAATAGCGATGCGGGCAACGGCTGATGATCAACAGGCTGCAATGTCGATGGGAATCAGTGTAAAAGTGATTTTTGCAGTTGCCTGGGCGATTGCCGCTATTGTATCTGCAGTCGGCGGTATACTGCTTGGAAATATCAATGGAGTGAACGCCTCCTTATCAGCAATTGGGTTAAAGGTTTTGCCTGTTGCAATACTCGGAGGATTAGACAGCATTCCTGGTGCTATCATCGGAGGGTTGATCATCGGTCTCATAGAGAGTTTGACTGGCGGTTATTTAGATCCGATGGTAGGTGGAGGGTTAAAGGATGTCATGCCATTTGTAATTCTGATCTTTATTCTGATGTTTAAACCATATGGACTTTATGGCAAAAAAGAAATAGAAAGGGTGTGAGAGGGATATGCGGAATCCATTTGTCATGGAATGTGGAGAATTCCATGTAAATTATAAGCAGGATATGGCCCTTTGGAGTATCGTACGGGTAAGAATGCGTGTTATCGCATTCGTTGCATTATTTGCCATCTTTCCTCTCTTTGCTTCTGAATACATTGTAGGGCTTGCGACATTATGCGGTATTGCGGCAATAGGTGCGATCGGGTTGAATATTTTGACAGGCTTCACAGGGCAAATCTCGATTGGGACCGGAGCATCCTTAGGGGTTGGCGGTTATACTTCTGCTATATTGACAACAAAATTGGGCATGAGCTTTTTTATTGCATTACCGGTTGCGGGTATAATTACAGCCATCATCGGCGGTTTGTTCGGGCTACCGTCCCTCCGGTTGAAGGGTTTGTATTTAGCGATTGCGACACTGGCAACTCAAGTGATCATCCTCTTTATCATTTCAAGGTGGGATAGTTTAACTGGTGGAACGGCTGGTCTCGTATTAAGCAGGCCTGAAATCGGCGGATTTGCCTTCTATAGTGAAATGAGCTTCTACTATTTGATGTTTGGAGTTTTAGTGTTCACTACAATATTTTCGTTAAATCTTTTTCGTTCTCGGGTAGGCCGTGCGTTTATCGCTGTCAGGGACCGGGACATTGCTGCGGAAGTCATAGGAATCGATTTGTTTAAGTACAAGGTACTCGCCTTTGCGATTAGTTCTTTTTTCATCGGTGTAGCAGGGGCGTTACTCGGACATTACACGATGATTGTCAGTCCGGAACTATACAGTATCACCGTATCAATCGAATATTTGGCGATCATCCTTGTAGGTGGTCTAGGCAGTGTTTTCGGTTCGATTTATGGTGCGGTTTTCATTACCTTACTTCCGGTGTTCCTGCGATCAGGTGTAAGTACGTTAAGCGGCTTTTTCCCGGATATAGCTGCAGTGCTAGTCGGATTGAAGGAGGTCGTATTTGGATTAGTCATCATCCTGTTCCTCATCTATGAACCGGAAGGACTTGCGAAAACATGGAAGAACATCAAAGATTACTTCAAACTATGGCCATTTTCGTATTAGCGTTGATACTATTTCTAGTAGGTTTGTTATTAGTAATTACGATAAGCATCCTGATAGGTTATCGTTTTTATAAACTATTCTGACGTAGGGGGAGAAGCATGAAAAAATTGTGGACGAGTCTGTTGATGGTTCTGTTGGTATTCGGAATATTAGCTGGATGTTCAGAAGGTACATCTGGTGGAGAGGGAGATACGATTACAATAGGTGGACTATTTGACATTACCGGAGGAACTGGGGATGTGGGGGCACCTTATGCAGAAGGAGAGAAAGCTTATTTTGAATACATCAACTCTAAAGGAAAGGTCAATGGCTATAAGCTTAGATTAGTTGGAGAGGATTATGCTTACAAGATTCCCGAAGCACAAAAGCTGTACCAAAAATATAAATCAAAGGAAAATGCCGTCGCTATTTTAGGCTGGGGTACTGGTGATACGGAAGCCCTCCGGCAACAGGTTGCTAAAGATAAGCTTCCATTCATCTCAGCCTCTTATTCTGAGAATCTTAAAAATATGGAAGAAAGCCCATATAACTTCTTAGCGGCAGCTTCCTACTCTGACCAGGCGCGTTCTGTACTGCAATGGATAAAAGATAATCATAGTGGTGGTTCACCGACAGTTGCTCTCATTTACAATGATACAGCCTTTGGAAAATCACCGGTAGAGGATGCAAAAGAGTTTGCCAAGGAAATCGGAATTGAAGTTGTTGATGAACAAGTCGTCGATTTGACAGCACTTGATGCTACCTCTCAATTATTGAATATGGAAAAGAAAGACCCCGACTATGCGATTATCCAGGAAACATGGGGAGCTACAGCGACAATCTTGAAGGATGCAAAAAAATTGGGAATCGACACCCAATTCATCGGGTTGAACTGGGCCACTGGTGAAGGCTTGATTTCACTTGCGCCAGATGCCTCAGAAGGGTTTATCGGAGTTGTAACACATGCTTTCCCTTATGAGGATCTGGAAGGAATGGCGGAGATTGAAGAATACCTTGAAAGTAAAGATAAAAAGTTGGAAGATATAGATCAGAAATTCGTGCAGGGCTGGGTATCAGCAAAGATTTTGGTTGAAGGAATCAAACTTGCAGACGACCCTACGACTGGTGAAGGAATCCGGGCTGGTTTAGAAAAGATAAAAGAACTTGATCTAGGCGGACTTGCTGCTCCAGTTACTTTTACATCAGAAAGCCATGCTGGAACAAACCAGATTCGTTTAGCAGAGGTGAAGAACGGGAAGTTTGAAGCCTTTACAGATTATATCGGCTACTGATAAGTAAAGGGGTGCTATGCTGACACCCCTCTTTTTTACACGTTAAGAAAATATAAAAATACTTTCTATAGTACAAGGCAAGGGCCTTTAGGTCATCCTTTAGGGCTAAGGCTCAGCCGGCGCTAATGCTTGGCTTTGCCAAGTTTTCTTTGAAATGGAGGGAGAACGTATGCTGACCTTAAACAATGTAGAAGTCATGTATGATCGGGTCATCCTGGTTTTAAAAGGAATGTCGATGGTCATTCCAAAAGGGAAGATCGTCGCATTGCTAGGAAGCAATGGCGCAGGAAAAACCACGACTCTGAAGGCGATTTCAGGGCTGTTAAAGAGTGAAAATGGCGAAGTTACTGACGGGTACATTGAACTTTATGGAGAGCGAATCGATGTCACTGATGCAGAAACGATTGTCAAAAAAGGAATCTTCCAGTGCATGGAAGGCCGCCGTGTTTTTGAACATTTGACAGTAGAAGAAAACCTGCTTGCTGGAGCCCATACAAGAAAGGATCGAAGAAACATCAAAGCTGACCTTCAAAAGGTATATCAATATTTTCCGAAGCTGCAAATACTTAAGAACCGACAAGCTGGTTATCTTTCTGGAGGAGAACAACAGATGCTGGCAATCGGAAGGGGACTGATGGCGAAACCAAAAGTACTTCTGCTGGATGAACCTTCTCTAGGCTTAGCACCACTGCTCGTAAAAGAAATTTTTGCTATTATTAAGCGTATTAACGAAGAAGAAGGCACAACAATTTTAGTAGTGGAACAAAATGCAAAAGTGGCGTTATCCATTGCTGACTACGGATACATAATGGAAAACGGTCGGATTGTGATGGATGGTACGGTTGACAGACTATTGGAGAACCAGGATGTCCGGGAGTTTTATCTTGGAATTGGTGATAAAGGGAGAAAGAACTATAAAAATATCAAGTCATATAAAAGAAGAAAGAGATGGCTGTAATGGGTTCTCTGCAAGAAGTAATCCGACATGCTTATGAGAATGCAAATGGTTTCAGGGAGCATATGAAACGTGCAGGACTCTTACCGGAAGAAATATCTGACAAAGAGGATTTGCATAAACTTCCTGTGTTGAAAAAAGATGACTTGCCTGATTTACAAAAGGCAGGTGCTCCGTTCGGAGAGTTGGCGACAATTGCTCCATCAACATTTGCGAGGATCTTTATGTCCCCTGGTCCAATCTATGATCCTCAGACTGTTGAAAGTGATTTTTGGCGATTTTCAGAGGCGCTTCGCGTAGCTGGTTTTGACGAAGGAGACATTGTACAAAATACGTTTTCCTATCACTTATCTCCTGCGGGTTTTATGTTCGACTCTGCACTTAGGGATTTGGGTGCTACGGTTGTGCCAGCTGGAACAGGTAATACCGAACTTCAAGTACAGGTGATGAAAGATTTACAAGTGACGGGTTATGTCGGAACACCAAGTTTCTTTTCAATTCTGCTAGATACTGCTGAAAAGTCAGGGTATACGGTCGGAAAAGAACTTAATCTCAAGAAAGCATTTTTTACAGCAGAAATGCTGACAACGGAAATGAGAGAAAGATGTGAGGCTATCGGGATTTCGATATTTGAAGGGTATGGAACTGCAGATTGTGGTTGTATTGCATATGAAGATAAACAAGGTCCGGGATTAAAAGTGACATCCTCCGCTATTGTACAAATTTGCGACCCATTAACAGGGGAAGACACAAGTGGTGAAGGAGAGGTTGTGGTCACCCTGTTTGACAAGAGCTACCCGCTCATCCGGTTTGGGACAGGAGATTTATCACGTTGGGTGGATGGATATGATGGCGAGAGGGTCGCTGGCGTTCTAGGCAGAGTCAGTGACGGTGTGAAAGTGAAGGGAATGTTCGTTAGAGAGAAACAATTGGCTCGTGTGTTAAAGCAGGAGGGATATTCCGAATTCCAGGGAGTTGTCACTAGAGAAAATTACTTGGACAAATTCGAAATATTGATAGAATCATTAGAGGAACTGCATTCGGAACTTCTCTCCAGATTACAGGACGCCATTCGGGTTAGACCAGTTTTGACAAGGGTGAAGCCAGGTACGATAAAAAATGGTGAGAAACGACTGATCGATCAACGTATTTTTGATATGAAAAAGGTGTAGCAAGACCCACTAAGGGTTCAATTCAGGAAGGGAAAATTTTAGATTTTGTATGTTTCGAGCATTTTTCTGTAATTCCTTCTGAAAACAGGTTATCTTAATGAAAAAGCTGATTTTCTTTTGGAGGGATTCACATGACGGAAAATAATGATCGTTTCGAGCTTGCAACCTTTGCCGGCGGCTGTTTCTGGTGCATGGTCAAGCCATTCGATGAAATGCCTGGGATTGAAAAAGTCGTGTCAGGTTATACAGGCGGACAAAAGGAAAATCCGACGTACGAAGAAGTAAAATCGGATACGACGGGACATCGTGAAGCGGTACAAATTACCTTTGATCCTGCCATTTTTCCGTATGAAAAACTACTGAAGCTTTATTGGCAGCAAATCGACCCGACAGATCCGGGTGGGCAATTTTACGATCGAGGAGAGTCGTATAAAACAGCGATTTACTATCATAACGAGGCTCAGAAGGAAATGGCTGAAGCTTCGAAAAAGGATCTGGAGGAAAGCGGGAAGTTCCAAAAGCCGATTGCGACCGACATTTTCCCTGCATCAGCCTTTTACGAAGCCGAGGACTATCACCAGGGCTACTATAAAAAGAATCCGTTGCATTACAACCAATTTCATAAAGGGTCAGGACGGAAAGACTTCATCGAGAGTAACTGGAAGGCTGAAAAGGACGAAAAAGACCTCCGAGAACGTTTGACGGAAATGCAATACAACGTTACTCAGAAAAATGGAACAGAACCCGCTTTTAATAACGAATTCTGGAACAATGAAAAAGAGGGGATCTATGTCGATGTCGTTTCTGGTGAACCGCTTTTCAGCTCAACCGATCAATACGATGCGGGTTGCGGTTGGCCAAGCTTCACGAAGCCGATCCGTAAAGCACAAGTTGAGGAAAAAGAAGATTTGAGCCACGGGATGATTCGGACAGAGGTGCGCAGTAAGGACGGCGATTCTCACCTCGGGCACGTTTTCCCAGACGGACCAGGACCTAAAGGGATACGTTATTGCATCAATTCGGCGGCATTACGGTTCATTCCGAAAGAGGACCTTGAAAAAGAAGGACTAAGTGAATATAAACAGTTATTTGAATGAGAAAGGGATGGCGCAATCAAGCGTCATCCCTTCGTTATGCATTTAGCTTCCCACTGGTTCGAGTTCTTTTGAGAGGTCGATGGCTGGTCCGAAAAATTCGAAGTTGATTCGGTCTGCATCTACACCCCATGCACGCAAACTGCTGATGATCGCTTTCATGAAGCCTTCTGGACGGCAAATATAAAAATCAGCATCTTCACTTGGAAGTACCGTTTGCAGCCATGGAAGGTCAATATAGCCTTCCTTTTCAAAGCATTTATTAAGACGGTCTTGTTCAGTCGGTTTTTCAAAACAGAAGTACGTTTTCAATTGATCATGGTGTTCGGTCAGTTCAAGAACATGATGTCCCATCGCTTGGAAATCTCCGTTTACGGCAGCATGGATGTAATAGATGTCCCGGTTCGGAGATTCCGTCAGGCTCGTTTCAAGCATGCTGATGAGTGGCGTTAATCCAACGCCGGCACCGATTAGCACAAGCGGACAATCTTCCTTTCTTTTTAACGTAAAGTTCCCAGCAGGTGCACTTAGTAGAATCGTATCACCTTCCTCAACAGAATCATGAAGATAGGTGGACACAGTACCCTCGCGTTTAATACTCAATCGGTAATAGTCTTTTCCAGGTGCATCGGAAAGGCTGTATTGGCGGATATATGTGTAAGGATCGTTCGGAATCTTCACCTTCACACTGACATATTGACCAGGTTCAAAGCCTGCAAGTTCACCGCCATCAGTCGGTTTTAAGTAGAAAGATGTAATAACGTTGCTCTCAACCTGTTTTTTCACAAGCTTGAACTCGCGATCGCCTTCCCATCCTCCTCGTTGTTGCTTGGCTTCGGTATACATCTCTTTTTCAACGCCGATGAACGCATCTGCAATCACTTGATAAGCATCCGCCCATGCATTGATGATGTCATCGGTCGCTGCATCTCCCAGTACATCCTTAATTGCTTTGAGTAACGTTTCACCGACAATCGGATAATGCTCGGGTTGAACGCCTAAACTTCTATGTTTATGTGCTATTTGTTTAACTGCAGGAAGAATTTCCTCAAGACGGTCGATATGAACAGCTGCTGTATAGACCGCATTTGTAAGCGCCTCTTGTTGATGACCTTTTTGTTGATTGGAATAGTTGAAAATATTCAGAAGCTTCGGGTGGTTTGAAAAAAGCAGTTCGTAATCGTCGTTCCATGCTCCTTCAGTACCGGTACAGTCGCTTTTATCGTATCGATGGTTTTTTGTTCTAACATAATGGTAGCCCCTTTCATCAAAAAAGAAGTATTTTAAATACACCTTTATACTACGACCGGTTGCTTTTTAAAGAAATATTTCAAATGCATCTTTCATATTTCCGCCATAATTGTCGTCAAACATCGCTCACATTTGTTAAAGGAGTTTCTTCTCTAAGAGGGAATTGAATGATAGAATAGGAGCAATAGAAAAGGGAAGAGGATTCTAAATGAGACTTACGAACTTTACCGATTATTCCTTACGGGTATTGATTTTTCTGGCCACTCAAAAGGAAGATCGGCTCGTTAACATTAAAGATATAGCCGATACCTATCAGATCTCGAAAAACCACCTGATGAAGGTCATTCATGAGTTAGGTAAGCTTGGATTGATTGAAACGGTTCGTGGCCGTAATGGTGGAATCCGTCTGGATAAACGACCAGAGGCAATCAATATCGGTACCCTTATCCGTAAGACGGAGGAAGACTTCTACCTTGTGGAGTGCTTTAATGAAACGGAGAATGGTTGTATCATCAGTCCGGTTTGTGGATTGAAAGGTGTACTGAATGAGGCGTTGGAAGCTTATTTCAAAGTGCTGGATGGATATACTCTTGCGGATTTGGCGTTCAATAAGGCGGCGTTTCAGCAGCTATTCTCAATGCATAATACTGAATAAAGAAGTAAAAGGAGAGCGTCTAATCAGTATGAAATAATAGAATATATCTATCACAAAAAAACGCTTGGGTAGTTATGGTACCGACCCCCGAAGGTTAGAGTAAAAAATTTAACTTTCAGGGGTAACCACCTATCCGAGCGTTTTTTACTATAATGTATATGTCTTCTTCCTGAATAGCATCCTTAGTGGAACAGGAATAACAGAATCCTTGTTTATAAATACGTTCTATTCAATTGCATAGATAATTTCTTCTTTTTTTTCTAGAACTCCATTCCTATATACTTCAAATTTTGTTGGTTTTTCATTTAGTAGTGTTTGTAGTACTTTGTTTTGCTCTGCTTCGCTTTCTGAGCTAGCTTGTTCTACTTGAACAATAATCTTAAGTATTTCTTCTTCTATCTTTAAACTTACTGTTTGAGCTGTGTTCTTACTCACCTTTGAATAGACTGTAAAAGCCTGTTGATCAGAATGAGTTTTAACACCATGAACATATACGCCTGCCTCAACATCATCCAAATTGTACTGATCGAATTTCATCGGTTTTCCTGTGTAAAATCCAATCAACGAAGGGTCAAATTCACTTTCAATGACTTTAGCATCTCCTATAGCACCCTCTACTGTAGTATAATTTTGACTAGCATTCTCTGACTCTTTGTCATTATATGATACTTTAGATTGTTCTGATGAAGCTTCATTATCACTTCCTCTACTAGCTTGACCGGCATCTGAATCTGTAATATCACTTAATGAAAGACACAAAACTAAAATTAACAAACCTGCTGCAACACTTCCAAATCCGAAAGCAAGCTTTTTCAGAAATCCACCTCTTCTTTCTTTTCGATCAATACTTTCAGCAACATTCATTAGGTTTTGATGAATGTAATTAAATTTCTTTTCGCCTATTCTTATCCTTGATTGACTTTTTATTTTTTGTTCAAGGTCCTTTAAGCCATCCCTTCTATTCATGGTTCTTCCCTCCATTGTTTTCGTAATGCTTTTAATGCTCTGTGATAATTGGTTCTCACTTTTTCCTCAGGCCAATTTAATACAGAGGCTGCCTCGGCTACAGAAAACTGATTAACCCCTCTTAATATAACTACATCTCTGTAATTATTGTTTAATAACTGGATAACATCATGAAGTTCTTTTGCACTCTGGTCATTTAGAAATACCATTTCAGGATTTTGCTCGTTTGATGATAGATTTTCATCTATTGGTATTAGTTTTTTCCACATACTCTTTTTTTTACTTTTCATTTCATCAATAGCTAGATTTCTAGCAATAGTAAAAAGCCAGGTTTTAGGACTTGAATGATTCTTGAATGTATTTAAACTCTTTAAAGCTTTAATGAATACCTCTTGGACTAGATCTTCTACATCTGAACTTCCTGTAAAGTAAACCAAATAACGATAGACATCATTTCCATATAAATAAAACCATTGGGATATCGTACTTTTTCTAGACATGGGACATTTCCTCCATTTGAGAAACTCATATAAGTAGACGACTAAATTCATGTTTTATGACACCTGATTTTTAATTTACCATCTGTAAAATTGAAAAAAACAGCCTCACACTGGTAGGCTGTTTATTTTATATATATTGCAAGGATGTACTATTAAATTCTTAATTAAATTTATACGTCCAGAAACGTTCCCTTTGAAGCCGGTTGATCACTTCTTCCTCATTTGCCTCGAGACGTTTTTTCATGCCCGCGACGAGCCCGGCTGTTTGAGAACGGTGTGCTTCAATCGTTGCGATTTTCTTGTCTTGGACATCAGCTACATCACGAATGACATCGGGTTCTCCCAGCTTTTCGACACAGTCATTGGAGAAGGCAACACATTCGACTGGCGGTCGTTCGGATTCGGGAAGCTGCCTTACTGCCTCAATCACTGCCTCGCCACACGCATCGTGATCGGGATGCACGCTGTAACCAGGGTAAAAAGTGATGATGAGGGTCGGCTTTACTTCCATAATCACCTCAGTCACATGGTCGGCGATGATAACAGGGTCTTCGAATTCAATTGTTTTATCACGATAGCCCATCATGCGTACGTCTTTGATTCCGAGTACCTTACAGGCGGTTTCAAGTTCTTTTTTACGGATCAATGGGAGAGTTTCCCGATTCGCAAATGGTGGGTTTCCCATGTTTCGGCCCATCTCGCCAAGGGTTAAGCACATATAGGTCACCGGTGTTCCATTCTTGATAAAACCTGCAATCGAACCGGAAACACCGAATGCTTCATCATCGGGATGAGGGAATACGACAAGGACATGCTCATGCGCTTCCATCTCGTCCACTCCTTTCATTTTATATAACAATTGCTACGAAAATGCAATGTCTAGCTCCAGCGCCCAGTTCCTTGGGTCACTTCAGACCTCTTGTGGGGCGACAGTCTCCTCAGTGGTCTTCCAGTGACCTGTGGTGCTGACCAGGGCACTTACGCTTTTCTTAATCAAAAGGGGTTTCGCTAATTTCGAGTGCAACGGCAAGCTTTCCATCTTTATCGTGACCAGCCATCAGCAGTCTATTTTTCCCTTCAAGCTCCCAATCGGTAAGCCCCTCTGCATAAATCCAACCGAGTTCTATTTTCAACCCGACTCGATACGGTCCAGCACCAGTTATTTTTCCACGTGTATAGCGGATTTTCCCATTACGGATATAAGCTCCTGCTGAGAAAAAGGATTCATCGAAATGAGAGGCGTAAGCACCATTCGTCGTTTCAAGGTGAATATAGACATCTTTATCAACAAACCGCTCGATAAGGTTTTGTACTTTTGACACATCTATCGGATCCAAACTGAATTCCTCCTATGTAAAGCCATCGTCCTTATATTGTACTAAAAAATAGAGGTGGATGTATGTATGGCTGCTTATGAAACGATTTTTTCACTTAAAAATGGACTGGGTTTCCTTCATGAGGTCCCAGCCCATCCGATCATTTTATCGGCTTGAAACGAGTTGTTTATATGATGCGTGATTGGTTGGTCCGACATATTCATTGAGACGGAAGGAGTGGCGGATCGCTTCAGTGATGAATGCTTTTGCCGTTTCAATCGCCTCTCTGACCGATTTACCTTGTGCTAAGCTTGCTGTAATGGCCGCAGAATACGTACATCCAGCACCATGTGTGTAAGGTGTATCAATCTTCTCTGAATCTAGGATGCTGAATTCGTTTCCATCATAGAAAAGGTCGATCGCGTTTTTATGCTCGAGCTTGGAGCCGCCTTTGATCAACACATGCTTAGCGCCTGTGTCATGGATTTTCTTTGCCGCTTCCTTCATGTCATCCACCGTTGTAATCGGTTTTTGATTCGCAAGGAATGCTGCCTCAAAAAGGTTCGGAGTGGCAACGTCTGCTGTTGGAACGAGCACATCGCGGAGTGCATCGGTGTTCTCTGGGTGAAGCACTTCCTCAGCCCCTTTACAAACCATCACCGGGTCGATAACGACGTTTGGAAGTTGGTTTTCTTTGATCGTTTTCGCAGCAAGCCCAATGATATCAGGAGAGCCGAGCATACCTGTTTTCACTGCATCTACACCGACTGATACAATCGTCTTCAGCTGTGCCTCAACCGTGCCTAATTCCTGTGGGAAAACGTTATGGTGCCAATTGTTATCCGGATCCATAGATACAATTGTTGTCAACGCAGTCATTCCATAAACGTTCAGCTCTTGGAATGTTTTCAGGTCAGCCTGGATCCCAGCTCCGCCACTACTGTCAGAACCTGCAATCGTCAATGCCTTTTTCATTTAAAAAACCTCCTCTGCTACAATCCGATTGGAAAGGTATGATTAATTTTTTATAGTTTGATTATATCAATCTTTTTGTTGAAAACGAACGTTTTGGCTTTACCCTTGCTCTTGTTTAACCCACTCACGTCGAAGTAAGCCGTACATGTGCATGTCATATGCCTCTCCGTCTCGGAAAAGGAATTCCCGTTGCGCCCCTTCGAATGTGAATCCGAGCCGTTCATAAAGCTTAATGGCGCGTTGGTTGTAACTGAAGACCGTCAGCTGGATCCGGTGCAGGTTCAGTTCGTTAAAAGCAAAGTCGAGTGCGAGCTGCATCGTTTCATAGCCAATCCCTTTCTGCCAAAGCTCACGTTCGCCGATTCCGATCGCAAGCCATGCATTCCGATGCGGCCAAAGAATGTCATTGACATCAACCCAGCCAAGAACTCGGTCGTCCTCCTTTAATCGGATAGCAAATACATATCCTTTTTGTTCTCTTGGTTTAAGTTCAACCCATTCTTTAAAATCGCGTGGAAGCATCGGAAATGAAGGTAATGCATCCATGCACCGCATATATTCATCGTCCTGATACCACTTGGATACCGTTTCAAGATCCTCCTCCTTGAAGCGTCCAAGATAGACTCGTTCCCCATATCGAATCGTTCGTGTAGTCATGTTTTCTCCCCCTCATATAGTGCTGTAATTGAATCACAGATAAAGACTCTTTAAAAACGGTTTAAGCATTCTGGTTTTTGTCGTGAATGGAATAAGTCACTTACCACGTTCACGTAGTTCGGATCGGAAATTTTGGCCAGCCCGTATTGATAAAGACGATCGAATGGAACAACACCCATCAGCCACGAGGATAATTCGGATACATTTATTTGGACTTCAACATCTGTCTCTAAATCCGAACCGACCTTCAAGCGACCGTCTTCAACATGTATGGTTACACTTTGGTTATTTTTAGGTAAAAAAGTATCGCGAACCGACAATTTCAAGCGGCACGTCTTATCGTTAAAATTATGGCTTGATAGCGATTCCATGAACACTTTCACGTCCAGGATTCGGTACATCAAGCCGATTCCCTGTGTATTCGATTCATGTGTCACATGCGGGATCATTTCGTCAGTTCCATTTCGTGGGTCTGCGAACAAGTAATGAAAATGCTCGTCTTGTGTATCGAACAGGATGTACCGAATCTGATCGAATTGACTATGGAAAAACGTCAGCATCTCCGTAAGCACATCTTGATTTTCATAGACGAATTCGTGAATCAAAATATCATTGATGACGAAATTCCCTTCCTTACCAGATTGAAAGGAAAACCCTGCGTAGCCTTTCACTTCACCATTTTTCAAATAGCCGATCGTATAATTCCCTTGCTGTTTCATCGGTCGTATATAGTCCTTGTCCGTACGAAGCATATACCCGTGTGTCTTGGCTGCGACCCGATTGTAGCAATCTACCAATGTATCGACCTGATCAAGAGTTATGTAAGCGATATGTGCTTTGGAGGAGCCTTTTGGCAGATTTTCAGGCTTCACCCGATAACGGTTTTTCTTCGTCCCGTACCCGTATCCCATCTGTTTATAAAAATCTGGGCGGAAAGGGTATAGTGCGGTTAGTGGAAACCCGCGATCGCGGTAATGCTCGTGAAAATATTCAAGCATCAATTTAGCAACGCGTTCTTTTTTATGTAAAAGGTCGACGGCAACCGAGCCGATGCCACCGATAGGGACTATCTTCTTGTGGTACATCATTTCAAAGTCAAGAAGCCGCATCCCGCCGACCATCTTTCCATCCTTATAGGCGCCATAAAAAGAAGAGGCTTGATCGTTTTTCTGAATTTCTGAGAACCGTTCTGCTGTTTTTGTATGATCGTCTTCTGACACAATGTGAATGCCTGGATACGATCGACTGACAATCGCAACAAACTGTTCCATCTCATTTAACGGTATTTTTTTGATTTCCATGTGACGCCCCCTGTTGTCTATTTTTTTTCCAGTTAATTATATCATTTTAGGCAACCGAACTGACAAACAATTCAAATTCATGTGATAATTAAAGAAATAGAGTTTTAGAGGGGGAGTAGAACGATGAGAAAACCTACAGATCAAACGGTCATGCACAGCTATCCAGGTATGGTTGCAATCGTAACGGTTGCACACGAGGGTGAAGACAATGTCATGGCAGCTGGCTGGCATTCGTACATTTCATACGACCCGGCTATTTACGGTGTTGCGATTGGACGTGAAAGACATACCCATAAGCTCGTTAAAAAAGCGGGCTGTTTTGCGGTTAATTTTTTACCTTATGAAAAAGCAGCGTTCATTCAACAAGCAGGTACATATTCAGGAAACGCTACGAATAAATTCGAACTCGGCGGCGTAACGTTCGACAGGGGAATTACGATTGATGCCCCTATTTTACATGACGCATATGTCGCCTATGAGTGTAAAATGATCGACGTTAATTCTTACGGGGACCACGATTGGTTTGTCGGGGAGATTACGAAGTTTTATCGAGATGAGGATTTGTTTCAACAAAATGGCTTGCCCGATTTCGACAAGCTGGATATTCCACTCTATTTGGGACGTTCTAGTTACTTGAGGGCAGATGCGAAAAGTGTGATCAAGCAGTTTCGAGTATAGTTGGGCTTATGTTAAACTAGCACTGAATTTCATAACTAATGGGTGATGAACAATGGCGATTTTACAAAATGATTGGCAGGATGTACTAAAACAAGAGTTTGAGAAACCTTATTATAGAAGTCTCCTTGAACAGTTAAAAGAAGAGTATAAGACAGACAAGGTTTATCCGGATATAAACGACATTTTCAATGCGTTGAATTATACACCTTACAAGGAGGCGAAGGTCGTCATTTTAGGGCAGGATCCTTACCATGGTCCTGGACAAGCGCACGGCCTAAGCTTTTCTGTCCAACCAGGAGTCAAGCATCCACCGTCATTACGGAACATTTTTAAAGAACTGAAAGACGATCTGGGTCACGACATTCCTGATCACGGTTCACTTGTGCAATGGGCGAAGCAAGGAGTCCTGTTACTGAATACGGTTTTGACGGTTAAGGAACGTCAACCGAACTCACATAAGGGTTTGGGTTGGGAGATGTTTACGAACACAGTCATCAAGCAATTAAATCGGCGGTCGACACCGGTTGTCTTTATTTTGTGGGGACGCCATGCTCAACAGAAGGAAGAACTGATCACGAACAATGATCATTTCATCTTAAAATCTCCGCACCCGAGTCCATTTTCGGCAAACCGAGGCTTTTTTGGGAGCCGACCATTTTCCCGCGCGAACCTATTTTTAAAAAAGAACGGATTGGATGAAATCGATTGGGAAATTCTACCGCAGAAGCCGGTTTCGCAGTAAATTTTCCGTTTTTGCAGTTGTTGCACTCGTTTCAAGGCTGATCATTCAAAACCAACCTTCCACTTCACGCGGAAAATCATTATTTCACGCGATAGTGGATACTTTTGACGCGGATATAAGATTTTTTCATGCAAAATGGAATATATTTAACGCGAATTTTAAAAAATGAAGCAAGAAACGCATTCTCTTGTCCATACTAATCGGTAGTAGAGTGAAGGAGGCGTTTGCATATGGGAGCAATTCAACGAGATGGATACACGTTTGATGTCGAATACAGCGTTTCTCATCAGAATGGTGCGGTACATGTTTACCAAGATGGGAAATTCATTCAGGAGCTGCCGTTTCAGTTTTCAGGTGAAAAGCCGAACGAGGATGAAATTGAGCAGCTGGTCGATCGATTTTTTGAAATGGGGACAGGTTTGTAATATTGTCCCCGTTACAGTTCAATAGCTTTTTTTCTTTTTCCGAGCTGAATCGACCGCTTTTCCTTTTTCATAACCCGTACCCTGATCTTCTGGCTGAGAAGAGGGGAGTCCGATTGTAGCGGGGTTTGCTTTCTTTTTTGCCATTCGTAATAACACCTCCATGTTGTTAACTTGTCCTCCTTGATGTGAAATAAATCGTGTGAATTTAAATCCAGATAAAAACAAATGGGACAACCTATAATATTAGGTTCATCCCCTTTATTTTAGTTTCGTTTCATTACCATGACGTCCTTTGTTTAATAGGACGGATTGTTATACTCATCCTCTTTCACCTTCAGGTTGTCCCGTTTGATCGTCATCGTTATTATCATGATGTCTGTCCTGTGCTTCATCATTATGTTCGATCGTTGTACGTTCACTTAGGTCAGATTTTTCATACGACTCAGACTGGGTTTCCATATAAACACTAGTGCTCGGGAATGCCACATCTACATTTTCCTCTTCTAAAATCTCGAGGATTTTTAGGTTGATTTCTTCTTTGATTGTAAGATACTTTTCCCAGCTTGTTGTAATCGTGAAAAAGTAAATAAGAAGGTCAAGGCTGCTGCTGTTATAACGATCGAAGTTAACGACGATAAATTCAGGATGAACCCCTTCATGTTCACGTATCATCGTTCTTATCCGCTCGACACAAGTCTTGATCTTATTCCTAGGTGTATTATATGTAAGACCTAAATTGAAGGTGATACGACGCTTTCTCATTCTGCTCCAGTTCGTTATTGCCTCATTTGAAATTGTCGCATTCGGCACAGTAACTAACGAATCGGCAAAAGTCCGTACCTGAGTACTTCTGAAGTTGATATCCTCGACAACTCCTTCGACTGACGGTGTTTGAATCCAATCACCAATCGAAAAAGGTCTCTCAATGATGATGACAACCCCGCCTAACAGGTTTCCTAACGATTCTTTCGCAGCAAAGGCAATTGCAAGACCACCAATTCCTAGTCCTGCCACGAAACCATTGACGTCGTAACCCCATTCCTGAGCAATCACGCTAAGGCTGATTGCTACGATGATAAATTTCAATACCTTCGAGAGAAAGGGGATCAAAATTGCGTCAACCTGTATATTCAATCGACGGTGTATTTGCTCAAATAAAACCGAAGTGGTTGACGACAGGTTGATCAGCCCCCAGGTAATCAATACGATGATGGCTGTACGGAAAAACTGTCGCGGAATTGTAATAAAATCACCACTGAATTCTAATGAGACATAAGCAATATAGAGTCCTAAAAAAATGAAAAATGCACGTAACGGACGTTCAAAAGCGAGCAAAACCTTATGAAAGATCTGTGCTTTTGTTTTGCTTGTGAACCTTGTTATGATTTTAAAAATATATTTCGTGAAAATTTTTCGGAATATCACAAAGCCTAGAAAGATTGCTAAAGCAATGCCGATGTCATACCAAAATTCAAGGTCGGTCGTCCAGTTTACCAAAGTTTCAATTATTTCCTGCATTGTTAACTCCTTTTACAAGATGTTCAAGTCAGACGTAATTCTGAACGTGTTTTTAATTAGTTTCTACTCTCCAATCTAGCAGAAAAAGCTTAAAGGGTAAAATCGTACATTGAAATGCTGATTCTTGTTAATTATAAGGGACGAACGGAAAAAGGAGGAGGTAGAAGATGCCCAGGAAACGGAATGATAA
Source organism: Alkalihalobacillus sp. AL-G (assembly GCF_030643805.1). Taxonomy (GTDB): domain Bacteria; phylum Bacillota; class Bacilli; order Bacillales; family Fictibacillaceae; genus Pseudalkalibacillus. The sequence continues at coordinate 3,977,548 of NZ_CP094656.1, read as the reverse complement.
AACGAAACGATTCGATGAACCGACGTTTGCACCAGGGATGGATATCGATCATCAATTGAAACAGGATGCATCAGAGGAGGAAGTCAAGGAGGGGGATTATACCGAGGTAACGACCTTATCCCTCGATGAAACAGACCCTCGCTAAGTAGGATTAAGGGACTATCCGATCCGGTTGGCACCGTCGGCCAGCCCCTTTTTGATGTTTGCAAAGGCGTGTGGTCATGAGAAATTGATAATTATGATAAAAAACCGATATAATAAAAAATTCGCTTATGTTTTCAAGAGAATCTGCTGTTTTTTCATCGGATATCGGTTTTCACCAGCCAGGCCATCTTTTATGGCGAGGTGCCGATGTCAGATTTTCTTTTTGGCTGAAAGATAACCAGTTTCTTTCGTAATATGAATCGGGCCGTTTTCGATAATCCTCCTATTTAAAAACTGTGTAAGTCTCTCTGCGTTATTGTTGTGCTTAAGTTGATCTGCGGCAGAACTCATTGTTGATTGGACATATTGAACAATTGGAGCTCCTTCTGTAATCGCTAAATCGCAGTCATAATGCTTTACTTTTACGTTTGAAAAATTGACGGATAGTTGCTCCGATCCATTCTGTAAACTAAATGCATCAGAAATATTCTTTGTTCGATAGTCGAGAGAGGCGTCAAACGCTGAAAGAAGTTCGGGGAATTCCCGTAAATGTCCTTCACCGATTGTTGAGGCATACAATGTACCGTCGCCTTTTAACACCCGGCTCAATTCTTTAATTCCCTTTTTACGATCCTGATCCTCCAAATGATAAAGCATGTGGTTAGCCATCACGATGTCAAAATGATTGTCGGGAAACGGTAGGGCACATAAATTTGCAGCGGAAAAATCAGCTTTAAGGCCAACTGATTCGATATTTGATTTGGCTTCCGTTATCATCCCTTTCGAGGCGTCTACTAAAACCAGTTCGATTGAGTCGGGAACACGGGAAGCATTCTCCTTCCAGAAGCTTGCAGTTCCACAACCGACATCTAGGATTTTAGCATCCATAGGTATGGTCATTTCTCCAAAGTACCATTCCGTCCAGCCTGTTATATTTGTGCTGAACCGTTCATGTAGTTGGATACGCGCATTTAGATTGCTACTCGTTGCATATTGTTTTTCAACATTATAGTTCCCCATCATACACCTCCGAATTAGTTAACATGGCGTAAATCGTCTTGCGATTAGCCTCTTTTGCCAACTCTTTTTAACATTTTACCTTAAATTTAATATATTTTCACAAAATTTTGATATATAATTGGAAGTAGTTACCACGTAAGGAGAGACTTTAATTGAATCTGTTAGAAAAAGCAAAGCAAATATCGACTTACTATCGTGAAAATAATAAACTAGCGGTTTTATTCATTGGTGGATCTGTATCAAGAGGGTGGCAAGATCAATACTCGGATATTGAGCTTTTTTTGCTATGGGACGAGCCTCCATCCGATGAGGATCGTTTAACACCAATAAAATCGGCCAACGGAACCATCCTCGACTTTCATCCGTATGAAGATAACGAATGGTCGGAAACGTTTTTATTCGATGAAACGAAATTCGAGATCAGCAGCTTTCTTACCTCGACTGTTGAGGAGTATATAAAAGTTGTGCACAATGGTAATCCTTCACTTGAAAAGCAATGCCTGCTCGGGGCAATTGTTGATGGGATCCCGTTAAAAGGAGAGAGTCGTCTGCACGGGCTTAAAACCGCTTTACAACAATACCCTGATCAATTAAAAGCGAACATGATCCAGGAACACCTTCAGTTTGGAGGACCTTGGCAGAACAGGGAGGCTCTATTATACCGCGGAGACCATCTGATGCTATACAGGACAATGACCGAAGCAAGTATGAACCTTATGGCCGTTCTAAGTGCGATCAACAACGAATACATCCACCATCCAAGGTTCAAATGGGTAAACGAAACATCCGAAAACTTCCGAATAAAACCAGTGAATTTCCATCAACGCCTGTTAAAAATATTTGGGCATTTACAGCCTGAAGAAGGGGTACGGGCACTAGAATCCCTTATTAATGAAACCATTCATTTAATTGAGAATGAATTTCCTAGTCTTGATATAGACGATTTGAAAATGAATGCTCGTTCAGTTCGTCCAAGAGCTAAATGAAGCTAATTAACTGAGATAGAGAGACGCTATAAAAGGGGAGATGCAATTGGAGAAAGTCGTACAAAAGGAGTATGTTGTCAATCGCCGCCTGTCTGTCAAAAAGGTCGTAGTCATGGCAAGTATGATAGTTCTCGTTTTATTGATCGTTGCATCATCTGTTGGCGTGTATGTCGTTCAAAAAAGTCTTCCGATTACGAATGGGTCAGTAACGCTGTCTGGAATTTCTGAACCGGTTACCGTCTATCGTGATGATACGGGCGTTCCCCATATCGAAGCGAGTAATATTCGAGATCTTTATTTTACGCAAGGATACATAACTGCTCAGGATCGATTATTTCAAATGGATCTTAGCCGCCGTTTAGCCTCAGGCCGGTTAAGCGAGGTCGTGGGCGAAGCAACAATCGATAGCGACCGGTTTTTCCGTACACTCGGATTGAGACGTGCGGCTGAGGCATCATTTGAGCATTATTCGGATCAAGCAAAGAATGTGTTGGACTATTACGCTGAGGGTGTCAATGCCTACATAAACCAAGCGAAAAAGAAGAACACCCTCCCCGTTGAATTTCTAATCATGAACTATGAGCCTGAATTATGGACACCGTTCGACTCACTGACCATTGCGAAGTATATGGCTTTTGATTTGGGCGGCCATTGGGAAGGACAAGCTTTTCGCCAATATTTGCTTCAAAAGTTTCCAGAAGAAAAAGCGCTAGAGCTATTTCCTTCCTATCCGAAAAATGCTTCGACAATCATCTCAGCCATAAAGAACTATCCGATCGATCTTAAAAAAAGCTTTGCAAATGCCGTTGTTCCAAACACTTTTAATGGGAGTAATAATTGGGTCGTTTCCGGACAAAAAACGGAAAGCGGCTTACCATTGCTAGCAAATGATCCTCATCTCGGCCTTGGTACTCCCTCCATCTGGTACGAAACACATCTAAGAACAAATGACCTGAATGTCAGTGGCGTAATTTTTGCCGGGATTCCAGGAATCATCGTCGGTCATAATGAAAAAATCGGCTGGGGTGTCACAAATGTTGGACCTGACGTTCAGGATCTATACATTGAAAAACGACATCCAGAGGATCCAGCTCTTTTTAAATATATGGGTGAGTGGGAAAAAGCAAATGTGATCAAGGAAATGATTCACGTAAAAGGTACTGAATCAGTTGAGCATACGGTTATGATTACTCGGCATGGGCCCATTATTTCCGAGTTTGCCCATCATGATGATACCGAAACGGCTTTAGCCTTGAAATGGACAGCTCTGCAACCTTCAACTGAGCTTGAAGCGGTTCTCCGAATGAACAAGGCAGGAGACTGGGAGGAGTTTAAAGAGGCGCTCACGTATTTTCATACACCAGCACAAAACTTTGTGTTCGCTTCAAAAGAGGGAAAGATTGCCTACAGAGCAAACGGCTTGATTCCAATTCGTAAAAAGGGGGACGGGATGCTTCCGGTTCCAGGATGGACGGATGAGTACGAGTGGGAAGGGTATATTCCGTGGGAGGAGCTTCCGACAATTGAGGACCCTGTGCAAGGGTTCATTGCCACGGCTAACAATAGAATCGTCGGGGAGGAGTATCCATACCATATTACAAATACATGGGCTCAGCCTTATCGACATGAACGAATTACGGACGTCCTATCAGGCCTCGGTCAATTTACGATAGAGGATATGCAGCAATTGCAGTTCGACCAATATAACCTGCAGGCAGAAGAAATGATTCCGATCCTGCTGCCAAGGCTTTACCAAACAACAATGTCTCAGCTTGAAAAAGAAGCGTTTAACATGCTTGGCCACTGGAATTACATGGACGATAAAGATTCAGGTGCACCCTTGGTTTTCCATCTCTGGATGTATGAAATCAGTGATGTTCTATTTGAAAAGCAGATCGATAAGGAAATGATGGATCTGTTTGACGGAAGAGCACAGACAGTCGATCAATTGATCCGTCATGCACATAACAGTGCCCCTGGCATTTGGATGACGGAAGCAGGTGGATTATCGATAGTGGCATCCATTGCATTCGAGCGTACGGTTGATAAAGTATCGAAATTACAAGGAGAAGATCCAGAAAAGTGGCGGTGGGGAGACTACCATTCTGTCACTTTTGAGCATCGGCTTGGATCAATCGAACCGCTTAATTTGCTGGTTGATTCGAATGATACACCACTTGGAGGTAGCCGTGTCACAGTAATGGCAGCAGGATGGGACCGTGGGACAGGCAATGTGAATCATGGTGCTGCGTGGCGAACGGTTGTAGACCTATCAAATATCCATCATGCGTATAATGTCGTCGCTCCTGGTCAATCAGGACATCCGTTAAGCGACTTTTACAATGATCAAATCGATGAATGGACAACAGGTAAATACCATATTACGAGCACCATTAAAGATGAATATAAGCATGGCGACACTTTACGATTGTTGCCAAAGGAGTAAAAAAGGGTCAATGAAGTGGCCAAAGGCGCATTTTGAGCTGTTTCATGTATTCATAGGAGTCTTGCGTTCCCGTTTTGTGCACTTTATGCAGCTTGAGGGTATAAAAGAGACTCGGCGAATGAGATGGTGAATCGTACATTTAAGCAGTTTCATGCATTCATGGACGTCAATAAAGTGTGAAAACTACATTATGTATTTTCATGTATTCATACTTGGGGTCATACATAAAATTCAAACAACATAGAAAAGCCCTGTCACTAATTGGGGGTTGTTTATATGATTAATATTTTGAAAGAGAATGGACTATTCAGAAGACTGGCTTCATCGTTATTCATTTCTGAGCTAGGGTCATGGTTCAGCTATATGCTGTTGATTGTTATGACCTATTCAAAAACAGAAACGCTGCTCACGACAATGGGGATTGCGGGCTGCTTAAGCATAGGTAGTATCGTAGGTGGTGTGATGGCAGGGGTTATCATTGAAAATAAAAACCCAGCTAAAGTGATCATTGCTACAAACATGGCGAGTGCCTTTGTAATTTCTATGCTGTACTGGCTGCCAAGTGATATTTGGATTTATTATATTGCTGCTTTCTTTATCTCGCTCGTATCATCGTTTCGAACACCAGCGTTCAGTAAATACATCGTAAGTGTTGTTAAGCAAGAAAATCTGATGGAAGCGAATGCGGCTTTCCAAACGACAAGGGAAGTCATTAAAGTTCTTGGACCCGGGCTTGCTGCAACAGTACTTGCACTTTTACCTGAAAATCAACAGGGTATCGGCTTTCTGATCGATGCCGCGACTTATGTTATTGCGTGCTTTATGTTCATCGGTATTTCTATTACTAGTATGGAGCCTATACAGGAGGAAAATGGGTCAGGTGTAAAAGAATCATTTTGGCAGAAATGGGTTGAGGGGCTTAAGCCGATCAAGTCACCTATCGTAATTAGTGTGATGCTGATGTATGTTTTCATTATGTTAGGTATAGCAGGAGTGGATGTCACCTTTACTGCCCATGTCAACAACAGCGGATACGAGGCAGAATATGTCGGATATGTGATTGGAGCGTTGAGCATCGGTATGGTATTGACCTCTTTCTTCGGTTCAACGTTCATTAAGAAATTACCTCTATCTGTCCAGCTAGGAGGCGGTACGTTAGGACTTGGACTATTTTATGGAGGAATCGGATTTTCCAATAATTTATCTATTATGATGGTCTCCGCATTCCTGTTAGGTATATTCAATGCAGGCTTTAACATGAGCGCTTCGACGTTTTGGCAGACTGCCATTCCGTATGAACAGTTAGGCAGATTTTTCAGTACGATAACGAGCTTTTTAAGTGCAATAACATTAATCGGGATGGCTCTCGTCGGTATATTAGGAACACTATTGTCACCTCAATTTGTAATAGTGCTCTGTGGTTTTGTTATCCTAGTTGCTGGTTTAGTTAGTATGTTTGTCATTCATGCCGTAAATAAGAAGAGCCCGCTGGCGGCAAATTCTAAACAAGCTTCCTGACAATTAATACTAGAAAGAACCAGCGCCGGCCCCACTAAATTATAACGAGTGGGGAGGCGTCTGGTTCTTTTTTAATAGGTAAAAGTATAAAAGCGTTCTCGTTCGCTTTTTGAGACGAGACGGAAGGCAAAATCGAAAAAAAAACCCTCGAACGTTGACGAATCAAGAAAGCTCCAACGATAAATGCTTTGCGGCGATCATCCCTTGGCCAGTAGCGGATGAGATACTTGAGAAGACAGGATGAGTGCACACATCACCAACGGCATAGATTGAAGCGTTGCTCGTTCGTTGGCACGTATCCACCTTAATATAGCCGTCTTCATCAAACCGGACGAAATCTTTTACAAACGTCGTATTCGGTTCTACACCAATCCGAATGAATACACCATCGGCAGTTAATTCCTGATGTGATCCATCCCTCACACTTTCTAAAACCACATGCTCTAAATTGCACCCATTATGGTGGATCCGCTTTACAATGGAATCTTCAATAATCGAAATCCCAGGATGTCTGAGAACAGGCTTTCGAAACTCCTCGCGCGCACGGAACTTTCGAGACCGATTCACTACAACAACTTCTGCACCACATTCAGCAAGTAACAATGCTCCCTCAAATGCACGGTCACCGCCACCGACCACAATGACTTTTTTATCTTTAAAACGATGTCGATCCTTCGTTGCAGAGTAGATTTCCCCTCGATCGATCATTTCCTGTTCACCTGGAATATTCAGCCGCCGTACCGAGGTGCCTGTTGCAACAATTAAATACTGATAATTTAATGAGGAAGGCTCCCCCTGCAGTTTCATCGTTCGTTCGGTCATGTCGATCTGTTCAATATCAGCCTGAACGGTATAACGACAGTTTAATTGTTGAATATGATCAACGAGCTGGTTTTTGAATTCATTCCCGTTTGCATAGACTTGTCCAGGGTAATCGACAATCTGATTATGTATATCAATCAATTGGCCACCGAGCTGCTCAGACTTTTCAATTAGTAAATAGTCCAGGCCGAGGCGCTCGCACCAGATTGCAGCAGAAATTCCCGCAGGACCGCCGCCGATTATGATGATGTCTGTAGCTTTCATAAATACTCACCCTTTTCATATGCCTCTAACCATCCTTCAAACTCAAGCCAATTACTCACCCGCTCAACGTCCACTTCCCGGTTATAAGGGTAGTCCATTGCAATAGCAGTCCGACCTGTATGTTGAAACGCAGTCAAGTTATGTGGTGCATCATCAAAAAGGATGTCCCCGCGGATCATTTCCTTCCGGTGGGTAAAAATAAGATTTCTTTTTCCGATAAAAGGAAGGTGCTTTTCAACCCACTTTTCTTTTTCGGTATAGGCATATGTTCTGCTGGTCGTTACGATAAGGATTTCATGTTTTTCATGTAAACGGCTTAAGACCTCGATCGCATGGGGAAGAGGCTCCAATTTTATGAAAATCCCTGGTTCGTCTAAGTAGTCATAGATCTTTGTCCCGCATTCATCCTTCACGTATTTTTCACTGTTCCAGCATTTCAAATCCTGTACGCTAAGGGTATCATCATACTCTTGGTTATATCGGCTGTGCCACTCGGTCATCAGGTCACAGATTACTGAATCCATATCAATCAACAACGTTTTCATCTCAGGTGACTCTCCTTTTCCAGCACTCATTGTAAAAATTATAGCAATAGCCTGTCAGAAAAGAAAAGGACAAAGGAGCTTTGTTAGTAAATAACCCCTTTGTCATCACAGTGAATGTCTTATTCGACCTCTTCAGCCTGACCGCTAAGAATTTTCAATTGGTTGTTTTCAAATCCGACCTGGTACGTGCATTTATACAGGACTGATTTGGTTTTTTGATTTTCTTCTCGTTCTAGTGCATTGATGAATACGGTGACGGTTGCCTCTTCGTTTTCTTTAGAACGTATACTGCTAATTTTATCGATCGTCACATCAACGGTATGAATATAACCTTCCCGAAACTTCTCATAGGATATGCTCGTTTGCCATTTGCTGCCGAGTAAAGAATAGGCGGTTACATAATCACCAATTGAGAGGCTTTCATAAAAATATCCAACGATGTATTCGCCATCTCCAGGAAAAAGCTTTGAAGGTTCCTTCGAGGGGGAGGGATCGTCATCAGTCATCATTTCAGGAGGGACTTCATCCGGGTTCTCCGACCATTCGATGATTTTTTCGTACACATTGCGAATCGGAATACTGAAACCGATAGATCCTTCCTCTGTTCCAGCAGAATTGATTGCTAACACCTTTCCAGTCGTCTGATCGATTAATGGCCCACCGCTGTTTCCTTTAGCGATCGGTGCAGATATTTGGTATACGTCCAAGTAGGTGTAATTATCAATCGTGAACTGCCGGTTTACTCCGCTGATGATTCCTGTTGTGACAGTGTTTTGTAATCCGATTGGGCTTCCAAGGGCGATGACTTCATCTCCGACTTCGGCAGGTGTTTTATTTTCGAGCGGCAACGGCATTTTTCCGGCAAGCTCTGGAAATCGAACGACAGCAACATCGGTTGTTTCACCCATTCCGATTAAATATCCCTCATATTGCTGTGCATCTGCTGTTTTCGCGATAATTTCCGTTGCCCCTTTAACGACATGGGCATTGGTAACGATATCGCCTTTATCATTATAGAGAAACCCTGAACCGACACTTTCCCCAGTTGAAGTGGTCACTTCAAGCTGAACGACACTCTTTTGACTTTCGTAAATAATCGTTTTCAGTTCTTTCGGTTCATCGGGCTTGGGTTGATTTGTTGTTTCGACTACTTTTCCTAATGAGGAGGTCGCCTCAACGTGATATCCATTAAAATAATCATGGAGGGCATAAAAGCCTCCTGCGCCTGCTGCAAGGAACAGGACGGTAACAACGAGAGATAAGATGGCAGGACGTTGCAAGACTTTACCCACCTTTCATAATGTTTTTGGTCATTTGATCAGTGTGGTCTACTGAAGATACCAGGTTGCTTCATTAAGCTTTACGTTTAAGGCCTCATTTACGAGAAAATGCGTGTATTCGAATGAGCCAGTTTCACCTGGATACAAAACATCCGGAAAGACGTAAGCCTCATTCTCACCATATTCTTGGCCATCTTTTTGAAAAAGTGTATAAGAAATCATAATTGAAGTAACAGGAACCGTTGCGTTGCTTTTTACAGTTCCGGCTACGATAATATCTCCAAATTCATTCAACGAAGCTTGGATTTCAGTTACTTCGATTGCGTTGTTCAGATTGTGTTCCTTTTCTTTGGATGCGGCTAAGAGTGCCTGTTCAATCCTGTTTTGTTCTGCTTGTTCAAAAGCCTCTTGTTCGCTTTTAATCGTAGTTTTCAAGTTTAACAGCTTTCCATTATCCGGTTCATAGGATAGCCCTTTCGTTACAGAGGCAAGTGCTGCTGAAAATTGCTTATCTTTTAAAAGATCGCTAGCTATCGTATAAGCGAAATCGGCAATTTGCATTCGGATCTTATTAGCAATTTGTTCTGCTTCCGGTATATCTAGTCTTTCTGCTTTTACTAAGATAGGCTCCAGCTCTTCAATCGAAGACTTTCCTTTCATTTCAAAACGCAGCTGAGCAACATTTGTTGTGATCCTCGATTTTTTAATTTCCTGCTCGATTTGAGTGATCAATTCACCAGAAAAGCCTGAAATCATGGCTTCAGCATGTTTAATCTCGTTGATCGCTTTTTCAAAGGCATGATCCTCTTGCTGCTGCTTTGCTTTATGTAAACGCTCTTCAATATTAATAGCGGTTTCCATTAACGTGATGTTCCTTTTTGCGGCATCAAAATTCCCACGCAGCGTGAGGGCGTATTGAAACGACTGTTTTGCCTTTTTATAATCGCCTTTAAGTGCGAGTTGTTCCCCTTTTTCAAACGCATCGTTAGCGGTATCCGTTTCCGCCCGTTCGGCAAATACGTAGCTTCCGAGGCTACCTGCAATAATAAAAAAAGTCAGTAAAGGAACAAGCCAGTACCATTTACGTCTGGGTGGCGGTGATGTTTCAACATTGGATGACCGTTTTGCCCCGCATGATTGGCAAAACTTTTCCTCATGTTGAAGCTGGTTTCCACAATTCGAACAATACATCTTTTCCCCTCACTTCACTTTTCGATTCCTCTACCTATTTTGTCATAATTTAGTATTCTATGGAACTACTTTTTACGATTATTTTCCTATTAAATTGAACTTTTTCAGTTTTGTTTAGTTTTTTAAATGAGAGGGGAATGAATACATGGGTATTTGAAGAATTTTCTAAGGTTTTAGTAGCTTTTATGAGTCTTGATTCGCCTGAGGATAGACTCGGCGGATTGAACATGATCAGTAAGATCGGCAGGGATGATGATCTTTTTATGGAATTTATATTACAGTGCAAGCAACAGTCAACGCTCTGTCGGATAGGTCATTTTTATAATGAATGGGTGAAATGGAGAGGATTAAGTTTGGATTTGACGGATATTTTGGTCACGATCATTTTGACGGTCATGGGGTTGGCTTTTCTCGTCCCGATGGTCTTATTTATCTGGCTATACCTTGAAGATGCACGACAGGATGAGCACTCAGTTCTCAGGAATTATCCAGTTCTGGGTAAAGCTCGATATATTATGGAAAAAATGGGTCCTGAGCTTAGACAGTACCTATTTAGCAACAATAGTGAGGGTAAGCCCTTTTCGCGGAATGATTATGTAAACGTTGTAAAAGCAGGTAAGTATGTAACAAGAATGATTGGTTTCGGTTCTGAACGGGACTTTAGTAAACCAGGCTATTACATTAAGAATGCATTTTTCCCCAAACAGCGGGAAGAGATGCGGGATGTACAGGAACCTAAAATTACAACAAAGGTTTACCATATTGATAATGATAAATTGTTCAACAGGAAAGAGCATCGTGAAACGGAGGAGCGATCTCCGTATCTTCTTCATGAGGAGGATGCTGTGGTAATCGGCAAAAACACTTCTCGGATGCCTTTTAAAGTACGCGGGTTGGTTGGCCAATCGGCAATGAGCTTTGGTTCACTCGGTGACCGGTCGATAACCGCTCTTTCAACAGGACTTGGGCTTGCCGGTGGAACGTGGATGAACACAGGGGAAGGCGGATTAAGCGATCATCACCTAAAGGGCGGCGTTGACATCATCATGCAGATTGGACCGGGATTGTTTGGGGTGAGGACGAAAGACGGTCAATTTTCTTGGGAGGAATTTAAGAAAAAGAGTGAAATTGAGCAGGTGAGGGCTTTTGAATTGAAGCTTGCACAAGGAGCGAAGACACGAGGCGGTCATGTCGACGGATCGAAAATCAATGAAGAAATTGCAAGAATGCGTAACGTTGAGCCATGGAAAACGGTGGATAGCCCGAATCGGTTCCGTGAGTTTCACGATATTCCATCAATGTTCGAATTTATGGAGCGACTTAGAGAAATAAGTGGAAAACCAATCGGTATGAAGATTGTTGTTGCAGATTTGGAAAAGCTTGAGGAGCTTGCGGTACATATGCAGACTTCGGGGAAAGGCCCGGATTTTATCACGGTTGATGGAAGTGAAGGCGGAACGGGAGCATCGTATCAGGAACTCGCGGATTCGGCTGGTTTGCCGCTTCTGACTGCTTTACCATTACTTGATCGTATCTTACGTGAGTATAAGGTTAGGGACCAGGTTAAAATCATTGCGGCAGGAAAGCTGATCACTCCAGATAAAATTGCTATTGCACTTGCGATGGGAGCAGATCTTGTCAATATTGCGAGAGGTTTCATGTTCAGTGTTGGCTGTATCATGGCACAGGTATGTCATACGAACAATTGTCCTGTCGGAGTCGCAACAACAGACCCGAATCTACAAAAGGCACTAAGTATTGAGGAAAAATCTTATCGGGTATGTAACTATGTACTCTCATTACGAGAGGGTCTATTTTATTTGGCTGCAGCAGCAGGGATTGAGTCGCCTACCAAGTTTGAATCCAAGCATATAACTTACCGCGATGAGCAGGGACGTCTCTTAAATGTAGATCGAATCCTGAGCGAAATGGTACAGCTTTAAGAACCGAAGGAAACTTCAATCGAACGTTGTTGTATCGTATAGGTTGGTTGTGGAAGTTTGCTAGTGCAATGGAAAAATTCGAGGGTTACTTTAATGATGGAGCTTGAAAATAGTTTCAGAAAATTCTTTCATATAAAGTGCAAATGTTGTATGTTTAAAGGTATGAAAAACAATCAAATTTCTCCTTCCTGTATGTGAACGTTATGTGGATTAGATGGTAAAAGGTTGCCGATACAGATAGACTTCTTATATCCTTATAATAGAATTGGTTAATAGAACAGGGGAGATCTTCATGTCTCAAAAGGAACATGCTCGTAATAAAAGCTATACAGGCATTGTCGTCATTTTATCTATTGTCGTAAATGCGCTCGTCGTTGTCCTTTTCTTTTTACCAGAATACGGCGGGGAAACAGGATTCGATATTACGATATTGCCGCTATTGAATGCGGTTTTCAATAGTTTTACATTTGTCTTTTTGCTAGCTGCATTGTGGTTCATTTTACGGAAAAACATTAAGCTGCATCGACGATTCATCTTTGCTGCCTTCACGACGACAGGACTTTTTCTAGTCTCGTATGTAAGCTATCATTATTTGGCTGAATCTACCTCCTATGGCGGAGAAGGGCCATTGAGATATATTTATTATTTTATCCTGATTACACACATCATTCTTGCAGCGGCCATTGTCCCGCTTGCCTTGCTGTCTCTATTCAGGGGCTTAAGCATGCAGGTTGAAAAGCATCGGAAAATTGCGCGCTGGACGATGCCGATTTGGCTTTATGTCAGCTTAACAGGTGTTTTAGTTTACATTTTAATTTCTCCTTATTATTAAGATAGGAGGTGGGGCAGATGGAGCAACTCGATTCGACCCGTCTTAATCGTAAAATATTGAATGTGTATTGGGTTATTATCGGACTTTCATCTGTGATTGAGCTTGTGAATTATACATTCACCACTCTCCCATTTAAACAATATGCTTTGTATGATGTTGTTCTGCCTACTATACTAACTTCTCTTATTATGCTGGTTTGTGAATGGGGTAGATCCTATTTTCCGAAAAGGGCTAACGATTTTGTCGTCGTGACAGGTCTTCTTATTGCTGTCGTTTTTATATGCATACGTCCGGATGTTGCGGTATTACGTGCGTCCTTATTTTTACCGATTCTTGTATCCGGTGCTTATTTCAATAAACGATCGATCAGGCTTGCAACGGTTTCTTCATTTCTCAGTTACATCATGTTGTATTTTCTACACCCATACTTGAATGCGAATGTTGGATACACTGAGCATTTTATGATGCTTTCGATGCTTCCGATTGCAGCATTGGCGGTAACAGGTGTGATGGTTCGTGGTCTTGAGATTGCAGATCATTACCGGCGTTCCCTTGAAAAGCAGGAGGAGCTTATCGTTGAAAATACACTGATGGAGAAGCTGGCAAAGACGGACTCGTTAACAGGGTTATACAATCAAATATCGTTTCATCAGTATTTGGATGAGTTGCTAAAACATCATGCCCAGCACGGTTTTTCATTACAAATGGCGATTTTTGACCTAGATAATTTTAAACAAGTTAATGATACATACGGTCATAGGGCAGGAGATCAAGTCTTAAAGGAACTATCTGATTTGATCAAACGCGAAATAACGCCCGATGATTTTGCAGCACGATACGGTGGTGAGGAATTTATAGTGCTGTTTATCGGAAAACCAATGGAGCGGACGATGGAGCTTGTCGAATTGATCCGGACCAAAATCGAGCAGCTTTCATTTTCGGCTTTAGATGGCTCCCATGTCACGGTAAGTATTGGGGTGAAGGATTACCACCGGAGCGTTGAAAAAGAACAATTTTTCGAAAAAGCAGATTCGCTGCTGTATAAGGCGAAAAGAAGCGGAAAGAACCAAGTGAAAACGGGATGATCGAGGCTGTCCTAAACATCAGTGGAGTTGATGTTGCGGTACAGCCTTTTGATTTTAGGAAGGTACCGGATTATACGCCAAATTCTCTTGATTAACGATTTTCTTCCGAGATTAGAAGGAACGTGAGCCTATATTATCGAATTATCATTGTTCTGAGCAAAACAAAAGGAGTGGTACATATGACAACGATTGCATTCATAAGGCACGGCACGACGAATTGGAACCTAGAACGCCGGGCACAAGGGCAAACAGATATCCCTCTGAATGAGGACGGAATTCTTCAGGCGAAGGCATTAGGTAGACGGTTTAACGGCGAAAAATGGGATGCGATTTACAGTAGTGATTTACAGCGCGCAAAAAAGACAGCTGAAGCAGTTTGTGAGGCATTAAACTTACCAGTAATAGAGGACCAACGTATACGGGAGATAGGCTTTGGCATAATGGAGGGGACGAACGAACAAGAACGAGTCGCCCAATGGGGTCCGAATTGGAAGGATCTAGACCTTGGAGTTGAAACCGATACGGCCGTCCTAGAACGTGTCGATCCCTTTATAAAAGAAATTGTCGAGGAACATCCGGATGGCAATGTAATCGTCGTGAGTCACGGTGCCTTGTTAAACGATCTTTTTGGAATCCTTTTAAAAGAACAGTATAAGCGAGGCCGACTGGACAATACATCTGTAACAGTTTTAACACGTAAAGAACATTGGGAATTAAAGCTGCTTAATTGCTGCAAACACCTCTCAAAGCAAGAAGAGCATAAAAGTGAATAACGTTTACTATCATTATAGTGAAGAACCTGGTATTGACCAGTTCATACCAAGAAAGAACTCTACATTTCCAGATTTGCAACCGGTTGTCTGGGCTATCGATAAGGAACATGCCCCGCTGTATTATTTCCCAAGAGATTGTCCAAGAATTGCAATTTGGAGGGGTAACGAGACATCGGAGCTTGATATGAACAGGTTTCAGGTCAATATAAGAATGGTGATTACAATTGAAAAGCGATGGTTACAAGCATTAGAGAAGACGATCATTCATGAATATTCGTTTGCAGGAAAAACGTTTCAATGCTTTGATGAGAATGCGGGATATTATATATCTCAAGAGAGTGTAGAACCTATTGAGGTGACGATGATCGACAACCTACCTGAAAAACTGCTTGAATCTAACGTGGAGCTAAGGTTGGTGAATTCATTAAAATCATTACGAGACGACGTATTGGAATCGTCTTTAGCCTATTCGATGATTCGGATGCGAAATGCGATATTGGCATAACTTAACGGTGCTAAACGGGTACAAACGTGTTATGATGTCTAAATATAAATCGTAATTCGGAGGAACGGCATCATGAAATCTATCATTACTCGAATTGTTTATTATGTAATCGGCCTTGCGTTATTAGGTTTTGGGGTCAGTTTAACGATAAAAGCTGAATTTGGAACAGGTGCTTGGGATGCATTGAACGTCGGGCTTACCAAGACGATCGGTTTAACGGTTGGGAGCTGGGTGTTCATTGTCGGGATTGTACTTATCGCTTTGAACGCAATATTGATAAAAGCTCGACCTGATTTCCTAGCGGTGATCACCATCTTTTTAACAGGTGTCTTTATCGACAGTTGGCTTTTGATTGTACTTGAAGATTTTGCGGCTGATGGATTCGCTTCACAGCTCATAACCTTCATAGGTGGAATTCTGAGTCTTTCATTTGGGATAGCCCTCTACATTCAGGCAAAATTTCCACTGATTCCGATTGATAACCTGATGATCTCGATCCAGAAACGCTTAGGAGTAAGCCTTGGGACGGCAAAAACAATCGGTGAAATATCTGCACTGATTGTAGCGTTCCTGTTCAGTGGTCCAATCGGTCTCGGAACATTGATTATCACCTTTACGATAGGCCCTCTTGTACAGTTTTTCGCACCAAGGCTTCAAAATAAATTGCAAACATGACTTTTAAAAACAGTCGCGGGATGCGGTTGTTTTTTAGTTATTTCCAGTTAGGCGTTTTCAAATCTTTCACAAATGAAGGAGTACAGACCTGCTATTTCGAATACTGATAGTAAGATATTGGGTCTCGGGGGTGCAATGTATGAAAGCTGGAACGATTGAGGCGATCTTCAGATATCCTGTAAAATCGATGCAGGGTGAGAAACTAGAAAAGGCTGTAACCAAGGAATATGGTATCGAGGGGGATCGGATTTTTGCATGGGAAAAGCAAAACAGTCCTGGCAAACACCTTACAATCCCGGAGCTTCCATCACTTCTAAGCTATAAAGTTCGTTTGGATCAAAATCAACAGCTATCCATATTAAAAGGCAGTCAATCGTGTTCCGTCTCGCAACTTGAAGAGGAACTTTCCCGGAAGTCTGGCACGAATGTAAATTTAGTAGACATTGATCCGAACGGCAATGGGCCTGCATATTGGGACTCACCGTTACTTATAACGACGACCGCCTCATTAAAAGAGATTGAGAAGGCAAGTCGCCGTGATGACCTGGATATTCTCCGCTTTCGCCCGAATCTTATTGTGGAGCTAGCGGATAATACACCATTTCAGGAGGAATCTTGGATCGGAAAAGTAATTACGATGGGTGAGGTCATATTGTATGTAAAAAAGGGCTGCGAGCGTTGTGCTTATGTCAACGTGGATCCTGCAACCCAGGAAATTGATACCGGAGTTCTAAAAATCGTCATGGTAGAAAATAAAATGACCTTCGGTGTCTATGCAACGGTTGTAAGATCAGGTCACATCAATCAAAGTGATGAGATCCATATATGATGACTGCAACTAGACTTATGCATCATTATTTTTCCGGTACACAAAAAGCCGACGCCACTAAGACGTCGGCTTTGCTCTAATTAAAAAGCAGGAGCCTTTCGGTGTTTCGTCGCTTGCTCATAAGCGTAGGCAAGCCCGATTAAGGCAGGCTCGCTATAGGCTAGACCTGTAAATGTCACTCCAACCGGTTCGCCATCCTTTGTAAATCCACCTGGAACAGTTACGGAAGGATAACCTGCTTTTGCCGGTATTCCTGCGCCATTGGAGTTTGGAAAAAGGAGGGCGTCCAATTGATGCTCTTCCATGACGACATCGATTCCTCGTGTACGTGACAGCTCAAGGTCACGAAGACGGCTATCCAAATAATCGGATTCTGTCATCATTCCAGAGGTTTTATCGGAAGCGATCAATATGTCCTGGCCATATTTCATGGCACGTTCTGAATGGGACTCATTAAAGGCGATTACATCGGATAGTGACTGCACAGCCGAACCCCGTCCGAGCCCTGCAAGATAATGGTTCAAATCGGATTTGAATTCATGCAGCAACACTTTATAATCCCAAGCTTCATCCTTTTCCATTGGCGAGATGGACTCAAGCTCGATGATCGTCACTCCTTCTCCTTCAAGATCACGTAACGCTTGTTCCATTACCTCTTTTTGCTCATTCGTCAATCCATCAAAATAAAGCGAACGTGCAACCCCAATCCTGGCACCGTGCAGTGACTTTGAATTCAGAAATGAAGTGTAATCTCGGTAGTTCCGCTCAACGCTCGTTTTCGTAATCGGATCTGCTGGATCAATACCAGTCAATGCCCCTAAAAGGATAGCCGCATCTGTCACAGACCGTGCAATTGGACCAGCTGTATCCTGACTGTGTGATAGTGGAATGATCCCGGTTCGACTTACGAGCCCAACGGTCGGTTTGATTCCGACAACATTATTTTGACTTGCAGGACTTAGAATCGAGCCGGATGTTTCCGTACCAATCGAAAGTGTGGAAAAATGTGCCGCAACGCCTACCGCAGACCCTGAACTGGAACCGCCGCAATCAAACGTTGCGCCATACGGATTTCTGACCTGTCCGCCTCTTGAACTGTATCCGTTTTTCATCGATTCACTCATGAAATTAGCCCATTCTGTCATGTTCGCCTTTCCGATGATCACTGCTCCTGCATCACGAAGCTTACGGACAATCGTCGCATCATGCACAGCATAATGGCTCTCAAGTGCAACAGACCCTGCACTCGTATGCATCCGGTCACCCGTTTCAACATTGTCCTTTACTAAAACTGGAATTCCGTGCAGCGGGCCGCGCATCCCTTTTACTTTCCGTTCAGAGTCCAATGTTTCCGCAATGTGCAGGGCATCAGGATTAACTTCAAGCACAGCATTCAGATTCGGACCCTTATGGTTTAAGCGTGATATGTATTCAAGACAACGGCTGACGAGCTGCATCGAGGTCAGTTCCCCATTGCTCATCGCCTTCTGAAGCTCAAGAATCGTTGCTTGCTCCAGCCAATCCTTATTTCGTAATTTATAGCTTTCCCTCATGTTGGTTCCTTCCCCTTCTCTAGAATGTCTAGCCTTGGCGCCTATCCCCTTGGATCACACTATTGGCACACTAAGGCGGCAGCTTCCCCGGTAGTCCTCCAGTCTCCTTCACGGCTACCCAGGCACTTCTACCTTCTTATATTTTCCACAGCGGTAAGCGAATTTCCTTTTTAACAGTATGAACGAACGGCCCAGCTGCAAACCCACTGATTCAAAATGAGAAACGACTGATCTTTGATTCCCGAACACGTTTCATCCAAATGACAGAAGTTGCGTTGAAGCCGCTTTCATACTACTATTAAACTAATAAATAGTTCGTATTTTTTAACATTAGATAAAACACATATAAATATTTTTATTTTTTTAGGAAGGGGAATGAGCATGGGGAAAACAAAACACACTGGACCGATGAAAATCTCAAAAGCGCCGGATCCCTCGCTATGGGCCAGTAAGGTTCCATTTGGCCTCGGTAAAATCAAACCGCATCATATTCGTGACACCATTAAGGTTGCATGGGAAAACAAGGATAACCTACCTTACGCAACACGGATTTTGACACAGGGGGTATGCGACGGATGTGCACTCGGGGTTGCGGGGCTACAGGATCAAACTCTCCAGGGGCCGCACTTATGCACAACCCGCCTAAATGTACTTCGCCTTAATACAATGTCTGAAATGAAGCCGGAAGTTGTTCATGCAGATATTGATGAGCTTAGGAAAAAAAGCAGTACTGAGCTTCGGAAGCTTGGAAGAATCCCATATCCGCTTATCCGTAAACCAGGAGAGAAGAAATTCAGCCGTCTATCATGGGATGAAGCCTTAACTACGATTGCTGAAAAAATTAAGAAAATCGACGCGAAGCAATACGGTTTTTACTTGACGTCACGCGGGATAACGAATGAATCGTACTACACAGCAGCGAAAGTAGCACGTTTCCTCGGCACGAACAATATCGATAATGCGTCTCGAATTTGTCATTCACCTTCTAAAACAGCTTTGAGCCGTTCGATGGGAATCGGGGCATCGAGCTGTAATTATAAGGATTGGATCGGTACCGACGTCCTCGTATTCTGGGGTTCGGTAGCTGCAAACAATCAGCCGGTTTCTACAAAATACATGTATGCAGCAAAGCGTAAAGGGACAAAGATAATCGTCATCAACCCGTACCATGAGCCTTCGATGGATCAATACTGGATTCCGTCAATTGCCGAGTCTGCCTTGTTCGGAACGAAAATCGCAGACGATGTGTATCAGGTGAACATTGGTGGTGATATCGCCTTCATGCACGGAATTATGAAGCATTGGTTTGAGATGGAAGCATCTGAGCCAGGTTCTGCGATCAATCACGAGTTCATTCAAGAGCATGTGAACGGATTAGATGAGCTCAAAGTGAAAGTGCAGTCTTACGATTGGGAAACCCTTGAACAATCATCCGGGCTCTCCAAAGGTCGGATGGAGGAGCTTGCTGTTCTTCTTGCAAAATCGAAATCAGCGGTATTCGTCTGGTCGATGGGCTTGACCCAGCATCGTTTTGGTACAGATAATGTATCCCAAGTGGCGAACCTTGCTCTTTTACAAGGCTATATCGGTAAGGAGCATTGCGGTGTGATGCCGATCCGCGGTCATTCAGGTGTACAGGGCTCCGGGGAGATGGGTGCAGATCCTTTCGTCCTTCCTGGCGGTGGTTTTGATGAAAAAAATGTTTCTCGGCTTGAGCAGGTTTGGAACTTTGATATTCCGAAATGGCAAGGTGATATTGTAGGCGTCAGTCTTGAAAACGCCTTGCTTCCAGAGGACCATGAACGGAAGCTGAAGCTTTACTATATGTCTGGCGGAAATTTCTTGGAAACGATGCCGGATCCGGACTTTGTAAAAGAGTGCCTTGAAGGCGTTGACATCCGAGTGCATCAGGACATCATCTTCAATACGTCCACGTTTGCCGATGCGAAGGAAGCAGTCATTGTCCTTCCGGCGATGACACGTTATGAGCAGCCTGGCGGAGGTACATCGACCTCGACGGAGCGGATGGTCTATTTTTCCCCTGAAATCAAAGGACCTCGTATCGGAGAGGCTCGTTCCGAATGGGAAATCTATGTTGATCTTGCAAAACGGGTGAAACCGGAGCAGCAGCATCTGATAGATTTTAACAATGCACAGGAAGTCCGCGACGAAATTGCTAAAGCGGCACCGAATTATGACGGTATCCAACACCTTAAGGAAAAGGGAGATGTGTTCCAGTGGGGTGGTGCATGGCTTTGTGAAGATGGTGTTTGCCCAACACCAGACGGGAACGGGAACTTGATCGCGATGGATATCCCGGAATTGCGAAGAGCAGAAGGTTTGTTCTATGTCACGACACGACGCGGCAAGCAATTCAACTCGATGGTCTACTCTGAAAAAGATCCGTTCAATGATGCGGACCGTTATGATGTGCTGATGAATGCTGAAGACGGAGGAAAGTACGGCATTCAAGCAGGTGAAGCAATCGTCGTTTACAATAAGTTCGGTCTATTCCACGGGAAAGCAAAATTCGTTGATGTAAAGCCTGGCAATATCGAGGTTCACTGGCCAGAGGGGAATGTCCTTATCCCGAAAGGTGTTTATGAAAAGCACGCGGGAATCCCTGAATACAACACAGCAGTCATTGTTGAAAAATCTGAAACCTTCCATGCCCAAAAGGACACGAAATACCTTGAAAAAAGGGTAGAGGAATTGGAGCAGGAAGTCGGATGAAGTAAGTTAGTAAGTGGTAAGGGTTGGCCCGATTCAAATGGGTCAATCCTTTTACTATGAGAGGTTGTTGGACATAGATTTCCAGCCATTGTGAAAGGACCATGAAATGAATCATAAATTAATGTTTGAGCCCTCCTGGCAAAAAGCGATTTCACCGATCGACCGAAAATCAATCACGGACATTTTTGAAAACAGCACACCGGTACAGAACAGAGTTATTTATACACAAATACGAGCTGCGATGAACCATCGCGGAGCCTTACTTGCTATGGTTTTAGTACAGAATGGAACCGAGGAGGCATTTTCGATTCAAGATCTCACCCTTCAATATGAAGAAAGGGGGAGAGGGGTGGTTGCGCAAAACAGCTTTAATCTACCGGAAATCATCACCGAAGCAAATACCTCCATGCCCTGGACATTTGTTTTTCCGAAAAGCTCGATTAACCAGCGACCGTTATTAAAGGATTGGACCGTCACGGATTCCAAGAAGTCTAACCCATTTCAGTTCGATAGATAGACTGTGGAAAGAGACCAGATCAGTTCGTTTTTCTTTTTGCCCAACTTCAAAAGGAGTACAATGAGAGGAAACAAAAAAGGAGGAGAAATGATGACTCTAAAGATTCAAATATATTCGGATTATGTTTGACCATTCTGTTATTTAGCGGAGGCTCCGCTACAGGAAGCGATGAAAGGCAAGGATGTTGAAATCGAGTGGAAGCCGTTTGAGCTTCGACCTTACCCGACACCGACGCTTGACCCGAAAGGCGACTATATCCAAAATGGTTGGCGACAGTCCGTGCAGCCGCTCTCGCAAAAGCTTGGTGTAGAAATGAACCTTCCCCCTGTTCAGCCACATACACATCTAGCGTTTGAAGGGTTTCAATATGCGAAAACAAAAGAGCTTGCCAATGAATACAACCACAGGATGTTTACAGCTTATTTTGTGGAAGGGAAAGACATTGGAGACCTTGATGTGTTAACCGATCTTGCGGACGATGTAGGTCTAAATAGGGACGATTATCGTGAAGCTGTTGAATCAAGAAGGTTTAGGGAAGAGCACCAACAAGCGCTGAAGGAAGCGGGAGAGCAAAACATAGCCGCGGTACCATCCTTTTTCATCGGTGATCGCAAATTACAAGGTCTTTATCCAGCCGATCGACTTGAAGCTATAATTGATAGCGAGCTGGAGAAACAATCGAACGATGATTCCGATATGAACGGTATGTCCTGTGGAATTGACGGCTGCTAACATCAAACATATTGAATGAACGAGATTGACGAGGAGCTTCTCGCTTTTGAGTCAATCTCTTTTTTATACATTTTCAATATAAACCCTTTAGTTTTGTGGAATTATGTCGATATAAATAGAAATATCGGTAAAAACGGCTTTCGGGGGGGCTGAAAATGTCTGTTACAGCTACACAGCACATTACAAATCTACTAAACGGAACAATAGAAGTATCCAAATCTATGATACCGCTTAAGTTTCAGCTCGGAATGCCTACTACAGGCGCAGATTTAGATTTAGCGGGCGAAATTGGAGTTATGATCGGATTAGAGAAGGACATCAATGGATCGTTGATTTTACATGGCAAAGAAACGCTCTTTAGCCAGTTTGGTCAGCAAATGTATGGGATGCCTTTCGAAGGCGAAATGCTTCAATCCTTTATCGGTGAATTTGGAAATATTATAGCCGGAAACATTGCGACACATCTATCTAAACTTGAAATTACCATTGACATTACACCACCTAGGGTCGTTACTGAGGCTTCAATTACGGATGCAACGAAAATCGTTTCCGTTCCATTGCAATTTGACTCTGGTCAGCTGAAGATCGTATGTGCCATCTATTAACATTCACCTTTTCTATCCCTTCATTACTAAACCTATTTCCCGCACAAACCTAATTAGATATCTTTCATTAGACTTGTTTTGCCTAAAGAAGTGGCTTTACGAGTTTTTTTGCTATTGAATTGAAAAAAGAATTTGATAGTTTGACCAGTTATAGCAAATGCGATTGGTTTTTGTTGAGAACTTTTTTGATTTTCGTTCAGATTGTGACAAACATTGTGAATCGGAATCAGTATACTCATACTATCAATCACATAGAATAATAGGTTCCGATTTGAAGGAGGTGCAACACAAGGGGGATCGGATGAAAAAAGCTAGATTTTGAAGGGAGAAGGGATTCAATGGTCGATTTGGTAACGTATTGTATGGTATTGTGGGTTGCAATAATTCATATGGTTCGGACAAAACAACATGAATCGAACTTCTTTAGTACAGCTGCACACGATTCCTCTTATGTTGTGAATGTGAAGTCAGGGATTCGAAACATCATTCGGTTAACTTGTAGATTAAGGGAGGATCTTTTTTGTCAGAAGGGGGATGTGCTTTGGGATACCTCTTAAAATATATAGTTGACACAGCTTATGGTGAAAGGGCCCTTCAATATCGTTCTCACACAGTTTTTTTGTGCTGTTTCTATCAAGTGTATGTTCAACATTCGTCGCTTTCATTTGGTGACTTTTTGAACATCCTCTATAATGGATGGAGAACGATTTGAGAAAAGAGGGATAACCTTGAGTATACAATCAAGCTCCATTATACAAAAAATGATTGACCGACTGGAGAAAATTAAAGGCGATGTGGACCAAAGTCCTTCATCTAGCAAGGTAAAAGAAGAGTTAAGTGCAGTGAAAGCTTACTGTGATTTGTTAATGGACACAACATCCATGCGCTCTTCAAAGCTACCTGCTGCTAAGGAAAAAACTAAACCCAAGCCTCATCAGCCTGTCCAAAACTGGTCGAAAAAAAAACCGGATGAAGAGGATGATGTGAACGGAGATTCCATTTTCGATTTCTAAAAATATGCACTATCAAGGTTAAACAATAGTGTTTTACGTGAAAATTAGAATCCAATCGGGATTTTTCTGATTTTCACTTCAACTATTATGCATGAAGACAACCAAAAGCTGGAGCAATCGGACGGCATAATCCAGCTTTCAAATAAAAAACAGGCCCACAGTTCGCCTGATCAACGACTGTGGGTCATTATACGTGCTGTTTATTCTTTACACGTAAGGAAAGTATTACTTTTCAACTAGTATGCAAATCGACGCCGTAGAAAAGTTTAATTCCTAGTTTAAGTGCAACTAAGTCGATCGCCTGCGAGGCCTTTAGGTCATCCTTTAGGGCTAAGGCTTGGCGCTAGCAAAGTTTTATTTATATTTATAGATTCTAGCCTCATGTGGGCGGAGCTTTATTACATCTATCTGTTCATCGTCACTTACGTCGTTGTAGTTCGCAATGATCAGCTCATTGTTTTTGCCTATAAATGACTCTGGGAGTTCAAGAGAGTATGAATCATCAGAATGGTTGAGAAGAACGAGCCAGGTTGTGTCCTCTAATGTCCTCGTATACATGTATAAATGTGTATCACCATCAGATAAGTCCTTGTAATCGCCATAAACCATTACGTCATGGTTTTTTCGTAGTGCAATCAGTTTCTGGTAATAGTAAAAGATAGAATCAGGGTCGTTGAGTGCATTTTCAACATTGATGGTTTTGTAGTTCGGGTTTACGTTGATCCAAGGCTTTCCTTCAGTAAAACCAGCATTTTTCCTGTCATTCCATTGTACAGGAGTTCTGGAGTTATCCCTGCTAAGTGGTTTAAGCTCATTTAACACCTCATTAGGATTCCTGCCTTTACTGATTTCCTCCTCATATTTATTTTTCATAGCGATATCGTTGTAATCGTCTATCGAATTAAAATCGACGCCAGTCATACCGATTTCTTCCCCTTGATAAATGTATGGGGTTCCAGGGAGGGTATGAATCATCGTTCCAAGCAGCTTAGCTGATTCCTTCCGGTAGCCGCCATCGCTTCCATAGCGGCTTACCTGTCGAGTATGGTCATGGTTGTTCAGAAATTGAGAGTTCCAGCCTTTTTTATATAGCCCTTCATGCCACGTTTTCTGGATTTCTTTAAATTGAAGCATATCCCAGCTCGGCATGTCGTCAGCAACTTGAAAATGAAACAGCGTATCAAGTTCATTCCGGTCTTCTCCTACATATTTTAGTCCGTCTTCAGGAGTAACGAATGGAATCTCACCGACTGTCATCACATCATAATGCCGTAACACCTTCTCGTTCATTTCCTGAAGGTATTGGTGGATACCTGGATTGTTTCCAAGGTAGTTGATGTTTTCAGGATTGTTTGCATCAGGAAACCCTTCCAATTTGGCAAGCAGGTTGATGACATCCATACGGAATCCGTCAATTCCTTTTTCAAGCCAAAATTTCATCATTTCGAATATCGCTTCACGGACTTCCGGGTTTCGCCAGTTCAGGTCTGGCATCTCGGTCGCAAATGAATGGAAATAATATTGACCAGTCTGTTCATCCAACTCCCACGTAGATGGGGTGAAGTAAGAGCGCCAGTTGTTAGGAACTGAGCCATCTGCTTTCGGATCCTTCCATATGTACCAGTCACGCTTTGGATTGTCCATTGATGAACGTGATTCCTTAAACCAAGGGTGCTGATCGGATGTATAATTTACGACTAAATCCATGATCAGCTTCATGTCTCTTGAATGGACCTCTTTTAGAAGCTTCTTCCAATCCTCCATCGTACCTGCTTTTTCCATAACCTCCTCGTAGCCAGAGATATCATAGCCATTATCCTTATCTGGAGAATCATACACGGGATTCAACCAGATGACGTCAACACCTAATTTTTTAATATAATCTAGCTTTTCGATTACACCGCGTAAATCACCATAACCGTCTCCATCCGTATCATTGAAGCTGCGCCAATACACTTGATAGACGACAGCCTCCTTCCACCATGTTCGTTTCATATCCTCCGCCTCCTTTGTACAGTTATTGTCAATTATCGGTGGTAAGAGCCGACGTGTAAAGTGGTTTATTGAGGGAATCCATACATATTGGAACGGACGGGGGGAGGAGGGCACCACACTTTGAAGAGAAGACATAAAAACACCATTTTTGGAACAGCCAGGTCATTAGATGCAAATAAAGAACACCCAAAAAGCCTCATTGCTAAAAGTGTGTTCGTTTTTTATACTAAAAAACAGGAACAAATGTTCGTATTTTGTTTGTTTTTTTAACCCGTGGACTTGCTTTACAGATAAAGGAGTTGATTCGAACATGACAAAGACCAAACAGCGGCTCTTTAATGAAATCGCAGGTCAACAAGATTTCTTATCTGCATTTTTACAATGTCCAGAAAACAAGAGAGAGATGATGAAACTGATTGAAAACCCTGCGATGGAACAATTTAAACGGATAGATGTTCAATTTAGAGCTTTTTGCTTCGAATGTCGCTTTGTTCATTACGTATCACGAATGATTTATTTCCAAGCCATTAATTACATCCGAAAGCAACGGAGAGGCCAGTCCCGAATTTTAGATGATCAACCGGTTGAAATGGAGCAGGTAGGAATCTGGATGAATTCTGCGTTGGATCAAAATCAGATCGCTTGCCCGACCCTATTTGAAGCGATCAATGGCTTGACAACCAACCAGAAAAAAATTGTTGAACTCTACTACCAGGAGGGATGGAAGCTGAAGGAAATCGCCAACCATCTTCGTGTTAGTCCACAATCGATATCAAAGACACACCGCCGTGCGTTAGAACAGCTTCAATTACGGATGGAGGGGAACAAATATGCTTGATGGAACAAGTATTGTGGGCTGGTTTAATTTAATACCGAATGTCGGTTTCCCTGCTGTTGTGGCCCTCTATCTGTTGCTTCAGAATGACAAACGACTTTATAAGCTTGAACAATCGATAGAGGTGTTGAGTGAACTGATCCAGAAGCAACGAGGGGAGGAACACGATGAACCTGCTTCAGTTAGTAAAAAGCGCAAAGCAAAATGATCCTGATGCCTTCCAGGAACTGATTGATCGGTTTGAACCGAAAATCAAGCAAACGGTGAAATCGATGGAAACGAGATATCAGGAGGATGTGGAGCAGGAGGTTAAACTTAAAATATTTGAAGCTGTTAGCACTTACGACACAGATCGCATTCCATCGTTACGGGACATGCTGCAAAAGTCGAAGGAAGGTCGTGAGCTGTTAGAGAAGGTTGAAAACTCTGCTGAACAATCGTTTTCATCTAAGAAAAAAGGTGACAATACTTCGAATCTATGCGGCGATTAGTTGGCAAGAACCAGTGGATGATTTAACATGAAAGCATGTACTCGTTATCTTGATTGAAAAAAACCCAAAATATAGAACGAATAGGTAGGAGAAGTGAAATGTTCAAATTGTTTATTTTACTCGGTGCGGTCAACGCTGGATTGTCGGTTATTTTAGGAGCGTTTGGTGCCCATGGACTCGAATCGAAGCTTTCTGCCAAAATGATGGAAGTGTTTAAAACAGGGGTGCAATACCATATCTTTCATGCACTCGGTCTGTTTGTCGTCGCCTTTTTAGCAGATAAATTCACTGGTTCTGCATTGATTCATTGGGCAGGGTGGCTCATGTTGATCGGGATCGTCCTTTTTTCAGGAAGTCTTTATGTTCTAAGCGTAACTGGAATTTCGAAGCTTGGGATCATTACCCCGTTTGGCGGAATGGCATTTATTGTCGGCTGGCTATTAATTGTTATTGCTGTGTTGAAAGCATAGCCACAAACGCTAAAAGAGATGTCTCTCAGGGAGGCATCTCTTTCATAATTATAATGTTATGTTGAACAAATAATCCCGTTAATAGCTCCTGACCAGGTGCTATAACGAATCATCACCTAGGTGAATACGTTGTAATTTGTTCACTTTGACCACCGTAAGGATAGCTATACTCAATTTCCTCATCAAAAGTTACATAATCAAGATAAACCATCAACAGCAGGTACCTTTTCCCTGTCTCAGGATCACTGATAATAATGTGATCCCGTCCAGCAGCTTCGATAACTCCCTTAAAAATCTTCGCAGTCCATTTCGGATTACCTTCAAATGTCATATAAAAGGTTCCGACTTTTCCACGATTGAGCCGTAAAATATTCTCGATATAAGACTGCTCGACAGGAAGCTGTTCCGCTACTTGCCCTGGTATCCCTGATGGAAAGGCTCCAGGTGCTCCAGGTTGAGCCATGCCCGCCGGAAAACCCGCTCCTTGATTGGTACCCATCGGAAAACCCGCCCCTTGGTTCATACCGCCCTGATTCATGCCCATCGGAAAACCGCCCATTCCTCCTTGACCTTGCCGATAATACGGATAATTCATAAAAGACCTCCCTATTTCAATGAGACTTCTATTAATCAGATATACTCCGAGCTCGTTTAAGTTATGACACTTAAAAGAAAGTTTCGTGTTAATAGGAAGTTAACTAAGTCAACTTTTGGGCTGACACAATGTGAGTCAGTTCAACGATGCGGTGATGTTTTAATAGGTAGAATAAACCCCAGGACAATTTGATTCAGTCGGTTTATAGAAACAATGTGATTTAAAGCGCCCAGTGTTCCATTGGTTGAACCATTGAGCAGGGCAGCTTCCTGCAGGCTTAAAGAACCAAAGGGAGTACGATGCAGGGTGATATCTTTTCCCTGCAACCGCCTTTCTCGCAAGTTTAATTTCACTTTGCCTTGCCCGCTGATAAAAATAACCTTTTTGGGTAGCTTCAAATCCTCCGGGTGACTGAAACACCATATCGCGAACCGTATCAATGTTTTTAAAATCCATGCAATCCCCTCGTACGCGATTGACTCCAGTATTACCAACCATCAACATTCCAAGCTTACCATCGGCCTCAGCCTCTGCACGCATGAGCCTTGCGAGTAGCTTGACAGCAGATGGGGGTGCTTTTATGACTGCCAAACGTGTCACCTCCTTGATTATCCACTACATATCTGCACAAATTACACATACTATTCTTATGTTTGCATAGGCAAAATGATGACAGTCTACAGTAAGCGTGGGTTACGAGGAGCTCGAGGAAAAGGGAACATTTTAAAGATGACTTTTTATCCAATCCGAATGATAGGTTCTGATGTATATTTCGGGGTTCTGCGGGTTTAAGGAGACAGTTTCAAGCGGAATCACGGTAAAAGTGTCCGCATGGCAATTTGATGTACCGGTTAAAGGTAGATTTACGCTCGTAAATCATCTAGTTGAACCGCCTTCACCCCGAAGCAAGAGTCCAGTAGTACATAAAAAAGCACCCCTTAATGAAAGAGGTGCTTGCTAAACGTACATTCAGTTTTATATAGCAAGGTAAGAGCTTACTTTTTCTTTTGGCAGGATGTTCCCGACATAGAAGGAACCAAACTCGCCAAAGCGTGCACTCACTTCATCAAAGCGCATTTCATAAACGAGTTTCTTGAATTGGAGTACATCGTTCGAAAACAAGGTTACTCCCCACTCCCAGTCGTCAAATCCAACTGATCCGGTAATGATTTGTTTAACCTTTCCTGCATAGCCTCGGCCGATCATACCATGCTTGCGCATCATATCACGACGCTCATCCATAGAAAGCATATACCAGTTATCACTGCCTTCACGGCGCTTATCCATAGGGTAGAAGCACACATGGTTCCACTTCGGAAGTGCAGGCTTAAGCCGCCCTTGGATCATCGGGTCTGTTTCCGGATCTACGTCTTTAGAAGCCATATAGTTACTCAATTCAACAACTGAAACATACGAATAGACAGGTAACGTATATTCAGCGAATGTTGTTTTATTGAATGCAGTTTCGATTTCGTTCAGTTCTTCCACAGTAGGGCGGAGAAGCATGATCATAAAGTCAGCTTTTTGTCCTACTATTGAATACAATGCGTGGCTCCCGTTCTTTTGGGCTTCTGTTACTTCCCATTTTTCCAGAAAGGTTAGCAGCTCATTTGTTGCTTGCTCACGCTCTTCACTTGACAAGGCTTTCCATGCAGCCCAATTCATAGTACGGAAATCGTGTAAACAATACCAGCCATCTAATGTTTTGGCAGCTTCGCTCATCACAAGACACTCCTTTTATATAGACTATAAAATGTTTAATTATGCTTTGCCGTTTCTATCATACCACAGTTTGTCCCTGACATTAAAAGCTGACACAAAACCATCAAATTTCGGTCTGGCTGCACAAAAAATGTATTTAAACGTAACGTCGAATGTGGTTTTCGAGTGTTCTTTGCAATGACCCAGTATCCGATACCTCTGCACGAGTAATGGTGAGCATTGATTTTTGCTCATCGACATCGAGTGCTTCCTCTAAAAGCCCGAATAATCCTTTTCCGCGCTTATCAACCTCAATCATTAAACGGACACGATCTTGTTCAGGGAAAAACACGACCTCTAGCTCATCCAAGTCACGGTTGAATGGTCCCGACGTCGGAATGAATTCAAATTCCTGTACGAAAGGTCTGTTATTTTGCAGATGTCTTTTAACATGGACACAACTTGATTTACGGAGTCTGAAACCGAGTTGTTCAATTGCATCCAAAACTTTTTCAGAAAGCTCGGTCGGTTTGATTGTGATATAGTCCTCATCCTTCGGGTCAACAGCTTGTTTGATGTCCAGTCCTGTTTTTAACCATACGGGTGTTTTTCCAATCGTAACGGGAACATCAAGTGGAAGGGGTAACTTAAATGGGATTTTCTTTTGTTCACCCTCTGAAACGGTAATATCCTGAGCAACCTGGAACGAGTCTAGGGTATGAGATTGCGTCACTTTTCGATCATCTACCTCACGAACATATTGAGTCATGAGATAGAGGTTTATTTCATCGATGTGTTGATCGACTTTACCTCCTTTAATCTCGACGACACCCTCAATCGTTTCACCGGCATAAAAAGTGTTCCCTTCCAATTTTGTATCAACAACAGCTGATCCGATTCCAACACTTGCAAGCATACGGTTTACAAATGACATGTAACATTCTCCTCTCAATTTTGAACATACCTTTTCGTTCTCCTATGTTTACGAATTGTCCTTAGAACAGGTTTCAGAAAATCTTCGGAAAATCTCCTTCTTCAAAATTTATCGGTTTCGTGGATGATTAAAAAAGAGTAATCTAGGAAATGTATGGAATAGCTAGTCAAATAATCATTGGTTAGATTTGAAATTAGAAGTAGTAGGAGGGGTACGATGAGTACCATGTTTTCAACAATGGAGTATAGGCTGAAGGCGGCTTACCCGACCATTGTTTTTCCGGAAGGTACAGATGAACGGGTTTTAGAAGCTGCAATTCGTCTTGCGAAAGAAAAAATCCTTAAGCCGATCTTGATCGGGGACAAGGACACAATACAGAAGCGTCTTGAGGAATCTGGTGTGAGTTTGGAGAATGCAGAGATGTTGACACCAGAAACCTACGAGGGCTTTGAGGAACTTGTAAAGATGTTTGTGGAACGTCGAAAGGGTAAAGTGAATGAGCATGAAGCGAGGGAAATTTTACAGGACGTCAATTACTTCGGAACGATGCTCATTTATTCAGGGAAAGCGGATGGTCTCATAAGTGGTGCCGTACATTCCACAGCTGACACGGTTCGCCCGGCATTACAAATTATCAAAACAAAAGAAGGAATCAAACGTACGTCCGGTGCTTTTTTAATGGTAAAAGAGGATGAAAAATATGTGTTTGCCGACTGTGCAATCAATATCAATCCCTCTGCATCGGACCTTGCCGAAATTGCATCAACAAGTGCGGAAACAGCCAGAGTGTTTGGAATCGATCCTAAGGTTGCGTTGCTCAGCTTTTCGACTAAAGGGTCAGCAAAATCGGCTGAGACAGATAAGGTAAGAGAAGCGGTACAGCTGTTAGAAGAACTGGAGATTGATTTTGCTTTTGATGGGGAGCTGCAGTTCGACGCTGCCTTCGTACCGGATGTGGCAGCAAAGAAAGCACCGAAATCGCCACTTAAGGGAAGGGCGAATGTGTTTGTTTTTCCAGGGCTTGAAGCGGGTAATATCGGATATAAAATGGTTCAGCGACTCGGTGGGTATGAGGCGATAGGTCCTGTATTGCAAGGACTCAACAAGCCGGTCAACGACCTTTCAAGAGGCTGTGATGCTGAGGATGTGTACAAGCTCGCGTTGATAACGGCAATGCAGGCATTACAGAGATAATTTAGAAAAGCGAAAGCGCCTAGCTTAGTTGCACTTGTGCTTGTGAGTGCAAGCGCTGGAGATTCTGCAACACAACACGATTTTTGTGTTTGTGGAAGAATCGAGCACCTAGGCGCTGCAGCTAGACAGTACATCTATGCTATAAAATCAAAAACTTACCAAAAACAAAAGCGATGGACTCTATTTAGGAGTTCATCGCTTTTTCATTCCGTTCGACGACACGTTTCAAATAAAAATCATACAGGTTGATCTCGGACACCGATAACTGGGATGAGAGCAGTTCAGCCCCTTGCATTTTTAAAAAGGAGAGAAGCCCTTTCATAAGGTCGGATACTTGAACGGACTTTCCGGTAAGCTCCTCAAGCGATGCCATTACATTCGGATCAACAGATGGGTAGGTGAATTTCGTTTCAGACTCTTGAAGTGCCCGATTGTAAAAACCTTTGACTAATTCAGCTCGTGAAGCTCCAGACCCGTTAACACATAAATAAATCTGTACTGCAACTCCTCCGCGTAAGCGGCGCTGCGAAATGCCAGCGAATTTTTTTCCATCGACGCTCAAATCGAATTTTCCCGGACAATACGAGGTGGCAATTTCCTTTGTATCAAACGTGAGGCCGTATGGGGAAAGCAGGTTTGCCGTCAAGTGTGCCATTGCTTCATACCCGGAATCAATCCCAATTCGCCGTTCTTTTTCTGGAACAACGAGTGAGAGGTTCAAAACCCCTTCATCCAACACGACTGCAAGACCTCCAGAGTTTCGTACAATCACTTCATAGCCTTGGTTCTGTAAAAACTGTAAGCCTTCAGTCAAAAAGGGAACACGACTGTCCTGTATGCCGAGCACGACGGTTTTCGGATGGACCCATGCCCTTACAGTCGGAGGTGCATCTTCACTACCGATCGAGGTGCACAACGTATCATCCATCGCAAACGACTGCAGAGCGTGGAAGGAAGATCCGAGTGTCGATTGATCTATAATACGCCAAGTTGGCTGTTTGAAAAGCTCCGTTATGGAGGAATGCTGCTTAATCATACATCCTACCCCTTTTACTAGTTCAACCGTTTAATTATATCACAATGACTTATGGACATTATATTGGTATGAATGTTGAAAATAAAATGGTTTCATATTGGGGTTTTAGGGAATAAATACGTTAATTCTAATAAAAAAATATAGTTCAGTAGGCTTATTTAACTGTTAGTTTCTAGCAAGGTAGAAATTTACAAACGCTTTCATATCAGTATGTTAACGCGATGAAGGACGAATGAACATACGAATTCCTTGATATTTACATTTGACAAGTATTTAAATGCGTTAGAAAATGTACCGTGGAACATTACATCGATGGGAGGAACGCAGATGAAATTAAGTATAAAAATCGTAATTGGACTAGTTGTAGGTATCGTTCTAGGTATTATACTTAACCTATTTGCACCTGGAGCATTCGAGGTGCTCGATAAATACGTATTCAGCCCAGTAGGGACACTATTTTTGAACCTGATTAAAATGCTTGTAGTCCCGATTGTGTTTTTCTCGATCGCACTTGGTGCAGCGGGAATCGGAGACCCGAAAAAGCTCGGTCGGATCGGTGGGAAGACGATAGGTTATTTTCTGATCACGACGACGATTGCTCTTGCGATTGCACTTTCATTAGCACTTTTGATTCAGCCTGGTGCAGGCGGAGGATTCGATACTGAACAAGCGACCTTTAAGGAAGATTCCGAAAAGCCGCCTGTTGTCGAGACGATCTTGAATATCATTCCGACAAACCCGGTTGACGCAATGGCAAAAGGGGACATGCTGCAAATCATCGCTTTCGCTATTTTTGTCGGCTTTGCAGTGGCAGTTCTGAAGGAAAAGACGAAGACGGTTCATCGGTTTTTAGAAGAAGGTAACGATATTCTCATGTATCTTGTCAATATTGTCATGCTGCTTGCTCCTTATGGTGCATTTGCGTTGATTGCATCTGCGGTCGGAAGCTTCGGACTCGATGCTCTGAAAGCGATGGGGCTTTATTTCGGTACGGTTTTACTAGGCTTATTCATTCATGCGATCCTGACGTATGGAACGGCTGTTTCTACGCTCGGTAAAATGAATCCGATTGCATTCTTCAAAGGGTTTGCTCCAGCTATGTCGGTAGCATTCAGTACGTCCAGCAGCAGCGGCACTTTGCCAGTATCCATGAAAACGGCCCAGGAAAACTTGAAGGTTCCGAAGCAGATCAGCAGCTTCGTTCAACCGCTTGGTGCGACGATCAACATGGACGGTACCGCAATCATGCAGGGTGTAGCTACGGTATTCATCGCGCAGGTTTATGGGGTGGATCTTTCACTGCCTCAGCTGATTACAGTTGTTTTGACCGCAGTGCTTGCTAGTATCGGTACAGCGGGTGTGCCGGGAGTCGGCTTGATTATGCTCGCGATGGTGTTAAAGTCGGTGAATTTACCAGTCGAGGCGATTGGGCTTGTGCTCGGTGTCGACCGTTTACTTGACATGACACGGACTGCAGTCAACATCACAGGAGATGCATCGTGCGCTGTCATTGTGAGTAAGTCGGAAGAGAAGCACGGCGGGAAACCGCAGACAGAACCTGAACTCGATATTTAATGGGAATGGTGACATCCAGAAATTATAAATTCAAAAGTGACCCAGTGGCACAGATCTGCTGCTGGGTCACTTTTGAATTGTTTAGCGTAACTTCTAATAGATATCACAGGAGAAAACACATTCTAGGAGATAGTGTCCTGAAAACGTGCTATTACTTCACAGAGCGATCCGGCGCGGGGCTTTTATTGGTGTAGAAAAAAGCGTTTATAGTAATTGAGTACTTGCAAAACTTATTTTCAAAGTCAGAATAGGCACGGCGAGCAGACTCGAAACAAATCGAATCGTGAGGAAGGTTTTCATTTTGATTTGAAGAATATATAATTTAGATATTGTCGATAAAAAAACATCTACGTTTTCATTATAGAAGGATTTGCGTGTACGAAAGGAGAACGAGACGGAAAATGAGCTACAAGCTGCAACAATTAGAGGAAGAAAAAGTATTTAAAGATCCGGTCCATCGTTATGTCCACGTACGCGATCGATTGATTTGGGACCTGATCGGAACGAAAGAATTTCAAAGGTTACGGAGGATCCGGCAGCTTGGTACGACATTTTTGACGTTTCATGGTGCTGAGCACAGTCGGTTCAGTCACTCACTTGGTGTCTATGAGATTGTACGTCGTATAGTAGAAATCTTTCAAGGGAAGCCCAACTGGAATGATGAGGAACGGTTACTTTGTCTTTCAGCAGCATTGTTGCATGATGTCGGCCATGGTCCTTACTCCCATTCATTTGAAAAAGTATTCGGTTTGGATCATGAACAATTCACCCAACAGATCATCCTCGGGGATACGGAGGTCAACACAGTTTTAAAAAAGGTAGATACTGATTTTCCGAAAAAGGTATCAGAGGTCATCGCAAAAACGTACGAAAATAAACTTGTCGTCAGTATGATTTCAAGCCAAATCGATGCCGACCGAATGGATTACTTGCTACGCGATGCTTATTTTACAGGTGTCAGTTACGGTCAGTTCGATATTGAGCGTATTTTGCGTGTGATGCGCCCGCAGGAGGACCAAGTGGTGATCAAGCAGAGCGGAATGCATGCAGTCGAGGATTATATTATGAGTCGGTATCAGATGTACTGGCAGGTCTATTTTCACCCTGTTACTAGAAGTGCAGAGGTCATTTTATCCAAGATCCTTCATCGTGCCAAGGCGCTATATAAGGAAGGATACACCTTTAAGCTTGAACCGCTCCACTTTATTACTTTATTTAATGGAAAAGTCGACCTAGACGATTACATAAAACTTGATGAAGGTATTATACAATACTACTTCCAAGCGTGGCAGGAGGAAGAGGACGAAATCCTAAGGGATCTGTGTGAACGGTTTTCGAATCGACGACTCTTCAAGTATATGGAGTTTAACCCGACCGTTCATATGAGTGCTTGGCATAAGCTTCATACGTATTTTGTCCAGGCGGGGATCGACCCTGATTATTACCTAGTTGTCGATTCTTCATCAGACCTTCCCTACGATTTTTACCGGCCAGGAGAAGAGGAAGAACGTTTGCCGATACACCTGCTGACGAAATCCGGGGAATACAGGGAGCTTTCGCGGGAATCAACCGTAGTTGAATCGATATCCGGAAAAAAACGGACAGATCATAAGCTTTATTATCCAGCCGACTTAATTGAGAAAATAAAAAATCAAGCATTAAAGAAAAAGATCGGAGAATTTTTAGAATTATAGGAGGGGACTCGGTGTGCTAGAAGATCATGCACGATTGATTGCCTTGTTCGATTATGCGAGGGAAGTAGTGGGGCGTAAGAAGCTGCAGAAGATGGTTTATATCGCCAAAAAATTAAATTTTCCATTTTGTGAAAAGTATCAGTTTCACTTTTACGGACCTTATTCCGAAGAGCTGACATTGCGTGTAGAGGAGCTTTGCAATCTAGGTTTTCTCGAGGAGATGAAGGAGAAGGTTGGAGGCTATTACCAGTATCGTTATGCGCTGACGGAAGAGGGTGGAAGCTTTCTGAAGCATTATGAGCTCGATCTCTCATCGTTAAAGGCATGTGTCACATTAATGAACGAGCAGCCTTCCCGGATTTTAGAGCTGATTTCGACGATTATGTATTTTGACCACCTTCAAAAGGAAGAGATTGCTGAAAAGGTTAAAACCGTTAAACAGAAGCAGAAATATACGGATGAAGAGATTGAAGAAGCGTTCCAATATATTGAAGAGCTTAGAGCGAACATTCCAACTACCTAAAAGATAGTTTAAGAGCTTTGTCAACTAGTATTATCATGGTTGACCGGCTATTATTTTTAAAAGGAAACACTTGACGCACACTATATTTAGTGCGAAAGTAAATATAACAATACAATATGTTGTAATCGATTGACAGGTGAGAGTGAGTTAAGGGAATCGGAATCGTCCGATGTATACGGAAATTCTGCTATTCCAAACCACCTCATAATAGGGAATTTGGTGAAAATCCAGAACTGTCCCCGCAACTGTAATTGTGGACGAACGGATACATACCACTGTATAAGTCAGTCTTAAGAGATAGTTCTTCTTTTTGAACTATTATTTAAGGTAAGGCACTTATATGGGAAGGATCCTAGTAGGAAGAAGCATAAGTCAGTAGACCTGCCTGCTTTCGACCGTTTCAATTCTTCGGGGATTGAGGGCTGAAACGTTGGCGTCAGGACTGGACTGTGGCTTCTATTTCATAAGAAGTCAAAATCATTATGAGTCAATCGTTCGTTTATCCTAATGTCTACGTTTCAACCACTCGATCCCGGGTGGTTTTTTTATTTGGCGAAAACAGTTTAGGAGGAGAGCGTATGACTACACTACCGGTTAAGAAGGAAATCTCAAACGAACTTCAAGGTTTATTGGAAAAACTCACAATTAGATTTCCAGAATTAGATGTAAAAGGGTTTTCTGGCAAGGTTATCGGACAAGCAAATGAAACGAGCATTCAGGGTGATTTGGAGCTTCTCAACCAGCTCATTTTAAATGGACTTTCCAATGTGACCCAGGATGAGCCGGGTTGGACATATGTGTGTGCTGGTTTCTACAGCGAAATCCTATATAGGGAGGCAGCGGAAAATCGTAAAAAAGCAATGGGATACGGGGATTTTTATGGATTGATCGAGCAATTGGTGGCGATGAAAATTTATGATCCTACATTGTTGGAAGCTTATTCTAGGGAAGCGATTGATGAGCTTGAATCTATATTCGTGCCTTCACGAGATGAACAGTTCACCTACGCAGGTTTACGGATGCTTGCCGATCGTTATCTGGCCCGTGATCATGATGGGAGATTATACGAGCTGCCTCAGGAACGGTGGATGATCATTGCGATGACATTGATGATTCCTGAGCCGGAACCGAAACGTCTTAAGCTTGTAAAAGAAGCCTACTGGGCTCTATCGAACCTGTATATGACAGTGGCAACCCCGACTCTCGCAAATGCCGGGAAAGCACACGGCCAGTTAAGCTCTTGCTTTATCGATACGGTTGATGACAGTTTAAGAGGAATTTATGATTCGAACACCGATATTGCGATGCTGAGTAAAGCAGGTGGTGGAATTGGTGTCTACCTCGGAAAAATCCGTAGTAAAGGCTCGGATATTAGAGGATTCAAAAATACATCGAGCGGCGTACTTGCCTGGATGAAGCAACTGAACACGACAGCTGTGAATGTCGATCAACTCGGTCAAAGGAACGGCGCGATTGCTGTCTATTATCCTGTATTCGGTAAAGATATTTTTCCGTTTCTGGATGCGAAATTGAACAATGGAGATGAACGCCAACGGACGCATGATCTTTTTACCGGGGTTGCCATTCCAGATCTTTTTATGGAAAAAGTCGAAAATCGTGAGGAATGGAACTTATTCGACCCACATGAAGTAAAGAACGTCATGGGCTTTGAACTGGACGACTTTTATGATGAGGAAAAAGGTAAGGGCAGCTTTCGGGAGAAGTACGAGCAATGCGTAAGCCATCCGCTTCTCTCGAGGGAATGTGTTCCCGCAATCGAGATTATGAAGCGAATCATGGTCTCTCAGCTTGAAACAGGCGGACCGTTCATGTTCTACAAGGATACGGTGAACCGTTGGAATACAAACCGTCATGAGGGAATCATCTATTGTACGAATTTGTGCACTGAAATCACACAAAATCAATCACCGACAATAGTGGAAGAGGAAACGACAGTCGACGGAAAAATCATTGTTACAAAGCAGCCAGGAGATTTTGTCGTCTGTAATTTATCAAGTCTTTCGCTGGCACGTGTGGTTGAGGATGATGTACTTAAGCGTGTCATTCCAGTTCAAGTACGGATGCTCGATAATGTCATCGACTTGAATTCCACAAAAATCGAGGTGAAACAAGCGGTCCAAACGAATGAAAAATACCGTGCAATCGGCCTTGGGACGTTCGGGTGGCATCATCTGTTAGCAAAGCAGGGAATACGATGGGAGTCAGAGGAAGCAGTCGTTTTCGCTGATCGGCTTTACGAGGACATTCATTATTTGACGGTGAAGGCGAGCGTTGAGCTTGCGGCTGAAAAAAGAGCTTATCCCGTTTTTAAAGGCAGCGATTGGGAATCAGGTCGATACTTTGAAAATAGGGGGTATACGAGTATCAGGTGGAAATCGGTTCAAGAAAAGCTTGCTGATACAGGGATCCGAAACGGCTGGCTACTTGCAGTTGCGCCGAATGCGTCTACCAGTATCATTGCGGGATCGACGGCAAGTATCGATCCAATTTTCCGCAAGCAATATGCCGAAGAAAAGAAAAGTTTTAAAATCCCAGTCACAGCACCAGATTTATCGGCGGAAACTACCTGGTATTACAAAAGTGCCTACGACATCGACCAAAAGTGGAGTATCCGTCAAAATGCCGCGCGTCAGCGTCACATCGACCAATCGGTTTCGTTCAATCTTTATGTTCGTCACGATATAAAGGCAAAAGATTTGCTGGATCTTCACTTGTCTGCATGGCAATCGGGATTAAAAACGACCTACTATGTACGTTCAACTTCCCAAGAGGATTTTGAAGGATGTGATTCTTGTGAAAGCTGATCGTACCTTTGAAAACTTGTCCGAACGGAGGATTTATGCCCCCGATTCGCCAAATGCATCGACACGTATTTTGAATGGGAAGAGCTCGAATGTGTTGAACTGGGATGATGTGAGATACACGTGGGCTTATCCGCTATATAAGCAAATGCTCGCCAACTTTTGGACACCGTTCGAGATCAATATGTCAAGCGATCGGAAACAATATGCGGAGCTATCAGCTGAAGAGCAAGACTCATTTAACAAAATTATTGGGTTACTAGCATTTTTGGATAGCATCCAGACTGATTATGCGAACCGTGTCGCAAATTATTTGACGGACTCCAGTTTAACGGCACTCATGACTGTGTTATCTTTTCAAGAGGTTGTCCACAATCAATCTTATTCATATGTGTTATCGAGCCTAGTTGATAAATCGAAGCAGGATGAAATTTTCGAGTACTGGAAACATGATGGCGTATTACGAGAGCGGAATGAATTTATCATCGATGGATACGAGGGATTTGTAAGCAATCCGACACCTGAAACGTTTTTGCGATCAATCGTCTATGATGTCGTTTTGGAAGGATTGAATTTTTATTCAGGGTTCAGTTTCTTTTACAATCTTGCACGCAACCAAAAGATGGTGTCAACGTCCACGATGATTAATTACATCAACAGGGATGAGCAGCTCCATGTACACCTTTTTACGAAAATTTATCAAGCTGTATGCGACGAATTTTCACTAGATATGCGGGAGGCAAACCATTTTGTCGAGAAAACCTTTATTGAAGCAGCGAATTTGGAGATTAAATGGGGTAACTATATTTTAGGAGATCGATTTGTCGGGATCACGTACTCTGAATTAGATGCTTATATTAAGTTCATCGCAAATAAACGTGTGAATCAGCTTGGAGGAGAGCGGCCTTTTCCAGAACACCGTAAAAATCCAATGCCATGGATAAAGGCGTACGAATCGATTAATGATGGGAAAAGTGATTTCTTTGAGCAGAAGTCCAGACAATATACGAAAGTGTCTGAGGACAATGGGTTTGATGACCTTTAGAAGAGCCTGATACACAGAAAAAGGTCAGCTGAGCTGAAACCTTAATATAAGTTCATGACTTTGCCACAGTTTTGCACGATTATCATACAGGAACATCCCTCTAAAAAGCGTATAAATAAAGTAAGGAGGGATGAATATGAACGAAAATGATGAGTTGTCCAAAAAGCATCACGGTCGTAAGCATCTTTTGGGGGATGAGATCCAATACCAGGATCATATCGGTGAAATCATCAAGCGTGCAGAAAAAGAAGGCGCCTTTGACAACCTGAAGGGCAAAGGAAAGCCGCTCGATCTCGACGGGGATTGGACCTACAATCCAGAGCGTCAGTTGAATAAAGTTTTAAAAGACAATAATGTACTACCTCCGTGGATCCAACTAGACAAGGAAATTGAAAAACGTAAGCTTGAGCTTGCTGAGTATAAAAACGAATACAACATAAGGAAATCTGTTGAAGAGATCAACAAGAAGATTTTCAATTATAATCTGAGCTGTCCGCCGTCAACACAAAAGCGGATGATCAAGCTAGAGGATTATTTACCTGATAGTGAATGATAAAAGGAATGTCCTGCATGCAATCGGAAGCATGCAGGACGTTTTTTACCTCTCGGGTCACTTTAGACCTTTGAAGCTTGGAGCTATTCTTATTGTTATTGAATTTTCAGTTTCGCAGTTTAGTTTCGATTTTCGCAGTTCATTTCGGATTATTGCAGTTATCTGCCTAAATCAAATGACGCCGTACCCGCATAAATGGGATTTGGCGCCATAATAAAATGTTTTCTAGATCAATGCGGTAAAAAGGCGAGCTGGATGAAGAATAATACTGTAAACACCAATACGAGCGGATGAACTTCACGCCATTTTCCTTTTACAATCTTCAGTAACGGATACGAAATAAATCCGAGTGCGATTCCAGTTGCAATGCTGGAGGTTAAAGGCATTGTCAATATGATCAGGAATGCAGGGAATGCTTCATCAAGTGTGTTCCAGTCAATTTTCGCAAGACTGCCGAGCATAAAGCTTCCGACAATGATCAACGTCGGAGCAGTTATCGCAGCAAGTCCGGAAATGGCCTCGACAACCGGTAAAAAGAATGCAGCCAAGATGAATAGTACTGCAACAACCATATTGGTCAAACCAGTACGCCCTCCTGTAGCAACCCCTGAAGAGGACTCGATGTATGCACTTGTCGGGCTTGTCCCGAAAATCGCTCCGACCGATGTTGCAACGGAATCCGCTAATAACGCCTGACGAGCACGTGGCATTTTATTCCCCTTCATCAAACCAGCTTGTTCAGCAACTCCGATCATCGTTCCAGTTGTATCAAAGATCGTGACCAGTAAGAATGAAAAGACGACCGCATATAAACCGTATTGAATGATATCTGTAAAAGCTGCGATCGGACTTCCGAAAATAAACGCTTCAGGAGCAGAAGGCAGCTCGATTGGACTCCCTGTAAAGTCTAATTGACCTGTAAAATATGCGATCACTCCAGTTGCCATCATTCCAAAAAACAATGCACCATTTACATTCAACGCCATCAACACGAGTGTAATCGCAAGTCCGACAAGCGTTAGAATGACGGTAGGTGAGTGAAGGTCTCCGAGTACGACAAGGTTGACCGGGTGTGCAACGATGAGACCTGTCAAACGTAATCCGATAAAAGCAATGAACAATCCAATTCCGGCTGTAATTCCATACTTCAAGTTTGACGGGATTGCTTCGATTAATTTTTCTCTAAATGGAGTCAGTGAAAGAATGACGAATAGGATACCAGAGACGAAAACAGCTCCGAAGGCAACCGTATACGATATATCCCCTCCACCGACGACTGAATATGCGAAGTATGCATTAAGCCCCATTCCAGGTGCGATTGCAATTGGATAATTTGCGAACAAACCCATCCAAAGTGTTCCAATTACAGTTGCAATGATTGTTGCCAAAAAGACTGCATTGAATGGTGCACCTGCATCACTTAGTATGACTGGGTTCACTACGATAATATAAACCATTGTTAAAAACGTTGTTAAACCAGCTATCAATTCGGTTTTAAACGTTGTTTCATTCTCTTCTAGTTTAAAAAATCTTGATATCAT
Organism: Alkalihalobacillus sp. AL-G; assembly: GCF_030643805.1. Taxonomy (GTDB): domain Bacteria; phylum Bacillota; class Bacilli; order Bacillales; family Fictibacillaceae; genus Pseudalkalibacillus. The sequence goes on along the minus strand of NZ_CP094656.1, from coordinate 3,934,533 downwards.
AAGAAAATACCCCCAAATACGAACATTTATATGACGCAACCAATATAATATTCGCTTTCTATGATAAATGCAAGGGAATCCCATAAAAGTTTATTCGATTTCATTTTCATCCAGTATGCACACTTCAGCCTTTTTCCAACGACCCTTAGTATGATAAGATAAAATCAAATCATTCGTCTGTAACTTTAGGAGGTTTTGAACGTGAAAGATCTCTTCAATAATAACAACAATAAAAAAAATGAAAACAAGCCAAAAGCGAAGCAAGGCTTCACAATTTTAAGCGGTGACTCTACGGATGGTCATGGTGGCTATGGTGTAGGGACGATCAGTTTGAATAATCTGACCCCGGTGTTCGTCAATCCAGAGGATGAGGAAGTATTCATCGATATGGGCGCCCTGCATGCCCGGAGTTCTGTAGAAAAACGAATAAAGTTCACATCAAATCGAGAGGATGCTCCGAACCCGAAGCTGTACTGGCTGGTTTGGGTGATGGTTGATGCCTCAGGTGAAGGTCCACACTACGCAGGTCTTGGAGGCTGTGAGCTCCAAATTGATGCGGAAGCAAGAAGAGGCTACAAAAGCATGCCAGAGCATGTCAACAATATGGATAAGGCTATGAAAAAGCGCATCGTCGTCAATCATATGGATGCCAAATCGAAGCAACTGTTAAAACAATTCCTAATTGACCATAATGAGGAATTTTGGACTCAATCCAGCGATGAATTAAAAGGGGCACTTTCAGAGAACGATTAATTCTAGAATGTCTAGAGCTGTTTTTTCGTGTTTTTGAACCTTTTTTGAACAATGGCTGAAAGGTCTGTGCGATAGCTTCAATTTGGAGTAAACTTAAGTTAATCTTTTTTACACACAATTTACTAGGACACGAAAGCGGGGCTGACTCATAATGGGTTAGCCCCGTTTTCATTTATTGGTAAGACATTACATGGAAATAACCGAGCCCAGCTACTTGGTTTACTTCAGCCCCAATCAGTCGCCTTTTAACCAATTCCAAATTCCCTTGAACAACCCAGCGTCCTCTTTTTTCAAATTCTCACGAGTGTTATCTTTTTCCTGATGCTGGTTTGGCAAGTGTTCCTTACAATATTCAGTCGGTTCTGTTCCGGCGATGTAGTATGAAAGCCTTTTGACCGGACAATCCTCTGTCGCGAGTAATCCATTATCCGGGTTGACGTAAACGCCGACAACGCCATCGGGTTTTTGAAATTTTCCTACTGGTGTATCCTCTAACGCATCATCCATAAAATGAGCCCAGATGTTCTTTGAATACAACATATCATTGAATGGATGAATCTGTTTTCCTTTGTCATACCCAGTCCAAACCCCGGTAACGAGCTTCGGAGTATAGCCGATCACCCAGCTATCATAATTCGTCGTCCCGGTTTTGCCAGCTGTTGGCCGTGTAATCAGGTGGCTGACCGACGCACCAGTGACTCTCGAATAGTCGTTCAACCGTTCATCAAATACGCCGCGTAAAAGGTCTGTCATCACGTAAGCATATTTAGGTTCGATGATTTGAGTCTCTTCGGTCTCTCGTTCATAGATCACGTCTCCTTTGTAATCGACGATCTTTGTAATGAAACCAGGCTCGGCCCTTTTTCCATTGTTAGCAAAGACACCATACGCAGACACCATTTCAAGTACTCCGACCGGCTTTGTACCTAGGGCAAGCGACGGGATCGGGGCAAGCTTACTTTCGATACCGAGCTTTTTCGCCGCATCAACAAGTTTTTCAGGTCCAACGAACAGATTGGTTTTTACCGCGTATACGTTGTCAGATAATGCCACTGCTTGTGCCATCGTAATGTCATCGTTTGCATAAAGGTTTCCAAAGTTCTGTGGGGTATAGCTTTTTGCTTCACTGGTCCGGAATGTCGTTTCTTCACTTCGTAAAACGGTCGAAGGTGTAAATCCATTTTTAAGTGCTGCATAATATAAAAATGGTTTGAATGTTGATCCCGGTGCACGCCTTGCCTGGGTTGCCCGGTTGTAAGAGCTCTCAGCGTACGACCTTCCTCCGACCATCGCCTTTACGTTCCCGGATCTCGGGTCCATCGCAACGAGAGCAACTTGGATGCTTGACGTATTCGGGATCACTTTTTCAACCCATTGCTCCGCCTTTTTCTGCATGTCTGCATCAAGCGTCGTATAGACATGATAGCCCCCGAGCTTCACTTTATCCTTATCAATTCCTATTTCGTTTTTAAGAATATACTCGACCGAATCTTGAAAATAAGAGGCCTTATCTTTTGGTAACGAGCTTTTTCCAATGATTTCAAGCGGTTGTTGATAGGCCACTTCTGCTTGTTTACGAGTGATTTTATCCGTATCGACCATCGCATCGAGGACAATTTGCTGACGTTCCTTTGACTTTTTAAAATGGTCGACTGGACTATAGTAGGAAGGGCCCTTTGGAACCCCGGCGAGCAAACTGGCTTCCGCAATGTTCAGATCTTCGGAAGACTTTCCAAAATAATACCTGGCTGCGGCTTCAATCCCGTAATTTCCGTGCCCGTAGTAAATCGTATTTAAATAACCTTGGAGAATTTCATCTTTCGTATAATTGGCCTCAATTCTCGCAGTATAATAAGCTTCCTTCAGCTTTCGTTCCCACGTTTTATCCGGAACTAAAAATAGATTCCGAGAGTATTGCTGGGTAATCGTACTTGCTCCTTGAACCTTTGCCCCTGCTTTTATATCTGCAATTAAGGCAGCGGCGATCCTTTTATAATCAAATCCATTGTGCTCGAAAAATCCTCTATCCTCAATTGCAATGGTGGCATCGATCATGTTAGGTGAAACGTCGTCAAGCTTGACCCAGTATCGGTTGTGGCCAGATGGTTCATTTTCGCCGATAATCGTTCCGTCTGCACCATAAAAAACCGTTGTCTGTGGGACTTGCAACGGCGGTGGACCGAGTATATGTATATAGATTAAAAAAGCCATGCCGATTAAAACGATCGGAAGGGAAAATAATAATAGGGTACGAAGCCAAAGCCAGACCCATCTCCACGTTTTCATCAAGCCATCGGCGGTTATGATTTCCATAAGGCAAATCCCCCTCCTTATCCTTTTACTAGTATGGGAGGGTTTCGCCATTTCTAAACGGTGGAATTGTGATATATAAGCCTCTTAATGCGCCTTTGATCAAATTTTATGTCATTTTTACTACCCGTGGCCGAATTAATTGGATTCGCGGCCGAATTATCGGAAATAGACCCTGCCAAGGGTTGTTTTTTCCCTAATATATGTCGATGCGGAACCGCAAACTATCAAAAATAGACGAGGGGCACATAAAGTAGTTGAAAAAATCACCGATTCGAGTATACTTTTCTTGCACGTTATGAAAATAAGAGATAATGTTCCGCTGAAGTACGGGCGAAATCAACACATACGACCAGTTGATATTCACTTGCTCGAATACGACAGGTGGACTATGTTAAAATGCTTAAATAAGTTTCAAATAGACCGTCTATTAAAATAAATTTGAGGTGATCCACATGGAATTATGGTATACAGAAAAGCAAACGGAAAAGTTTGGAATTACCGCCAAAATAAAACGGACTCTACATACAGAGCAAACCGATTTTCAACGGCTCGACATGATTGATACAGAAGAATTCGGAAATATGCTCGTTCTCGATGGAATGGTGATGACAACCGAAAAGGATGAATTCGTCTATCATGAAATGGTCGCTCATGTTCCGCTTTTCACCCATCCTGAGCCAAAGCATGTCCTTGTAGTCGGTGGAGGAGACGGCGGTGTCATTCGTGAGGTCTTAAAGCATCCTTCCGTAGAAAAAGCAGTGCTCGTTGAGATTGATGGAAAAGTCATCGAGTATTCGAAAAAGTATTTGCCTGGAATCGCTGGTGATCTCGATGATCCGCGTGTCGAAGTGAAGGTGGATGACGGATTCATGCATATCGCTAAAAGTGAAAACGCCTATGATGTCATCATGGTTGATTCGACAGAACCAGTCGGCCCGGCGGTCAAGCTATTTGAAAAGGGGTTTTATGAGGGGATTTCTAAAGCGTTAAAAGAAGAAGGGATATTGGTCGCGCAGACAGACAATCCTTGGTTCAAGGCAGATCTGATTTCCCAAGTTTTTCGCGATGTGAAGGAAATATTCCCGATAACTCGCTTGTATACAGCGAACATTCCTACGTACCCAAGCGGCCTTTGGACGTTTACGATTGCCTCGAAAAAATACGATCCATTGAAAGTGGAAGCCGATCGCTTTGTTGAAATCGATACGAAATATTATACGAAAGAGCTTCACGCTGCATCCTTTGCACTGCCAAGGTTTGTCCGTGAACTCGTCGAATAGGAGGGTCTTTCATGCGTTTTGAAGAGGCATACTCAGGTAATGTGTTTATTAAAAGTCATCCGAGTATAGAAGAAAGTAAGGCTGTCATTTACGGGGTGCCGATGGACTGGACGGTCAGCTTCCGACCGGGCTCACGCTTTGGTCCTGCACGAATTCGTGAGGTTTCATTAGGTCTAGAAGAATACAGCCCATACTTGGATCGAGTTTTAGAGGATGTAAACTATTATGATGCGGGAGATATTCCTCTGCCGTTCGGAAACCCGCAAAAAAGTATTGATATGATCGAGGAATACGTCACTAAAATCCTCGATGCCGGGAAGTTCCCGCTAGGAATCGGCGGCGAGCATCTCGTATCATGGCCAATTTTTAAAGCATTGCATAAAAAGTACGACGACTTCGCAATCATTCATATCGATGCCCATGCCGACCTAAGAGAGGAATACGAAGGCGAGCCACTCTCACACTCGACACCGATCCGAAAAGCGTGTGAATTGATTGGACCGGAAAATGTATACTCGTTTGGTATCCGATCCGGCATGCAGGAGGAATTTCAATATGCTAAAGAATCGGGAATGCATATGACGAAATTCGATGTAGCGGAACCGTTGAAGAAAACCTTACCTAAGATAAAAGGGCGAAATGTGTATGTAACGATCGATATTGATGTACTCGATCCGGCCCACGCACCAGGAACAGGTACAGCTGAAGCTGGCGGTATCACTTCAAAAGAGCTGCTTGAGGCGATTCACTTAATTGCAAACTCAAATGTCAACGTCATCGGTGCCGATCTTGTCGAGGTTGCACCAATCTATGATCCGACAGAACAAACACCGATCGCTGCCAGCAAGTTTATCCGCGAAATGCTGCTTGGATGGGTGAAATGACGGTATCGACCTTTAAGGCAGATGAGCTCTAACTGAAAATCAGAAAAATGAGGCTGACTCAGAGTGTAATAAAGACTGACACCTGCTATGTGGCGGGGATCAGGTACACGATGGGTCAGTCTACTTTTTGATTCGTTTTAAATCTATTCCACCCCGTGCAGGACAATGTGCCTAATTAAAAGTGGTAAAAAATGTTGGTTATCTCGACAAATAAAGGAAAAAGCTGTCTAAAGGTCTAATATTTAGATTAGAAGAGTTTTAATTAGAGATGTGTTCAAAAGGGGTAATGGAATCCATGAGTCCGGTCTGATCCTTTTTGAACAACCTTTTAAAGGAGAAGTGTATAGTGGAACGGATGTCAGCGGTATCGTTAGAGTTTGATCAATCCCTTTTGGACTGCATTACGGATGGGTTTATCCAGTTGGACAATGACTCTAGGATTGTCTATGCGAATCAAGCTATGATGGATTTACTAGAGACCGATTATAGGGAATTAATCGGGGAGAAGGTTACACACTTTTTTCCTGTCATAGAATTCAATTCAATAAATAATGGGGAGTGGCAGCATTCAGTTGCTTTGAAACCGAATCAAACAGGCCTTGATGTTTCTGTCTGTTACTACCTAAGAGAGAATGGTAGGATTGACGTCTTATCAAAAATACAATGTGAACTGAACAACCCAACGTTTCTTGCGGATTTTGCAGCGGATAAGATAGCCATTCATGATCTCGAGGGTCGTTATATTTATGCCTCGCCATCTATCCATAAGCTTTACGGGTATAAGGTCCAAGGTTTGATTGGGAAGTTAGATGTCGATTACGTGCATCCAGAGGATCGCACGAAAATCCTTGATAATTTTGAGAAGTTAAAAAAAGCCGGTGAAACCCCACCGATTGAATATAGAATGTTGCATTCTAATGGGGAGTACCGATGGAGTGAATCGACTTGCAAAATCATTCCATTCCACACTAATGGCATCGCGGTATTATCAATTACACGTGATATCCATGAGCGAAAGCTGAATGAACAGCTGATTGAACGGACCTATCAGCAATATGAATCATTATTTTATCAAAACTCGGTTCCCATCTTTTCAATTGATCTAGAAGGTACGATTATCGATGTAAATCCTGCAGTAGTCGCGGCAATTGGCTATAAAAAGGAAGAGTTGATCGGTAAAAGCTTTGAGAAGCATCTATTGTCTTCGAAGGATCGGGCAGCGATCATCTGTTTAGAGGAGGTTAAGAAAGGGAGAAGGGTCTCTTGTGAGATGCTTTTAAAACCGAAATCGGGTAAGGACATCGAGTTTCATTTCCGTCACATTCCGATTTTTATCGATGGGAAGCTCTCTGGTGCGTACGGAGTCGCAAGGAACATTTCCGACCTAAAAAGGACTCAGGAGGCGCTTCAGGAATCTGAACATCGGTATCGTCAACTAGTTGAAAATTCACCAGACCCGATCTGTCTTCATGATTCAAATCGAATCGTCTATGTGAACGATGTCGCTATCAAAATGCTCGGTGTAAAAAACAAACAGGATGTAATCGGAAAGGAAATCTCAAAATTCATTCATATTCAGCATCAGGTTGAGTCTAGAGAACGTGTTCAACATGTGATGGGCGGGCTTCGCTTTGAACGATTGTTTCCGATGAAAATCGTTCGCCCTGATGGGGATATTCTTGAAATGGAAGGGAAATCGATCCCGATTAAGCATAAAGGCAAAACGTATGTTCTAGCTGTGTTCAGGGATGAAACCGAAAAGAATCGTGCGAAAAGATCGTTACAACAAAGTGAACGCCGCTACCGGTCTCTTTTTCAACATAATCCTGATGGAATTTATTCTATCAATTTAAAAGGGGAACTGACGAGTGTCAACCCCGCAATTGAAAAAATAACAGGGTATACGAAGGAAGAACAAATCGGAAAATCATACACGGATTTTCTTTTACCAGAGGAAAGAACTGAAATCGTAACAAATTATAAACAGATCTTTAAAGGAAAGCCGATTGAATTTGAGAAACGGATGCTGCGTAAAGATGGCGTAATCATAAATGTCAGAGTAATAGGTTTCCCAATGATCGTAGACAATATCATTATTGGCATGTATGGCATTTTAAGGGACATTTCAGATGAAAAGCGTTCTGAGGAGATGCTAAGAAGGTCCGAAAAACTGACAGTCGTTGGGGAGCTTGCAGCTGCAGTCGCACATGAAATCCGAAATCCGTTAACATCAATAAAAGGTTTTATTCAAATGATGAGGCTTGGGCTCGGTGCGAAGGAACAGTATTATCAAATTATCTTATCAGAAATGGATCGAATCGAACTGATCATCAGTGAACTTCTCGTTTTAGCCAAGCCGCAAAGTATCAGCTATGAAAAGAAACCAATCGGTTCGATGATTCGCCATGTCCTGAAGCTTCTTGAAGGACAGGCCAACATGAACAATATTCGCTTCGTAACAGACCTTGAAGCGGCGAACGAAGAAATTGAGTGTGAGGAAAACCAAATCAAGCAGGTATTCATCAATCTGATCAAAAATGCAATTGAGGTTATGCCAGATGGAGGGAAGATCTATATCAGCTGCAAGAAAACCGACACAGGGCAGTTATTGATCCGGATTCGAGACCAAGGTCCTGGAATTCCAAAAGAGCTGTTGACCAGACTAGGTGAGCCGTTTTATACAACGAAGGAAAAAGGTACCGGCTTAGGGCTGATGATCAGTTTCAAAATTATTAAGGATCACAAAGGATCGATTCAATTTTCAAGTAGTGAGCAGGACGGAACAACGGTTGACATCCTGCTCCCCTAAATGGGCCCCTATTCTATAAGGGCTTCTACATTTACACGTGTATCATCGATGAAAAATAGAAATAAGCTGACCATAAATCAGGCGAAACGCTGATAGATCGAAATTAACAGTCGAGACGAGTCCATTTCATATAAAAGCCGCCTTCTTATACTGGATGACCCTTCCTTTTTCCCGACTGGCTTGGAAAAGAAAGGGTTTTTTTTATGTTCAGAGAGTTTAAAAAAAGTATTAGTTCATTTTAGGATGAGCCTACGCCAAGGCTTGGCTTTACAGAGTTTTCTTTGTTATAATAGCAAGGTTAAAGAAGGCGTGTACAGGAACGGCTTACAGAAATTTTGTTAATCATCAGGTAACCAATGAACGCCACTTATACAAATTGAACACCACTAAAGGGGATGTGAACGGCTTGGACGATTCAACACCCATAACTATATCGCTGCATTCAATCTCTGATCAATCAGGGGAACAGGAAGAAATCCGGTTTTCTGCTCCAGGAACGTTGTATCAGAAGGAATCGGCTACATATGTACGTTACGAGGAAGTTATAAACGAAACGGACAAGGTGAACACTACGATTAAAATAACGGACGGGGATGCCACCATTATTCGACGCGGAGCAGTCTCGATGCGGCAGCAGTTCATACAAGGTGAACAGACCGATGGGACATATGGAAGCTTGTATGGACCGATCAAAATCGGGACGGACACCAAATCGATGGACTTCAAGTGGGATGAAAGGACAAAGGTCGGAGCTCTTTCACTCGAGTACCGCGTATTATTTGAAGGCGAAGAGACCGGAAACCACCAATTGTCAATCAGGCTGAAAGGGGAAAGAACATGAACATCGTTGAACAAGTACAAAGAAAATTGAAAACGGAAATTGCTGAGGCGGTTTTAAAAGCCGGATTGGCATCTAAAGAGGAACTCCCAGAGGTTGTTCTTGAGCTTCCGAAAAATAAAGAGTACGGTGACTACGCAACCAATATGGCGATGCAGCTCGCACGAATCGCCAAAAAGGCGCCACGCCAGATTGCAGAGGAATTGGTCGCCAGCTTTGACCGTTCGAAAGCGTCGATTGAGAAAATTGAAATTGCAGGGCCAGGGTTTATCAATTTTTACCTAGATAATCACTATTTGACCGAATTGATTCCAGCCATCATTCAATCTGGAGAGGAGTATGGTGAGACAAACGAGGGCAAGGGTAAGAAGATCCAGATCGAGTTCGTTTCCGCCAACCCGACTGGAAGCCTGCACCTCGGCCACGCACGTGGAGCGGCAGTAGGGGATACGCTGTGTAATCTGTTAGATAAAGCAGGCTTTGACGTTTCAAGGGAATATTATATCAACGATGCAGGTAATCAGATACATAACCTCGCTCTTTCGATTGAAGCACGGTACTTTGAACAGCTCGGTAAAGAGGTGCAAATGCCTGAGGATGGCTATTACGGCAAGGATATCATCGGGTTTGCAAAGGAAATTGTCGATCAAGACGGAGATAAGTACGTTGAACTAAATCAAGAGGAGCGCTTGCGGTTTTTCCGGGAGTTCGGTTTGAAAAAAGAGCTTGAGAAAATTCAAAAGGATCTGGCTGATTTCCGTGTTGACTTCGATGAGTGGTATTCTGAAACATCTCTTTATACTTCTGGTAAAATCGATCAGGCACTGGAATTGCTGAACAGTAAGGGAGTCACCTACGAGAAGGACGGGGCTACCTGGTTCAAGACGACCGATTTTGGCGATGATAAAGACCGTGTTTTAATTAAGAACGACGGAACCTACACCTACCTGACGCCAGACATTGCCTATCATTTTGACAAGCTGCAGCGTGGATTTGAAACGGTGATCAACATTTGGGGTGCGGACCATCACGGTTATATTCCACGGATGAAGGCGGCATTTGAGGCGCTCGGATATAATCGAGAACAGCTGGAGATTCAGATTATACAGCTCGTCAGCCTGTTCCAAAATGGCGAGAAAGTGAAAATGAGTAAGCGGACCGGAAAAGCGGTGACTTTGAGGGAATTGATGGAGGAAGTCGGTATTGATGCAATGCGTTATTTCTTTGCAATGCGAAGCTCGGATTCCCATCTTGATTTTGATATGGACCTAGCCGTTTCGCATTCGAATGAAAATCCAGTCTATTACGTACAATATGCACATGCACGGGTATGCAGCATGCTTCGTCAAGGTGCGGATAAAGGCTATACGTATGATGGGCAGGTTGATCTTTCTCCAATCCAGTCGGAAAAAGAATATGACTTGTTGAAAAAGCTCGGCGAGTTTCCAGTTGCTGTAACAGAAGCAGCCCTGACACTTTCGACCCATCGTATGACTAATTATTTATTTGAATTAGCCTCAACGTTACACAGCTTTTACAATGCTGAACGGGTATTGGACGATGAAAATCCAGATCAAAGTAATGCGCGGTATGCTCTCATGAAGGCTGTTCAACAAACGCTTCAGAACGGACTGAAGCTGATCGGCGTTTCTGCTCCAAAGAAAATGTAAATACTATTTTAGGGTGACTCAGACAAGGGGATGTTTGATGATAATTCATTTCTTCCACTGTTCGGGCCACCCTTTTTTGGAGGGTTGGCCAATTGGTGATTATCAGATCGCTAAACTTAAAAAAGGGACCATCAGGATAGGGGCTACTGTGAAAGTTGCGGCATTAACTGCGAAAATCAAAAATAAACTGCGAAATTGAAATAATAACTGCGACGTCAAAAATTAACTGCGAAACTAGGGATATCAGCATTTCGTAAAAAACGGAGGTTTTAAAATTGAAGATTTTACTCTTATCAATTGTAACCGGCTTTAGCGTAGGGGTTGTTTTTGCCTTGTTGAAATTGCCGATTCCAGCACCGCCTGCCTTAGCGGGAATTCTCGGTATTGTCGGTATTTATTTAGGGTATAAATTTGTCATTTCAGTGTTACCTTTAATGATGAACTGACATGAGGGAGAGGATGGACTTGACTTTTGTTTCTGTACATAATCGAAAAGTGAGTTATAAAGACTCCGGCCAAGGGTTACCGCTTGTTTTCTTACACCCGCCCGGCATGGGGCAAGCTGTCTTTCATAAACAATTCGAGCTTTCTAAAAACTACCGGATAATCACATACGATATGTGCGGGCACGGGGAAAGTGAGTCGTGCCAACAATCTCCCACAATGGAGGCGTTAGCGGCTGAATTGAAGGATCTTCTTGATGCCTTGAACATACAAAGAGCGGTGCTTATCGGGTACTCGGCAGGGGGTTCGGTCGTACAACACTTCGCTCTTTCTTATCCTGAACGCACGCTGGGTATTGTGTTGAGCGGCGGTTATCCACGAGTGAAGTCTTTTCTTTTAAACTTAGAATATCAGGGCGGCCTCCTGCTTTCGAAATCAGCGCCGTTACAGCTTGCGATGATTATTGCAACGGCACATGCACAATCAAAGGCAGAACGCGAACACTTGATTCAATCGATGCTGCAGACGGATCAATCGGTTTGGCACGAATTTTATCGAACATCCTACACGTATTCCTGTCTCGATCGATTACAGGAAATTGATGCTCCGATGCTTGTTGTGTATGGTCAGTTCGCCCGCCATACGAGGGCACATGCATCCGACTACCAGCTGCATGTTCGGAACTGCAGTATTGCGGTTGTTCGGCATGCTTTCCATGAACTGCCGACACGCCACTGGAAAGAGCTCAACCACTTGATTGACTCGTTCATCAACTCGAAAGTATTGCGTGATAATCCGTGACCACTTTCATAAATAAGAATTTGCACTTACAACTTGAACTTTTCATCAATGATATAAAATTTCTGGCAATGGTAGGAAGGCTGAAACAATTTGAAGGGATTTTTCTTTTGGGTCAGCCCCTTTATTTTATGGAAACGAGGCACCAGGATAATTTATTGATCACTTGCCTCTTTTTACTGAAAATGTGTCAGGATCAGCGATGTTAAAAGCCCGAGGGAGGTAACAAACCCGACAAGCGGTCCACCTTTACGAAATGCATCCGGGACCATCGTATCAGTAACCATTGCAATAATTCCACCCGCGGCAAATGAACTGATCACCGCAATCGTTTCGGGACTGGTATCCTCTAAGAAAAAATAGCCTGCTAGCGAGCTTAGCCCAGCCAACACGCAAACGATTCCCCACATAACTAAAATTTTCAGATTCGAGTAACCGTTCTTTTTTAGACCGACACTACTTGATAAACCCTCAGGAAAATTACTGATAAAAACAGCGATCACGAGCAGCCAGCCAATTGTACCATTTTGAAGGATGGCGAGCCCTATTATGACAGACTCAGGAATTGCATCGAGTATAGTACCGAAAAAAATGGCTGTTCCAGAATGACCCGCCGGTTTTTTTTCAGAGCTTTTCCGCTTTTGCCCGCCTTTTTTAGCTAAATAGAGATTAAAGCTCGTAAAAACCAAGCTGCCGGACAAAAAACCGACGCTCGTATAAACGAGACCGCCTTTTTCGGCTGATTCTTTCAAAAGTTCAAATACCGATGCGCCAATCAGTATCCCTGTTCCGAATGCCATGATCATCGCAATATAAGCTTCACGAAGCTTTACAAAAATTCCAATAAGAGCACCAAGAAATACGGAGGATCCTGCGATCGCCCCTGTTGCTAAGGCCAGCCACACCGGCATTCCCTCCTTTGTAAGTATGTTTCAAACCTCGATCAAAAAACATATCATAAGAACCTTGATATTGACAAAGCGAACATTTCTTTTCCTCGATCAATAATCGATCGATTCCCTAAATCAGGTAAGGTTAACCGTTCTGATTCTTGGATATCAAATTCTAGGATTTTTTCAATTTTATGAATCAAATCAGGTGAATCAAAAAGACAGTTCACTTCATCATTTAAATAAAAGCTTCGTTTGTCGAAGTTCGCTGTACCGATATCACAAACCTTCCGATCGATCATCATCACCTTTGCATGGTAAAATCCCGGATAGTAACGATACACATCGGCTCCAGCATGTAACAACGGCAACAAATAGGGAAAAGCCGCCTCTTTTACAAAAGCATGATCCGCTTTCATCGGAATAAGAATCGTCACTCTAACACCACGTTTAACAGCAGCAATCAGTGCCAGTACCATTTTTCGACCAGGGATAAAATACGGGGTTCCGATAAAGATGGATTGCTCGGCGTTTTCGATATACTCGAGAAAAAAATGAGCCATGTATGCTCCGTTTGTCGCAAATATTTGAAAGCTCTGAGCACCGTTTTCTACAGGTTCAGTTACGGGGGGAAATAGATCCTCACTCGTAGCCACTTTCCAGTCAAATCTGATTACCTCCAGAAAGCTTTCGAGTACATCGCCTGTCAGTCTGAGGTGGTAATCACGCCATTGCCCAAGCCTCGGATCACGACCTAGATATTCTTCACCGACATTAAAGCCCCCAATGTAACCGACTTTGGAATCGACAACCGTGATTTTTCGATGGTTCCTTCGATTAAGTGAATAGAAGAGGTATGGAAGTTTCGGACGCTGTGAATAGGCTACAAATATGCCGGATTCCCTAAGCTGCTTGATCGTTTTCTTAGGTAATTTATGACTTCCGACTGCATCGACCAGCAAGTAGACCTCGACCCCGTCAGCCGCCCGGTTTTTTAATATTTGAAGCAATTCATTTCCGATCGGATCGTTTCTAATAATGTAAAACTGCACAAAAATGAACGACTTTGCATGCTTTAAATCTTGAAATAAGGTTGAGAAAAACTGAGTGCCTACTGAGAAGAATTCAGCATTTCCCTTTCTCGGAGGGTGGAAGAGCGTATTTTTTTCTGAAAAGTGCTGCTGCCGGCCGAAATAGAAGTCAAGAGCAAACCAGACAATGATCGCAAATAAAATAACGAATAAGACGAATATGCTCCTCACCTCCAGTTTACAGACTTAATGAATGTAGTATCTCCTTTTGAGAGCGATGTATTACACATAAGCGTCGATGTTTCACTTCATCCCCAACATCAAGGAGATAGAGGGGTGGTGACAGAATTTTTTTAAAAAAATACGTTGACTGAATGCTCATTCAGTTCAATTTATGCTATAATTGGTGTCAGAAAATTAGTTTCATTCTGAATAGATGACCTAATGGAATTCTTTCGTTATTAAAATAACTGCATGAACAACTGAAGGGAGTTGGAATAGTGGAGACGTTATTGATCATTAATTGGCTTGCGTTTCTTTTTGTAACCGCTTACGGAATTTATTTATTTGCTTATGTAGTCAAAACGAGATACGAGTATATCAAGCTTGGAAAAAAAGCTGAGTTTGATCATTCAATGAAAGAACGTTTGCAAGCAATTCTTGTGAACGTATTCGGACAGAAAAAGCTTTTGAAGGATAAAAAAAGCGGAATCATCCATGTCATGATGTTTTATGGCTTTCTAATGGTTCAATTCGGCGCGATCGATATGGTTTGGAAGGGTCTTGCACCTGGATCTCATTTGCCGCTTGGACCGTTGTATCCGGCGTTTACCTTATTCCAGGAATTCGTTACGTTGATGATTCTTGTTGCAGTAATATGGGCGTTTTATCGTCGTTATATTGAAAAACTTGTTCGCTTGAAACGAGGATTTAAAGCAGGACTTGTCCTTTTATTTATCGGTGGACTAATGCTGTCTGTGCTGTTCGGAAATGGAATGGAGATCATCTGGCATGACCTAGAAGGCAGCTGGACAGCGCCTGTAGCAAGTACAATTGCATTCTTGTTCAGCTGGGTTGGAGAGACTGTAGCGGCAGTGTTGTTTTACGTGTCCTGGTGGATCCATTTGCTCATCCTTTTAACATTCCTAGTGTATGTTCCGCAATCCAAGCATGCACACTTGATCGCTGGTCCACTCAACGTCTTTCTCGGACGAACACATAAAGTTGGACGCCTTGCTGCGATCGATTTTGAGGATGAAAGCCAAGAAACGTTCGGTGTCGGAAAAGTGGAGGACTTCAACCAAAAGCAACTGGTTGATTTATATGCTTGTGTTGAATGTGGACGTTGTACGAATGTTTGTCCAGCAACTGGCACAGGAAAGATGCTTTCACCAATGGACCTGATCGTTAAAATTCGTGATCACCTGACTGAAAAAGGAGCAGCTGTTACGTCGCGTACTCCTTGGGTTCCTGGCTTCGCCTTTCAAGGCACGACAGGAAACCAGCTCGCCTATGCAGCTCAAGGTAAAGGTGTCGAAGAAAGTGCTGCAGCCTCTGAAGGCAGCGGCGGATTTGAATATACGATCGATTTGATCGGTGAAGTCATTACTGAAGAAGAAATTTGGGCATGTACGACGTGTCGTAATTGTGAGGATCAGTGCCCGGTCATGAACGAACACGTCGATAAAATAATCGATATGCGCCGTTATCTTGTTTTAACGGAAGGCAAGATGGATTCTGATGGTCAACGTGCGATCCAGAACATCGAACGTCAAGGAAACCCATGGGGCTTAAGCCGTAAAGAGCGTGACAACTGGCGCGACGGGCACGATGATGTCCATATTCCAACTGTAAAAGAGGTTGAAAAAGCCGGTGAAGATTTTGAATACCTTTTCTGGGTCAGCTCAATGGGCTCTTATGATAACCGAAGCCAAAAGATTGCCTTGTCACTTGCGCGTATCATGAACACGGCTGGAATCAAGTTTGCAATACTCGGTAATAAGGAGAAAAACTCCGGAGATACGCCTCGACGGATTGGGAACGAGTTCTTGTTCCAGGAGATTGCAACGAAAAACATCGAGTTGTTCCAAAAGCACAATGTTAAGAAGATCATTACGATCGATCCGCACGCATATAACACGTTTAAAAATGAATACCCTGACTTTGGTCTTGAGGGCGTTGAAGTGCACCATCACACTGAGTTGCTGGCACAATGGATCAGAGAAGGTCGTCTGAACCCGACACATGAAGTCAATGAAACGATCACGTATCATGATTCCTGCTACCTCGGTCGTTACAACGAAGTTTACGAACCACCGCGCGAAATTTTGAAAGCGATTCCTGGTGTTACGGTTGTTGAAATGAACCGAAACCGCCAAAACGGAATGTGCTGTGGAGCGGGCGGCGGAATGATGTGGATGGAGGAAGACTCAGGCCACCGTGTCAATGTCGCTCGGACAGAGCAAGCGATGGAAGTAAATCCGACAATGATCGGAAGCGGCTGTCCATACTGCTTAACAATGCTAAGCGACGGTACGAAGGCGAAAGAGGTAGAGGATCACATCCAAACACTGGACGTCGTTGAAATCCTTGAAAAATCCGTAATCGGAACAGAGCAGAAGATTGCTCAGTAAGCGGATTTCTAACATGATATTAGGTAGGGGCAGACTAAGAAGACCATAAGGAAAAACAGGACCATTTTACTATTCGTGGTCGATATATTGAGGTCCGTGGTCGATATATTGGATTCGATGGTTGATATATCATTTCTTGAGTCTGCTTAGCCCTTACTTTTGCACCGATTGAGCGTTCGTTCGCAAGATTTTACAAGATCAGAGCCAAAAAAGGAGGATTTTAAATGAGTAAAACTGTAATCATCAGTGGTGTAAGGACACCATTCGGAAAGTTTGGCGGAGCACTAAGCTCATTAACTGCTTCACAGCTAGGTGGAATCGCGATAAAAGAAGCGATGGAACGTGCAGACGTTTCACCTGAAGATATCGGTGAGGTTATTTTCGGATCTGTCCTCCAAGCAGGTCAAGGACAAATCCCTTCAAGGCAAGCGGCAAACCATGCCGGCATTCCTTGGGCAGTGAAAACCGAAACGATCAACAAAGTATGTGCCTCCGGAATGCGAAGTGTCACGATGGCAGACCAAATCATCCGCGCAGGTGATGAGGAAGTCATCGTCGCGGGTGGTATGGAATCGATGAGTAATGCTCCATATTTAATGCCAAAAGCACGCTGGGGCTTTCGAATGGGGGATGCGGTTGTAAAGGATTCCATGGTCGATGACGGATTGACCTGTTCATTTAAAGGTGTACATATGGGCACCTACGGAAACTCGACGGCGAAAGAATTCAACCTGACCCGTGAACAGCAGGATGAATGGGCATACCGCAGTCACCAACGTGCTGTAAAAGCAATCAGCGAAGGGAAGTTAGCTGAAGAAATTGTAGCGGTACAAGTGCCGCAAAGAAAAGGCGATCCAATCGTAGTGAGTGATGATGAGTCACCACGTAAAGATACGCAGATAGACCGACTGGCAAAATTAAAGCCGGTATTCGGTGCGGACGGAACGATTACGGCCGGGAACGCACCAGGGGTCAATGACGGAGCAGGAGCACTCGTCCTCATGTCAGAGGAACGTGCCCAAAAAGAAGGCAAGGAAGTAATGGCGACAATCCTTGGCCACACCGCGATTGCGATGGAACCGGAAAACTTCCCGCAAACACCAGGTGTCGTCATCAACGAATTATTGAAAAAGACAGGTAAATCGTTATCGGACATCGACCTGTATGAAGTAAATGAAGCATTTGCGGCAGTTGCGCTTGCCAGCTCGAAAATCGCTGAGCTTGATCCGGAAAAAGTCAATGTCAATGGGGGCGCAGTAGCACTAGGCCATCCGATTGGTGCAAGTGGAGCACGTATCATCATTACCCTTATCCATGAACTGAAGCGTCGCGGCGGCGGAATCGGTATCGCAGCAATTTGCAGCGGTGGCGGTCAGGGTGACGCAGTCATGGTAAAGGTTTAGGCAGGATGTGAGTCAGTTCGACGTCATCACAAGACCACGTACGTACTTGTATGCTTCTATACGGTTTTACGTCAAGTAACCGCAGGCGCAGGACGTGATGCTTTTAGTCGAACTTCCTTTACTAAACCTACAGATAAATAGTGATCTACAATACCGGAGGAGGAGAACGATGGAAATCAAAAAAGTGATGATTGTCGGTGCAGGACAGATGGGCTCTGGAATTGCCCAGGTTTTCGCACAAGCCGGCTATGAAGTTGTGTTAAATGATTTAAAGGATGAATTTGTTCAAAAAGGAATGGCATACATTTCGAAGAACTTGAATCGTCAGGTGGAAAAAGAACGAATGACCAAAGAGGAAGCCGATGCGATCCTTAATCGTCTGACCCCTTCAACACAATTGAATGATGCCACTGACGTCGACTTGGTTGTGGAAGCGATCGTTGAAAACCTTGAAGTAAAATCGAAGGTATTTTCACAATTAGATGAAATCTTACCAGAGCATGCCATTATCGCGTCCAATACGTCATCGCTCCCGATCACCGAAATGGCGGCGGTTACAAAACGTCCGGAAAAAGTGATCGGCATGCATTTCATGAATCCTGTTCCAGTCATGAAGCTCGTTGAAATCATTCGCGGGCTCGCAACAACAGACGAGGTTTACGAAACAATCGAACAAGCGACAAAGTCACTGAACAAAGTCCCGGTCGAAGTAAACGACTTCCCAGGATTTGTTTCCAACCGTGTGTTGATGCCGATGATTAACGAAGCGATTTTTACAGTATATGAAGGAGTAGCGACACCTGATGCGGTTGACGAAGTGATGAAGCTTGGAATGAACCATCCGATGGGACCCCTTACACTTGCTGACTTTATCGGGCTTGATACGTGTCTCTATATTATGGAAACGCTTCACGAAGGCTTTGGTGATGACAAGTACCGTCCATGTCCGTTGCTTCGTAAATATGTAAAAGCAGGGTGGCTCGGCAAGAAAACCGGAAAAGGTTTCTACGAGTACAACTAACTACTTAGAGTACGTTTTCAAAAAGGAGGACCTAAAATGAACCTTCGTTTTACAGAAGAGCAGGACATGATGCGTAAAATGGTCCGTGATTTCGCCGAAACGGAAATTCGTCCAATTGTCGAGAAAATGGATGAAACGGATGAATTCCCGAAAGAAGTCATTAAAAAAATGGGTGAACTCGGCCTGATGGGGATTCCGATTCCTGAGGAGTATGGCGGGTCTGGCATGGATTTTACATCGTATATCATTGCGATTCATGAGCTTTCAAGAGTGAGCGCAACGATTGGGGTAATTTTATCCGTTCATACGTCAGTCGGAACGAATCCGATCCTTTATTTCGGTTCAGAGGAACAAAAGCAGAAATACATTCCGAAGCTTGCAAGCGGGGAATATCTAGGAGCGTTCGGGTTGACGGAGCCATCAGCAGGATCGGATGCAGCCGGCTTGAAAACTCGGGCGGTCCTGAAAGACGATCATTACGTTTTAAACGGTTCAAAGGTGTTCATTACGAATGCAGGGGAAGCCGATACGTACATCGTCTTCGCTGTGACAAACCCGGAAGAAGGAAGTCGTGGTATAACGGCATTCATCGTCGATAAAGACACACCAGGGCTCGAAATCGGAAAAAAGGAAAAGAAAATGGGCTTGAACGGCTCGAATACATCTCAACTTATTTTCGAAGATGCGAAGGTTCCAATTGATAACCGTCTTGGACAAGAAGGGATGGGTTTTAAAATTGCGATGGCCAATCTCGAAATCGGCCGGATTGGAATTGCTGCACAAGCACTTGGGATAACTGAGGCAGCACTTCAGTATTCAACCGATTATGCGAAGGAACGTAAACAGTTTGGAAAGCCAATCGGATTGCAGCAGGGACTTGGGTTCAAGCTTGCCGACATGGCTACTCAGTTCGAGGCGGCAAAACTGTTGACTTATCATGCAGCAAATCTGCGTACAAACGGAAAACCATGCGGGAAAGAATCATCAATGGCAAAACTGTTTTCCTCAACGCATGCAATGAAATCCGCAATCGAGGCCGTACAGATTCACGGCGGCTATGGTTACACAAAGGATTATCCAGTAGAGCGGCTATTCCGAGATGCGAAGGTATGTGAAATCTATGAGGGCACAAGTGAAATCCAACGTATCGTCATCAGCAAACAATTGATGAACAGCTAAAAAGGTATTCATAAAAGCTTATTGAAATTGGCTATCATACACAAAAAATACTAGTCAGGGAGAGGAAATTATGCAATTCCAACTATCAGAAGAACATGAAATGCTACGAAAGATGGTTCGTGATTTTGCGAAAAATGAAGT
The DNA here is from genome assembly GCF_030643805.1 of Alkalihalobacillus sp. AL-G. Classification (GTDB taxonomy): domain Bacteria; phylum Bacillota; class Bacilli; order Bacillales; family Fictibacillaceae; genus Pseudalkalibacillus. The sequence goes on along the minus strand of NZ_CP094656.1, from coordinate 3,914,446 downwards.
TGAACCAACAGCTGCAGAACGTGATGAAGAGGAGCGATTTGATCGAGGACTGTTTGATCAAATGGCAGAGCTTGGTCTAACCGGTATTCCTTGGCCGGAAGAATACGGTGGAATCGGAGCCGATTATTTAAGTTATGTGATCGCAGTCGAAGAGCTTTCGCGCGTTTGTGCTTCAACAGGGGTAACATTATCGGCGCACACATCACTTGCTGGCTGGCCAGTATACAAATTCGGTACGGAAGAGCAAAAGCAAAAGTTCCTTCGTCCGATGGCTGAAGGGAAGAAGCTAGGTGCTTACGGATTGACCGAGCCGGGATCTGGTTCGGACGCAGCAAAAATGAAAACGACCGCGAAACGTGATGGAGAGGAATACATCCTGAACGGTTCGAAAATTTTCATTACAAACGGTGGCGATGCAGAAATTTATGTTGTGTTCGCTGTCACTGATCCTGAAAGCAAGCATAAAGGAATTACGGCTTTCATCATAGAAAAAGGAACGCCTGGCTTTTCATTCGGTAAAAAAGAGAAAAAGCTAGGAATTCGCTCATCCCCGACGTTAGAAATCATTTTCGAGGATTGCCGTGTTCCGGCTGAAAATCGTCTTGGAGATGAGGGAGAAGGCTTTAAAATAGCGATGCAGACGCTAGATGGCGGTCGAAACGGAATTGCTGCTCAAGCAGTCGGAATCGCACAAGGTGCACTCGATGCATCTGTAGGCTATGCAAAGGAACGTCAACAGTTTGGAAAACCGATTGGCTTACAACAGGGCGTCGGTTTTAAATTAGCAGACATGGCAACAAAGGTAGAAGCTTCCAGATTACTAACCTACCAAGCAGCCTGGAGAGAAAGCGAAGGTCTTCCATACGGTAAGGAATCAGCAATGTCGAAGCTGTTTGCAGGAGACACAGCGATGGAGGTTACCACTGAAGCGGTTCAAGTGTTCGGCGGGTATGGCTATACGAAGGATTATCCAGTAGAACGCTATATGCGTGATGCCAAAATCACTCAAATCTACGAAGGAACGAATGAAATCCAACGACTGGTCATTTCCAGAATGCTTTTAGCAGATTGATCGTACAAGTGAACAGGACCTGGAATTGCACCAGGACCCAAACCATCAAGACGAGCAGACCGGAACCCTTATAAAAAAGGAAAGTAGTAATGTAAGAGGAGGACCATTCATGAACGCCCTCGCCGAACGAATTGTAAAAAAAGACTTAAGAGGCTTGGCAAGAGGAATCAGCTATATTGAAAATGATCATCCTGAAAAGTTGAAACTCTTGCAGGACCTGCATGCGCATCGTAAGGGTGCTCATGTCATCGGAATTACAGGTTCGCCTGGTGCTGGAAAAAGCTCGCTCGTCAATCGCCTCGTCCATTTTTTGCGCTCAGTCAAGTTGACTGTTGGCATCGTAGCAGTTGATCCTACAAGCCCGTTTAGTGGGGGGGCGTTGCTTGGGGACCGTGTCCGTATGGCTGAGCATTTTACAGATAAAGGAGTTTACATTCGCAGCATGGGAACCCGCGGAAGTCTCGGTGGCCTTGCTAGAACGACCAAGGAAACTGTCCGTCTGATGGACGCCTATGGCTTTGATGTCATACTCGTTGAAACAGTCGGAGTTGGCCAATCGGAGCTTGATATCATGAAGGTGGCAGATACGACTGCTGTTGTCTTGAATCCTGGGAGCGGTGATGTCGTTCAAGTTTTTAAAGCCGGGATCATGGAAATCGCCGACCTTTTTATCATAAATAAAGCGGATCTACCTGGGGTTTCCAAACTGATCACCGAGATTGAAGGGATGCTTGATCTTGTTAAGCACGATTCACCTTGGCGTCCTCCGATTGTTCAGACGATTTCGACTGAGAATACAGGGTTGGATGGGCTTTGGAAACAGGTTAAGGTGCACCAGAATTACTTACAAGAAAGTGGAGAAGGTGAGCGAAAGCGTACCCGAATCATGCAGCAGGAGGTCCTTGAGGTCGTTCAGTATGAGCTGATGCAAAAAATAAATGAGAAGCATGAGCATGGAGAGTGGAGAGAACAAGTAGGCTCGGGAGAAATGGATCCATATACGGCTGCAAAGAACATTTTGTCGGAATGGGAAAGGGAGACTTAGACAGATAGGATTCAGAGGAATCGCTCTAGATGAGGCAGAGAAACGGAATGTAGTACGGTTGCTATAGAGTTTGTCCGCCCGATAGATGGAAGCCGCCTCAATCAAGCGATTAAAACGATATGAACACGAAAGAGGGATGAGGTTGGGAAAAAAGAATGTACCATCGTTAGTCAAAGACGAGAAACTCATTCAACAACGTCGTGAAGAAATGGTAAAAGCAGCCGTCAACCTTTTCAAGGATAAAGGGTTTCACCGGACAACAACAAGAGAAATTGCAAAAGCAGCAGGATTCAGCATCGGGACGCTGTATGAATATATCCGTACGAAGGAAGATGTTCTTTACCTTGTATGTGATTCGATTTACGACGAGGTTCGAACGCGATTACAAAGCGAAATCGTCATGGACCAGCCTGGTATAAACAGGCTCACAGAAGCGATTGCTGCGTATTTTAAAGTAATGGATGAGATGCAGGATGAGGTTCTCGTCATGTATCAGGAAGTGAAGTCTCTTTCCAATGAGGCATTGCCATATGTGCTTCAGAAGGAAATCGAGATGACTGGAATGTTCGAAGCATTGATTCAGCGCTCAGTGGATGCAGGACACCTGACTCTGTCTGAAAATGAAGTAAGTCTGTTGGGGCATAACATTTTGATTCAAGGTCAAATGTGGACTTTCCGCCGCTGGGCACTGCAAAAAGTGTATACGCTCGAGGAATACACCGATCTGCAAATTCAACTACTTTTGCACGGAATTGAATTAGGACGGGTTGAAAAGAGTTCGGTGTAGTGATCGAACTTCTGCATATGGAACCATTCACGCCTGCAGTTAGACATGTATTTTCGAAGTTAGACATGTATTTTTCAAATTAGATATGTATTTCTATGGTTGAGCCTTCAGTCGGAAAGGTTCACATCTGTAAATCTACAATTTAAAAAGGATTTTAACCTAAAGCCGTATTTTCAATCCAGTTTTTCACAGAAAGGAGCTAGACTGATGCAAACTGAAATTTACAAACCGAAAAACCATGTTCGTTTCGTCACAGCAGCAAGTTTATTCGATGGCCACGACGCTTCGATCAACATTATGAGAAGAATCATTCAGGCGAGCGGTGCAGAAGTCATTCATCTTGGGCATAACCGATCCGTCGACGAAGTAGTCCAGGCGGCGATCCAGGAAGATGTTCAAGGAATCGCAATTTCGTCATATCAAGGCGGGCATGTTGAATATTTCAAATATATGATCGACCTTCTTAAGGAATACGGAGCTCCACATATCCGTGTTTATGGAGGCGGTGGAGGCGTCATCATCCCTAAAGAGGTCAAGGAGCTTCATGAATACGGTGTTGCTCGCATTTTCTCACCTGATGATGGGCGTGAACTAGGACTTCAAGGGATGATCGATCAGATGATCAAGGACTGCGACTTCCCGACGTTCACACAGCTCCGAGATGAATTGGATCGATTGCCAGCACGTGACCCTCAAGCGGTAGCAAGATTGATTACCGTAGCAGAAAACCAGAGGGAAGCGGCTACGGAAATGGCTGCAACTGCTGAAAAAGCACTTACGCAAATGAAGGAAATGGCCCACAACGTTCCTGTCCTCGGGATTACCGGGACTGGGGGAGCAGGGAAAAGCTCACTGACCGATGAATTGGTCAGGCGCTTTTTAAATGAATATGAAGATAAAACGATTGCGATCATATCGGTAGATCCGACCAAGCAAAAGACGGGTGGCGCACTGCTCGGAGACCGGATCCGGATGAATACGATCCACTCACCACGAGTGTATATGCGCAGTCTGGCAACACGTGGCTCTAAGACTGAGCTTTCAGAAGCCATCACGGAGGCGTTAGCAGTCGTGAAAGCAGCCGGTTACGACCTGATCGTCGTTGAAACGAGCGGTATTGGCCAGGGGAATGCTGAAATTACGGCCATTTCAGATGCTTCCATGTACGTCATGACGAGTGAGTTCGGTGCTCCATCCCAGCTTGAAAAAATCGACATGATTGACTATGCCGACTTGATTGCGATCAATAAGTTTGACCGAAAAGGCTCAGAGGATGCACTAAGAGATGTGAAAAAGCAATACCAGCGCAGCCGCATGCTCTTTGACAGAGACCTTGATGAAATGCCCGTTTTCGGAACGATTGCCAGTCAATTTAACGATGAAGGAACAAATATCCTTTTCAATGCACTCGTAAATGTGTTGAACGAAAAGTTCGAGCTTGGCTGGACGACATCCTTCAGTAGTGAGGGCAAGGTCGAAAAGCAGAATATGATTATTCCTCCCGATCGAACCGGTTACTTGAATGAAATCGTTCAGACGGTTCGCAACTACCACGAATTTGTCTCTGAGCAATCAGAGACAGCGAGAAAGGTATACCAAATTGACGGGACACTTGAGGCAATTGAAGAAACGAATGAGAACGGCAAGATTACGGTTAAAACGCTAACTGATATAAAAGGCGGTTATGAAAAGAAAATCCATCCGGAAACAAAGGAAATCCTCGATGGATGGGATACGCTTCAAGAGCAATACAGCCAGGACCAATTCGTTACGAAAATTCGTGACAAAGAAATCATCACAGAATTGAAGACGAAAAGCTTGTCCGGTCTTGATATTCCAAAGGTCGCACTTCCGAAGTATAAGGATTGGGGCGAAATCATCCGCTGGTCAATGCTTGAAAATGTCCCTGGACGATTCCCATTTACAGCAGGCGTTTTCCCGTTTAAACGAAAAGGCGAAGACCCGAAGCGTCAATTTGCCGGAGAAGGAACCCCAGAACGCACGAACCGTCGTTTTCACTACCTTTCAAAGGATGACGAAGCAAAACGCTTAAGTACAGCATTTGATTCGGTCACGTTATATGGGGAGGATCCTGATTATCGTCCGGACATTTATGGGAAAGTCGGCGAGAGTGGAGTAAGCATTTGTACGCTCGAGGATATGAAAAAGCTTTATGACGGCTTTGACCTGATTTCACCTTCCACATCGGTTTCAATGACGATCAATGGCCCAGCGCCAATCATCCTAGCGATGTACATGAACACGGCGATCGACCAGCAGCTAAATCGTTTTGAAGAAGAAAATGGTCGAAAGGCAACCGATGCCGAAGCGATCGACATCAAGGAAAAGACGTTGGCAGTTGTCCGCGGTACCGTCCAAGCGGATATTTTAAAAGAAGACCAAGGTCAAAATACGTGTATCTTCTCAACGGAGTTCGCGTTGCGGTTAATGGGAGATATCCAGCAGTACTTCATTGACCATAAAGTCCGAAACTATTATTCTGTATCGATTTCCGGCTATCATATCGCAGAAGCCGGAGCGAACCCGATTACACAGCTGGCACTGACTCTTGCCAATGGGTTTACGTATGTGGAATACTATTTAAGCCGTGGAATGGACATTGATAGCTTTGCGCCGAACCTATCTTTCTTCTTCAGTAACGGACTTGATCCAGAATATACGGTGATCGGTCGGGTTGCTCGAAGAATATGGGCGACGATTATGAAAAATAAATACAAAGGTAATGAGCGAAGCCAGAAGTTGAAGTATCACATTCAGACGTCAGGTCGTTCACTGCATGCACAAGAAATCGATTTTAACGATATCCGTACAACATTACAGGCATTGATGGCGATCTATGATAACTGTAACTCGCTACACACGAATTCCTATGATGAAGCAATCACGACACCGACAGAGGAGTCAGTTCGTCGAGCAATGGCGATCCAAATGATCATTACGAAAGAGCACGGTCTTGCCAAAAATGAAAACTCCTTACAGGGATCGTTTATTATTGAACAGCTGACTGACCTTGTCGAGGAAGCCGTTTTACAGGAATTCGAACGGATCAATTCGCGAGGAGGGGTTCTCGGGGCAATGGAAACCCAGTACCAGCGCGGAAAAATCCAGGAAGAATCGATGCATTATGAAATGAAAAAGCATGATGGCTCATTGCCGATTATCGGGGTCAACACTTACTTGAATCCGAATCCGCCATCAGAGGAAGAATTCAACATCCAGCTGGCGCGGGCAGCAAAAGAGGAAAAGGAACAACAGATTCGAAACCTAAAAGAATTCCAGCAAAAGAACGAAGATAAAACGACAGAGGCACTACGTAACTTGAAGCAGGTAGCCCTATCGGGTGGAAACCTGTTTGATGAATTAATGACAACGGTCCGTTATGCAAGTCTTGGGCAGATCACCCGAGCACTTTATGAGGTAGGCGGAAAATATCGTCGAAATATGTAAGGCTAAGGCATACGAATCAAACAAAAGGAACCACTTCGATGCAGTTTTTGAAAGAAGTGGTTCTTTTCATTTTCAGTTTTTGTACGAGAGCTGAAAAAAATGATGTTTAGCTATAGCATATCTTAGGAAAAATTGTTTATAATGAATGGTATGATTGCATTTTGTTTGCAAATTGAGAGGATTCCTCCTTTTTGAACCTATTTATTAAAGACCAATTGATTCGATAGATGAGTAGAAAGGACGTGCCTATATGTTGGATACGTATTCGAAGCAAGAAATAAAAGAAGTTTCAATGCTAGACATCGCACTTACTATTTTCCGAGAAAATAAGAAACCGATCCCATTTACAGAATTGGCGGATCAGGTTGCAAAAATACGTCAAATGAGTAAAGAGGAACAAAAACGACGTATTGCTCAATTTTACACAGACATTAATATTGACGGTCGTTTCGTATGTATCGGCGACAACCAATGGGGATTAAAATCATGGTACCCTGTTGAAAGCAGTGAAGAAGAGCTTGCAACAACGATCAAGCCAAAAAAGCGTAAAAAGGCAAAGGCTAAAATTGAAGACGACGATGAGGATTTCGAAGACTTCGAAGAAGAGCTGGATGACGATTTTGATGATCTTGATGATGAGGCATTCGTCGATTATGAGGATACAGACGATGACGATGATGAAACAGAGGAAGAAGAAGTTGAAGACAAATAGGATTTAAAGGAAGACTCTAAGAAAGATAAATAGTTACTCTTGACTTTTGTGTGCAAAGTCGATAAAATCATTTTTGGGCTTCACTTATAGTCTTGGATGCAATTTGAAAAAGTTTACGTATATTACAAAACAAAAGCGCCCCCCACTGTTTGTTAGTAGGGGTGGTCTCGCTTTTGTTTTTTTATTTTTATAGGAAGTTTAAAAAGTTACCAAGAGCACATGTACCTGCGCCTACGAGAGATTGCTTCGAGGCAAGCTTCCTCGGTACAACTCGTAGTCTTCGTGCAAGTACCGCTCGTTGATAAACGGCGAATTTCTTCGTTACTTGGTTTTTCCGGACTTGCACATGGACGTGCTGACTTCGACGTTTTCACAGGACGTGAAGTATTTAGTCGAAGTTCCATATGTACCTGCGTCTACTAGTTCATTCCTAGAGGCAAGCTTCCTCGGTACAACTCGTAGCCTTCATGCAAGTACCGCTCGTCGCTCTGGTCCTCAAAACTGTCGTGCCTCGAACTTCTTGTTTCTGATTCGTCGATTTTTGAACACTTATTAAACTTCAATACCGATCCGTTTTGAAAGCTGTTATTTTCGGCATACTGTTAAGAGAGATTTTTAGCGAGAGAAGAAAACTTGAATCAAGGGGGAACAAACGTGACCAAAAAGTACATTTTTGTAACAGGTGGAGTTGTATCATCATTAGGAAAGGGAATTACGGCAGCATCATTAGGCCGTCTTCTGAAAAACAGAGGGGTCAAGGTAACCATCCAAAAGTTTGACCCATATATCAACGTAGACCCAGGAACGATGAGCCCTTATCAACATGGTGAAGTATTTGTAACCGATGATGGTGCTGAAACCGATCTGGATCTTGGTCACTATGAGCGTTTTATCGATATAAACCTCAATAAGTACAGCAATGTAACAACAGGGAAAATCTATTCGACCGTTTTGAAAAAGGAACGTCGCGGTGATTATCTCGGTGGAACGGTTCAGGTCATTCCACATATTACGAATGAAATTAAAGAACGAGTATTCCGTGCTGGTAAAGAAACGAACGCTGAAGTGGTTATCACTGAAATCGGCGGCACAGTAGGGGATATCGAAAGTCTGCCGTTTTTAGAAGCAATCCGCCAGATTAAGAGTGATATAGGTGTCGAAAATGTGATGTATATCCATTGTACACTCGTTCCTTATCTCAAGGCTGCCGGCGAAATGAAAACAAAGCCAACACAGCATAGTGTCAAAGAATTACGTAGCCTCGGTATCCAACCGAACGTGATCGTGGTTCGAAATGAAATGCCGCTTCCGCAGGATATGAAAGACAAAATCGCTTTGTTCTGCGACATTCATTCTGAAGCAGTCATTGAAATGATGGATGCCGATACATTGTATGAGGTTCCCCTAGCACTTCAACACCAACACTTGGACCAAATCGTTTGCAATCATTTGAAATTAGATTGCCAGGAAGCGGACATGGAAGAGTGGAAGGCACTCGTCAACCGCGTTCAAAATCTGAAGACCACGACAAAAATCGCTTTAGTCGGCAAGTATGTATCTTTGCCAGATGCGTATATTTCTGTTGTAGAATCACTGCGTCATGCCGGATATGAGTTCGATACAGACATTGAGATCGACTGGATCGATTCTGAAGGCGTTACAGAAGAGAATGTTGAGGAACGTTTGAATGATGCAGATGGGATTCTCGTTCCTGGCGGATTCGGGGATCGTGGAATTGAAGGGAAAATTGCCGCGATTAAATTCGCACGCGAACGCAAGATTCCGATGCTAGGAATTTGCCTTGGCATGCAGCTTGCATCCGTTGAATTTGCCCGTAATGTATTGGGTTATTCTGACGCTCATTCTGCGGAAATCTATCCAATGACAGAACACCCGATCATTGATTTGCTTCCGGAGCAAAAGGATGTGGAAGACCTTGGTGGAACACTTCGCCTCGGGCTCTATCCATGTAAGCTCGAAAAAGGTACGAATGCTTACGCGGCTTATGAGGATGAAGTCGTGTACGAGCGTCATCGTCATCGTTATGAGTTTAATAACGAATACCGTGAAGAAATGGAAGAGGCAGGCTTCCTCTTTTCCGGGACGAGCCCTGACGGAAGGCTAGTAGAAATCATCGAGTTAAAGGATCATCCTTGGTTCGTTGCATCTCAGTTCCATCCAGAGTTCAAATCGCGACCAACTCGACCACAGCCATTGTTCCGTGACTTTGTTCATGCATCACTAAAAAAATAACAAACATTCTTAAAAGAGTTGACGCTATCTGTGGTCGGCTCTTTTTTTAACATTTTGGACTCAATGATACATTGTGCAGCTGCACCCGATACCTTCAGCTTTATAGTTTAAGCAACATTCGAGGGAGTCATTGGTCATGTATGACTCCCTCAACCTTCAAAAATGTGACATTCGAGGGGCTATTATAAGACGCCCACAACCACCTCATTGGACTTCCAGCTTGGGGGCCTGACAAGGGATAACTACGACTCTGCTTTCACCTCAAGGCGAGGTGATCGTCGAGTTTTTTGGAAAACACCACCATCACAACCAAAAAAGGCTATAGCGATTGATTTGGAGGGTAGCAATCGCATATAACCTGATTTGGTCCTTAACCACATATGTATTTGTGGACCCTGTTACAGTCAAATAAGCAGTATCAAAGCAAGGTGTGTTCTTTTAGATGAACACTAAGAAATCGTCTAGGGATTTGAGGGTTTCGACGTGGGATATGATAAAAAGGGAAAAATCGTGAATTCAACTGTAGGGCGTTAGGAGGATAGAACGACATCGTTCGTTCTTAAATATAGTATTTCTGCACTATTTTACATATTCCTTCTAACATATTTAATTTTTTAAATTTTTTTATTATATTAAAATATCCCATCATATTCTTCAAGCATTTCCCGTGTTGTAAACACCAATGCATGAAATACGTAAAGGGTGCACATAACAACAGGATAGCCGCTTCGATCACCTTCATCTGTCGGCACGAGCCCTGTTAGAAGTGTCGTATCAATATGAAAATCAGTATTTATAAAGCCCTTTTCTTCAATCATAGCACCGATGCTAATAATAGATGCACCATTAGCACCTGCTACTTCAACCAATTGTTTTAGACGTTCATCATCCGTCGTTTTAGCAAAAACAATCAAACAATCCTGTGGCTCCAGAACGGTTTTTGAATCGAACGGAGCGATGCTCGGCAGTGTTTCCTCACTGGTAATCGCTGCAACCGACACTGCTTCAAGCTCATCCAATCCTTCGACGAAAACTGTTCCATCTGCTGTAATTGTCTGCGCAAGAAGTCTTGAACAATCCTCGAGTACTTCCTCGTTTTTTTCCTGTATATTTCGAAATACGCCGAATAATTGAGTCGTAAATATTTTCAACATGTTCCTTCACCTCATTAGTTAGTATACCTTTGTGTGTGTCTTACATAAAACGACGGCTCCTACAAATTTTGATTGGTCGACTTCCAATACAATGTTTCCGTGCAAAAATTGGGAGATTTTGTCCACACAGCAGGAATTTGTTGAGACTTCTCGAATTACATTAATAGATAATTGTAAAATCGATTAACATCATCAAGGAAATTAGGGTGTGATATGGAATGAAAGGGAAAATCTTAATCGTAGATGATCAGTATGGAATACGGATTTTATTGAACGAAATTTTCAAAAAAGAGGGCTATCAAACGTATCAAGCGGCAAATGGTGTACAAGCATTATCCATTGTAAAAAGTGAAAATCCGGACTTATTAATTTTAGACATGAAAATTCCAGGGATGGATGGGTTGGAAATTTTACGTCGTGTGAAAAAAGTCGATGAAAGTGTAGGTGTCATAATCATGACAGCGTATGGTGAGTTAGATATGATCCACGAGGCGATGGAATTAGGAGCCATCACCCACTTTGCTAAGCCTTTCGATATTGATGAAATCCGAGATGTCGTGAAGAAGCATTTACCAATTCGTTCTTGAATGAGAAGAAGTTCAAAAAGGAACCAAGAACCCAAGTGCCTGGGTCTACAAGTTATTCTTTGAAGAAGGCTTCCTCGGTACAACTCGGGGGCGTCCATGTACCTGCGTCTGCTAGTTGATTCTTTGAAGATGGCTTCCTCGGTACAACTCGTAGTTTATAAGTATGTAACGCTCGTCGTTCGTCGCTTGTGGTTAGCCCTTGCACAGTTCAAGGCATGATACATTGCGATTCCTCCTTAAAATTGTTATGCTATAATTGGTTTTGTGAGCCTGAAAAACTGGTATGGAGTTTTTGCTCCATCATCATGGTTAATATAAGGGATGTACAAGCCCACTTTAAGGAGGAAAAATAGTTATGCCTTTAGTTTCAATGAAGGAAATGCTCGAAAAAGCAAAAGCAGAAGGGTATGCTGTAGGACAGTACAATTTGAACAATCTAGAATTTACACAAGCAATCCTACAAGCAGCGGAAGAAGAAAAGTCACCATTGATTTGCGGCGTTTCCGAGGGTGCAGCACGTTACATGGGTGGATTTAAAACGGTTGTAAAATTAGTGGAAGCACTGATGGAAGATTACAACGTAACAGTACCTGTTGCCATTCACCTTGATCACGGATCCAGTTTTGAAAAGTGCGTAGAAGCGATTCATGCAGGGTTTACTTCTGTAATGATTGATGGCTCTCATTATCCACTTGATGAAAACATCGAGCTTACGAAAAAGGTCGTGGAAGTTGCACATGCTGTCGGTGTTTCAGTTGAAGCTGAACTTGGACGTATTGGTGGTCAAGAAGACGATCTTATCGTCGAAGATGCGGAAGCAGCTTATGCGATTCCTGCAGAATGTGAAAGATTAATCAATGAAACGGGTGTTGACTGTTTTGCTCCAGCACTAGGTTCTGTACACGGTCCTTATAAAGGAGAGCCGAACCTTGGATTTGATCGTATGAAGGAAATCAATGAACTTACAGGAGTGCCACTTGTACTGCATGGTGGAACAGGGATTCCGACAAAGGATGTCCAAAAGGCTATCTCCTACGGTCATGCGAAAATCAATGTGAACACAGAAAGCCAAATCTCAGCATCAAAAGCGGTGCGCGAAGTTCTTGCTGAAAAGCCTGAACTGTATGATCCACGTAAATACTTAGGACCTGCACGCGATGCAATCAAAGATACGGTAAAAGGAAAGATGCGCGAATTCGGTTCTTCTAATAAAGCATAAACTATTCAATACAGGGGGCTGACTCAGAAACATGAGTCAGACTCCTTCGTTTTTAATCAGATGATAAATAGAGTCAGACTCCCTTGCATATAATGGGATTGTAAATAGGGGGTCTGGATGATCTAGTCTAAAAATGACCGCTTTAAAAGGAGAGACATAGATGAAATTTTTTATTGATACTGCAAATATTGATGAGATACGTGAGGCGCACGATTTAGGGATTCTTGCAGGTGTAACGACAAATCCTTCACTCGTTGCAAAGGAAGGCATCGATTTTCATGAAGGCCTTAGGGAAATCACATCGTTAGTACCAGGATCCGTTAGTGCTGAAGTCATAGGCTTGACGTATGAAGAAATGATTAGAGAAGGAAAAGAACTTGCTGCAATTGCGCCGAATATCACCGTCAAGGTACCGATGACGATGGAAAGCTTAAAAGCAGTTAAAACTTTTTCAGAGCTCGGAATCAAAACAAATGTAACGCTTATTTTTTCAGCAAATCAGGCCTTGTTAGCTGCCAGAGCAGGTGCTTCTTATGTATCTCCGTTCCTGGGTAGACTTGATGATATTGGTCAGGATGGACTAAACTTGATTTCTGAGATTGCAGAAATTTTCAATGTACATAAGATTAGTTCAGAAATTATCGCAGCTTCCATCAGAAACCCGATCCACGTTACAGAAGCCGCACTTCGTGGTGCTCATATTGCCACTATTCCGGCTAAAGTCCTTTCCCAATTAATCAACCATCCATTAACTGATCAAGGTATTGAGAAATTTTTAGCAGATTGGCAAAAAAGTCAAAACTAAGTTTAATGAAATTAAGGTAAAGGACCTCGACGTATTGGCTTTTCCAGCAAAGAACGATATCCTAAGGTAACTACGTGTGAAAGATAAGTCTTTTGCTTCATCAAAACAAAAGGGAAGTATATCATCCGAAAAAGGAATGGAATAAAATGGATGAAATGATTGTTTTTGCTTAAACTAAGGATAAGCCAACATAGACTTCTTAAGCCTAGGAAGGGAGAAAGCAATGGAGAAATTAATGATCGAAGGTGGGCATCCATTAGAAGGCACGGTTCAGATCAGCGGTGCGAAAAATAGTGCAGTAGCATTGATACCTGCTGCTATTCTTGCTGATTCTACCGTCACAATCGACCATCTCCCAAACATCTCGGATGTAGCCATCTTACGCGATTTACTGGAAGAAATCGGCGGAGAAGCAATACTTGAGGACAATACACTTATTGTAAATCCGGAAAAAATGATTTCAATGCCGCTTCCAAATGGAAAAGTAAAGAAATTGCGAGCTTCGTATTATTTAATGGGTGCGATGCTTGGTAAATTTAAAAAAGCTGTCATCGGACTTCCCGGAGGATGTAACCTTGGGCCGCGTCCGATTGATCAACATATAAAAGGTTTCCAAGCACTTGGAGCACGTGTAACAAACGAACAGGGTGCGATTTATTTACGTGCAGACGAACTTGTCGGTGCTCGAATTTACCTTGATGTCGTCAGCGTCGGGGCAACGATCAACATTATGCTTGCTGCGGTTCGGGCTAAGGGACGAACGATCATTGAAAATGCTGCGAAGGAACCAGAGATCATCGACGTTGCTACACTTCTTGCAAGCATGGGTGCTCGTATAAAAGGGGCAGGTACAGACGTAATCCGGATTGATGGTGTCGAACAATTACATGGTTGCCGTCATTCAATCATACCGGACAGGATCGAAGCCGGAACCTTCACCATTATGGCAGCAGCAATGGGGAACGGTGTAACGATTGATAACGTCATTCCGCTGCATCTTGAGTCATTGATTGCTAAGCTAAGAGAAATGGGTGTATATATCGAAGAGTCCGATGATTCGGTATTCATCAGGCGAAATGATCGGTTAAACAGTGTTGATGTGAAGACGCTCGTCTACCCTGGTTTTGCCACAGACCTTCAACAACCGTTTACTGCTCTTTTAACAAGTACAGAAGGGACAAGCATAGTGACCGATACGATTTACAGCTCGCGTTTCAAGCACATTGATGAGCTGCGTCGCATGGGTGCCAATGTAAAAGTTGAAGGGCGCTCAGCAATCATCAATGGTCCTTCATCCTTAGAAGGTGCGAATGTGAAAGCATCGGACTTAAGGGCAGGTGCATCGCTCGTTGTTGCAGGCTTGATGGCAAAAGGCATTACGGAGATTTCAGGACTTGAGCATATTGACCGTGGTTATGAAAACCTCGTTCAAAAACTAAGAGGTTTAGGTGCAAAGGTTTGGCGTGAAAACCTAGACATCGAAAAAGATGTCGAAAAGGCTACGCAATAAATAAAACTAGGTATCAATAAAGGGAATCTTTCAGGCTGGGGGAATAAAGGATGGAAAGAAGTTTATCTATGGAGCTGGTCCGCGTCACCGAAGCGGCGGCTCTCGCATCTGCACGATGGATGGGGAGAGGGCGAAAGGATGAAGCGGACGATGCGGCAACATCTGCTATGCGTGATGTTTTCGATACAGTACCGATGAAAGGGACAGTTGTGATCGGCGAGGGGGAAATGGACGAGGCACCAATGCTTTATATTGGTGAAAAACTCGGGACTGGATTCGGACCTCGCGTTGATGTAGCGGTCGATCCTTTAGAAGGGACGAACATCGTTGCTTCGGGGACGTGGAATGCACTTGCCGTACTAGCGGTTGCAGACCACGGTAATCTCTTGCACGCGCCGGATATGTATATGGAGAAAATCGCAGTCGGCCCGGAGTCTGTCGGGAAGGTAGACATCAATGCCCCGATCATCGACAACCTAAAGGCAGTAGCTCGAGCGAAAAATAAAGACATCGAAGATATTGTCGCGGTCGTACTGGATCGAAAACGTCATGAACGGATCGTTGAAGAAATCCGTGATACCGGTGCTCGAATTAAGCTCATCCAAGACGGAGATGTTGCAGCTGCAATTAACACGGCGTTTGAAGACACAGGCGTCGACATTCTGTTCGGGAGTGGAGGCGCACCTGAAGGCGTTTTAGCTGCAGTAGCACTCAAATGCCTCGGCGGAGAACTTCAAGGAAAGCTTTTACCACAAGACGATAAAGAACTTGCCCGCTGCAAGAAAATGGGCATAACCGACATTGAGCGTGTTCTAATGATGGATGACCTCGTCAAAGGTGACGACGCTATTTTTGCAGCAACCGGAGTAACCGATGGAGAGCTATTAAAAGGGGTTCGTTTTAAAGGAACAGCAGGAACGACTCAATCCGTGGTCATGAGGGCGAAGTCAGGAACAGTCCGTTTTATCGATGGGCGCCATAGCTTAAAGAAGAAACCAAACCTTGTCATCAAGCCTTAAACATCGGGAAGAGGTTGGCTCAAAAACGACGTCAACCTCTTTTTCTTGATTAATTGACCTATTATTGGGTAAAATAAGAATGAGTTTAATTTTTGCACGCTTCAAAACCCTACTTCTATAATCACTTCATACTGCATTTTTCCTTCCGAAGGTACTTACCAAAGGCTAACAGCGATGAAAAGGTAGTGACGGACATTGTTATAATCATGTTCGTATTCGTTACGTCTGGACAGAACTGTCGTGAAAAAACCACAGCGTGAACAGAAGCCCTTTTTCAAGGAGTATTAAAGAAAATTGTAGGGATGTTATTATAAATATTGAATAAAAAAGAGTGGTGTACTATGTCATTAAATTTATCACAATTAGAAAATATGAAACTCAAGGACCTTTATGAAAAGGCCCGCGACTTTAAAGTTTCATACTACAGTAAGCTAACGAAACGAGAGCTTATTTTTGCAATTTTGAAAGCGCAGGCTGAAAAAGAAGATCTTTCGTTTATGGAGGGCATTTTGGAAGTCATCCCTTCAGAAGGCTTTGGTTTCTTGCGCCCGATCAACTATTCACCTAGCTCAGAGGACATTTATATTTCGGCATCCCAAATTCGACGTTTTGATTTGAGGAATGGGGATAAGGTGTCAGGTAAGGTTCGTCCTCCGAAAGAAAATGAACGATATTACGGTCTTCTGCACGTTGCAGCAGTGAATGGAGAAGACCCTGATACAGCGAAGGAACGTGTTCACTTCCCAGCGCTCACTCCATTATATCCTGAGCAAAAAATGACGCTGGAAACAGCTTCAAAAAATGTATCTACCCGAATTTTGGATATGATCGCACCGGTCGGATTTGGTCAACGTGGTTTGATCGTTGCCCCTCCTAAGGCTGGTAAAACGATGCTTTTAAAAGAGATTGCTCATAGCGTATCGACGAACCACCCAGAGGCGGAATTGATCGTACTATTAATCGATGAACGGCCAGAGGAAGTTACCGATATTGAACGATCGGTAGATGGGGATGTTGTCAGCTCAACGTTTGACGAGGTTCCTGAAAACCATATAAAAGTGGCTGAACTCGTTCTTGAGCGTGCGATGAGACTCGTCGAGCATAAGAAAGATGTTGTAATTCTCATGGATAGCATTACTCGACTTGCTCGTGCATATAATCTCGTAATCCCACCAAGTGGACGAACATTATCCGGGGGGATCGATCCTGCGGCGTTCCATAAGCCAAAACGTTTCTTCGGTGCTGCTCGTAACATTGAAGATGGAGGAAGCTTGACGATTTTAGCTACGGCACTTGTCGATACTGGATCCCGAATGGATGACGTCATCTATGAGGAATTTAAAGGAACGGGTAACCAGGAATTGCATTTGGATCGAAAGCTGGCAGAACGCAGAATTTTCCCAGCAATCGACATTCGTCGCTCAGGTACGCGAAAAGAAGAGATGCTTATTGCAAAAGAGCATCTTGAGCACCTATGGGCCATCCGTAAAACGATGAACGATTCCTACGATTTTGTCGAACATTTTATGAGGCGTATCAAAAAGACCAAGACAAACGAGGAATTCTTTGACATGTTTGAAAAAGAACGTACGGGTCAGAATAGGAAAATGACCGTAAAATAACGTTGTTGAAATTTGCACTGATTCTTGTTATACTACCTCATGTGTGTTAATAAACTCTGTTCCCACACGGTTCAGGGCAGAAGGAGATGAATAGGATGAAACAAGCAATCCATCCAAATTATAAAATGGCTAAAGTTTCTTGTGCCTGCGGAAATGAATTTGAAACAGGTTCAATAAAAGAAAGCATTCGTGTAGAAATTTGTTCCGAATGCCATCCGTTCTACACAGGACGTCAAAAGTTTGCTGACGCTGGTGGACGTGTTGATCGCTTTAAGAAAAAATACAACCTTAAATAATAAGGTCTTAAAACAGGCAGGGAGGTATTACCCTCTTGCCTGTTTTTTACTTTCAGCTTACGATAAGCGACGAATTTCCGACGCACAGGACGTGCTAGTACTGGCGTTGTCACATGGATGTACGCTTTTAGCCAGTAATCTTACCTGGTTATTACAGTCCTCGTTTTTAGGTTTTCCTGAACTCGGGCTTCAGAACTTCACTTCCTTGAACTTCTCGCTTCTCGTAACCTGAATATAAGATTTTTTTGCTTAGCCCTTCGCTTAGGTAGAAGGGCTTTGCCAATTTTTTATTTTAGAAATCGAAAAATACTTCATTCAATATACTTATGATTTGTTACAATAAACAAAGAATACATAAATAGAAAAATGATGCTAAGCGGTCGAGTATTGCCTGAATACTTGATGTCAGAAAGAACGGTAAGCTTGTGAAGGGAGAGACGGGCATGTATGTAATGAAAAAAGATGGCTGGGTCGAGCTCATCTGCGGTAGCATGTTTTCAGGAAAATCGGAGGAGTTGATCCGACGTGTCCGACGTGCAACATTTGGTAAACAAAAGGTACAAGTATTTAAGCCTCTTTTAGATGATCGGTATAGCAAGGAGGCGGTCGTTTCCCATAATGGAACATCGGTTTTAGCGGTACCTGTGAAATCCTCTCAGGACATTTCAAACCTTGTTTCATTCGATACGGACGTCGTTGCCATAGATGAAGTACAATTTTTCGACAACGGTATTGTAAACGTCATTCAACACTTGGCAGATCGAGGGAAGCGTGTGATTACAGCTGGCTTAGATCAAGACTTTCGTGGAGAGCCATTCGGACAAGTTCCCGAGTTACTTGCACTATCAGAGAGTGTGACAAAGCTCCATGCCGTATGCCTGGTCTGTGGTAGCCCGGCAAGTCGAACACAACGATTGATTGATGGCAGACCAGCAACCTACAACGATCCGATAATTATGGTCGGTGCCTCAGAATCGTATGAACCGAGATGCAGACATTGCCATGAAGTGCCAGAGCATCCCAACCTTAAAATGAAAGAACAAACCAATACTTTATAAATAAGCACAGGCACTGGATGAATCAGTGCCTTTTAGTTTGCTCAGGGGCATAATCAGCATACGAATAGTTAAAATCCTCAGGGGTTATGCTATGCGTACGGGGGTGTCTTATCTTGAAAAAAGCTATATTTTTTAGTGCGGTTACACTTTTAGCTGCTTGTCAAATGGAACCTCCCACCACAGAAGATATCGCGAGTAAAGAACCCTCTGCTTATGAAACGCAAGAGGACAAGAATCCGCTAGTCGGACATGGGATAATCAACTATCACATGACGAACATCGGACGGGAACGCAGCGACATGTATGATACGAACCAAAATCCGAATAGCTATCGCAACCTGACAACGAAACGTTTTACAATCAGTGATGATCAGGATAAAATTCGAGAAGCTGTTAAGGATGCAAGCGGACTCACCCCGCAATTCGTCTCAATCAACGGAAATACCGCTTGGGTGCATGTCGATGTTCCTCGCGATCATTCGAAAGAAGAACGCCAAGAGCTACGCAATAAAATTGAGAAAGCGGTTCAACTTTCCGTACCACGCTACCATCTTCGCGTTCGTATGGATGATCGATAAAAGGGAGGGAACAGACATTTCGACTTCACAACCCACTTTTGAATGTGGCAGAAGCGAGTGATCTGATTCCCTTTCTTTGGTTTAAAGTGACTTTTCAATAGAAGATTTACGGCCGTACTCCATTTCGCTTCTCAATTACTTCGCTCGCCGAGCTGCTTGCTGGATCGGGTCCCACACACCATTGTACGGTGGAGCGTAGCTTAGGTCGAGGTCCTCAAGGTCGGGTATGGTCATTTCATGAAAAAGCGCCATTGCCAAGACGTCAACTCGCTTATCGACACCGTGCTTTCCGATGAATTGACCGCCGAGTACACGCTGGTTTTCTGTATTGTATAAGAGTTTGACGTGAAGCTTCTCGGCGCCAGGATAATACCCTGCAATGTCTTTTGACTTGATTTTCACCGTATCATAAGGCAGGTTCAATTCTTTAGCCTCACGCTCCGAAAGCCCGGTTCGCCCTAATGTAAGATCCATGAACTTAAGGACTGACGTTCCGACGATACCTTGAAACGTTTTAGCCCGATTGATCATGTTCTGCCCCGCAATTCGACCTTGCTTGTTTGCGGTTGTACCGAGCGGAATATGGTCATTGGTCTGTTTAACCCTATGGTAATGGGTTGCACAGTCTCCGGCTGCGTAGACATCGACAACGTTGGTTTGCATATACGTATTGACGACCACAACACCGCGTTCGTTCACTAAAATAGGAGTGTCTTTTAGAAAATCTGTATTCGGAGTGACACCCACTGCTATAAGGACAAGGTCCGTCGCATACTTCTGCTGATCTGTTACAACGTATTCAACTCGGTCATTACCTTCAAAGCCTTCCACTTGTTCCTTAAAACAAAGCTCAATCTCATATTTTTCCGCCTCATCATGAATATAGGCAGCCATGTCTGGATCAAAAATCTTTGCAACCTGCTCGTTACGCTCAATCAGTCGAACCTTTTTACCTGCATGAATGAAGCATTCCGCCATTTCAAGACCGATATAGCCACCGCCGATGATCGTCACCTGCTCAACATCGTGGTCGAGATCGCCCATAATCGCTTTCGCATCCGGAATCGTCTTCAGCATATGAATCCCGGATAGATCACGTCCGTTCCAATCAGGCATAACAGGGCGTACACCTGTTGCAACAAGCAATCGATCGTACTCATATGTAAAAGCATCTCCAGACCTAGTGTTGGTTCCACTGACTGTTTTCTTTTCCGTATCGACACTCTGTACTCTATGATAGGTTTTGGCATCGATTCCGTATTTTGAGCGAAACGTTTCAACATCCCGAGCAATCAAATCCTCTGCTTCGGGAATTACCCCGCTGATCACATACGGAAGTCCGCACTGGCCATAGGAATAAATCCCGCCTTTTTCAAGTGTAGTGATTTGTGCATTCGGTTCATTTCGAACAATCTGCATCGCTGCACTCATTCCAGCAGCATCTCCACCGATAATAACGTAGCGCATGTCTCTGATCACGATTCCTTTCCGATCTAAAAGTTTTATTGGATACTTATATAGTATTCCTTTATCCCTGTTCTTATAATATACACTCATTAAAGCTGGAAGTTGTACGAAACATTGAACATGAAGGGGGTTTTTTGTACATGTTATACATAGATGCAAATGGACCGGAATGGAGCGCCTCTGATCCGGATAACCTGCCAGCCTTAGTAAAACGCCTGAAATCAGAGCCACTTGATCCGATCTATGAAGGTATCGGAAACTTTATCGTACCTTATCGACCAAGTGGCACAGCAGGTGAAACAAAGCGATTTAAAGGATGTACCCATTTCTTTGGACACTTTGCGACATCCTCATATGTTTTTAGCCTTGTGACTGACGAGAAAACAGTGATTGATTCATTGACAGCGGAAATTCGCATGAACCAGTGCCGGCCAGATTACCAGAAAATTAAAGTGAACGCGAAAATCTAGCCGGATAGCAAATATTCGTTTTAATGTGCTTTTTAGTAGTGGTTCAGCGCTCTGATCCCAGGCTTCGACGTACTATAGCAAATGCCCGAAAGATACTTCCATTCGATAATGGTCTTTGACGCTTTGTGAGTCGTATACTATAATGTGAATGTTAAGCAACTTTTTTAAAAAACGATAATAGGGGCATCCAAAAGGTGTCGCCGTTTGATTTTGTATAAAATTTAGCAGGAACATTGAGTGGGATGGTGAACGGGTGTGTTAGAACGATTAGAATCGTTAGAAGATCGTTATGAAAAACTGAACGAATTGTTGAGTGATCCAGATGTAATCAGCGATACGAAAAAACTGCGCGAGTATTCAAAGGAACAGTCGGACCTTGAAGACACCGTAACAACGTACCGTGAATATAAAAATGTAAGCGAAGAACTCGAAGGCGCTGAGCAAATGCTTGAAGAAAAGCTCGACGCGGACATGCGGGAAATGGTAAAAATGGAACTTTCCGAGCTAAAAGAACGCCATGAAGAGCTCTCGCAGCAATTAAAGGTCTTACTTCTACCGAAGGACCCGAATGATGACAAGAACGTTATTATCGAAATTCGCGGGGCAGCAGGTGGAGACGAAGCGGCATTGTTCGCAGCCGATCTTTATAAAATGTACAGCCGCTATGCCGAAGTCCAGGGCTGGAAAACGGAAATTATTGAAGCAAGCTATACAGAGCTTGGCGGCTATAAAGAAATCATTTTCATGATCAATGGTCAAGGTGCGTATTCGAAGCTAAAATACGAAAACGGTGCTCACCGCGTCCAGCGTGTTCCGTCAACTGAATCTGGTGGTCGAATCCATACGTCGACAGCTACAGTTGCGGTTCTTCCTGAAGCGGAAGAGGTCGAAGTCGATATCCATGAAAAAGATATTCGCGTTGACACGTTTGCATCCAGTGGACCTGGGGGTCAGAGCGTAAATACAACGATGTCAGCGGTTCGTTTAACACACGTACCAACAGGAACCGTCGTTTCATGTCAGGATGAAAAGTCGCAGATAAAGAACAAGGATAAAGCGATGAAGGTACTTCGCGCTCGTATTTATGACAAATTCCAACAGGAAGCGATGGATGAATACGCTGCAAGCCGTAAGTCGGCAGTTGGAACTGGTGACCGTTCAGAGCGGATCCGTACGTACAACTTCCCGCAAAATCGTGTGACCGATCACCGAATTGGCCTTACGATTCAAAAGCTCGATCAGATTTTACAAGGAAAAGTAGACGAATTTATTGATGCATTGATCCTCGAAGAACAGACCAATGCAATGAAGCAGGTTGGAGAATAATGAACAACATGATGGTGAGTGAAGCCCTGAGCCGGGCTTCTTCTTTTTTAAAAAAAGAAAAAAAAGAGCCGAGGGCAGCTGAACTATTGCTTGGTCATATTCTTAAAAAGAAACGCAGCGAATTGCTTGCAAAGCTGGATCTCCCTCTGAATGAAGTCCAGCTTGATCAATTCAATCGAATGATTAAACAGCATGCAAATGGAGTTCCAGTCCAATACATTATCGGGTATGAAGAATTTTATGGTCGGACCTTTCTCGTGAATTCTGACGTGCTGATCCCGCGCCCTGAAACAGAAGAACTCGTTTATGCGGTCCTCGAACGGATTCAAGCGAATTTTTCGAATAAACCATTGAATGTGGTCGATATCGGAACAGGAAGCGGAGCGATTGCGGTTACGCTTAAGCTTGAAAACCCAAAACTCAAGGTTACCGGGGTCGATATTGCAAAAGCGTCCTTGGAGGTTGCCGCTGAAAACAGCCAACACTTACAGGCAGACGTCCGTTGGGTAAACGGAGATCTGTTACAGCCTTTTCAAAACACGAAGGAGCGCTTTGATGTCATTGTTTCAAACCCTCCATACATTCCAGAGGCAGAAATAGAGACCCTTTCGTCGATCGTCCGAGAGCACGAACCAGTTCGTGCTCTCGTCGGTGGAAAGGATGGGTATCATTTTTACAAAAGGTTGATGGATGAAATTCCGTCTGTAATCGGTGAAAAAGCATTGATCGCTTTTGAAGTAGGGTACGATCAAGCGAGAACAGTAGGCGATATGCTCAAGAAAACGTTCGGTGACCGCGTGCAGATTGAAATCATAACGGATATTAACGGCAAGGAGCGAATCGTGACAGGGCTAATAATGTAAAAGCATTGCCCTTATGAGGACAGTTTCGAGCAGAAATCCGGTGGAAGTGTCCTCAAGAGCGGGTTTATGAGGACAGTTTCGAGCAGAAATCCAGTGGAAGTGTCCTCAAAGCGGGTTCATGAGGACGGTTTCGAGAAGAGTTCCGGTGGAGGTATCCTCGCGCTTCCACTTATTTTTAAAAAAGATAGATTGATAGTATAAATTTGCGTTTCGGCGTCCACACTGTTTAACAAGAAGGGTGTGGATAAAGGATGAAACGAAAAGGACTTATATTATTCTTATTAACTTTAATCGTAATGGTCGTATTCTATGAAACTCAAATTAAGGTCGCGAATGCCTCATTTAATAGCATTACAGCTGACCAGAAAATACCTGAGGATTCGATTCGCTTACGGATTCTCGCAGACAGCGGATCTTCAGAAGATCAAAAGATAAAGAGACTGATTCGCGATCGCGTGAATGAACAGATCACGGAATGGGTCTACGGAATTGAATCGCTTGAAGAAGCACGAAAGATCATCAAGCGCGAGCTACCGCAAATCAATACAATTGTTGAGAAATCCCTTATAGAGTTAGGTTTGCAAGACACGTTTTCGGTTGAATTCGGTACCGTACCATTTCCGACAAAGCTTTACGGAGAATATGTGTATCCTGCAGGAGAATATGAGGCAGTATTGATTACATTAGGAGAGGGGCTCGGTGCAAATTGGTGGTGCGTATTATTTCCACCACTCTGCTTTTTAGATTTTGAAAATGGCGATGCTGTTCAAACCGATGACCAGCCTGATTCGAAGTCTGTAGAGCAGCAGGCATCCGTTGTTGAAGAAGAGCCTGAAGTCAAATTCTTCGTTGTTGACTTCTTTCAATCACTTATGTCCAAGGTAGGGAATCTATTTGCGTAATGCTAGATTCCTTTTTCTAAAGGTAAAGAATTTCCCCATAGTTTTCAATAAAAATGGGATAATCTCTTCTCCCCGCTCATAGAATAGAGTAGAATTGCTAGAAAGGAGAGGATGAGATGCTGTCGTTTCGTGTAGCGGAACCGACCGATGCCCCGTCCATCAAACAGTTCGTAGCACAGGCCGGTCTTTCCAGTGAAGGGATTGAGCATTGTGTTCAATCTTTCATAATTCTTGAAACAGACAAAAAGAAGATGGCTGGAACAGTAGGATTAGAACGCTATGGGAAAAACGGATTAATCCGCTCACTCGTATTGGATAAGGACTATTCATCTGAAGAATTGCTGCTTCGTCTATTGACCTCTGTACTTAAACACGCGGAACAACAAGGAATCGAAACGGTCTATTTGTTAACGAGAGTAACCTCGATTTTTCACACACTCGGGTTTACGCAGACCCCTTATGAGCATGTTCCTAAGGGTCTTTTAGCCAGCCCGCATCTACAACAATATGACAGGGAACAAATTGCGGTTATGAAACGGAGCTTAACCCTAGTTCAATAGCTATCCACAGGTTTATCCACAATTTTTATTCGCTTGTGGGTGAATTGTGGAAATAGCCGTATATTATGCAATGAAAAGGAGTACTTACCCACATGGATCAGTTGATAACTCATAAATGGAATGTGGATAATGTGGATAACCTAGCAGGAAATCAAGCAATACAAGAAGCAGCGATGTGGATAAGAGAAGGTGAGGTGATCGCATTTCCGACCGAAACTGTCTATGGTCTTGGAGCAGATGCGTGCTCGAACGATGCGATTGAAAAAATCTTTTCAGCAAAAGGAAGACCGAGTGATAATCCGTTGATTGTCCACATCTCTCGTCTTGAACAATTAAAGCAAGCAGCGTCCACGTGGGAAAGAACTGCTGAAAGCTTAATGAATGCATTCTGGCCTGGTCCATTGACGATCGTGTTACCGAAAAGCGATGCCATTGCAGAACGAACGACTGCCAGATTGGCAACAGTTGGAGTTCGCATGCCGGATCACCCTATCGCACTTGCATTAATCGATGCGGCAGGATTTCCGTTAGCTGCTCCAAGTGCAAACCGGTCAGGCAAACCAAGTCCGACAAGGGGCGAGCACGTTTATCGTGATTTGAATGGTCGGATTAAAGGGATCATTGACGGAGGAAAGACCGGTGTTGGCCTCGAGTCTACTGTTGTGGAAGTGATCGGAGAGACGGTAACGATTTTAAGACCAGGAGGAATAACGAAGGCACAGCTTGAAAATGTTGTCGATCACGTTGAATGGGACAGGGCTTTACTTGAAGAAAAGCAAGTGCCCAAGTCCCCAGGCATGAAATATACGCACTATGCTCCGGATGCACCGCTTTATCTAGTTGATGGTGAACGTGACTTTTTTCAAGGAGTGATCAACCAGCACCAATCAGAAGGGAAAAAGGTCGGAATTCTCGTCAGTGACGAGTTAGCGGATCAACTGACCGCAGATGAAGTTCGTCGAGTGGGCTCCAATCAACGAATCGATTGGATTGCTCAGCAAATCTACCATCAGCTGCGTTCGTTCGATGATACGACTACTGAAGTAATTCTTGCCGAAATATACCCTGATGAGGGAATTGGAGAAGCGTTGATGAACCGATTGCTAAAGGCAGCCGGAAATAAGGTGCTTACACAGGAATAGTTCGGTACGAATGAACCGTTTGCATATTATAAAAAGGGGAGGGGGCTGACTCAAAACTCGTCAGTCCCCCCTTAATGGTTCAAGTTACACGCCAAAAGCATGTGTTACACGAGAAAAAACCGAGTTACACGAGAAAAATCTAAGTTACACGAGAAACCTCCATTTTCCCTTTAATTAATGGCCGTAAACACTTCCTTAAATAAGAATTTGCACTTATAACTTGAATTTACCATCAATTATATAAAACTTCTTGCAATGGTAAGAAGACTGAAACAATTTGAAGGGATTTCTCTTTTGAGTCAGCCCCCTCCTTTTTGGATCGATCACCGTATCGGGAGTCGAATCGTTACCGTTGTACCCTCGTTCACCTTGCTGTCGATCTCAATTTTCCCGTTATGATTTTCAATGATTTTAGAGCAGATCATCATCCCGAGCCCCGTCCCTTTTTCTTTGGTCGTATAAAATGGTTCACCGATCTGGGCTTGCTTTTCTTCCGGAATTCCGCATCCTTCATCGCTAAAATGGATCTTAATACAATCGTCCGTCTTTTCGGTCCAGATTGTAAGTGTTCCACCACCCGATTCCATCGATTCAATTGCATTTTTCATAATGTTTATAAACACTTGCTTCAGCTGGTCTGCTTCACAATGTTGTTCTGGTAATGGACTGGATTCCAAAGAAACCTCAACACTATGAAGGTTCGCTTGAGCCTCAAGGAGTGCGACAACTTCTGTGAGCAGTTGATTCAAGTTGTTCGCCTTAACATTTCTCGGTTGTGGTTTCGCAAGCATCATAAATTCCCCAACGATCGTGTTGATCCGGTCCAGCTCGGATAACATGATCTTGAAATATTCCATATCCTCCTCTGACGATTTTGCTTTTAAAATATGAGTGAATCCCTTTAGAGAAGTAAGTGGATTTCGAATCTCATGAGCGATTCCTGCAGCAAGCTGACCTAGTACGGTTAGTTTTTCGGATTTGCGCAAAAAGTCCTCTGTCTGTCTGCGGTCGGTTATATCACGCGAAATCGCGACAAAGGATTCAACTTCACCGTTACTATTCAATACGGACATTCCGAGACTTTCGATACATAGCCAATGTCCGTCCGCATGTTGGACACGAAAATCAACCTTACATGAATCCTTTCGTATGATCATCTCTTTAAACGTCTCTTTGACAGCAGGCAAATCATCTGGATGAATCGCCGCCTTCAGGTCACTGGTTTTAAAATTGGCCGTGTCATATCCAAGGATCGTTTCGTGAGATGGGGAAGCATAAAGTAACATTCCATCCCTATTAAAGACACTGATCAAATCAAGTGTATTTTCTGTTATGATACGGTAATGTTCATTGCTTTCCCGAAGTGCCTCCTGCGCAAGCTTTTGAGCGTTGATGTCCCGTGCAACTGTTGAGTAGCCGATGATCTTGCCATTTTCATCCTCAAGCGGGAACATTGTAATCCCAACGTAGAAGCGAGAACCATCCTTCCGCATTCGAATCGTTTCAATACCTGTATATTTCGTGCCCTTTTTAACATTCTCCACCAAGCTATAATACGATTCCTTCATTTCAATAGGGATATGCCGGACAAAATATCCGATTAATTCCTCTGCTTTCCATCCGTAAAAGCTTTCAAAGGTTGGATTTACATTGATAAGTCGATCGTTCATATCAAAAATGGCGATGGCATCTGCTGAATGTTGAATCGTTGCTGATAGTCGGTCCTTGACAAAACTAAGCTCTTTTTCATATTCCTTATGCTTCGTCAAATCCTTTACAATCCCGTAAATGCTATGGATAGTGTCATCGATCATTATCGGTATATTGGTGACCTGGACAGGTAGTCGCGACCCATTTTTATGTAGGATTGTCGTCTCAAAGTTTAAGACGTGCCCCTCACTTGCACGTTTAAAATAAATTTTTGCATTGCTTCTTTCCTCTGGAGCGATTAAAGGAAGAAAATGTTTTTGTGCTAGTTCTTTGCTCTTATACCCGGCCATTTGTGCACCTGCTGGGTTCATGAACATGAAATGCCCTCTTTTATTGAGCGTAAAAATGCCATCTGGATGATACCTGTAAAGAGTCCGGAAGTAATGCTCTCGTTCTCTAAGCTGTTGTTCTGATTTTTTTTGTGCACTAATGTCGAAACAAAATCCTTGAAGCTGCTTTACGTTTCCGGCTTCATCATATACCGGAGAGACAGCACCGAGGTAAGGCACTCCATTCAATTCATCTTCGTACGCTACTGCATTCCCTTCCCAGGCTTGCTTAAATGACGAAGCTCTACGTGTCGCGAATTCGTAAGAGTAGCATTCTTCTAACGTTTTGCCATCCAATGCATCGAATTCATACCCGAACTTTTCTAGTAATTGCCCCTGACAACTGATATATCGAAAGGACGACCCGTTTTGTTCTATTAAAAACATGAGGCTATCCTTCATGTAGTCCTTCTGTTCATATGGGCTGTTCAGGTCATTAATCGATGAAATGTCAGTGTTTACGGTCAGAATCGAATTTAATGAGGACGTGTACTTGTTATTATTCATATGACCTCCGCCTTTGAAAAAAATCGTTATGTGAAATTAATTCACTATACTCTCTTAATTTCCTTTGTTGAAGTACTACTTTCTTTTAATAAGTGATGAAAGCATGACTTTTCAACTAGTTTAGGAAACGAAGTTTTTTTTAATGCGAACATTAGGGCAATCACAAGTCTGCCTAAGTGGTTTCCTATACTGCTTCTAAAAATGTCTAATTTGAATGAGACATGCATAGGTTGAAGTATCGGACAAAGGGGGAGGAGCGCGATGGACACAGTATTGATTGGAGAGATAGTAACACTCATGATCATGGCAATCGCGTTAGGAATGGATGCATTTTCAATGGGACTCGGTATGGGAATGGTTTCCCTCCGTTTACGGCAGATATTCAAGGTTGGCTTGCTGATTGGTCTATTCCATATGATTATGCCGCTAATTGGTATGACAATCGGTAAACAGCTTTCCATACATTTTGAAAATTTAGCAACATGGGTCGGAGGCGGTTTACTCATTTTGCTCGGGATTCAGATGATCGTCTCGTCGTTCCGGTCTAGGGATGAACCGTTCATTACACCAAAAGGACTTGGAATATGGCTATTTTCAATCAGTGTAAGTTTAGATAGCTTTTCTGTCGGGCTAAGCCTCGGAATTTTCGGTGCTAAAGTGATTGTGACGATTCTTCTTTTTGGGATAATCAGTTCTTTATTGACATGGGCGGGATTGATCATCGGTAAAAAAGCACAAAAATGGTTCGGTTCATATAGTGAGGCATTCGGTGGGTGCATTCTACTATCATTCGGTCTAAAATTACTGGTATGAATACAATGCTTGAACTACCATAAGGCTGTCGTTAAAAGACGAGTGCTTAAGGCATTTTTTCGAATCTTCTTAAGTGGGTTTTCTGCAACACCCTTTCAGACAGGATCAAGTTCTTATAATATAGTAATATATAGTCACTTTATCTACAATCTACGAATCGCATGTTCACTTAATCGGATTTAGGGAACAACTAGTTGTAGCGGATAGTACGTATAAATAGTTGGAACACAGATTTTTAGGAGGATTATCAATGTCTCGCATCTTATTCATTTGTACAGGAAATACATGCAGGAGCCCTATGGCGGAAGCGTTATTGAACGACCGCTCAAACGGGAAAATCGATGCAAGGTCGGCAGGTTTGTTTGCAACACCAGGATATCCTGCAAATGAACATACCATTCAAACCTTAAAAGAAGAGGGTATTTCGATCGATCACGCTTCCAAACCGTTGACAACGGAATTAGTTGATTGGGCAAATGTGATTTTAACGATGACTCAGCAGCATAAACAATCGATCTTGATCCAGTACCCAGAGTTAGCCGATCGAGTTTTCACCTTTAAGGAATTCGTAAAGGGGGAATCGGTAGTTGGGGCTGACGATTTTGAAGAATCCTATGATGTCACCGATCCTTATGGTGGACATGCAGACATTTATCGACAAACATTTAAGGAATTGGACGAACTTATTACGAAATTGTTGAAAAAATTAAGTTGAAAAAGTAAGCAAAGTTTACGATAACAAAAGTAGAATGATCAAGTAGTTGAAAATGGGTTGATTCACCCTTACAATGGGAACAAATCTATAGGAAGAAGTCCAAATAGACATCAAGTGTACTTCCGAATCCATACAAGGGAGAAGAGAAAGGAAGAGTGGAATGGACGATTCACTGCAACAGATCCAGAACCAGGTTATACGAGCATTAAAGGACCTAGGTAATTCGATGTCATTAACTTCAAATCATTTGCTGGTCGTGGGAGCGAGTACGAGTGAAGTGTTGGGTGAGACGATCGGAACATCTGGAACGATGGATGTCGCGCATCAGATTTTTGAAGGAATTCAGCAATTTCAAGCAAAAACAGGAGCATGTGTTGCATTTCAATGTTGTGAGCACTTGAACCGTGCATTAGTGATGGAGCGACATGTAGCGATCGAGCGAGGCTATGAGGCCGTGACCGTTGTTCCAGTTCGTTCTGCTGGAGGTGCAATGTCCACTTATGTATATCATCATCTGAAGGACCCTGTCGTTGTCGAGTTCATTAAAGCAGATGCAGGAATTGATATCGGGGACACGTTTATCGGGATGCACTTGAAGCATGTAGCGGTTCCGGTCCGAAGTGAAATCAGGTCGATCGGATATGCCCATGTGACCCTTGCGAAGACGCGGCCGAAATTGATCGGTGGGGAGCGTGCGGTCTATCCTTCCAAAGAAGAATTGAAGTATTTATAACAAAATAACTTTTTAAAGGTTGGCACTGATGCTCAATTCTTCTCTGTCATTAATTAGGCGCAGAGAAGTTTTGGCAGCGGGGGCCAGCCTTTTTAAATTGGAAATAAACAATATCTAGCTTCGGTACCGAGCCCGTCGGTTACTCCAGATTCGATGATGCGACGACGACGTCTACTCGATGATTCTCCAGTGTCCTTCGTGGCTGCCTAGTGCACTTGCCGATATTTATTATAAATTATGGTAAAACGAGATAACGATTTGATCTTGCCTTCCCTTATGATTTTTCAGCTTTTTTCAGTGTTTCAACCTATTTTACAGGGAATCTCGTGTCTCCGTTCAGCCTCTAAGACTAGTGTTCAGCATGCCCCAAGACTTGACTCCGAGCTTTCTTTTTTAAACAAAAACAGTTTAGCATTTCTAGACTTCAGTAATAATGATAAAATAATAGGCGTGAATAATGTATTAGATAGAATGAATCGGAAAAAAGGAGTGTCGAACCATGCATCATATCCAGAAACAAGACCCAGAGTTATATGAATCTATACAAAATGAACTAACGCGTCAGCGTGATAAAATCGAGTTGATCGCTTCCGAAAACTTCGTCAGTGAAGCGGTGATGGAAGCACAAGGATCTGTGTTGACCAACAAGTACGCCGAGGGCTATCCTGGCCGCAGATACTACGGAGGCTGTGAGCATGTAGATGTCGTTGAGAACCTAGCTCGCGATCGTGCTAAAAAGCTGTTTGGTGCCGAACATGCAAACGTTCAACCGCACTCAGGTGCACAAGCGAACATGGCGGTTTATTTTACAGTTCTCAAACCTGGTGATACGGTTCTCGGGATGAACCTCTCTCATGGAGGACACCTTACCCACGGAAGTCCGGTGAACTTTAGCGGTGTTCAATATAACTTTGTAGAGTATGGCGTTGATGAACAGGACCACACGATTCAGTATGACGATGTACTTGAAAAAGCGAAGCAGCATAAACCGAAACTGATCGTAGCAGGAGCAAGTGCATATCCGCGGGAAATTGATTTCAAGCGGTTCCGTGAAATTGCAGATGAAGTCGGTGCATACTTGATGGTCGATATGGCCCACATCGCTGGTCTTGTTGCATCAGGACTACACCAAAGCCCAGTTCCATACGCCGATTTCGTTACTTCTACTACTCATAAAACGTTAAGAGGACCACGTGGTGGCTTGATTTTGTGTAAAGAAGAATTTGCGAAGAAAATCGACAAATCCATTTTCCCTGGTATCCAAGGAGGACCATTGATGCATGTCATTGCAGCAAAAGCGGTTGCCTTTGGTGAAGCACTTAATGAAGGTTTCAAGGAATACTCGGAAAATGTTATTACGAACGCAAAGGCACTTGGTGAAGCGTTGAAAGCAGAAGGATTGTCACTCGTTTCAGACGGAACCGATAATCATCTTTTACTCGTCGATGTTCGCAACAAGAACATCACAGGAAAGGTTGCCGAGCATGTCCTTGATGAGATTGGTATTACAGTTAATAAAAATACCATTCCGTTCGATCCAGAAAGCCCGTTCGTCACCAGTGGCGTTCGAATTGGTACCGCGGCTGTGACAACGAGAGGGTTCGGCTTAGACGAAATGAAAGAAATCGCATCGATCATTTCCCTCACTCTCAGTAACCCGGAAGATGAGAAGACGAAAGAAGAGGCAAGCCAACGAGTGGAAGCATTGACCGGAAATTTTCCATTATATAAGTAAGATGAGGTAAGAGGGTCACTTGGTTGAGTAACCCTCTTTAGTTTCGGAATAAAGAACTTCCAGCATAAACGTGTTGAACTTCCCCTGGTTTTTCTGTACAATTTTCGAGAGGTTACGTAACTAAGCAAACTTTTTTACATCTACTTAGATTTCTCTTTACATAGGAAAGGCATAACTTTTCAACTCGATGCAAATCGACGTCGTAGAAAAGTTTACTTCCAAGTACAATGTGCAAGTGCTTTAAGGCCATCTTCTAAAGCCAAGTTTTCTTTTAGCTAATTTCATAAAATAATATAGAGGAGAGATGATGAATGAGTAAGGTGTATGTACTGGACCACCCATTAATCCAACACAAAATTACGTACATTCGTGATGAATCAACCGGAACGAAGGAGTTTCGTGAGCTTGTCGACGAGGTAGCAGCCTTGATGGCATTCGAAATTACTCGAGAACTACCACTGCAGGAGGTAACGGTCAAAACACCTGTCTCAGAGGCAAAAGCATACACCATTGCAGGGAAAAAGCTTGGGCTCGTTCCCATCCTGCGTGCGGGTCTCGGAATGGTAGATGGGATCCTGAAGTTGATTCCAGCAGCAAAAGTTGGTCATGTGGGCTTGTATCGTGATCCGGAAACATTAAAGCCAGTCGAGTACTATGTCAAACTGCCAACGGATGTTGAAGAGCGTGAACTCATCGTAATCGACCCTATGCTTGCAACAGGTGGTTCTGCCGTAGCCGCAATTACTTCCGTTAAAAATCGCGGAGCTAAAAACATCAAGCTAATGTGTCTTATCGCAGCTCCAGAGGGAGTAGCTACCGTCCAAGAAGAGCACCCTGATGTTGATATCTATCTTGGGGCGCTGGATGAAATGCTTAATGATAAAGGATATATCGTTCCAGGCTTAGGGGATGCTGGGGATCGTTTATACGGTACAAAATAAGCAAAAAGTAACGTGTTTGAAAAAGTTCAAAAAGTTTTCAAATCTTACCAGAGATTTTGCTTTCAACGTAATTGACATGGATTATTCGCTATAGTATTCTTACAAAGGATGTATGATAAGGTTTTCATACCCATGAAATAAACAATTTAGCAAATTTGATGCCCCCGCTTTTTTCAACCGCAATTATGTACGGAAATTTCGTCTTTACGTAGGAATAATCCGTTTGTAATAAAGGATGAATCAGTCAATAGCGAGTTCAAGTCGGTTTTGAACAACCCTCTCTAAATGGATCTGGAAGCTATGCTGTCGCTTGTGTCTAGCTTTACAAGATCATTTGAAAAGGAGTGCAAGTATATGCGCCCTGATAAACGTTCCCCTTTCCATTCGATGGCTTTGATGTCCGGTATTCTCTCACAGCTTGTTGGGTCGATACTAGTAGGGATTTTTGGTGGAATGTGGATGGATCGTTCGATGGGGACAGCCCCGCTCTTTCTCATTATCGGATTGTTTATCGGCCTTGCTGCGGGTGTGTATGGGATGATCAAGTTAATTCAACGCTATTTTGGGGAAGAGGAAAAATGACCGAACACCTCGGATTATATAAAAACGCGTTTCGCCGGTACATAAAATACGGCCTATACCTCCTATCGCTATGTGTCCTCGGTTGGGGATTCACGAGTTACCAGGAGGTGTTCCTAGGATTGCTTCTCGGACTAGCCGTAAGCCTGCTTAACGTATGGTCGATGCACCGTAAAGTGGATCGGCTGGGAAAAGCCGTGGTTGAAGGAAAAAAGGTTAAAACCCTCGGTTCTCTGTCAAGGCTGATGGCAGCAGGTCTTGCCGTACTGGTAGCATTACGCTATCCAGAAATGTTCAACTTGATCGCAGTCGTTGTTGGTTTACTCATGATGTACTTTATCATGTTGATAGATTTTTATTTTGCTTCTAAATGAACTACGGGGAAGAGAGGTGAAAGATTTGGAACATGGAGCATATACTTTTGACTTTTTGGGGTTATCCTTCAACGCTTCTAACATTTTGATGATTACGATCGCTTCACTGATTGTATTCATTATCGGAATAGCAGGCTCACGCAGTTTACAAATGCATCCTTCAGGTGTACAGAACTTCATGGAGTGGGTCGTCGACTTTGTCAAAGGTATCATAAACAGCACGATGGACTGGAAAACAGGAGGGCGTTTCCTGACGCTTGGACTGACACTGATCATGTATATTTTTGTTTCAAACATGCTCGGACTTCCGTTTGCGATTGTTATCGATCATAACATCTGGTGGAAATCACCGACAGCTGATCCAACCATCACATTGACACTTGCAGTAATGATTCTCGTATTAACACACTTTTATGCGATCAAGCTCAAGGGTACAAAAGCATACGGAGCAGAGTTTTTCAAACCGATGAAGTTTATGTTCCCGCTGAAGATCATCGAGGAATTTGCAAACACATTGACACTTGGTCTCCGACTTTACGGAAACATTTATGCGGGTGAGGTTCTGCTGGCACTTCTTGCTGGAGCAGGGACTGCAGGGATTTTTGCAGGGGTCTTATCCTTTATTCCAATGATGGTTTGGCAAGGGTTCAGTATTTTCGTAGGTACGATCCAAGCATTCATCTTTACGATGCTGACTATGGTTTATATGGCTCACAAGGTAGGCGATGAGCACTAGGGCTAACACAGGATGTTAGTCGTTCGATGTGATCACACGATGTGATGACTTTGGTCGAACTTCCTTTGTCCTTCCGGCGAATTTCGTCGATTCTTGAACGCAAATCAACTTCAGTAACAAACCCCATAGGGGAGAAATTATATAATATATTCTCAAGGAGGAAATACAAATGAATTTAATCGCAGCTGCAATCGCAGTAGGTCTAGCGGCAATTGGTGCCGGTATTGGTAACGGTCTTATCGTAGGACGTACAGTTGAGGGGATTGCTCGTCAACCAGAACTACGTGGAACTCTTCAAACAACGATGTTCATCGGTATCGCATTAGTAGAGGCGCTTCCGATCATCGGTGTCGTTATCGCGTTCATCGTTCTTGGTGGCTAATCTCAATATTCTATGAAATTCAAAACACACAAATGGTTGAAAGCAACCTTTGAATGAAGTGTTTCATAATGGCGAAGATCTAAGTAGGACCTTCGCCATTCCTTATGTATGACCTATGAAAGGAGGAACTGCTGTGCATATCTTCAATCCAGGTAATTTGGTTTTGGGTGCTGCAGGTTTTAATGCCGGCGATATATTATTTCAATTATTAGCGTTTTTGATCTTGTTGTTCTTGCTTCGCAAGTATGCGTTCGGTCCATTGATGGGCATGATGAGAGAACGTGAACGACACATTTCTAACGAAATCAACGAAGCTGAAAAGAACCGTAAAGATGCAGAAACTTATCTGAAGCAACAAACAGAAGCTTTAACCGAAGCACGTAAAGAAGCACAGACTTTAATTGAAGCTGCTAAAAAGCAAGGTGAACATCAAGGTGAGGATATTCTTCAAGCTGCTCGCGAGGAAGCGGACCGTATGAAAGAAGCCGCCCTTGCCGAAATCGGGCGTGAAAAAGAACAAGCCGTCCAAACACTGCGTAATGAAGTAGCAGCATTGTCTGTTCAGATTGCATCTAAGGTAATTGCTAAGGAACTGGACGAAAAGAACCAGGAGAAGCTTGTAGAAGATTACCTTAAAGAGGTAGGCGAAGTTCGATGAGTAAGGACAGAGAAGTCGTAGCAAAACGCTATGCCGCTGCTCTATTCGAGGTCGTTCGTGAGAAAGGTTCTCTTGACCAGGTGGAAAAGGAGCTTCTCAAAGTAAACGAGGTCATTCAAGGGAATGATCGCTTACTCACCGTTTTGAACCATCCGAAAATCTCGAGTGACGATAAAAAATCATTGCTTTCAAAGGTATTTGGCGATGATCTATCAGAGCCCGTTCACAATACCCTTTTATTAATGGTCGATCGTAAGCGTGAATCGATGATTCCAAGCCTGGTCGATCAATATATTGAACTTGCAAACGAAGAACGAGGAATAGCCGATGCAACCGTTTATTCTGTTCGAGTTTTAACAGAGAGCGAACAAAAAGCCATTTCTGAGTCGTTCGCCAAACATTTAAACGTCAATCAGCTTCGCGTCGAAAATGTCATCGATCAAGACTTGGTCGGAGGCGTTAAAGTAAAGATCGGTAACAGGATCTTTGACGGAAGCATCAGTGGTAAATTGAACCGAATTCAACGTCAATTAGTCTCCAAGTGAGACGAGTAAGATAGGGGTGAAATTCATGAGCATTAAAGCAGAAGAAATCAGTTCACTGATCAAACAACAAATCGAAAATTACTCTTCTGAAATAGAAGTCAGTGATGTGGGTACAGTAATCCAAGTCGGTGACGGTATCGCACGTGTGCATGGACTAGACAATGTCATGGCTGGTGAGCTCGTTGAATTTTCCAATGGTGTAATGGGTATGGCCCAAAACCTTGAGGAAAACAACGTGGGTATCATCATTCTTGGACCATACACGGAAATCCGTGAAGGTGACGAGGTTAAACGTACAGGACGTATCATGGAGGTTCCGGTAGGTGAAGAGCTTCTTGGACGTGTCGTTAACTCTCTAGGACAACCAGTCGACGGAAAAGGAGCTATTGAAACGAGTAGAGCTCGTCCGATCGAAAGCCCGGCTCCTGGTGTTATGGATCGTAAATCCGTACATGAGCCACTTCAAACAGGTATTAAAGCAATCGACTCTTTGATTCCAATCGGACGCGGCCAGCGTGAATTGGTAATCGGAGACCGCCAAACTGGTAAAACAGCGATTGCAATCGATACAATCATCAACCAAAAAGACGAAGACATGATTTGCATATATGTTGCGATCGGTCAAAAAGAGTCTACGGTTGCAGGTGTTGTAGATACACTTCGTGAACACGGAGCACTTGATTACACAATTGTCGTAACAGCAAGTGCATCCCAGCCAGCACCACTTCTTTACCTCGCGCCATATGCAGGGGTAACGATGGGCGAGGAATTCATGTATAACGGAAAGCACGTACTCGTTATTTATGATGACCTTTCTAAGCAAGCGGCAGCATACCGTGAACTTTCCCTATTGCTTCGTCGTCCTCCAGGCCGGGAAGCATTCCCAGGGGATGTTTTCTACCTTCACTCACGCCTGTTAGAGCGTGCAGCGAAATTAAGTGATGCAAAAGGCGGAGGCTCTCTTACAGCCCTTCCTTTCATTGAAACACAAGCGGGTGACGTATCTGCATATATCCCGACAAACGTGATTTCGATCACTGACGGACAGATTTTCTTGCAATCCGATCTTTTCTTCTCAGGTGTTCGCCCAGCGGTAAATGCGGGTCTATCCGTATCCCGTGTTGGTGGGTCTGCGCAGATTAAAGCGATGAAAAAGGTATCTGGTACACTACGTCTAGACCTTGCTTCTTACCGTGAACTAGAAGCATTCGCTCAGTTCGGATCTGATCTTGATAAAGCGACGAAATCTAAGCTGGATCGTGGTGCACGTACGGTTGAAATATTAAAACAAGGGCTGCATAAGCCACTTGCGGTTGAAAAGCAAGTTGCCATCCTTTATGCGCTGACTCGTGGCTTCCTTGATGAAATCCCAGTTGAAGATATCGAACGTTTTGAAGAAGAGTACTATTCTTGGTTGGACCACAACCGAAAAGAACTTCTTGCTGGTATCAAGGAAACAGGAAACCTTCCTGCTGACGAAGACATGCAAGGCGCAATCACTGAATTTAAGAAAACATTTGTTGCATCTAAATAAGACGAACGTTTCTTGAATGCAGATTAAAGGAAGTGACTGATTACAGGGAGTCCGGCTACATCTTTGCTGACCATAGCAAAAACATGGCCGCCCTAAGGTCACTCCCGCAAATAAAGGTGGTGAAAACGAGTGGCATCGTTACGTGATATAAAGTCAAGAATTACGTCGACTAAAAAGATGAAGCAAATTACGAAAGCGATGGAAATGGTTTCAGCTGCAAAGTTGAATCAAGCTGAAAGCAACGCCAAATCTTTCGGACCATACATGGATAAGATTCAAGAGGTCGTCGCAAGCATTGCAAGCGGTAATGCGAATGCCCGTCATCCAATGCTTCAAAGCCGACCTGTCAAAAAGACTGGATACCTCGTCATCACATCAGATAGAGGGCTTGCCGGTCCGTACAACAGTAACGTTCTTCGACATGTTTACCGAACAATCAAAGAACGTCACAATTCGAAAGATGAATATACCATCATCGTAGTTGGTAAAATCGGTCTTCAATTTTTCAAAAGCCGAAACATGCCGATTGAAAACAGCATTGTTGGTGTAGATGATCAGCCAGAATTTGCTGAAATCAAGGCAATCGCAAGTGATGCGGTACAGAAGTATGCCGACGGTGCATACGATGAGCTTTACATGTACTATAACCACTTTGTGAGTGTAATCCAACAGGACCTCACTGAAAAAAAGCTATTGCCGCTTACTGGTATCAGCGAAGGTACGGCTGCGAAAGCTTCATATGAATACGAGCCATCCGAAGAAGAAATTCTTGAAGAGCTTCTTCCTCAATATGCAGAAAGCTTGATTTACGGGGCATTGCTAGATGCAAAAGCCA
This sequence comes from Alkalihalobacillus sp. AL-G, assembly GCF_030643805.1. Lineage (GTDB taxonomy): Bacteria > Bacillota > Bacilli > Bacillales > Fictibacillaceae > Pseudalkalibacillus. The sequence goes on along the minus strand of NZ_CP094656.1, from coordinate 3,875,405 downwards.
GTGAACATGCTTCTCGTATGACAGCCATGAAGAGCTCTACAGATAACGCTGATGATATCATCGGAAGCCTTACGCTTTCTTACAACCGTGCACGACAAGCCGCGATCACTCAAGAAATTACTGAAATCGTTGGTGGAGCAGCTGCATTAGAATAGATGAAATAGGCCACTGGGCCAAAGTATAGAGCATCCTCAAATGGACGTTAGGAGGGAAAAACATGAACAAAGGACGCATCACACAAGTCATGGGTCCGGTTGTCGACGTAAAGTTCGACAGCGGAAGCCTGCCTGAGATTTATAATGCATTGAAAATTCAAAACAACGAGGGCGGAAAAGCAATCGACCTAACCCTTGAAGTTTCTCTTCACCTAGGTGATGATACTGTACGTACCGTCGCTATGGCATCAACTGACGGAGTCGTACGCGGTATGGAAGTAGAAGATACTGGAGCAGCAATTACCGTTCCTGTAGGTGATGTAACATTAGGTCGTGTTTTCAACGTATTAGGTGAAAAGATTGACCTTGATGACGATCTTCCAACAGGTATTCAAAAAGATCCTATTCACCGTGAAGCTCCAAAGTTTGATGAGCTTACTACTAAGACTGAAATTCTTGAAACAGGAATTAAAGTCGTCGACCTTCTTGCACCATACGTAAAAGGTGGTAAGATCGGTTTGTTCGGTGGAGCAGGAGTTGGTAAAACCGTTTTGATTCAGGAGCTGATCAACAACATCGCACAGGAACACGGTGGTATTTCCGTATTCGCAGGTGTTGGTGAACGTACTCGTGAAGGTAATGACCTTTACTACGAAATGAAGGACTCTGGAGTTATCAACAAAACAGCGATGGTATTCGGTCAGATGAACGAACCACCTGGAGCACGTCAACGTGTTGCCCTGACTGGTTTGACAATGGCAGAATACTTCCGTGATGAGCAAGGACAGGACGTATTGTTCTTCATCGATAACATCTTCCGATTCACACAAGCAGGTTCAGAGGTATCCGCACTACTTGGGCGTATGCCATCTGCGGTTGGTTACCAGCCGACACTTGCTACTGAAATGGGTCAGCTTCAAGAGCGTATCACATCAACGAAAAAGGGTTCTGTTACATCGATTCAGGCGATTTATGTACCTGCCGATGACTACACTGACCCAGCACCAGCGACAACGTTCGCTCACTTAGATGCGACAACGAACCTTGAGCGTAAGCTTTCTGAAATGGGTATCTACCCTGCGGTGGACCCGCTTGCTTCAACTTCTCGTGCACTTGCACCAGAAATCGTTGGAGAAGAGCACTACCATGTTGCTCGTCAGGTTCAGCAAACGCTTCAGCGTTATAAAGAACTTCAAGATATCATAGCAATCCTTGGTATGGATGAGCTAAGCGAAGAGGATAAGATGACCGTTTCACGTGCACGTCGTATCCAATTCTTCCTATCTCAAAACTTCCACGTTGCTGAACAGTTTACTGGACAAAAGGGTTCTTATGTACCGGTAAAAGAAACAATCAGTGGATTTAAAGAAATTCTTGAAGGAAAGCATGATGATCTTCCAGAAGATGCATTCCGTCTTGTAGGAAGAATCGAAGAAGTAATCGAAAAAGCTAAGCAAATGGCTTAAGATAAGGCCCGAGGAGGGGTTTCATGAAGACATTCTCAGTCAGTGTCGTCACCCCTGATGGCCCTGTGTATGAAGCAGCCGACGCAGAAATGGTCAGCGCGAGAGCAACCAGTGGTGAAATTGGAATCCTAGCTGATCACGTCCCACTCGTTGCTCCGCTCACGATTAATCCTGTTCGCATTAAAAAGGGTGATCATACACAGATCCTGGCTGTTAGCGGTGGATTTATTGAAGTACGAAAAGATACGGTAACGATTCTTGCACAAGCAGCAGAGCAGGCAACAGATATTAACGTTGACCGAGCAAAAGCTGCAAAGGAACGTGCAGAACGTCGTCTTGAAGGTACAAAACAAGATGACATCGACTTCAAGCGTGCAGAGCTTGCTTTGAGACGTGCAAGCATCCGAATTGACGTCGCCGAAAAATAGAATGTAGAAAAGCACCTGGGGTAATTTTTCTCAGGTGCTTTTTTCAATTTTATAGGGAGTGTAAGCTTTTACTCGTGCTAACAACTTGCATCAAGTAATCAACAATAAGGAAACGAATAGCTCTCATTCGTACCATCAAACTGCAAAAAGCAGACGATGATAGCACGAATAGCCCTTATTCGTACGATCAAACTGCAAAAAGTGGACGATGATAGCACGAATAGCCCTCATTCGTACCATCAAACTGCAAAAAGCGGACGATGATAGCACGAAATAGCCCTTATTCGTACCATCGAACTGTAAAAAGTGCCCAAAAAGGAACGATTTCCTCACTACGAAACATTGTGTGCCACCAATTTTACCGAAAAAAGAACTATACCTTGTAAAAACAAGAAACAATTCTTAAAATAAAAAGTGATAGATATGAAAAAATTAATCGACTAAGGGTGTGGGATATGGAATTTTTCAAATCTCGTAAAGAAACAAAGGAGTTAATAACCATGAGGTCATTAAATGCCCGAATGACTTTATCGGAAAAAGAATCCAATTACTATTGGAACATTGAAAAGGGATTCCAAGGTGAACTGAAGTTCGACAAATGGTTAATAACCCTCCCCAATAACTGCCTCGTACTAAATGACCTCTTGCTGGAGATGAACAATAGCGTGTTTCAAATTGATACGACACTGATTTTCAAAGGTGCAATTTATCCAATAGATGTCAAAAACTATGGGGGTGATAGTTATGTAGAAGGTGATCGGTGGTATAATAAAAACTCTAAAAAAGAAATTAAAAACCCGTTACAACAACTGAACCGAAGTGAATCCTTATTTCGTCAGCTAATCAAAGAACTTGGATACCAATCTCCAATAGAAACCTATCTCGTCTTCGTGAACCCCGACTTCTACTTATATCAAGCCCCTATAGATCCTACTTTCATTTTTCCAACACAAATCAATCGTTTTATCGATAATCTCTCAAAGAAACCCCCGACAATCACAAAAAACCAAATCAAACTGGCACATCAAATACGCTCCCTTCATTCAGAGAATTCACGGTTTACCCGTATACCTGAATATTCCTATGAACAACTTGAAAAAGGGATTCTATGTCCAAGCTGTCACACATTCTTTTCTGAACTGAAAAAATCTACGCTGATCTGTAAATCGTGCGGATGCAAAGAGCATATAACTTCAGCTGTTTTAAGAACTGCAAATGAACTGAGTCTGCTATTTCCCGATAAAAATATTACTATCAGCTTGATGCACGACTGGTGTAATATCATCAAATCCCGGACAACAATCCGTAGCATCCTTACGAAAAACTATAAGCTCGTAAGTTGTGGAAAATCCTCCTATTATGACTAACAGCTCTGAGTAAAACTACTTCCTCTCTCCATTATATGAACTAGCACTCCAAATTCGTAAAAAATATCAGAATTGCGAAAAACATAAGTTAACATATATAATAGGTCTAATGAATTTATTTACATTTGTGTGGTGATGGGGATGAAAGTTGACCAGATTGATAAGAAAATATTAGAATTGCTTTCTCAAGATGGCAGGATGTCTTATGTAGACATTGGGAAAGAGCTTAATTTATCAAGAGTATCAGTTCGAGAGAGAATTAATCAGCTTCGTAAAAATGGAGTGATAGAAAAGTTCAGTGTTATGATCAATTCTGAAAAAGTAGGTAAAACCGTTTCTGCCTTTTTTGAAGTAGATTGTGAACCGAGTTATCTAGTAGAAGTGGCAGAAGCGTTGGCTAGTAATCCAAGTGTTGCTAGCTGTTATCAAATGACTGGGCCAAGCACATTGCACATGCACGTACTAGTTAATGATTTCTCTGCATTGGAATCATTTATTAACAATGAGTTATATGCACTTGAAGGGATTACCCGAGTGGAGAGTCATATCCTTTTGAGAAGATTCAAGAGTCGATCAGGATTGAAACTATAGTTGATTCGTGCTTTCCAATGTCCAAGCTTAACAAAACGAAAATAGAACAGCTAAATTGAAACAAGCCGGAAAAGGAAATCCCTTTCTCGGCTTGTTTTTTGTACAAAAAGAAGGAATTTTCGGATAAGTTTTAATTATTTGTATATAAGGTAGATTTTTCGGAATATTTCCTTTATAATCATTAATAATTCACTTTAGAAACAAAAATAAATAAAAAATCAAATTTTGACTAACAAATGATTAAAAATAATTATTTTAATTCCGTAATGAAAGGTAAAAAATGGATAGTGTTAAATAACAAAAAAATTATTTTTGTCGGATTAGTTAACATTTGGTCTTTAAACAACTTAGGAGGTGAAGAAATGATCGGACTTATAATTAGACGTTTTGTTCAGTTAATATTTTTACTCGTTGGAATCTCATTTATCGTGTTTATGAGTATGCATCTGTCACCCGGTGACCCTGCAAGCATTATAGGTGGACCGACAGCTTCAAATTCCGATATTGAAGCAATCAGGGATAACTTGGGGTTGAATGATCCCGTTCTTGTTCAATACGGAAATTATATGGCTGGTGTAGTTCAAGGGGATTTAGGTTTTTCATATCAGACAAAACAATCGGTTAGTGATGCAATTATCAATCGATTTCCGAATACTTTAAACCTTGCGATTGCCAGTATGATCGTTGCAGTGGTTATCGGAGTAATTGCAGGTATAATTTCAGCATTAAAGCAAAATTCTTGGCTGGACGTATCCAGTACAGTTATTGCATTGGCAGGAATATCGATACCGAACTTTTGGCTTGGGACAGTTCTGATAATTATTTTCGCTGTAAATTTACAGTGGCTGCCTGTTGGGGGATTAAGTGCACCGTTCTGGACAATCGAAGGGATGAAGCAGCTGATTTTGCCTGCAATCACTTTAGGTACTGGATCAGCAGCGATGATCGCCCGAATGAGCCGTTCAACAATGTTAGAAGTGATTCGAGCAGATTATGTTCGAACAGCTAGAGCGAAGGGTGTTAAAGAGAAGGCTGTAATAGGGGTCCATGCATTAAGAAATGCAATGATTCCGGTAATAACAGTCATCGGGCTGAATTTTGGATTCTTATTAGGAGGTACGATCATTACAGAGCAAGTTTTTGCAATCAACGGTGTTGGACGATTGATGATTGAAGCAATCGCAGCAAGGGACTTTCCGATGGTGCAAGGTTCCGTTTTACTCGTTGCAACATTATTTGTCCTAGTAAACTTGGTCGTTGATATCGTTTACGCAGTGATTGACCCGAGGATAAGTTACGACTAATAGATAGAGAGGAGGAAATGGAATGGCTGGTGAAGTAATTGTTGCCAATTCCAAGCTAATAAACAAAGAGAAAAAGAAACAAAAGATCTTTGTTGCTACCATAAAAAAACTGCTGAAAAACCGACTTGCTGTATTTGGTTTAATCATCATATTAATCCAGGTTCTTACGGCTGTTTTGGCCCCATGGATCACTTCTTATCATCCGGCTGATCAAACGTTGTCAAATAGCGAATTGCCTATATTTTCAGAAGGTCATTGGCTAGGGACCGATAACTATGGAAGGGATATGTGGAGCCGAATCGCATATGGTGCCAGAATATCATTAGTTGTCGGAATCGTTTCCGTCATTCTTGGTCTTGCAGGCGGTATTACATTGGGACTTATATCAGGTTATTTTCGAAAAATAGATGGGTTGATCATGAGATTTGTAGATTTATTGTTCGCCTTTCCAGGAATATTGTTAGCAATGTTGATTATTGCAATGCTAGGCACAAGTCTAGTTAACGTAATGATCGCAATCAGTATATGGTCAATACCAACCTGTGCCCGTATCGTAAGAGGTAGTGTGCTGTCGGTAAAAAAACAAGAGTACATTGTTGCGATGAGATCCTTGGGTGCAAGCAATAGTCGTATTTTAATCAAACATATTTTACCAAACTGCATGGCGCCGATAATCGTGTTCGCGACGATGCGGATGGCAACCGCTATCCTTTCGACATCAGCCCTTAGCTTTCTAGGGTTGGGAGCACAGCCGCCTACACCCGAATGGGGTGCGATGATCGCTGCAGGGCAATCCTTTATGTGGACATCACCACACATGACAATTGTACCTGGAATTGCAATCATGCTTGTTGTATTTGCTTTTAACGTCGTTGGCGATGGGCTGCGTGATGCTTTAGATCCTAATATGGATTTGAGCTAACAACAAGGTTCACCAAATTAATCTTATTTTTAACACGTTCATCACATAGGAGGAAAAATGATATGAAAAGTAAACGTTTTTTAACAAGTCTAATAACTGTTCTTTTAATAGTATCTTTTGCTTTAGCAGGTTGTAGCAGTTCAGGAAAGAGTTCTTCAGGTGGAGAAGATGATGGAGGAGATGTACCTCAGGAGTTGACGTATGCTTCTACAACAAAAGCAGTTGGTTTGTCTCCGATTGAAACCAATGACTCAGTTTCATCACGTGTCATTGAACAAATTTATGAAACATTATTCGTACGAGATCCAGAAACGATGGAAATTGTACCGAAACTCGCCAAATCATATGAGAATCCAGATCCGAAAACATGGGTAATCAAGTTAAAAGAAGGAATCAAGTTCCATGATGGTACTGACTTTAATGCAGAAGCTGTCAAGTATACCTTTGATAAATTCCGAGATCCCGATACAGCGGCACCTCGTGCTTCACTATTAGAACCTATTGAATCTATCGAAGTGAAAGATGAGTACACGGTTGTCATCAAAACAAAAGAACCTTATGGTCCGATGCTTGCGGCATTATCCCATACGAATGCTTCGATCGTCAGTCCGGCTGCAGACAAAAAAGGTAAATTGAATCAAGAACCAGTTGGAACAGGTCCTTTCAAGTTTGTTGAATGGGCAGTAGGTGACCATATCACATTAGAAGCGAATAAAGAGTACTGGCAGGATCCGCCAAAGCTTCAAAAAGTAACGTTTAAAGTCGTACCTGAAGTCAATACAGCGGTTTCTATGCTTCAAACGGGTGAAGTTCAACTTATTGATGGACTTACAGCTGAGCATCTCCCCCGTCTTAAGTCTATAGAAAGTGTAGAGATTATGAAAAAGGAAGGAACACCGGTCTCTTATCTCGGTTTTAATATGAGCAAAGCTCCTACGAATGAGCTTCCTTTTAGACAGGCGGTTGCACACGCGATTAACCGTGAAGCATACGTTAAGAAACTCAGTGGATTAGGTGTTCAATCAAATAGTATCATTGGACCGAAAGTATTCGGCTATGATGAATCCGTCGAAAAATTAGGTTATGAATACGATCCGGAAAAAGCGAAACAAATTCTGAAGGAAAATGGCTATGAAGGTGCAACGGTTAAAATGTTGGTAGCCAATACACCGACCTATACGAAAATGGCTGAAATCGTCCAGGCGCAATTAAAGGAAGTAGGTCTTGATGCGCAAATCGAAATGATGGAATGGGGTACATTCCTTGATGTTAGTAAAAAAGGTAATTTCGATATAACCTTCCTCGGCTGGACAAACAGCACAGCTGACGGAAGTGAGCTTCTCTATCCGAACCTGCACAGCGATAACATCGGTGCTTCAAACCGTACGCAATACTCAAATCCTGAGTTTGACACGCTCGTAAACGAATCACGTGTCATCGTCGACCAAGAAAAGCGTAAACAGAAGCTGGTCGAGGCAAATAAAATTGCTGTAAAGGATGCACCGTGGGTAGTCATGAGTCACGGCATTGTAACGGCAGCTTATGATAAATCAGTAAAAGGCTTGAAGATGGATCCTACAGGTCAATGGTCACTATATAACGTTCACAGAGAGTAGGGTTAGCATGTCAAAGCAATTGCTTAAAGTTGAAAACCTCGTTACAAAATTTAAAACGGCTGATGGGAAACTGTCAGCCGTCCGCGGGGTTTCGTTTTTTGTCAATAAAGGTGAAACATTATGCATTGTTGGAGAATCAGGGTGTGGTAAAAGTATTACCTCACTATCCTTAATGGGTCTTCTACCGAGTAACGGAGAAATCAGTGAAGGCTCCGTACAGCTGGAGGGGCAAGAATTATCCAAAATGCCACAAGAAGAGCTGCGTAAACTTCGCGGCAACAAAATGTCGATGATTTTTCAGGAACCGATGACTGCTTTAAATCCTGTTTTCACAGTAGGGTTCCAAATCAGAGAACCATTGATAATTCATAAGAAGCTATCAAAACGTGAAGCACATGAAAAAGGAATCGAATTATTGAAACAAGTAGGCATTCCTTATCCTGAAAAAAGGATGTCTCAATATTCACATGAATTAAGCGGGGGGATGCGGCAACGGGTGATGATTGCAATCGCTTTAGCTTGTCGCCCTTCCTTATTGATTGCAGATGAACCGACCACAGCGCTTGATGTGACCATCCAAGCTCAGATTTTAGATCTGATTGATGATTTAAAAGAAGAATTAGGGATGGGTGTCGTCATGGTCACCCACGATATGGGTGTTGTCGCTGAAGTTGCAGACCGGGTTATGGTGATGTATGCCGGTGAAAAGATAGAGGAAGGTGATGTTGATAGTCTATTCACAAACCCTCAGCACCCGTATACAAAAGGATTATTGAAATCTGTTCCAAATGTGGATGACCGTAATCATCAATTAGAAGCGATACCTGGGACACTGCCGAACTTAAATGAAAAAATAACCGGTTGCCGTTTTCATGATCGTTGTGAATTTGCAACAGAGAAATGTCGCAATCAATCACCAGAAACGTTTAAAGTCGATAACAACCATACTGTTAGATGCTGGTTACAGGAGGTGGAGCATCATGATGAATCTGCAGCAACCGCTTCTTCAAATCAATAACGTCAAGAAATACTATCCGATAAAAGGTGGATTACTTCAGAGGGTACAGGGACATGTTCGGGCAGTTGAAGATGTTTCAATTGATCTCTATGAAGGGGAAACACTCGGAGTAGTAGGAGAATCCGGCTGTGGAAAATCAACATTCGGCCGTGCTGTTCTTCGCCTTGAGCCGTTAACGGAAGGATCAATCGTTTTTAAAGGACAGGAAATCGGAACGCTCCCCGATAGAAAGCTCAAAGCGTTTAAACGAGAAATGCAGATGATATTCCAAGATCCGTATGCGTCATTGAATCCAAGGCAGCGGATTGGGGATGGCCTTGAAGAAGCGTTTATCATTCATACCTCCTTATCGAAAAAAGAACGGAAAGATAGTGTCTTGAAATTGCTTGATGAAGTCGGTTTAAAGGCAGATCATTATGACCGTTATCCACATGAATTCAGTGGTGGTCAGAGACAGCGAGTCGGGATTGCCAGGGCGATTGCGTTGAACCCTTCCTTTATTGTTTGCGATGAAGCGGTATCGGCGCTAGACGTTTCAGTTCAAGCTCAAGTGATCAAACTTTTAAAGGAACTTCAGGAAAAGCATCAACTGACTTATATGTTCATCTCGCATGATTTAGGTGTCGTCCGTCATATCAGTGACCGTGTGCTCGTTATGTACCTTGGCAATACAGCAGAACTAGCCCCATCAGACCGAATCTATGAAAATCCGTTACATCCTTATACAAAAGCCCTGCTATCGGCGATTCCACGGCCGATTCCAGGACGTAAAAAAAACCGGATAAAATTAGCAGGAGATCTACCAAATCCAGCGAATCCACCTAAGGGGTGTCCGTTCCATACCCGCTGTCCTATCGCAACAGCGCAATGCAAAGAAGAAAGACCAGTATGGCGGGAAGTTGAAAAGAATCACTTTGTTGCCTGTCATGAAGTTTAGAAGTCTATAAGAGAAAGAGGGATTGTTATATGAAGTCAGATCACCTATATAACCCATATCCATCACAGAGAATGACGTCATTTTCTAATAAGGGGATGGTTGCAACATCGCAACCGCTTGCCGCACAGGCCGGTCTTGATATATTGAAAAAAGGCGGGAATGCCATTGATGCCGCCATTGCGACGGCAGCATGCTTAACCGTTGTCGAGCCGACATCGAACGGAATCGGAGGGGATTCGTTTGCGCTCGTCTGGACGAAAGGTAAGCTGCACGGGTTGAATTCGAGCGGACCCTCGCCAAGGTCGATTTCAATCGAAGCTGTAAAGGAAAAGGGACACAAGGATATCCCGAAATATGGCTGGGTTCCAGTTACTGTTCCAGGTGTTCCAGGTGGATGGGCGGCCTTATCAGAACGATTCGGCACACTTCCTTTAACCGAGGTTTTAAAGCCGGCAATCGAGTACGCAGAGGAAGGATACCCTGTCTCACCTGTGTTAGGAAGATTTTGGAATGCTGCGGCTGATCGCTTCAAGTCTGAACTGACCGATGATGAATTCCAACACTGGTTTGAGACATTTGCACCTAATGGAAGCGTACCTGAAATCGGTGAGGTTTGGCGCTCAGAAGGTCACGCGAACACGTTACGTGAAATCGCTGAAACGAATGCTGAATCCTTTTATCGAGGGAGTTTAGCGGATCAAATTGATGCTTTTTCCAAGAAGTATGATGGGTTTTTACGAAAGGAAGACCTTGCAGCGTATAAGCCGGAGTGGGTAGATCCGATCGGTGTTGAGTACCGTGGTCATAAAGTTTGGGAAATACCGCCGAACGGCCAGGGAATTATCGCCTTGATGGCATTGAACATGCTGAAGGGCTACGAGTTTTCCGGGAAGGAAGAGCTCGATACCTACCATAAACAGATCGAAGCATTGAAGCTGGCATTTACGGATGGACTGAAATATGTAACCGAAGAGCGGTCGATGACGAGTACAGCGAATGCTCTTTTATCAGAGAAGTACGCTGAGGAACGTCGTCAATTAATCGGCGAACATGCAAGGCAACCCGAGCCGGGTGAACCACCTAAAGGAGGAACGGTCTATCTGGCAACTGCTGACGGAGATGGGAATATGGTCTCCTTCATTCAAAGCAACTACATGGGCTTTGGTTCCGGACTCGTCGTACCTGGAACAGGAATTGCGCTTCAAAACAGAGGACATAACTTTTCGATGGACCCTGAACACGATAATCGTCTCGAAGGCGGGAAAAGGACGTATCACACGATCATCCCGGGCTTTTTAACGAAAGGTGATGAGGCAGTTGGTCCATTCGGCGTGATGGGCGGGTTCATGCAGCCTCAGGGACACGTTCAGGTTGTAATGAACACCATTGATTTCCACCTGAACCCACAGGCTGCTCTTGATGCACCAAGATGGCAATGGATGGAGAGCAAAAAGGTCCTCGTCGAACCGAATTTCCCGAATCACATCGCTCAAGCTTTAGCACGAAAAGGACACCAAATTCAGGTCGCATTGGATGGAGGACCTTTTGGACGCGGGCAGATCATTTGGCGTGATCCGAAAACAGGTGTGCTGATGGGCGGAACCGAATCGAGAACGGATGGTAGTGTCGCCGCATGGTAGCATTAGAAAAAGTAAAACAACAACCTGAACCTGAAAAAAAGCAGAAGAATAAGCACATTAGCTTATTTGCTGCTTTTTTCCGAGTCGGGATTTTCGGATATGGCGGCGGACCGTCCTCGATCCCACTCGTCCATAAAGAGGTGGTTGAACAATACGGTTGGTTCACCGACGATGAATTCGGGGACTTACTTGCGCTCGGGAACACGCTGCCTGGGCCAATCGCGACAAAGCTAGCAGGCTATATCGGTTACAGGGTCGCAGGAATATTCGGTTTGGTTAATGCGGTGATCGCTACGATTCTACCTTCTGTGGTTGCGATGGTGGCACTTTTAACAACACTTAGTGCTTATAAAGATCAGCCGTGGGTCCAAGGGATGACGAATGCGGTCATCCCTGTCGTCGGATTCATGCTCGCCCAGCTGACCTGGCAATTCATGAAGAAGAGTAGTGAAGGACTTGGATGGACGAAGGCTGTGTTTTTAATCGTGCTATCGGTCGTTTTGGTGGAATTCTTAGGTGTACACCCAGGTATTCTGATCGGTTTGTTGCTTCTTTATGCCGTTTTCGGAAAATGGGGACTTCAAACGAAATCGGGTGAGTCCGGATGACATTTTGGCATATCTTTTTAGCCTTTTTTATCCCGGGAATCGTCGGTTATGGCGGAGGTCCTGCTTCCATACCGCTCGTTGAAAATGAAGTCGTCGATCGCTACGAGTGGATGTCAACCGAGGAGTTCAGTGAAGTGCTCGCCCTCGCAAACGCATTGCCAGGGCCAATTGCAACGAAAATGGCCGGCTTCATCGGCTTTGATCAAGGTGGCTGGTTTGGTGCTGTCGTAGGAATTTTTGCTTCCGTCGCTCCGTCGCTTCTGCTGATGATTTTACTCTTAAAGCTTCTATTAAAATATAAAGACTCTCAGAATGTAAAGTGGATGACGATCCTCGTCCGTCCAACGATCGCTGTTTTATTAGGAATCATGGCTTACCAGTTCTTTTTTAGTTCCTATGAAAATAGCGGCTGGCTGCAATCACTGTTATTAGTTGGCGCAAGCTACCTGTTTTTAGTGCGGTTGAAGATACACCCAGCGTTCGTAATCGTTGGTGCCTTAACGTATGGCGGGATCTTTTTGTAAAAGGAGAAGGCTCGCCCACATAGAATAGTAAACATGAACGAGTTGAAATGACCCTTGATGGAGAAGTCTGGGGTCTTTTCCTATCCAGAAGGGGTGATTCTTATATATAAAGATGAATACGGAGGTGTTCATCTACTTTTTATCCTGTTTGCCACATTGTTGCAAGCATGGCTGGATTTTTCGGAGATCACTTTTTTTACGATTGTTCTATTGTATTATTGTACGTTCTCGATCGTGGTTAAAGAGGTGAAGCGCTGGAAAAACATAATGACCATGAGCTTCCTATATATTGTAGCAATTGTGTATCATTCGTTTTGGTGAAAACGATGAGGAATACGTGTGTTATGTCCATCAAAACATCGGCTTCGTACCATTAAACTGCAGAAAGCGCACAATGGTGTAACGAATAGCATCTATTCGTACCATCAAACTGCAGAAAGCGCACAATGGTGTAACGAATAGCATCTATTCGCACCATCAAACTGCAGAAAGCGCACAATGGTGTAACGAATAGCATCTATTCGCGCCATCAAACAGCAGAAAGCGCACAATGGTGTAACGAATAGCATCTATTCGCGCCATCAAACTGTAGAAAGCGCACAATGGTGTAACGAATAGCATCTATTCGCGCCATCAAACTGCAGAAAGCCACAATGGTGTCACGAATAACGTCTATTCGTACCATCAAACAGCAGAAAGCGCACAATGATGTAACGAATCATCGACAGTGGCTACTGCTAGAACGAATATTTTCAATAATGATGATTTACGTCCGTAAATCCACGTCTTTAAAACCGCTTTTCCAACGTTGAAAGACTTTTTTAATACGTGAACTCTTGTCGACACAAAAATTGGTATTTGGTATAATTGATACCGATTACAATTTTGTAAACTTTCTAACAATAATAGATGGATTGCTGGGGAGGTAGCCAATGGAGCTCTATCACTTGTATCAGAACAACTACCTGGTCGTTTTGATGTTCCTGCTTTTGGGCATTCTGTTACCGCTTGTCGCATTGACAGCAGGTAAAATTTTACGACCGAATAAACCGTCAAAAGAAAAACAGACAACCTATGAAAGTGGTATAGAGCCCTTTCATCAAAGCTGGGTTCAGTACAATGTGCGCTATTATATTTTTGCGTTATTGTTCGTTATTTTTGATGTTGAGACGGTTTTCTTATATCCGTGGGCCGTAGCCTATGAAAAACTCGGTATTTTTGCACTGATTGAAATGGGAATCTTTATTGTCATGCTGCTGATCGGACTCATCTATGCGTGGAAAAAGAAGGTGTTAAAATGGATGTAAGACTAGACGAAATTTCACCAGAAGAACAACAAGAACTTTCAAAGAACGTATTTTTTGTGACGCTCGAACAAGTAAAAGCTTGGGCGCGAAGTAATTCGATTTGGCCGTTAACTTTCGGCTTAGCTTGCTGTGCCATTGAAATGATGGGGACCGGTGCGTCTCACTATGACTTGGATCGATTCGGATCCTTTTTCCGAACATCGCCGCGTCAATCAGACTGTATGATCGTTTCTGGAACTGTTACGAAGAAAATGGCACCAGTACTAAAGCGTTTGTATGATCAAATGCCAGAGCCAAAATGGGTTATTGCGATGGGTTCCTGCGCAACAGCGGGTGGACCATACATAAAATCATATGCCGTGGTAAAAGGTGTCGACCAGATCGTACCGGTAGATGTATATATCCCTGGATGCCCTCCGAACCCTGCGGCGTTAATCTATGGAATTAATAAGCTACAAGAAAAAATCCGTTATGAAGCTAAGACTGGAAAGCGGGTGACGGATAAATGAGCAATGATCAAGAAAAGCCGTTCTCTGAAATGACGGAAGCGGAAAAAGCGGAAGCGAAGAAAAAGGCGGTCGAAGAGGCGAAACGCAAGGCTGCGGAGAAGAAGGCGGCAAAGGAAGCAGCTGAAACTGGCGAAGCAACCGAAGCACCGGCAGAAAAGCCGTTCTCTGAAATGACGGAAGCGGAAAAAGCGGAAGCGAAGAAAAAAGCGGTCGAAGAGGCAAAACGCAAGGCAGCGGAGAAGAAGGCGGCAAAAGAAGCAGCTGAAACTGGCGAAGCAACCGAAGCACCAGCAGAAAAGCCGTTCTCTGAAATGACCGAGGCGGAAAAAGCGGAAGCGAAGAAAAAGGCGGTCGAAGAGGCAAAACGCAAGGCAGCGGAGAAAAAGGCAGCAAAGGAAACGGCTGATTCAGGCGAAGCCGAAGCTCCCCCAGATCCTGCTGATGCGAAATCTAAAGCTGCAGCAGCTGCAAAAGCGAAAGCAGCGGCCACAGCCAAGGCCAAAGCAGCCGCGGCGGCAAAGGCAAAAGCCGCAGCAGCAGGCGGATCGGCACCGGCCTCCGACGACGAAAAGGCGAAAGCGAAGGCAGCCGCAGTAGCGAAGGCGAAAGCTGCTGCAGCCGCGAAAGCAAAAGCTGCGGGTGGAGGATCGGCACCAGCAGGCGATGACGAGAAAGCGAAAGCGATTGCCGCAGCAAAAGCGAAAGCCAAAGCAGCCGCCGCAGCAAAGGCAAAAACAGGTGGTGCAGGCGCGAAGGCAAAAGAGCCTGCAGAAGAAAAGCCGTCACTCAACCAGCCGCTCCTAGATAAATATGTGAAGGTCATCAAGGACAATCTGGGAGAAGATATTTTAGAAGATTCGTACATTAATCGACTTGCGAAGGATGTACCTACACTCATAGCAAAACGAGAAGGCTATTATAAACTTGCTGAATTTTTACGATATAATGAGCAGCTTAACTTCAACTATTTAAGCGAGCTGCACGGTACTGATTTTGAAACGCATATGGAAGTCTATACCCATCTTTACTCTTATAAAAACGAACAGCCGGTTGCCCTCAAGGTAAAAGTGGACCGAGATCAGCCGGAAATCGCATCGCTCACACCTTTATGGGCAGGGGCGAACTGGCCTGAACGGGAAGCTTACGACTTGCTAGGCATCCATTTTTCAGGTCACCCGAACTTAACCCGGATTTTAATGTCGGATGATTGGGTTGGATACCCGATGCGCAAAGACTATGAACCATACGACGTGGAGGTGTAACCGATGATACGAACAGAAGAAATGCTATTGAACGTCGGTCCTCAGCATCCGAGTACTCACGGAGTGTTCCGGATTGTTTTAAAAATCGATGGAGAAATCATTAAAGAAGCCACACCAGTAATCGGTTACCTTCATCGTGGAACCGAAAAGCTAGCGGAAGACCTACAATATACACAAATCATCCCATACACGGACAGGATGGACTATTTGTCGGCAATGACGAACAATTATGTCATCTGTCACGCGGTTGAAACGATGATGGACATGGAAATTCCAGAGCGAGGCGAGTATTTAAGGATTCTCGTGATGGAGCTTGGAAGAGTGGCGAGTCACCTCGTCTGGTTCGGTACATATTTACTTGATATTGGAGCATTGAGCCCATTCCTGTACGCGTTCCGTGAGCGGGAAATGATCATCAACATGCTGAACGAAATTTCAGGAGCCCGACTGACATTCAACTACATGCGGGTTGGCGGGGTGAAATGGGATGCTCCAGACGGGTGGATTGACAAAGTCCGAGAGTTTGTCCCGCATATGCGTAAAGAGCTTGCGGGCTATCATGATCTCGTATCCGGGAACGAAATCTTTTTAAACCGGGTAAAAGGGGTTGGAACGTACACGAAAGATGAAGCGCTTTCGTATTCTTTAAGTGGTGCGAACCTCCGCTGCACAGGTGTCGATTGGGACCTGCGCAAGAAGGAGCCGTATTCGATTTATGATCGCTTCGATTTCGACGTGCCTGTTCGTGAAAAAGGAGATGCTTGGTCACGGTACCAATGCCGAATGGCTGAGATTGAAGAATCGTTGAAAATCATCGAGCAAGCGGTGGAGCAATTCCCATCGGAAGGCGCAATCATGGCGAAGGTTCCACGGATCATCAAGCCGCCAGCAGGTGAAACATACGTCCGCATCGAGTCCCCTCGTGGAGAAATTGGATGCTATATCGCGTCCCAAGGGAAAAAAGAACCGTACCGCCTCAAGTTCCGGCGTCCGTCATTCTATAACCTGCAAATACTGTCCAAGCTTTTAAAAGGAGAAAACATCGCCAACTTGATTACGATTCTCGGCGGTATTGACATCGTACTCGGGGAGGTGGACGGCTAATGATGGAACAACTGCTTCATTCACAGCCGTCTCTTTGGAACACGTTGATCTTTTTCGGTCTTGGAGCGAGCTTACTTATGATCGTACTCGGATTTGTTACGTATGCGATCCTTGCTGAGCGTAAAGTGATGGGCTTCATGCAGCTTCGTGTCGGTCCGAACCGAGTAGGAGGGCCATTTGGACTTTTACAAACCGTTGCGGACGTCCTAAAGCTTCTATTAAAAGAAGACACGATTCCGAAGGCTGCTGACCGACCGCTGTTCATTCTTGCACCGCTTCTAGCATTTGCGCCAGCATTCATGGTGCTTGCTGTCATACCATTCTCGGATGCGCTCCGATTTTCAGATATCGGAATCGGATTGCTTTACTATATTGCCATCTCCGGCATTTCGACGATCGGAATTTTGATGGGAGGCTGGGCATCGAACAACAAATACTCCTTGCTCGGGGGAATGCGTTCAGCGGCCCAAATGATTTCCTATGAAGTACCGCTCGTCATGTCCGTTATCGGAATCATTTTAATTACAGGAAGCTTGAACCTGATTGAAATCGTGAACGCCCAGGAAAACCTTGCCTTTATCTTTGTTCAGCCGCTTGCGTTCATCATTTTCCTGATCGCATCGACGGCAGAATTGAACCGTACACCGTTTGACTTACCGGAAGCGGAGTCAGAGCTCGTCGCAGGGTATCATGTCGAATATTCCGGGTTCCGCTGGGCATTTTTCATGCTCACGGAATACGTCTATCTATTCGGGATGGCATCTTTGACGACAGTATTGTTTCTTGGCGGCTGGCACCCGATCCCGTTTCTCGGATTCATCCCGGGGATCATCTGGTTCGCCATCAAATTCAGTCTTGTCGTATTTATCATGATCTGGGTCCGCGCAACATTGCCAAGACTTCGAGCCGATCAGCTTATGTCTTTCGGTTGGAAAGTATTGCTGCCGTTAGCCCTGCTCAATATTTTCATCAGTGCTGTGATCAAGGAAATCTGGTTCTAACGGAGGGATAAGTAATGAAGGGACTAATGAAAGGGTTAAAATACACCCTCAAAAACTTAACAAACGAACGAGTCACGTATTCATACCCGGATGAACCACTCGAAATGCCTGATCGCTTTCGAGGTATACAGAAGTTTTACCCGGAAAAATGTATCGTATGTAACCAGTGTGCCAATGTCTGTCCGACCGATTGCATCGAACTGACAGGGAAAAAGCACCCTGACCCGAATAAAAAGGGGAAAATCATCGATACGTATGACATCAATTTTGAAATCTGCATTTTATGTGACCTTTGTACAGAGGTTTGTCCGACCGAAGCGATCGTGATGACGAACAACTTCGAGCTTGCTGAATACAGCCGTGATGAGCTGTTCAAAAACCTTGAGTGGTTGGATGAAAACGATACGAATGTGCGAAAGGAGAATAAGGCATGAGTGGAGAACTGATCGTCTTCTTCATCCTCGCACTGGTGGCGATCGGAAGCGGCATTTTCATGCTCAACCTGACGAAGGTCGTGCACATGGTCATTGCACTCGTGTTCACTTTCTTATCGATTGCAGGACTGTATGTTATGCTGTCGGCGGAATTCGTCGCCTTCGTCCAAGTGTTGATCTACTCTGGTGCGATAACGATCATCATGCTGTTCGGGATCATGCTTACCCGGCATAGTGATCGTACCGAGTCGAAAATCGGCGTGCCTCGGACTTTGCTTGTGCTCGTAGGCATCGTCGCCTTTTTCGGGGTCATGTTTTTCCAAATCAATGATTTAAGCTTTGGGGAACAAGCTACCGAACTTCACGTCGATAACACGGAAAAAATCGGAATCGAGCTTTATTCGAAATATGTGATTCCATTTGAACTCACTTCAGTTCTGTTACTCGTTGCCCTTGTCGGTGCAATTGTTTTAGCAAAGCGGGACGATGAGGAGGAGGCAAAAACAGATGAGTAATGTACCTTTATCTGTCTACCTTGTTCTCGCATTGATTTTATTTTGCATCGGGTTGTACGGTGCGCTGACGAAGCGTAATGCCGTCATCGTGCTGATCTCGATCGAATTGATGCTGAACGCAGTTAACATTAACCTTGTCGCATTTTCTAAGTATGGAATGAATCCGGGCATTACCGGACAAATCTTTGCATTATTCACGATTACCGTCGCGGCGGCTGAAGCAGCGGTAGGACTCGCGATACTGATCGCTCTTTACCGCAACCGAAAGACCGTTAACGTCGATGAAATAGACATAATGAAACACTAAGAAGGAGGTCGAAATAATGAACCCTATAATCTGGCTTATTCCAGTGTTACCGCTCTTATCCTTCGTCCTTCTCTTACTGTTTGGTCGTAGGTTAAAAAAGGCTTCCGCACACGTCGGAGCACTCTTGACACTCGGATCACTCGTATTATCGATCGTTGTTTTCATGAGTCAATGGGGCGGAGAACCCGTCAAGGATACAATCAACTGGTTGACGTTCGGGGAGACGATGATATCAGCTGGATATTTAGTCAATCCGCTGAACGCATTGATGCTTGTCATCGTTTCACTCGTCAGCTTTCTAGTCCAAGTATATTCACGAGGCTACATGGATGACGATGATCGCTTTCCGGTCTTTTTCGCTTATCTTGGACTTTTTACCTTTGCGATGCTCGGGCTCGTTCTTTCCCCGAACCTGCTTCAGCTTTACGTGTTCTGGGAGCTCGTCGGACTCGGCTCATTTCTATTGATCGGGTATTACTTTTATAAAAGGGAAGCCCGTTCTGCCGCAAAAAAAGCATTCATCATGACCCGTATCGGGGATGTCGGCCTGTTCATCGGGATGATTCTACTGTTTTGGCAGGTCGGAAGCTTTGAATTTGATGTAATCTTTAATGCAGTCGCAGCAGGAGACATTTCAGAAGGTTGGATTACGTTGACAGCGATTCTCATTTTTGTTGGAGCAATCGGAAAATCCGGTCAATTTCCGTTACATACATGGCTTCCAGATGCGATGGAAGGTCCAACACCAGTTTCGGCACTCATCCACGCCGCAACGATGGTCGCAGCAGGGGTTTACCTCGTTGCAGCGATGTTTCCGCTTTTTGAGGCATCAGAAACAGCTATGACGACCGTTGCTGTAGTCGGTGGCTTTACCGCCATTTTTGCCGCAACAATCGGGTTAGCTCAGGCAGATATTAAACGCGTGCTTGCCTATTCGACAGTCAGTCAGCTCGGTTACATGATGCTAGCGCTCGGTTCATCCGGCTATGTCGCAGGTGTTTTCCACTTAACGACACATGCGTTTTTTAAAGCATTGTTATTCCTTGCAGCAGGATCGGTGATTCACGCTGTACATACGCAAAACATCCATGAGATGGGCGGTCTTTGGAAAAAAATGAAGTGGACCGCACCGTTGTTTTTAATCGGGGCAATGGCAATCTCCGGTGTTCCACTGCTTTCAGGGTTCTTCAGTAAAGATGAAATCCTCGCGGTAACGTATGCAGATGGACGATACGGATTATTCTGGATTGCGGTAGCAGCAGCATTTTTAACGGCATTTTACATGTTCCGCTTGTTCTTTCTCGTATTCACAGGTGAATCAAGAGCAGAAAAGAAAGAAGACGTACATGAATCTCCAGTGTCAATGACGTTCCCGATGATTGTACTTGGGATACTGGCGATTGTCGGAGGATTCATCAACACACCGTTTGCAACCTATTTAGGCGATTTTCTCGCGCAAAATCCTGCGGTTGAGATCCATCATCATGAAACACACTGGTGGATTCCGGTCGTTGCAACAGGGGTATCGTTACTCGGAATTCTGATGGCATGGCTCGTTTATTCGAAGAAAAAGGTGACGAGACTGTCGGAATCCGCACCAGACCTTCATTACATTTTGTTGAACAAATATTTTGTTGATGAAACGTATGACTACAGTTTTGTAAAAGGAACAAGAGCATTCAGCTATTTCTGGTACTATATCGACCGCTTTGTCGTCGAAGGGCTCGTCGCATTTGTGAAAGGGTCAATTGAGTGGATAAGTAAAATCGGTTCGCGCTTTCAAAACGGGCAGGTTCAGCTCTACGGCTCGGTTGCATTTGCAGGAATGGCGATCTTACTGCTTGTTGTCGCTTGGTTAGGGGGGTACTTATCATAATGGAATCGATTCTTTTATCAGCACTTGTATTCTCCCCATTAATCGGAATCCTAGTGTTAGCTTTTATGCCAAAAACAGAGGAAAAGCTATTGAAGTGGGTTGGCTTTTTAGCAACGTTACTTCCGCTAGCGCTTTCGTCTATCGCGTATTTCGGGTTCGATAAGGCAATCGAAAACATCCAGTTTGCTGAACAGTATCGCTGGATCGACTTTCAAATCCAAGGCTTCCAGAATGGCGGCGATTTTACAATCAGCTATGACCTTGGGGTAAGCGGGTTAACGGTTGTTCTGTTGCTTTTGACAGCAATCGTCTCAACGCTTGCCGCTGCTGCATCGGTCTGGATAAAGGAAAATTGGAAAGGGTATTTCATGCTGTTCCTCTTGTTGGAACTCGGAATGCTCGGGGTTTTTGCATCACAAAACCTTCTCATGTTCTTTATCTTTTTCGAAATCACGTTGATCCCGACCTTCTTTTTAATCGGAAAATGGGGATATATTGATAGGGAGAAGGCAGCGTATAGCTTTTTAGTCTATAACGGACTCGGTTCAGCGATCTTGTTAATCGTATTCATCATCCTTTATATGAAAACAGGGACGATGAATTATACAGGATTATCTGCGTTCTTTGGTCAACCACCAGAATTGTTGGAGCGAATGTACATCGGAGACGAATTCCGGCTGGGCTTACTGATTGCTCTGTTAGTTGCGTTTGGTGTGAAGCTGCCGATCGTTCCGCTTCATTCCTGGATGCTTCAAGTGCACGTTCAAGCACCACCATCGATTGTTATGATTCACTCAGGGATTCTCTTGAAAATCGGTGCATACGGCTTGTATCAATTCGGGATCGGATTTTTCCCTGAAGAGTTTAAAATGATCGCGTTCTGGATTGCGCTCCTAGGTGTGTTCAACCTGCTGTACGGTGCATTCATCGCCTTCGTACAAGTCGACTTCAAGCGAGTATTAGCGTATTCCAGTGTATCGCACATGGGAATCGTTCTGATCGGACTTGCGAGCTTGAATGGTGCAGGAGTACAAGGCGCGATGTTCCAGGTCGTCTCACACGGCTTAATCTCGGCATTATTGTTCTTTTTAGTCGGATTGATCTATGAACGGACCGGCACATCACTCATTACACATCTCGGCGGAATGGCTAAAGTCATGCCGATCACCGCTGGCTTTTTGCTGGTAGGCGGATTAGCCTCACTCGGATTACCGGGGATGTCCGGCTTCGTCAGTGAGTTCATGGCCTTTTTAGGATTATTTAAAGAAATGCCAGTTCTCGCTGCAGTCGGGACACTCGGAATCATTTTAACCGCCGTATATATGCTTCGTGCCGTACTTGGTATGACATTCGGAGAAACGAAGGAAACACTGTTACATCTTAAGGAACCACGCTTTGTAGATTGGGTGCCGGCGCTGGTCTTGACACTTTTGATCGTATTGATCGGTGTCTATCCAGCAATCCTATCCGATATGCTGCAGCTAACGATTAACGCCATGATGGCAGGCAGGGGGGCTGTCGTATGAACTTAGAAAGACTGCTAAGCTTTAACTGGGAGATCATGGCCCCTGAATTCACGATCTTGATTGCCGCCATACTGTTGTCGCTGATTGATTTGTTCATGCCTGATAAAGCAAGTCGGAAGCCATTAGCCTTACTCGGGCTGGCAGGGATCATCATCGCCATTGTGTTTGGCGTCTTGCAAATCGGGGATCCGGTATCGAGCATCCTCATGGATACGTACCGCTTCGATTCATTTGCGCTTGCTTTTAAGCTGCTGTTTTTAGTAGCGACAGCAATGATTTTGTTACTTGCCTTTGATTTTGAAGGCGAGAGCAATTGGGCATACCGAGGGGAATTTTATTATCTCTTGTTAACAGCATTATTAGGGGCAATGATGATGGCATCCAGTGCCGACCTCATCACGTTGTTCGTCGGTCTCGAGCTGCTATCGATTTCTTCTTATATTTTAGCTGGAATGCGAAAGAAAAATCTGCATTCGAACGAAGCAGCCTTTAAATATGTCGTGAACGGCGGGATTGCCACAGCGATTACCTTGTTCGGGATGAGCTATATTTATGGGTTGACCGGCCAAACAAATCTATACCGAATCAGTGAGATGCTGGCCGACCCTCGCGTCGAGGCAAATGGATTTTTAGTCGTAATGGCATTTGTCATGATGTTTGTGGGATTGTCCTTTAAAATTTCCGCTGCCCCGTTCCATATGTGGGCGCCGGATGTTTACCAAGGTTCTCCAACACCAGTAACGACATTCTTAAGCGTCGTTTCAAAAATGGCTGGATTTACATTGATTTTAAAAATATTCCTTGTCATTTTCTTGGGGTCCCGTGGATGGCATAATGAAGTCCTGTTGGACATACAGCCATATATCGCGATAATCGCTGGCTTGACAATGATTATCGGAAATGTCGTTGCTTTGAGACAACGGAATATCAAGCGCATGTTCGCCTATTCAAGCATTGCTCACGCAGGCTACGTGCTCGTTCCATTCGTATCGTTGTCTTCGATCGTGTTTAAAACGACATGGTTTTACTTGCTTGCGTACTTATTGATGAATATCGGAGCCTTCGCGGTGATCCAATTCGTGACAGAACGGGAGAAATCGGAAGACTTTACGGCATTTGCTGGTTTGAATAAGAGAGCCCCATTGACTGCATTTATGATGGCGGTATTCATCATCTCTCTTGCAGGGCTTCCATTTACTGCAGGATTCATTGGTAAATTCGGAATCTTCATGAGTGCACTCGGAACTGGACATTACATCCTCGCATCCGTGATGATTGCCACAACAGTCGTCTCATATGTGTACTATTTTAATGTGTTGGTCCAGATTTATTTCCGAAAAGGCATCGACGATCGGATCCGTCCATCGATCGGGCTCATTATTGTGATCGTTATTTGTACGGTCGGAACATTGTTGTTCGGTATTTATCCGTCAGCAGCACTCGACTTCTTCCATTCTGGATTTAGCATGAACGATCTGTTTGCACCACCAAAATAAAGATTCAAATCTAGAACACCTGAAAGCATCGAGCTTTCAGGTGTTTTTTTATTCGACAAGTTTGACGAACTGACAGTCACCTGTCGAATAAAAAAGTCGAATATTTCTCGGGAAATAGCGGATTAATAGGACAAAAGGATGAATTTGTTGAAATAATAACGATCTTATAAAAAAGAATGAAGGATAATGGAAGGTTTTGTCGAAAGGGTTAGTTGGAATACATACGGTTTGGGGGTCTTTCAATGGTTCCATTTGGACAACAAGCGTTATTAAACATCCTCGTCAACATTTTATTTGTTGTGATTACGTGGTGGGCCATTCAAGGTATTCATTTTGAAAAGTTTATAAAAAAGGGAAACGTACAGCAAGCTCGTGTAATCATGATCTTGCTTACAATTGCAATTTCTTCATTGGTCAGTACCTTCTTTTTAAACTATCTCTCGTGGTCCCTGCAGCTTAGACTTCTACTTTAAGCAAGGGAAAACGGCTTCTCGATAAGAGGAAACCCAATATTTTAGAAGCATAGCCGAAGTCTGCTTTTTTCATTATTTTGCCCGTAAAAATAATCTGTCGGAACTTGACTACATCTTCCATGTATGAACACCTCTCTCCTGGCCAAAATGGTAATAAGGAGAGGAGTGAAGGAAGATGGGGAAAAAAGTTCTTATGACTGGTTTAATGTTGACGATTTTGCTTGCATGTTTTTCAGGAGCACAGGCGAAACAAAGTAATTGGAATGATCAAGCTTTAGTGCAGATTACCAGTGTGATGCAACAATCAGATATCGACATCAAGAACTGGTCTTTATACGGTAAATCGACATCTGGTTTTGTATCTGACTTTACTGGGTATGTGAATGTTGTAGAAAGCCTGCAGGCAAAATCGCCAAGCTTCAACTGGGAGAAAATTATCGAGTCGAATGAACATTGGAGTGTCACTGGTTTCAACATCCATTCATCAGGAATCAAGGAACGAGTCTCCGTGTTCGCATACCCCCACAAAAAACAGTATAAAACGTACATTATTTATGAAGTTGAAGGACACGACTGGAATTCTCAGGTTTGGGATTCATTCAAACCTGAATTCAGGAAGAAAGTCCAGTGGTTTTTAGGTGAATCCCCTTCTATTTATACTTGTGTACAAGGGACAGACTCTGGTACAATTGATATTGTTTTGCAGAAAATGGCGAAACAACTCGTTCAGTCATTCAACGCTACTACAGTCGAAGCATTATATGAAGAGACATTTCTGTCCTTATCAGCATATACTGACCAATGGAAGCACTCAATTTTAACAGATCAGCAAAAGATGAACTTACAAATAGGATTACGAACTCACGGAATAGGCGGAAAGACAACCATTACAATAGGAACACCGATTATAACGACTGAATATTAATATAAATATAGAAATTGGACGCGGAGGGGAATACGTTGGAAAAAATCATCGTCCGTGGTGGTAGGCGGTTAGAAGGTTCCATCAAAGTAGAAGGAGCAAAAAATGCCGTACTGCCTGTCATCGCAGCATCCATCTTAGCTCGTCAAGGCACAAGCACAATCTCGGAGGTGCCGGCCCTAGCGGATGTGTACACAATTCAAGAAGTATTACGTTATTTAAATGTGAATGCTGAGTATTCAAACAATCAGATAAAGGTAAACGCAAGTGAACCGTTGAAAACTGAAGCACCATTTGAATATGTTCGAAAAATGCGAGCATCATTTCTCGTAATGGGCCCATTGCTGGCACGAGTAGGGATTGCTCGAATTGCACTCCCAGGAGGCTGTGCGATTGGATCACGCCCGATTGATCAGCACTTAAAAGGATTTGAAGCAATGGGTGCAAAGGTTAAGATCGGGAACGGTTTTATTGAAGCGCGTGTAGACGGCCGTCTTCAAGGCGCGAAGATTTATCTTGATTTTCCAAGTGTCGGCGCTACCGAAAACATCATGATGGCCGCATCCCTGGCTAAAGGCACGACTATCCTTGAAAATGTTGCGAAAGAACCTGAAATTGTCTGTCTTGCGAACTATTTGAATGCAATGGGCGCGAAAGTACGAGGTGCTGGAACAGGTACGATCCGTATAGAAGGCGTTCCGGAAATGCATGCAGCAGAACATTCTGTCATCGCAGACCGTATTGAAGCAGGTACCTTTATGGTTGCCGCAGCGATTACCGGTGGAGATGTTACGATCGAAAACGCTGTACAGGAACACCTCACACCTCTAGTTGCGAAGCTGGAAGAAACAGGTGTCAAGATTGAAGAAACAGAAACTGGTCTGCGTATCATCGGGCCAGAGACTTTAAAGCCAGTAGATATTAAAACGATGCCACATCCAGGATTCCCTACAGATCTTCAGTCGCAGATGATGGCACTGCTATTAGCTGCAAACGGTACAAGTGTCATCACAGAAACCGTTTTTGAAAACCGCTTTATGCATGTGGAAGAATTTCGACGTATGAATGGTGATATTAAAATCGAAGGACGTTCAGCTGTCATCAATGGACCCGCACAGCTCCAAGGGGCAGAAGTGGCTGCGACGGACTTACGTGCTGGGGCAGCGCTGATCTTAGCCGGTCTGATTGCTGATGGGTATACGCGTGTCACTGAACTCCATCATCTTGATCGAGGGTACGTAGACTTTACAGGCAAGCTGTCTGCTCTAGGTGCAGATGTTGAACGAGTGAAGGAAGAAATTGAGGAAGTGGCGAAGGAAGCTACAACTGCTCAGCTTAAAGCAAAGCCGAATATGGCATAATTTTATAATGGTGATGAAAGTCGTCCACTTGTCTGAGGGCGGCTTTTTTTACGTTGATATAGATTTCAAGAGGAAGATTTGCACAAAGAAAATCCTCAATTTAGTATGTTATAAACTGATCATAACGAGGGTTTATGTGGATTCTGGCTTCAAACAATAAGTATGAACCGTTCATAGGGAGGGTTTCGCTGGATTTTTTCTATAAACCATAAGTGTGTACTCACCGTGAGGCCAACCTTCCTTATCTCCGCTTTAAATATGACTGATGAATACGTTCAAAAATGTTCTAAAAGGTTGTCCACCCCCATAAGCTATACTATAAAACGCACTATATTGGGGGAATTTGATGAAGCCTATTCGAAACCGGAAACCTTTTTATTTTATTATATTTGGACTAATGACGTTAATATTGCTGATTCCGTCCTTACTTGTATTACCATTTAACGGAAAATCGATTTCTACCGTCTCGCCTAAGGTTGAGAGTGTACCTGTAAGTCAACCGATTGTCTTTAATTCATCTGTCGATGTCTCCGTT
This sequence comes from Alkalihalobacillus sp. AL-G, assembly GCF_030643805.1. GTDB lineage: Bacteria > Bacillota > Bacilli > Bacillales > Fictibacillaceae > Pseudalkalibacillus. The sequence continues at coordinate 3,848,201 of NZ_CP094656.1, read as the reverse complement.
TATCGAACGGATGCTAAGCAAGTCGATACGCTTCCGCTTGAAGAGTATGTAAAAGGAGTCGTAGCAGCAGAAATGCCAGCAGACTTTGAAATGCAGGCGTTAAAGGCACAGGCACTGACCGCTCGCACTTATATTATTAAAATGCTTTTACATGAAACAGACTTGAATTTACCTGAAGGTGCGGATGTTACCGACACAAAAATGCATCAGGTATATAAAAGCGACGAGGAACTGAAGCAAATATGGCCAGAGGATTACGCGTGGAAAATCAACAAAATAGCAAAAGCGGTAAAGGAAACAGAAGGAAAGGTCATCACTTACGAAGGAAAGCCTATCGATGCGTTATTCTTTTCGACGAGCAATGGATTTACCCAGAATTCAGAGGATTACTACTCGACTGCCTTTCCTTATTTAAAAAGTGTGGAAAGTCCATGGGATAAGCAATCACCGAAATATACGTATAAACATGTACTCCCCGTTTCATTAGTTGAGCAAAAGCTGAATGTTCAGTTGAAAGATGACGGAGAAATCGGAAAGGTATTGTCACGAACATCTGGAAACTACATCGATATGATTGAAATCGATGGAAAAAAATTAAATGGAAGAGATATACGAGACGGTCTAGAATTGAGGTCCACCGACTTTACGATGGTTAAGAAGGATGATAAAGTCATTGTGCAAACAAGAGGATACGGCCACGGTGTCGGTATGAGTCAATACGGCGCAAATGGGATGGCGAAAGCAGGAAAAACATATAAGGAAATTGTGAAACACTATTACAATGGCGTCAGCATAACAGATACGAAAGCCTACACTGCAAAACTGAACTAATTTGATCGTGAAAAGTGACCACAGCTTCCGATGAGGGAGGCTGTGGTTTTTTGCGCGTAGAATAAGTACAAGGCTTTATTATGACAACGGCTCGGCGATTGCTGAGCTTCCTTTGTGCATTAGGTAACGATATGATTTTTCAGCAAGAATGAGAAGTGATTTCAGGACCTTATTACTATGCGTGGTCGATATATTGTGTTCAGTGGTCGATATAATTCGATTTGTGGTTGATAAAATGGATTGCGTGGTAGATATATTTCCATTCGTGGTTGATATATCGGAATCCATGTTTGAATTATCGTTATTAGATCAGGTGGAAGTGAATAATTCACCCAAAACGTCAGTTTAATTCAATAGTAATTTGATTTTTCTTCTAAAATTGCATTTAACGAATGATTTTTACACAGAAAACGAACCATCTCTTTTTATTCCTTAATAAATGTCCAATACATCGTTTAAATGTCTTCCTCTAATTAACTTAAACCCTGTTTTTAACCCGAAATAAAGCCTCTTTTTATAAATAACCTGTTACTTTCCCCTGTTTGTCGAAAAAATATTCAGGAAAATGTTACTAAAATGTATAGAATCCAAGAATTCTGCCCACAATGTTGCTGAGGTGATGACAAATGAGAGAAGAAGAAAACAAAAAATCCGTTCGTCCTCTAAACACAAAGTGGTACAAAAAGAAGCGTTGGATTTATCCAGCAGTATATCTTGGGTTCGCAGCAGTAATCTTAGCATCGGTTCTCTGGTATCAGAACAGCATTGGCGAAAATCTTAATGAAGAAGCTGATCCAGCAGGTTTTGAAGACCAGGAAGCTGTACCAGCAGTTTCAGATTCCGAAGTGTTCAAATCGCCAGTGGATAAAGCGGCTGTCAACGTTCAAAGGAAGTTTTATGACAGTGAAGCATCTGCAGCAGAACAAGAAGCAGCTCTCGTATTCTATAATAATACCTACTTCCAGAACAAAGGAATCAACTATGCTACTGAGAGCGGTGAACCATTTGATGTGATGGCAAGCTTAAGCGGAAAAGTCGTAAAAGCTGACCAGGAGCCACTCCTTGGGTATGTCGTACACATCGAACATGACAACGGCGTGGTAACACACTATTCTAGTCTAGCGGATGTTCAGGTTGAAAAAGGTGACACTATTAAGCAAGGACAAGTACTTGGAACTGCAGGTATGAACCTACTTGATAAGGAAGCCAAAATTCACGTTCACTTTGAGGTACGTAAAGATGGAGTCGCAGTGAATCCATTAGATTACTTCAACAAAACGGTGACTGACATTCCGGATCAAAAGCAATCAGCAGAGGAAAAAGCAGGTACAGTTGGGGATGAAGGAGCATCTACGGATCAAGCTGAGGCTGATCAAGATGTTACATCTGACCCAGCAGAAGCTGATGATGCAAACACGAATGATGGAACCCAACCTGAAGGTGAAGGTGCCGATACGGGATCTTCAACTGACTCGGCTGATGAAACTGACGACGCTCAACCACAGGAAAATTCAATTGAGGACGAGGATCAAACAGACGCTTCCCGAGTATCGGAAAGCGCCTAACAAATCCAAAACGAACATTAGACAAGCTCTGGGGAAACTCCAGAGCTTCTTTCTTTTGTTCGACAGGTGCCTGTGGTCACTACCCGACATTTGTCGAAAAAAAATAACCCGAATGTGGACTTTGTAGTGACCACAATTCGGGTTATCATTCAATTTAATTCACTTAAGACAGATTTTTTATTTGAAAATCAATACTTTACCTACAGTCATGTCATCACTTTGACCGACAACACGGAACTTCAAGCCGTATTCTGGAACATTACGTCCAGCGTCGACAAGGCCTGGATTGCTCCAGTCAGCACTGTCATCGAATAACGGATTTCGTTTTGTGAAGTTGTCTTTCATAGTGAATTGACCAGGATAGTCTAAAAACATTTTTTCTGATTTGTTCAAGCTGAATGCTGCGTCATGTACTTGGTAACGAGTAGATCCGACAGCTTTATCACTCCAGTAATTTGCGTGTTGATCCGCATCGACTATTCCTAAGAATCCATCACCAGGGTGGACACCAGTCCAGTTGTTATCGTAAGACTCATCGACATACCAGACGACAAGGCCTTGGTTGTGGGACATGATACTATCTCCTCGGCTGATGTGTGCGAGTCCTTGGTCTACCCCGTTATGGGATCTCCATTCAAGCAGATAATAGTGGTTCGATGTGAACTGACCATCATCCTTTACAAACCCGCCAAAATTGAATGGACTTTCATTAGTCTCGGCACCGTCATTAAGTACTTGAGCGCCGTCTACGGTTACGTTAATGTTATCGACATAAAGTCCGTTAAGGTTCGTCCCCCAGTCAGTCATGTAACGGAATTGTACAAGGATTGCTTGACCAGCATAATTGCTGAGGTCGATGCTTTCATGAATCCATCCGTTACTTGAACCGGTATAGCCAGGTAAGTTTTCTTTGATTGCTGGATATCCATCGGAAACGATATCGGAGCTTGTATTCGGCGTAGTTAGCGATTCCCAGGTTGCTCCATCATCAGTGGATACCTGAACCATTGCAAAGTCCCAATTCGATTCGATATTATACCACGCATCATAATCAAGAGTCGCATTTGTCGCATTTGTTAAATCGACTGATGTCACCATCTTATGGTCGATCTCATCCCCCTTGCCGCTATGATATTCATAGGAACCAGCAGCAGGAGTATTTATAACGGTCGCTTTTTCAGGCAAGTCAACTCGAACTGCATCATTGTTTGTTCCTTTACTGTTTGCTTGGTCAAGCAGTACAGTTGTTCCTTCACTGGTAACGTCATTTGCATTAATAGTTGTTCCAGTTAACCAGTTACTATCTGGCATGGAGTTGTGTAAAAATTCTCTTGCATATGGACTGAATCCAGTCGGCTCTGTACCTGGGATTGTTCCTGCCCAACTACCGCTTGACATGATTGACCAGTATGAAACTGGTTCGCCCGCTCCAGAGTAAACTGTATCATATTCATCCGGGAGACCGAGATCGTGTCCGTATTCGTGGGCAAATACCCCAGCTGCTCCGTCTGCAGGTTCAATTGTGTAGTCATAAGCAGCTAAAGTTCCACCCCAGTACGGTACTTCTGCTTCAGTTCCAGGGAGCGTTGTAGGTCCTGCTAGTGACCAACGGTGTGACCAAACTGCATCTTCACCTAACTGTCCACCACCAGCTTCTTCGCCTACACTCGAATGAACAACCATCAAATGGTCGATCAATCCGTCTGGTTCACGATAGTCCCCATTACCATTCAAATCATAACGATCTTCCTGGTCAAACTGACTTAAGTCTACAGTTGGGTCATTTGCAGCTGCTAACAATGCTTCCTTTACAAGTGCGCGTGCATCGCCATCAGCATTATTACCGTAAAACGCAGCAGGCTTCTTTGCTGTATACCAACCGGCTACTGTACCTTGGATGGAATAACTACCCCCAGATTGTTGTTCATAATATTCACGTACCGAGATTAGTTTCTCCCCGTCCGGTCCTGTGTAATAGCCATCTTCACCACCGAAGATCATATCCTGATAATGAGATGTTGGATATTCTTCATAATACATATCCGTTTCTCCCGACTGGATATTATCTGCCACAAAATCAGGATACTCAATCAATAAAACTAGAACGTTATCAACGCGTTGACTGCCGTTCCAATCTTCTTCTTCAACTGGAGTAACTTCATCAGCTTGTCCAAGCTTGTTTCCTTTTCCGCTTGTAAGGCCGTTCTCTGAAGCTTTCTCTTTTAACGCATTAATTGTTTTTTGCCTTTCGTCAGCAAGTTCACCTTTGTCTTTTCCACCATTAGCTGATCTTTCCTTCAGATACTTCTTCAAAGCTTTTTCGGCTTCAGCAGGTGTTGCGTCTTCTGCAATCGTGCCGTTTTCTTTCAACATTTCGATGAGTCTTTCATCGTTGGCGATTCCAAGATCGATTGGAGCACCGTAAGAACTTTTGACGCTGCTAAGCGCAGCTTCAGCATCCGCATTTGCAGCAGGCGAAAAAGCACCCATTGCAAGGGTGCTTAATCCCATTGCAACTGCCATTGCTGTTGATACTAATTTCCTCTTTTTCAACAAAATCCCTCCCAAGATATGTAATACTTTCAGACTAATAGTTTTACTACTAATCTTATAGTTAGAATTCAACAAAGTTTCTGAAAACCCTTTCAAAAGTCCTATACTTTTTATCCCGAATATATGACAAAAGCCTCCGTTACCAATCGAAAAGTGACAGGCACCGCCCGAAGTTTGTCGACTTATCAAGCAGGAAATTGTCAATTGTTAAAGAAGTTAAAAGGATAATAGTTTAAATGTAATGAGAGGGAGAGATTTCATGTATACTGGCAAAATACCAAATGATCTTGTTGCGACCTTTTCGATTGTCGGCTATGACCCGAAAACAGAAGAGCTTGGCATTGCCGTTCAATCCAAATTCATCGGTGTCGGGTCGGTAGTGCCATGGGCGAAGGCTGGAATCGGTGCTGTCGCGACGCAATCCTATGCGAACACGTCTTATGGTCCACAAGGCCTCGAGTATATGGCATCAGGAAAAACAGCGGAAGAAACGATCAAGCTGCTCACTGAACCAGATGAGGAACGTGAACTCCGTCAGGTTGGGGTTGTGGATGCAAACGGAAATGCTGCTACATTCACAGGCAATGACTGTTACGACTGGGCTGGAGGACGGACAGGACATCATAATGCAGCACAGGGTAACATTCTCGTGAGCCAAGAAACTGTAGATGCGATGGGCGAAACGTTCGAACGTACAGAAGGAACCCTCGCCGAGCGCCTTTTAAAAGCATTGGATGCCGGCCAGCAAGCTGGTGGAGACAGTCGAGGCAAGCAATCAGCTGCACTTCTCATCGTAAGAGAAGAAGGCGGCTATGGCGGGTTTAATGACCGTGCTATTGATCTACGGGTCGACGACCATCCTGAACCGATCAAAGAATTGATTCGCATCCATGATCTGCACCAGCTTTATTTTTCACCATCTAAAAAAGAAAGCATTGCAGAAATCAAGGGAGACGTGTACAGCGAGCTCGCTAATGAACTCGAACGTCTAGGTTTCCTCGAACAAAAAGCAAACCATACACAGGTTGCGGTTGAGGATGCCTTACGAGTGTTCGTACACCGTGAGAATTTTGAAGAACGTGAGCAAAAGCGAGGACTCATCGATCTCGAAATCCTCAATTATATGAAAAAAATCCAGTAGAGCACCCGTCTGTCTTAAACACAAAAACGGAGTAATCTGGTATAATCTTAGGGAAATCCCAATTAAATGGAAAGGGTTGATTGAATGTTTGGTAAAGTAGCCTCTGATGTCCTCGGAATTAGTGATGTCGGGAAAGTTATTAAACCTCAAGACTACGATAAGGTAGATTCTGACGATTACGTAATGCATGAAGATGACGAGAAAATTTACTTTTTGATCAAGTCAAAGTCAGATGAATACTGCTTCACAAACAAAGCGCTCATCCATGTGGACGGAACAAGTGCGGCCAGTAAAAAACGTACACTAAGGCGTTTTGATTATCGCCATAACAAATTTTCTAATGTTGAGCTTGAAACAGCGGGAACGATGGATAGAGATGTTGAAATCAAGTTCAAGATGGGGGAAGTGATCCACAGCATCGATGTACATAAACAGCACCTCGAGGAATTGAAGGATTTATACAAGGCATTACTGAAAATTGCAGAAATCACACGTGACAATGAAACATACTTCAACTATGCGCGCCAAAGTCTCGATTATGCTTCATCAACACTCAGCAATAGCAGAAGTGAAGAGAGCAAGCTATCGGATGAATTCAAGCAAATTAACGAAACAGCGTTCGCATGGCTTGTTGACAACAAGGATAAGTACAGCATCAAGGATTTCGGCTCGATTTTCGAACGCTACATCAACAATTAATCAAAAATCCAGTCTTGGGAACTACAATACACAACAAAAAAACACATGGATTTTCACGATGAAAATTTCCATGTGTTTTTTGTTTATTAGGTTGGTGGATTTCGTGTTTTTTCTTCAAATGTCAGGATTTCCGGGTTCAGGAAAATCAACGCTAGCAAGACAAATCTCAAAACTTACAGATGCGATTGTGATCGATCACGATGTAGTAAAATCTGCTTTATTGGAATCGATGGAAGCTAACCATCTTGACGTTAGCGCTTCGGGTCCAATTGCTTACAATATCGAGTGGTCATTGATCGACTCGCATTTGGCTCAAGGTCATAGTGTCATCCTTGATAGTCCCTGTTTTTATACAGAAGGAGTGGAGAGGGGCTTACATCTTTCTAAGAAGCATCGAGCGAACTATAAATATGTGGAGTGTCACCTGAATGATTCAGCAGTAATTGATAAGAGACTGAAGAACCGTAAACGGATGAAAAGTCAGATCAAACAAATCGCATCTGAACGTTTGTTTAAGGAATGGATCAATAAGAGTATACGGCCAACGAACAGTAAGTGCCTCTTCGTTGATACAGGGCGGCCTTTAGACACCTACATAAATGAGGTTATCCAGTATATCGATGAGTGACTTCCACTAACCCCCAACTCAAGCATTCACATTTTCCTCAATTGCAGAGACGCTCACCTTCACATCAAGGTGCTGAACGCCGCCTTGGTACACACCTTTCAGCGGGACAATGTCAGCGTAATCTCGTCCGACCGCAACACGGATATGCTGATCTTTTGCGAGCACATTGTTCGTCGGATCAAACCCGATCCAGCCTGCTGAAGGCATTTTCACCTCAACCCAGGCATGAGTCGCAGCATCCCCGCGCATCGCCGAATTTTCCCCGATATATAAATAACCGCTCACATAACGAGCAGGAATCCCGCGGTACCGGCATAACGCCAGCATCAGATTCGTATAATCCTGGCAAACGCCTTCCTTTTTTTCAAGAATCTCAGCGGCTGTCGTTTGAACCGTCGTGCTCCCAGGCTTGTAAGTGAACGTCTCATATATGTACTCGTTCACCAATTTTACATACTCAAAAGGATTCGCCGCCTGATCCCAAAGAGGTGACGTCAACCGTTCACATGCCACATCATCGAGCGTTGTGTAATACGTTTTCGTTAAAAACTCGGCATATCTCTGTTGAAAACCTGCTGAGCAAAACGCCTCAAGCATTTGTGGGCTGAATGAGAGTGAACTGACAAACGTAAGCGGATCGATGATCACCTCTGACGTCGTGGTGATCAATAGCTGATCATGGTCCTCCCACGCATAAAACGTCTCGACATGATTCCCCCAATAATCGTAATGCACATAAGAGGGGACATCCGGCTTGATCTCCTTTTGAAAACAGAGACATTCCTGCTTCATATCATCGATCGGTTTCAAGCGGATTTGATTGATGCTCTGGCTCACTGGTTGTTCATATGAGTAATGTGTATGCTGTGTGATCCTATATTTCATACTTTGATTTCTCCTAAATAGTAGGTTTTATTGATGAGGCGGCCGAGCTTAAAGCAGTCCTGCTGGAAGTCCTGCAAAAATTGGTGGATATCTTCGGTCAGAACTTCAACAAGGGTTATCTCCCGGAACCGGTTTCGCATGTGTGCGATCAACTGGTTCAGCTCTGCCGAGTAGTGCTCGATTTTCCCGTTTTCAAGCTCCTGAAACACATCATACACTTGGTCCAAGCAATATTGAATCGAGCGTGGAAACGCATCATCGAACAGTAAGAATTCAATTACGCGCTCTCCGTTGATAAAGGGGCGATGCTTTTTCAAAAACGCCTCATGCCCGCTGACCGACTGCAGAACTGCATACCAATGCCGGTACAAGGACGGGTCATTATGGTCAGGATCCTCGGAACGGTAATAATAAATATTCAAAATACGAGCAGTTTTCTCTGAACGCTCAATGAATTTTGCCATCTTGATAAAAAGGTACGCTTCATCGAAGGAGAGTGTTGCTTCGACCATCCCTTGAAACAGGGCAGACTGCCGAATGATCATCTGATAAAAATGATCGATCGTGTCGACGTTCCAATTCTCTTGTTTATATTGCCTGACATCCCAGTAGAATGTATTGATCATCTCCCAAAACTCTTGCGGAATGATTTCACGGATCGCGCGGGCATCCTCTCGCGCTAATTTTATACAATTAAGAATCGAGTTCGGATTGTGCGTTGAAAACGACATGAAATCCATAACGGAATGCGCATCATACCGTTCAAAATGCTCCTCAAAAACGTCATTCGCTCCGCTGATCGAAATAAGTTCGTCCCAATGGTTTTCCTCATGTTCGATACTGCCGATCAGACGAACTGAGATCAGGCGAGCGGTGTTCTCAGCACGTTCAATATTGCGTGACATCCAGTAAAGTGAATTGGAAACTCGACTTAACATCCTTATCCCTCCACGTATTTAATCGGTCGTAACCCACGTATCCTTTGCGCCGCCGCCCTGAGACGAGTTGACGACGAGCGACCCTTCCTTTAAAGCTACTCGTGTCAGTCCGCCTGGGAACACATGCGGACGCTCACCATTGAATACGAACGCACGAAGGTCGATATGGCAGCCAGAAAATCGATCGCCACGGAACACGGGAAGGCGCGAAAGCTGAACGACCGGTTGGGCAATGAAATGAGCAGGAGCCTGTTCGATCTTTTTACGGAATCGATCACGTTCCTCAATTGTTGCATGGGGGCCGATCAGCATGTTGTACCCGCCGGAAGCATCGGTTTGTTTTACAACAAGCTTGTCGAGGTTGGCTAGGACATAATCCCGTTGCTCCGGGTCCCGTAAGAAATACGTTTCTACATTCTTAATCAGCGGCTCCTCGCCAAGGTAATAGCGGATCATGCTTGGGACGTAATGATAGATCGCTTTGTCATCGGCAATACCGTTTCCAACGCCGTTACAGATCGTGACATTCCCAGCGCGGTAGGCATCCATCAACCCGGCAACGCCAAGCATCGAGTCAGGAAGGAACTCCAGTGGGTCAAGAAAATCGTCATCGATTCGGCGATAAATGACATCGACGCGTTTCAATCCCCTCGTCGTTTTCATATAAACGGTGCGGTCCCGGACAAGGAGATCCCGGCCTTCCACGAGTTCGATTCCGAGCTGCTGGGCAATGAAGCTGTGATCGAAATAGGCGGAATTATAGACACCTGGTGTAAGCAGCACAATGTTCGGGTTGGGGGCATTGTTCGGAGCAATCGATGATAGTGCATCATGAATATGAGTAAACTGGTCTTCAAGAGAGAGTATGTTATAGTCCTGAAAAAAGTCCGGGAAAATCTGCCGCATGACATGACGGTTTTGAAAGACATAAGAAAGTCCTGACGGGTTTCTTAAATTATCCTCAAGTACACGGAATTCACCCTGTTCATCCTTGATCAAGTCAATCCCAGCCATAAATACATGGTTTCTGCGCGGGGCTTTGATTTTCGTTGCTTGCGGGTAGAAGTGGCTGCATGTGACAACGAGATCGCGAGGAATCATTCCATCCTTTAAAATTTGTTGGTCATTATAAATGTCATCTAAGAAAAGGTTTAAGGCTTTTACTCGTTGGATCAGCCCCTTTTCGAGATGCCTCCATTCATGTTTCGGAATGATATTCGGGATAAAATCAAAAGGAATGGTACGCTCCGATCCCTGCTGGTCGTTGTATACGGTAAAAGTGATACCTTGCCTAAGAAAATTTTGCTGAGCTGCTTCGTGCCGATGTTGGAGTTCATCCGGGGGAAGGGAGCTCAGCCGGTCATGTAAAACCTGATAGTGCTTTCTCGGCCTACCTTTTTCCTGGAGCATTTCGTCAAAAAACGATTCAGTTTTATACGTGTTAAACATTGCATGTCCCCTTCCTCTAATTTGGTTTGTTTCAATATTGTTCGGTAGTATGCGAGTGTAGCGATTGTTGATTGTTGGATGGAAGCGTTCGCTCGAAGTTTAAGGCTGAGCAGATGTTTGGTTTTATCAGAAAATTCTAACTTTAACATACACTATAGATTTCCCGTTATCAAGCCCTTTGAAACGACTAATCCTGTCGAATAATGCCTGAAGGAACCATTTCTCTCTACCATGATAAAAGATGAAAATAGGCAATGCGATCGATGTAGCATGAAATGATCATGCCGGTAAATATTACAGTTGTTGGGAAACTTGTTCATAAAGGGATTGTGGATGAGCAGGTACTGCACTTACGAGAGAAGCTTAACAGTTGAAACAGGATCCTAATCACTTGATTGTTCAGATTTATGAAAATTCTTTTAATGCTGCTATGGCTATGATGAAAGCCTTTACATTAGGAAACTATTGAAATCACCTATTGTAATAAGTAATAGTCTTACTTATAATGTCCACTATACAAAAACAAATGTCCGTGTATGAGGGATGTGAAGGAAAGGTTGGTTGGATGGAATCAATATCTATAGGTTTATTAGGATTAGGTACAGTCGGATGCGGGGTTGTCAAAGTCATTGAAAGTCATCAAGACAAGCTGATGCATCAAATAGGATGCCCTGTGAATATTAAAAAGGCTCTTGTGCAAGAGGTCAACAAAGTCAGAGATGTAGATGTTGATCCCTCCAAATTAACGCTTAACCCGGAAGACGTTCTATTAGATCCTGAAATTGACATCATCGTAGAAGTCATGGGGGACATAGAAACAACAAAAGGGTACTTAGTCAAGGCGCTTCAACAGAAGAAGCATGTGGTCACCGCAAATAAGGATCTGATGGCGGTCTACGGCCCAGAATTATTGGCTCTTGCTGCTGAGAATGAATGTGATCTGTTTTACGAGGCAAGCGTGGCTGGAGGCATCCCGATTTTACGTAGTTTAGTAGATGGATTGGCGTCAGACCGAATTACGAAGATGATGGGAATTGTAAATGGTACAACTAACTTTATTTTGACAAAGATGACAAAAGAGGGGCGTTCTTTTGATGATGTCCTATCAGAGGCTCAAGCTCTCGGGTATGCGGAAGCCGATCCTACAGCAGATGTGGGAGGTCTTGATGCCGCCCGTAAAATGGCAATTCTATCAACACTCGGTTTTTCAATGAATATTGATTTGGATGATGTAAAGGTCCAAGGAATCACCGAGGTTACCGGAGATGACCTGCAATATGCGAAACAGTTAGGTTATACGATGAAACTGATCGGATATGCTCATCGTGAAGTTGACCGCGTAGAAGTCAATGTGCAGCCTACTTTGTTAGAGGATTCACATCCATTAGCCTCTGTTCACGATGAATACAATGCCGTATATGTTTATGGGGAAGCAGTCGGGGAAACGATGTTCTACGGACCGGGGGCAGGTGGCCTTCCTACTGCGACAGCGGTCGTTTCCGATTTAGTAGAGGTCATGAAGAACATGCGCTTGGGTGTAAACGGGCAAAGTGCGGTCAGCCCTCAATTTCCCAAAAATCTTAAAGAAAGCGGAGAAATATACTCGAAATATTTCCTTCGTTTACATGTGGAGGATGAAGTAGGCGTACTTTCGAACATTACATCTGTTTTTTCCCGTAACGGAGCAAGTTTCGAGAAAGTACTACAAAATCCCCTTCAAAAAGAGAAAAAAGCAGAAATCGTCATAGTCACGCATAGCGCATCTTTGAAGAATTTTGAAACGATCCTCATGGAATTAAGAGATTTAGAGGCTGTCTACCAGGTGAAAAGCACATATCGCGTAGAAGGAGGCAACGCTTCATGAATGGTTGGGGCGGTCTACTGTCAGGATTTCAATCTTTTTTGCCAGTAACAAAAGAGACTCCACAACTGAGCTTGAATGAAGGGAATACCCCCCTCATCAAGCTTGAATCGCTTTCGACTGAACTAGGAGTAGAACTTTACGGTAAGGTGGAGGGAGCGAATCCGACTGGCTCCTTCAAGGATCGAGGGATGGTTTTAGCTGTAGCGAAAGCAAAAGAAACAGGGAGCGACACCATCATTTGTGCTTCGACGGGGAATACATCCGCCTCCGCAGCCGCTTATGCAGCAAGAGCAGGGATGAAGTGTATCGTCGTCATCCCAGATGGGAAAATCGCGCAGGGAAAGCTGGCGCAAGCGGTCATGTACGGAGCTGAAATCATCTCGATTGAAGGGAACTTTGATGAGGCGTTGAAATTGGTAAGGACGATTAGTGAGGAAGAATCAGTGACACTCGTCAACTCAGTGAATCCATACCGGATAGAAGGGCAGAAAACGGCAGCTTTTGAAGTGTGCGAACAACTTGACGCAGCACCGGACATATTGGCCATCCCTGTTGGAAATGCAGGTAACATTTCAGCTTACTGGAAAGGGTTTAAAGAATACCATCAGGCGAAGGAGCTCGGGTTGCCAAAAATGTATGGCTTTGAAGCTGAAGGCGCGGCTGCAATTGTTCATGACCGCATCTTCCCACACCCCGAGACGCTGGCTACAGCGATACGCATCGGTAACCCGGCGAGCTGGAATCTTGCCCTTAATGCGCTGAATGAGTCAGCGGGCCATATTGACAAGGTGAGCGACAAGGAAATTGTCGAAGCTTATCAGCTGCTTGCGGCAAAGGAAGGGATCTTTGCAGAACCGGCTTCCTGTGCTTCCCTCGCCGGAATTCGAAAGCTACATGCCGAAAATAAACTGAAACATGGTGAAAGAATTGTGTTGGTATTGACCGGGAATGGATTGAAGGATCCCGTAACAGCGATGTCAGAGAGTCCTGTGCAACCGGTGAAGCTGCCGAACGATCGGTATGCGGTAACAGAGTATATAAAAGGAACGATCGGCGTATGAACAATATGGGCTGGAAAATAACTGTACCAGCCAGTACTGCAAATCTTGGTCCGGGGTTCGATTCGATCGGTTTAGCACTCAATCGCTATTTAACGTTGTATGTTTCCCATCATCATCTTTGGGAAGTGGCAGCTCTCTCACCGTCTTTAGAGGATTTTCCGAAAGACGAGAGGAATTTCATCGTACGAATCGCGATCGAGACATGTACAGCATTCGGTGTCGACCTCGCACCGTGTTCAATCCAAGTGAAAAGCGATATCCCCTTAGCGCGGGGACTTGGTTCGAGCGCTGCAGCTATTGTGGCTGGCATCGAATTAGCGGATGTAGTGGGGAACTTAGGGCTTTCACAAAAAAGCAAGCTTGAACTAGCAACGCACTATGAAGGCCATTCTGACAATGTCGGCGCTTCACTATATGGCGGGCTGGTAGTAAGTTGTGAGACGGATGAAGGAATAGAGTTATTGCCAATTGATGAACTGCCAATTTGCGTCGTAACGGTTTCGCCTGAAGAAGAGCTAAAAACAGAAAAGGCCCGGGAAGTGCTTCCGGAACGGTTAAGTTTTTCTGAGGCAGTGAAGGCAGGGGGTGTATCGAACGTTCTCATTGCAGCATTACTGAAGCAAGACTGGCAGCTGGCCGGAAAAATGATGAAAGGAGATCGATACCATCAACCTTACCGAAAGCCGTTGCTTCCGCATTATGAATTGGTTGAGCGGATAGCGGAACGAAATGGTGCTTTTGGTGTCGCGTTAAGCGGAGCGGGTTCAACGATTGCTTGCTTTGCAGAAGAAACGAAGGCTGAATGGCTGTATCGTCAAATGTACCAATCCTTTCCCGATATGTCTGTTCAGATCATATCCATAGACAACAAGGGGATGACGACAGAGACTATGTATTTCCAGGGAGAGCTAAGTTGAAGGAAGGAAAGCTGTATCAGGAAACACGCTTTGGGACCTAGAAGAGGGAGAAATGAAGGAAGATGTGAAAAATGATTTGGAAGAGCAGCTTCAATCGGCTGCTCTTTTTTGCGTAGGAAGGAAAAGGTGTCAATTTGGTTGCATAGCTGCGAATCGAGTTATTCGAATATTTACGGACGTAAATCTTACATTATTGAATGATTATTCGGGTTATTTATGATGCGAAAATTGAACACATCGCAAAAGTGACGCAGGTTAAAGCAACAATTTCCCTCGAATCCCAGACCAAGCAGAAAAATACAAGCGAACACCAGGATTTACTGCGAAACCGGGGGGAGAAACTGTGAAAACAGGATTCACTGCGAAAAACCCGATAAGATATTGTGAAACACTACGGAAATACCTGACTGTACTAGGGCTGCCCAGTATTTTGAATACCTTTGAAATAGCCTATTTGCCCCTGTCCTAACCCGAATCTTGACCAAAAATTAAAACAAATTCCCTTGTCCCACTTGACTTTTAGGTATATAACCTCTCCCTGTCTAATAAAATGTTACAAAACGAACATTAGGGGACCGCGATGAGAAGTCTAAGTAGAGCTGCGTGCGGGCTTAGCAGTCATTTTATTTGCAGGGGGATGACAATTTAACATTTCGCAGCCTTGATAACGAAGTCTCATTTCGCACCTCTTACATCCAATTTGGGGAGGCGAGTGGTGTGCACGATTACATCAAAGAACGAACCATCAAGATAGGCAGGTATATCGTGGAGACAAGAAAAACCGTTCGAATGATCGCGAAGGAATTCGGTGTTTCTAAAAGTACTGTCCACAAGGATTTGACGGAAAGACTGCCTGAAATCAACCCGGAGCTGGCCAATAATGTAAAGGAGATCTTAGAGTACCATAAATCGGTACGACACCTGCGTGGCGGGGAAGCTACCCGGGAAAAATACAAAAAATCGACAGAAAAAGTAGTAAATTAACTTTTTGGGTAGTGAAATAGTCGGGTTTTTTGACAAATTTAGTCCTAATTCAACAACAACTATGGTAAACTTATATTATGGATGAACTACATAAATTTTACAAAACATACACTAATATAACTAGCCTGAATTAGGGAGGATTTACACAATGTTTTCGAGGGATGTTGGAATTGACCTGGGTACTGCAAACGTACTCATTTTTGTAAAAGGGCGGGGGATTGTCCTTGACGAACCATCAGTTGTCGCGATTGATAAAAACACTAATCGTGTACTGGAGGTTGGTGAAGCAGCTCGGAAGATGGTAGGACGGACACCCGGGAATATCGTTGCAACTAGACCGTTGAAGGATGGAGTCATTGCTGATTTTGAAGTTACCGAAGCAATGCTCAAGTACTTTTTAAACAAGATCAATGTAAGAGGATTGATCGGAAAACCACGAATCCTGATCTGTACACCAACCAACATAACCACGGTTGAACAGAAGGCGATCCGTGAAGCAGCCCAAAAGAGCGGTGCCAAACAGGTTTTCCTTGAAGAGGAGCCGAAAGTGGCAGCGATCGGAGCCGGTATGGATATCTTCCAGCCGAGCGGGAACATGGTCGTAGACATAGGCGGTGGAACAACAGATGTTGCCGTATTGTCAATGGGCGATATCGTCACCGCCTCTTCGATTAAGATGGCGGGGGACAAGTTCGATCAGGAAATTCTTCAATACATAAAAAAGAAGTACAAGCTTTTGATTGGAGAACGCACATCTGAGGATATAAAAGTGAACGTCGCAACGGTCTTTCCAGACTCCCGAGATGAAGAAATGGATATTCGTGGTCGTGATATGGTCAGTGGCCTCCCTCGTAACATTACAATTAATTCTGCTGAAATTGAAGAGGCACTTAGGGAACCGATTCATTCCATCGTACAAGCTGCGAAAAGTGTACTTGAAAAAACGCCTCCTGAGCTATCGGCAGATATTATTGATCGCGGGATCATCCTTACTGGCGGAGGAGCTTTATTGCATGGAATCGATCGCCTGTTCTCAGAGGAATTGAAGGTTCCGGTCTATATTGCTGATGAACCGATGACCTGCGTTGCTCGTGGGACTGGCCTCATGCTCGAGTACATCGACAGACTGCCAAAACGCAAGCTTTCATAAAACATTTGCAGATCAACTAAGCTCACTTAAAAAATTTTAGCTTGAATCTACTAATTTTGAAAAAAAACAAACGGCCTAGTAGATTTCCATAGATAGGTAAGCTCGATTTTCCGAACGAATCTATCAAATCATTTAACCCAATCAACCGAATTGGATGAAAGAGCCTGGTGACGAAACGGACAAAGTTGAAACCTTGTACCAGATCAATAGAGGAGGAGAGTTCATGTTTCGAGGATTTTACACCGCAACATCTGGAATGATCGCCCAACAAAGACGGCAGGATATGCTGACAAACAACCTTTCGAATGTCAATACACCAGGATTTAAAGCAGACCGTTCTGCATTACGATCCTTTTCGAACATGCTGTTGAGTCGAATGGGTGAAACGAATGTCGGAAACCGGGAAATTCCGACGAACAAACGTGTCGGATCGCTTGCAACAGGGGTTTATATGCAAGAAGCATTACCGAACTTTCGTCAGGGAGACCTTCGCGAAACCGGCAACAGTCTCGACATTGCTCTTCTTCAGGGAACGGTTCCGGTCAACGAGGAAACGGGTGCAGCAGGGGCGTTGTTTTTCACAGTCGAAAACGAAGCAGGGGATCTTCGACTCACACGGAACGGCAATTTCACTGTTGACGCAAACGGGAGCCTCGTCACATCAAATGGTGACTTTGTTCTTGATTCCGCCGGAAACCGAATAACAATAGAAAGCAATAATTTTACACTCGATCCAAATGGTGTGATCGCTGGATCCGGGACACAGATTGGCATCTCTCTCATTGAAAACCCAAACGACCTTGAAAAAGAAGGAAACGGCCTTTTTAGCTTGGAAAATCAAGAAGACATCATTGCGGCAAACGGAAACGAAAATGTTAGTTACCAGTTAAAACAAGGATTTGTGGAACGCTCCAACGTAAATGTTGAACAGACGATGGTCCAAATGACGAGCGCTTATCGAACATTTGAAGCGAACCAAAAAGTAGTACAAGCCTATGACCGAACGATGGAAAAAGCAGCAAATGAAGTCGGCCGCCTCAGATAATTCAGAAGACATGTGACATATGTAAAACCAGGCAAGGGGGTATGATAGATAATGAATCGATCGATGATTACTGCTTCTGTGACAATGGGGCAGCTTCAAAATCAACTGGACACGATTGCAAACAATATTGCAAATTCGAATACAGACGGATTCAAACGTCGCGATGTGCAATTTTCGAGCCTTTTAGCACAGGAAATCAACAATCAACCGAACCAAGATGCTGAAATTGGACGGCTAACCCCAGAAGGTATCCGACTTGGAAGTGGTGCTCGGGTAGCTGGGACAGTGCTCCGACTTGAACAAGGTGGTATAATAGAGACAGGGCGATCGTTAGATTTGGCACTCTTGAACCCGAATATCCTATTTCAAGTTCAAAAAACACTTGAAAATGGTGACGAAATCGTTGAATATACTAGAGAAGGGTCCTTTTATTTGACACCAGTCGATGGGAACCCCGAACGTTTGCAGCTGACTGCGTCGAACGGAGATCTTGTGATGGGGGAAAATGGCCCGATTGAAATCCCGAGTGATTTTACATCGATTTCAGTATCAGGGGAAGGGTTGGTTGAGGTTACGTTAGCGGATCAAACGACAGTAAATGCAGGACAGCTGTCACTTGTCGAAGTGATTCAGCCGCAATTGCTTGAATCCGCAGGCGAAAACCGATATCGTGTAAGTGAAACCGCTGACTTGAATGAAGTAATCGGACAGCCTGAGGCAAACGGTAACTTTATCCAACAGGGTTCGCTTGAACAGTCCAACGTCAATCTCGCACAGGAAATGACCCAGCTGATGACGACACAACGCTCTTATCAAATGAATGCCCGATCGATTAAAATGGCAGATCAGATGATGGGGCTCGTTAATTCAATTCGCTAAGCATGTAATGAGGAGTTATTATGGTCCATAATGATACAGAAGTTAAAAAAGAAGATTCGACACTGACGCCTGAACCGTCAGAAACGAATGAAAATACATCCGTAAAGATCGAAACGAAGCAACAAGTAAAAGAAGCTTCGTCCAGAGAAGAACGAAAGAAGGATGAGCTGAAAAAGCCAAGGATTCGCATACTCCCGATCTGGCTGAGGCTTATTTTTGTGCTCCTGTTGTTTGCAGCTGCCCTAGCAGGTGGTCTTGCAGTAGGATACGGAATGGTCGGAGACGGAAACATGATGGACGTCTTCGAAAAAGAAACGTGGCTGCACATCATCGACCTTGTTAAAAAGGATTTGCAATAATATAAGCTGATAAAACCCGTCAATTTGAAGGACCTGAGTGGAGTGCTTTTCTCCACTCGGGTTTTCTTATTTGCACGTTAAGAAAGTGTAAATACTTTCTATAGTAAAAGAGCAACTACGACTCTGCTTTCGCCTAAAGGCTTGGCAATCACCGAGTTTTCTTTAAAAAAGGAAGATTTAAAGTTGTAAATTTGTCTACTTGGACATTTTTAAGCTCTTTATGTTGAGAATAGTTATGGAAAGAATAAGATCAAAGTGGATTGGACTCCACTTTATACGTTTTTGAAGAGTTTTGAGAAGAGACGGAAGGCGAATTCGAAAAAATACAAGTCTAACTCGGAAAATACAAGTCTAACTCGGAAAATACAAGTCTAACTCGGAAAATACAAGTCTAACTCGGAAAATACAAGTCTAACTCGGAAAATACAAGTCTAACTCGGAAAATACAAGTCTAACTCGGAAAATACAAGTCTAACTCGGAAAATACAAGTCTAACTCGGAAAATACAAGTCTAACTCGGAAAATACAAGTCTAACTCGGAAAATACAAGTCTAACTCCTGGTGGAGACAAGCCATTTTTTATTTTCCGAAAAACAACTTCCATTTTAATGGGAATTATGCGTATACTAGATGTAGTGTCCAGTAATTGCCCCCACTTTTTTAACCATCTATACATTTTTCCAAGCTTCTAAAAAAACTAATAGGAGTGAAACCATGCCCCGCAAGAAAAGTAATTGGTATCCAGGTGCAGAATATTATGTGACCTCAACAGGAATCCGTAAGGCACCACTTTTTTACGATGGAGAGGACCGTCATGTCTATCTTGAAATTATAGGAAAAGCACGCGCCGAGCATCGCTTCGATTTATACGCTTATTGCCTCATGACCAACCAAACCCACCTTCACATCAAAACACACCAGCTCGATATCCTGCAGATCATCAACAAAATCGACCAACGCTATTCCCTCTTTTTTAACCGGAAATATCAATTTATGAGTACCGTTTACCAAAGTCATTCTGAAGCAAACCGAGTTGACTCTTCCAATCACCAGCTGGATGTGAACAAGTACATCCATCTTACGCCATGCAGAACAGATTTAGTTGGGACACCAAAAGAATATCAGTGGAGTAGCTATCGTTCATATGTCGCCTTTCATAAACAACCAAATGTAAACCCACATCCGATCCTTTCTCATTTTTCCTATCCACAGAACATCAACTATCAAAAGTTTGTCGAAAAAAAACCTAACGTATCGATTACCGGTAAAGAGCTTGCTGATGTCGTCGAATAACATACATGATATTCCGCCGGACCGACTTATTTTTCAGTCGAAAAATATGCTATGATAAGGGAAGATTGTATGAAAACAGGAGGATGACCATGCTGAATATCGATGAAATCAAAGAGATTATTCCACACCGCTATCCATTTTTACTTGTTGATAAAATCCTTGAAGTAGAAGAAGGAAAGCACGCGACCGGAATCAAAAACGTATCCGCAAACGAAGAGTTTTTCAACGGACATTTTCCAGATTATCCGGTCATGCCAGGTGTTTTGATCGTTGAAGCCCTGGCGCAGGTTGGAGCTGTTGCCTTGCTTAAAAAAGAAGAAAATCGTGGACGCCTCGCCTTTTTTGCGGGCATCGATAAATGCCGCTTCAAGCGTCAGGTCCGCCCAGGAGATCAGCTTCGTCTTGAGGTTGAACTCACTCGTGTACGCGGTTCGATGGGTAAAGGACAAGCAACAGCAACCGTCGATGGAGAAGTGGCATGTGAAACTGAAATCATGTTCGCTTTAGGTGAGAAAAAGGACTAAAAGAGGTAGTTCAAAAAGTCCCGAGGCTCACAAGATGTGAGTCAGTTCGACGTTTTCACAGGACGTAATGTACTTAGTTGAACTTCAGAAATCTCGGCTCTTTTGATCCTCCTTTTTGAACTCACAATAAGAAAAGTTACAGGGGGAATTCGGCTATGAAAGTTTGGGACATCTCTCAGCCTTTAAAAAAAGGAGTACCGACTTGGCCTGGTGATACACCATTTTCTTTCAAGCTTAATTGGACGAAAGAAGAAACAGGTTCAGTGAATGTCGGAAGTGTCACGTTCAGTACACATACAGGTACGCATGTTGACGCACCGTTTCACTTTGATGACAACGGAGAAAAAATGCTTGATTTAAAACCGGATTTGTATGTTGGCGATGCGCTTGTCGTTCATTTGGAAGGCCGCGAAACGATCTTACCAGAGGATTTAGAAGACTATCAACTTGATGGTGTCGAGCGTTTGCTGATCAAAACGGGGTCATGGAAGGACCGCACCGTTTTTCCTGACAGCATTACGCATTTGTCACCAGAGCTTGCCCCATTTTTAAAAGAAAAAGGGGTCCGATTGATCGGGGTTGATGTTCCGTCTGTCGATCAGGTCGATTCGAAAGACCTGCAGGCTCACCACAGCCTGCTTGAAAACGACATACATATTTTAGAAAGTGTAATTTTGGATGAGGTGGACGAGGGAATTTACGAGCTGATCGCATTGCCATTGCCATTAGCTGAAGCGGATGCCAGCCCCGTCCGGGCGATTTTAAGAGATCGTATGTAGTTACTTTATTTCGATACAAAACAAGTGTCTTTGTAAACAGAGTGTTAAGTGAACATATCAATTCCGTTTGGATATTGTAAATTCGCCCCATTTTTCGGTACAGTACGTTAAAGTAGGGGTAGCCGGGGACCAACTGGCGAAACTACCAAACGGGGAGTGGATGAAACATGCATAAACGTTTTTTCCTCAAGCTCGGTACGTCACTATTTGCAATCGCACTTTACTTTGTATAATACGTTGGTACACAAATTTTATAAATTCACTTGCAAGGGCTGCAGAGGCAGCTCTTTTTTGTGGACTCAGCCACGTGAGATGTAACTAATTAACAAACTATGGTGAATATCCGATATAATTTAAAATTTCCCGATATAGAACAATGGGTCCTGGAAAAACGAATTGCGAGACTCAACCTCCTAGCTTTATCTATTCCGACACCACGATAAGCCTTACTACCCACACATTTTTACTCATTTGAGAGGAACATCTAGTAATTTCCACAAAAACCCCTACTATTTTACGACAAAAATTCTGAAAAAACGGGAAATTTATCCTTAGCGGGAAATTGTGGATTTATTGTATACTAAAACTAATTGAAAAGTTGAACAAGGCAAAGCTATCGAAAGGTAGTGACGCAAAGCTAAAGGGACTAAGGGTCAACCGACCAATGTCAGCCAGTTGCCTATGAATCTTTGATTACATAACTTGAGAAACCCCATTGGCGGATCTCATGGGCATATTGCTTGGTTAGATTTGCATCAAAATCAGCCTTGTAATCTGCTTTTTTATTGCAACAATTAATTTGGAGAGGATGAATTACATGTACAAAAAGCTTATTGCTACAGTAAGTGCGGCCTCATTATTATTATTCGGAGCAGCACCAGCTGCATTTGCGAACACAGATGAAACAACAACCAACGAGGAAACTCCTACTACAGAGCTTCCAGCTGATGAAACGACAACAGAAGAGGGTACGACTACTGAGGAAGATACAACTTCCGAAGACACGACTGAAACCGACGGAGCTACTGAAGAGGAAGGTGTAGAGGATCCTTCTTTAGTACCTGGGGACTTTTTCTATTTTGTAAAAACAATGCTTGAAAACGTACGTCTTGCAGTAACAATGGATGACTATGAAGAAGCTAAGCTGTTAGCAGATTATGCAGCTGAACGAATTGCGGAGGCAAACGCACTCTTTGCAGCGGGTGAAACTGAGCTTGCAGAAGAAACACTTAAAGAAGCGATTGCAGCACAAGAAGCTGCTCTTGAAAAGTCCGAAGATGTAGAAGGAGAAACGGAAGAAACGCCTGAAGAATCAACTGAGGAAACGACAGAAGGTACCGAGGAAGAATCTGAAGCTACAGAAGAGGGTACTGAAGAAACAACTGAAGAAGGTACTACTGAAGAAGACCAGGCAACGGAAGAAGAGGAATCCGAAGAGGTCGCTGAGCTTAACGATAAGCTTGGAAACAATATCGAAGCACTAGCAGCGGCTCTTACTCACGTTGGAAGCGATCAAGCCCGTGCGTCCCTTATGAAAAATATCCAAAAGTCCTTTGCTAAGCTAGAAAAGAAGATTGCAAAGCTTGAAGAAAAAAATGGTGATGACGAAGAGGCTGAAGAAGAGGAAGCGACTGAACCTACTGACGATGTAGAGGAAGTTGATGATGAAACCGAAACAGTAACAGCTTCTGTCGATACTGAAGATAAAGAAGATAGTGATAAGGCAGAAAAGGCTCGTGAAAAGGCCGAAAGAAAAGCTGAAAAAGCTCAAGAAAAAGCTGAAAAGAAACGTGAAAAAGCTGAAGAAAAACGTGGTGATCACGGTAAGGGTAATGGAAACGGACACGGTAAAAAGAACGACTAATTAAAAATTATTTAAGAAAAGCAGAAGCTCCTGTTGAAACGGGAGCTTCTGCTTTGTTATTTATCACCTACTGTTCTTGTACGGTGAAAACCTTGTATACGCCGATTTCCTCGAATCCTGATCTGCGTAAAATCGGTTCCGAAGTGCCTGTCCTGGCTTGGGTAGCAATCCACTTGCATCCATGTTCCCTCGCCAGCTCAACTCTTTTTTTCAATAATGCCCGGTAAATACCTTGGCCCCGGTACTCTCCCAACACTCCAGTTCCGGAGAGATACATCGCTTCACCATCAGAACTGAACCGATACCCTGCGTAAGCAATCGGGCGATCACCATCCGATACGACTAGAACTCCTCCGCGACACCCCTCGCTACGTAAATACGCTATCCGCTGCTGTACAATGGTTTCCCGAGTCGCCTCATCATAGTTCCAAATCGAGGCACTGACGTCAACAAAGGCACGCACATCCTGTTCACTCTCCGCAACCCTGATTTTATAAGGAACCAGATTATCGTCCATCATCTCAACCGACTTTACAAGACCAAAATATGTATCATGGTGCTGATAGCCGTGGTTTTCAACGATCCCCGCCAATCCGCCAGGGCTGGAATCCGGGCCAATCCACCACGAAAACGGCTTCGACCCGAAAAATACTTCTATCTCCTTCAAAACCTCAGCCAGCTTCTGTTCAGAATCGACGTCAACCCTTGCAACCTTGTTTGAAAAGAGGCTTGTCGATCCTTCTGTTTTATACATCAACACTTCAGGACGTTCGACCACCTCAACATTATCAGGTATTTCCTCATGGTCCCACATTACCCCATAAACATATTTCCATCTAAAATCATTCATCACCAAAACACCTCATTTATGCAAAAGTGGAAACCTTTCATTAGAATAATCGTCAATATAAGAGGAGGGTCTATTTACATACTGCGGGTATTTAATCCCTGCTTTTAAGACGGGAAAAATTTGATTAGTTCGATTTTATGGTACCATAAATATAAAAGATTGTTCGTCGATTTTCATGTAAGATCCAACATAACGTTATATACAAGGAGGCCATAATGTTAAGTCGAAAAATACTTGCAGCTATCATCCTGATGACGGTTTTCATCTTAGCCGGTTGTTCGGAGCAACCTAAGCCTGAAACGACCTTTAAAGACTATATGGATGCCTGGGAAAAACAGGACTTTGATCAAATGTATAGCCTGTTGTCAAAGGACTCACAACAGCAAATAGACAAAGAAAAATTCGTTGAGCGTTACACACAAATATACGAAGGTATCGAAATGAGCAACCTCAGCATCGCATATAAACTGCCGGAAGAAGATAAAGAATACAAGGAAGAAGACATAGTAAGCTTTGAGTTTGGTGTAAAAATGGACACACTTGCTGGACCGCTTGAAATCAACCATGAATCCAAGCTCATTTTTGAAAAAACGGATGAGGAAACAAGTCGTTGGGCGATGACGTGGAGCCCATCGATGATTTTTCCTGGCATGAAGGAAGGCGACACGATTTCGGCGGACACTATCGCACCTGAACGTGGTGAAATGTTTGACGTTAATGGTGTAGGACTTGCGATCAACGGCGAAGTGATCGAGGTTGGGCTCGTACCAGAGTGGATGCAGGCGGATCGTGAACAGATGAAGCAGGAGCTTTCACAGCTGATCGATCTCCCCGTCGAAGAAATCAATGCCGCACTTGATCAGGAATGGGTGAAGTCAAACTCCTATGTGCCTTTAAAAAGTATGTCTGCACTTGATTATGAAAAAGTGGAGACGGTAAAAGCGCTCAATGGCACGAAGCTCGTCCGAAA
Organism: Alkalihalobacillus sp. AL-G; assembly: GCF_030643805.1. Lineage (GTDB taxonomy): Bacteria > Bacillota > Bacilli > Bacillales > Fictibacillaceae > Pseudalkalibacillus. The sequence continues at coordinate 3,822,973 of NZ_CP094656.1, read as the reverse complement.
GCAAGGGCGCGTGTATCCATTAGGACCTGCTGCCGCCCATTTGACAGGGTACCTTGGACCCATCACGGAAAAACAACTGGAAAGCTGGAAGGATAAAAGCTATACCGCGAATTCTATCGTCGGAAGAGCAGGCTTAGAGCTCGTTTACGAAGAAAAGCTTCGAGGTGAATATGGCGGAGAAATCTTCATCAAGGATCCAGAAGGAAACAACAAGAAAACACTAGCGGAAAATGAACCAATTCCTGGCGAGGATTTAATGCTTACGGTCGATTCATCTATACAGGCAGCAATCTACAATCAAATGTGGGAGGATGCCGGAACAGCAGCGGCATTCGACCCCACAACAGGCGAAGTAAAAGGCCTTGTCAGCACGCCAGCTTATGACCCGAATCAATTTATCTATGGGGTTTCCGTTGCTCAGTACAACGAGTGGGTGAACGATACGAGAAAGCCACTTACGAACCGATTCAGCAAAACGTATGCACCGGGCTCGACGTTTAAACCGATAACAGCAGCGATTGGACTGGAAACGGGAGCAATCGACCCTGCAAAGGAAAGGTCGATTGAGGGCAGCACCTGGAAAAAGGATTCATCATGGGGGAATTATGCGGTAAAACGTGTCAGTACCGCCGATTCGTCCGTGAATTTGAGGGATGCGCTCGTAAGGTCGGATAACATTTACTTCGCACAGTCGATTCTAGATATCGGTGGAAAAACATTTCTAAAAGAAGCAAAGGACTTCGGCTTCGGACAGGAAATCTCTTTCGGCTATCCGATCACACCTTCTCAAATCGCTGGGGAAAACGGATTTGAAGGTGAAATCCAGCTGGCTAATACGGGCTATGGACAAGGAAAGGTTGAAATGAGTGCATTACATCTTGGACTGACATACACACCGTTCATCACAAAGGGAACGATGCTAAAACCGGTACTGTTCAAAGAGAAGGAAACGGGAAAACCATGGAAGGAAAACGTCATCAGTGAAGAGATTGCCTCAATGATTACAAAGGACCTGACTGACGTTGTCAACACCCCAATTGGCACTGCATACGAGCCAAAAGTTGAGGGATTACAGCTCGCTGGAAAAACAGGGACGGCTGAGTTGAAGATCGTGCAGGGGGAAAAAGGAAAAGAAAATGGGTGGTTTGTTGCGTGGAACACGAATGATCCGAAGCTTCTCATCTCAATGATGATTGAGAACGTTCAGGACAAAGGCGGCAGTCATTACGTGGTTCCGAAAGTAAAGAACGTGTTTAAGGCAATGCTTTCGCAATAAAATTACAGAAATAAAATGACCACAGGCCGAATGAGCGGCTTGTGGTCATTTTAATAGTGAGGAGGGGTGTTGCGTAATTATCCATATATCGGAAAAAACACAACTTAACACCCTCTAAGTTAAATGATTATCCATAAGTTGGAGTATTTCGCAACTTAAAAGGCATTTAAGTGCGTCGGATAACCACATTATAGAAAAGAGGACAGCATAAGAGATGGATTAGCGTCCCTCAGACGTAAGAAAGACTGCCGATATATTCGACAGTCTTTAATTTTGCTTGACCGTTTTATTAACAAGTTACGCCGTCGGAACGGCTTGCTTTTTCAACTCATCCACAAGCATTTCGGCACCCTCTGGACTTAGGACAAGCTTTCCGTCAAACAAATTCAAGTTTTGATCCGAAACCTCGCCTGTGATCACACACGACATACGAGATTCATATTTTTTGATGATAATCTTTTCACCGTCCACAAAGATTTCCATCGGATCGCGCTCATTGATATTCATCGTTCTGCGCAACTCTTTCGGAATAACAATTCTTCCGAGCTCATCAACTTTTCGAACTACACCAGTAGACTTCATAATAACCTCCAATAATGGAAAATATTTTAATAGTTTAATAGTACTCTTCTTTCTAAAGAACGACAAGCATTTATATCCTAAAAATGCACTTAAACATTCGACAATTTTGTACAACAAAGCCTTTTTAATACGATCGCCGGGGGAAATTTTGTCGTATCCCCTTGCTTATACCATTCGAAGCATATAAGCGAAAGATGAGTGCCACACTGAGAAATTTGTCTTATTTTTAAAGGTATATTTTGCCATTATCGAATGAACTCAGTAATAATGTACATGGAAATTCACCGATTGATCAGTTGTAGTCATTAATAATGTGCTTCAGTTTGTCCTGCCACTTATCATCATCTAATATGATCTGGAAGGAGATGCGTCGATTTTTTTGCAACGCCTCCGGTGAAGTGCCTTTCGCGATCGGCTTGTATTCGGAATATCCAGTTGCCGCAATGTACTGGGCATACTTGGCATCCTGGAATTTAGGATTCACTTCCGCCATATATTTGACAACTGCGACAGCCCGTTCGGTCGAGAGTGTCCAGTTATCATACGGAACCGAGTCGGTATGACCCTCAACGAGAATGATATACAGGTACTGGCTCAACTCCTGTTCCTCAATGATCTCCGTCAATGCGTCAGCCAAATGGCGTAGCACTGTTTTTCCGTTGGCACTGATTTCCGAACTACCGGTATCAAATAGGATGCTCCCCTCAACCGATATCGTATTGTTCGGCCCGCGGATGATTTTATCCTTCCCGACGTTTTCTTCCAACCTTTTTTCAATCAAATCCGATATATGTTTCTTCACGTTCGCTACTTTCGCAAGCTCGTTTCGAACCTCGGTCTGCTCGTAAGCGTTGTAGATGCTTTGAACGTAGGCTATGATCGCGATAAAAAGCATCACAAGCACCATCATTGCCATCATATCGGTAAAAGAAGGCCAAAAATAGTTGTGTCCTTCGCCGTCCTGTTGACCCCATCGTCGTCTTCGCATCGGCATCACCGCGGGGAAGAGTCATTAATCGTAATCCGACGTGGCTCATAGGGGTCACGGTCATGGCGCATGTTCGCTGATTGAACCGTCGCATCCAGAAGCCTTTGCAAAACATGATACACATCACCAAAATATTGATGTGTCTGCTTAAAATCGCGGGAAAGGTTTTGATAGACCGAATCGAGTGCCCGGATAAGCTCACGCATTTCTTGTTCACGACCGCCGTGGTCATTTTTCGATTGCCGTTCACGCTCAAACATGTATCCGAGCTGGTCGATAAAATCTCGCTTGAACGTCTCAATCGTGTCGTGCCAGGCTTTTTCAAGGTGCTGGACAGAACCGGAAAATGATTCTGATGCGCGCCCGTACTGCTCAGTTTTATCCTGATATCTGTAAAACCATTCATCATTTTGCTGGGCCATTTTTCGTTCGAAATCTTCATGTTTCCCTTCATAGCGGGAGAGGATCTGTTCGACGCCAGTAATGAGTCCCCGCCCGAGTTCCTCCGTTTTCCTTTGGGATTCCTCTAAAGTACGGTCGGAGCGTTGATGAACCTGTTCCACACCGGCAATGAGCGCGCGTGTAATCTCTTCGGTTTTCTTTTGTGCTTCCTCCATTGTTCGGTCCGAACGCTGCAGCACCTGTTCCATCCGCTTTTGCCCTTGGTCGAATTGCTCACTTGTCCGTTTGTATTGTTTTTCAAAGCCAGAAACATGTTCGCCAAGCTTTGCGAGTCCTTTATCAACGGAATGCTGGACCGACTCTAGTTTTGTAATTGTATCTGAAAAACGATCCCCGAATGACACAAGGATGTCCGTACTATTTTTGAATTGCTCGGTATGCTCGCGCTGGGCATGGAGGATTCCTTTCACATCGTTCATAGCTTCCTCTAATCCAGAGGTGAAGTCGACCATTTTTTCGCTAAAATCACCAATGCTTTGCTGAAAACTTTCCTGAACCTTTGAAACGAGTCGGTCTAGAAGACGCTCAAGCGAATCCTTTGGCTTTTCGTTCTGGAGCTGTTCCTGAAGAGCGTGATCGAGAAAGCTCTCGGCCTCGCTTATAAGCCGATCCTGAAGGTAACTAAGCGACGTTCCCCCTGTTAAAAAACCGGATTGCACGATTGCGAGGATAAGTGAGCTGCCGATCCCAGCAATACTTGTGGAGAACGCAATGCTCATCCCTTTAAAAGGTTCTGATATCGCGGTGACGATCGACGAAACAGACAAGGTCGTTTGTCCGGGCTGATTGCCGATACTGACGAGTGTATCCTGCATCGCCATGATCGCGAGTGTGAGACCGATGAATGTTCCGAGCACACCGACGATGATTGAAAGCGACGGGAGCCCGTGCAAAAGACGGATCACGTTACCAGTCGGGACTCGGAAAATCCCAAGGATCCGAATCGGCTGTTTCATTAAATGTTTTTCAATTAATACCGGACTGTTTACATTTGTAACCCCTGCGAGATGGTAGCTGCGATAATCCTCAATCGCGTCACCGATCCATTGTGGCCGCCTGATTTGAGAAGACGCATCCATTTGCTTCAAATCCTTCAACCAATCGGCAAGCTTGATCCGGGTTTGAAGGTTGCCGATGATCCCGAAAATCGTGATAAACCCAATAACCCCAACTACAATGAGTGTCAGATTGTCCAAGCTGCATTCCCCCTGTCTATTATTATTCTATGAACCGACCAAGGGAACTTGCCCACTTTTTGTGTCAAGCGGATGTAGTAAGGTCATCTGGAGTGCTGGATTGTGAAAAACTGAAGCCGAGCAGGGGAGGGAAATCTTTTACTGCGAAAAAGCATTATCCCGCAACCACCGAACTACTCCAGAAAAGATTGATATAATGAAGATTTGTATAGAGCAAATCAACTTTATTATGATTTCCTTGAGAGATTTACTGAGATGATGGGCTCATTCGTGCCCTCAAACATCTAATAAAGAAAAAGGGAATACAACGCCTCTTACGTACCCGCGAGCTTCATTTTGTGCAAGTTTTAACATTTGTAATCTTTTATTAAATTCACCCCAAACAAAAAAGCCACCCATCTATGTGAGCAGCTCTCTTAGTCAAAGCACTTTTGACCGTTATGTTTTTGAAGTTGATTGAGCTTTTTATCTAAAAGTTGGCTGATCCTCACAAATGTGGGATCGGAATATGTATCGATCGTCTTACTATATTCATACATAAGTTGTTGCAATGAGTAGATTTCTTCGTGTTCTTGAATATTTGTATCTTTCTTACTTGTCACTCCTAAGCCCCCATCGATCTGACATCCCAGCAATTCTATATCCATACATTATTTTACAACGACATCAAATTTCTGTAAACCGTTAAATAGTTTTATAGGCCTATTTACTCATTCCTGTTAAACTGTGCCATTTGGCTCGGTTGTCCTACCTTTTTATAGTATGCTGGAACGATTTTTCCGAACCTTTTCACGAAATTCATACAAGATTAAACAAATTCTAGTAGAGTAAGAAATAAAGAGAATTTAAACCAAATCTAGGAGGTTCTATCTATGTACCAACCTATGCTAAAAAGGTGGACAAGTCTTCTGGCGACTTTCGCTATGCTCTTAACCCTGTTGCCAGTGGGAATCGTCCAGGCAGAAAACACGGTAACCCCGATTTCAGATGCGAAAGCGATGGATGGGCAGACCGTTACAGTAGAAGGAATTGTCACTGCTGACTTTACCGGAAGCAATCTATCTGCATACATACAAGACAGCACAGCTGGAATCAACGTTTTTTCATTCAACGAAAATCTAGCAGTTTTAGAAGAAGGGCAGAAGATCCAGGTTACAGGTGAAATCACATCATATCGCAGCCTGACTGAAATAGAACCTACCTCTATTACCGTTTTATCAGAAGGAAACGAGCTCCCAGCAGCTAAATCTATCGAACTATCAACTCTTTTCGACGATAGTGGCGAGGCACATGAGGGATCCCTTGTCAATGTGACAGGATTCATCCAGTCGATCCCAGCTGATGAAGCTGGCGGCGGATACAATATTTCATTTATCGATGATTCGATGCAAGGCGTCATCCTACGGGTTGAAGGCTCAACCGGAATTGATGTGTCCACGCTACAAGAAGGCAAATGGTACAACGTGACGGCGGTCGTTGGCCAATACAATGAGTATCAGCTTTTACCGACCGAAGCAGGAGATTTCAGTTTACTAGCTGACCAGCCTCCAGCACCTGCACCAAAGGAAACATATACCGCGACGATTGAAAGTGTGGTAGATGGCGATACCGTCCACTTGACTGATCCGGTCATCGGAACAACGAAGGTACGTATGCTATCAATCGATACACCTGAAACGAATTATAACGGCCAGTCCCAAGGTGAGCATGCGGTAGCAGCAAAAGAAGAACTTCAACGACTGCTTCCACAAGGGACAGAAGTGACGATCGAAGTAGGTGAAGAGGCTCTCGATTCCTACGGACGTCTTTTAGCTCACATCCACAAAGGCGACATGGACGTTAATGAAGAAATGGTGCGTCTCGGACGAGCTGTTCCATATTTTATCTATCCGAACCTGGAGCACTTTGAATCCTACAGCTCAGCGGCGAAGGAAGCGATTGAAAACGGCCGTGGTATGTGGGATCCTGATAATCCGATCGATGAGCTTCCATACGAGTTCCGCTTCAACTCTCGTGGCGGTCCGGACAAGTTTGTTGGCGATTATTTTACGAAACAATATGTTGCCCCTGAAAAATGGGAGGACATCCCTGTAAAAAATCGCGTCTTTTTCTTTAAAGAACAGGATGCAATTGATGCAGGATATACCGCAGTAGACAGCGGTGCGAACGATAACATCAAGGTCCAGCTGCTAGGTGTCAACGACCTACACGGAAAAATTGATGTAACCGACACAATTGAAGGCGTAAAATATGGACGAATGGATTATCTTGCTGCGTCCTTGAACGAGCGCGAAGCAACGAACCCGAACACATTGACGGTCCACTCTGGAGATATGGTCGGAGCAAGTTCACCGGTTTCCGCACTTTTACAAGATGAGCCGACCGTTGAAATGATGGAAGCGATGGGATTTGACGTCGGAACACTCGGAAACCATGAATTTGATGAAGGTGTCGATGAAATGATGCGCCTTATCAATGGCGGGGACCACCCAGAAGGAACCGAGAACTATGACGGCATCGACTTTCCGATGGTAGCAGCAAACGTGGAATACAAGGATACAGGTGAATTGGTGCTTGATCCATATACCGTTCTTGAGATTGGTGGAACGAAAATTGGATTCATCGGCATCGTCACGACGGAAACACCTTCAATGGTCATCCCTGATGGCATTCAGAACGTTCGTTTTACAGATGAAGCGGGAGCCGTAAACCGGTTTGTACCAGAACTTCGTGAGCAGGGTGTCGAGGCAATTGTCGTACTCGCGCATGAACCAGGGAACCAATCCGGCGAAACAGCGACAGGAGAAGTTGCTGACCTCGCAACGAGCATTAACGACGCTGTCGATGTCATTTTTGCCGCACATAACCATGTAAAAGTAAATGCAGTCGTCGATAACAAGCTGATCGTTCAAGCTTGGGAATATGGAAAAGCATTCGCAGACGTGGATCTTGAAATCGACCCTGCAACGAATGATATTGTAAAAAAATCAGCAGAAATCGTTGACGTCGTCCAAAGCGGAATCACTCCAGATGCTGAAATTACAGCGATTTTAGACAAATACCTTGAAATGGTCGGACCGAAGCTGACTGAGGTTGTTGGCGAAGCAGCGATACCACTTGAAGGCGGCTACGCAACAAAAGGACTTTACGGAGATAACGCGCTTGGGAACCTGATCGCAGAAGGAATGAGATGGGAGATGGACGCAGACTTCGCACTCATGAACGGTGGCGGAATCCGAGATAATCTCGATGCCGGACCGATTACATGGGGCGAGCTGTACAACATCCAACCATTCGGTAACACATTGGTGAAGCTTCACGTAACAGGAGACGATCTCCGTAAAGTGTTGAATACTCAGTTCCACCCGTGGTATGGACCTGATGTGAGCATAGCAGGATTCCGATATACATGGAATGAAGAAACGAATGAAGTGGTGAGCCTTTACTTGCCAGACGGAAGTGAAGTCCAGCCAGATGAAACGTACACAGTTGTCGTGAACAACTACATGTACCCACACGGAACAGACGACTATCGCTTATTCGAGTTAGCGGAAAATCCAGTACAGGGTCCAAATGATTTGGAAGCAACAATCCACTATATCGAAAGCTTTGACGAAGCGATTGAGATCCATCCAGATGCTCGAATCAGCAGCGACTATCTTGCACCGAATACAACCGTTGCTGTTGACGGAAATATTGGAGCAGATGTGGAAAATGAAGAAGATGTCACGTTTACAGTTGAAGCGACTGACGGTGAGGGCATCGGTATCATGAAAACCGAATACCGCGTGAACGACGGAGAATGGACGAAGGTTGAAGGCAACTCGTTTACGTTAACTGAAATCGGAGCATATACCGTGGAGGTTCGTTCCGTCGATAACAACTTTAACCAAGAGGAAGTCCAAACATTTATCGTCGTCATTGTTCCAACGGTGGACGATCTTGATGAAATGCTAGACGAAGCGGTTGAAGATGGAGCAGTAACGCACCACGGAATCATCAACGCATTAGAGAGCAAAATTCGCTCAGCACAAAACGCACCAAACGAGCGAGCAGAAGCGAACAAGCTGAACGCACTGCAAAACTTCTTAAACGCACAATCTGGAAAGAAGATTGACACAACTTTCGCAAGTGAAATGATCATAACAATCGACCAAATCCTCGAATAAGCACTAGACAGAAAGCAGGCACCGGCACTTATCTCCCGGTGTCTGCTTTGTTTCAGCCGTATGATGAGTTGGTACTTGTGTAGCAAGTACCTCTGACTCTCTATTCAATAAGGAATAAACCCAGTTATACATCTCATAACTGGGTTATTTTTTCATTTGGGGCACTAGTTTCAGCTCGAATCTGTCCCTATGAATGCTCCATAGTGATGGTTCAGCTGACTTTTTACCACGAACTGTTCGTATGAACGCTCCATAGTGATGGTTTCGCTGAGTTTTCGCTTGGCATTATCCGTATAGACGCTTCAGAGCATTTTTTATGGTGAATTTCCAATTTTCGGATGACGTCATACGCTACTTATTGTTAGAATGAGAGGGGGTAAGTAAAATACATACAATTTTGAGAGGGGATATCAAATGGGAAGTTTTTTAACTCTGATGATTGCAGGGATTGTACTCTTTATTTTGTTGATTATTGGAATTACAACGTTTATCATTTTTAAATTGCGTTACAAAACAGCCAGTTCCAATGAAGCTTTGATCATTACGGGACCGAAACTAGGTGATCCTGAAAAAGATAATCGGATTTTCGAAGACGGAGATGGAAGAAGTTTAAAAATTATTCGTGGTGGCGGGATACGACTTAAGTTGTTCCAAACCTGTACTCCAGTAGATTTGAATTCATTTCAAATCAAACTGACAACACCAAAAGTATACACCCTCCAAGGAGTACCTGTTGTTGCAGATGCTATTGCTTCCGTTAAAATTGCAGATTCATTAAAGGGAGTCGCAAGTTATGCAGAACAGTTCTTAGGGAAAAAACCAGGGGAAATCGAAGAAGAAGTATCCAAAGTGCTTGGAACAAATCTTCGTGCGATACTGTCAAAGTTATCTGTAGAAGAAATCAATAACGATCGTGAATCCTTCAACCAGCAAGTTCAAGAAATCGCTCAAAAAGAATTGGATAACATGGGTTTTAAACTTACATCATTCGGTCTGGATGATTTGCGTGACGCAGATGAGGAAAACGGTTATCTAGATAATCTAGGTCGTCCTCGCATTGCTGAGATTCGTAAAAAGGCAGAAAAGGCAGAATCTGACTCTGAGAAAGAAACACGTATTTACAAAGCCAAAAATGACCAAGAAGCGCAGGACGAAGAAAATAAGCGCTTGACGGCCATCGCTGAGTCTAGAAAAGAAAAAGATTTGAAGGAAGCTCAAATTAAAGAAGAAACAGAACGAGCTCGTGCAAAATCGGAACAAGCGTATGCGATTGAAAAATCCAAACTATCTCAACTAGAGACAGAGGAAAAGATGAAAGTTCAATACATAGAAAGACAAAGACAGGTGGAATTAGAACAAGAAGAACAAAAACGACGGAAAGCTCAAGCAGATGCCGATGCCTATGACATCAAAGCCAAGGCGGAAGCCGAAGCTGAAAAAGCACGTATCGACGGGCAAGCAAAAGCAGAAGTTATCCGTGAACAGGGTAGAGCGGAAGCGGAAGCGAAGGAACTTATGGCCAAGGCTATGGAACAATACGGTGATGCAGCGGTTCTTGAGATGCTGATTAAAATACTTCCTGATTACGCACGTGAAATTTCTAAGCCATTATCCCAAATCAAAGATATGAAAATCATCGATATGGGTGGCAGTGATTCAAACGGTGGTGCAACCAAAGTTGCGAATAATGTGACAAAGACAATGCTAGGCGTCCAGGAAAGTCTTAAGGAATCTACTGGGATGGATTTAAAAGCGATGATTGAAAGCTTTGTTTCACGAGGGAACATCAATCATTTCGGCAATGAAGATAAACAATCCCAAAATATCAATTCTGAGGAAGCAACAGAAATCACCAAGGACGAACAGGTAACAGAAGAAAAAGACTTGGAAACTATTAATTAAAATAGAGGAATAAAACGAGCTTGGATTGATACGCTCCCCCTAAGGTAGACAGATTAAAAAATAAAAATCTGTTTTATCTTCTGGGGAGCTTTTCAATGTCTAAAAGATCTTACTCTGAAGATTTTAAATATGAAGTATTGCTTGCTTTTATAATAGAGAGTATTCCATTCGAGAACTTTGTTCAAAATTTCAAGCAATAAAAACTCATTAAAACGATGGATTGAACAATTTGAGTAATGAGGGCTTAAAAGAATCCCAATCATGGAGGTCCTATTCTAAGGAGCTTAAGGAAGCAGCAGTAAGAGATTATTTATCGGGTGATTTTTCTCTACCTGAGATTGTCAGGAAGTACGAAATATCCGGTGATTATATACTTAGACAATGGATCACCAAGTATAACAGTCATAGAAAATTAAAGGATACGTATAAGGGACACTTTTTCATCAGTGTCCGTTACACGGGTATAGCTTATCCTAAGGTATCCGCTTTTTTAAAAGGTGACTATCTTTAAGCAACTTCAGGATTCTTTTCTTCCTTCCCGACGTCAGATAACGTTTTAAATCCTTTAAAGAGTGGGAAAATAAAGATCATAACGACCATGATAACTCCAGTCCATGCTGTGGTAACAATGGTGTCGGTTAACCCGGCAAAATATCCACCTGCCAAAATCCCACCCATCATTCCAAAATTTACTGTGGACTGGAAAATGGCTGCTCCTCGACCTAAGAATTGTTGTGGAGTGATACTTAAAAATAAAGAACTAAGTGGAACATTCAACATTGCATTCAAGAAACCTACAACACATGCCCAAACGTAAATTGGGAACGTACCGAAATCAGATTGAAATTGTGTAAGACTCAACACAACAATCATCCAGGCACCTATAAGTCCAGTGCTGGCTAATAACATTATGCCAGGCCGTAAACGCTTCAGGAGCTTTGGAGCCAGCAGTGAGCCAAGGACAGCGCCTGCTCCGACTGTAGCTTGTAAATAACCGAATTCTTGTGCAGGTACATCGAATGCTTGTAAAAACATCGCGCTAATGTTGGTGCTGAGTACTCCAGCAGCAATTGTAACGGGTATTAATAGAACGATAAGAAAGCGCAAGGCTGGAACCTCCCCAATAGCGACTACCCCGCTTTTCAAGGATGAAAGATACGATTCACCGCCCGCTTCAGGACTAGCTTTTCCTCCAAGTTTCGTGATCGTAAAGAGAACAACTGCGGAGACAATATATGTAATCGCATCGATAACAAATATAATATCAGTATTACTGATGAATAATAGCAGTCCCGCGATTGCTGGACCTATAATCATCATGGCTTGACGGGTTCCTTGTGATAGACCAACAGCTTGAGGGATTTTTTCCTGATCGACTAAAAATGGAATCGATGCAGCTCTAGCCGGCTCGAATAATGCTGTTCCGAGACCTTGTAAAACAATTAAAAGAATAAGTAACCATGCTTGGTCGCTAAACACTATCATCAGTAAAACAATCCCCATTCGATAGAGATCCATCAATACGAGAATATTTCTTTTAGAAAAGCGGTCGACGATTGGACCTAGAATGGAACCAAACAATGCACCGGGAAGCAGTTGTGCAAAGACAACAATTCCAATCATGAATGGATCTTGGGTTAATGTGGCGACAAGAAAAATAATAAGGGTTTTCGTGATCCCGTCGCCTATTTCTGAAATAACCTGTGCGATCCAGAGTCTTAAATAACTTGGATTTTTTAAAAAAAGTTCCTTCATTTGATTTCTCCTCTCGGATTCGAAATTAAGTTGGAATAGAAGGATTGGAAAAATACTGCTGGTGTCGTTGTTTTATTGTGCTCGAGATCTTGCTTTTCCAAATCTTTGATCAACTCTTGGACTTCATTTAATTTTTTTAAAACTGTGTTGTATGAATCATCTGCTAATTGAAATGAAGTATAGGAAATTTTCGGAATCAGTCCATCGATGTCATTTGATAAAATTTGCGAGATATCTCGTTGAACCTTTTTTATAATCAAATGCGTTGCACCGATTTTATTTTTTTCGGCAATCTTACTCATATCAATATTTTGAACGGCTGTTGTATACATGGAGGTCTGGATATTTCGTTCGCCGATATAATCCAGCTTTTTAACAAGTTCGTGGTTCATCAATTTGTTTAAAATATGTGCGACGCGGAGCTGGGATAGACCTGTAAATCTACGGATTTGTGTAACCGTTGCTTCATTCTCTGAAAGAAATAAATAAGTCAATAAAAAGTCTTCATCTTCAAAAAGTTTTTCTTGGTCTTCTGAAATCACTGCGTTGGATAAACTCATGAAACTTCCTCCTTCTTGTAAATTGTATCCATGATTTCATCCCCTGTAATATTCCCTAACGTAATGATTGATAGGTTATCTGGTTTAATGTATTCATTTGCAAGAGACATCAGATGATCAGGGGTAATTCTGCTAAGTTCTCGAACCATTTCATTCAAGAAAAAATGGTGACCGAATGCAGCTCTAGTACCTATTAATCTAAGGAGAAAATCTGGGGAGTTCAATTTCGTCAGCAGAAAGGTCTTCAAGACGGACACAGCCCTAGAAATTTCTTCTGGTTCGAAAAATTCATTTCGAAGGCGTTCTATCTCATAATATAGCAGGCTAACAAATTTTTGGAAATTATTTTTGTGAACATTGGCAATAATTCCGTAATTTCCTGTTTGTACATATGTGTTACTGAATGATTGGATTTGATAAACGAGGTTATATTCTTCTCTAAGGACTTGGAATAGCCTTGAAGAAGGAATAGATCCCCATAAAGCAGTCAATAGTTCAAAGGATGTTGAATTATGGTCGCTGAAGGAAGGACCTTTATCACCAAAACAAACAACCAGCTGATCACTACTCGTTTGGATGTTGTTCAATCCTACTTCATGTGCTAACAGAACTTCAGTCGGGTTTGGTGTACCGATTGGTATTTTACTGAAAACTTCATTGATTTTGTTGATCACCTTATAAGCATCTTCATTTGTCAACACGACAACGGACATATTGTCTGCAATATAAATCGAATCATAATATTGCTCAATTTGATCCCGATTAAAGCTCTTGATGGTTTTTTCGTTTCCAATCACCCAGTTGCCGTATGTCTTTTTCCCGTATATAGAAGACCAAAAATGTTCGTATATTTGATTGGTTGTGGACAATTTATTTCGATATTCATCTAAAATGATTTTCTTTTCACGTTCGATATCCAAATCGGTTATGTCGGGCTTATAGATGAGTTCGAACAGTGAATCGATTAGGTCATTGGTATGCTCCTTTAAGCAGGTTCCATGGTAATAAGTGATTTCCTTTGTAGTAGTGGCGTTGAGAATACCACCGTTAGAAAGGATTTTTTTCACAGCTGTTTTTTTGTTTTCAATCGCGCGATTCGTGTTTGCTAATAAATGCTCGATGAAGTGACTGATTCCATTGTCTGATTCAGATTCATTTCGCCCCCCTTGACGGACAAAAATACCTGCCGTCGTCGTCATTGACTGGTCGTTCGTATTGACAACGATAACCCGAATACCATTTTCCAGGACGTAGGTATGTGTATACATTAAATCGACGGCTCCTTTCGATTGGTTTCCGTGAAACTTCCTTCAAGCAAATGATTGAGTACATTCAATAATTGTTTAGGCTGAAGCATACTTAATGTTTGTTTATAGCTTTTTTCTGAGCTTATGTACGTATTTTGTAAAATGGGTTCGATGACAGTGAAATCGAATGACTTTAATGCTTCGACGTTCTTTGTGACAATTTTGGATGCCCACATGCTTTCGTTCATATTTGGTATGATGATAACCGGATTATTACATGCTATCACTGCTGTAGTCAGTACATTATCGGCAATACCATTCGCAATTTTCCCGATCGTGTTTGCAGTCGCAGGCAGTACAATCAGAAGATCGCACCATTGTATCAATCTCATGTGTAGTGCTTCACCTGTACCCTTTTGCATTTCATCCGTTATCACCTCGTTGTGAACTAAGCTTTCGATAACCATCGGCTGTAAAAATTTCCTGCTAGACTCACTCATCACGACTTTAATTTCGCAATCGATCTTTTGAAGTTCTACAAGGTATTGTGGAAGGTTGATGACACCAATTGATCCCGAACAGCCGATTGCAACCCTCAACTTCGTTCTAATCACAGACTGCTCACCTCTTTTGTACATTTATGCAGCAATTTTTCCTTGTTATTTCTGAGATACGTGAAAAGGTCATCCTCGTAATCCAACGTTTCCGACGCAACTCTGAGTGCTTCGTCTAAATATCGAAAAGCCTTTTCATAATCATTTAATTTATAGTAGAGCAATGAACAAACATTATTGAATTCAATGGTCATCCGTGGATCCGATATCGATTGATTGATATCCTCGAGGGATGTAAGCTGTTGCTGCGCATAGGAATAGGAGCCATAGTGTATAAGTAGTACGCTGAACTCTAGTTCGAATCGGAATCTTTGAAGACGATTTCCTAGCACCCTTTTGTTTATGGTCTCGTTATAGATGTCAATCAGCTGGTTAACTGGTTTCTTTGAATAAAAGCACATCAGCATAGCCTGTGTTTGCAGCCTGATATAATGTAAAACGTTTATTTGAGCTCCCGTTTCGGTTTGGCCGAAAAATTCATAATGAAACCAAAATTGTCCATGAAGATAGTGATAGTAGGCATGATTGATTAAAAACAGCCGGACACTTTCCTTTACTTTAAAAGTTGACCAGGGGACCAGAGGATTTGATGTTAAGAATCTGATAGCGGGTGCGTGGCTACCATTCTCTCGAAGTGTGTGCACAAATTCCGCATAGTAGTTGGTCAACTGATCCCCATTTATTAAATCCAATTGGTTGAAGCCTGATCCCATTTTTCCTTTATATGCATCAGTTAGATAAAGGGTAGGAACCATCGCACCGATTGCTCTTGTAAAGTGAATCTTTTCTGCCAGTACCCCCTGGACAACTTCGTTAATACATCTTTCATCTGGAGTCAGCATCAGGTCACCTCTTGTTTAACTTTGACCTCATCAAATACGTCTGCCTGTATATCAAGCAATTTTACAAGGTGCGGAATATCACCTTTCCAATCCGGACATGGTTGTTTTTGGGTTTGCATCCGGATAAGCGGACAGGAATCACCATGACAGGAAGGTGCAAAAAAGCAGGATTTGCATTTTTGGTCTTCAACCCCTTTGTCTGTCCATAACTTCATACGATCTTCATTAATGTCCATCGTTCCATCAGCATTTATTTTTCCAATATGATTACGCTCGTCATAAAGAGCAACCGTACATTTATAGAGCATTCCATCTGTACCGATCACGAATGACTTGGGGTTTGCTGCATAGCATACATTGTCTGGAGCCATTAGTTTGTTCACTGAAAAGGTAGGGAGATCCCGTTTTGAAGATTGCTCTAAAAGATGTACCATCATATTTTCGCTGCATACCTCAACGTTTTCATCGTTTTTGCCACCCCAATGCCCGATGTTATGAAAGTACATTTCGAATCTCGGGTCCTTTTCAAAGGTCTTTTCCATAATATCCATATGTTCGTTGGCATATTTGAAGTTGTCGGGTGAAACATTCATCCGAATCAACACCTTGAACCTTTCATCGGACTCGTGCATAAGCACAAGGCTTTTCATGATCGAATCATACGTACCCTTACCATTAGCCTGTACCCGTTGTTTATCATGGATCTCTTTTATGCCATCGATCGTAATTTGATATTTTGTTACTTTCATGTCACACAGCTTTTTAAGGTTTTTTCTCGTAATCAATGAACCATTCGTTGTAATGCCAGCTGTATATTTAATGTCGAGCTTATTGCAAAGGTTGATCGCATAGTCACTGATCCGTTCCATCACATCTATGCCTAGTAAGGGCTCTCCCCCGAACCAGCTTACTGTAAATAGGTTATAGTCTCCGGTTGATAACTCATGTTTAATATAGTTTTTTATACCTTCCTCAACCTCAGGATCCATTTTGTTTTTCTCAAAGTTTTCATAGCAATAGACACATCTGAAATTGCAGTTTTCATGAGGAAGGATGATCAGGTGCAGTGTTTGACTGTCCCTGCGTACCTTTTTATAATCGTCTAATACCTCCTGATCCTCTTGCTGGTCTTTTTGAATCATGAATTTGTGCTTGGACAGATAGGGCTTCAGTGAATCGTTATTCCATACATCGAGACCCCTCGGAAACTTCAATCCTCTTCCAGTTCGTATATTGTAAAGTAATGTATGTTGTCCATCATCGGATTTTGATTTGACAACATATCGAGATCGTTTCATGTTTCCACCCCTCAAATAGTAGGTTAGGGCCACTAAAATTTAGTGACCCCTCGAACTGTTAGCAAGCAATGATATTGACATCAAACGCATCATCACCGTCTTTATTTTCAATTGCTGTTTCCACCGCTGCACTGATTTCCTCAACCGTCAATTCCGGAAGCTTTTTTTCATTATCAGACATGTACTGACACCCCCTTCAGAAAAATTAGCAAATCTTACGAATGCTTGTCTTAATTTTATGAATAATAGCAATATATAGTAAATAAGTATTACTCGTATAATACTTTCGGTATAGTGCAAATTTCAAAATTATAAAAATAGGAAAATTATCCCGGTTATCTCTCGGAATCAGTGATAGGAAGGTAGTTAAATGAACGAATAGTAGCATGATAAATAACTTATAATATTGGAAAATCTTTATAATTAGGAGGTTATGGTGTATGTTAGCTAATATAGTTGATAGAGAAGAGGAGTGAGATTGGGTGTACGATATTTTAGTAGTCGGTAAAAAGAAGATGTTGAATGATCTACTAAAGGCTCATCTTGAAAACGATAATCGAATGAAAGTAATCGAGTCGACTACATCAATTGATAAGGCGCAAAACATGATCTATGCTCTCCAGCCTAATTTAGTATTAATGATCAATTTTGAAGGCAACTCCAAAGAACTGAATTTAATTTCATACATAAAAAATGGGTGGAACGATCAAATAAAAACTGCAGTACTTAATTCAAATACGAACAGCCTTACAGTCAAACAAGCATTATCCAACGGCGTAGCCTCATATATCACCTATGATTACTCTTCAGATGAATTAATCGAGTCTTTGATCCAAGTTTTAAAAGGCAAATTAATTTACCCTCACATAATGAATTTACAGAATTCCATTGAATTTCTAACACCAAAAGAAAAAGAAATCCTTGCTTTCATCGCAAATGGAAATACCAATCTAGAAATAAGCAAGCAATTATTAATAAGCAAAAGAACAGTTGAATATCATATCAGCACGATCTTACATAAATTAGATGCGAAAACACGCGTACAAGCTGTCGTAACGGCACTTAAAAGTGGCATCCTGTACTAGTTGAAATGAGATAGCACAATTAAAAAATGGGACTGATCCAAAACATCAATAGAAAGTGGATGTTGGGTCAGTCCCATTTACCATTCATCTATTAGTTACCCCCTGTTTCCATCCCAAGATGTTCCTGCAGCTTTTCACTGATTTCGTTCCGTTCCACTTCGGAAACAAGAAAGTAGAAAATATCATTGATATAGGTTGGAGTTGCATCAACTTCGAACGTCTTCATGTTTTTACGGGCTTCCTTATAATTTGCCTGAATATCTGTCATCTCTTCAAAGGTCATATTCGTTTTCACATTTTCACTGATCACATCAAGGACGTCATCAAATTTAGTTAACGAGGACACGCTCGCACCCTCGTCAATAACCGCTTTGATCACTTGACGCTGACGCTCGTTTCGCCCTAAATCACCATCCGGATCTTTTTTTCGCATCCGAACGTACGAAAGTGCTTCTTTACCAGTCAAATGGATTTCACCTTTTTCGAACGTATTTCCGCCGTCCGTAAAAGAAAATTCATTTTTAACCGTTACCCCGCCAACCGCATCCACAATATCCTTAAACCCTTGCATGTTCACTTTAAAA
Source organism: Alkalihalobacillus sp. AL-G (assembly GCF_030643805.1). GTDB lineage: Bacteria > Bacillota > Bacilli > Bacillales > Fictibacillaceae > Pseudalkalibacillus. The sequence goes on along the minus strand of NZ_CP094656.1, from coordinate 3,804,413 downwards.
TAATAATCAATCGGGATATCGAGAAAATTCTCTACCGTTTCAACCGCCATTTTCGTCCCGCCGAACGCATAAGCATGGTTGATTTTATCTTGATAACCTCGTCCAACGATCAGCGTTCGCGTATCCCTCGGAATGTTGAACATGTACATCGATTCCTTTTTCGGGTTCACCGTTATGACGATCATCGTGTCAGATCGACCTCGGTCACCAGGGCGCTCATCCACCCCCATCAGTAAAATCGAAATCGGTTCAAGCCCCTCATCGCTCACTTTCGGCCTTGGCTTGGTCGCCTCACGCTCGGGATCAATCGGCTCGTGAATTTCACGTGCGGTATCCTTCACAGAATCGTATAAATAATAGGCATATGCCCCGCCCCCGATGACCACAATCCCTATGAGACTCGCAAGGATTATCAATAATTTTTTTATCATGAAAAATTCCCTTTCTACTTCATCCACAACTTCCCGTTTATTCGATTATACAGGAACGTCGAAATCAATCCAATAGAAGGGGGGACAGCCGAAATACCTTTTAAATAAAGTAGTATAAGAGAGGGAATCGTTGCGTGCATGTGGAAAAGAGTTAACAAAACCAATCTTGATTAGTTCGTGATAAGATATACGCATAACCTATTGGAATACGTAATATGGGGGATCGGATAATGGGAAATCAACAAAATCCGCTTCAAGAGGATCGTCGGTTCCGGGTATCGAATCGTGAAGCGTTGATGGGTGTAGGGCTTGCATTACTCAACTTCATCTGGTGGTACGCATTTGCTTACGGCCTTGGAGGAAAACCCGTCTCGGAATACGGCTTCATACTCGGGTTTCCAGCATGGTTCTTCTACAGCTGTTTGCTTGGATTCGTGCTGTTTTCAGTACTCGTCTATGTCATGGTCAAATTCTTATTCGTCGAAGTTCCATTCGAAGATAAAGAGGGCGAGGAGACGTAATGAATTGGAATGTGATTTTACCGTTGATCGGATTCCTCGTCCTCGTTTTTGCGATCGGTACATACGCGTCAAAACACATCCGGAACGCACCGGACTTTCTGCAGGAATATTTTTTAGGAAGCCGTCAGCTCGGGGGCTTTGTTTTAGCCTTGACGATGGTTGCGACATTCGGAAGTGCCAGCAGTTTTGTCGGCGGACCGGGTGTTGCTTATACATTGGGACTCGGCTGGGTGTTGCTTGCGATGACACAGCTCGTCACAGGCTATTTCACGCTGGCCGTTTTAGGGAAAAAGTTTGCGATTGTCTCTAGGAAAATAAATGCGGTTACACTGATCGACTTTTTAAAAGAGCGCTATCAAAGCAAGTGGGTTGTTCTCTTATCGGCGTTCAGCATTGTCTTGTTTTTGTTCAGTGCGATGGCTGCCCAGTGGGTTGGGGGAGGGAGGCTGATCGAGTCGTTTACAGGTCTTTCCTACACGGCCTCGCTCTTTATTTTTGCCATATCTGTACTCGTTTACGTTGTGATTGGCGGATTTCGAGCGGTTGCGATTACGGACAGTATTCAAGGGATTGTCATGCTGATTGGGACGTTGCTGTTGCTCATTGGAACGATTATCGCTGGTGGCGGAATCGAAAATATCATGACCGAGCTTGCTGCAGAGAACCCTAAGTTAATTTCACCGTTCGGGGCGGATGGATCACTGACACCAGCTTTCGTCTCCTCGTTCTGGATTTTGGTCGGGATCGGGGTCGTCGGATTGCCACAGGTTTCGGTTCGAGCGATGTCCTATCGGGATTCGAAGGCAATGCACCGGGCGATGATCATCGGAACGGTCGTCGTCGGTTTTATCATGCTAGGCATGCACTTGATCGGTGTATTCGGCCGGGTTGTCATTCCTGGTGTTGAGGTAGGGGATAAGGTGATGCCGTTGCTCGCGCTTGAAGTGTTACCCGGATGGCTTGCAGGTGTTGTACTCGCAGCCCCGATGGCAGCGGTCATGTCGACTGTCGATTCGATTCTTTTGTTAGTGAGTTCGGCTGTTATTAAAGACGTCTACATAAATTATGTCCGGCCAACCGCTTCAGAACGTCGAGTTAAAACGTTGAGTATCGGCATAACAGCGGTCATCGGGATTCTCGTCTTTTTGATGGCGATCAACCCGCCTGACCTGTTGATCTGGTTGAACCTATTTGCATTCGGGGGACTGGAGGCAGCATTCATCTGGCCGATTGTGCTCGGATTGTATTGGAAAAAGGGAAATGCTCAAGGTGCGCTCGCTTCGATGTTGATGGGGGTCGGCTCATACATTGTGTTCCACACGTACTCGCCGAACCTATTCGGAATGCATACTGTCGTCGTTCCAGTCATTTTGTCCTTGATTGGGTACGTCGTGTTCAGTCTTTTGACTCAGCACCAACAACGCTCTCAACAAAACCAAATCATCGAGCGTTTCTGGGGAGAATGACAGGTAAGTCTTCGAAATTTGTTCGTCGAAAATGAAAACGGGGCTGATCTAAACATTGTTTGTTTGATGTTGGTTCAGCCCCTTTTGCCTCTTCGGGAAGGGTAAAATCACCGAAAATCTCAAGTTACACGCCAAAACTCAGAGTTACACGCGAAAATCTCAAGTTACACACCAAAACTCCGAAATTCCCTTATCCAAAGACCGCACACACCACTAGAATCGGAACTTGCACACATAAATTGAATTTATTTCATCCTTTATTATCAATTTTCTTGAATTAACAAGGAGGCTATTACATATTTTGAAGGTAGTTACCTTATGAATCCCCATTTATACTCATTCGCTATTAGGTTGATCCCTGTTCTACCAAAACAGCACATTTTCGGGGTAAGTAGTCAGATTTCTGTAACGAAAATCTGACAATCATCGGGTGCATACAGACTATAGTCCGCTTACAATTTTCGCAGACATCTCGTGCCTGGTACCAATCGAATTTTCGACAAGGACCGATAAGTGACGAAAACACTCCCCGATTTTGTTCAACATTTCCTATCGGCGTTTTTTCTTTTTGCGACGTTTTTGTTGGAGCTTACGCTGCTTAAGACGTGCCATACTGACCACAGGGGTGTAATGTCGATCTTCCTTCGGCAGTTCTTTTTGCCGTTTCCCCATAAAAATCTCCGCAACGGGGTAGAAGGAGGCCACATCATCTAGCTTCGGCTTAAAATCTAGCTTGAAAATATCACCGAATTCATCTGCTTCAGCAGGAGTCAAATTCAATTCATCCCTTATAGGAAGCGCTTGGATCTTTCCGTCTGTTTTCGCGGTTATCGCAAAACTATCAAGCAAACCGTTCGCTAGTAATTCTCGAAACTCCAATGCCTCCATACCCTTATAATACCGTGCTCCGATCAACATTTTTCGATAATGAGACGCAGCTAACTCTATTTCATCCGCTCGGTGTAAAATTTGCGCAAGTGAAAAATGCGATTCAGTGTGTCCCGCATCCAGATCAAGCGATTGTTCAAACGCAGCAACAGCCAAATCCGGACGACTGCCTGTCCAGTATAAGTTCCCAAGCTTATTCCAAATCAGAGACAGGTCTTCGCTGCTTGGCTCGACTCCATCTTCGTCGCGCTCACTGATTTTTTCTAACATATATTCCTCTGAATCGGTCGCAAATTGATGCGTGCTACCGTCATACAAATGATACGCCCCAACGCCAAACCGATCATCCTTAACTCCACCTGTCGATGCCATGATCACTGAAGTCACCCGGATAAGCAGATCCTTGCTAATCTCCCAGTTTCCCGCCTCATTGCACGCCGCACAACGAAAATAGCCCGAAAACTGAAGCGCGTCCTCGGTTTCTTTCTCGCTTTTGAATTTCTCCTTATTGACTAAGATTGTTCCTACATCATATGTACTGTTGTACCCACAATTCCGACACGTCATGAGTACTTCGTTTTTATGCGTCAGCATCGGAAATCCTTCAACTTTTTCACTGATTAGCTTCGAATACTTTCCGGGAATATCTGACACCGTTGGATTCTCAATTTCTTTCCTTGTTAAAATTTCAATAAGCATCGGACTCACGCTCAAACCTGCCATCTTCAAAGCCCCACCTTTTTCGAAATAATTCGTCTTTGTACCATTGTATCATTCATGGGCATTAGGCTAAAAATTGATCTTTGGTGCATCAACCGTTTTCCGATATTCCGTCAAGCATATATACTTGTAGCCGATAATAAAGATAGATAAATAAGGGGGAGAACCGAATGAATCAAGAGAATCTGCGACCACTTTTAACATTGTGGGTCAAACCAAGGGAAACAACGAGGCAAATCCTCGATTCGAATAACTCAAAATTTTACATCTGTCTCGTGATTTTAGCTGGAATTTCAGGTGCTTTAAATAATGCTGTTGAACAAGGGGCTGGGGATGAGCAGTCATTTCCATTCACCATGATATTGGCAATGATTTTAGGTATACTCGGCGGACTTTTAAGCTGGTACATTGTTAGCCTTATTTTATATTGGACAGGAACTTGGATCGGTGGGGAAGCGACCAGAGAGCAAATCAAAATTGCATTCGGATGGTCGAACTTTTATATCATATTAACGATGTTACTCTGGATTATCAATATTTTAATGTTCGGACAGGACTTATTCACGAGCGAAAATCAAAACAGCACGGCTATTATGTATATAGGAATCTTGGAATTGATTATTGGGATATGGTCGTTCATTGTACTTGTAAAAATGATAGCCGAAGCCCAGCACTTCTCTGTATGGAAGGGTCTCGGCAATATCCTGCTTACAATACTCGTAGTTATGGTACCACTTGCAATCTTAGGCGGAATTATCAGTTTGCTTATACTATCATTTTAATTTATATGAAAAGAATAGAAGAAAGCTCCTCACTTAAAAAAGTGGAGGAGCTTTTACACAAGGAAAAGTTAATCTGACCATCAAATCCAAAGTCATACATTCCCTAGATGATTCTATTAGTCTCGATAGTGTTTAATTTCTTGGAGTCATTCCTCACCGGCGCATTTACCGTTTACCGTAATGCGTTTTATCTCATATGGCTGAGAGTTTAATCTATTAACCTTACCTTCTTTATCGTAAAAGCCATTCATACCAGCCTCTTTGGCCAAAAGAACCGTATCTTTGTCCTCATAAGGGTAAGCCAAGTGACAACATCATATCCCAGTTTCTCTTCCGATCGCCTTTTTAGATGCGATCAGATCATCGAGTACACGCTCAACTTGGGAAAACTACCTCTAAAACTACCCAAATATTTACCATAAAAAAACTGAATTTTCCCAATAACCACAAAATACCAACTATGATAAAATGAAAATAACATGCCGCTGGAGGGTTATTATGGTAGAAGCTACACTAATTTCTCGTGATTTAAGCACACAACTGAATAAATGGTATACATATATACTTGAAAATGATGTTCAAAACGCTAGGAAATTGAAGGATAAAATTACAGATCTAATAGACTCAATCACTACAAAAGACTTTCCAACTTATTTACATACAAAGTTAATAGAATTAAGTCACTATGTATTAGAGAAAGACAGCATAAAGGCGGGTGAAGTTCTACAACAACTAGAATCACATGAGGAACTTCTATTTGAGAAATTGGGATTTTATTATTACTTCTTCCGTGGACAATATGAATTCATGGAGGATAATTTTGAGTCATCTTTAGATAACTATATGAAAGCAGAGAAATATCTAAAGTATGTTGAAGAACAGTTTGAAATAGCAGAATATCATTATAAATTAACGGCAGCTTATTACTTCCGCCGACAAACCATTTTTTCATTGTCTCACCTTGCAAAAGCACAAGAACTTTTTGATTTGTCAGATAAAAAGAATATTGTGCGTAGTGCAGATTCTCAAATGGCATATGGATTGATTTATATCGATATGAAGCAGTATGATCTGGCAGAAGAAAAGTTTCATACAGCATACATGTATTCTAAACAGGTAGAGGATCAGCAACTTGTAAATCGCGTTCTTCATAATCTAGGCTTTTTTTATGCAGAGCAAAGACTTTCAGAGGCTGCAATTCGATACTTGAAGCCAATTGCTATGAATGAAGATTATGAACACAATATAAAGGCGTTATTCTTGGTTTGTCGAGAATATTGCCGCATGGGTATAAATAATGAAGGTATACATGCATTCAATCGCGCTTTATCTTATCTTGAAAAAACCGAGAACATTGAGTACAAGTACAAATTTCAGTTACTAAAGGTTTTATACCTTGATAATACGAATATAGATAATGATCTATTTAATGAAAGTATTTCGTATTTTAAACAGAAGCAGCTATGGGACTCAGTAGAAGTTTACTCGAAACTTATTGCACAAGCTTACAGCAAAAATAGTAACCTTGAACAAGCCGTCTTTTATTATGAAATGGCCCAAGCGGCTAATCATACAATTTTTGAAATGGAGGCTTTAAAATGAAAAGTAAACCTTTCTTAATTACTATGTTCGTTGCCGTAACTTTGTTATTCAGTCTAGGTTTATACTCACTGGAACATAAAGGGGTTGCGGAAGATGAGCGTGGTGTACTAGGCAGCGAGGAGATGTATTTAGCAGAAGATGAACGCGGTGTACTAGGCAGCGAGGAAATGTATTTAGCAGAAGATGAACGCGGTGTATTGGGTATGAAAAAATTGTATGCACTAGAAGATGAACGGGGAGTATTAGGTAGCCAAAAGTCATTTTTGTAAAAAAGCAACAGATATATTTTTCTGTAAAAAAATACAAATTTCAAAGGTAATTCATAAATGATCCTATATAATAAATGTAGGGTCTTTTTTGTTGTTATTTGTGCCTAATATAATAATAAGACATATGGTTTGTTCAGTCGAAAATTGTAAGCGGACTATAGTCTACATGCACCCAAATAAAGTCGTATATATGTAGAGGAATTACGTCCTGACTCCACTTTATTAATTGGATAATTGAAAACAACCTCAGCTAAAAGCAGATGAAGTTGTTCCATTACGACAAATCTCGAGAAGTGATAGACACCGCAAGATAGAGCAATTCTTCTTAAACGGCTAAATAGTGAAACTAATCGTCCTCAATCACCTATCATTTATTAAAATGCTCATATGTACTGGATGAGTCTTTTTGTAACACTTGAATGAATTGTATAGACTAGCTATTGTCGGACAAAAACGACCATGTATCGATGGAAGACTATCCGTTGTAATCAAGGAATTGAAACCGACTCAAAATCCATAATTCTATTAAGAAAAAGTGTAAATACATATATAAACAACTCGCCGTTCCGCTCATTTAATATTTCGGTTTCAATAATGGATTAGTCGGGCACATACTATTTATAGGTTCAAAACGTCGATTATCAGAATCTGATATACATAAATCTGGACCAAAAAGGTGTATAATCTACAGTTCCATTTGCAATCAATACAGGAATGTCATTTTTGATGTCGGGAATGCTACTAAAAACCCGACTTCCAATCGTGATCGAAACTTTAACAGGGCATTGTTTTCTTCGATGTCGGGTGCGAATTGATAAGTTTCTTCCATTTTTGGAATACTATTAACTAAATTTTGAAGGGGGAAGTATGGAATGAAAAAGTTGATGATGATACTTTCAATCTGCTTGCTAAGCTTCTTAACAGCTTGCGGTGGTAACGATGATGCAGAAAACGGTGAGAAGTCGATCGAGAAAATCATTTTTGCTGATGCAGGCTGGGATAGTATTCGATTCCATAACAGTATCGCCCAAACAATCATTGAAAATGGTTATGGCTATGATACTGAAGTGACGAGTGGATCCACAGCTGCAACGGTACAAGGGTTGAGACAAGGAGATATTAACGTCTATATGGAATTATGGACAGATAATATCAAAAAAGTATACAACGAAGCCATCGATGCTGGAGATATAGTAAAAACATCTGTAAACTTCGACGATAATGTTCAAGGGCTTTGGGTACCTACCTATGTTATTGAAGGTGATCCTGAACGTGGTATTGAGCCAGTAGCTCCAGACTTGAAAACGGTTGAGGATTTAAAGAAATATCCAGAAGTTTTTGAAGATCCGGATGATCCAGGTAAAGGAAGAATCGTCGGGGCACCATCCGGCTGGGCTGTAAGTAAGCAGTTGAATACGAAAATGGAAACGTATGGTTTAAAGGAGACGTTCAATTATTTCGGACCCGGCTCGGATGCAGCGATCGTCTCATCTCTTGCGGCCGCGTATGAAAGCGGAGAGCCTTGGGTCGGCTATTATTGGTCTCCGACATGGGTTACTGGACTGTATGACCTGACTTTATTAAAGGAGCCAGAATACAATGAGGAAACATGGGAAAAAAATAAAGGAACAGAATTCCCGCCGAATAAGGTAGTGGTTGCTGTGCATAAAGATATGCCTGAACAGGCACCTGAGGTGGTCGACTTCCTCAAGAATTATGAAACAAGCAGTAAATTGACAGAGGAAGCATTGAATTATATGAAGAAAAATGATGTAAAAGCTGATGAAGCTGCGAAATGGTGGATGAAAAAACATGAAGATATATGGACAAAATGGGTTCCGGACGATGTTGCCCAAAAAGTGAAGGATGCACTATAAAAGCCAGATAACCAGGCTGTCATCATTACAGAGATCAAGCGCTTGTGTACATCACAAGTGCTTGATTAGCATTAGGCGGGGTAGGAATCCCTTAATCTTGACAGCTGCCATCGATAAAAATATTAATAAGAGAGGTGACAGGTTACTGTAAGTAGTGACCAGCCTATGAATACATTTCCAGATATAAAACTCAACGTCGGGGATTATGTCGAAGCCTTTGTAAAGTATCTTGTCGATAATTTCAGTGTTGTCTTCGATGCGATCAGAGACTTTTTTTCGATGATTTTGATCAACATGCAAGATTTTTTAATTTGGTTTCCATGGTGGGCATTTATAATTGTTATATTTCTCCTTGGTTGGCGGTTTAAGTCCTTACCAGCAGGTATCTTATTTGCTGCTTTGATGTTCCTGGTCGGTACGTTCGGTATGTGGGAGGAAATGATGATCACGATCGCAATCGTATTGACTGCCGTCATTATCTCCTTGATCATCGGAATCCCTCTCGGTGTATTGATGGCGTTCAGTAAATGGTTTTCAGCCATGACACGGCCTGTATTGGATGCGATGCAGACGATGCCAAGCTTCGTCTATCTCATTCCGGCGATTTTCTTTTTTGGCTTAGGGAATGTTCCAGGTATCTTCGCAACATTGATTTATGCACTTCCTCCGGTCATCCGATTGACGGAACTGGCACTTCGTAATGTGGATTCAGAGGTGATTGAATCAGCAGAGTCCTTCGGTTCATCAAGGTGGCAAATGCTAACGAAGGTCCAACTTCCTCAGGCACTGCCGACGATTATGGCCGGAGTAAACCAAACGACGATGATGGCTCTAGCGATGGTTGTCATTGCTTCGATGGTCGGAGCACAGGGACTAGGTGAGCAAGTGCTCATTGCTATCAACCGGATTGATATCTCACTCGGTTTTGAAGCAGGGATCAGTATTGTCTTCTTAGCGATCATCATCGACCGGGTTTCGGGTGGAGTCGCTGAACGTTTCCAAAAGCATAGGGGGACTGAATGATGACAGAAAAAATCAAAATAGAGCATGTATCTAAAATATTCGGTTCAAAACCTAAATCCATCATGCCCCTAGTTAAAAAGGGGAAGTCGAAAGAGGATATTTTAGCAGAAACCGGCCATACAGTCGGCGTATACGATGCGACGATGAACATTGACGAGGGCGAAATCTTTGTGATCATGGGACTATCCGGAAGTGGAAAATCCACCTTGATCCGCTGCTTGAACCTTTTGAATAAACCGACAGATGGTGCCATTCATGTCGATGGTGAAAATATTGTAAAATACAACTCCTCGAAACTGAAAAAATTCAGACAGGATAAAATAGCGATGGTATTTCAGCATTTTGGTTTGTTCAGCCATAGAACCGTTTTAGGGAATATTGAATATGGCCTTGAAATTCGAGGAATCTCTAAGAAGGAACGTCGAGACAAAGCACAAAACAACTTAGAAATCGTCGGTTTGAAAGGATATGAAGATAAGTATCCTGATGAGCTATCAGGTGGGATGCAGCAACGAGTCGGTTTGGCGCGGGCGCTTGCCAATGATCCTGACATTTTATTGATGGATGAACCTTTCAGTGCGCTTGATCCATTGATTCGTCGCGAAATGCAGCTCGAACTGTTAGATATTCAAGAAAGGCTGAAGAAAACGATAGTATTTATAACACATGATGTCAATGAGGCGTTCAAAATCGGAGATCGTGTGGCAGTCATGAAAGATGGAAGGGTTGTACAGATCGGTACTCCTGAAGAAATCATCGAACAGCCAGCAAACGATTATATCTCTGACTTCATCAAGGATATCGATCGGTCAAAAGTTCTTCAAGCCGAACATGTAATGATCAAGCCAAATGCCTTAGTATCAATGAAGGATGGCTTGAATGTAGCGGTCAAAGAAATGAAGGATAACGGGATATCAAGTGTTTTCGTCGTTGACCGCGGAAGACACCTGAAAGGGATTGTAACCATTGATGATGCAATTACAGGAATCAAAGGGAAGAAATCATTAGAAGAAACGTTAAGAACGGATGTTACCGTTGTTAAACGTGATGAATACGTCAACAACCTTATTCCAAAAGCATTAGAATCAAATTTCCCTCTTGCAGTCGTTGATGACACGAATAAAGTTGAAGGATTCATTCTACGCGTCCATGTCCTTTCAGGGTTAGTGGCAGAAGACATCGAAACGGCTGAATAGGAACAATCTCAAAGGAACGCTCTAAAACTTAATAAATCGATCTGCCACAGTGCAAGATGGCTGTGGTAGTTTTTCTACGTTGAAAAATTTGATGGATTAAGCGGACAATAGTCTGCATGCACCCGATCAAAGTCGTATATATGTAAAACAATTATGTCCTAACTCCACTATATTAATTGAAAATGCCTGAAGAGGGATATTGAAACACAGAGTCTCATCTGTGAATTTATAGCCTGGTGTACTGTTGTACCACTGTATTTTTTCCGCGTTTCCTTTTAAAACGGTTATATTGTGTAGTTCCATTAACTAAGAATATGCCTATTAAAATAAAAAGCCCGCCTATTATGATATATGTCTTCAACTGTTCTTCAAGTAATAACCAGCCTGATAAGACACCAAAAAACGGCGCCAAAAATAAAAATGAGCTTGTTTTCCCAGGGTCGCCTTTTTGTAATAGGTAGTACCATACAGCGAATTGGACAATAGATGACATGATGCTTAGCCATGATAAAATAACTAAAGAATCCGAGGATACAATGAAAAACGGTTTTTCAAGTAAGAAGCTGGATATCAGTAGGAAAAGCCCCCCGAACAGCATTTGATAAGCTGAAAGCACCCATGTATCAACCATTCGTCCCCATGATTTTACTAATAATGTGGAAATCGCAAAAGAAACAGCGGAAAGAAATCCTAACAGGGTGCCGATTTTAAAACCCAGTTGCCCCCCCATCGTTATAAAAACACCAATGAAACCTAAAAAAACACCTGTCCATTGATATAGATTGTATTTTATTCTTATAAAAATTGTTCCAAACACTACCACTAACAATGGATTGATAAAAGTGAGGATGGAAGATTCACCAGCTGTAATGGTTCTTAAACTTAAGAAGATACATCCCATGACACCGGCTGTTTGGAAAAAGCCGATCATCATTATCTTAAACCAAACCCCTCTTGTTCGAGGAATCGTCCTTTTCAGGATTCTAACGATAAGTGCCATTATCAAACCGGCTGAAATAAAGCGCACTGCTGCTAATAGAAGCGGAGAAGCATATGCTAACCCCATTTTGCCTACTGCGAAAGAAGAGCCCATTAAAGCGGTTGTTAATATAACCAACAATCCATACACATATCTGTTCATACTATCTCTCCTAATCGTTTATCGTATCTTTGATATCATTGTAATCCATATACATTTCAAGGGTCATCGAAATATGCGAGTGAAAATAAGAGAAACTTAGTTGATTCCCAGAAAAGGCGTACATCGATTAGGAATTCATCCATTTGTGTGTAATGTGTAAACAGACAAAAATGGTGGACTTTATCTATTCGAGGAGAGTAGATTCATTATAAAATAACAGTCGAAATATGAGATGCTAAAGGGTCCATTAATGTATGACCTTGCCGATTAGGAAAATGAGTACATGAATTAACGGATTTCGTATACTCATTTATCGATATTTCCTCGATAATCCAGTACAAGAGTTGATGCAGTCATAACTAGATTATCATGTTTTCCAACTATTTTGACATTCCGTTCCCATCAAATGTTCAAATGAAACTGTTTTTTTGAATTCAACTTTCTCTTTATCCGTAATATGAACAGCTCGAGTAGATGGATATTCGCAGCATATGGACAATCGCTGTCCTGGTGGAGCTATGCCGATATAGAGGATGGTGCAGTGAATATCAGACCAGGATCCTGATTATGATGGGACACTTCCAATATTGATCATCAATAACCGGTTCTATCTGTTGGACCCTACCTACGGCGATCACTCAGCTATGAGAAAACATCCAGACACTGATAACTATGTAGCAGGAATCCTTAGCGGCGGCAGGGATTAATTGAGATAAGTGCCTTATTCGATGTATCAGTTGAATAAGGCACTTTTCATATGGTATCGGGAATAATTAAAAGGTAGTATGTTAATAGGTACAAGTTAATTCTTCTGAGGTGACAAAATATGTCGTTCAACCAAATTCAGGCGGTACTGAAAACCGTGAAAAAGTGGGCACGAAAATTAAAGTCCGAATTGTTGGTGCTCTACTATTCGTATAAAGACAAACGGGTTCCGTGGAATGCAAAGCTGATCGCAATTCTAGTTGTCGGGTATGCGTTCAGTCCAATCGATTTAATCCCGGACTTCATTCCGATCCTAGGTTATCTAGATGATATCATCCTACTGCCGCTTGGAATTGCACTCGCTATCAAACTAATTCCAGATCATGTTTTTCAAGAATATCAAGTAAAGGTAAACGAGAAAGAGGGCAAGGAGAAACCCAGGAACTGGATCGCTGGTTTAATCGTATTGGTGATCTGGCTGTTGGTTATTAGTGGTCTCGCTTACTATCTCTATAAAACGTTTAATTAAGTGATTGTTTACATAATAAAAGAGGTTGTATTGCGAATATTGTAAGCGGACAATAGTCTGCAGCCACCCGACTTGTGTCTTATTGATGTTGTAAGATCCTGAAACAATTCAGAAAACGTTATTGAATTTAGGAGAATTCACAAACTCGAACAACGCTAATTCAACAATAAACCACAGGAAATGTTCGCCCATTTATGACGGACTATTTTAATGTTTGAAACGATAACCGTATAAACAATATAAACTCCTTATACGATATAAGTTAAAATGGTAAAGTTTTAGGGGGAAAGCTATTATGGAAAACAGCGTACAGCAAGAAAAGCTATGGTACTATGAAAAGGACGGCTATGCTCAAGGTCCAATCAGCATAGACCAATTAGAGGAAAAGTTTAAAAATGGTGTGTTACAAAGGCGAACTTTATTGCGATCGGATAAGAGAGCAAGATGGGTGCCTGCCAATCGAATTGAAGAGCTGGCTCAACTCGTTATTGACCCGGATTATGCTTTTCGAAAGGACGCACCAATCGAAGAAAACATCAAACAAAACAAAGTTGCATATCCGTATGGGAGACCATGGGTGCGTTATCTTGCCAAAACGTTCGACATGAGTATTTGTGTATTTATAGTCGGTTTATTTCTCGGTATATTTACACCTGCATTCCTAGAATCAGCTTCAACATTTCTATTAGCTTTCATCACTATTTTTTTAACATTAGTCATTGATACGATATTCTTGTCGACATGGGGGACAACACCAGGCAGATGGCTGCTTAAGACATATGTACTAGATAACGAAGGAAATAAGCTGACACTACCGATCGCTTATAAAAGAAGTCTTTCTATATGGATTCGTGGATTTGGACTCGGTATCGTCGTTATATCTTTTTTCACTCAGATTATTTCTTACACCAATCTAACGTCCACCCGTACGACACCGTGGGATTCCAACAATGATCTAGTCGTTTTACATGATAAAATCGGTGTTGTGCGTGGAGTGATTGCGATGATCCTGCTGCTGTTAATCCTTTACATAAGATTTCTTTAAAATGAGGGAAGGGCAGAAGGGGCAGTTTTTATTAGGAATAGGGGCAATCCTTCTTTTTATTCTGAGTTTTTATGTTCCTTCAATCCGACTATATACAAAGTTGTATGCACTAGGCTGGGCAGTGATTTGTACAGCTTGGGCGCGCACTATTTTCCAATCATTTTGATGTAAAAACTTCGACAAAATTAGAGGAGTGACAGGCACCGGTGAAAAAGTTTGGTCTAATAATCTTAAACATAGTCATGGTACCGATTAATACTATGGTTCTTCACTTTATTACAGTTAGGATGCTTTTATTCATAATTCAACCAGATCCAACGAACGTTGATGAAGAAACCGTACAAACAATAAATACAGTAATTTTCTACAGTGTTGTACTTGTTAGTATCGTCCTTGCGATCTTAACTTATAAATGGTTCCTTTATAAGAAAAGGTATTGGATTGTGCTACTTCTACTCCATTCAGCTTCATTTATATACGGTGCTTATATTTTATATACTGTTATATCAAGTTGGAACGAACCTATTTTAATACGGCCTATTGAAAAATAAAAAACAGTGACCATTAAACTTCCTTACAGTTAAAGTTGTAGCATTCCCTTTCTATCCGGGAGTTAGGCTACTCAGGTTATGTCTCCCTCTTGGAATAAATGGCACATCTGCTTCATCAGCAAACATTAATTTCTAAACAAAATCCTCTTCACTCTTCTTTTACACTTTATCCTCATCGAAAAACTGGTAGCATTACGAAGTAAAAAAGACTCCTACATACGTTTAAATCACCGACTGCCATATATTCCTCTATTTCTTAGTAAAATATTATTTTAAAAGTTTAATAGTTGAGAAAAAGTAGTCGATAAGAAGGGTGAAGACGTTCATTCTTTTATATCAAAATTATTCTAAGAGAGGGAAACATTCTATGAATTTATCACAAAAAACGATTTTAGTTACAGGTGGAACCGGTTCGTTTGGAAAACAATTCATTAAAAAGGTTCTACAAGAAGATGTAAAAAAAGTCATCGTCTTCAGTAGAGATGAATTGAAGCAATATGAGATGGCAAAAGAATTCACCGACTCTCGAATGCGCTTTTTTATTGGAGACGTCAGAGATAAAGATCGCTTGTACAGAGCATTTGATGGGGTAGATATTGTTATTCATGCTGCTGCTTTGAAGCATGTGGGAGCTTGTGAATACAACCCTTTTGAAGCTGTTAAAACGAATATAAATGGTGCTCAAAATATTATAGAAGCTGCAATTGATAGAGGGGTGCGGCGTGTTATCGCTTTGAGCACCGATAAAGCATGTAGTCCGATCAATTTATATGGCGCGACGAAGCTTGCATCAGATAAACTATTTGTAGCAGCAAATTCTTATGCTGGAGATAAAGACACACGTTTTGCAGTGGTCCGGTACGGAAATGTCGTTGGAAGCCGTGGAAGTGTCGTTCCTTTCTTTCAAAATATCAAACATACCGGAACTCTTCCAGTTACAGATACAAGAATGACGAGATTTTGGATCACCCTTGACCAAGGTGTTCAGTTCGTTGTTGATAATTTACAACGGATGAAAGGTGGCGAAATATTCGTCCCGAAGATCCCGAGCATGAACGTACTCGACCTTGCTGAGGCAATTGCACCAGAGTGTGATATTGAAGTAGTAGGGATTCGACCAGGCGAAAAGCTGCACGAAGCAATGATTACAGAAGATGATGCTAGACGAACATTAGAATATGACAGCTATTATGTCATCCAACCTGAGTTTCCGTGGTGGAAAAAAGAATTTTCTAATGGCGGCACACCCCTTTCTGATGATTTCAGATATTCAAGTGAAACCAATACAGAATGGCTATCTGTAGAAGATTTAAGAAACCTGATCCAACAAAAAGAGTTAGTAACGACAAGCTAAGTAAGTCTCACTATAATAAAAGGATGATAGATTGTGCAAACCGAAGAATATAAGTCCTCGAAGCCTGTTAGAGATACTTACTTACCCTATGGACGTCAATGGATATCAGAAGAGGATATTGAAGCAGTTGTCAAAGTCTTAAAAGGGGATTTTTTAACGACTGGACCAGCAGTAAAAGCTTTTGAGGAAAAGGTCGCTGAATACGTAGGTGCTGAATATGCTGTCAGCTTTTCGAATGGGACAGCTGCTTTACATGGAGCTTGTTTTGCTGCTGGGATTACAACTGGCGATGAGGTCATCACTACCCCGATGACGTTTGCAGCAAGCGCGAACTGTGTCCTCTACCAAGGTGGTAAACCAATATTTGCAGATATTGATGAGAATACATATAACATTGATCCCGAAAAAATCGAAGAACTGATTACACCAAACACAAAAGCGATCATCCCAGTAGATTTCACCGGCCAACCCGCTGACTTGGAAGCGATTCTTAGCATTGCTGAAAAACACAACTTGATCGTCATTGAGGATGCAGCCCATGCGATCGGTGCAGAATACAACGGTGAAAAAATCGGTTCAATCAGTGATATGACCATGTTCAGCTTTCATCCTGTAAAACATGTAACGACAGGTGAGGGCGGCATTATAACTACAAATAACAAATCTTATTTTCAAAAGTTAATCTCTTTTCGTTCCCATGGAATCACGAGAAACAATGCTGAGTTAATAGAAAATCATGGACCGTGGTATTATGAAATGCAATCTCTCGGATTTAATTATCGGCTAACGGATATTCAAGCCGTACTCGGAATAAGCCAACTGGATCAACTCGATTATTTTATAAATATAAGAAGAAAATTTGTATCGAGATATAATGAAGCGTTTACTAAGATTTCTGAAGTTAACGTACCTAAACAAAACCCAGAAGGTCATTCGAGCTGGCACTTATACATACTTCACCTTGACCTCAATCAGTTAAGCGGTACTAGAAAACAAATATTTGAAGCATTGCATAAAGAAAATATCGGAGTAAACGTCCATTACATTCCAGTTCATCTACACCCTTTTTATCAAGGGTTAGGGTATGAAAAAGGAATTTGTCCTAAGTCCGAACAATTGTACGAAGAAATAATCACATTACCTCTGTTTCCGGCAATGACTGATAATGATGTAGAAGATGTAATTAATGCAGTCAAGAAAGTAGTGGATCACTTCTCTAAAAACTGATGGGAGGACAGGACAGTATGAAAGTCGTTGCAATTATACAAGCAAGAATGGGATCGACACGGTTACCAGGCAAGATTTTGAAAGAAGTTTTAGGGAAATCCCTGCTCGAATATCAAATCGAGAGAATAAGATTATCGGAGTACATTGATGAAATAATGATTGCAACAACAACGAATGCTCATGAGCAGCCGATCATCGATTTGTGTAACCGTCTATCCCTTCCTTTTTACAGAGGGTCAGAACATGATGTGTTGGCACGGTACTATCAGGCAGCAAAAGAAGCCTCAGCAGATGTTGTTGTCCGTCTTACATCGGATTGTCCTTTATTGGATCCAAAAGTGGTCGACCAAGTGATCGAGGAATTCTTGAATGAGAGTAACGGCTATGATTATGTATCGAATACACTCACAAGAACATTCCCTAGAGGTATGGACGTAGAAGCACTATCCATGTTCTGTTTGGAATATACGCATGATCATACCGGAAAGGACGCTCATAGGGAGCATGTGACTCCATACATATATGAAAACCCTGATCTTTTTAAGTTAGGAAATGTCAAGCTATCCTCTGATTATAGTAACGTTAGACTAACAGTGGATACACCAGAAGACTTTGAACTAGTTGAAAAGATCATCGAATACTCATCTCAGCATTTTTCCGGCGCTTATGTAGACTTACGAACGATTTTAGATATTTTGGAAAAGAATTCTGAATGGTTGGAAATAAATCGTCATATCGAGCAAAAGAAGGTCTAGAAATGATGGAAGTATTAATCCGTACGGATGCTTCAGTTGAAATTGGAACTGGACATGTCATGAGATGTTTAACGCTTGCTAAACAATTAGTTGAACATGGAGTTGAAGTCACATTCTTGTGCAGGGATTTAGAGGGTGAATTATCCGATTTCATCCATAGGAACGGTTTTGACGTTTATTTATTACCGAAGCCCAATATACCTTTTAGTCGAGGAATCATAGATTGGTATGAGCAAAACTGGATGAAAGATAAGGAAGAAACGGTATCAATCATAAAGAAGAATTCTCTAAAAGCTGATTTATTAATAGTCGATCACTACGGATTAGATTATCGATGGGAAACAAGCCTGAGAACGTGTTTCAATAGCATTATGGCTATCGATGATTTAGCAGATAGAAATCATAATTGCGATCTTTTACTCGATCAAAATTTCTATAAAAATTATACAAATCGGTATGATAACCTAGTACCCAATCATTGTAAACTTTTATTAGGCCCAAAGAATGTTTTGCTAAGGGAAGAATTTTTAAGCGACTCAATAAAAATCAAGAAAAGAACAGGAAGTATAAAGAAGATTCTAGTTTTCTTTGGTGGGTCAGATCCTACGAATGAAACATTGAAAACCTTAAAAGCACTCGTTCGGTTTAGTAATCTCCTAGTAGATGTAGTAGTGGGGGCATCAAACAAGAACAAGTTGCACATAAAAAAGTTTTGTGAAAAATATACGAACTTTACTTACTCCTGCCAAGTTCCAAATATGGCTGAACGAATAAATGAGGCTGACTTGGCGATAGGTGCAGGGGGAACGACGACCTGGGAAAGATGCTGTTTAGGTTTACCTACTGTTTCCATTATCGTTGCAGAAAATCAATCGGAAACGACTCGAGCAGTCAGTGGGATTGGAGCAATCGTGAATCTTGGCACGAGCGGAAATGTTTCAAGTGATTTTATTTATAACGAAGTGGATTATTTGTTGCATTCCCCTGAACGGGTCAATAAGCTCTCTGAAAACTCGTTAAAACTTATAGACCGTGAATACGTTAAAACTTACCCAGTAGCAAAAGCGATATTGGAGGCGTGTGATGACCTTTTCAGATAGGATAAAGCTTGTGGACATGGATGCCTCACATCTAGATTTGGTTTTAGCTTGGAGAAATCAAAAACATATCCGATCAGTCATGTATTCGGAACATGTCATTTCAATGGAACATCATAAAAATTGGTTCCAGAAGATTCACAACGATAAGAGCTGTATCGTGAAAGTCTTTTATATGGATGGCGTTCCAATGGGAGTGGTCAATTTTACTAAGATTGATCATGAAAATAGCAAATGTGAATGGGGATTTTATATAGGTAATCCAAAGGCTCCAAAAGGCGCTGGCACGATCATGGGCTATCTAGCATTGAATTTTATCTTTGAAGAGTTGAAGATTCGAAAATTGTCCGCTGAAATCATCGGCATTAATGAACAAAGTGTCCATTATCATACCAAGCTAGGCTTTGTAACGGAAGGGACCCTTAAAGATCATATATACAAAGATGATAGCTTAACTGATATCGTGCTGATGGCACTCTTTGACAGTGAGTGGAGTAGGCAAAAAGTCGGTATACATAAACGGATTGAAGGAATGATATCATGAATGAATTTCAAATAGGAGAAAGAAAAATTGGACCGAATCAACCGCCATTTATTATTGCGGAGATGTCAGGAAATCATAATCAATCCCTGGAGAGAGCACTAGAAATTGTAGAAGCAGCGGCGAATGCTGGTGCGCATGCATTGAAATTACAAACGTACACGGCAGATACGATGACCCTTGATATTACTGAGGGTGACTTTTATATTGAAGACGAAAACAGCCTATGGAAAGGTAAATCCCTTCATCAACTTTACCAACAAGCGTATACCCCATGGGAATGGCATGAGCCCATTTTTAAACGTACTCGAGAATTGGGGATGATTCCTTTTAGTACACCGTTTGACGAAACATCCGTAGATTTTTTAGAGGAATTAAATGTTCCTTTCTATAAAATTGCGTCATTCGAGAATACCGATCTCCCTTTAATAAAAAAAGTTGCCTCCACTGGTAAACCGATGATCATCTCGACTGGAATGGCGAGTATCGCTGAGTTAGATGAAACTGTTCGTTCCGCCCGTGAAGCTGGTTGTGAAAACCTGGTGCTATTAAAATGTACGAGTACCTATCCGGCTAGTCCGGAAAATACGAATATTTCAACCATCCCACACATGAAGCAATTGTTCAATTGTCAGGTAGGGCTATCGGATCATACAATGGGAACCGGTGTAGCCGTTGCGAGCGTAGCGTTAGGAGCTACAGTCATCGAAAAACATTTCACCCTTTCAAGAGAAGATGGTGGAGTGGACTCAACTTTTTCACTAGAACCTGCCGAAATGAATTCACTCGTCGTTGAGACGAAACGGGCATGGGAAGCATTTGGAAAAGTCTCATACGGACCAACTAAAAAGGAACAGGCTTCACTAAAATTCAGAAGATCGATTTATGTGTCAAAGGATATTAAAGCTGGCGAGCCGTTTACGAAAGACAATGTCAAAATAATCCGGCCAGGTTATGGATTAAAGCCAAAATATTATGAAAAGGTACTTCAAATAACAGCAAAAAGAGATATAAAAAAAGGCACACCTTTAACCTTGGATTCAATGATATAGCATATAGACAGCAGAAAAAATCAAAACGTATGGACCAGAAATGAAGTCGATAGCATGGGTGGACAGGATGATGATGGAGTTAACCCCCCCATGCAAATTATGAATCGTATGTATCTCTATGGTATGACCGGAAGAAGCCCCTTTAACTATCAAGGTAGCGTTAAGGTCGAATTAATGCTGATGAGAACGAACCATCGTACGGAGAACCGTACCTCATGCAAATATGATTTTAGTTAGAGGGGACAAAAAAATAATGTCTGAACAATACAGTATTAAAATTCCAGCGCATCCTACCATATATGTAGGCAATAGTGATAGAGAGTTGAGAATTGATTTTTCTACGCCACAGAATGGAGTGAACGCACATACTGGGCTGTTGATTTTGGTTCCTGGATTTGGTGGGAATATTGATTCGAAAATCTATAAAAAAATGAGGGAACTATTTGCCGACAAGTACAACATGGTGACGATCCAGTCTGATTATTTTGGGAGTTCATATATGCAGGAGGCTGAGAATTTTACCTTTCCAGATAAACAAGTTCTGCAATCTATTTTTACCATAGAAGAACTAGAAAAAATCAATCAAGATTCTTCGGTGCTGTTCAATTTATTAAGTGAAAAAAATACAGTACTTCCTTTGCAAGCTAAACTTAATGAGAGTTTAGAAGAGTATAATGATATGAGTTATATGCAGGCAATAGATATCATATCGGCAATCGAGGCTGTAAAAATTACATTGAATGAAAATAATTTGACGTTTGACTCGAATAGAATAATAGGCTATGGACATTCCCATGGTGCGTATCTGCTTCACTTAAGTAATATATTAGCACCTAGTCTGTATTCATATATCGTAGACAATTCAGCTTGGTTGGAGCCAGTCTATTTATCAAAGAATAGATTTCTTTATCGACAACTAGGAAATTCAACTCTTGCGATCGAATTTGATTATCTAGCAAAAAACATAACCAAAAACAAACAAGATTTGAATCTGAATACATTGTATGAAAATTTTTCTGGAACTACTCAAATTTTATCCTTTCAAGGCAATGATGATGTTTTAGTAGATCATACAGAAAAGAAATGCATGATAGAAACAATCCCTAACTCTAAATTCATTCTTGTGACGGAAGCTGATGTCGATAATAAGAAATATAAATCAAATACCCATGGCTTAGATGCAGACTTCTTGGAATTGTTTTCATACGCATTAGAATTTCAATCGCCTGAAAAGAAAGTTGCTGAAACTGATTTGAAATATGTCATAGATTTTAAAGGTGTACGTATCGATGTTGATTATACATATGGATTGCCGGTATTTAGCTTTTCATTTAAGTGAGAGAAAGCCAGAAAGCGGACTATAGTCTTCATCCGCTCGAAGAATGTCGTATATATAGGGTATAACCCTGCTATCATCCATCGAAACTTGCTATTTCCTGAGGAATATTGAGGCATTGAAATAACATTGTCATTTCCTTAATTTGAAAAAAATAACCGATTAACATGGGGCTTGAGTGAGAGAATCGCTCCATGCTGTTTTTTAATCGGCCTCCAAAAACTACTATCCTTTCACATCTTTACTTTTAGCCTGATATATAATCAAACGCCTAAGTTCTAAAAGAATTTAGAGGATTATCATGGAAATCATCGAATTAAGCAATTAGATGAGCTATTCTGTCTTTAAATTTCAGAATAATCAGATTTTAATTGAAATTAATGAACAAGTTGAGGTGTTATGGTTGAATATTTTCTTAGACGCTGAAATTATCATTGAAGATCCTTATTTCAAGAATGTGTATCATAAGACTTTGCTTGAATTGGCCAAAAAAGACAAACTTAAACTATACGTATCAGAAATGGCCTTATCTGAAATAAGTGCAAAATATAAAAATCAGTTAGATGGCATTCTTAAGACTCTAAATGAAAAGAAGGAGTCTCTACAACCATTCATTCAGCAGGATGTTAATGATTTATTATTATTAGCAGAAGCAGATTCTTATTGCGTTCAGTTAAATGGGTATTTCAACCATCTAGTGGACAGCAAAATACTTAACATCGTCCCCTACTACAGCAACATCACACCTGAATTAGTCCAAAATTTAGCTAAGGATGCAACTGTCAGCACTAGAAACAGAAGTGAATATAAGAAATCCATAATCCTATCTTCTTATGCCCAATTCATAAAAGAACATCATTTTGAATCCTCAATTGTGATAACACCAAACGAAAAAGTCTATGAAGTTATTTTTCAAACATTAAATGATCGATATAGACCTTCCTTTTACCCCTCTATTAAACAACTTTTTAAACAGTGTGAAGAAATGCATTTTCATAAAGAATCGTATGAAGAGTTGGAATTTCCAACAATAGGAGAGAAGAATCAATATTTGACCAATCTGATTCGGATGAATTTTGATGACGTGATCATTAAAAAATGCCAAAAATATTTAATAGAGCAAAATGTAAAATTTCAATCCAGCAATGATTGCCATATAGCTGGAGTTGGGGCGAATGACATGGAGGTGAACGTTTATCTGGATACTGTTATGGTGTCCGGATATTTAAAGTTGAAGATAATGAATTCGGTTCCTGAAGCTTCCCGTAATAGAGTTGTTCCTGATGGTCAAACAGTTGATCAAAATTTATATTCTGAAGAGATGTTTTTACTTATGGAGGTGATTGTTTCATTTTCTAAAGAACTCGAAGCTGAAAGTCTACAGATAGGCACTATTCAATCCATATAAGACCCTCAATGTTACTCCCATTTTTTGATCTGGCACCAGATTTTTTGAAGTGTTCGGTAATACAGCTGATTATAATAAATAGGGGGATTTCAAGTTGAAGATTGGAATTATCTCACCTTCCATAGAGTTTACTAGAATTGCTGAAGAAGTTTCTAAACAGACCAATATACCTGTATTTATTAGACAAGGTGCTTTGAAAAGAGGTCTTGCCCAGGCGAAAAATCTAATAGAGAAACATGGAGTATCTGTAATTGTTGCTCGTGGGGCCACAGCCACTTTTTTGGATGAAAAGCTATCCATTCCTGTCGTCAAAATAAAAGTGAATGGCTTTGATCTATTGAAAACATTTAAGCAGGCGCAACAACTAGGAAACAAGATTGTTTTTATAGACTCTAAGGAAAACCACCAAAATTATGACCTGAAATTGCTAGAGGAATTGTTTTCGATTCAGATCATCCTTCGTCAGTATCAAGATGAAAAAGATATAACCAATCACATTAAGGACGTTGCTGAGAGTAAAATTGCAAACGTAATCGTCGGGACTGCAGAGTGCCTTGCAAATACCGCACTTAAAAAAGGGATCAAATCCTATATTGTGGATTCCGCCCGTGAATCGATTTTAGACGCATTAAATCAGGCAGTAGAGACGTACTACCTATATGAAAAAGAAAAATTACGGCAAACACATCTTGAAGCAATTATTTCCTATGCTTTTGACGGTGTGATTGCAACTGGGTTCGAAGGAAGAGTATTTGTATACAATGAAATCGCTGAAAAACTGATCGGTCTGAAAGCAAGTGAGGTTATCGGGAGGAAACTTGAAAAAATCCACCATCCATTTCTTCAAAAATTGTATGGCGATGGAGAAACAGTAGAAAAGAAGATTGTTTCCTTAGGCAGCCAGAGGTTAGTTGTCAACCGAATTAAACTTGCAGAAAGTGAAGAAAGCTTTGTAATTACTTTTCAAGAGGTGAATAAATTAGTACAGCTAGATGGACAATTGCGACGGAAGTTGCACAATAAACGTTTTTTCGCGAAACATACCTTCAATGATATCATTCATGAAAGCGCTGTCATGCAGAAGACGATTACAATTGCCAAACAGTTCAGCCGTTCAGGCAGCAGCATTTTCATTAACGGAGAGAGCGGCACTGGAAAGGAATTGTTTGCCCAGAGTATACATAATGAAAGCTTACGAAAAGAGGGACCTTTCGTTGCAGTAAATTGTGCAGCACTACCGAGAGATTTATTGGAAAGTGAATTGTTTGGGTATGAGGAAGGCGCTTTTACAGGTGCGAAAAAAGGAGGAAAGCCTGGATTATTTGAAATGGCTCACCAAGGTACACTCTTTCTTGATGAAATCGGGGAGTTATCCCTCGATTTGCAATCTAGACTGCTTCGAGTACTTCAAGAGAAAGAAGTAATGCGGATCGGTGGGGAGAAGATTATCCCGGTTAATGTCAGAATCATCTCTGCTTCAAACAAACGGCTTAAACATCTAGTTGCAGAAAACGAATTCCGTGAAGACTTGTACTATCGTTTAAACATTTTACAAATTAAGCTACCACCCCTTAGGGAAAGAAAAGAAGATTTATTCCTGCTAATCAAGCATATCCTCGGAAAAAACAACATTCCATTTGAATCACTAGACAGTCATTTATTATTTGAAATGATGACCTATAATTGGCCCGGAAACATTCGCGAACTGGAAAATGTATTGGAAAGAGTAATTGTCATGAAGCCTCTCATACCAGATGACATTCGGGATGTCGTGTTTGATGATCAACATTATTATAGAAGACCTTCTACTTCCTCCAAAATCGAAATCAGTATCGGATCAATGAAAGATATGGAAGGGGAAATCATTAGAAATCTATATCAAAAATATGATGGAAACAAACAGGAAGTAGCCCAGCTTTTGGGGGTAAGTCGAACAACAGTATGGAAAAAGATAAAGGAACTTGAAAAAGACCTTATGGCTTAAGGAACTGTTCACTTTTTGAACAGTTCTTTTTATTTATTGAACACTTCGATTAAACGGATAATTCCAAATAATCAAAAAATACTAATTTAGCGGTTTTTATAAAATTGGCATGATACTTGCATTAAATAAAAGTGACTATAAAAAATCAGGAGGTTCTATATTTATGACAAGTGTTTACACAACAAATGACCACTTTCTAAGCCCAACACAACCGGAGGATGCGGACTTTGAAAAGGTAATCTATGAGAAAAAGGATGGAGTCGCTACTGTAACAATTAATAGGCCAGAGGTTTACAATTGCCTCAACTTTCAAACCTTGAGAGAAATGACAAGAGCATTTGAATTGGCTTCTTGGGATGATGAAATTGGGGTAGTTGTTCTAACCGGTGCAGGGGACAAGGCGTTTTGTACGGGTGCAGATATGAAGGAGCAAAACAATGAAATTCTCGATCGTCCACGGAACTATTGGAAATGGATGGGGGCTTTTATTGAAGCACATGAAAAGTTAAAGAACATCGGGAAGCCGACAATTGCTAGACTAAATGGAATTACTGTAGGTGGGGGCAATGAATTCAATATAAACTGTGACCTCGCAGTCATGGCGGACCATGGTTATATTAAACAAGTTGGAAATTCCCATGGAAGCGTGGCGGCTGGCGGTGCAACTCAATGGTTGCCATTGATTGTCGGCGACCGTAGAGCAAGAGAAATTCTTTGGTTAAATGAAGAAATCACCCCGGATAAAGCGTTGGAATGGGGGCTTGTCAATGAGGTTGTTCCAGCCCATGAGCTTGATGACGCAGTTGATAGGTTAGCAAAAAAGTTGCTTAACAAGCTACCAGAATGTGTAAGGTACACGAAAGAGCAGACAAACTTCTGGAGAAACCTGTCTTTCAACATGACTGTCCAACATGCACGTGATTGGCTTTCAGTGCATACCGGGTCGTACGAGACCTACGAATCAATGAGAGCCTTCAGCGAAAAGAGAAAACCGGATTACGAAAAGATCCGAGCTCGCGCAGCATCAGGAGGATCTTCGGAACATTTATGGGGAGCGCCAATGCTTGAGTGTGATCAATGTGGGACAAAGGATATCCCAGAGTACTTTAATCACTGTGGAGTGTGCGGTGCACCAATAAATAAGTAAATTATTTTGACAAGGGTGACTCAAAAAGACTTGGGTAATAAATAGTCTGATTAATCCCTGTCTTTTGAGTCCCCTGACAATAAAAAATGAAAGTGTGGGGGATTATGAAACTTTCTCGTTCAGAGGCTGTTGCTAATTGGTACAGCAGGTATTTTCCTGACGCGTTGATTTTTGCATTGATTTTAACAGTGTTAGCAATGGTATTAGGGGTTGTCTTTACAGATAGTTCGATTGTCGGTGTATTGGATTATTGGTTTGAAGGTATTCCATGGTTATTCACGTTTGCATTCCAGTTGATGTTTACGTATGCAGCTGCATTAGTATTAGTTGATACTCCTGTTGTACAAAAGTACATTCGTAAATTGGCGAATGTAGTTAAAACACCGATGGCTGCGTATTTATGGACAGGAATTTTAGGGGCAGTTACATCTTTTATCGGCTGGTATATCGGGCCGGTTGTGACCGCAATCTTTGCTAGATCACTTGGACAGCAGATCAAGGGTGTCGATTATCGGCTCATTTCAGCAATCGCATATTCATCATTCACCATTTCACTTACAGGAATATCAGGCTCAATCCCTCTATTTGTTGCTACTGAAGGTCAGTTCACCGAATTGATGGGCGGATTGATAGGACTTGAACAAACGACATTCTCTCCTCTGAATATCATCTCATGTATTTTAGTTGTCGGTATTACCACTCTCGTATTTTACTTTATCGCAAAAAATAAAAAAGAAATTGTCACTTACCACGATTTAGCAATCAACCCTCAGGAAGAAATAGCTGCGAGTGCTGAGCCATTAGCTGAAGAAGAACCGGATCAGCCAACTGGACATAAGTCATTTGCAGAAAAAATAAACACATATAGACCGATCATATTAGTCCTCGGCTTAATTGGTTTGGGTTACCTCTTCGTTTATTTTACTAAAAATGGTTTAGACGGGTTAAATCTTAACTCGGTTGCATTTATCGCTCTTGTAATGGGCTTGCTCGTCCAAAAAGATGCGATGAGCTATGCAAAATCTTTTTCGAAAAACCTGGTCGCCACTGGATCAATCGGATTACAGTTTCCGCTTTATGGCGGAATTGCATCGATACTGGTTGGCACGGGGCTAGCGACTATTTTAACAGAGGCGATCGTCAGCTTTTCTACTGAAGCAACCTTCCCAACCCTTACCTTCTTAATGTCTGGAGCCATCAACATGTTTGTCCCATCTGCTGGTTCTCAGTTTACGGCTACTGCACCATTTTTAATTCCTGCAGGGGAAGCATTAAATGTTGATATACAAAGAACAGTAATGGCAATCACTTATGGCGATATCTGGACGAACCTGATTCAACCGTTTTGGGCATTGTTGTACTTTCCAATTTTGGCAGTAGGTACTAGATTACAAGTTCGAGATTTCATGGGTTATTGTTTGCCGATTCTTCTAGCTGTAGGTCTTATTTGGATCATTTGCCTTTCTGTACTTCCGGTTTAAGTCTGTATTCGTTGAATAAGACTGCTAAGGGGGAGCGTTAATGGGAACTGAAATTCCTTACTATTATAAGTCATTAGATTGGGATCGATTGGTTGCTGAATATGAGCCACCAAAGGAGTTTATGGAAGGTGCTTGGCTTTGGGAACGTGACCGTATTGAAACAACACAATTCAAACGATTGAAAGAAACTTTGGAAAAAGCAGCTCAAATCCCTTTTTATCAAAATTTATGGAAAAAATACGATTTTGATCCTGCTGATGTGAAGTCCTTGGATGATCTGCACAAAATCCCTATGTACACGATCGAGGATATTCGTGACAGCATTGAAAGAAAACCACCATTCGGAGATTACCAGAGGTACTCGTTTGAAGATGGATCCCACACACCGTTACGATTCTATACGAGTGGTGGAACTACAGGGACACCGAGGCCAACGATTTACTCACAATGGGACAGAGAAGTCGGCGCAATTCTTAGTGCCAGAACGTTTTATTTACAAGGAATTCGCCCAGGGGATGCGGTAATCAATGCTTGGGCATATTCTACTCACAATGCAGCATGGATAATGGATCATGGAATGTGGCACTGGTTAGGCGTGACTCCAATTACGACAAGTACTGGAAACGTAACACCAACAAATAAACAAATTGAGCTCGCTAAAACGTTTGGCACAACTTCCATCATCGCAACTTCTGATTACCTGTTGCACATTGGGGACACAGCCGAAAAGATGGGATACGATTTGAAAAATGATTTTAACTTCAAATCACTGCTTGCGTTCGGTGATACTGCTCCAGTGGAGAAAAAGTTCGGTGTGCCGGTTTATGATTCTTATGCATTCCACGAAGTCCAGTATGTAGCAGCGGAATGCCCCGCCAAACATGGCTTACACATTTTTGAAGACGCTTTCATCGTTGAAATCGTCGACTTTGAAACAGGAAAGCCGGTGCCTCCAGGGCAAAGAGGGAATATTGTGGTCACAGCTCTTTATAAAACGGGGACTCAACAAATCCGTTACAACATACAGGATATTTCTGCGATGTACGAAATTGAACAATGCGAGTGTGGCAGCTGGCATCGGAAAATAAAGTATTTCCAGGGTCGTAGCGATACGATGGTGAAATTGCGTGGGGTAAACGTATGGCCGGAAGCATGTGGAAAGGTTATTGCCGACCAAACGGAAACGAATGGCGAATACTTCTGTTACGTCGAACGGATAAAAGGCAACGGGAAACCGGATCGTGATGAAATGACCATATTAGTTGAACCAGCTTCTGACAACCTTGATTCCTCTTACCTTCAACAAAACATCGAGCAATTATTGAATACTAAATTAGGAGTCAAGATCAATGTAGAGGTCGTTCAGGTCAATTCACTCGAAAAGCATACCGGCAGAGGACACCGTGCAAAATTGAAAAGGTTTGAAGATCGTCGTCCTAAGGAGGTAAAGGTGTGAGGTCTGTAATTTTAGCCGAACACGGTTCTGTTGATCAGTTAAAGGTTTCATTCACCGGAAACAATCATCCTTTAAAGGAAGATGAAATTAGGATCAATGTGAAATACTGTGCCCTTAACCATTTAGATCTATGGTTAAGAAAGGGTGGAACGGGTGACAAATTAACACTGCCCAGGGTACCAGGCAGTGATATTGCAGGTGTAATCGTTAAGAAAGGTTCCGCTGTTGGTTACCTTGATATCGGTGAAGCGGTATTGCTTTACCCGGGTGTCGGATGTGGCCACTGTACAGCATGTTTAAGCGGGCAGGAGTCCCAATGTCATGAATTTAAAGTGGTTGGCTATAACATCGATGGTGGCTATTCCGAATTCATAACCGTCAAGGCAAAACAGGTGGTTCAAATCCCGAATGATAACTTAGAAAAATGGGCGGCAGTCCCGATATCTTATATTACAGCCTGGAATGCACTCGTAACCAAAGCGAAATTGACTTCAAACGATACATTAGCCATTTGGGGTGCAACTGGAGGACTTGGATTTGCTGCGACTTCTATTGCACATGGGATCGGAGCAAGGGTGATCGGTATTGTTGGCTCTGAAGAGAAAGCCGATTTTCTAAAACGATACGGTTTTGCTAGTGAAATTGTTGTCAGGTCAGACTCATTAGTTAAGGAAATCCGTAATATGACTTCAAATAAAGGTGTAGATGTCGTTTTGGATCACGTAGGTAAGCAAACGTGGTCGAAAAGCTTAAAGATGTTAAAAACAGGTGGGCGCTTAGCCTTTTGTGGAGTCACAACCGGCACAAAAGCTGAAACCGATCTTCGGTATATATTTGGAAAACAACTCACGATTACCGGATCTTGGCTGGGGAATCAATCTGATTTCCACGAGGCAGTTGGTTTTTTAAGAAACAGACCGCATCTACTGCCTTTTATTTATCAAGTGTTCAATTTGGACGAAGTGGGGGAAGCTCACACCCTTATGGAAAGAGGAGATCATATCGGAAAAATACTTTTAAAGGTATAAGCCAGGGGTGATAAAATGAGACGAAATTTATTAGTAGTAGGTTCAGGGATAATGGGAAGAGGTATTGCTTATGCTTCTGCAATTGGTGGATATAACGTAACATTGCAAGATATTTTGGAAGAAAAACTAACCGAAGCTAGTGATGACATTTCCTCATATTTTCAAAAAGGTGTGGAAAGAGCAAAAATTAGTGAAAACGAAGCCGAAGCTGCCAAATCTAGAATTTCATATTCGACAAAACTAGAAGTTGAAGCAACGAAAGCGGATTTTGTGATTGAAGCCGTCCCTGAAAAAATAGAAATTAAGAGAACGGTATTCGAAACATTGGACGAACACTGCCCCTCTGATACTGTACTTGCAACAAATACCTCAACAATGAGCCCTACAGAAATTGGTGCTTTTACAAAACGTCCAGATAAAGTGATTGCAATGCACTTCTTCAATCCAGTACCAAAAATGAAGCTTGTTGAAATAATAAGGGGACTGGAAACGAGCGATGAAACGAGTGAAATTACAAAGACGGTCGCCGTAAATATGAAAAAAGAAACGGTGATAGTCAATGAATTCCCTGGATTTGTTACAAGCAGAATCAGCAGTCTAGTAGGGAACGAAGCTTTTAACATGTTAATGGAAGGAGTAGGAACGCCGGAAGAAATCGATCGGGCGATAGAGCTAGGGCTTAATTATCCTATGGGACCGTTTAAATTAGGGGATATGGTCGGCTTGGATACGAGATTGAGCAACCTTGAGTATTTGCATAGTACATTAGGTGAACGTTTTCGTCCGAGTCCATTACTAGTGAAGTATGTGAAGGCAGGTCGATTAGGAAAGAAAACCGGAAGAGGAGTATATGACTACTCAACTCAAAGCGAGGCTCTAAGAGATGGAACGAAAACACCTGTTAATTGATGTCCAGAACAATATCGGGACGATAACCATAAACCGGCCTGAGCAACGGAATTCATTAGATGTAGAAAGCTGGGAAGAGTTAAGAGCAGCCATCAGGCATTTAAATGATGATGGGGAGGTAAGAGTGATTGTCTTGACTGGTGCAGGAGATAAATCATTCGCAGCTGGGGCAGATATAAAATGGATCAAGGATAGAAAACCACTTGATATCTACGGATCGGCAGTTCAGGATGTATTGCTCGAACTTTACAAATCATATAAACCGATCATCGCAGCTGTAAACGGCTACGCACTTGGGGGAGGGTGCGAATTGATGACTGCTTGTGACTTTAGAATTGCAAGCAGTAGGGCGAAAATGGGTCAGCCTGAAATCAATCTTGGTATCCTGCCCGCTGGAGGGGGGACCCAACAACTAACGAAAATTGTTGGGTTACAGCATGCAAAGGAGCTTATCCTAACAGGTAAAATCATAAGTGCAGATGAGGCCTATCGGATCGGTTTAGTGAATGAAGTTGTAGAGCATGAATTCCTGATGGATAAGGTTTATTCGCTGGCATCTGAACTAGCCAGTAAGCCTCCTGTCGCTTTAAAATTAGCTAAGATTGCTCTAAATGAGAGTGCGACAGCTGATCTTTCAACCGGCTTGGCGTTAGAGAAAGCCCTCCAAGCAGTATTGTTTGGAACAAAAGATAAAGTAGAGGGAACAGAAGCATTTTTTGATAAGCGGGAGCCGAAGTTTGTAGGTGAATAGGAAGTTAATAGGTGGGATTTACAATTGAACACCTTCAAATCATTTGAAAATGGTTTGGAGGTGTTCTTATTTTTCCGTTAAAAGATGTTCTTTCCTTAGTCGAAATTTGTAAGAGTATAATAGTCTGCATCCGCCCGAAGAAAGTCGAATTTCTATTAGGGAATCGTGATGGATTAAAACACCACTTTAAAGATTTTAAGGGAAGGTGGCGTAAAGGAGATTTTCTTTCGATATTATTCTTAAAGTTCAATTTCGATTAATAAACCTTGGATCGCATAGCTTTTAAGACTTTTTAAAAGTAATCCTAAGCTTTCCGTGGTAATTTACAACAGTTGTAATTTGTAACTATAAATTTGGTTCGTTTTAGGAGGGTTTCTCCACTCAAAATGATTTTTTTGAAAAATATATTCATTTTTCTGAAATTTTGTGATAGATTAATAGTAACCACAAATGACGAGGTGGTACTTATTTTCACAAAAACTGAAAACGCTTTCTCGAGCCGGATTCTGCAACAGAAGATCACCTTTCACCATTTGGGATACCAAAGCTGTGAAACTGGTGAACGAGTTGTCCTGTTTGTCCAGGATGGAGTGGATTATTTGGAGCTTGGATCCTTTGAACAGAGCTTACAGACGGTTGTGAAGGAGACCAATTTCAAAGGACAGCTTGATGCATATATGATCCACCCAGGTGATTCATGGGCTCGGTACCATTACTATCATCCGAACCAAGCAGATCATAAAAGGTTTGTCGCCTTTTTCCATGAGGAGTTTTATCCAGCACACATACCGTCCACTAAGGGACTACATAAAGTCGGAGTGCTTGGTGATTCACTTGCAGCACTCGTTAACGTCAGTATCGCCGCCGAACAACCAGAACGATTCACACATCTCTTGTTACAATCGACAGCCTATGAACCAGTGAAACTATTAGGTGAATCACTTCCAGAACAGGTCATGCATTGGAAGGTCTATCAATTGGTCGGTCTTAAGGAAGATGATTTCGTATCACCGTTGACTGGTCAGAAACTCCGGATCCTGACGGAAAACCGGAAGCTGAACAAACGCCTACTACACTTACAAGTCCAGGTTGAGTACGTCGAAAAGGACGAAGAGCATTCCTGGGAATTTTGGCGCCAGAATTTGCAAAAGGCAATCACTTACTTTCTGACAAAGTAAGTTTGCATATAACTCATTAAAAAATCCAGAGGGGGATCGTCATGAAAAAATTTTTCTCAATACTGATGATCATGAGCTTATTGTTTGCAGTGGCATGCTCGAATTCAGATGAGGTCTCGAAGGACAAGGACTCGGATAAGAACGAGAAGGTAGAAATCGAATTCTGGACCATGCAGTTATCACCGACGTTTGATGAATATATCAATGGTGTAATTGATGACTTTGAAAAAGAAAATCCGAACATCAAGGTGAAATGGGTTGACGTGCCTTGGGCAGACATGGAGAAGAAAATTCTTGCCGCTGTTGCATCGAAAACCGCTCCAGATGTTGCGAACCTGAACCCGCAATTCGCATCGAAATTAGCAGAGCTCGATGCACTGGTCAATATGAACGAAGCGGTTCCAGCGGACGCTCGAGATAAGTATTTTGAAGGTGTTTGGAAGTCTAACACCTTCGATGGGGAAACATTCGGTATCCCGTGGTACTTGTCGACACAGGTAACAATGTACAATACAAAAATGTTTGAAGACGCTGGACTTGATCCGGATAACCCGCCAAAAACGTTCAACGAAGTGTATGAAGTCGCGAAAACGATAAAAGAAGAAACAGGTAAATACGCATTCTTCCCTGCGCTTGATGGAAGCCATCTGCTAGAGACGATGGTCATGATGGGAGCAGACTTGACCAATGAAGATATGACGAAGGCGGCTTTCAATTCACCAGAAGGGAAGGAAGCATTCCAGCTTTTCGTCGATCTATATCAAAATGAATTGATTCCACGTGAAGTACTTACAGAAGGTCACGGAAAAGCGATTGATATGTATCAAGCTGGACAGCTTGCTATTTTAGCCTCTGGTCCTCAATTCCTGGATAAAATCAAAGAAAATGCACCGGATATTTTGGAAGTGACTCGCAGTTCTACTCAGCTGACAGGTGAAACCGGTAAAAAGAATGTAGCAGCAATGAATCTTGTCGTACCGAAGCAATCGGAACATCAAGAAGAAGCGGTTAAGTTTTCACTATTCATGACCAATGCGGAAAATCAAGTTGAATTCGATAAAATCGTACCGATTCTACCATCTATCGAATCGGCCATGGATGATCCATTCTTCAGTGAACTTCCAGAAAACCCAACACCGATCGATAAGGCACGAATCGTTTCTGCAAAGCAGCTGAAGGATAGTGAAGTATTGATCCCACCCATGAAGAACTATGAGGAACTGAAAACATCGATTTTCGAAGCCTTACAAGCAGCGATGCTGGATGAAATGTCTGTAGACGAGGCATTGGAACAAGCGGAACAGAAGTGGAACGAAGTACTGAGCAACTAAAGAGAAGAGAAGATGGGGAACCGTTTCCCCTTCTTCTTTTTTACAATCATCGAGTGGATACGGTGGTGGAGAAATGAACAAGACAGATTTATTCAGAAAATTAGAAGGAGCATTGATCGTATCATGTCAGGCTCTGGAGGATGAACCGTTACACGGAGCAGAAACTATGGCTAAGATGGCACTAGCAGCAGAGATTGGTGGGGCATCTGCTATCAGAGCGAACGGTGGTTCAGATATCGAGGAAATACAGAAGGTGACCAGGATTCCCATCATCGGATTGATCAAAAAGGTCTACCCTGACAGTAACGTGTATATTACACCTTCAAAAACCGAAGTCGATTTATTGATTGATACCGGTGTCAATATGGTAGCTCTTGATGGAACGACCAGGCATCGCCCGGATGGTGTAAGTTTGAAAGAACTACTTCACTATTTGAAAGCAAAAGGTCAAATTGTGATGGCTGATATATCGACGTTCGAGGAGGGAGTTCTTGCCGAACAAATGGGTTTTGATTGTGTTTCCACAACACTCTCAGGTTATACCCCCTATTCACGACAGAATGATGGACCTGACTTCGAACTGATCGAACGATTAGCGACACGTCTACGAATCCCTGTGATTGCGGAAGGGAAGATTCACTCACCCGAACAAGCGAAATATGCCTTAGGCTTAGGAGCATATGCTGTTGTTGTCGGTTCTGCGATAACGAGACCCCAAGAAATCACGAAACGATATGTAAATTATTTGAAAAAGGATGATCAAAATGGCGAACAGCCAGTTAACTATAAAGGGAAGATTAAAAGGGTTGATTAACAGTTACTTTCCATCCCTTACAAAATCAGAACAGAAAGTTGCTGAGATTGTATTGGAAGAGATGGAAAAGGTGATGTATTTTTCCGTGACAGACCTTGCCGATGCGGCAGATGTTGGGGATACGACGGTGCTGCGATTTTGTCGGAAGGTTGGGTTCAAAGGATATCAGGAATTCAAATTGGCCATCGCAAAAGACCTTGCAAATGGAACCGGTACGCCAGGTGAGGATCCTGATGAAGCAGGAGGGATATTGCAAGCGATTGCCCGTAATACAGTCAATGTAATTCAAGAGACGGCAGCGATCACTAATGAAGAGGTTTTAGAGGACGCGCTTATATTATTGGACGAGGCGAACTCGATACACTTCTTCGGTGTAGGGACCTCCGGATTGACAGCATTGGATGCGGAAAACCGGTTGTTGAGAATAGGGAAACGGACACATGCGGTGATCGATTCCCATATCCAGGCAATGACTGCTGCAACCTTGGGGGAAGGAGATGTGGTCGTAGGTATCAGTGTATCCGGTAGTACGAAGGATACGATCGATTCATTGAAAATTGCAGAAGATAGCGGAGCAACCGTAATCGCAATTACACATCATGCTCGTTCTCCGATCACGAAGGTCGCGAACCTCGTTCTATTGAGCGGTGGTAAAGAGTCTCCTCTTGAAGGGGGATCGCTGGCAGCGAAGATTTCCCAGCTTTTTGTGATAGATCTTCTCTGTACAGGAATCGCAATCAGGAATAAGAAGAAATCCCTTGAGTTCAAGGAACGGACAGCTCGTGCCGTGATCAACAAGATTTACTGAGCAGGTGATGCGGATGAATATCTTGGGAGTTGACATTGGAGGAACGACGATCAAAGGTGCGGTTTTCACCAGCAATGGAGAGAAGATCGCTCAATCCTATGCTCCGACGGATGTAAATAACGGCAGAGATGGAATCATAGCATCCCTATTCAAAGTCATCGATCAACTGATGGATGATGTACCAGTAGTCTCGATCGGAATCGGAACCGCAGGCCGGGTGAATGCAGCGTCTGGAGAGGTGGTTTATGCAACCGATAATCTCCCAGGCTGGGGAGGTATGAAGCTTAAGGACCTTCTAAGCACGCGGTACGATTTACCTGTAGTGGTCGATAATGATGCAAACACCGCACTGGTAGGAGAACTGTGGAAAGGGATTAGCGGAACCTATCAATCTGCTGTCATGTTGACGCTGGGGACAGGAGTGGGCGGTGCGAATGTCATGAATGGCAAGCTCGTCCATGGCCGTAACTGGCAAGGCGGGGAATGGGGGCATTCCATCTTTGTCCCGGATGGCCTACCATGCAACTGCGGACAGCAAGGATGTATCGAGCAGTACCTTTCCGGATCCGCTCTTGTCCGGATGGCACATGATAATGGGTTGGATACTGTTACAGATGGAAAGCACGTATTTGAACAATTCAACATGGGGAATCAAGCTGCGAAACATGTCATCAATCGTTATTTCGATGATTTGGTTACATTCCTAACGACAATTTCAAATGGTATCGATCCTGATATCGTAATTGTTGGTGGAGGAGTCGTTGAGTCAAAGGATTTCTTTTGGGATTTATTTGAAAAAAAGCTGCAGGATCGCCGAGTACCGATCCAAGTAAAGCCTGCGATGTTAGGTAATGAAGCTGGAATCTATGGGGCAGTAAAGCTGGCACTAGGTTCCTTGAGCAAGGAGGGGACATGATGAAACAGAAGCCATGGACACCATTTTTATTCCTGCTGCCAGGTTGTACGATTCTCGGAGCTTTCATCTTTTATCCGATGCTTCAAGCGATTTGGCTCAGTTTTACAGACTATAACATGATTGTCCCTGATCCGAATTTTGTCGGGACGGACAACTATAAGAAGCTTTTTCAAGATGAATTGTTTTGGAAAACGTTGAAGCAAACCTTCATCTATTTGATTTGTGTCGTTCCTGCACTTGTCATTTTACCGATATTTTTAGCCATATTAGTGAATCAGAAAATCAAAGGGATCGGTTTCTTTCGTTCGGCGTATTACATTCCGGTTGTTACGTCGATGGTGGTCGCAGGAATCGCTTGGGAATGGGTATATGCGGAACAAGGGGTCATGAACTATATCCTTGATCTTACTGGAGTCACTGATGAACCCGTCCACTGGTTGACTTCAACCAATACTGCGTTGTTTGCGGTGATGGCGGTTACAGTATGGAAAGGCCTAGGGTATTATATGGTGATTTATTTAGCCGGATTACAGTCCATTCCGTATAACCTGTATGAAGCAGCAAAGATCGACGGTGCAAATTGGTGGCAACAGACTACCCGGATAACGATTCCGATGTTGATGCCATCCATTGTGATCGTATCGGTGATGTCCTCGATTGCGGCGATGAAAGTATTTGAAGAAATCTACATCATGACAGGCGGGGGGCCATTGAACAGCTCCAAAACACTCGTTTTCTTCATTTATGAAGAGGCGTTCGACAAGCTGAACATGGGCTATGCAAGTGCCGCCGGAGTCGTGTTGTTCATCCTTACGTTGATCGTATCCATCATCAATATCACTCTGACTAGAAAACGAGAACAGTCGGTTGCTTAGGAGGGGTAGACATGAATGCGCACAAACCGAAACCTGACGTCAAACCGAATACCTACATCAAGTCCGTCCCGGAAACCGAACGGATAATGAAAAACAAGAATAGAACCAAGACTGTGTTGAACTATGCATTGTTGCTCTTTATTTCGGTATTGATGGTCGGTCCGTTTGTTTGGCTGCTAGCCACGGCATTGAAGTCTGGGAGTGAAAACATTTTTGCGTATCCGCCAAAATTCATACCAGAGGACCTGACATTCGCCAACTTCCCTGCAGCGATGGAGGCGTTCCCGTTCTGGAAATATTTATGGAACAGTACGGTTGTTGCGGTATTTACCGTGTTATTGAACATCATTTTCTGTTCGATGGCGGCTTATCCATTGGCACGGATGAAATTCAGAGGGAAAAACGTAATGTTCATTTTGATTTTATCTACGATGATGATTCCGTTCCAGCTTTTGATGATTCCGGTCTATATCCTGTCTCTTGATTTAGGCTTGAAAAATACCTACGCAGGATTGATTTTGCCCCATGCAACAACAGCCTTTGGTGTCTTTTTGATGCGTCAGTCATTCTTATCGATTCCATATGAGCTGGATGAATCGGCAAAAATGGATGGAGCGAACAGCTTCCAAATCTTTTGGCGTATTCTGATGCCGCTGGTGAAGCCTTCTATGGTAACCCTGGCGATCTTTACATTCGTAATGGCATGGGGAGACTTCTTGTGGCCTCTCATCATTTTAGATGATCAATCGATGTATACCCTGCCGCTCGGGCTTCAGACATTGACGGGACTGTTTTCTGCCAACTGGCGCTTGATTGCTGCTGGAGCGATATTAAGCATTATTCCAATCATAACGGTGTTCATCATTTTACAGCGGTATTTCATAGCTGGTGCAACAAAAGGAGCCGTCAAAGGATGAGCGGGAATACATGGGCCTATCACATCGTTTTTCAAACTTGGACGGAAATCTGTCAGCACCATAGAAAGTGGGGACTGATATGAACCGAAAGCTTGCCCTTATACCTGTAGATGCCCGTCCGGTCACACGTGATCTCCCAGGTCAAATTGCGGCGATTGCTGGTTGGGACGTTCTTGTACCAGACCGAGGCCAGTTAGGTTTTTTGAAAATGCCAGGTGATCAAAGTGAATTCCTGGTATGGCTGGATCGTGTAGCAAGTGAAGTGGATGGCTTTATCCTTTCACTGGACATGATCGGATATGGCGGACTCGTTCCGTCAAGAGTCATCGAGGATGAATTCTCCACGATATGGTCCAGGATCGAACAGGTATTACAGCTGAAACGCCGCTATCCTGAAAAAAAGCTGTTTGCCTTCAGTGCAACTATGCGAATATCCAACAATTACGTGAATGAGGAAGAGAAAGA
This sequence comes from Alkalihalobacillus sp. AL-G, assembly GCF_030643805.1. GTDB lineage: Bacteria > Bacillota > Bacilli > Bacillales > Fictibacillaceae > Pseudalkalibacillus. The sequence continues at coordinate 3,764,837 of NZ_CP094656.1, read as the reverse complement.
CTATTGGGATCGTTATGGGGAGGAGATATGGCAATACTCCTACCACACGCACTGCTTCCAAAGGACAGCCTCAGAGGAATCGAAGCGAATGATCGATGATTTATATGGTCGGATCCCAAGTGAAATCTTGGACGATTACCTGCAAACCCGTGAACGCAATTTTTCTATCAGTAAAAAGCTGCTGGAAAAAGTTGAGGAGAAGCTGATCGATATATTGGTATTTCCACAGGATGACACGTCGGAATACGGATTGAATATCCGTGAGCAGGAACAGCTTTCAGCAGATGTCGAGAAACGGAATCTGTTCAATAACGTATTCATTTATCCTGGAGCAGATGAGGTAGCGACTACATTGACGGCTCGGGCGATTCTTGAAGCTGAATTTATAAAAGCACCGACATTCTATCCGTTTTACTCTGGAGAAACAGGCAAGCTGAAGCCTGCGATGTATGAAGATCGCCCGATTGTGGAATCGGTGAAAGGACAAATTCATGTTGTTGGTGGTCATACCGTCGAAACCGTGAATGACGCAGACCTGCTCCTCGGAGTCAATGTCCCTGGACAGCAACAGGGTGATTTGGCGCTTCAGAAAAACCTGCAGTACGTAAATACGAATGGCCGTGATGTCGGAGAGTGGATCAGGAGACTCGTCTACTATCAGAAGCAAGGTTATAAGGTAGCTGTTGCTGACCTCGCCTATGCGAATGGCGCGGATCCAGTCATGATGTCACGTCTTCTGGGTGAACCGGATGTCTTGAGCCACCTTGTCGGATTCGGGGCGTGGAATACTGCCGGAAACACGATAGGTACGGTTGTAGCTCAAGCAGCAATGCATTATGTGCATCATAAATCGGGTTTCGATCGATCTGATGAAAAGTTGAAAGAACAAATTCTGCTTCGGCTTTTCGATGATTATCTGTATCAGACAATCGTTCGCCAGCAAGTCCGGAACGAAATGGCAGGCCCCGAGTCAAAGGTCAATGATCTAGTAAAAGTGGTTGAAAATCGATTCCTTGAAAACTACGATAATTTGATCCAAACGGAGGGTGTCCAAAAGCTGCTGCGAGATTACGAGGTTGACCTAGGTACGACCTTTCTCCCTTGGAACCGTACGTTTGAAATAGGTCTTAAAGTCCGTTTACAGAGAAACATCTGTTAGTTTGCGAAGGATTAAGAATAGAGACAAGAATGAGGGCGAGTAGGGCTGGATCATACCTTTGCCCCTTATTCAATAGGAGGCAGAACAGTGAGGACCATACATAAAGAGATTGTAATCATCGGAGGCAGTATCGGTGGAACCGTTGCGGCATTATCTGCCGCCAAGATGGGAAGAGAAGTCATCCTGGTAGAAGAATCCGATTGGATCGGCGGCCAGCTTACGAGTCAAGCCGTTCCGCCTGATGAACATAAATGGATCGAGGAATTCGGCTGTACATCGACCTATCGTGAATTCCGCAATCGGGTACGGGACAATTATCGTAAAAATTATCCGATGACAGAATCAGCCAAGAACATCGAACAATTGAACCCTGGAAACGGATGGGTAAGCCGGATTGCTCACGAGCCGAAGGTAGCATTAAACGTATTGAACGATATGTTAGTTCCCTTTATTAGTAATGGACGAATTGAGCTGTTGATAGAAGCAAAGCCGGTCGAAGCCAATTTGGCAGAGGGGGATCGTATCGAGAGTGTAATCGTAGAGGAACGGACAAGCGGCAATCAGACGAGATTATCTGGAATCTATTTTTTAGATGCCACAGAATGTGGTGATCTCTTGCCGCTAGTAAATGCAGAATATGTCACAGGTGCTGAAGCAAAATCCACTACAGGGGAACCCCATGCAAGGGAAGAGGGTTGTTTACCATTGGATATGCAGCCGATTACGCATGTCGCTGCTGTTGATTATATTGAAGGCGGGAACTTCACGATTGATAAGCCGGAACAATATGAATTTTGGCGGAACTACAAGGCGAAGTTCCTTAATCATATGCAGCTGAGCTGGTTCGGGCCGGATGCCGAAACAGGTGAGTCCAAGAGGTTTGCCATGTTCCCAGGAGAAGGGATTTCGTTGTGGGATTATCGGCGTATCATCGATCCGAGCTTGTTTAAACGTGATTTTTACAAGGGTGATATCACGCTAATGAATTGGCCGCAAAATGATTACTGGCTAGGGCCGGTCATAGACGTACCGGAGCATGAAAGGAAGAAGCATCTGGAAGGGGCACGTCAACTGACTTTATCACTAGTCTATTGGCTGCAAACAGAAGCGCCAAGACCAGATGGGGGCAAGGGATATCCAGGAGTACGGATGCGTGGAGATGTCGTAGATACAGAGGATGGATTAGCGAAATATCCATACATACGGGAATCGCGTCGGATCAAAGCGTTGACAACGGTGAAGGAACAGCATATCAATGCTGATTTTCGGAAAGGTATCAAGCATTGGGAGGACTCAGTCGGGATAGGCGCATACAGGATCGATCTGCATCCGACGACTGAAACCCACCAATTTTTCTATACCCCAAGCTATCCATTTGAAATGCCGCTCGGCAGCCTTATACCCATTCGGATTAAAAATCTGATTGCTTCTTGTAAAAACATCGGCTCGACCCACATTACGAATGGATGTTTCCGCGTCCACCCGGTTGAATGGAACATAGGAGAAGCCGCTGGTTATTTGGCTGCTTTTTGTATCAATCAATCACTGACTCCAAAAGAGGTCCATCAAGAGAAATATAGAGTTAAAGAGTTACAGGATTTATTGATGCAACAGGGAGTGGAGCTGCACTGGCCTGACGGAGTCGGAGTGCTGTAACTGGTGTATGATCACGGTGCGATTGAAAAGTAAGCATTAAAGGAGGTGGTTATCAACACGAATTTGCTGCATTTTACCTAGAAAATGATCTAATACGGAGGGATTTGATGAAAAAAGCATTTGGTGTACTATTGTCACTTGTTTTGCTAATGAGTTTGGCTGTACCCGCATTTGCAACAGGAAATGACGAATCAAGACATCATGTTCTTCAAAACCTCGTGAAGGATGAAAGTAAAAAAGCAAGGATTTTATGGTATGACCTATCGGCAAATATTCAAAACCTCAATACACCCGAGAAGGTGGACACAATTGTAGCGAAAACTGCAAAAGCGAATATCGATACGATAGTCTTAGATGTTAAAAACTATACCGGATTTGTAGGTTATCAAAGTGAAATCGCTCCTCACATGAGTACATCTCAGATTCCTAAATACGATGGCTTTCCCAAGGGATACGATTTACTTGCAGAAGTCATTGAAGAAGCACATAAATACGGGATTCAGGTTCATGCGAATGTAAACGTTTTTTCAGAAGGAAATAACGATTATAAAGATGGACCAGCCTTTGAACACCCTGAATGGCAAACGACATTCTACCAAGCATCGCGAATAGCGAAGTCTGAAAACGGCTCGACCTTCGATATCACCGGTGTGAATACGACAAGAGGATCAAACCAGCTTGTCATGTACACACCTGAAAAATATGAGGTTTCTCCGTCCAATCAATGGGGAGCAGAGGTACAGGTGGTTGATGGAATTGTAACTAAAGTTGTGGATCGTATTTACGGTGCCCCAGCTGTAGAGGTACCTGAAAACGGTGTCGTCCTGTCGGGTCATGGCGAAGCAAGAACATGGATTCTGGAAAACGTCCATGTAGGTGATCAATTTGATTATTCCGCTACGAAAACAGAGCTTATTCCAGCTTCGGAATATTCTACTTTCTCCACATTCGTCAATGCAATTCGTGATGACGTCCAAACCTATGAGCTCAGCATCATCAATGAAATCATCAGTAATTATGACGTGGACGGTATTGTTCTCGATCGTGCCCGATATTCAAACGTCTATGCAGATTTCAGTGATTTGAGCCGAGAGAAATTCGAAGCTTATATCGGTGAGCGTGTAACGAATTGGCCTGAGGATATCTTCACTGTTGAATTTACAGCTGAAGGAAAAGAAGTCGTTCCAGGGCAATACTATCAGAAGTGGATTGAATGGAGAGCAGGAAACATCCAGGATTTCTTCAAAAAGGCAGAAAATCTGGTCCATGGAAAAGACCCATCCCTGTTCTTCAGTACGTATGTCGGAGCATGGTACCCGCTCTATTATAGTGAGGGCGTGAACTGGGCAAGTAAAACCTATCAACCAGATTACGAGTGGGCAAGCCCTGATTACGGAAAAACAGGTTATGCAGAAGTACTGGATTTCTTGATGACGGGTAACTATTTTTCACAGGTAACACGTGAAGAAGCTGTCGCTGTTGGCAACCCTGATTGGTACAGCGTCGAAGGGTCGGCGGACATTGCAATGGATGTTGTAAACGAAGCTACCTTCGTTTACGGAAGCCTTTACCTGGCTCAATATAAAGGTGATCCTGAACAATTCCGAAAAGGGCTGAGAGCCGTAATGGACAAGACACACGGTATCATGCTCTTCGACCTCGTCTACTTCGAGCAGTATGGATGGTGGGATATCCTCTATGAAGAATTTGCAGAAGAATCCCAAGCGCCGCACCAAATTCCTGGTCTAATGAAAATGGTGAGAGAAGACAAATAAAGATTCTAGGGGGGACTGGTATTTAGCCGGTCCCTTACTTTATTGAATGTGGCATTTATGATTCCTTTAATGGAACATAAATCGTCGCTTCATTTTCTTCAACCGGGTTAAAAATCTCTAAGCTATAGGCATCCGGATCATGGCTTAGGCCTTGTTTTTTCATTTTTTCCAATACGAAAAAGTACGTTTGATCAGTTTCTTCACGTTCATTGAAGCCAGAGTGGTTATAAACAGAATATTCCCTGGTCGGGATGGTCATGCTGACCATGCCATCAGGCACGTGCCTGATGTTCGTGACTTCTATTCCTGCGATATAGTGATATGTTCGGTTTTGACGTAGCGTTATACCTATAAACATATCCTTTTTGGCCTGATATCCGATTTCATTTTTTCGAGCCTGTAACTCCTGCCATAACCTCGGTCTGATTGCTTTTGTCATATAAAAAGCAGTGAACGGTGCCTTCACCTCAACACCAACTATTCGTACAATCGGTTTGACGACTCTATTAATCGTTTTTGACGGATCGCGCAGGAAAGACTGCTTTGTTTTCGAATTCAGAATGCTGTAACCGCCGTTTTTCCCCACTTCCGAATAGAGCGGGACTCCGAGCCCACTCAATTCCTGTAAATATCTGAGCATCGTCCGGTAGGAAACCTCGAACTCTGTAGCCAGTTCTTCAACGGTAAAATGTTGTTTTTCATAGACTCGCATCATTAATTCAATCATCCGCTGGGTTTTTGGCATGTTATTAACCTGCCTCTTTTTTTAAAATCTGACAGTTATTGTCATAGTTTTATTATAAAATAGGGTAGAATACGTTGAAAGGGGAAATGGAAACTTGTCTATTGAACAGCAGAACAAAACTGTAATTGTATCTGAAAAGGGCTTTCAAGCGGTTGGTTTGAAATGGGAGGGTACGTTTGCTGAAGCAGCAGCCGGCCACATACGGAAAGTACACGAGGAAATGCATCGTCGTTTAAAGGAAATCCAGCATGTCGTCGATCCCGACACGTTACAGGGCTTATCGTATCACGCATCACCGGATGGTACTGGTTTCACACACTATGCGGTCGTTAAAGTAGAATCGGTTGCCGAGGTTCCTGAAGGTATGGTGAGCATTACCGTTCCCGATTTGATGTATGCGCAATGCGAACACTATAAAGGACAAAGTATCGACCAGTCGTACAATAACATTTATGCATGGATCGCAAACCAAGGGTATGAACATAACAATGTCGATGATTTGACCCACTTTGAAAAATATCCGATGAAACAGGATCCATATGACGAGAGCCCAGAGTTTTCAATTTTAATTCCAGTCGTGAAAAAGTAAAATATAGAGTCTTGCATGACAAGAGATGCTAGGGGAGGATCCTCTAGCATCTTTCAACTTATATAGTTAAACAAACGTTTAGCTCGTATTTCAGGTCGAAACTGCCGTCCAGCAATGTTTTTTACCTAAAAGGATGCCGCGAAAATTGCAAGTGGACTATAGTACGCATCCACCCGGATTATGTCTGATTTGTGCTGTCGGACATTGCAGAAACATCTCGTGAATTGTAACTTGAGGTAGGAAATACGTTGCGGCCACTGGAATTTCCGCTAAAATTATCAGTCAAGATACTCCTCTTTTAAAATCGAATACAGCTTCAGGTCCTGGTGTTCATCGTTCAGACGCATGCCTTTCCGGATGATTCCTTCAAAAGACATGCCGACCTTTTCCATGACTCGCTCTGAACCGATGTTTTCAAGAAAGCATCGAGCTTGAATGCGAGTCAGCTCCATTTTCTCGAAACCAAATTTGATGATTTCTTTAGCAGCTTCCGTCATGATGCCCTTGCCCCAATAATCCTGAGATAGGACGTAGCCGATTTCAGCATGCTGTTGCTTCGGATTCCATGATACGAAATCGATCGTGCCAATCAATCTACCATTCTCCTTATACTCGATACCCCACACCGCTAATTTACGATCTTCATAACCTTGGAGAACAAAATCGAGAAATTCTTTCGTGTCGGAAAGCGAGCGGTGCGTATTCCACGTGACATACCGAGAAACTTTATCGTTCGACCCATATGCATACATATCTTCGAGGTCTTCGGTTGTAACCTTCCGTAGGATTAGACGCTCTGTTTCCAAAACTGGCAGATTCCCGTAAATTTGTTCAGATTCCATATAACCACACCTCAACGTTAGATAATTGTTTTACAGTATACATCAAAACCGGCGATTGTAGACACAAAATTTTGGTGGAAGGACTTACTTCTAGACAAGGAGAATAGATTGATAGGGGAGAGAAAATTCATATGGAATAAAATAACAGAATATTAAGACAAAGGAGGATTTCAGGTGTCACAATCGAACACAGGGTTAAACACAAATGTACCAACAGAATCACGAGGTTCAGCGGTTAGCAAGTTTGTTTTATTCAGTGCAATCGGCATTTTTATGTTTTTTATCCCGATTACCGTTAACGAAAAATCATCGATTCCGCTTGATCATCTAGTCACTTGGTTCCTGACGAATTTACCAGGTCTCGTCCCGTATTATGCATTGCTCGTCGTCTTGCTCGGTGCTGCCTATCCGTTTTACACGAAAACATGGAAAAAGGACAACGTAACACTCGTATTTTCCTTTTTAAAAGTATTAGGCTTACTGGCGGCGATTCTGATCATGTTCAAGCTCGGACCTGCATGGATGCTAGAGCCTGGTATGGGGCCGTTCCTTTTTGAAAAACTCGTCATTCCAGTCGGATTGCTTGTGCCGATCGGGTCGGTATTTTTAGCATTGCTCGTCGGTTATGGACTGTTAGAGTTTATCGGCGTATTAGTGCAGCCAGTGATGCGTCCAATTTGGAAGACGCCTGGACGTTCTGCAATTGACGCAGTTGCTTCATTTGTCGGAAGCTATTCGATTGGCTTGTTGATCACCAATCGTGTTTTTAAAGAAGGAAAATATACTGTGAAGGAAGCTGCGATCATAGCAACTGGATTCTCGACCGTTTCAGCGACATTCATGATCGTCGTCGCGAAAACGCTTGGATTAATGGGCATCTGGAACACGTACTTCTGGGTTACGTTGATCGTAACGTTCCTGGTCACTGCGATTACCGTTCGAATTTATCCGTTAAAAAGCATGAGCGAGGACTATTATCGTGGTGGGGAAGGCACTCCCGAAACGACACCAAAAGGAAACAGGGTGAAAAGTGCATGGACTCAAGCGATGGATGCCGCTAAGAACTCCCCTTCATTCGGTAAAAATGTTTGGGATAATCTGAAGGATGGCTTTGTGATGACGATGGCGATCCTGCCATCAATCATGTCGGTCGGACTGCTCGGTCTGATTCTTGCTGAATTCACACCGGTGTTCGATATTCTTGGCTACATCTTTTACCCATTCACAGCGCTGTTGCAAATTCCTGAGCCGTTACTTGCGGCAAAAGCTGCAGCAATCGAAATCGCAGAAATGTTCTTGCCAGCGTTGTTAGTAGTTGATACACCATTAATTACCCGATTCGTCATTGGCGTTTTGTCAGTATCGGCGATCATGTTCTTCTCGGCACTGATCCCATGTATTTTATCGACTGAAATCCCGATCAGCATACCGAAAATGCTCGTCATCTGGCTCGAACGCACAATTCTGACCCTGATTATCGTTACACCAATTGCTTACTTGCTATTGTAAAAAATTTAGCCCTCACCAAGGGGGCTTTCTATCTTGTTATTCTTAGGACAAGCCTACTATTTTAAAAAAAGGGAGAAAAACCGATGAAGATTTTCATTTCAGCCGATATCGAAGGAATTTCCGGAGTGGCAACCAATGTACAGCTTAAAAAGAATGACGAATATCAACGCTTTCGCAAGTTGATGACTCAAGAAGTGAATGCGGCGATTGAAGGAGCGTTTAAAGGTGGTGCGACAGAAGTTGTTGTCGCAGACGGTCATGGAAACATGTCCAACATTTTTATAGAAGACTTAGATGAAAGAGCACGGCTCGTTTCCGGTAACAATCGTGTGATGTGCCAGCTTCAAGGACTGGATGAAACGTTTGATGGCATCATGTTCATCGGACATCACGGCAGAGAAGCGGGTTCTGAACGGACGACGATCAGCCATACACTCGCAGGCATTTGTGTAGGTGAGATGAGGATCAACGGAAAAGTGGTTGGTGAAACGGAAATGAATGCTGCAGTAGCGGGTGATTTCAAGGTACCAACGATTATGATTTCTGGTGACGACGCGTATGTCGCGGAGGTTAAAGAAACCTTGCCAGATGTGGAAGGGGCTGTCGTCAAATATGGAATCGATCGGTTCGCGGCCGAGTTGATTCCACCGACACGAGCCCGTAAAATCATTGAAGAAAAGGCTGAAGCTGCAGTCAGGCGAATCAACGAATTCAAGCCGTATCAAGTTAAAGGACCAATCACGTTTGATATTGAATTCAAAGGTTCCCAGCAGGCGTTGATGACAACGACGATTCCGACGGTCGAGCTTACCGGGCCGAAATCGATCCGTTTCACATGTCAGGATATGATTACCGCTTATAAACATATGTGGGGCGTGGTCATTATCGGGATGGCCGCAACGAATGGCGTACTGGGTCAAGTAAATACATAAGAGTTGGAGATGAATGTGAATGAAGAAACTGTTGTTGACAGGATTCGAGCCTTTCTTGGACCATGGCTCGAATCCGACTGAATATATTGTGAGAACGTTGGATGGAAGGGTAGTTGGGAGCTTTCAGATTACTGGTCGTGTGCTTCCAGTAGATTTTGAACGATCAGCTGACCTGCTGTTGAACTATGTAGAAGAGGTTCAGCCTGACACAGTCATTTCACTTGGACTAGCCGCTGGCAGAGCGAAAATCACACCTGAACGAGTCGCGATCAATGTGAATGATGGAGTGAGGGATAATTCCGGGAACAAACCAGTCGACGCACCGATCAACCAGAACGGTCCTGATGCGTATTTTTCTACCCTTCCGATTCGGAATATGGTCAATGCCCTGCTTGAGAACGGCATACCAGCTGAAATTTCAAACACTGCAGGAACGTATTTATGCAACAATGTTATGTACTCAATGCTGCATAGCGCCAAGGAAAGAGGGACCAACATTCAAGCAGGCTTCATTCATGTTCCAGCCTCATTCGAACTCACTATGCAAAACCCAAAAATACCAGGGTGGCCGCTCGAAACCATCCAAGACGCGATAGAATTGTGTATCAAAACTCTTGACGAATAAACCTTAACTAAACCATTCATGAATTCGAAAGTCTGTCTGTGTCAGGCTTTCTTTTTTATGGGCTAAAAATAGTAAAAAGCTTGTTTAGGGATAGACTAACGATTGGTACACAGTCAGGAGGGAATACGTTGTCAGATTTTTGCCCAGTTCAATGGCCGGAAGAACCAACACCCGAAGCCCTAAAAACATGTCGTGAGTGCGGTCTTTACAAGCATGGTTCCCGTATGGTTTGGGGAGAGGGCAACCCGGGCGCGCCGATCATGGTAATTCTAGATAACCCAGGTGCTCGTGAAAATCGAGAAGGCAAATCGTTTGTCTGCCGAACGAGACAAACGTTGCAACGAGCCGCCAGTGAAGTTGGTTTGGAAATGGCAGACTTGTATGTGACGTATATTTTAAAAAGGAGGCCATTACGAGCATACGATAAAGAACGCACGAGGCAAACTTGTATGATCCATCTTGACCAACAGCTTGAATTGAAACAGCCAAAAATCATCCTTTGCTTAGGAAACGTAGCGGTCCAATCCTTTTTCGAAAACCCTGAAGCAGATGTGAAGGCATTACGCGGCTCGATGCATGATGTACAAGGATATCGGACGACGGTCGCATACCATCCGTTAGCTGTCAGGCGCCGCCCGAATTTATGGTCATTATTCATTGAGGATTGGATGTTCCTATCCAATGACTACCACAAAACAAAATAGCGCGATCATGTTAGTGTCCCGACTTTGCATTAGATGGGACTTTATTACTATGTGTGGTTGATATATTGCGCTTTGTGGTCGATATATTTCAATCTGTGGTCGAAAAAATGAGTTCGGTGGTTGATATATCTCCATCAGTGGTCGATATATTGTTTCAATCCCGGTACGGAGTCGGCAAAACGTGACCAAACTCTTCAAAAGGCACTCAAATTCGCTCCAAAAGCACAAAACATCCACCAAAAACCACCTAATAAAGAAGAAACGAGGTGAACTCGTTTCTCCAAATAAATTCAATCCAATCCATCAAAGCTCTGTTACATTGTAGCTTCCTAGTATTTGAACATGGTGACCATATGTTTTTAGAATGGTGATGGCTTTTTCCATATCAGGATTATTGACTCCCTTTTCAGTTTCAATAAAAAAACGATATGTGCCTAATTTCTTTTTGGTCGGACGTGATTCAATCCAGGTCAGGTTGATAGAAAGTGATGCAAAGACATTTAAAATAATAGCTAATACACCAGACCGCTCCTTATGTGGAGTGATCAATATCATCGTTTTTTCGGAATTGGGGATCTGGTCAGGGGTGTTCGTCACGATTACAAAACGTGTATGATTTTCCGTATGGTCGTGCACATTTTCCTTTATGATTTGTAGACCGAATGCCTTTGCGGACCATTCGGAGGCTATGGCCCCAACGTTTTCTGTACCCTTATCCCGGACCGCCATCGCTGCAGAAGCTGTACTATTAAAATGTCTGCTGGATGCCCCTAATTCACGGATATAATCCCTACATTGTGCAAGTGCTGGCGGAATCGACCAAACTTCGTGAATATGATCGACTTTTGTACCCTCGACACCGATTAAATGTAAAGCCACAGGGAGTATTACTTCGCCTTCGATAAACAAATCATTCATCAATAAACCGTCAGCAGTAATATTGATGGTACCCTCAATTGAATTTTCAATCGGGACGATTCCTTTGACTACTTTTCCGTCCTTAATAGCATCAAATACATCTAAAATCGATTCACATATCATCCATTCGACTCGTTGAGAAGAAAAATATCGAATGGCTGCTTCTTCTGAAAATGTTCCTTTAGGTCCTAAATATGCAACTTTCATTTCGTACTCCCTAAATTATTTTTCTGTTTAATGTACCTCAAAATCACTAGTATGTAAAACGATTGAATTGATAGTAACACTTTTGTCCTTCATTGTTTACGTTAATTCCTACACATTATCTATTGCACCTTCCTCCGCTAAGTGACCTTCGTTGGATTTTTCAATCAGTGCCACAAAAATCTAACAATTTTGTCGAAGCTGTTTAAGAACCATTTAAACCAAAGGAAGGTGAATCTATGAAAAATTGGATACGAGTTTCAGTGATTGTTAGTATGATTGTTCTTCTTTTTACGCCATTCAATTCGGCTTTAGCTCATTCCATCACAAAAATCGACGAAACCATGTACATGTCAGCGTCAATTGGAAACATCCGTAACGGCCCCGGCTTGGATCATGACGTCATTCTTAAGTATCGTCGAGGTACCCCGTTTCACGTGATCGGATATACGACCAACTCCAACAATGAAAAGTGGTATCAGATCAAGTTTAAGAGCGGCCGATTAGGTTGGGCGAGTTCTACGATTTTAAAAGCCAATGATGGAACAACACTGGATGTTCCACTGATCTCTCAACAGCCTCAACTTGCAAGAGGCTGCGAGGTTACTTCCTTAGCGATGATGCTTCAATACGCTGGGATCGATGTGGGTAAGATGACACTAGCTGAAGAGGTGAAAAAAGACCCGACACCATATTCAGTGAAAAACGGACACGTGCACTTTGGCAATCCGAACACTGGATTTGTAGGGAACATGTATACGTTCAGTGAGGAGGGCTACGGAGTTTATCACGGACCGATTGCAGAATTGGCAGAACATTACTTGCCGAACCGAGTCATCAATTTTACAGGTTCATCATTTGAGACGATCTTTAAATACTTAGACAATGGTACGCCAGTATGGGTCATCAACAACACATGGTTCGACCACATCCCATCTGAATATTGGGAAACATGGCAAACCCCAACCGGCCCTGTAAAAATTACGATGAAAGAACATAGTGTACTTGTTACTGGATATGACGAAGAGTACATATACTTCAACGATCCATTGTCAAACGTGAAAAACCGAAAAATACCGATAGAAAAATTCAAACGAGGCTGGGAACAAATGGGCAGCCAAGCGATAACGTACAAAAAATAGAATAGTATTTAATTGGAGGACACTACCATTCGAATGGTAGTGTCCTTTCCTTTATAAATTAACAAAACCCGTGAAGTAACAGGCACCAAGTTGGGAAGCGCTTTCAAGAAATCTTTTTATTAAAAACTTTTAAAAAATTCTGTCAAATGTAAAATGTTTATGTTATTATAGTAAAAATTCAAGTAATAGCATAATTGCTACATATTAAAATCAGATAAGTTTTTCAACTTGAAAGTAGGTGAAACATTGGAGGAAGTTTATCAAAAAATCAAGGAACTTAGAAAACGTTCAGATTTAACCTTAAAGCAATTAAGTGAACAAACGGATTTGTCGGTGAGTTTCCTTTCCCAGATTGAAAGAGGATCATCATCGCTTGCGATCAGTTCACTTAAAAAGATAGCAGATGCATTCGATGTCAATATCTCCTATTTCTTCGATAGTGAAAGCAACCATAAATATGTCACCAAGAAAAGCGATCATAAACCATTTCAGTTTCAAGACTTGAAAACAATTTATACCTCTTTAAGTGGAAATTTCACAAATCGCTCATTAGCCCCGTACATTTTGACATTAGCCCCCAATCAAAAAGGAAAAAAATCGTTCCATTTCGCTGGGGAGGAATTCTATTATGTTTTAAAAGGAGCAGCCATTTTTACGATTGATGGCAATCAATATCCTATTTTTGAGGGGGATACGATTCATTTTCCGTCCCACCTAGACCATTATGGTGAAAATCCTTTAGATACAGAGAGTGTCTTACTTGGCGTAATCACACCGGTAATCCTATAACCTAAATTGGAAGGAGGAGTTTTATGGAACCATTGTTGCAAGTCAGAGACCTTAGTGTCGAATTTGAAACGGACAATGGAAAGGTTCAGGCCATAGACCAGGTGTCTTTCAATGTCAATCCTGGAGAGACGGTCTGCATAGTCGGAGAGTCAGGTAGTGGAAAAAGCGTGGCAAGCATGTCGATTCTTAGATTATTAGAATTTGAGAACGGCTCGATATCGAGTGGGGAAATCCTGTACCAGGGAGACGACCTTTTAAAGAAAAGCAGTGAAGAGATGCGGCAAATTCGCGGTAAGGATATCTCAATCATTTTCCAGGAGCCGATGACAGCCCTCAATCCAGTATTTACAATCGGAAAACAGTTGACAGAGGCGATTTTGCTCCATCAGGAACTAAGCAAAAAGAAGGCTTGGGATCGTGCAAAAGAGTTACTAGATCTAGTAGGGATCAATGACGTAGCTGTTCGAATGAAACAGTATCCTCATGAGTTGTCAGGTGGTATGAGGCAACGGGTCATGATTGCGATCGCATTGTCGTGTGACCCTAAGCTGCTCATAGCCGATGAACCGACAACGGCTCTGGATGTAACGATTGAAGCTCAAATTTTGAATCTATTAAATGAGTTGAAAGAGAAAATCAACATGTCCGTCATCTTCATCACTCATGATATGGGAGTTGCAGCGGAAATCTCTGACAGGATTGTGGTCATGTATGCTGGAAAAGTGGTCGAGGAAGGAAATGTATATGAGGTCTTTGATCAACCGACCCATCCATACACAAAGGGACTTTTACAGTCGATCCCAACAGAAGATGGCCCCAGACAAAAGAAGCTTGCATCGATCAGAGGCACGATCCCAAGTATCAATCAAATGCCTTCCGGATGCAGATTCCATCCACGCTGTGATTATGCAACAGAGAAGTGTTTGAAAGTCGAACCCCAATTGGAAAGGTTCAACGGACGTTCTGTTGCCTGTTTGAATTATGAGGATGTTATCAAAGAGGAACCGTTAACGAGAAGAAAGGAGGGAATGATTTGAATCCAACCGAGAATGGTTCGATACCTGATGGACAATCGACACAATTAAAGGAGGTGAAGCAAGAAGTCCTGTTAGAAGCGAGAAACCTGAAAAAATATTTTCCGATTAAGGATGGATGGTTCAAACGAACAACGGGATATGTAAAGGCGGTTGATGATGTTAGTTTATCGATTCGAAAAGGTGAGACGTTTTCATTGGTTGGAGAATCTGGATCGGGTAAATCCACATTAGGGCGAACGATATTGAGACTTCAAGAACCGACGTCAGGTGAGATCCATTTTGAAGGACAGAACATTACCGACCTATCAACACGAGAGATGCGGAAAATACGGAGAGATATGCAAATCATTTACCAGGATCCCTTCGGCTCATTGGATCCCCGGATGAAGATTGGGGACATTGTTGCTGAACCGTACGATGTTCACCGCATTGTGAAAGGGAAGCAACGAGAAGAACGTATTGACGAACTATTGGAATTGGTCGGCTTAGACCCGTCAAGGAAATCAAGGCACCCACATGAATTCTCAGGAGGACAACGGCAAAGAGTCGGGATTGCCCGTGCGATTGCACTCAATCCGAAGTTCATCCTGGCAGATGAAGCCGTTTCGGCACTCGATGTATCCGTCCAAGCCCAGGTTGTCAATCTACTGAAAGAATTACAAGAAAAACTAGATTTAACATATTTGTTCATTGCACACGGCTTGAACATTGTCAGGCACATTTCAGACCGTGTAGGAGTGATGTACTTAGGACAATTGGTTGAGATAGGTGAAGTTGAAGAGTTGTATAAGCGGCCGGCACACCCTTATACTTCGGCACTGATTTCAACTAAACCTACCCCAGACCCTAGAGCTAGAAAAAAGAAAGTAATTTTGAAAGGAGAAATACCGTCTCCTTCAAATCCTCCATCAGGATGTAGATTCCATACACGCTGTCCGCTGGCAACGGATCGCTGTAAGGAGGAAACGCCGCAGCTCGTCGCTTTATCGAAGCAACGCGCTGTTGCGTGCCATTATCCGCTGGTTTAGGAATTACTTTCATTGTTGATTATAACATACAAAATTATCCACCAAAAAGGAGCTAAAAATCTATGACTTTAAAAATAAAGCAATCGAAAACGAAGCCCTACAACGGGTATAAATCTTTCAGCTATTTAGAAGAAGGAAAAGATTATAAACCTTATAAACTAGTACCGGAAATTGGTAGAGTTGAACCCTTTTCGTACCCAGTCACGGATGAGCAGGAAGATGAGGTACAACAAATTCTTGATGAAGATTACATTGTATCCTTGCATGAACATACCTTTATAACTCCTGAAGATGTCGGTTCCATTTTTGAATTCCGTCGTCAAGGGCGGGACTGGACAGGCTATGAGGGCTTAAGTGTCTCTGGCTTGGATATTGTCTTTGAAAATTTTATGGACGGCACAGCTTTCATCACTTCGAATGCGGGCTGGAAATGGAATGATGTTCTACATGACCTTGGAATCCGATACAGTGACTTCGCTCATCAGGATCTAGTCATACGAGCGGAAACAATGGATGATTTGTACCGTGCGAAAAAGGAAGGAAAAGTTGCCTTTGTCACTTCGTTGGAATCGTCAACCCAAATTGAAAACGAAGTCGATCGGGTCGATGTTTTATACGGATTCGGTGTTCGTGTCATGGGGATTGCCTACTCTGAAGCAAATGCACTCGGTTGCGGATTGAAAGAGAAAAACGATGGCGGTTTAACTGTTTTCGGCCATAAAGTGGTCGAAAGGATGAACAAAATCGGGATGACGATCGATGTTTCCCACAGTGGAGACCAGACAGCTCGAGATACGATTGCTGCAAGCTCTAAGCCGATTTTCATTACCCATGTCGGCGCACGTGCATTATGGGATACGAACCGGTTGAAGCCGGATGACATTCTAATCGCTTGTGCGGAAAAAGGCGGTGTCATCGGTATTGAAGCGGCCCCTCATACGACGCTGACTGAAAACCATCCGGAACACTCGATTGAGTCGGTCATGGAACATTTTGAATACGTGGCAAATCTAGTAGGCATCGACCATGTTGCCTTCGGCCTAGATACGCTATTCGGGGACCACGTCGGGCTGCATCATGCTTTTGCAGGCGCTTTATCGATCCAGTCCTCTCACGGAAAACAAAAGTTTGATGAAGTTGAGTATGTAAAAGGAGTCGAAAATCCAGCTGAAGCGTATCCGAATGTTGTTCGCTGGTTGGTGAGTCACGGATATAGTCGGGAAGATATCAAAAAAGTGATGGGTGAGAACGTACTCCGTGTCCTTAAAGAGACATGGGCGAAATAAGCCAGTTAGGGGGAAAGGTATATGAAAGTGAAAAAGCATTTCTTGCTGTTACTGCTAGTAGTTTCTCTTGTTTTATCCGCATGTAGCAATGAGGCTTCAAGTAATAAAACCAATGATAAGTCGTCTTCAGACGGAGAACCAAAGCAAGGTGGGAACGTATCGATTCCGATTGTCGGAGATCCAATTTTCAATCCTTGGCATCCAAATGCTTACGCAGAATCTAACATTGTCAATCGGATCATCTTTTCTGGATTGACGAAGCCTGGGCTGGACAATGCGCCTGCTCCTAGTTTGGCAAAAGAATGGACTGTTTCTGAGGATGGGTTGGTATGGACCTTCAAACTTGAGGAGAATGTCAAGTGGCATGATGGAGAGAAATTTACTGCCGATGATGTTGCCTTTACGTTCAATGAGCTCGTGCTGAACGAATCGCTCGGGGCGAATGGAGCTTCCAACTACAAGGCACTTGAAAAGGTGGAAGTAGTCAATGATTACACGGTTGCATTCCATTTGAAACGGCCGTGGGCGGCGTTGCCTTCGTACCTGGCATTCAACTCGGAAATCATGCCAGAACATAAATTAGCTGGCCAAGATGTCTGGAACTTCACAGAATTCAATAAGGAAGCCCCAGTCGGAACAGGGCCATTCATTGTTGACGAGTATATTTCAGGACAACAAGTAAAGTTGAAGGCAAATAAGGAATTCTTTAATGGAGCACCGCATCTGGACACGGTTACGTATAAGATCCTTCCAGATATGAATACGCAAATTGCTCAAGCACTCAGTAATGAGCTGGATATTCTAGCCATGTCAGACAAGGCGTCCTTAAAACGTGTCGAAAGCGCCAACAACCTGAACATTGTCGCTGCCGACATCACAAGATATTACTGGATTTCAGTAGATTTGGAGAATCCGAAGTTCCAGGATAAACGTGTTCGGCAGGCGATCCTGCATGCGATCGATCGAAATGCAATCATCGATTCGGTTCTCCAAGGATATGGGAAAATTGCAGACGCTGCGATTACACCGGACCAAGAGCAGTATTACACGGATGACGTGAAATCCTATGAGTATGATCCGGAAAAAGCGAAAAAGCTTCTTAAGGAAGTGGGTTGGGAAGATACGGATGGAGACGGCATTCTCGACAAGGATGGCGAACCATTCTCCTTTACCTTCGATATTGCCCTTCAGGGAGACCTCGAACAAATGGCGGTCCTTGTTCAGCAATATCTTAAGGAAATTGGTATGGATGTCGAGCTCAATACACTGGAATGGAATGCGATGATTCAAAAGAATGTCATCGAGCGCGATTTTGATATGATCCTCAACTGGTGGTCGTATCCTAGTGATCCAGATGTACTCGCGCAATATCATTCCTCTAATGCTGGAACAGGCAATAACATTCCTGGTTATAAAAATGAAGAACTTGATAAGATTTTAGAAAAAGGACAAGCCACGAATGATCCAGATGAACGTGCAAAGATCTATAAGAAAGCTCAGGAGCATATGGCAGAAAACCTTCCGTACATCTACTTATGGTATCCACAAGAAATCAGCATCCGTAATAAACGTCTTCACGGTGTACCGGATGTCTACTTTGGCGGAACCTTGCACTACATCAATGAATGGTGGGTTGAATAAAAGAACATGAAAACTGCCTCCATTTCGGGTGTTTCTGATTGGAGGCAGATCATTTTACACGTAAGAGAGGGGGAAACCTGTTGATAAATTTTATTTTGACTCGTTTATGGCAAAGTATCGTGTTGGTTTTCATCGTAACGATCATCACGTTTTTCCTGATCAATTTAGCACCTGGTGGTCCCTCTTCGATGATGAGGATGGATGCGACAGAAGCAGAACGTCAAGCAATCGCAGAGCAGCTTGGTTTGAATGAACCGATCATCGTTCGATATGGATCCTGGGTTGTGAATGCTGTTCAAGGTGATTTAGGCCCTTCACTATCAAGTGGACAGCCGGTAGTCGATCGGATCAGTGAACGGTTTCCTTATACATTACAGCTTACTTTATGGACGATTGTTTTATCCGTGATCATCGGAATTCTATTCGGCATTCTCTCAGCACGCAACCGGAACACTTGGAAGGATCATTCGATCAACTTTACGAGTGTGATCGGGTTGTCTGTCCCATCGTTTTGGCTGGCGATCATGTTGATTCTTTTATTTTCCGTCAATCTTCAATGGCTGCCATCTTCAGGAGTAGGGTCAGGATCGTTCATAGAGAAATTCAAATCGATGATCATGCCAGTCGCTATCTTGTCGATGGCTACCCTTCCAACGATTGTTCGATTTACACGCTCATCCATGCTCGAAGTGATTTCTCAAAACTTTGTCCGTACTGCACGTGCAAAAGGATTGAAGGAGAGATCGGTCATTTATGTTCACGGACTCCGGAACGCCCTGATCCCTGTCGTCTCGATCATTGGAGTTTTAATACCGAGGCTGTTGGGCGGAACGGTGATTGTCGAATCCGTGTTTGGCTGGCCGGGTATGGGAAGGTTGATCGTGGAAGCGTCACAGGCCAGGGACTATAACCTGGTAATGGGCGTAACCGTTGTTGTAACGTTACTAGTCATCCTATCTAATTTTGTAGTCGATATCATATACTCTAAAATTGATCCGCGTGTAAAAAATATGTAGGAAGGGGAAGGTGATTCGAATTGAATGAAGCAGAAGCAGTTAAAACCACTTCCGTAGCTGAACCGGTCCCTAACCCTAAAAAGGGCACGCCGGGTTTTCGAACACTTGTCCATCAAATGACGAAAAATAAAGTAGCTTGGATCGCCTTTTGGTTTTTGATACTCGTCCATTTGATTGTATTTGCAGGACCTGTTTTTTGGAGTATCAGCCCGGAAGCCGTCGATCCAGTCAATGCATTTGCCAGTTGGTCGATGTCACATCCGATGGGCACGGATGATATGGGTCGAGACGTATTCAGTCGAATGCTGCATGGAGGACAAGTCACCTTGCTTGTCGGCTTCGGTTCGATGATCTTCACCGTTTTGATCGGTGGCTTAATCGGTGCCGTTGCAGGCTTTTTTAGAGGATGGATTGAAAGTATACTGATGCGGTTTACCGAAGCGATGATGTCGATCCCGAACTTCTTTTTGGCACTTGTCGCTTTGACGGTACTTGGAAAAAGCCCCTGGATGGTCATTGCGGTCATTGCGTTTACGTCATGGATGGAAATTGCTCGAGTCGTATATGGTGAGACGCTCAAATGGAAAGAAAGTGAGTTTGTCGAAGCCTCGACGGCGATTGGGTCGTCATCGATCCGGACATTGTTGCGTCATGTCGTTCCACAAATCATCCCATCGATTATCGTAGCGAGTACATTGGGAATCGCATGGGCGATCCTGACGGAAAGTGCAATCAGCTATCTTGGGCTCGGGATTCAGCCGCCGACCGCGACATGGGGGAACATGCTGCAAAACTCCCAACAGTACATCTGGACAGCTCCGATATTAGGTGTCCTTCCAGGTATTGCAATTACAATGGTCGTGTTGGCGTATAACTTTTTAGGAGATGGACTCCGTGATATTCTGGATCCGAAACATGTAAAAAAATGATGGAGGTACGATTCATTGATACGAGAGATTAACGGATGCAGTCTTTATTATGAAATATACGGTGAAGGTAATGATGACACGATCTTTTTCATACATGGTGGACCAGGATTAGGGGACTGCAGAGGGGATGTGCAAACGTTTTTAGACTTATCAGACCGATTCCAGACCGTCTTTCTTGATATGCGTGGTTCTGGCAGATCAGCTGATGTCCCTCCTTTTACGCATGAACAATGGATCGATGATATTGACGCTCTCCGTGCCGAGTTGGGACTGGATCAAATCATTTTACACGGGTCGTCCTATGGGGGCTTTATCGTTCAAGAATATGCATTGAAATACCCCAAGCATACGAAGGCGATTTTGCTGAATGTAACCGCAGCGGATAATGAGCATCACAATCTAGCCATTCAAAATGCGATGAGCAGCAACCTCGAGGGAATTGATGAAGCAGGGCTGACCCGCTTATTCGAGGGTAAGGTGTTATCGAATGAAGACTTCAGAACACTTTACGGTGCAATTCTTCCATTGTACACAATTGAGCAAGACTTGGAGGCTCAGAAAAAGAAGCTGGATCAAATTCATTACCATTTTCAAACACATAATGATGCCTTCCAACAAAATCTTAAGCAGTTTGACTTGAAGGATCGATTACATGAAATAAAAGTACCTACCCTGGTGACGGCGGGTCAACATGATTGGATTACGCCGCCAGTTTGTTCAGAGGATATTATCAAGCGAATCCCTCATGCGAACTATGTTTTGTTTGAACATTATGGTCACTCGCTCGTTCGTGAACAAGGATCCACTTACAAACAGGTTGTTCGCCAATTTTTAAGTGAGGAGCTTGCTGAAAAGCATCTGATCATGGGTGTGAAATAATTGGTTATGGATGAACTCTCAAGCTCTGTTTTAACATGCCAGGACGTTCGATAAATCGGGTTTGAACGCTAAATAGACGTTTACGAGCGCATAAAATCGAGGAGGAAGTCTATGAAAGTGAAATTAAATGGTTGTGAAATCTATTATGAAGTCCATGGGAATCCAGAAGGGGAGACGATCTTCTTCATTCACGGGGGTCCTGGAATGAGTGACTGCCGCGGCGATGTAAAATCCTTTTCTGCATTGGGTGATGACTATCAGCTAGTGTTTATGGATAATCGTGGTTCTGGCCGTTCGGAAGCAGTGACACCTTATACGCATAAGCAGTGGGTGGATGATATTGATGCTTTGAGGCAACACCTTGGGCTAGAAAAGATTCGGATTCTAGGTGGAAGTTACGGCGGATTTTTAACATTGGAGTATGTTCTTGCGTATCCGGAACATGTCACTCATGTCATTTTAAGAGACACAGCAGCAAATAATCGCCATAACGACTTATCGATGCAAAAAGCCTTGGACAGCAATCTGCCTGGGATCAATGAGGAGATGCTGCATCGATTGTTTGAAGGAAAAGTAGCATCCAATGAGGAATTCCGAGAAATGATCCAAGCGATTTTGCCATTGTACACGGTTTCATTTAATGAGGAAAAAGCGAAAGAGAAACTAGACAGTATCTTTTTCCACTATGAAACTCATAATTTCGCCTTCAGTGAAAACAAAAAGTCCTACGATGTATCTGGTCGGTTAGGTGAAATCAAGGTACCCGTTCTGATTACGGTCGGTATCCATGACTGGGTAACCCCTGTCGAGTACTCGGATGAGTTAGCAGCACGTATTCCGAATAATGAATATGTGAAATTCGAAAATAGCGGACATTCCCCGCAGGTTGAAGAAAACGACCAGTACATCGAGTTGGTCAGAAAATTCCTAAAGCAAGAAAAACTACAAACAACAAATTGATATAGTAGACTGCAGATGGAACGGGCCAAGGTTCGTTCCATCTTTTAATTTCTAGATGTAACGGTGTAAACTTGGGCAAGAAAAATGTGGTAATATTAGGCTGAAAGCTCATGAGAACGTTTTCTAAGTCGAGGGAAACATTGGAGGTTTTTATAATGAACGACAGCCATCGTCCTTGGAGCATTCCTTCCAGACCTTGGGTTATGAAACAAACCTGGCATGACTTACTCTTTGCCCACTGGAAGATTGATCCGACGATCATCAAACCGCTTATACCATCATCGTTACAACTGGATACATATGATGGGGAAGCTTGGATCGGTGTCGTTCCTTTTGACATGAGCGGAATCCGAATTAAATACATGCCACCCATACCGTACACCTCAAGTTTTCCCGAAATCAATGTTCGTACCTATGTTACATACGAGGGAAAACCGGGGGTCTATTTTTTCAGTTTAGATGCGGCTAACCTTTTGGCTGTAAAAGCGGCACGCGCTTTCTTTTATCTTCCCTATTATAATGCTGATATAACTGTTCAAAAAGAAGGCGATAAGGTTTACTATGAAAGCATCAGAAAAGATTCCTCTAAGCCTTGCCATTTCAAGGGCTGGTACAAGCCAGTTTCAGAGGTATTTTTTGCAAGAAAAGGTTCATTAGAACATTGGTTGACGGAAAGGTACTGTTTATACACAACCCATAAAACGAGTTTATACCGTGGTGAGATTCATCATCAGCCGTGGAAGCTGCAAAATGCTGAAGGAGAGATCTCCCTCAATACGATGATTCCTCTTGAAGCATCTCCTTCACCTGATAAACTCCCTTTACTCCACTATTCTGATCAATTGGATGTCGTGTTATGGGGGCTTGAAAAACTTGAGGTTTAATCAATAAAGTAATTTTACATCTTTGTGGGAGGATTCCATATGTGGTTAATGCTTTACTTCTTAATATTTTGCATTTGTATTTTATCGTTGATGTCATTTGGGTGGTTCATATATGCGTACAAAAAGAAATCTTGGAAGTATACGATTGTAGCACTTTTATTTTACCTCCCTATGACGATTACTTTAATTAACATTCCACTGGAACCCTATCTTTATCTTTTAAGTCTTTGGAACTTAGTTATCATAGTTTATTGTTTGATACTAGCCTTTCAAGTGAAATCCAAAAAGAAAATTGTGATATCTTTTTTACTACTCATTCTTTTTAGTACAGTGTTTATACCTATTTACTCTAAAGTAATTAAGCATGAAATGTTATTACATAAGATAGAAAACACTGAAACACCGGTACCCTTGATTACAGTAAATAGTAAGACAACTTCAGTCAAAGGAATATTTAGTCTTTGCTGGGAGGCAACCGATAGCTGTATTGAAGGGAATAACAAGCCCTACCTTTTACCAATCGATCCTCTAGACGGTATTAAAGAATTTAAGATAAAAGGTAAAGCGAAAATACATATTGGATTAAAAAATAGTAGCCGGAAAATCAAAAACCTACATGTATATTATTTTGAAGACAAAAAGGTACAGAAAATAACGATTAAGGATACTAATTTTATTTTACCTTCTACTATTCCTGAACAAGCAGTAAGGGTAACGGTTGAAATGGAGGATACACAGAAGTTTTCATTTAACTTTGGAATAAGAAACGGTAACAGACCTTAATAAATTTATATAGTTGAAAGGGTAGGGGAAAAATGAGCGGAAAATCTGAAGAAAACGAAATGGGCCGTAAAATAGATATCGGTGGAATGGAACTTTACTATGAGCTGCTAGGTGAAAACAGTGATGAGCCAACGCTCGTATTTGACTCTGGGTACGGTTGGGAACTGAAAAACTGGAATCCAATTAGTGAGCAAGTTTCAAAGTTTGCGAGAATGTTTGTTTATGATCGAGCAGGGCTCGGGGAAAGTGAAACGGACGGAAGAAGTCATGACAGTCAACAAGCGGTAGAGAATCTTCGTGTATTGCTGGGAAAAGCGAATGTTAAGCCGCCCTACGTGTTGGTCGGGCACTCTTTTGGAGGATTAAACGTAAGGTTATTTGCAAGTACATATCCTGATGAAGTTTCAGGAGTGATTCTATTGGACTCGTGTCATGAAGACCAGAATGAAAAAATGGCTCCGCTTTTTAAGAAGTCCGAGATATGTATTTCAGTCAATTCCATGTTGAAGGGTCACTGGAAGAATTTGAACAGAACCTTGAACAAGCCCGAGCTTGCAGATCATTCGGTGACATCCCACTCATTGTCGTAACAGGCGGTACCCAACCTTATCATACTCCGGAATCGATGGATGTTTGGATGTCATTTCAAAAAGATCTTGCTACATTATCGACTAACAGCAAGCATATAATTGTAAAAGATGCTGGGCACGCAATCCACATCGACAGACCACAAGCAGTTACTGATGCAATTAAGGAGATGCTTGTGATGATAAAAGGAGATCAGAAATTAGCGGTTCGAGTTCATATTGTAGAATTCAAATTAGCAATTACTAACAGGGAGGGCTAAGTATGGATATTGGGGGTTGGGGTATGATTTGTCTCATTTTAGGGGTACTCTTTATTCTGTATGTGATTTTCAGCCTTTCAACTATTAAACATAAGTTAAATTTAATAATGGAACACTTTAATATTGTTGAAGAAGAGGAAACCAAGGTTTCAAACGAAGAAATTGAGAATGAACTAGAAAATGAAAAATAGATATAAATTGGGATAAACCATAGTTTGACATTCGACCCTAGAGCAATAAGTTACAATATAAGATAAATCCCTAAACGAGGAGAGTTTGATGAAGGAATACGCAAAAAAATTATTACTGTTTGTCTTTCTTTTTATTTTGATTTTCTTTGTTTTTAAAGGTTTGTTTCTACTATTTTCTTCCGAGTTGGATTATTTCTTGGACCA
This sequence comes from Alkalihalobacillus sp. AL-G, assembly GCF_030643805.1. GTDB lineage: Bacteria > Bacillota > Bacilli > Bacillales > Fictibacillaceae > Pseudalkalibacillus. The sequence goes on along the minus strand of NZ_CP094656.1, from coordinate 3,739,563 downwards.
TGTTTTTCCGGATGATGCTACAGATGATTTGGACCTGGCTTATGTTTTAGATAAGTTACCCAGTTCATTTTGGTATATTAATTGGTTAATCATTGGCCTTCTAACAGTCACATTAGTACTAAGAAAATACCAGTTCTTATTCATTTGCTTACTCTTAGTAAATGTCCAAACCTTTATTTTATTGCGGAGTAATTGGGAATTCAGCTTTTGGATGCGGGATGCTATTCATGATTACGGGGGACCGTTTGGTGGGCTTATATTCTTAGGTTTCATTGCATCCATGCTTTGGTTATTAATAGAAATAATCGATTTAATAAGATCGACCACCATAAAGGATTCCTATAGTCCGACCGTTTTCATCAAATGGATAAGACGGATAGGGGTAGCTTTCACAATCGTACTGAGTTTAGTTCATTTCTTCCCCATACTTTTACATACAATAAGAACCTTTACATAATGTTTTGATGAAGAAAGGATGCTGCAATATGTCCTTTCTTTTTACGTTTGTACATAATTATGGACAAAAAAGTTTATAAGGGTATTTTTTTGTGAGACTTTGTTGAGAGAGTCGTCATGAAGGCATATGCGGACAGTTTTGAGCGGGAACTCGGTAAAAGTGTCGTCATGAAAGGCATATGCGGACAGTTTTGGGCGGGAACTCGGTAAAAGTGTCGCCATGAAAGGCATATGCGGACAGTTTGAAGCAGGAACACAGCAAAAGTGTCGTCATGAAAGGCATATGCGGACAGTTTTGAGCGGGAACTGGGCAAAAGTGTCGTCATGAAAGGCATATGCGAACAGTTTGAAGCAGGAACACAGCAAAAGTGTCGTCATGAAAGGCATATGCGGACAGTTTCATGCAGGAACAAGTAAGAAGGGCCATCATGAACTATAATTCTCTTAATGGATTAATCAATATTCCTTTTTAACACTGTACTATTCCTTTTTAGAAAGATAATACGTAGATTTCCCATGACCGACCTGTTCAAAGTTCTGTGTTAGAATTCTTTGGATTGTTCTCAAAGAAACAATCTTGCACCAGTCCTTAATAATGTTTGTCGTTATTTGTTTATCAGGAAAAAGGATATTTAGTTCTTTTACACTTCTCATTACCGATGTTTGTACATCCTCTATACAGCCGCAATTTTGACAGATCACTTTCTTGCCTTTCCTAATATCATAAAAAAGATTGCAAGCAGAACACCGAATTCCTTTGGTTAACTGTGTGTAAGTATAGTCAGGCAGCTGCATGAAGCGTTTCTCATCTGCCTGGATTTCTAATAGATGCTTCGCCAACTTGTGTTGTTTTTCTGTGAGATTAGCAGTTTTCAAGGCCAATTTATCTAAAAAACGATCAATTTGTGAAGGGAAAATTATGGGGTGATTTCGCTGGGCGTTATATAGGAAAAAATGAGGGTTGACAAAAACCAACCTAGAATCGATAGAAGTAGAATAGCCTATAGATTTTAGTAGTTTTCGGAATAATGTATCAGACCGTTTCAACTGAGATAGCGGGTTATTAATTTCTTCATCTGGATTAGCGTACCAATTATCTCCATCAATGGAATAATCCCCTTCATAATTTTTCACATCAACAAGGAGGTTCCTGTTACGAAAAATTATTGCAGAATCAATTTGAAATTTTGTATTGTTCAACTCTAATAATAGGTTTCTGACAACTAGGAAATTACCAGGTTTCTTTTTCATCATCTCATCAAATGCCTGTTCACCTTCAAAACCTCTTTGTAGCCTTCGATACTGATAATAATATTTGTCCGGTAGTTTCATTCTCGTTTTTAAGAATCTCAAATTCGTCAATTCAAGTGGTTCAATTCGCTCATTTACAAACATAGTTCACGTCCTTTATTTGATTTTTTTTCAAAAAGAATGGAATAACACGAGACATTTTTTTGGTTAGATATTACTTGGGGGCAGAATAGAGGTTCAAATAGTCTGGATTGAGCAGGAACACGGTGCAAGTGTCGTCATGAAGGGCATATGCGGACAGTTTTGAGCGAGAATTTGGAAAAAGTGTCGTCATGAAAGGCATATGCGGACAGTTTTGAGCGGTAACTTGGAAAAAGTGTCGTCATAATGGGCTTATGCGGACAGTTTTGAGGGGGAACTTGGAAAAAGTGTCGTCATGAAAGGCATATGCGGACAGTTTTGAGCGGGAACTTGGAAAAAGTGTCGTCATAAAGGGCATATGCGGACAGTTTTGAGGGGGAACATGGAAAAAGTGTCGCCATGAAGGGCATATGCGGACAGTTTTGAGGGGGAACTTGGAAAAAGTGTCGCCATGAAGGGCTTATGCAGACAGTATTGAGTGGGAACTTGGAAAAAGTGTCGTCATGAAGGGCATATGCGGACAGTATTGAGGGGGAACTTGGAAAAAGTGTCGCCATGAAGGGCATATGCGGACAGTTTGGAACCAAACTTAGGAGAAAGTGGCGTCATTACGAGTCCATACTTGTATACTTACTTTAACATGAATTATAAAAAATGAAACTGATTGTTCGCTCTCATTCGTCAAAGGTACAAAGAGGGAGGGGGCAATACCATGCGTCAGTTCTCAAGTGAGGAGGCTGGATTAATCATAGATAACATGAATCAAGAATCAACCGCTGCTGCAGTTATTGAAGAGGCGATCCGAGAATATGGAAAACAGCTGACAAACTTTGCTTTCAGCTATGTAAAGGACTGGACGACCGCCGAGGATATCGTTCAGGACTCTTTTATAAAAGCATTTCGCAAATACGATTCGTTTAAAGGGGAGTCATCACTGAAAACGTGGTTGTACCGGATTGCTGCCAATCAATGTAAGGATTATTTGAGGTCCTCGTATTTTAAAAGAGTTGTGCTTTCAAACATTTTGCCGACAAAAAATCAGCCGGAAAACCCGACGACAGATGAGGTGGACGAGGATCTAGCCAATTTTGTTATAAAATTACCAGTCAAATACCGGGAAGTTATCATTTTACATTATTACGAGGAGCTTCCGATTAAGCAGATTTCAGAGTTGCTGCAACTCAAAGAATCTACAGTTAAGACAAGAATGAGAAGGGCTCGATTGTTGTTGAAAAGTAAGCTTGAAGGGAGCGACAAACATGGAGAATAATAACCTTGACCAATTGAAGCAATCACTCGATGCTACTGTTTTTAATAAAAACCCTTATGATGAACATACCGAACAGAAATTAATCGAGAGGCTCCGGAAAGAACGACGGAATTCGAAAGGAATCATAACCTTTTTCGCAAATGTCTATAAGCCTGCGCTTTCGGTTATCGGATTACTGGCATTCTGCTCTGTATTATTTTTCATGGTTAATGGGGAACAATCTCCTGTGGCTCCGAGTGATGACCCGCAACCTGCCATCCAGGATCCGGAAAATGATCCGCCACCAGAGGATGAAGTAGAGGATAAGTTGACCAAAGAGCAAATCTACGAAAAAATGCAGAATTCAGCAAAATACTTTAATACTGCTGAAGGAAAATACACGATTAAATATCTGTTTGAAGGTGGAATGAAGGCAAGTGTCGAGTTTGCAGTGAGACACGGCGAAAATCAATTTTACATCTTCCGTGCCTTTGATGAGGTTAACCATGAAATTTTACATGAAAATATGGAGACGACTCATTTGTACCATTTGCAACAGGAATACAGTCAGATCCAGCATGATAGCCGCTTAGTACCGCATCAGCTGGAGCATCTTGAGTACATCTACCCTGCGTCATTAGCGGAAAAATATTTGCAGGACTTCGACTCGTGGACTTTTGAGGAAAGTTATGAACTCGGAGATCAACGAGTAGTTCCGATAGAAGGTGCATTTGAAACCGAGGAAGGCGAAGAGCACTCCGTCAAGATTTTGATGCTAGAGCAAACAGGTATTTTACTGAAGGTCGAGGTGTACGACGAAAACGGTGACCTGTATGAATCGATGGAAATGGATGAGCTTGCATTGAATACATCGATCGAAGAAAGTCGGTTCAATTTGACCATTCCGGAAAATTATTCGAACAAAAATGAGGATGAGACAGCAGTCGAAACGACCACGGATAACAACCAAGATTCAGATGAAAATAAAGTAGATGAAAAGGAAGATAGTAACGAAGTAGATGAAATTGATTGGGCAACTGTAATGCCGAAAATAAAAGAAAAATTTGAAAAGAAGGAAGAGGTTACAACGGTCATTTTTTATGGTGAGGGTATGGATATTATAATGTATCTGGAAGTTAACCCAGATCACTTTGATAAAGAAAATTTACAACAATATGGGCTAGAGGTTGTCGAAGATTTTAAACAATATAATCCAAATATCTGGCAGGAATATGATTTTGTAATATCAATTGTAAATAATCAAGTAAAAAGTAATCGGTTAGAAGGGCGACTTGTGGATGGAAAAATCGTCAATTTGGAGAAAGTAGATAAAAAGTAAAAAAACGATGAGGTAGCCTATTAATTGGCTACCTTATTTTGAATAAAAATACAGCGCTATTACCTTCGGATGATATTAAGGTCTCGGAGGAGGTAGTGGACTGGATTCATACCATGGAGTTCCTGAATCGGCCCGAAGTGTCGCAACGTTCCTTCCTCTAACACAAGTACGAACTGACAGAGGTCCTCGATTTCCTGTAGATCATGACTTGAAAAAAGTACGGTTTTATCTGGATTGAGATGGTGCAGAAAGCGGATGATGTCGGTTTTGGACGAGATGTCGATGCCGACGGTCGGTTCGTCCATAATCAAGTAATCCGGATTGTGCAGCAGTGCAATCAGAATGTTGAGTTTCCGCTGCATTCCGCCAGAAAGCTTTTCAACCCGCTTTTTTACATGTGGAGTAAGTCCGACCATATCGAGCAGCTGATCGACTCGTTCGTTCGGAATTTTGCCAGGCGCCATCCCTGCCCAGAACTTCAGGTTATCCTTGACTGTCAAGTTACTGTGGAGCGCGATATCTTGTGGGACGTAGCCAATCCGCTTGCGTATCGCCTTCTTTTTAAAACGAAAAGACTTTCCTTCGATTAACACATCGCCCCTCGACGGATTCACAAGCGTTGCGATCATCTTCATGAGCGTGGACTTCCCTGCGCCGTTCGGTCCGACCAATCCGACTCGCGCTCCTTTTGGTATGAAGAGGTCGACATCCCGGACCACCTTTTTTCCTTTATATCGTTTTTGTACGTTTCTGAGTTCAATCATGACGAATCGCTCCTGTTCCGAATCCGAGAATCATCGTACCCACTCCGATACTTATTAGAATCAGTAGTGAAGTTGACGGGTCTTGGGCAAGTCCTTCTAAAAACCAATGCTGTGGTGTGTAGGTGGTGGCACTCGCAAAGGTCTTCGAAAATTCCGCCAGTTTGATAAAAGTACCGCCGATTATGCTTGTAACGACTGTAAACGCAATCGCTACCAACTGATAAAGCGATCGCGACGTAAACAAATGATTGAGGAAAAATCCAATCCCCATACTCGCGAATAGATAAGCGAGTAAAAGGTAGACTTCATCCGTCGTTGATAGCATGAAAATGCTCACCGGAATGAGTGTGAATGCTGTGAATGCAACCGTTCCGAAAAAGTTTCCGGCTAGCTGTGTAAACCGACTGACTCCAAACATGCCGCTCCTTGATGCAACACCATTGCTCCGATTTTCAAGTACCCATGAGTGTAAAAAGAAACTGATCAACAGGATGTATACACTGAGTATTCCGTATAAAAGGGAAGACGATTTATTGGAACTCGAGCTTGGTTCAGGACTTGGCAAGGCTGATTCTCCGGCTGTTTTGTAGTCAATCGTCATGAGTGGTTCGGGCTCCCATTGACCATCGGCAAAAGCCCAAGCCTCTTCGTAAATCTTGTCACCGTCCAGGTTTTCCGCAAGATAGGTTGCAGCTTTCCCATTACTCGCCAATCGGATGACTTCGCTGGCGACGAATTCTTCGATCAGTCCGACGGAAATGGCTGAAGGGGACTCCCAAAGCTCAATTACACCCTCGATCTCACCGTTTTTCAGTTTCTCTTCAATATTTTCTTTAAAAATGATGGCAGACTCTGCTTGGTTCGTTTCTAGAAGTCGCTTCGCTTCCTCTTTTGAACGCTTGATCGCATGGATTGCTTCTTTGTCCGATATTCGCTCGATTAGTGTTGTAGCGGTATCACTTTCCTCTTCCACTACGAATACGATTGGAATTTGAATCTGTGTAGATCCTGTTTTAAGCAGCTGATCGGCTCCCCAAAGGACGAGAAGAGGGATGAACAGCAATGCGAGAAACTGTCTTTTATGGCTGAAATGGTTTTTCCACCGTGCTCGAATGATGTGCCACGTTTTCATCACCTTTTCACCTGCCTTAACACATATGCTGTGAACAGGAAAAATCCAGTCATTGCGGCCATTGTCATAAGGCTCGGGTAAAGAAGCTCTTTTTTAAGGTCAAAAATCGAGTGGAGCAGCCCGGTGTGTACCCAATGAGTCCATGTTCCGAGGTTCACCCAATGCAAAATCCCCGTGTAATACGCTTCCGGGAATATCAGACTTCCGCAAGCTGCGAAAACAATCAAAAAGAGCAATCCGATGAATGTTCGAATTCCTTCCTGAACGGGAATCGATGATAAGAGCGAGTACCAGGCACTGATGACTGCTAGTGTAAGTACAATCGAAAGTAGTCCCCAACCGAGTTCTCCAGTAATTTTTAAATCGGTAAAATAGATGAAACTGCCTATGAGTATTACAGATTGCAGGAACAATACCGCAAAATGCGTGAAAAAGTGACTGCTGACCTGTGTAGAGGATGAGACTCCGAATGTTCGGAGGCGTTCATCGATTCGTGCGTTAGAGGACATTGTAACTCCCATCGTTAATAGTCCTGTCAAGCATAATAATAGGATAAAACCGGATGTACTGTAATAGTTAAGCGGTGTGACACCACTGAAAGATTCGACTTCTTCTTTTTCAAACATCTTCTCGCGGCCGAACGCGAACAACGTGAACTCTTCAATTGATGCCGTGATTTCCCCTGAACCAGCAGAATCATAACGATTCAGAAACTCATAGATCGTGTTGACGCCACTTTGTGCTGCGGAAACGAGGTCCGCGGCACTTTTCATCATTTCGTGAAAAAGAGCTGACTGAATCGGACGCTGCTCGTTCCCGATTACAACTACAGGTTTGTTTTCACCGTATCGGATCCCGTCTGTAAACCCGTTAGGAATCTTCAGGATTGATGCGATTTCGTTATTAGCAAGTAAACCCTCCGCCTCATCAGATGTAACATGTCGGAACGTGATCAGTTCTTCAAGCTCTTCATCCTCCTGGAATTGTTGGATAAGAAGCTTTGTTTCAATCGTGTTGTCCTCATCGACGATCGCAACATCAAATGGAGGGAGGAGCGTTTCTGACTTGATCAAGTTTTCAAGCCCGTACACCAGAAAGGCAACTAGGCCTAATGGCAGTAAAAAAAGTACCCCCCAGGCGAGGGGCTGTCGAACAATCTCCTTCAATTGCATGCGTGCTAAAACAGTCGATTTCATATACGGTCACCTGACTATGTAGAAAACTAGATTCAAAGGTTTGTCTTACTTAATTGTATGCTTTTTTCGGAGGTTTAGAAAGAATAAATTTGGTGCAAGTCACTTCCCGGAATTTGTCAAAACCCAGCCGCATTCTGTTCGGTGACAGGTCTAAAACGCAGGATATCTCCTGCGGAAATTGTAAGCGGACTATAGTCGTCATGCACCCGATAAATAGCGGAATTTCATTGTTGAAAACTATCATTATATCGTAGTACTTTGATTTTTTTGGAGTATGGTGGACAAAGTTATGAAGTACATCGACAATTCTCTGATAATGATAGTCCTCCTTTAATGGGTAAAATTACCTATTTAGTCGTTTGCGTTTAACAAATTGTAAGGATTAACCGATTAAATAGTTGTAACGACATAAGACTATAAAACTATTTACGACGAAAAAGGCAAACTCGTTGAAAAGCGGGGACGCAAAGCTTCAGATCTAAAGCCTTATGAACTGAATCGGTGACATAAGGTAATGATAGCTGGGCTGCCGTGATGATATTTTTATACATAAATAACGTTCATTTCATGTTAAATATTGTCTTTTTCGTTGGCTTGAAGGGAGCCATCGGGATGCATCTTAAAACCATACTTCGAAAGCTATCATTCTATCTATTAAGCCTGCTTATTGTGAGCAGTTCGATACTGCCGAACTTTGCCGCTTCGGCAAATGCAGCATCACAAGGCCTGGATCCACAATCGATTTTGGATTATTTGCCACAAATGAACCAACAGGCACCTTATGTACCAAATCCGAATCAAGGAACATCACCACAGCTGCCTACCGCTGCCAGCGGAAATACGCAGCCAGTCTCACCATCTACATTCCAATCCGATCAATCACCACCTCAAGCAGGATCGAATATCAATTCGTCGATCAATGTTGCAACGGGGGATCTTGTCTTAAACGAGACAGATATGAACATTCCTGGAATCGGTTTTGATTTCAAACTGGAACGTAACTATAAGTCGAAAAAAGATAATCCTGACACCGACAATGTGGATGAACGAATCGGTGCTTTTGGCATGGGCTGGGATTTCAACCAGAACTCCAAGCTCCAGCTCTATGCTGAATTCAAAATGGGTGAATTCCGGGTAGACGGAACAACTCTGACCTATCCTTTTGAATATGGAAGCGATGAATTTTACACGACAGCTTATGATGAGGATCCGCTCATCAACTATGAACTCGATAAAGGAAAATATACAGATCAAAATGGGAATTCTCTAGTTCGGGGGGAGACTCAATACGAATACTTCGTTACAACCCCGCAACAAATGACGATCAAATATTACGGCTACCATGCACCATGGCGTAAAGATCAGTCCTTAAAGGAAGGGAAGATGATCCAACGGACCGACCGCTACGGCAACACGATGCGCTACGAGTACAATGATGCAGGTGAGCTACTAAAGGTCATCGACACGACCGGTCGTACGATCGGTTTCAAATGGGAAAATGATGTAATCTCAGAGATCACCGACCCTAAAGGACAGATTACACACTACGGTTATGACAACAAGAAGCGTCTTACCGAGGTCGAAACACCGGACGGGCGTACAATTAATTACGGATACGACAGCAACAACCGCATTACGAGCATCACCAACGGCGAAAACGAAACGACCCGTTATATGTACAATTCGAAAAGTGATGTCAAAACCGTCACCAACGCTTTAGACGTGACGACTTCGAAGTTCGACTATGACTACAACGGGGATAAAATAACACAAACGACGAAAACGAACGCTCTCAACAAGAAATGGATTTACAAGATATCTGAGGAACAAATTACAAAGGAAACGAATCCACTAGGTGAAACAACTTCCTATCAGTACGACGAGGATGGGAACGCAACAAAGATCACCTCGCCTACAGGGACTGTCTCATTCACTTATAATGACGATGGTCAAAAGCTTACCCAGACTGACATCAGTGGGCGAACGACCACTTATCAGTATCACGAAACCTGGCAGGTGCCGAAGAAAATCATAGACTCTGAGGGACGCGTCACCACCTATGAATTCGACACCAAAGGGAACATCACGAAGCGAGTCGAGCATGGCGTGACCGCAACCTTCGGATACGATTCAAGAGGTCAGCTCTTATGGATCGATGATGCCGATCACAATCGGATGGAATTTACGTACGACCAATACGGAAATCCTGAAACGGTCAAAAATGCTGCTGATGAAGTAACGTCCTATGATTTTGACCAACTCGGTCGACTGCTGAAACAAACTAACCCGGATGGAACGACGATTTCTTTTGAATACGATGGAACCGGCCATCTCTTGAAGCAGACGTCCGGAACTTCGGTCTACAGCTATCAATACGATAAGGCTGGAAGGCTTACAAATCTCACCAATCCGTTAGAAAATACGTCTACCTACCAGTATGATGATGCTGGGAATGTGATTCAATATACGGATGCGTTAAAACGGACATACTCGTATGACTATGACGATCAAGGACAGCTGAAAACGATCACGAACCCTGCTCAATTGAAAACATCGTATACGTGGGATGACCTAGGACGTCTCGATACGGTCACGACGCCAAAGGGGAAAGTATCTTATCAGTACGGTCCATATGGCGTAACGAACGTGTCGAGCCCACGCGGTACGTTAAGCTACCATTACAACGCGAAGGGTCAACGAGAGGAAATCGTCGACCAGATCGGACGTAAGACAAGCTATGCTTATAACGCGAAGGGTCAGCTTGAAAAAGTGACAGACCCGTACGGACGGACAGTTAGCTATATGTATGATGCCCAAGGACGGATCAAAACCGAAACGAATTCAAACGGGCAATCCGTAGAATACGTCTACGACCACCTCGGACTTTTAAAAGAGAAAATCTATCAGGATGGAACGAAGGAGCGGTACGTCTATAGTCCGGCCAAACGGATGACGAAACGGATCAACCGGGATGGTTCTTCAGAGGAATATGCCTACCACCCTGGCGGGCAGCTTGCAACGTATACCGATGCATTGGAGCAAGCCGTTCAATATTTTTATGACGAAAACGGTCAGCTGGAAAAGCAGATCGATAAAGCCGACGGAGAAACGACTTATACGTACAATGACATGGGTTGGGTCACTTCTGTCAAGAATCCGTTGGACTACACGACCTCCTATAAATACGATGAGGCAGGTCGCGTCCTTCAAGTCAACGAGCCGAAGGGAAAAACGACATCCTTTAAATATGATGCAATGGATCGACTCGTCCAGATGGTGGATCCACTTGGTAATGTGCATAAATGGACGTACGATCTTGCCGAAAACAAGAGCACATACATTCGTCCGGATGGGGAAAAGTTCGTTTATGAATACAACAATCAGGATCTGCTGGAATCCATCGCTGATCCACTTGGCCGGATCACGGCGTATGACTATGACAAAGCAGGAAGAAGAACGGAAATCATCGATCCATATGGACAGACGACGAAGTTTTCCTACAACGAATTGGATCAGCTTACGAAAAAAGTCAGACCTGATGGTAAATCATTCACGTATCAGTATGACGAAAACGGCCGTTTGAAAAAGGAAACGAATCCGCTCGGATTGACGAAAACGTACACGTACTATACACCTGGAACAATCAAATCCGTGAACGATGTGAGAGGGACCACCCGCTACACGTATGATGTGATGGGAAGGGTCACTTCACGTACGAATCCACTAGGTTACAAGACAAGTATGGAGTACGATGCGCTCGGTCGTGTCAAAAAAGCGATCGATCCGTTGAACCATACAACGGTTTTCACTTATACGCCGCTCAATCAGACAAAAACAATCAAACAGGCGAATGGTGCGGTCACAGAAAATATGTACGATGCATTAGGCAGGATCACGAAACAGATCGATCCGTTGAATCGTGAGACGACCTATCACTACGATGCACTCGGAAACGTAACAGAAGTCATCAATCCGCTCGACCAGAAAACAACGATGTCCTACGACCTTGCCGGACACTTGCTTTCGGTGACAGATCCGAAGGAAAATACGACAACCTATGAATACAACAAAATCGGTCTGCAGACGAAGGTAATCAACCCGCTCGAGCATGTGGTCGCGTTCACCTATGACAAAGCGGGACGGATGACCGAACAGAAACAGCCGAATGGTGCAGTCACAAAATACAAGTATGACAAGCTGGACCGGGTCGTTCAGGTCATCGATCCGCTCGGAAACGATACGACATTAGCCTACGATGATCTCGGGAACCTTTTATCCGAAACCGATCCATCAGGACATACAGCAAGCTACACGTATGATGCGCTCGGGCGTATGCTTTCGGAAACGGATCGCCGCGGCGAGACGACCAAATATACGTACTTAGACAAAAAAGGGACCGTTCAAATCAAGAATCCGTTGGATAAGATCACGACGCTTCAATATGACGCTACTGGTCAGCTTACAAAACAAACGGACGCACTTGGAAGAACGACCTCTTATGGATATGACGCACTCGGACGTCAAACAACGGTTACCGATGCACTCGGAAACCAAGAGAAAACGGTGTACGACTCTGTCGGGTTCGTCACCTCGTATACCGATAAAAAGAAGCAGGTCTATCACTATGAATACGATCTTGTCGGGAACCTGAAGGAAGAAATCGATCCGTTAAAAGGTGTTACGACCTACCAATATGATAGATTGGACCGATTAACATCACAAACCGATCCTAAAGGCGGAACGACAACATTCGCTTACGACTCTGTCGGTAACCTGACGAAACAGGTTGCTCCTGAGGGTGGTGTCTACCAATACACCTATGACGACCTCGGACGGAATACAGCGGTCATCGACCCGCTTAAGCAGAAAACGAGCTATGAGTATGATCTCGTCGGAAATGTGGAAAAGGTGACCGATCCGATGAAGGCGGCAACCTTTTACGAGTACGATTTAATGAACCGCATGACCGAAATGAAGAATGCGAAAGGTGCTGTATGGTCGTACGAATATAGTGCAACAGGTCTGATGACGAAAATGACCGATCCTTACGGAAAGCACTATACGTACAGCTATGACGAAGAGGGTCACCTTTTATCTGAAACCGATCCGTTGAAGCATAAGACAACGTATCACTACGATGAGATTGGTCGACCAGTCAAGCAAGTTGACGCAGCAGGTGCGGAAACGAAATGGACGTACGATGCCGTATCCAATGTTACGAAGGTTACAGATGCCCTCGGTTATGAAACGTCGTTCAAATATGACGCCTTGAACCGGCAGACTTCGGTCACGACACCAAAAGGGGCAATGACCAAAATTGCTTACGATCCGATCGGTAATGTAACGAAGGAAACGGATCCACTAGGGCATTCGACATCCTATCAATACGATGCACTGAATCGCTTGTCGAGCGTCACCAATGCGATGGGCGGCGTAACAAGCTACCAGTATGATTCGAACGGGAATTTGACGAAAGCGATCGATGCAAACGGAAACCCGAGATCATGGGCGTATGATTTAAACAACCAGATGACGAAGGAAACGAATGCGCTCGGTCAGAGCATTGCTTATAATTACAATGCGGCAGGTCAGCTTACTTCGGAAACGTACCCGAACGGCAATGTGACGGATTATTCGTACACACCGCGGGGTGAAGTCTCTGCAGTCAATTACAGTGGAGATGTCACCACTTACGACTATGATGCTGTCGGCAACATGACTGAAATGGAAAACGAATACTCGCATGACCGATTCTCTTATGATTTGCTAGGCAGGATTACAAAACAAGAGAAGGTTGATCTTGAGAAATCGCTCAGCTTTACGTATGACGCAGTCGGCAATGTAACAAGTCTTACGAACAGCGAGGACCGCACGACAACGTATACGTACGACGAGCGAAATTTAATCCATTCTGTTCAAGATCCGGATGAGAATGTCAGCACGTTTTCTTATGATGCACTTGGAAGAGAGACGAAGCGAAGTCTTGCTAATGGGAATACACTCACACGTAAATACGATGAAGACGGGAACCTGACCAAGGTGATGAACCGCAACAGTGAAGGGATCCTTTCATCGTTTAACTATCAGTTTGATAAGGCTGGAAAACGGACGAAACAGGTTGAGGAAGACGGTGCTACGACGCTTTATGAATACGATGCATTGAATCGTTTGACCTCCGTCGATTATCCGGAAAAGAAAATCGAAGAAACGAAAGACACAGCCAATACACCACCGTTGACGAAAAAAGACAGCACGACGAACACTGAGGACTCGACTGACACGGTGACGTCAACGGACACTGATACTGAAACAACACAAACAATTACAGAGGAAACAACACAACCGACCGATGAAAAGGTCACTGCAACATCCGACGGGGAAGAAGCCGATACTGTTGAACTGGCTGCATCCGAACCAAAGCCAGAAAAGCAAAAGGATTCATCGTTTACCCTCGACTCGGCGATCGAGAAGTTTTTCAGTTCAATCGTGGAGAACATCCAGGACTTCTTCAAGTCCTTATGGAAGAAGATGACGAGCCTCTTCTGGATCCATGTGGAAGCGAAGAATTTAGAAGCTGGAAAGAAAAACGACCCGACCCACGGAAACGGAAAGAAGAATCCAGCAACTTCCGAAGACAATACAACGACCGAAACGGATCAAACTGAATCCACTGAAAAAGGGAATGGCAACCAGAAGCAGGACAGTGAAAACGGCAATACCAAGCCTGCTACTGAAAAAGACAATAACAACGACAAAGGAAGCAACACGGAAAAAGGAAATACGGATAAAAATGAGAAAGAGAAAGGGAACGGGAACGGAAACGCTCATCCGAACAACGGAAAAACAGATAAAGGGAAGAAAACTGAGAAAGAAAAGCAGCGAGGCGTCTGTGTGGAGAATGCGGATGGCAGCTATACGTATGATCCGATTGACAAGCGTCCGGATTACCTGATCGACCCAGTTGACAAGGTGAGCTATACGTACGATGCGGTGGGTAACCGCATGTCGATGGAAGCCGATGGCGTAAAGACGACGTATGCGTACAACAAGATCAACCAGCTCCTCGAGGCGGGAGATACGAAATATGCGTACGATGAAAACGGAAACCTGATCGAGCGGATTGACAAGGATGAATCCGTATCCTTCAGCTATGACGGGGCCAACCGCTTGACCGAAGTCCTCTTCGACGACGCAAGCTTTGCGAAGTACGGCTACGACGGACTCGGACGGAAAGCGTACCGCGAGGAGTGGACGTGGAAGGAATACGGCGGAGAAAAGAACAATAATGGCAAAAGTCTTTGCGCAAACGGACAAGGAAAAGGAAATGGCCGAACAGGGACACCTTCCGACAGTGGAAACGGGAAGAAGCTTGGTCACTATAAAAATAATGGAAACGGCCAAAACCATAAGCATCATGTGGAAACAGCTTACATGTACCAGGGGCTTTCCAACGTTCTGCATAAGGAATACAGCACGAGCGGATCGCCGTATGCCGAGTACTACATGGGTGCGAACCAGCAGCTCGTCTCCCGGAAGATGTTCGGGAACCACGGACTCGTCAATCCGGCGCATGAACCGAACCTGAAGACGACCGGAGGCATGCTGTATTATCAGTATGGCGGCATGAGAACGGTGAGCGAAGTGACCGACCGCCATGGTGATCTCATCGAACAATACCGGTACGACGCGTTCGGCGGCATCTTCACCGGAATTACATCACCGTATAACTACAACGGCTATACGGGGCATGTATACGATGCAAAAACAAGCTTGACGTACATGAACGCCCGCTGGTACGACCCAGCAGCCGGCCGATTCATGACAAAAGACACGTATCCGGGAACATTGGGCAATCCGCTATCCCAGCACCGCTATGCCTATGTGTTAAATAATCCAATCAACATGTGGGATCCAACCGGGCATATGAATGAGCATGAAAACAGTCATGGCGGAGACCTAAACGATGGTAATACAGGTGGTACCGGTGGCGGCATCGGCTGGAGTGAGCCGATGGACGTCAGTGGGATTCCGGACTGGGTACGGCGTGGTGAAGACCGGACGTTCACCCATTACTTGAATAATGAACGTTCAAGCTTCGATAGCCATGTATGGGAATTTATCAGCGAAGATGAACCGATTGTTTCAAAGGATAAAGAGGTGGTCGATCATACCCGGTATCTGCTCGTAACCTCCAAATGGAGTACAAAGTATACGTGGCGGTACAATTATACGATCAAGCATTACATTAATGACCATGTCTTCAGTAAGGATGGGCCATCGAGGGAAACCTTCTCAGAAACAATCGTTGAGGAATGGGATACCAAGATCACCGCCAAAATGTTGGCCGAGAAGAATCAAGCGGAACTGGATAAGCTGTTAGAGGATCCACCGCCAAATGCACGGGTCGTCAGCCGGACGGCCGATCTTCCGGATGCCTACCAGACGATCTACAAGCAAGCGAATGCACCGAAAACCCAGGTGATGAGCGAGAACATCGACAACCATCTCGGGAAGCAGAGCCTGACGAAAAACGGGGTCTATAAGCAAGTATTGGCGGGAGCTTGGGGAGAAGTCAAATCGGACATCATTGATTTCTTGAAGGTGGCGAGTCCGGTTGGTTTGGTCACAACCATGCCGGAAACGTTTAACCTGGTGATGGACTTGGTGAACGGATCTTACTCGCTGGACGACTTGAAAGAAGTCGTCGGTGCGACGTTGAAGAGCCAGTTCATCGATTCCTTCGTCTACCTGTTCCAGAATACAGGGAGAATCCTGAACGGAACGGCGAGTAAGAAGGAAGCACGTGCATACGGCGCGAATCTGGTACGAGCGACCGAATCAATTGCGATGCTCTTCGGGGGAGGAGTGGGAGCCGCCAAAGGAATCACCAAGCTTGCGTCGAAACTAACAAAGGCAGCGAAAGAACGGCTAAAAGACTCTAAGGGTACGGGTAATCCTGCTACAAGACTTCCAAGAACTAATGGTACTTGGGACGGTCAACCTGGAAACGGGAAATGGTATTCTAATAAAACAGAAGTAGAAGAAATTACTGGTGGTCAACCAGTTGTATTTAAAGATGGTCGACCTGATTTTTCTCCATGGTCTGAATTAGACATTACATTTAAAAAGGGCGAGTTAAATGGAACTAGCAAGGATTTTGATTTGGTATATAATAAAGTAAAAGATATGGTTGGTTTAGAAAATAAGACACAAGCCAAGAACTGGCTGTCTGAACAAGGATTAACTCCACATCATTTAGATGATAAAACTATACAATTGATACCAACAAAACTTCATGGAAACGTTCCACACATTGGTTCGGCATCCGATTTAAGAGGAGGATTTTAAAGTTGAGTAATAATTCAATTAAAATTGAAAACAAATTAAGTCTGCTAGGGATTACAAGTAAATATGGAAACAAACCTATTAGAGAGGTGGAAAAAATCGAAGAAACATTAGGTTATAATTTACCAAATGAATATAAAGAGTTTCTTCATAAGTTTGGTACTTTAAATTTTAATGATATTGAAGTTTCCTTTTACCCAGAAAATACTGCTGATGATGAAGACCCTTTAACGATAGTGAACTTTTACAGTGTTAATGGTGATAATTATGACCTGAAATTAATTATTAATCGTTATATGGATAGGATTCCTGATGATTTGATCCCAATTGCAGAGTGTCCTGGTGGTGACCAACTTTGTATCGGTATTAACAACAAAGCAATTGGTAAGATATATTATTGGGACCATAACAAGGAAAAACTTCAGGTAAATACGATTGAAGAGATGTGGGAACCTGTAAGTTTAATTTACAATTCTTTTTTTGACTTAATCATGAGTTTTCAGGAGTTAAAAGAGAATAAAGAATTTGATGATTCGATTATTGAGAACATCAAAGTAAGTGATAAATTTCTTTCAAGATTTAAAAATAGTAACTAAGTTTTGAGTACCTTGATTGGCTAAATGCCTTTCAAGGTTTTTTACTATAATTTATATTAAAACAGCAGATAATTGAGTGAGACATTAAGAAAATGATTTGTTTGAGAATCGAGAGCTCATGATGGTTGTACCATCATGGAGTATCGTTTTAATACTTGGATAGTAAGAAAAGTACGATAATTAGGCGAGATGACATTTTATATGGTAGGGGTAGTTATGACATGGATTGGCTAGGAAACTAACGAGAATGACAAAGCTCGTGGCGATAAACAATGGAAAACGTAAAAAGGTGTTCGTAATCAGCGTTGCTTATAAATTATGGGTTGTATTTTTCCTAGTGACGGTCGTATAATACTCGCTATTCGTTTAAAAAGTGTTACGAAAATTAAAATTTATGTAACGGGAGGGTGAAAAGTTGAACGTTGTTGGGTATATAAGAGTCTCGACTCAAGGGCAAGCAAAAGATGGATATAGCTTGAAATATCAAGAAGAGGAAATCAAGGCATATTGTGAAGAACAAGGCTTTAACTTGATACATATTTTTAGAGATGAAGGAATTAATGGTGCCAAATTGAAAGAGGAAGCATTTGAAATAGACAGGATGGGCTTACAGGAGATGTTGGCTCACCTTTCGTCTGTCCAAATAGATAATGTGGTGGTGCTGAACACAAGCCCATTATGGAGGTCAGATTTGTGTACGGCTTGTGATTAAACCATTTTTTAAGAGAGAACCATCAGTAGTGAGGCAGGCGGCATCGGCTGGAGTGAGCCGATGGACGTCAGTGGGATTCCGGACTGGGTACGGCGTGGTGAAGACCGGACGTTCACCCATTACTTGAATAATGAACGTTCAAGCTTCGATAGCCATGTATGGGAATTTATCAGCGAAGATGAACCGATCGTTTCAAAGGATAAAGAGGTGGTCGATCATACCCGGTATCTGCTGGTAACTTCTAAACGGAGTACAAAGTATACGTGGCGGTACAATTATACGATCAAGCATTACATTAATGACCATGTCTTCAGTAAGGAGGGGCCATCGAGGGAAACCTTCTCAGAAACGATCGTTGAGGAATGGGATACCAAAATTACGGCCAAACAGCTGGCCGAGATGAGTCAGGCGGAACTGGATGCGGCGACCGAAGATCCACCGCCGAATGCACGGGTCGTCAGCCGGACCGTTGATCTTCCGGATGCGTATCAGGCGATCTATAAGCAAGTGAATGCCCCGAAAACGCAAGTTCTGAGCGAGAACATTGACAACCATCTCGGGAAGCAAAGTCTGACGGGAAGCGGCGTCTATAAGCAGGTGCTTGCTGGCGCATGGGGCCAAATCAAATCCGACATCTTCGATTACGTAAAGCTGTTGAATCCGATGGTCATGAAGCAGACGATCCAGCAGACGTTCAACCTGGTGATGGGACTCGCAAACGGATCCTACTCGATCCAAGACCTGCTTCATGTTGTCGGGGATACGTTGAAAGGCCAGTACATCGACTCGTTTGTTTACCTGTACCAGAATACAGGGAAGGTATTAAGCGGGTCGGCGACGAAGAAGGAAGCACGGGCATACGGCAAAAATATGGTCCTCGCAACCCAAGCGGTGTTGAGCATGATCGCACCTGGAGCCGGAGCCGCCAAGGGAATGGCCAAGCTCATCACCAAGGTCAAACATTTTTCAAAGGGTATGAAAGCTGCCAAAGCTGCGAAGGCCGCAAATAGCATGCCTAATAAGGGGACTAATGAATTTAGATTAGGAGGACCTGGTTACTTACAAACTTTTGCCTCTAAGGGTACGGATGAAATTGACAAGGTACTAACAAAAAATGGAGCATTTAGGGATGCAAAGAGAAGGGCGGGAATACCTAACTCTACTCAGCACAAAAAACCTGTTGATGTTTATGATCGGACAAGTGAGAATAGAAGAGTATATGAATTTGAAGTAGATGGTAAGAAAAAATATATAATAGAGCACAGAGAAGATAAATTTGGAAGAGGTCCTCATTTTCATGGTGCTGACGATTTAAAGGGAAGCCCATTAGAAAAAGGAAGATATAATCAGTATCCTGGACATTCACCAGAAGATTTTGTTGGTTATAAAAAGAAGGGGCGACCATGAGGAAGGTGATTAATTTGAGTGATGAGAGAATAAAAAAGATGGAGTTGTTAAAAAGGAAAAGTAGAAGGAAGAATTTAATCAAAGGATTAAACTTCATGAATCTTACAGAGGATCCTTTTTTAGATATTGAAGATAACGATTTATTTTGTAAGAAAGTATTTTCATTACTAAACACAAAGAAAAATAAGATTCAATTGCAAGGAAATGACTATAAAGATAATATTCAAAAATCAATACAATTGTTAAATGAGACTTTTGATAATATCGAAGTAACCCGAAATAAAGGAAGACTATTGTTTTTTAGAGAAAATGAAATAGAAGCAGTGTTGATTAATGTTAATGAAGTATTTAGTAACTTAGATAAAGTTCTTGAGTTAACAAAGTTTTCAGTGGGTTATGGAGATTTTATACTAGTTGCAGAAGATTTTTATTTTGGATTGTGTATAGAACGAACGGAATATTATTATGAGTTTAGTGTTTGGGGACTATCATGAAAATTGAAACATATGAGAACCTTGATTGGCTATATGCCTTTCAAGGTTTTCTTTTTGGGTGGGGCTACCTAGTACCGAATAAAGCTAATATTATTATCTGAATAGAGATAACCCTTATTACCCCTATATGATGTTTTATCAAATTCTTTAGTACGTACAACACCTTTAAAACGTACACCCTATTTAATGAATTTCAAATCGTGTAAATAACCTAAAAATCAACAGATACTACCATTCTCATCCTCAAATACTTTACCTTCGCTTTCTCCCTGCCCTTTAAATTTTTTCAAAACTTTTACGTACATAGAATGATTACGATGGCAAGAGGCTACTCCACCTCGATTAACTCCTGGATGTCGATGTCTAACACTTTGCATACTATTTCTAATGTTGATAGCTATAATAGCACTGGTGGTTTTACGGAGATTCCAGATTGGGTTTATGCGAAAAAGATAATATCGCAAAGCGCTGTCGAGATGAATTGCCTGCTGATGCATTCGAACTACACAAATGGAAATTCAAATACTTTCTGGCCCGATTGAATCCGAGATTTTTTGATGGTGTGTTACCCAGTACCGAACAGACGAATTACCCAACCCCTATTAACTGTAACCTTAGTAATACCAATATAACCATGTATAAATTACTTTGTACGCATAATTAATACTTACAATTGTATAACCTATTTCCCCCAACTTTTTTTCTTAGAATAGCTCCAATATCACCGGTTACCATCATTTTCAACTAACAATATATTACCTTCTCTTTCTCCGTGCCTATGAAAATATTTTGCCTACGTAAAAAAATGTTGGCGACTATTTTTGAGTAAATCCGTTTACTATGTCGAGAAGGTTGTCCAAGAAAAAAACCTTTGCAACTATTACAGCAGACCTCTTTTGTTTAAGAATAAGAAACATCTTTACTATTACCCTAACGGATACTTTAGTCTCTGTGACACATTTAATTTTCTTGTACACCTATTTTTGTGGGATGGCGGGGACTAATTTCCTTTTCTCTTTCACTGAACCGTCATTGATAATGATATGCAACGATTAATGGGTGCATTTGATATTCACTTAACTGATTATGAAAAAATGAATCTTGAAGCGTAGTATAAGATAATATTGGAATTAATTTACGTCCTGAGGGTACGGGTAAAGCAGCTACCAAGCAAGCTATTAAACAAAACGAAGTTACTACTTATAAGGATTTTGTTGATAGGTCAGTTGTCGGGGATAATTTAGAAGGACATGAAGTTTGGCAACACGCAAATCTGAAGGCAAATGGTCTTGCTACTAATAGACTATCTACTGAAGCATCGAAGAACAATCCAGTAATAGCATTAGAGCGAGAACAACACAAACTTATAAATAAGGCCCAAAGAGGTATTGACGCTGCCAATCAATTCCCATTAGATAATATTATGAGTAATTCTAAAATTTTGCGAGATGCTGGTATTTCAGAAGATATTGTAAACGATATTACAAATAAAGCGTTAAATCATATGCTTTAAAATAGGGAATGATAAGATGCAAAATGAATTAGATCAATTACTGATGAAGTTAGAAAAATCAATTATGAATGAAGATTTTATTGATGTTACTTACGATATTGTGGAAGAAATAGAAGAAAGGGAAGATGCTTTTGAAGCTATTCAACCCATTTTTAAGTTGATGGAAAGAAATCCAGATATAAATTTTGGTAGACCAGGACCATTTGTGCATTTTGTTGAAAAGTTTTATAAAAATGGATATGAAGAAAAACTTGTTGAATCAATTAAAAGGCAACCTACCCAACATACTGTTTGGATGTTAAATAGAGTTATCAATGGTTCTCAAGGGGATAGAAAACCATATTTTATAAATGTATTGGATAGTATTATTGCGTTTCCTAACCTTGATAATGAAATTGTATCACTTGCTTGTCAGTTCAAGTCTTTACATGAATAGTATTAAGTATAAACCTTGATTGGCTTTAAGCCTTTCAAGGTTTTTATATTGGTTGAATCAGCACCTTCACAATATCTGAACGCCAAAATCAACTTGTGTTTAAAAACAACCACATACTCTATTTGTGTAGACGAAAGATGAGCTAACATCTCCTGTAACCTCATCCTATCAATTTCTAGTGCTTCTTCTACGGATCCTACTCGATCCAAGACCTGCTTCATGTGGTCGGGGATACGTTGAAAGGCCAGTACATCGACTCGTTTGTTTACCTGTACCAGAATACGGGGAAGGTCTTAAGCGGGTCCGCGACGAAGAAGGAAGCACGGGCATACGGCAAAAATATGGTGCTAGCAACCCAAGCGGTCTTGAGCATGATCGCACCTGGAGCCGGAGCCGCCAAGGGAATGGCCAAGCTCATCACCAAGGTCAAAGATTTTTCAAAGGGTATGAAAGCTGCCAGAGCTCCGAAGGCCGCAAATAGCAGGCCGAGTAAGGGGACTAATGAATTTAGATTAGGAGGACCTGGTTACTTACAAACTTTTGCCTCTAAGGGTACGGGTGAAACTGCTAAGTCAGTTAACAAGTATTGGGATAACGTTATAGAATTTAATGGTAATAAGGTGTATCCTAGAAATGACTTATTTGACCCTAATACGATAAGTTCTTGGAAGGTAAAGGGAAAAACGGTTACTGGCACAAATGCTGAAAGAATGGCATCTGGGAGAGCTCCAATAGGATATGATGGTAAATCAATAAATCTACATCATTTAACCCAGACCCAGTCGGGATCTATTACTGAAGTTGGTCAGTCTTTTCATCAAAAATATTACTCTATACTTCATATTAATACTGGGGGATTACCATCTGGGATAAATAGGGCAGAATTTGATGCTTGGAAAAAAGGATATTGGATTAATAGATCTAATGATTTTATGCAATAAGAAAGAGGGATAAAATGAATAAGTATGATGAGATACAAAAGCTAATTGCTGAAGCTGAGGATTCGGTTGAATTCGCAGATTATGGAGAGGGGATTTCTGAAGAATGGATAATAAAAGCTGAAGAGCGACTAGGTTTTAGACTTCCTAATTCTTACAAATGGTGGTTAAGAAACTATGGTGGTGGAGAAATCTATGGTGAAGAGATATTTAGTATTTATGAACAAGATTTTGATACTGTTGTCGGTGGAGATATAGTGTATAATTATGAATTAAACATGAAAAATAAAAATTACAGTAACGAAAAAGTTGTAATTTGTGAAGCAAATGATGATGTTTTTTATTTTGATCTATCTAAAAGAAAAGATGAAAATGAATTACCAATCTATTCTTTGAATGATAATAAAAAATATGCAGATGATTTTATTGAATTTTTAAAGAAAAGAATGACAGAAAAATATTTTTAAAAACATTCTTAAAACCTTGATTGGCTAAATGCCTTTCAAGGTTTTTCACTTCAATTTATTTTACAGCTGATAATTGAGTGAGACACTAAGAAAATGATTTGTTTGAGAATCGAGAGCTCATGATGATAGTACCATCATGGAGTATCGTGTTAACAGTTGGATGAACTGAACAATAACGAGAATTAGGCGAGATGACATTTTACATAGCTGGGGTAGTTATGACATAGAATGGCAAAAAACTAAAGAGATTGACAAAGCTCGTGGCGATAAACAGTCGGAAACGTGAATGGGAGCCCTTATGCTGCTTTGGTTTAATAAATTTGGGTTGTGTTTTTATTAGAGACGGTCGTATAATAATCGCTATTCGTTTAAAAAGTGTTACGAAAATTAAAATTTATGTAACGGGAGGGTGAAAAGTTGAACGTTGTTGGGTATATAAGAGTCTCGACTCAAGGGCAAGCAAAAGATGGATATAGCTTGAAATATCAAGAAGAGGAAATCAAGGCATATTGTGAAGAACAAGGCTTTAACTTGATACATATTTTTAGAGATGAAGGAATAAGTGGTGCCAAATTGAAAGAGTAAGCATTTGAAATAGACAGGATGGGCTTACAGGAGATGTTGGCTCACCTTTCGTCTGTCCAAATAGATAATGTGGTGGTGCTGAACACAAGCCCATTATGGAGGTCAGATTTGTGTACGGCTTGTGATTAAACCATTTTTTAAGAGAGAACCATCAGTAGTGAGGCAGGCGGCATCGGCTGGAGTGAGCCGATGGACGTCAGTGGGATTCCCGACTGGGTACGGCGTGGTGAAGACCGGACGTTCACCCATTACTTGAATAATGAACGTTCAAGCTTCGATAGCCATGTATGGGAATTTATCAGCGAAGATGAACCGATTGTTTCAAAGGATAAAGAGGTGGTCGATCATACCCGGTATCTGCTCGTAACCTCCAAATGGAGTACAAAGTATACGTGGCGGTACAATTATACGATCAAGCATTACATTAATGACCATGTCTTCAGTAAGGATGGGCCATCGAGGGAAACCTTCTCAGAAACAATCGTTGAGGAATGGGATACCAAGATCACCGCCAAAATGTTGGCCGAGAAGAATCAAGCGGAACTGGATAAGCTGTTAGAGGATCCACCGCCAAATGCACGGGTCGTCAGCCGGACGGCCGATCTTCCGGATGCCTACCAGACGATCTACAAGCAAGCGAATGCACCGAAAACCCAGGTGATGAGCGAGAACATCGACAACCATCTCGGGAAGCAGAGCCTGACGGGAAGCGGCGCTTATAAGCAGGTGCTCGCCGGAGCATGGGGCCAAATCAAATCCGACATCTTCGATTACGTAAAGCTGTTGAATCCGATGGTCATGAAGCAGACGATCCAGCAGACGTTCAACCTGGTGATGGGACTCGCAAACGGATCCTACTCGATCCAAGACCTGCTTCATGTTGTCGGGGATACGTTGAAAGGCCAGTACATCGACTCGTTTGTTTACCTGTACCAGAATACAGGGAAGGTATTAAGCGGGTCGGCGACGAAGAAGGAAGCACGGGCATACGGCAAAAATATGGTCCTCGCAACCCAAGCGGTCTTGAGCATGATCGCACCTGGAGCCGGAGCCGCCAAGGGAATGGCCAAGCTCATCACCAAGGTCAAAGATTTTTCAAAGGGTATGAAAGCTGCCAAAGCTGCGAAGGCCGCAAATAGCATGCCTAATAAGGGGACTAATGAATTTAGATTAGGAGGACCTGGTTACTTACAAACTTTTGCCTCTAGGGGTACGGTTAAAAATAAACCTGAACTAGCAAAACCTGGAGAGGATTTATTTGTGGGTACTTATAATCAATCTCGATACGGTAATAAAAAGACGGGATTGAATGAAACTCATACGCCTCACCATGTTGTACAAGATGCTGTGAGCCAAACAACGCATGGTAAAGGGATAACGATTAACATTCGAAAAGATATTCATGAACAGACGGCAACCTTTGGCTCTAAACGAGATTTGAATAGTCCTCGTGAACATCTTGCAGCAGATATTTTTGAATTAAGGAATTTGCTTAAACAGAATGGATATAACAAATCTACAATAAATACACAGCTACAAGAATTAATAAGACAAAATAAAGCAACAGGAGGTTTCGATAAATAAAATGAATTTAAATGAGGCAGTAGATTTTTTAAAGGAAAATCAACCTCTCCCTGATGATAGGGTATTGGAAACGAATTCTGAGATACTCGAAAAATTTAATGAAGTACGAAAATATTTTTTAGGGAATCCTAATCTCATTTGTATCCCATTATTTATAAACTCATTTGGAAATGGCAGCGGGTTTGGGATATATCAGCTTATAGAGGATGTGCTATTAAAGTATTCTCCGGAACAAGTAATACCTCATTTAATAAAAGGGTTAAATAGTGAGAAATATGGTATAAAATATTGGAGCACACAAATAGCTTCTTCATTTCCTGACAAAAAACTAATTGAGCCCCTTGCAAAATTACTTACAGATAAGGCATCTGATGTAAGGTATGCGGCAATTGTAGCATTAGCTGAAATTGATGATAAAAGGGCTTTAGATTTAATAAAAAATGCACAAAAGCAAGAAGAAGATACTGAAGTGCTTGAGCTTATTGAAGAAGTTATCAGTAATTTAAAAATATAGCTTTAACAAAAGAACCTTGATTGGCTACACGCCTTTCAAGGTTTTTTATTGCTTTTATAGTTTTACATTTATAAAATTTGACATTTGAATCAAAAACTCATGATGGTAGGAAGGCGTGCGAGATTAGTTACAGTGACAATTAAATAAACAAACTTACTACTAGATTTATATTTGCACACGAGAAAAACAAAGCTCGTAGGTGTAAAGGGCTGAAATTAGTCGATACATAAGCCAACTGACAAAAAAGAAATAAAGAAATTTATGTTTGGGACAACATAAACGATATTTTGTTTGAAATTCATAACTCATGATGGTTGTACCATTGGAGTATCGTTTTAATATTTGGAGGGAATGAACAAGTGTGAGAATTTGGCGATATGACATTTTATATGGCAGGGGTAGTTATGACATGGATTGGCTAACAAACTAACGAGGATGACAAAGCTCGTGGCGATAAACAATGGGTAACGCGAAAGGGAAGTCTAATGCTGCCTTGGTTTATAATTTTTGGGTTGTATTTTAACTAGAGACGGTCGTATAATACTCGCTATTCGTTTAAAAAGCGTTACATAAATTGTAATTAACGTAACAGGCGGTGGATCGGTAAAAATGAAGGCGTCAACGGCTCGCATTGCATCCAAGACTTGACCCCGGGGAGATACATTGAAAGGCCAATACATTGACTCGTTCGTCTACCTGTTCCAGAATACAGGAAAGGTCTTAAATGGGTCCGCCACGAAGAAGGAAGCACGGGCGTATGGAAAAAATATGGTCCTAGCAACTCAAGCGGTCTTGAGCATGATCGCACCTGGAGCCGGAGCCGCCAAGGGAATGTCCAAACTCATCACCGAGGTAAAAGACTTTGCGAAGGGTATGGAAGCTGCGAAGAGAAGCGGTCTAGGAAGCGATAACCCAATCGATGAATTTGATGATAGCGACATTTACGAAGTGGCAGCAAGTAGCATGCCTGATGAGGGTATAAATAAAATCCAGACAACTGCTATACAAACATATTGGCCACCTAATAGAGGTTTTTTAGGAACTCCCAAAACTGAAACTTTACAAAAGGGTACATTAATAGATAGATACGGTAGTGAATATGGTAGTTTTGTATCCATAAAAGGAACACCTTTTCAAATGAGGGCTTTACACCTGAAGCTAATCAAAAGCCTTATAGTGTTTATGAAGTAATTAAACCTATTGATGCAACTTCTGGTAAAGCAGCTCCCTTGGTTTGGACAACCTGGTATGGGGACGCAATATGAGTTTACAAGTCAATTAAAGACCTTATAAACGAAGGAGTAATAAGAAGGTGAAATAATATGAATAAACAGGATTTAGTAAAGGTTTTGACAAAAGAGAAGATACCAAACCATTTTTATTCGTTAGATGGTGGGCTACCCTATGATGCTTGGTGTTTAAGAAAAACTGCCGTTGGGTGGGAAGTTTATTATTCCGAACATGGAGAGATATACATGTTAAAGAATTTTACCTCAGAGGAAAAAGCATGTGAGTATATGTATAAGAAATTAAAAAATATAGTTTAAAACCGAACCCCAAAGATTATTAATTGTTGGTCTGATTTCGTTTTTTTCAGCATTTTTATCTAATGAAGATATTCTTGTCAGTGATACTCGCTTAGTCGTCGATGATCAAGTGTATCCTATTAGGGGGATCACTTATATCGAATTAGAAACAAAGGAACCCAGTTCTCCACTTGGTTTGATTCTAGCATGTGCATTCTTTTTTATGTTGGGGATCTTTCAGGGCAATATAATAATCTCTGTGATAAGTGTAATGATTGGGTTTCTTATCATTCGGGCTTTTTCTAGATCTGCTACTTCTTATACTTTGCTTCTTGATACAGCTTCAGGTAAAGTAGAGGCTTTTTCAGATGATGAGTATGAGGAAGTTGAACGAATTTACAAAGCATTAAACGAAGCAATCGTTTATAGAGGATAATTCAAAAGGCAATTGCGAAAGGGGGATACTATGCAAACACCATCAATTCAGGGTTTGATTAAAAGAAGGTTTCTTATCAATTATCACCTGGACCCAGAGGTAGCGGGGAAACTTCTCCCCAAACCATTCCGTCCAAAGGTTAAAAAATCAAAGGCTATCATCGGAATCTGTTTAATTAGGTTGGAAAATATCCGCCCGTCTTCAATATCCACGATTCCTTTTGGTCTATCCAGTGAGAATGCAGCACATCGGATCGCGGTAGAGTGGGACGAAGACGGACAAATAAAAGAAGGAGTTTATATATTCAGGCGAGATACCAATTCCTTCATTAACACGATTGCAGGAGGGAGACTGTTCCCCGGAGAATATAGCGTAACTTTGCGATCAACGAAATCGATAAAAAAATCGAATTTATGATGAATTCAAAAGATGAAGAAGCAGAACTATATTTATCAGGGGAAGAATGTGAAAGCTTTCCTGCTAGCAGTGTGTTCTCATCCATTGATGAGATCTCAGAATTTTTTAAAGGGGGAGCAACGGGTTATTCTCCTACTAAAAAACAAAACTGCCTACATGGGATGTGCCTGCAGACAGACGATTGGAACATGAGACCATTCCAAGTTGACCAGCTTTCAACAACCTACTTTCACAAAATACTGCAAATCCCCGAGGGTGAATTAATGTTCGATTCAGCTGTTGTGATGAGAAATATTCGTCATACATGGGAGAAGGTTGCTTCCGTTTCGTGTTAAAAAAGTGCCGATACTAAAATGTATAGGTCTGAGGAGAATTAAGTTGCCTTAGACAGTTTCAGCTTCATATTCACGTGTTAAAAGGTGCGAAAATTGTAAGCGGACTATAGTCTGCATCCACCCGAAAAATCACGGAAGTTTGCTGTAGAATCCAGTCAAAAAACAATCGTGATTCACTGTTATTCTGTTAGAGAGTCGATTACGGACGATCTTTTCGACATAATACCTGCCTACTTAGGAAGTGCAAGCACAAAAAAGGATGATCATCGGGGTTGCCCCTGATGATCATCCGATGCACCGCTATCTTAAAACGGCATTTGCTGGAATTGCATCATGAAGTTTTGGATGTTGGATTGAATTTCTGCTGCGATTTCTTGTAGTTCCGCATCGCTCAGCTCACTGATGTTTTCGCCTTTTTCTTCAAGGTTCGGGAACTTCAAGTCCTCTGTGAACTCAGTCTTGTTCTTGTAATCCACAACAACATTGACCGGTGATCCCATGCCTGCATCGAATTCAATACCGAACTCTCCGCTTGTGCTATAAGTTCCATTCTCAAGATCATCCTTCACTTTTTGTGTGAAATGACCTTTGATTGGTGGAATCGGTTGGATCGTTGGATCTTGAACCGTTACCTCAAAATCCATCTTCATGTCTTCTGGTGTACCGCTCATATGAACGTCAACATTGGCGCTCCTACTTACACTTCCTGCTTCAGCGATTGCAAACATTCCTGTAAGATCACGCTTGATGCTGTCGTTTCCTGGCTCACCTTTTAGCTCCAGAAGGATTTTAATGTAATCCTGATCCTTCGCATTCTCAGGGAACACGTTAACTTCCCATTTGCCGTCTGTAACGACACCGTCTTCACGTAATGCATGCGTTGAGAAGTCGATGTTGGCAACTTCACCCTCCACTTCTACTTTCACATCCACGTCCCGTTTTACGATGAGTTCTTGGTCATTTACAAGAATCGTGCTCTTGAAACCATCCGGAAGCTTGATTTTGTCCAGATTGTTTTCCAGTTCCTTCAAACCTTTTTCAAAATCTTCCTTCATCGTAGTTTTAATATCAGAACTCGACGCTAAAAAGTTGGATTGAGTCATCGAATCGATTAACAAGTCCTTTAACTCTTTATCAGCCTGAACTTTATCAATCACTTTTTTAGATAGTTCTTGAACTTCCTTTTCTGAAAGCTTAAGAGTAAGCTGACGGTAGGTTTCGCCTTCGAATTCTGCTTCACCTTCTGTTACGTTCTCTTCCTTGATGTTTTCAATAATGAATTTTCCGTATTCCTTACTGACTTCATTGAGCTTTTCTTGGTTCTTAATCGAATCAAGCTGCATTTTAACGAGGTTCTCAAGCTTTTCAGGTCCTGCATAAGTCGGATCGAACCGTGTCATCAGCTTGCCGAAATCCTCATTATTGAAGTACAAGTATTGATCATAAAGGAGTGGTACGTTTACCCCTGTACGTTTGTCAGATTGATAGGCTTCTGCTTGGATAAATTCCGTTCCAGCTACCCCAAGGTTCAACTCAATTGAACCTTTCGCCGCTTTTGGATCAAGCTGCGTCGTAGCTTTCAATGCAACCTGTTCAATCAATCCTTTTACCATTGCGAGTGATGGGTCGATTGCTTCTAACCCCTCAACGGAAAAACCAAGTTCTGCAGTTGATTTCGATGGTTCCTCTAACGTCTTTTCCGCAAGATCGTCACTGATCGCAAATGTTTCATTGACTGACTCGGAGAGTGCCTTGTACGAATTGATCTCTGCCTTGAAATACGCATCTTTTGGCGAGAGGTTGAAAAACATTGCGTAAACCGTTGCCCCTAGACCGAGAATGAAAACTGCGGCCAATGCTAAAATAAACGGCTTTTTGCTTTTCTTCGGTGTTCGTGACGGTTCTAAAGTTGCCGATGTTTCGTTACGTGTTTCGTTCATTTTGTCCTCCTAAGTATGTATCTGTTATTAAGCTATGAATCTCCTTTTTGATTCATGCGAACAAGCTTCAATTCACATAAGTATGTACGTTTTTGCACATTGAAAATAAGTATGACAAAAATGAGCTGCTGCTTGATATTGCAACGATTTAAAAAGGAAATTCTTTGTAAAATAGTCATACTTTAATAATCCTACACCGTACTTTATCGCATTTCAACCATATATTTGAAAAAATGAAAGGAAGGGAAAAACTACCTATTTCAACATTACATTGATGTAACAATGGAATAGTAGACAAACCTAGGTTCATAAGTTGATTTAGACCGAGCAAAAGAGGGCTTTTCCGACAATGACATGCATGAAGCAACCGATTCCAACGTGGTATCTAGTCGAAAACAAGCGTAGGAGGGATTCGGATGAGGAAGGTTTTGCCAAGTGCAATGGCAGCAGGTGTCGTACTGGCGGTTGGAAGCGAAGCGTATGCAAGTGCGGGAAACCAGGTCGTCCAGAGCGCAGAACAATTTTTAGGAACACCCTACCGATACGGGTCAGCGATTGGGAACACAGGAAGCTTCGACTGTTCTTCGTTTACCGCCACAGTTTTTAAGCAATATGGGATCGATTTACCGCGGTCGAGTCGGGCGCAGGCAGGCGTAGGGACACGAGTGTCGAGTGGAGACTTGTTGCCGGGCGATCTTGTCTTTTTTGATACCGATTTCGATGGTCGAATCAATCATGTGGCCATCTATGCAGGCGGCGGAAGAATGATTGGCGCACAAAGCTCAGGTGTTGGGTATGCTGATGTGTTTTCACCGTATTATTGGGCAGACCGTTATGTGACCGCTAGAAGGGTTTTATCCGATCAAGTAAAGGTCGAAAAAAAACCGCCGCTCGTTGTGCTGAAAGGGGAAGGGAACGCTCAAAAAGAAGAGGTTGAGGAGAAGGAGGTTGCAGTCCGTTCATTAAAGTTCCACACAGTGGTAAGAGGGGATACACTTTGGGACATTAGCCGAACGTATGGAACGTCCGTGAAATCGCTGAAACAACTGAATGACTTAAGTTCGCATTGGATCTATCCGGGTCAAACGTTACTGCTTTCTGAAAAGGAAGTCGCAGACCGAGATCCCGTCGTTCATTCGTACAGCGTCTATACGATTCAAAAAGGAAACACCCTATGGGGAATCAGTAAGAAGTACGGAATTACAGTGAAGCAGTTAATGGAAACAAACAACTTGAATTCATCGCTCATTTTTCCGGATCAGCAGCTGATGATACCGAGATAACAGATGTAAAAAAAGAGATTACCGGGTTCAACTGTTCCCAGTAATCTCTTCCTTTTTATTTCATAAAACGAATGGTCATCGGATAGCGGTAATAGTTGCCTTCACTCGCACGCATCGTCCCAATGATCGTAAACACAATATGAAGGATCGTAACGATCGGTAGCAAGACGAATCCAATCAGTACAAAAATAAGCAGACTGGCGATAAATGCGTAAATCATAAAGCTGATTTGAAAGTTAAGCGCTTCTTTCCCGTGATAATCCACATATTTGGACTCATTCCTCTTCATCAGCCAAACGACAAGCGGTCCGAGTACGAAGCCTAATGCGAACGTGAGATAGCCAGCAAACCCGAGCAGGTGCGCAAACATTCCCCAATTCTTTTCTTCCTTTGTTAAATTCTCTTCATTATAATTCAATTGTAATTCCTCCCCAGGGTCCGAACCCCTTAATCGATAACTTCAACTTCTCCATTTTTCGAATCCTTGCGTGCGGCGCTGACCAGCAGGACGATCGCTGTAATCGTGTGCATGAACCAGCCAAGAAACGGTATCCATGCAATGCACGAGGTTATGATTCCAAGTATGCTGCCCGCCCCTTGAAAGCTTATCCTTGCCTCTTTTTTAGCATATACGAGTGTTATGATGTGCAGACCTAGCATGACAAACAATGGGACATACAAGTTTGCAACCACAAATCCTCCACCGATAATTGGTATTGCAAGCAACCCCTCGCAAATCCCGGTAATCCATTGCAAAACTTTATACGTTTTCATTCACTTAGTCTCCTTTAATCCATTATAAAATACTTTAACAATTACTATATACGTACGACAAGTAAAAAAGTCTCATGCCAATTATAAATGATGGCGTACAATTTTTATTTCAAGCAAACGTACGACAAGAACCTATATGATAAAATAAAACAATCATTCATTAAAAAGGTGTGTACTATGAAAAAATTCCTAAAGTACTGGATGCCGGTCATTATCTGGGCAGGTATCATTTTTTATGCTTCCTCTCAGCCATATGAGGAACAAGATCTCAAACCCTTTCTATCTGATGAGATTCCTTTAGGGTGGGTTGAAACGTATTTTGGAGATGTATCCTTTCATTATGCTGGGGAAGAGGTAAGTGTCGATCACCTCGGGAAGGCGAGCTTTGTTGAATTTTTCATTCGGAAGGGCGCGCATGTTACAGTTTATCTCGTATTAGCTTTTTTATTATATCGAGCATTGTATAATACATCTTCCACCTCGACGTATACTGCAAGGCTAGCAATTGGACTCGGAATTCTTTATGCTGCTTCCGATGAGTACCATCAGAGCTTCACAGTAAATCGGTCCCCACATATAGAAGATGTACTTCTCGATACTGTCGGCATTATCATCGGTACTTTACTTGCCAAGTTTACTTATAGTCGAATGTAAAAAAAGACCTCCAAAAGTTGGAGGTCTAATAAATCAATTACCATTTTTCAATATATCACGGTAGATTACTGCTTCTCCGCCGTAAAAGTATATCCGATCCTTTTTGTTCAAATAGGGTACGTACCCATCAGGAAGGTGGTCTTTGTAAGATAACAGAATAGGGATATCAAATTCTCCGGAAAATACAGATCCGCTCAAGGCATCAGCAAAGCTGTAACCATTTGCAAGTGCTGCATGCTGTGTATATTCAGGAGGATAATAGGATTCCGCAATTTTTAATGAGGTTTCAAAGCGATTTTTACCGGCAATTCGAGTGACGGCCAAACCTTTCCCCTCCAAATGCTTTTCAATTTTAGTTGATACAACACTTTCTCCACCGACAATTGTGACATCTTTAACAGAATTTTCATTCAGCCATTTTTCAATTCTAGGATCCAATGTTTCCTTATCATTGTTTAGGAGTACTGGAATCTGATTTTTCTCAGAAACTGGAGCAATGGAAAGTGCGTCAGCAAAGTTTCCTCCGTATACTAAGAACACTTCAGTAGGAGGGATATCTACCATACTGGCAATTTTTAATGAGGTAGCTGTTCGGTCTTTCCCAAAAATACCTGTAACCGAAAAGTGCTTTTCAAATTCACTTATAACGTTAGGGGAGATTGCACTGGGTCCACCTAAGTAATAAACTTCTCCGTCAGGTTTTAATATCCGCTTTGCTTCAGTTATCATTTTTTTAAGAACCTGTTCATTATCCTCAACAAGGAGAATCGATCCCTGTAACGTTTTGGTTAAAACAGACCCAGATAATGCGTCAGGGAAGTTTTCACCAGATGCTAAAATGACAGACTCAAGACACCCATCACAGACGATCGAAGAGAATGCTAAATTAGTATCATAACGGTTCGGACCTGAAATTCGTAATGTAGGTATAGATTGATTTATAGATTCACTATCTCCTGTAGCTTGGCTATCACCAGCTGCATAAGTATAATTTTGAGTTGATACAAGTAATCCAGTTATCATTAAAAATGATAAAATAATTCTGTACATGTATAGGGCTCCCTTCTTAGATGTTACAAAACGATTACAATTATTACATACAATGCAACTAGTTTAAATGGAATATAGGATATTATTGATTAGTAATAATTACCTTTTATAAAAAAGCAGCTATAAAAGCTACCCTTAAACCCCTCGTCTGAAGTATGTGATCAAATCTCCTTCTAGGATACTTTCGGAGGTATTCAAGTCGATCATCATGCGATCATAACACTTTCCTTTGGTGAAATCATCATCCGGAGAGGCATTAAAATTATGACCTTCATTGATAAGACCTATCACCGAAATTCACCTGTCGATTTCCATCCTCTCTTTATCTATTACAAAGGTTGCAATGCCCCGAGCTGAACAACAATCACATTTTGTCCTTCAGAAACACCTTAGTAGGGAAGCTCTCCAATTGATTGTTTTTATTGAACCAGACTTCATAATCATTTATTTGCCCTGAATTGAATGAAACCTAATTCAGATAATGATCGTCTACAAACTGATAGGTAGTATAGCCATGAAAACCTAATAACCTTGTAAATGCTTTCTAGGAAGCTAGTATACCTAAAGAAGGCTTAGAATTAGTGCCTAACGTAATGACGAACAGCCCTTGAATTAGAGGAGTATAGTAAAGCTCACCAAAGATCCAGCCTAGGTGAGTTGAATATTTTCTAACAGGGGATATGAAAACACAGTGGGCTTACATTCGTAAACAGATACACCTTGAAAGAATCAATAAGAACAAAAGTCGGATGCTCTATGTTGCTGAGAATAAATGGGCTTTTTTTACTAAAAAAAGAATTTCGTTTCACAACAATCACCTTAACTATGACTTTATAATCAATTAACTGCACCTTTAATTATTATTTCAAAATAAGAATAATTTATCAGTTCAATAAATTGCTAATATTTGGTATCATATAGAAGATTCAAAATTTGAGGAGGGGAAACATGATTAAAAGAGTACTAGGAAATGGGTTGCTAGCGTTAGTGTTATTATTTTCAGTGTTCTCATTTCCAACACAATCAAGTGCAGCAAATGAGAACCCGCCGTATCACGTGATCAACCAGTACTTAACAGAAGCCGCATTAGAGTATGACATTCCACCAGAGGTTGTAAAAGCAGTTGCATTCGAAGAGAGTGCTTGGACACAGTTCAATGACGATGGAACACCGTACATTTCTGGTGACGGTGGCATCGGGATCATGCAGGTTACTTCGACACAAGGTTATGACAACTATCTTTTAAAAAATAACATCCAATACAACATCAACGCCGGTGTAGAAATTTTGAATGAAAAGATGACCTACACAGGTGCTGACATACCTAAAGTCAACGATGGAGATCGTGACGTTATTGAAAATTGGTACTTTGCAGTAATGGCCTATAACGGCATCGTTCAGGAAAACCGTCCAGTGTTAAAAGCTACTGGAGCGGTCAATGAAGATGCTTACCAATTTAAGGTGTTTAATAATATTCAGCTTTACAATAATGACTTGGACTTAGCTGACTTCACCTTTGAAATATCCGATTTTGGAGACGGTACAAATGGAGCGCTAACCTTTACCAAAATGCATTTTACAACAGACGTTGAAGGAACCGTATCGAAACATTATTTCAATGAAAAATCATTACTGAAAATCGACATCCCGACAAACATGAGAAAAGATAGTACAACGAAATCTGAAGTCGTCACCAGTTTAAATACGACTGAATTAGAGATTGTCGAAACAAGAGGAAGCTTTGTATACGACAATTCACATGAATACTCCAATAGAGGGACGCTTTGGGATAATCACTATGTATGGTACCCAGTAGAAGCTAGTAATGGTAAAGATGGTTACCTTGCTTCAGGAACCGTTGAGAAAATAGGTCAAAGGCTCTCAGGGTTGAAGCGCTATAATACAGCAGTAGAAATTTCTAAAGAGGGTTGGCCAACCGGAGCCAAAACGGTTGTATTAACGAGAGGGTATGAATTCCCTGATGCTTTGGCCGGGACTCCGCTTGCATATAAGCTTGATGCACCAATTTTGTTAACCGATAATGAGGAACTAACGAATGTAACAAAACAAGAGATTGAAAGATTAGGAGCAACCAAGGTTGTTATTTTAGGAAGTACGAACGCCATAAGTAAAGCTGTTGAAAATGAAGTAGACGCAATGGCGAGTGTTTCCGTCCAGCGTATTGGCGGAGAAGACCGATACGAAACAGCAAAATTGATCGCAGAGGAATTGGGCTCAACAAATGGGAAGGCGATTGTAGCCTATGGGCTTAATTTC
Organism: Alkalihalobacillus sp. AL-G; assembly: GCF_030643805.1. GTDB lineage: Bacteria > Bacillota > Bacilli > Bacillales > Fictibacillaceae > Pseudalkalibacillus. The sequence continues at coordinate 3,702,752 of NZ_CP094656.1, read as the reverse complement.
CCAGATGCATTAGCAATTGCACCTTATGCAGCAAAAAATGAAATCCCAATTTTATTAACTCGTACGGATCGAGTACCTCAATACACTGAAGATGCATTGGAAGGTAAAACAGACAAACTTGTCGTTGGGGGGCCAGTCGTCATCAACGATTCAGTGGTCAACCAATTGGACGCAACTCGAATTGCAGGAGAAGACCGATATGAGACAGCAGCAAAGATCATTGAAGAATTGGATCTTGACTCAAATGAAGTGTTCCTGACCAATGGATTCAACTTTGCCGATGCATTGACCGGTTCAGTTCTAGCAGCGAAACGTGGAGCACCATTGTTACTCGTTCGTCAAAACAGAATCCCAGCCTTCACACACCAAAGCATTTTTAGGAACAAGATGGATTACTTTACAGTACTTGGTGGACCGGTAGCAGTGAATATACAATCTGAATTAGGATTATATTTCGACTAAAAGGAAAGGAACAACCTAGATTCTTGACTAGGTTGTTCCTTTTCATTTTAACTAATTTCTAAATGTTCCTTAAGTTTGTTTGACAATTTATTTCTTTCTTGTTCTGAAACTATATAATAATAGATACTGTTTATTCTTTGACCTTGTCCTTGAACTTCAAAACTATTGATATCTTTTCGTGCGTTCTTGTAATTTGCTTGAATCGACTTCATTTCTTTAAAAGTCATGTTGGTTCTTACGTTCTCACTAAGTACATCTAGCACATTATCAAACTTCGTAATCGAAGAGACTTTTGCTCCTTCATTAATTACAGCTTTGATCACCTGTTGTTGCCTTGCATTTCTTCCTAAATCACCTTTTGGATCTCGTTTCCTCATTCTTGAATACGCAAGTGCTTTGTCACCATTAAGGTGGAGTTCTCCCTTATTAAAGTTAAAGCCATTTTGGTTGAATGCAAATTTATTGTTAACATTCACGCCACCAACTGCATTAACAATATCCTTAAAGGATTCCATATTTACTTTTATATAATAGTGAATAGGAATATCAAGGAAATTCTCGACGGTTTTAACTGCCATCTCTGTCCCGCCAAAGGCATATGCATGGTTTATCTTATCCTGTTTGTTCTTACCAATAATTTCAGTACGTGTGTCTCGTGGGATATTAAACATATACATAGAATCCTCATTTGGATTTACAGTAATTACTATCATAGTGTCAGACCTACCACGGTCACCAGGCCGTTCATCGACACCCATTAAGAGAATTGAGATTGGTCCCTTTCCACTACCCTTAATTGATGGTTTTTCTGAAGGGTCTGATAATGGCTCGTGCATTTCACCTGCAGTTTCTTTCACAGAATCATATAGATAAAATGCATATCCAGCAGTTCCTATTAAAATCAGACAAAAAAATAGAATAATCATTTTGAACATTTTCTTAAGGGAACCTTTGTTCTTTTTACGTTGAATCCTTGAATTCATTTACATCTTCCTTTACTGTAGCAATGTGACCATAGAGAATTATAACATTTATATTAAAAAATGTAAGCGATAGTTTAGATGACTCGATTATTAACAATACAAATATCCGACAAAAATTGTCATAGAACTGAAAAATAACAAATTTTTGTCTAATCTTGGTATTCAAATTATGTTATAATAACAGTTGAATTACAAGCTTTACATTATTTAGTAATAAAGTCTTAGGAGAGTGTATGAAATTGGACATTGATTCTTTTCCAAATCTATTAGGAAAACGGTTAGATACATAAAACAAGACGAGTAGAACAGACGGTTGTAGGATAATAGAAGGCAATTTAGAAGAATTTAGATCAGAACAGGGGGGGAATAAATGAACAGTAAATACAGATTAGGTGTATTGTTGGTAGTTGATTCGTTAATAGTAATATGTTCTATTTATATTTCGCATTTTTTCATAAACCCTAGTTTATTACCGAATCAGATTGTCGTAGTCAGTTCAATTTCACTATTAATCAGTCACTATATTTTTTCGTACTTTACCAAATTTTATGGCCGTGCATGGAGATATGCGAGTATTGAAGAATTAACCAACATTGTTAAGGTTGTCTCTTGTTCTATTTTAATTGTGATGGCAGAACAATTAATTATATATGGAACAGTCTACGAACGAGCTCTATTTATAACTTGGATGCTTCATATAATCCTTATAGGTGGAGTGCGATTCTCATGGAGAATATACCGGGATAACAAAAATAAACATTCTACTAAGAAAAAAGCTGGTAAGAAGACTCTTATTATTGGAGCGGGCTCTGCTGGACGTATGTTAGCGAGACAGCTGAAAGAGAGTAATAATACGAATTTAGTACCTGTAGCATTTGTTGACGATGATCTGAACTTAAAGAATTTACTTATCTCAGGTCTTCCGGTTGAAGGACCTATTGACAAGTTAAAAGAAATTTCCAATAAAAGAAACGTTGAACATATTATTATTGCAATTCCTTCATTAACGCAAAAAAGACTAAATGAAGTCATCACACAAGCAAAGTTAGTTTGTAAGGATGTCCAAATATTACCAATGATAGAAGACTTAGTCCTTGGTAAGGTAAAAATAACCAATATTAAAGACGTATCTATTGAGGATTTACTAGGCAGAAATCCAGTTGAACTAGATATTAATAGTATAGATGAGAAAGTTCGTGGTAAAACAATCTTAGTTACAGGTGCTGGAGGTTCTATTGGATCAGAGTTATGTAGGCAAATTTCCAGGTTTAAACCTAAGAATTTAGTGTTATTAGGTCATGGTGAATTCAGTATATACACTATAGAGAAAGAACTATTAAGTTCCTTTACAGATATCAATTTCAAAACCGAAATTGTAGACGTACAAGACCGTAACAAAATGTTTCAAATTGTAGAAAACTATAAACCCTCTTTTATATTTCATGCTGCTGCCCATAAACATGTTCCTTTAATGGAACGCAATCCAGAAGAAGCAGTTAAGAATAATGTATTAGGAACTAAAAATGTTGCTGAAGCTGCGGATGCTGCAGGTGTCGATACCTTTGTGATGATTTCTACAGACAAAGCAGTGAACCCTACCAGTGTAATGGGGGCAACTAAACGTATAGCTGAAATGTTTATTCAAGATATCGATCAGAGAAGTGAAACCCGTTTTGTTGCAGTTAGGTTTGGAAATGTGTTAGGAAGTCGCGGGAGTGTTATACCTTTATTTAAAGAACAGATTAAAAAAGGCGGTCCAGTGACTGTAACCCATCCTGAAATGGTGAGATATTTTATGACAATCCCCGAGGCTAGCAGGCTAGTGATACAAGCTGGAGCACTTGCTAGAGGTGGTGAGATTTTTGTGCTGGATATGGGTGCCCCTGTTAAAATTTTTGATTTAGCAAGGAATTTAATAAAACTGAGTGGCTATTCGTTAGATGACATTAAAATAGAATTCACTGGAATGCGACCAGGCGAAAAGTTATATGAAGAATTACTTGGCGATAATGAGATTCATAAAAAACAGGTATACCCCAAAATATATATTGGAAAATCGGCTTTTTTTACAAACGACTCAATTAATAACTTTTTAAATGAATTTATGAATCAAAGATTCGAAGAAGAAACATTAAAAAAGGTATTATTAGACATATCAAATAATAAAAATTCATTTAACCATTTATCAGTAGTAAACAAATAGAAAAACTATGAGGTGTTTTATATATGAAAGGAGTTATTTTAGCAGGGGGTAGAGGTACAAGGCTACATCCTTTAACCAAAGTCACGAATAAACACTTATTACCGGTCGGTCATGAGCCGATGATTTATAACCCAATAAAGCAATTAGTTTCATGCGATATAACGGAAATATTAATAATTACTAGTACACAACATATGGGAGATGTTGTTAATCTTCTTGGTAGTGGAAAGGAATTCGGTTGTGAATTTACCTATAAAGTTCAGGAAGAGGCTGGAGGTATAGCGCAAGCTTTGTCTCTCGCCGAAAACTTTGCCAGTAATGAAAAGATTGTGGTAATACTAGGTGATAACATTTCCGATAAGAGCATTAAAAAAAGTGTAGATTCTTTTAGGCATCAAGAAATTGGTGCGAGGGTATTATTAAAGAAAGTAGGAGATCCTGAAAGGTACGGTGTGGCCGCAATTGATGAAAGAAATGTAATTCAAATAGAAGAAAAGCCACAAGAACCTAAGTCTGACTTCGCTGTTATTGGGTACTATATGTTTGACAATCAAGTGTTCGATTTTATACGTGAAATAGCACCATCAGGCAGAGGCGAGCTAGAAATCACTTCAGTGAACAATTTATATATTAGTGCCGGGCAATTAAAGTACGACATACATGAAGGTAATTGGACTGATGCAGGTACTATTGTTTCTTATCAATATGCGAATCAATTTCTAATCAAAGTGAAAAATGAAATACAGGGGTAGAATTTTATGAGATATATGATAACAGGTGGGGCAGGATTTATTGGAAGTAATTTCATTTATTATATGTTTGAAAAATATGGTACATCCATTGAAATAGTAAATATCGATTGTCTATCTTATGCGGGAAATCTAGGCAATCTCAATAAACTTGATAACGAACTATTGTCTAATAATAACTATACTTTTGAAAAAACCAATATTTGCGACCATGAATCAATTAGTGGAATTTTCCGGAATTATGAACCCGATTATGTTATTAATTTTGCTGCCGAATCTCATGTAGACAGAAGTATAGAAGATCCACAGATCTTTTTGAAAACCAATGTTTTAGGTACCCAGGTTTTATTAGAAAACTCTTTGAAATATGGGGTGAAGAGATTTCATCAAGTTTCTACGGATGAGGTATATGGTTCATTAGGTCAAAGTGGATTTTTTAGTGAATCAAGCCCTATAGATCCACACTCACCATATTCAGCATCAAAGGCTTCAGCAGATTTAATTTGTAAAGCTTATTTTGACACGTTTAGATTACCAATAACAATTAGTAGATGTTCCAATAATTATGGTCCATATCAACATCCAGAAAAGCTAATACCTATGGTTATAACAAATGCATTAGTTGGGAAAAACATACCGGTTTTTGGAGATGGATTAAATATCAGGGATTGGTTACATGTTGACGACCATTGTAGAGCAATTGATTTAATAGTTCACAAGGCGGAAGATAGTGAAGTTTTTAATATCGGTGGTCATAATGAATTTGCAAATATAAACATAGTAAAACTAATACTTCGGGAATTATTAAATCTGTTACCAAAAGATCACTTGTCCAGGAATGTAATTTCTGAAAAGTTAATAACCTTTGTGGACGATCGTTTAGGACACGATAGGAGATATGCTATTAATCCGGAAAAGATGAAGAAGACTTTCGATTGGGAACCTGACATCTCTTTTAAAAAAGGTATAAAATCTACAATCAAATGGTATCTTGATAATCAAAAATGGTTGAACAATCTTTTCCAGGAAAAAGTGTAAGGATTTAGTATGCGCGAGTTATGGGTAAAAATTTTACACACAAGCGGTGCCAGAGTATATAAATTAATTTCTAGTTTAATTGTATTCGTCATAACTGCCAGGTTGTTAGGTGCCGAAGGAAGAGGGTTAATCGTAGCGGTAATTACTTGGGTAACATTATTTAGTACTGTTGGACATTTTAGTCTTGGTCAAGTATCAATACACCGCGCCTCTCAAGTTAAAGGTAAAGACTGGTATTCAAAAACCTTTATTTCATTAATATATTTGGGAATATTGATCTCTTTAGCTTCAATCATAATTGCATTCATTTTGTTTGTATATAGTAATGGTGAATTCTACGGAGGAATACCAGCTTCTCTGCTAATTATTGGCTTTTTTCTTCTGCCTTTACAAATATGGGAGAAATACAGCAGTAGTTTATTAATGGCTATTGACAAGTTAAATAAATACAATAAAGCACTTATAATTGGATCGTCGTTTAATCTTCTTTTAACAGCAGTTTTTGTTGGGGTATTTAAATGGGGTGTTATAGGTGCTTTGATCTCCAATATAATTTCCCAAATATATATATCTAGTGCTGGACTAATAATTCTTTGGAAAATGTACGATCGACGAATAATGTTTGAGTTACAAGAAGCCATAAGATTATTCTCTGATGGTTTTAAGTTGCATTTAAATGCCATTGGTGCTTTTCTCATTAATAAGTCAGATATATTAATGTTAAATCATTTTTTGTTAGTAAGGGATGTTGGTATATACCAATTCGCTTATCAACTTATTTCCATATTATTAATAATACCAACGGCAACATTGTCAGTATTCTATTCTAAGATGGCACAAGTTGGGGTAAATAAGTTCTGGGATAATCAAAAAAAAATAATGATTAAAATTTTAGCAATTATAATTTTAATTTCTTTAATTGGCTTTATACTAGCACCGTACATTATACCATTTATAGCTGGAGAAGAATTTTCGAACTCCATAAACATATTCAGATTACTATTAATTTCATTATTCGGACTAAGTTTTTCAACATTAATGGCCAATCAATGGGTTGGTAGGGGGTTATTTTGGCAAAACTCATTAGTTACTATAGTTTCCGGTCTTATTAATATTACTCTAAATTTAATATGGATTCCGCAGTTTGGAATAAATGGGGCTGCTTGGGCTACGATAGTAAGTACGTGTGGAGTAACACTATTAATCAACTTATGTATGTATTTCTACTGTAATAAAGCTAACAAAAAAGACTTAGAGGTGAGCTAATGAGTAAAATACCTTTCTTAAAGCCGAATGTTGTTGATATAGATAAGTATAAACACTATGTTGATAGAATAGATCGGTCGCATTATTATAGCAATTTTGGTCCATTAAATACATTATTTGAACAAAAAGTGTTAGAGGGATATTTTGATAATCACGGTGCAGTAACTACTGTGAATAATGCAACCACCGGCCTAATGTTGGCAATCTCGGCTTTAAAACGGTCCAAAGGGCGATATGCGTTGATGCCGAGTTTCACTTTTTCAGCTACAGCTTTAGCAGCTGTTTGGTGTGGTTTAGAACCTTATTTTATAGATGTAACTGAAGAAGAATGGTGCATGGATGAAAAATTATTGCATGATGCGATAAATGAATTGGGAGACGACTTAGCAATAGTTATCCCCTACGATACATTTGGAAAAGGGATGAACTTATCATTTTATGAAAAGTTAAGCAATAATGGAATTCCCGTAGTAATTGATGCTGCAGCTAGCTTTGGTACCAACGTGGATAGCGTGCAGTTTGGAAAGGGATTTTCAGGAGCAGTAGTTTTTAGCTTTCATGCGACAAAAGCTTTTGGTGTCGGTGAGGGAGGACTTATTTATAGTGAAGATAAAGATTTGATATCAAAAATCAGACAGTCTTCAAATTTTGGATTTTCACAAGAACGTGAAACTTTTATACAAGGGTTAAATGGGAAAATGTCTGAGTTCACAGCGGCTATTGCACTAGCAACACTAGAGTCATTTGATTTAAAGATAAAACACTTGCAAAACCTTTATGATTTATACAGCGATTTATTTAAAAAAACTAGATTAATTGATGATGGGTGGAAGTTACAAAAAACTTCAAGCACCACCCCTCACCAGTTTTTACCAGTCAAATGTCCAAAAGACACGCAAAACACTGAAATTTTAGGACAACTTTTGTCCTCAGACATAGAAGCTCGAACTTATTTCGACCCAGCATGCCATGAACAAGAGTTATTCAAAAAATATCCTTCTACTTCTTTGGAAGTTACAAACAGTTTATCAACTAGTATTCTTAGCTTACCGTTATGGGTAGGTTTGACCGAAACACAAGTTTCGAAAATTATCGGGGTGTTAAAGAATGTCAGATAAGCTTATATTATGGGGATGTGGTGGACATGCAAGAGAAGTGAGCCACTTATGTGAACAAATTGGTTTAGAGATTATTGGCTATCTAGATGAAAGGAAAGAAATGAAAGGGAAAATAGTGAATGATCTTCCTGTATTAGGAGACATTGATGACATCCTAAACTTAAGAGGTCGAGTTAAAATAGTATGTTCTTCTGTTGGGTCCCCTACTTTAAAGGAAAGATTTGTTAAGAAAACTTTAGAATATGGTTTTGATTTTTCTGATCCAATTATACATCCAAATGTTTATATATCAAAAAGAAACGTAATTGGTAAAGGGAGTATTATCTGTGAAGGTGTAATATTAACGGTAAATATTGAAATAGGTGACTTTGTCATAGTAAATAGGAAGGTTACTATTGGACATGATTGTAACATTGGCGACTATTCTACAGTAAGTCCTGGTGTGAATATTAGTGGAAATATCAAAATTGGAGAGAAAGCTTATATAGGCACTGGAGCTTCAGTAAGAGAAAAAATAACAATAGGGAAATCTGCATTGATTGGTGGTGGGGCGTTTGTAAAAGATGACGTTCCTAACAATACATTATTTGCTGGTGTTCCTGCTGTATTTCAAAGGATTGTAGAGGATGTATGAAAATAATATAAAAGTAAGTGTATGCGTATTGACATATAACCATGAGAAATATATAAAGGAAGCGCTCGATAGTATTTTAGAACAAGACGTTGATTTTAAATATGAAATTGTTATTGGTGATGACTGTTCGACTGATAGAACTAAGGAATTAATTCTCCAGTATAAGAAAAGATACCCCAATATAATTAAACCAATCTTAAGAGATGAAAATGTTGGGATATTAAGAAACTTTAATGAAGTTTTACAAAAATGTTCTGGCATGTATATTGCACATTTAGACGGTGATGATCGGATGCTTCCTTTAAAGTTGCAAAAACAAGTTAAGTTTTTAGACGAAAACCCTGGTTTCGCATTATGTTGCCATAATGTTAGAGTCTTTGATTCGGAAACTAATCAAACATTATATTTTTTTAATGAAAAGTTCAAATTAGATGTTGGTACAATAGATGATTTGGTGAAACATGGGACTTATTTTGCACATTGTTCTAAGATGTTTAGAAGGAGTGCAGTTGGAGAAGGCTTAAATCCAAATAACCATTTTATTATTGATTGGTTGTTTCATATCGAAAATGCTAGACACGGTAAAATTGGTTATATTGATGATGTTTTAGGTGAATATAGGAAACACTCATATGGGATTACATCTTTTAAAAAAGAAAAAAAGAAACTCGTATTTAATGAACAGATTTACACGCTAAATGTCGCAAGGAAATACGTATCTGATGAAACTGTAAAACAGGGCTTCGCAAAGTTATATTATTCTCAAGCTTGGTATTATTTGAATAACAATATGTATGATGATTTTAGAGATGCGATTAAAAAAAGTATTGATTTAGGATCAATACGGGGTTATCAACACTTAATTTTATATTATTTTCGAAATGTTCCTAGGTTGTTATTTGCAATAAGAAGGTTAAAAAAATTTGTTAGTATGTACAAGTAGTAGTAGGAGGAAAGGATTATGCATTTAATAAATTTCCAAAAGTTAAAATTGGACCCTAAAATATTTTTTTTCTCTTGCCTACTTTTTTTGGCTTTTTATAATTTAAGACCTTCTGAAGAATTGACCACTATACCAATAGATGGAACCCGAATATATTTTATTTCATTGTTTCTTTATTTTGTAATTAAATATAAAGAGTTTATATTTTGGGAACTTTTTAAGAACCACCGGAATTCCTTTATGGTATTTTTTTTATTTGTGTTACTTTCTATCTCCGGTTATATAGTAAATCAAATAAACGGTTTATCCGATGAATATGGTTTCTTTCTTTATTCTTTTAATTTTTTCTTTTTTTATTATGCAGCTGCATATATGACTGCACGTTTTTTTAAAGATTTAAACAAGTTTTTAAGGACTATATATCTCATTGTTTTCCTTCAATCGTGCTTGATAATCTTAACAGCTATGTTTCCTGAATTAAGGATATTATTTAAGACAATATTATATATTTCTGAGTCCTCTAATTTGGATTATTTACATTCCCCAAGAGCACCTGGTTTTACAGCTTCCTCGGGGGCAATGTTATCTTTTTTACAATCATATGGAATAATTTCACTACTTATGCTCAGACAACTTGAAGGCAAAAGCTTAGTTAGGAGAGATTTCTTCAGTATTTTAATAATTTTAGTTTCTTGCTTTTCGAGTGGTAGAACCGGTTTTCTAATATCAATATTAATTTTACTTTTCTATACTCTGACAAAAATTATATTGAATATTAAAGTAAGTGGGACCATGTTACATAAATATAAATGTAGAAAGAGGTTTTTATATTTTGTTTTAGGTGGATCCACATTAACCTTTGTTGTTTATATTTTAACCGAAATCAATCCACAATTTTCTTGGTATCTTTCTTACTTTTTTGATTTTATATTTAATTTATCAAATTCATCCATTGGAGTTTTGTTAAGCCAAGAACTCCCTGAGATGAATTTACAACAATTAATTTTTGGAACCCATATTATGTGGGAAAACCATGATTCAGGTTATGTTAGAGCTTTGTATGTATTAGGACTCCCATTAGCAGTGGGGATATATTTATATATTTTTTATTTTTTGACAAGCTATGTAACAAGTAAGAGGGCTTACAGATTTTACAATAAGGCTTTTCTATATTTATACATTTTTTTTATATGTCTCATCTTTTTGTTCGAGCTTAAAGAGCCTTTTATATGGAAAGGGATTATATTTTTTCCCCTTTGCATTAAGTTTCTACTCAATGAAACAAAAGAGTTACATAATGGGGGAGATTAGATGTGTGGATTCGCTGGATTTATTAATAGAAGACAAAAAATGGGACGTGAATATAATCAAAGAGTTATACAGGATATGACTAACAATATTTCACATCGGGGGCCCGATGATAGTGGTTACTGGATAGAAAATAATAGTGGTTTAACCATTGGGCATAGAAGACTTTCAATCATAGACCTGTCTCCAAGTGGGCATCAACCTATGGCGTCCTTTAGTGGGCGTTATATTATTGCTTTTAATGGAGAAATATATAACTTTCACAATGTAAAAGAAGAATTATTTAGGACTAGTTCACAATCTGTTTTTCAAGGACATTCCGATACTGAAGTCATTTTAGCCGCAGTAGAAACTTGGGGTTTGGAACATTGTGTAAATAAGTTTGTTGGTATGTTTGCATTCGCTCTTTATGATAGAAATACTAAGGAATTGTACTTAGTTCGTGATCGTATAGGTGAAAAGCCGTTGTATTACGGCTGGAAAGGAGATACCTTTCTGTTTGCCTCTGAACTTAAGGCGTTAAGGAAACACCCTAGTTTTGATGATGAAATAGATAGAGATTCTCTTGCATTGTATATGAGACATAACTATATTCCAACACCTTATTCAATTTATAAAGGGATATATAAATTAGAACCAGGGACCATTTTAAAAATTCATACTGATTCTTTTAATCAACAGACTATTACTTATTGGTCAATTGTAGAACGGCTTAAAAGCAAAAGCAATTTCACATATAATGAGGAACAAACATCTATTAAAGAACTGGATAACCTGATTAATCAATCTATCAATCAACAGATGCTGGCTTCTGATGTACCTGTGGGTGCATTTTTATCAGGTGGAATTGACTCTTCTACTATTGTTTCTATAATGCAATCCCAAAGTTCCCAACCTATAAAAACTTTTACTATAGGGTTTAATGAAACTGGCTTCAATGAAGCAACTCATGCAAAAAAGATTGCTAATTATCTTGGCACTGATCATACAGAATTGTACGTTACTGCAGAACAAGCGATGGATGTTATCCCTAAATTACCAAGTCTATATGATGAACCTTTTTCAGACTCATCACAAATACCAACATTTTTAGTTTCACAGTTAGCGAGGGAAAGTGTAACAGTTTCATTATCTGGAGATGGTGGAGATGAATTATTTGGGGGATACGATAGGTATCTTAGTACAATAAAAAAAAACAATTTTGTTAATAGGATACCATTTATCTTAAGAAAGGCTCTTTCAACAGGATTATCAGTAATGCCTGCGGAAAGATGTAAAATTTATTCGAGGTTACTGTCAGTTAGAAATGATAGTGAACTATATAAACTGCTTTTAACACACTGGGACAATCCAACTAGAGTAATTCATGGTTCAAGAGAACCTTTAACAAAACTAAATGGTAATATAGTGGATCCTAATGATGATTTTTTGAAATGGATGCAATTGGTTGATATATTGATGTATCTTCGAGATGACATTTTGGTTAAATTAGATCGTGCCAGCATGGGAGTTAGCCTTGAATCTCGTATTCCGCTTTTAGACCATAGGATTATTGACTTTGCCATTCACTTACCGACAAAATATAAAATAAGTGATAACCAAGGAAAGTGGATTTTACGGCAAGTCCTTTATAAATATTTACCCGAATCATTAGTTAATAGGCCCAAAAGCGGCTTTAATGTACCAATTGGAGAGTGGCTTAGAGGACCTTTAAGAGAGTGGGGAGAAGAGTTACTTTCGTCAAACAGATTACGTGAAGAAGGCTTTTTTAATGAAAAAATTATCAGGAGAAAATGGGAAGAACATCAGTCTTCTAAATATAACTGGCATGGCCAGTTATGGGACGTATTAATGTTTCAGGCTTGGTTAGAATCAATTAAAAGAGAAAAGTAAGGGGGGAAACACATTGGTTCTCATTAAATGGATACAAAATTATAAAATAAAAAAGGCATTAAAAAATGGTTTAAATATTGGAGATAAATGTCGTATACTGGGAAATCCTTCATTTGGTAGTGAACCATATTTAATAAAAATAGGAGATAGGTCTACCATTACTAGCGGAGTTAAGTTTATAACTCATGACGGAGGGACATGGGTATTTAGGCACAGAAAAGAACTTAATCATATAAAGAAATACGGAAAAATAGAATTGGGCAATAACTGTTTTGTTGGTATTAATTCAATTATTATGCCAAACGTTAAAATTGGAGATAATTGCGTTGTTGGTGCTGGATCAGTAGTTACAAAAGATATCCCCTCGAACTCAGTAGCTGTAGGAAACCCCGCAAGAGTTATTATGTCTGTTGAAGAATATATCAGGAAGTCTGAACAAAAGGCTACGCCTTACCCAAAAAATGTTTCTTCAAAGAGAGAATACTTGACCAAGTATTTTTGGGGAGAATCTAAATGAGAGTTGTAATGTTAATTTCAAGCTTTTATCCATTAATTGGTGGTGCAGAAACACAAGCTCAAAGGCTTGGATCGAAGTTAGTCCAACAGGGGCATGAAATTATTGTATTAACCAGATGGCATAAAGGGCTGGATAAAAATGAATTAATTGATGGAATATGTGTTAAACGGCTAAAAGTAACATCATTACCTAAATTAGCACCAATTATTTATATGATAAAGGCTTTATTTTATATTATTAAGAATTATAAAAAGATTAACATACTACATGCTCATGCATTGAGTGCACCAGGTGTTACTGCATCAATAGCATCCTTTATTACAAACATTCCTTCTATTGCTAAGATAGCAGGAGGGGGAAATAAACTTGGATGCGAAATTAAACGAATATATCATAGTGGTGCACTAGGTAAAATAAAGGTCTTATTTATGAGAAAATATATTTCTAAATTTATTGCTATAAGTAAAGCAATTGAAAAAGACTTACTAGATGTAAAAATTCCTGCATCAAAAATATATTTTTTACCCAATGGAATAAATACAGAGAACTATAAAGAGAATAACAGTGATGAAAAAAATGTAATGCTAAATAAATTATCCTTACCTAGGGATAAGAAGCTATTTTTATATGCTGGACGACTAGAAAAAGTAAAAGGTATAGACATTTTGTTAGATGCTTGGGTTAACCTTGAAGAGGAATATAAAGTTAACAGTACTTTAATAATTCTTGGCGATGGTTCGATCAATATTTCATCTTATTTAAGTGACAGCTCTATTATTTATAAAGGAAAAGTTAACAATGTAAATGAGTATTTGTCTGTTGCAGATTTCTTTGTATTACCGTCCAGGTACGAAGGAATATCCAATGCTCTATTAGAAGCAATGGCCTCCAAGCTAACAATTATCGCCAGTGACGTAGGTGGCAACCCGGATGTAATTAAGAACAATATTAATGGACTATTATTCGAAGCGGAAAAAGTAGATGCATTATCAAAAGTTTTACAGGTTTTAATTGCTAAGGATGGTTATGAACGATTTGGTGAACAAGCATACAATTTTATATTGAGGAATTTTGACCTAGATGTAATATCAAAGAATTACCTACAGTTATACAAGGAAATAAGTTACGACCATAAAGATGTGTGAGATGAAGGAGTTATTATGGAAAAAATTAAAGTCCTTCAATTTATGAGTACTAGTGATTTTGGAGGAACCGAATCTATAGTTTATTCACTTGTTTCAAACATGGATTCTTCAAGATTTGCTTCTGAAGTTTGTATATTAGATGACGATGGGCCAATTTTAGAAAAATTAATAAAGAAAAATATAAAAGCTAAATGTTTTTACTTTAATAAAACCAATAAAATCAAGGCTTTAATTAAATTGTTCATCCATTTTACAAAAAATAGGTATGATATTGTAAATATTTATGGTTTTAGAGCGAATATGTTATTAAGGCCAATTTGTTATTTAACTGGAAACCGCACTATAGTTACAGGTCAAAGGAGTATCGACCAGAACAGAAAAAAATGGCAATCCTATACAGATAAAATGACATCTATATTTGTTAAAAGATATATAGCTAATAGTCTAGCAGCAATTGAGATGTTAAAAAGACGAGAAAAAATAACTGAAGGAAAGTTAACATGTATACCTAATGGGGTTGATCTTGAAAAATTTCAGCGAAAAGAAAATAATCCATATGTCAGAAAAGAATTCGGTATAAATAGTGATACTAATATTATTACTATGATTGGTAATCTAAGGAGTGTAAAAGGACATATTTATTTAATTAAAGCAATTGCGTCCTTAGAAAATACGGAAAAGAACTTTAAAGTTTTCATTGTTGGGAAAGGGGACTTAGACAAAAGTTTAAAGAAATTAACAAAGGACCTAAAAATAGAGCACTTAATATATTTTTTAGGTTTTAGGGAAGATATCCCTCAAATTATTAAAGAAAGCAATATAGTCATTTTACCATCTCTTTGGGAAGGGTTACCTAATGCATTAATAGAGGCAATGGCTGGGAAAAAACCCATTATAGGCACTAGCGTTGGGGGTATTCCTGAATTGTTAGAACACGGAGAGAATGGACTTTTAATAAGACCTAAAAATATTGATGATATTATTCATTCGATACGAACTTTAATTAACAATCCTAAACTTGCAGAAACAATGGGTGAAAATGGATTTATGATATTAAAAAAGAGATATTTGTTAAATAGTATGGTGACGAAATTTGAGGATGAATATATCAGACTAGTAAATAACGATTAGAGGGGTAAATATGAGGACAATATTAGTTACAGGTGCAGCGGGTTTTATCGGATCACACCTATCTAAGAGATTAATGAAAGAAGGTAATAATGTTATAGGGATCGATAATCTTAATAATTACTATGATGTAGGATTAAAAAAGGACAGGCTTAAAAGGTTAGAATATAAAAATTTTTCATTTGTAAAAGCTTCTCTTGAAGACAAAGACAAAATAAATCAAGTTTTTGAGGAAAATAAAGTAAATGTTGTAGTTAATCTTGCCGCACAAGCTGGTGTTAGATACAGTTTAAAAAATCCACATGCTTATATTGATTCAAATGTAGTTGGGTTTATGAACATACTTGAAGCATGTCGACATAATAATGTTGAACAACTAATATATGCTTCATCAAGTTCTGTTTATGGTGCAAATACTAAATTACCTTTTTCTGTTCACGATAACGTTGACCATCCAGTGAGTTTATATGCGGCTACTAAGAAAGCAAATGAACTTATGGCTCACACATATAGTCATTTGTATAATCTTCCTACTACGGGGCTAAGATTTTTCACTGTTTATGGACCTTGGGGTAGACCGGATATGGCCTTATTCTTATTCACTAAAGCAATTTTAAATGGTGAGCCGATCCAAATTTTCAATAATGGCAAGATGATGAGGGATTTTACTTATGTAGATGATATTGTTGAAAGTATCCAACGTTTAGCTAAGAAAAAGGCAGAACCTAATCTTGAATGGAACGGCAAAAGTCCTGACCCAGGAACAAGCTATGCCCCATACAAAGTGTTTAACATTGGAAATAATAGTCCGGTCAACCTTATGGACTTTGTTCACGCGATTGAAGATAAGCTAGGAATAGAGGCAAAGAAGGAATTTATGCCTCTTCAAGCTGGAGATGTTCCTGAAACGTTCGCAAATGTCGACGATTTAACAAATGATATTGGTTTTAAACCACAAATGGCCATAAAAGATGGTATCAGTAATTTTATTGATTGGTATATAGATTATTATGGGGTGAAATTATAATGGATAGAAAAATTGGATTAGTAGGCTTAGGGTATGTTGGTCTACCAGTAGCTGTTGCCTTTGGTCAAAGACATAAGATTATAGGTTTCGATATAAATCTAAAACGTATTAATACTTTAAAAGAAAACATTGATTATACAAATGAGGTAAGTGAAGAAGATTTACAAGAAGCGAACATTGATTTTACTACAGAACCAACCGAGCTTAAAAGTTGTGATTTTATTATTGTTGCAGTTCCTACTCCAATAAGTAAGAATAAACAACCTGATTTGACACCCTTAATAAAAGCGTCTGAAACAGTTGGTAAGAATCTAGCAAAAGGAACAATTGTAGTTTATGAATCTACAGTATATCCAGGGGCTACAGAAGAGGTTTGCTTACCTGTATTAGAAGAAAAATCAGGTCTTAAAGCTGGTGAAGACTTTTATGTTGGATATTCGCCTGAGCGGATAAATCCAGGTGATAAAGAGCACACATTTAGAACTATCACGAAGGTTGTTTCCGGGCAAAATGAAGATGTGCTTAACATAATTGCTGATGTGTATGGTTCTGTAGTAGAAGCTGGTGTTTTCCGAGCATCCTCTATTAAAGCAGCAGAAGCTGCAAAGGTAATTGAAAATACTCAACGTGACTTGAACATCGCTTTAATGAACGAACTAGCGGTAATCTTTGACAGGTTAGATATTGATACAAAAGAAGTACTGGAAGCTGCAGGAACAAAGTGGAACTTCCTTCCCTTTTCACCAGGACTTGTAGGGGGGCATTGTATCGGTGTCGATCCTTATTATTTAACACATAAAGCTGAAATGATCGGCTATCATCCACAAGTAATTCTTGCTGGACGTCGGATAAATGACGATATGGGCAGTTTTATTGCAACGTCTCTGGTTAAGCAAATGATTCATAAAAATATGCCAGTTCAAGGTTCAAGAGTCACTGTGTTAGGACTAACATTTAAAGAAAATGTACCAGATTTAAGGAATTCAAAAGTAATTGATGTTATTAGAGAATTACAGGAATTTGGTGTGGAAGTACAAGTCACAGATTCAATGGCAGATAAGCATGAAGCTGTTGAAGAATACGGTATTAATCTTGTCGATATTGATGAACTTAAACCAGCTGATGCGGTTGTGTTTGCTGTTCCGCACGACCAATATTTGCAAGAGGATTGGGGGTTATTTGATAGAGTCCTTAAACATGGTCGCGGGATTGTTGTTGATATTAAGAGTAAACTTGATAAGAATAGTTGCTCAGATAACATTACTTTATGGAGATTATAAAATAAGTTTTTACTTAAGGGGAATTTTGAAATGATTCTAGTTACAGGATTTACTGGTAATACAGGTAGCTTAGTGGTTGAAAAGTTATTAACGAAATATTCACCCAATCAGATTGTTGGGATAACAAGAAATACTAAATATAAAAATAGCTTTGAAATAAACGTAGAATTTACAGAGTTAGAAAATGAAATAGAAATTGAAACAATATTTCAGAAGTATAACTTTGATAGTATCATTCATATTGCTAATATTCGATATTCCCCTTTTCTAATAAAGTTGGCAAACAAGTTTAACATTCCAAAAATTATTTTGGTTCATACTACGGGCGTTTATTCAAAATATAGAGCCTATAGTGAGTTGTATGAGAAAATTGAAGAAGAGATTCTACATAACTCATATATAAACACGAATTACATTATCTTAAGACCTACAATGATCTTTGGAAATGAGAGGGACCATAACATGCATAAACTTATAAAGTTCCTCTCCAAATATCCTGTATTTCCTGTCTTCGGGGATGGTTCCGCTCTTCTGCAACCGGTACATGTAGAGGACTTATCAGATGGTATAGTATCTGCATTAGAAAATTCAAATTTGGTTAACGAAAACTACGTTCTTTCCGGTGGAACTGTAATAAAGTATAAACAAGTGTTACAACTTATTAAAAATGAATTAAATAAAAAAATATTATTTATTCATATCCCCATAAAACTTGCTATTTTTATGGCTCAAATATATGAAACAGTTATCAAGAAACCATTAATATCTGTTGAGCAAGTAAAAAGGATACAAGAGGACAAAAGCTATTCTAATCAGAAAGCGAAAGAAGATTTAAATTTTGAACCAAGAAGTTTTAAGAATGGCATAATTAACGAAATTAAATTATTGAGGGAAAAAGGATTGATTTAATGAAAATCCTACAAATAACAGCAGTGGACTTTACTTTAAAGAAGTTCCTCTTACCATTAATAGATGAACTTGAAAATAAGGGTTATAATGTAGATATTGCTTGTAATATCCATGGAATAGGTAACCAGCTAATTAAAGATGGTTATAATATCATTAATATACCATTTACAAGAGACATGAACATTATTAATCATCTGAAGTGCCTTATTAAATTAATAAAACTAATAAAAGCTGGAGAATATGATATCATTCATACTCATACTCCAGTCGCTAGTTTAATTGGAAGATTTGCTGCAAAGGTGGCGGGTTCTAAAACAATTGTTTATACAGCACATGGATTTTATTTTCATGAGAATATGAACCCCTTAATATATAAGACTATTTATTTTCTTGAAAAAACATGGGCGAAATATTTTAGCGACTATATTTTTTTTCAGAGTTGTGAAGATTACGACCTAGCTATAAAGAAAAAATTTAAACCGAAAAACAGGCTAATTCACATTGGTAATGGGGTTTCATCAGAGAAATTTAACCCGACTTTATACGATGGTGATAAAATAAGGCAAGAACTCGGGTTGCAAAAGGAAGATATTGTAATCACATTTATTGGAAGAATGGTTATTGAAAAAGGAATTGTGGAATTGTTACAAGCATTTAGGAGTATAAAGAATAAAGGGTTTAAACAAATAAAGCTATTGTTAATTGGAGGTCAGGTTGAAGGGGATAGGGATAGCTTTGACCTGAACCAGTATGTCTCTAATCTAAACAAAAAAATCTCTAAAGACATTCACGTATTAGGCTTAAGAGATGATATTCCTTTGTTATTATCGAGTAGTGATATATTTGTACTACCATCATACAGGGAAGGATTACCACGTTCCATTATTGAAGCTATGGGAATGGCAAAACCAATCATTGCGACGAATATTAGGGGATGTAGAGAAGAGGTATTTCCTAATGTGAATGGATACCTTTGTAATGTTAAGGATTCTCATGACTTAGGAGAGAAGATACTAAAATTAATTAATAATAAAGAATTAATAAGTAAGTTTGGGGAAGCATCAAGGGATATATTTTTAAATCATTTTGATGAAAGAAAGGTAATTAACAAACAAATTGATGTTTTTAATTCACTCTAGGGGTGATTAGGGTTGTATATAAAATTAATAAAACCTTTATTAGACATTACAGTTTCTTTATTAGCATTATTATTAATATTTCCAATTTTTATTATTATTTGCTTTGCAATTAAATTGGATAGTAATGGGCCAATTTTATTTAAACAAAAACGTACTGGGCAAAATGATAATTATTTTATGATTTATAAGTTTAGGACAATGCAAATTGATACTCCTAATCTATCAACAGATAAATTAACCAATCCGGAACAATATGTTACAAAAGTTGGGCGGTTTTTACGCAAAACAAGTTTTGATGAAATTCCGCAATTATTAAATATAGTTAAAGGTGAGATGTCTTTAGTCGGCCCCCGTCCAGCACTTTATAATCAGTACGAACTTATTAATAAAAGAAAAACCAATGGAATTAACTCGTTAAAACCAGGATTAACTGGTTATGCCCAAATAATGGGGAGAGATTTTATTAGTGATGAAAAAAAAGTAGAGTACGATAAATATTATTTAAAAAATGTAACCATTGTCTCAGATGTGAAAATAATATTATCGACGTTTACAAATGTAGTTAAAGCAGAAAATGTAAAGATGTAACATAAGGGTACCCTATATTTAGGGGGCTCTTAACTATCTTTGTTGGGGGTATCATGGGAGAAGTTATTAAACTAATAGCTGCGGTTGTCAATGAGTTTCATGATTTGTTACAGGAGTTCAGTAAAGGATTAGGCTTTGAGTTGTCGGACAAGGATTTGCACTTCTGGATCATTGGGATTATCGGTATTTTCTGTTTCCTATTTGTTCAAATCACATTTCGACTGCTTTCTGAATACAGTATTACGGTTATTTCTTTCATATATACCTTTACCGTACTTTTGGTCATTGTCTTTGCAATTGAAATACAGCAAAAGATTACCGGAAGAGGGAACATGGAGTTTGTCGATGCAATAGTTGGACTTTACGGGTTCATGGCTTTCTTTGGGGGATACATCCTGATTCGGTTAATCTTTTACTTTTTGTTTAAAGGAATTAACAAAAACAAAAAACGTTCGGAATACAGAAATCTATAAATTTTTTAAGGCACTAGAAAAATAGTGTCTTTTTTGTATTTAAAATTTGGATAATTTTGTCGAAATAAAGGGTGAGCCATATTTTAGGGGGGATTATATGTTTAAGAAATTGTCATGGGCTTTAATCGCAGTATTAGTATTAAGTTTGATTCAACCCTATTTTGCACAGGAGGCTTCTGCTGCAAAATCATTTGAAAGGCTGTCAGGGGAAACCCGTATAGAAACATCAGTTGAAATTTCAAAAAAGGGGTGGCCGAGCGGTCTTGACAGTGCTGAAAAGGCGGTTGTGATCGCAAGAGCGGACGAGCCTGCTGATGCACTCGCCGCTTCAAGCCTAGCTGGTGCGAAGGATGCACCGATTCTGCTTACATATCCAGAGAGCATTGATCAAGTGGTGTTGGATGAGTTGGCTCGCTTAAAAGCAGAAAAGGTTTATTTATTAGGCGGACCTGTCGCGATCAGTTCAGATGTAGAGTCTACGTTGAAATCTAAAGGCTATACCGTCGATCGGGTGTCTGGCAAAAACCGATTCGAAACCGCATTCGAGATCAATGAAACAGCAGGTACCAGCTCGAATACAAAAGCAATTCTTGTAAATGGATTCTCCGTGGCGGATGCATTGTCTGCATCCAGTGTTGCTGCAATTGAGGGAATTCCAATTTACTTGACAAAAGAGGGAGAGCTTCCAAAGGAGCTTCCTGCAACTATTAAAGACGTAACGATTTACGGTGGAGATCTAGTTGTCAGCCAAGAGGTTCAAGAGAGTTTGACCTCCAAAGGGTTTAATGTAGCCCGTGTGGCTGGCGAAAATCGTTACGAGACGAACTTGAAGATTTTAAATTCAATTTCAAATCCTAGTAATGTGATTTTGGTAAAAGGTACTGCGGTTGTTGGGAATCAGGGTTATCCTGATGCAGTCGCGGCTTCAGGCCTAGCGCACCGTCTAGGCGGGTATATTTTACTAGTCCACGATTCGCGTGTGATTGATTCGGTACATGAATATTTATCAACCTCTAGTGCAAATCACATTATTCTTGGTGGAGAAGTTGCTTTGCCGAATCCGATCCTTGGTGAATTAGGGTTTGATGTACCTGTAAAGAGTGGAGACACGGAAATTACGGTCTTAACCGAATATGACTACTATGTAGATCGAGTTGATCCTACGCTAGTTTCCGATAGTGTAGCTCAAGAATTGTTATTAAACACATTTGAGGGGCTTTATACAAGGGGTCCTGAAGGTGAAATCATAAACGGTGTTGCTGAGTCCTATGTTGCAAACAGCGATTATACAGTATTCACCTTTAAGCTCCGTGATAATGCTATCTGGAGTAATGGCGACAAAGTGACGGCACATGATTTTGAATATGCCTGGAAACGTATGGTTGACCCTAACTATGAAGCTTTGTATGGGTTTAACCTAGGCATTATAAAAAATGCAGATGCAATCATGTATGAAGAAAGTCCTGTAGATACTCTAGGCGTAACTGCAGTCGATGATGTTACATTAAAAGTGGAATTAGAAGAATCAGCACCATATTTTGCTGATTTGACAACACGACCGGAATTCGTTCCTGTACACAAGGAAACCGCAGAACAATTCGACGCTAATTATGGATCAAGTCTTTCATCAATTGTGTTCAACGGACCATTCGTCGTTTCTAAAATGAAGGATACAGAAGGATGGCAATTGCAGAAAAACGATCACTATTGGAATAAAGAATCCGTACAGCTTGAAACCATCAATTACAAGATAACTGATGGAGCATCTCCTGTAGCGTATGAAAATGGAACTGGTGACTTCACCGAGATTTTTGATAATGAATCACAGTATTTAAACCATAATGATTACGTTGGTTATCCGAGCACAGCTTTATTTTGGTTAAATATGAATCAGACAAACCAAGATTTAAACAACTTAAATATACGAAAGGCGATCTCTGCAGCCATTGATCGTCAAGCCTTAAATGAAGAAGTATTTTCAAATACTGCTATTCCAGCCACTTACCTTGTTCCAAAAGCATTTGATTGGGATACAAATAAGCAAGACTTTAGAGCTGCCTATCCAGAATTTAACCAAAGCCTTAACGCAACAGAGCTGTGGAATACAGGTCTAGCGGATCTTGGTAAAAATGCGATTACATTAAATCTAATTGTTGGTGACACAGGAACTAGTCCTGCACAAGGTGCTTTTCTAAAGGAAAACCTGGAGGCTGCACTGCCTGGACTTACTGTTAATGTTGAATCACTCTCTTGGACTGAACGACTTACACGGACGAATGACGGTAAGTATGACATTATACTAGAAGGATGGATGCCTGATTACCCTGATCCAGTAACATATTTAGAGATTTTTGAATCTACCAATGTGAACAACCGCAACTACACAAATGCAACTTATGACCAAAAATTGCAAGCTGCGGTATCCGATATGAATCAAAGCACGCGTTGGGAAAAACTCCAAGAGTTAGAAAAATACCTGATAGCAGACAATGCCGCGATTGCACCGCTCTATCAGTATCAGGATTCCTACCTTAAGAACCCTGCATTAAAAGGAATTTACCACTATAATGGTTTAATTTATTTGCAAAATGCATACATGAGCAAGTAATGTATATGGACTACCGACACCTCGGTGGTCCTTTTTTCTTATGATTTTTTTACTAAAAGTTTGGAAATTTATGTCGAAATAAAAAGAGATACATATATAAGGGGGTAGGTTATTTTGAGAAAGAGAGCAATAGGTTTAATAGTTATTTTGTTTCTAGGTCTATTGTCGGTCTTCCCTGCCGATAAGGCAGAAGCTGCCGACACGTTTAATCGACTGTGGGGTGAAGACCGCCTTGAAACTGCTGTGAAAATCTCACAAAGAGGATGGCCGGATGGATTGGATAATGCAGATAAGTCGGTCGTTTTGGCAAGGGCAGACGACCCAGCCGATGCATTAGCTGCTTCCAGTTTGGCCGGAGTGAAAGATGCACCGATTTTACTTGCCTATCCATATGAAATCGATCAAATCGTATTAAACGAACTTGTGCGCTTAAAGGCTGAGAAGATCTATGTTCTTGGCGGAACAGTGGCAATCAGTAAGCCAGTAGAAGATAAGTTACTCGCAAATGGTTATGAGGTTGAACGAATAGCAGGTGATAACCGTTTTGAAACCGCATTTGATATTAATGCGACTGCTGGAACGGACAAAAGCACAAAGGCGATTTTAGTCAATGGTTTTTCTGTCGCAGATGCACTTTCTGCTTCAAGTGTCGCTGCCATTGAACAAATTCCAATTTATTTAACCAAACAAGGAGAATTACCGAAAAATCTCCCAGCCTCCGTTGAAGAAATCACAGTCTATGGGGGTCACCAGGTTGTGAGTTCAACAGTGCTGGATCAGTTAGAGGAGACTGGGTTTGAGGTTAACCGAGTAGCAGGTGAAAACCGCTACGAAACGAACCTAAAAATATTACAGTCAATCGTAGATCCTCAGAACCTTATTCTTGTAAAAGGAACTGCTGCGACAGGCAATCAGGATTACCCTGACGCGGTTGCTGCTTCCGGGTTGGCACACCGTCTTGGTGGCTATATCGTTCTGATCCATGATACGAGGGTGATTGATTCGGTGAACACATACTTGGACAGCACATCCACAAATTACCTTGTTTTAGGAGGAACAACAGCACTACCGAATGATGTGTTCAAAGAAATGGGGTTCGAAATCCCTCCAGAAATAGATACCGAGATTAAAATCCTAAGTGAGTATGATCTTAGAACACTTGATTCAAGTAAGGCAATGGATAATATTTCGGAAGAGGTTTTATTAAACACGTTTGAAGGACTATATAGAAGAGGACCGGAAGGGAAGATCTTGCCGGGGGTGGCAAAGTCCTACAGCTCGAATGCGGATTACACTGAATTTACCTTTTACTTAAGACAGGATGCTTATTGGAGTAATGGGGATCAGGTAACTGCAAATGATTTTCTCTATGCTTGGAAGCGAGTTCTTCAGCCTGAAAACGAGCCATCTTATGCATTTAGAATGCAGGATATCAAAAATGCTTCGGAAATACGAAATCCTTCCAGCAATCTATACGAGCAATGGGATCAGTTGGGTGTCCATGCAGTTGACGACTTTACATTGAAGGTTGAACTTGAAAAACCAGTTCCATACTTTGTGGCTACTACTACCCAGCCTGAATTTCTACCTGTAAACCATAATGTGGGCGAAGTATTTGGGGTTACTGTAGCAGATACTTTAGACACTATCTCTTTCAACGGACCTTATGTGGTTACGGAAATTGATGAAGGTGAAGGCTGGCAATTAAAGAAGAACATGCTGTATTGGGATCAAGAGAATATAGAGCTTGAAACAATTGATTTTATTGTTACACATGATTTGAATATGAATGCATCCGAATATTTAGACGGAGATGTAGATATCTCTCGACTTCCAGCTCAACATATTGACGAATACAATGATCGCCTAGACTTCGAAAAATATTTGAATCCATTAACCTTTTGGTTAGTATTGAATTCAAATTCTGACTCCGCATTACAAAATGAAAAGATACGGAAAGCGATTGCTGCAGCAATAGATCCTGAGAGGATTGTAAAAGAGAGTACTAACAATGAACAAGTTGCTGCATCCTATCTTGTACCTAAAGAGTTCATATGGAACTTAAGTGGAGAGGAATATCGACAAATGTACCCCTTTACAAAGCCGTCCGTCGATGCGGTAAGTTTATGGGAGCAGGGGTTATCAGAAATAGGAAAAAGTGAAGTTACACTTGATCTTGATATCGGAAGAACTAGTAGAGCACAGCACATCGGCTTCCTTATAACAGACATGTTGGAAGGTAAGCTTGATGGACTTACGGTTAATACCTTTGCCTTTGACTTTGAAACGATACTAGAAAATAGTTCAAATCAGGATTATGAGATGATGGTCACTGGTTGGAGCTCGGATTACCCTGGTGCAAAAACCTTTTTGGATTTGTTTTATTCAAAGACTACAACTACTAATTATGGATATTCAGATCCAGAATATGACCAATTGTTTGAACAAATGTTGGCCGAGTTGGACCTTCAAAAGAGATGGGATATGCAATTTTCGCTAGAAAAGAAAATACTTGATGAAGCGGCTATTCTCCCACTTTATCAAACAGCAGAAAATTTTTTAGTGAACCCATCGATCAAGGGGCTCCATCACTATAAAAAAGTCATGTATTTCCGTGATGTCTACGTAGATTAAATTTTAATATTAGATGAAGACTCTCTAGAAAGGGAGTCTTCATTTAATTATAGGAGTTGAGATATTTTTGACCCAATCCAAAATAAATGGGGCTTGGTGGGGATTCAAATTTTTCGGAAGCTCTAGTTTATGTAAGAACTTTAGTTCCCGGCTCTCGTTATTTGAAATTACAGTTCCTTCATAATCCTCTACGTGAAAAATGATTTGTACACTAAACACTTTATCTCCATTCGCATATTGAGCATAACCCTGATCTCCAGAATAGATACCGAACAAACGAATATTGTTGATAGTTAAATTCGTTTCTTCAAACACTTCTCTTTTAACAGTCTCTTCAAATGTTTCTCCTAACTCTAAAATTCCACCTGGGATTCCCCAAATATCGTAGTCTGTTCTTCTTTGTAATAATATATGTCCTGACTGATCTTCAATGATTGCTCCACACCCGACCGTCAAAAGCGTATCGGAACCGATTTTTTCACGCATTGATTTTATGTAATCGTTCATATGCATCTCCTTTTCCTATATTAGTACAAAAATAATTCGTTTCATCAGCCAGAAAAAGATAAATATAAAAATTGTCATAATAAGTGTTGAAATCAGGTAATTTTTAAATAAAATGTCTGTCGGATGATTATGAGGGTCTACTATCCCAAGTCTGAATGGGAAGTCTTTT
The DNA here is from genome assembly GCF_030643805.1 of Alkalihalobacillus sp. AL-G. GTDB lineage: Bacteria > Bacillota > Bacilli > Bacillales > Fictibacillaceae > Pseudalkalibacillus. Next base: position 3,676,031 of record NZ_CP094656.1, on the reverse strand, counting down.
TTCATTGGTGATAAGGTCGTGTGCTGTTCAATGATAGGCAGCGGGTATCCCAGTCTATGATGCTCAAGCTGCGCAGGCTCGGTAATAACGACCGAATCGACTAACGGAGTCACAGTCACCATGAATACCGCAATAATAAATGATAATAGACCAAGTACTATATTCATTTCATAAGCTCCTTTCAAAGAAACCATATATAGTCTATCATATTTGGAATTTAGAGGAAGAGACTATTCATTTTATGTATTCGCTGATTGTCTATGTCTGAATAAAGCAGAACAGGGGTAATAAAGTAGTAAGCTTGTACGAATAGTTTTACAGACTATGCAGAAAGGAACTACAACCATGAGACGACTCGTTGTATTTGATGCATTAAGATTCACTGCTGTATTGGCAGTTATCGCGATACACACCACTGCAGCAAACGCCGATACGAATCTTTTCAGCTTTGGCTGGAATCAGTTTGCTCGATTCGCAGTGCCTCTATTTATATTAATGTCGGGATTTCTCTTGATGGGGTCGATGCAACATAAGACGATGTCAGTCAGAGAGTTTTATAGAAAGCGATTTACAAAAATACTAATACCCTATTTAATTTGGACCGTTATTTATACTGCATTTTCATCACTAGGTCTATTAAAAGATGGTCAGTGGTTGCAATTCTTTAAAATAACCTTTTTAAACACCATTACAGGAAACGGTTTTGTACACCTGTATTTTTTATTTGTAATCTTCCAGTTATATTTGCTTTTCCCGTTTCTTAAAAGCTGGATTGTTGCAAAACCTAAACAAGCCATCATTTATACATTTCTTGTAACCTTTATCGTTCAAACAGCAGTATATGCCCATTCCATTGAATGGATTCATCTTCCACAAACAGGTATTTCTTACGGAAGCTATTTCCCAACGTGGATTTTCTTCTTTGTTTTTGGAATGTTTCTAGCTATTCATTATAAGACATTGGAACAAATTATCCGAAAACAAATTCACTTTACTATTGGGATTTGGATTATAAGCTTCTCCTTGCTTTTATCTGAAGGACAGCAGACACAAACGTTTGGTTTATCAATGAAACCATCCGTGATGTTGTATTGTGTGACAAGCTACTTCATGTTTTATGGGCTATTTTTAAATATGCAAAAGAAACTTGAACAGCATGAGAAACGTCTCAAGAAATTAGCTGATAGTTCGTTTATGGTTTTCCTCATCCATCCGCTATTGTTGGAGGTAGGGCGATATTTTAATGAGAATTATCTCCACTTAGCGATTTTGGAAGGGAATTTCAACAGCGTCATTTGGTTTATAGTCGTTACCGTTTTATCAATAGGGTTTGCATTGATCCATTACAAGTTGAAGACAGCCTCTCTTTTACCGTTAATGATCCGTAAACCACTAACTCTATTAGGCTAACTCAAAATTGACTGCCCCTAACATTTGGTATAGTCTGAAGTGAAGGATTAATTATTTTTTAAAAGGAGTATTGTTTGATGAAATCTAAACTTAAAGTTATGACCATATTCGGAACAAGGCCAGAAGCAATCAAAATGGCACCACTCGTATTAGAACTGCAAAAATATGGAGAACATATAGAACCAATCGTGACGGTTACAGCACAACATAGGGAAATGCTTGATCAAGTATTAGACATATTTAAAATTAAGCCTGATTATGATCTTAACGTTATGAAGGACCGGCAAACTCTTACACATGTTACAACGAAAGCACTTGAAGGCCTGGATGAAGTAATGAAAGAGGTAAAGCCAGACATCGTTCTAGTGCACGGGGATACATCGACTACCTTTGTTGCGAGTCTTGCAGCCTATTACAACCAAATAGCAGTCGGGCACGTTGAAGCTGGACTACGGACGCATAATAAATATTCTCCTTATCCTGAGGAGATGAATCGTCAACTAACTGGAGTATTATCTGATTTGCATTTTGCACCTACGGATGCCTCGGCAAAGAATTTATTAGCTGAGAATAAAACCGTGGAATCAATCTTCGTTACCGGAAATACAGCGATAGATGCTTTGCAAACAACTGTGGATGAAACGTATTCACACGAAATTTTGGATAGCATCAAAAACGATAAATTGATTCTCGTTACTGCCCATAGAAGGGAAAACCAAGGGGAACCGATGAAAAATATGTTCACGGCGATCAAGAGATTGGCTGACGAACATCCTGATACGCAGGTCGTATACCCGGTACACCTTAACCCTGTTGTAAGAGAAACTGCGGAGGAAATTTTGGGGAATCATGATCGAATCCATTTAATCGAACCATTAGGAGCGGTTGACTTCCATAATTTTGCATCTCGAGCACATCTAATTCTTACCGACTCAGGTGGAGTACAGGAAGAGGCACCTTCATTGGGCGTACCTGTTCTGGTTTTACGAGATACGACTGAACGTCCTGAAGGTATAGATACTGGAACGTTAAAGCTTGCCGGTACAGATGAAGAGACCATCTATAAATTGGCTAATGAGCTCCTAACGGACGAAACTGCATATAATGAGATGTCGAGGGCTTCCAATCCTTATGGTGATGGGCAAGCCTCCCGAAGAATAGTTGAGGCAATCTTATTCCATTTTAATCGAGTCGATGAACGGCCAAATTCATTTCGTGTTTTATAAATTAGATTGAGATTAAGAAAAAGAACTTGAGCGGAGGATACCGCCTTCAAGTTCTTTTTGCTATATTATTCATAACACTCATCCATTACTGTACCTTCTGATGACATCCGATAATTGCATAGGTTGTTTCCATTTAGGTAATATGCACTTATATAATCGGTCAAATTTGTCTCGGAATTCCAGTTGATAAACAAAATGATCTTTACTTCTTTTTGATTAAGTCCTTTCTCATCTACTATATCGAATTCCGTCTCAAAGGAGTAACCATCTTTTGTCCCAATATCATATCGCCACATCTGAGTATTGTTCATCATGCCTATGACTTGGTGATATTCATTTCCTAGAAGAGTTTTTACTTCTTGTGGAGATTGATTTATCGTTAATTGCTCTTTAATGTATTCCAGTGTTATTTTCTGCTTCGTGTCTTTATTTTCTATCGTTTTCTTTTCGGAAGTGTTGGAGAGTTGGCTAGGTGATTCATTTTTACTTGATACTGCAATGTGTTTAGCAGTAGGTTCCTTTTCATTGTTTTTTTGAGGAGCATCTATGTTTAATGGCCAGGGAAACGACATTAATAGTGCTAAACTTAATAAAATCGTTTTCATATTATCCCCCTTTGATATACACTATTTAAATGATTAGACGGTGTGAGACAATCAAAGGATTCAGAAATTGAAAATTAAGGCATTTTGAACCATATTTTTATACTAAAATATTATTATAGAGGAATTTACTGCTAAAAATCGAATTAATAACAGAGAATGCACCTATATAAAAAGAGAGTGGTGATGAAGTGAAGAAGATTACATGTTTGATAATTATCATTTTATTTTTATTAATTACTGGGCATGTTTCTGCTGCAGACGATGTTCATTTAATCATAAAGTATAAAAATGATGTAACGACTCAATCGGTTGGGGACCCTTCACTGAATCTCCGTATCGTTGAAGTTGATAAGAATGAAGTTAAAGAAAAAATAAAGATTATTAAGAAGAATAAAGATGTTGCATATGTTGAAGTTGATCAAAAAGCATATTTACATAATTCATTCATAAATGACCCCTATTTCTCAACACAAAGTGATGTATTCAATGCGATTAATATAAAGGATGAGTGGTCTTCTTTTTCAGATAAAAATAAGGATCTAATTGTTGCTGTTGTTGATACGGGAATAGATCTGGACCACCCAGACCTGAAAAATCAAATTATACTTGGCAGAAATATCTTAAATCCGCTTATCCCACCGGAGGACCATCAAGGGCATGGAACCCATATTGCTGGAATAATTGGAGCCACGACAAATAATAAGGTCGGTATCGCATCCTTACCTAGAAACGTCAAGATTATGCCGATTAAAGTTTTTGAAGAAGAAACAGGCAACATGTCTACAGTCATTTTGGGTATTTTGTATGCAGTTGATCATGGCGCAGATATCATTAACCTTAGTCTCGGTAGTGTGAATGGGATGAAAGCTTTGGAAGACGCAATAAATTATGCTCAATCCAAAGGTGTATTAGTTGTAGCGGCATCTGGAAACGACAATGAACACTTTGTCACTTATCCGGCAAAATATGAATCGGTTTTAGCCGTTGGAGCAACGGATACAGTAACTGGGGGCAAAGCTTGGTTTTCGAATTATGGAGAGGAAATGGACCTGTCAGCACCAGGGACAAATATCTTTAGTACTCTTCCAGGAGGGAAATACGGCTACGAAAGCGGGACGAGTATGTCAGCGGCAATTGTAAGTTCGACAGCTGCGATGCTTTGGAAACAATATCCTTTTCTTACGGTTAGTCAGTTAAAGAATATATTATTTGATTCATCTTCAAAATCGCCATTACCTTACGATTCAAACCAATTACTCGGTAATGGACAGATTGATGCTGGTAATGCAAACTCGTTTGTAAACAATCATAATCGAACATATGGATATACAGCTTATGATACAGCTAATGCCATATCTAAATTGGGATGGCCCATTTTAAGTGAAGCGAGTTTGAAAGTACAGGAAGCAGAATACACAGGTAAATTCACGATACTCGCTAGCGGCGAACTATTCCCTGATAGCCTTGCTGCAGCCCCTTTGTCCTCGTACCTTGGATCACCAATTCTGTTGGCGGAACAAGACAAAATTTTTAATAGTACGTTGGATGAGCTTAAACGACTTGGTACAACACATGTTCTAATTGTAGGTGGTCCGGTAGCTATAAGCCCTTCAATTGAGAAGAAGCTTACAGATTCAGGGTATAACGTTATTCGCATTGCTGGGAAAGATCGCTATGAAACTGCTATAAAAATTAATCGTCTCCTACCAGTTAACAATGACGAAGCTTTTGTAGTATCTGGTGAAAATTTCCCTGATGCATTATCCATCTCTGCGATTGCCGGAATAAAAAAAGCACCTATAATATATACGAAATCTGATCGGGTTCCAGAATCTGTAAAAGAATTCATTCAAAACAATTCTGTTGAAAAAATGACGGTCGTTGGCGGAAAAAAAGTAATAGAAGAAAATATCGAGGAATACCTCGAATCTTTTGCGAGTATTCGACGGGTTGCAGGGATTAACCGCTATGAAACCAGCCTTGAGGTATTAAAAGAATTCCCACAGCAAGCGGAACAAATTTTCTTTGCAACAGGGAAGAGATTCCCCGATGCTCTTTCTGGAGCTGCTTTAGCGGCACATAACAACCAACCATTAGTATTAGTGAACCCTAGTACAATCACAGAAACAACGAAATACGTATTAAATGTTGCCAATAATAACGGAGTAAAGAATTACAAAATACTAGGGGGTCCAGGTGCGATTGAGCTTCAAATAGCTTGGGAAATCAATAAGTATATTAAATGAATGATTTGATTTATTGATTAGACTGGTAATTATCAGTCTATTTTTTTGCCTTTAATAGGAAAATCGAATCATGTGTTCAGTCGTATTGTCGATAGGGATCGAATTATATATGTAGTTACATTGATATAATTTGAAGAATATGTCGAAAGTAGGTAGAATGAAAAGGTATTTTAGTATATAGTAAACTTTATAGATTTTGGTAAATAATGAATAAAATTTCAGAGGGAGTCTTGTACTAAAAATTAGTAAACAGGGGTGTGTAGATTGAGGTTATTTTTTAGTTTGTCGTTCTTTTTGATTGCTTTTCTGTTGTCAAGTCCCTCATTTGCGCTTGCACAGAAGTACATCATCATCGACCCAGGTCATGGCGGAGATTTTTCAGGTACAACAGGATATTCAGGAGGATCGACAGGTTATTATGAAAAACACGCAAACCTGGATGTAGCCGAAAAACTACGAGATGTCCTCAAAGGATCAGATTTCAAAGTATTTATGACACGTGATGCGGATAATGAGGATTTTGGAGAAACTCAACCTGATGATCTTCAAAATCGAATGGAATTGGCGAATGGCTTCGCGGCAGGCAATAATGAAGATACGGTTTTTGTTTCTATTCATCATAACTCCGCTTTTAATACGATGGTACGAGGGTATGAAACATTTTTCTTTGATATCAATGAAGGTATAGATCCAAACTATCCGCCAGATCCTATGCAAATAGAATTCTCACCAGATAGCAAGCGATTGGCATATACAGTACACAGACATGTAGTTGAAGGTACTAGTTTAGCAGAACGATATATAAAAGGCCAAGACCTATATGTAAATAGAAATGCACAAATGCCATCCGTTCTTGTAGAGTTAGGCTATATGTCGAATCCTCAAGAGGAACAGCTTATAAAGACAGCCTCGGCCCAACAAGCAGCTGCCAATGCGATTGTAAAAGCATTAGTGGAGTATTTTGAAGTATTTGAGGTATACGATCATACCGGTGAAAAGCTATTAACCACCAAATCAAAAGACGAAGCATTGAATTATGCAAAAGCAAGAGAGTATGTACGAGTCTGGGACAAAGATCGCCAAACTAATATATATAATACAATTGAATATCATTTTGATGTTATACATGCAAGTCAAGGTCTCTTAGATGAGTTTGTAACAAAAGAAGAGGCTATCGATTACGCTATGCTTTGGAAACATACGAAAGTTGTCGACGACCGAACTGGTGAAGTGTTATGGGCGTTCCCTGAGGAAGACACTAGAATTCTAAACGTCGATGAACTTTCGGGTGCAACACGAATTGAAACAGCAATTGAAATATCCCAAGACCTCTATCCAAATGGATTTGCCAGTGATAAACAACAGAAAGCAGTCTTTCTAGTTACTGCGTATCAATATGCTGATGCATTGTCAGCAGGTCCGTTAGCAGCGAAATATGGAAATGCACCAATTTTATTAACAAAATCAGATAAAATTAACGATAAAGTAATAAATGAACTTAATCGCTTGAATGCTGAAAAAATTTATATTATTGGTGGAGCCGTTGCCATCGATCAATCCATTGAGGCGCAGTTAAAAGATAAAGGATTTTCGGTGACACGTGTAAATGGAAAAAATAGATATGAAACGAACCTAAAGATCAACGAATTGCTTGGGGCAGTGAATGGTGTCTTCGTTGCCGCTGGTAGAAGCTTTCCGGATGCATTATCAGCATCTTCGATTGCATCTTCAAACAACTGGTCTATTGTTTTGACTGAAGAGGATAAGATGACAAATTCATCGCTTCAATATTTAAAAGGAAAAAATGTAGTAATTGCTGGGGGGACTGCCGTTGTATCCGGAACTGTCCAAAACCAAATTACTAATGCTGTAGGAAGCCAGCCTTTACGGTTAGCTGGAGAAACTAGATACGACACTCTTTATGAGATTTTGAATCATTTCAAAGATTCAATAAGTTCTGACACGGTTCTAGTATCTACGGGAACAGACTTCCCTGATGCTTTAGCGTCCTCAACGTTATCTGTTAAGTCGAAGGCACCTTTAATCATTGCTTCAGACGAATTAGAACCAAAACTTGCAGATTTCTTGGAAACATATAAGAGTGAAAATAATGTAACGGATCTGAAGGTAATCGGAGGAGTAGTACCTAATACAGTAACAGGAAGCGTGAAAGCGCTACTTAATTAATCTAAGAAAAGGAAAGTGAGCGAAATGAAAAGGATCTTACTTCCAATAGGAATAGTGCTAGTAGTTTTATCGGGATGTGGTGGTGCAAATGAGGTACAGAAGGAATTTGCGAACGCTGCTACCAATGAAGAAAAACCACTTAGCCTAGAAAATTATAAACCCGAGAGTGGAATCACCAAAGAATTCATTCAAAGTGGTGAGTTTCCTTATACAGAAACGATTATTGCTAGTAAGGGGAATTTAATTCAGAAGACTGTACAATTAGGGGATATGAAATCACTAGAAATTCAAAAGTGGACTTCTAAAAAAGTCGAGAAAGTTTATCAAGAAGCGAATCCTCAGGAGGAAACAAGCCGCTTGGATAAGTTTAAATCTGTTGAGGCACCAGAACTTTTGATCTCTTCTCAAAAAGGAAAAGGTAAGACTGCAAAATGGGAAATTATCGAAGAGGGTGCTACACTGACTACACCGTATAAAGAGTTTACAAATGTACTAGTTGTGAAAAAGACGACAGACGAATTAGCTGATGCAGATACTATTTATACGAGGTACTATGCTCCAGGTGTAGGTATGATCAAGGATGTTTATGAAGTGACAGGGGAAGAAGGATACAAGGTAGAGACAATTCTCCAAAATATTACAAAATAAATCTATTTTTTGGAAGAGGGTGAATCGGTTGTTCACTCTCTTTTTTTGTGCTGTGAAGCCAGAAACTCTTTCTAACATTTGAAACATCAATGTTACAAATGTCGAAGCATTGTAATGTTAATGTAAAGAAAAAACGGTAGATTTGTCGGATGAAAGAAGGTAGTCTATAACTATGATGTAAAAAGGGGGAAGATTTTCAACAATGAAGAAAGCAATTTTAACTGGCGCATTGTCTATAAGTCTATTAACTGCATCGTATATAACCGAGGATATAAACATTACATACGCTCAATCCATCCAATCAAATATAGTAGATATTGCATTACAATATAAAGGTACACCATATAGCTGGGGCGGAACCAGTCCGAGTGGTTTTGACTGCTCAGGATTCGCTTTATATGTGTTTGGACAAGCTGGTATCGATCTTGGAAGAACTACGGACGCACAATGGAGCGGTGGAACCAGTGTATCAAGAAGTGACCTAGTTCCAGGTGACATGGTTTTCTTCCAAAATACATACAAGCGCGGAATTTCGCACTCTGGGATTTACATCGGTAATAATGAATTTATTCATGCTTCATCCAGCGGGATTCGGGTATCATCATTAAGCAACTCATATTGGTCTCCACGGTACTTAGGTGCTAAAAGATATGTGGCAGCCGAATTGAATTTTGATGTCATCCATAGCTCCCAGGGGCTATTGAAGAGCTTCGCAACATCGAGTGAAGCAATCAATTACTCGAAGCTCTGGAGAAACACTAAAGTAGTTAATAACGAAAATGAAAATGTGGTTTGGGAATATCCAGAACAAACAACGAACTTCAATGTGGTCCATTCTTCTCAAGGGGTACTGGAAGGCTTTTCTACTGAACAAGATGCAATCGCATATGCTAAGAAATGGATGAACACTGTCGTTGTTAATGTAAATTCAAATGAAACAGTTTGGAGTTGGCCTGTTGCACAGAAGGCTTCTACATTATCATTTGATGTAATTCATAGTCATCATGGGGTATTAGAAACATTCCCATCCAAGAGTGAAGCGATTAATTATGCTGAATTATGGAAACATACTTCAGTCGTTAATAAAGAAACAAATGAAACAATTTGGCAGTTTGATGAGATGATGGCTGCTAGCACATCAGTAACCGTTTTTGAGGTTATTCACAGCTCTGTAGGAGTATTGGAATCCTTTGATTCAAAGGACAGTGCAATTGCCTACTCGAAAAAATGGAAAAACACAAAAGTCATCAACAAAGAAACAAGTCAAGTCGTTTGGGTGTTTCCAGAAGAGAAGTTCAAAGTGGTCCATAGTCACCATGGTACTCTAGAAACATTTGATTCTAAGTCAGACGCCATTGCTTATGCTCAGAAATGGTTGAACACAGAGGTAATAGATGGTGAGACGGATCAAGTTCTGTGGACGTGGACAGCTTAATCAAATCAAAAATCAAAAGACCTGGGTTTCATGCCCAGGTCTTTTTTTGCACGTTTAGAAAGTATAAGAGCAACTACGACTCTGCTCTCGCCTGAAGGCTCGGCAATCGCCGAGTTTTCTTTATTTTAGGCGTTCATTTTCACATGGTTATTCATCTACTTATTGTTTTTATGAAACCCTGACCGTATATATTTCGTCACAATTAGTGAAACCATAATTGAATCAATGTTTTCGCACCTAGTGGTGATTTTAATACGCAAGATCCAGAAAGCTAGTAAAGTAACATGCCTGTAATGAAAATGACACTTTTAAATATAAGTAAATTAATATAGAATAAATTGTTGAGTTGATTTTTTGTAATACATTGTCCAATTTCGTCGTGATATACTAAATACAAACATAAAGGATGGGTACAATGACACAAAAGATAACAGTAGTAGGTTTGGGATACATCGGGCTCCCAACTGCTGTAATGTTTGCTAACCATGGTTATCAAGTGCATGGTATGGATGTTAATGAAACTTCAGTACAAAAATTACAAAATAAAATCCTTCATATAGAAGAACCTGGATTATCGGAAAAACTTGAAAAAGTAATCGATAATGGTTCATTTACAGTTAGTACGAAAATTGAATCAGCTGACATTTTCATTATTGCGGTGCCTTCACCGATTAATGATGACAAAACTGCAAACTTAGAATATGTACGGAGTGCAAGTGAGTCTATATACCCTTACTTGAAGAAAGGTGATTTAGTTATACTTGAATCAACTGTTCCACCAAAAACAGTTGAAAATATAGTGATTCCAGAAATCCAGAAATCAGGTCTAGATATTGGAGAAGAAGTATTTGTAGCACATTCGCCAGAGCGTGTCATCCCGGGTAAACTTTTTCAAGAATTAATTGAAAATGACCGGATTGTCGGTGGGATTAATGAAAAATCCTGTGAACTGGCTGTAAGGTTATACAAATCATTTGTTAAAGGGACGATTCATGTAACCGATGCAACAACGGCTGAACTGGTGAAAGTAATTGAAAACACCTATCGTGATGTGAATATTGCATTTGCAAATGAACTTGTGAAGATCAGTGATCAACTTAATGTAAACGTATGGGAAGCAATAGACCTTGCAAATTGCCATCCCCGACTAAATATTCATAAACCAGGCCCTGGAGTCGGTGGTCACTGTATTGCAGTCGATCCTTGGTTTTTAGTTGAATTATGTCCGGATTTGGCAAATATCATTCATCTTTCCCGCCAAACAAATGATTCAATGCCAGAATATACAAGCAAAAAGGTACTTGAAACACTGGAAAAGAATAATATTGAAAATGGAAAGATTTTGGTTTTGGGGCTCGCCTATAAAGGGAATATTGACGATATGAGAGAAAGCCCATCGACCGAAGTTCTAAAGAACCTAATGATTTCAAAGCATGAGGTTGTTGCATTCGATCCACATATTAAGGAAAATCAAATCAGTGCTCAAACTCAAAATTTGGATGAAGCACTAGAAAATGCAGATATAATGGTAGTACTCACAGATCACAATAAATTTAAAGAAATGAATCCAGAGGAACTTAACGGGTTGCTCAAAAACCGTATTATTTTTGATGCGAAAAATTGTATGGAACTTGAAAAGTGGAAAAAGGCAGGATTTACAACCTATACATTGGGTAATTCGAAAGAAAGCTAAGAAAAGGACGATACCCGAATAATGACTTTCGCTGTCGAAGAATATGAAGAATCACGTGACTGGCTTTACAATAATTGTTAAAATGTAGTTTGGGTATTATCTTTATTTTTATGAGGTGACAACAATGCAAATATCCTATATGTTATTAGGGTTGTTAACGATAATTTTATCATTAGGAATGTCATGGGTTATAACCCCGGTTGTAATTAAATTTGCGCACAAGATCAATGCTGTTGACAAACCTGGTGAACGAAGAGTTCATTCTAAAACAATGCCAAGAATTGGAGGGCTATCGATCATTATAGCCTTTACAATGTCATTTTTGGTTACTTCAGTGTTTTATGATTTGCCAATAAGCATACTTTTAGGTGGATTAGTAATCGGCCTTACAGGATTTCTTGACGATAAATACGGGTTGTCACCATTTCAAAAGCTTCTTGGTCAAACACTTGCTGCAATAATTGTGATTGGATCGGGCCTATATATTAATTATTTAAGTGTACCATTTGATGGAACGATGGTAGGTGTTCCTATTTGGATCAGTATCCCTGTTACCTTCCTTTGGATTATTGGTGTAACAAATGCGATAAATTTAATCGATGGCTTAGACGGTCTAGCTAGTGGTGTATCTGCAATCGGTGCTTTTACAATCTTTGTAATGGCTCTTATTATGGGAAATGAAGTGGTTATTTTTATCTCGTTGGCTTTAATTGGAAGTGTTGTTGGCTTTCTATATTTTAACTTTCACCCTGCAAAAATATTTATGGGTGATACAGGCTCATTGTTTTTAGGATTCATTTTATCTAACATTGCTCTAATGGGCTTTAAACAAATCACCACTGTATCATTGATTATACCGATTATTATTCTTGGTGTACCAATAACTGATACCATTATTGCTATTGTTAGAAGAATCGTGAATAACAAGTCAATAACGGATGCAGATAAAAGTCATCTTCACCATAAATTATTGGACTATGGCTTCAGTCACAGACAAACCGTTATTATTATCTACGGTATTGCAAGTTTATTTGGACTAACTGCAATTGTATTTTCGCAAACAACCTTATTAGGTAGCACGATAATTACGGTAATGTTAATGCTATTTATTGAACTAATGGTTGAAAAGTTTTCGCTTATAAGCAAAACATATCGACCTATACTAAATGTTATAGCCAAATTAGCAAATTCTAATTCATACAATGGAAAATAGTAGGTAGTGATGATAATGAAGCAGGAAATATTAGGAGTATCTGTATCTGATCTTACGTACGAATCACTTATAAATAACATTGATAAGGATATAAATGAAAATAAAAAATCGTTTATCGTTGCTGTTAATCCTGAAAAGATAATGAAAGCACAAAATTCACCTGAACTGAAAACACTTTTAAACAGTGCAACATATCAAATACCAGATGGAATCGGTGTCATTATTGCATCGAAGCTAAAAAAAGGTACGATTACAAATCGTATTACAGGCATAGACCTAATGATGAGGATTTGCCTATATGCATCCAACAATAAGAAGAGGATCTTTTTATATGGTGCAAAGCCAGGAGTTGCAGAGGAAGCCAAAGAAAGGCTTGAAGAGACTTTCCCGGGTGTTCAGATTGTTGGGACTCAACATGGTTATGAAGCAGATGAAGATAAGGTTATCGAACAGATTAACAATGTAAATCCTGATATCTTATTTGTTGCAATGGGGAGCCCTAATCAAGAAAATTGGATTATTAGAAACATGGGTCGACTACAGGTGAATATTTTCCAAGGTGTCGGAGGCTCGTTTGATGTCATATGCGGGAATACGAAAAGAGCGCCTAAATCATTCAGAAATCTTGGCTTAGAATGGTTATACAGATTAATTACAGAACCTCAACGTTTCAAAAGACAGCTCGCATTACCCAAATTTTTATATAAAATTTTAAAAACATCTTAAAACGGGCTTGATATTTATCAAGTCCTTTTTTTTGAGAGAGGTTTACAGGATGTCAAAGCTGAAGTTAGCCAGTATCCTACTATTGGGTGCAACATTAATATTTAAAGTCTCCAGTATGCTAAGGGAAATGTCCATTGCGTACTTATTTGGAGATTCATATATCACAGGTGCTTATCAGGCTGCTTTTGTACTTCCGAATATGATTATTCTATTCTTGATCACAGGAATGAAAGATTCATTTGTGCCGAGTTATATTCATTCTTTGACAGAAAACAGACATAAAACACATTTAACACAGATATTTAAAGGGACTGCTTGGATAGGATTAGCCATTACGATTCTTGGTGTTGTGTTATCACCTTATTTAGTAGGTCTTTTATATCCCGATTTCAAGCCGGCAGCAGAAGAGGTAGCAGTTACTGTTTCACGAATTTATTTTGCTATGATTGCATTCGTAGCTTTAAATGCAGTACTTGAGGGATTATTGGATGCCCAGCAGAAATTTTCGTTTTCCGTTCTTTCTCAAGTAATCGTTGTCGTGTCTACGATTGGTGGAGGATTCCTATTTCATTCTAGTATTGGGATATATGGATTTGCTACTGGATTTGGAATAGGGACAGTAGTATCCTTAATAATCAAATTGGGGTATTTTATCCCACAAAGACTAGTGCAATGGAAAGATAAAATTGAGTGGAAAGAAATTAAATCATATTACCTTGTTTTCTTGCCTGTTGGACTTACAGTAATGGTAGGGCAGATCAACCTTTTAATAGATACTATCTTTGCAAACACATATGGTGCAAATGTTGTTGCGTATTTGAACTATGCTAAAAGTCTTGTTCACTTCCCACAGGCAATTTTTGGCGTAACAATTGGAACGATTGTTTTACCGATCTTGTCCAAGGCAGTAGCAAAGAAGGATAATAAGATCTTTAATATGGGGATTGAACGAGGGTTAACCTCAATGTATTTAATTCTATTTCCTTCTGTTCTTGGAATGTTAGTTCTTATGCCAAACATTATCGCTCTTGTCTATGAAAGAGGTGCATTTGGTGAACAAGCTACAATAGCAACAAGTTCAATGGCTGTAATGTATATTGGGTCCGTCTTGTTCTATAGCTTGCATCAGGTTGTCATTAAGGCATTTTACTCACTGCAGAAGGGTCATATCATTCTAAAAATCGGGTTACTATCGATCGTATTAAAGGTGATCCTCAACTTTATTTTCACCGAATGGATTGGTTATACTGGAATAGCTCTCGCATCATCCGTTGTTGGTGCATTTTATGTCGGAATTTGTTTTATTTTACTGATTCGTATAACGGGTAATTTTCCCTTCAAAAAAATCGGCAAGGAATTATTCAAGATTACCACATGTGGTATGATTATGTACGTTGCAGTAACATATTCATTAAGTGGTCTAAATGAGCTTAATTTGAATAATCTCTTCATCATAATGATTATTGCGGCAATCGGGGCAATTATATATGGAATTTGTATTTTTCTTTTCAAAATTGAAGCGGTCAGCTTTTTATTAAAACGTTCGAAAAATGAAATTGAAACTACTAACTAGAGAGGTTGCAAAAATCTATGGAACGCACGCTTGATTTTTATAAAATTTTGGCGCTCACAGCGATATTATTAATTATTGGACTTATATTTCCTAATACAATTTTAGGACTCATCATAACAGCAATAATTGGTTCGTTGGCTTTATTTAGAACGAAAGAAGCTATTATATTACTAGTTTTTTATTTTCCAATAAGACCATTTTTAATTGAAATAAACCCTTCATTAAAAGGGGTTGGTGATCTGATCATCCTTTTAGCCTTATTAAAAGTTTTCTGGATGTATCGCCATAATTGGAAACAATTATTCAAGTTGAATTTATTTGAGTGGAGCTTTATTGCTTTTTGTGTAATTGGAGCAATTTCTTCACTTTTAACAGGCGTTCAACCTGTAGCAATCATATTTGAATTGAGAGCGCTTGTTATTACGTACTTATTGTTCTATGTAATCCGTCGTCTTGATATCAATAAGAGCGATATAAAGAAGTTTCTGTGGACAACGTTCTGGACCGCAATCATTCTTTGTTTACATGGGATAGTCGAGAAGCTCTCACTTAGGACCTTATTAATGCCGCAAGAATGGACGGAAATGCCATTATCGGAAACAAATCGAATTCGTATTTATGGGTTAATATTCAACCCGAACGTTTTGGCAATATATTTGATGTTTGCCTTTATGGGGACAATGTATTTGAAAAAGATGATCAATGGTAGAAGGATGCTGTGGCTGGTACACAGTGGATTGATCCTCATGTTAGGAGTATTTATCTTAACCTATTCAAGAGGAAGCTGGATCGCAGTAATATTTGGGATGATTACCTACTACTTGGTAACAAAAAATAAGAGAGTCATGCTGAAAACCATATTGATGATCGCTGTTTCTATTGTCTTAGTCTATATTCCGGTTACAACAGCAACACACTATATTGAGCAAACCGACTTTGGACAAAATGAAGGACAAAGACAATCAGAGCTCCGTAAAAGGCTTGGCTCCACGTTTAACGAAGATACCTTGGAATTGAGCCTGAACACGGGAAGATTATATTATGTTAAAAAAGGATTTCAGGTATTCACTGATCATCCTATTATTGGAACCGGCTTTGCGACCTTCGGTGACGCAGCAACAAAATCCTATTCATCTCCAATCTACGACGATTACAATATCGATTGGAATTTCTATTCAGATAATCAATACATCCAAGTCATTGCACAAACCGGTACTATCGGTGTGGTTTTATTCGCAATGTATTTGTTAGGGATGCTCGGGTACTTGTGGAAAAACCGAAAAAAGTCAGTATTAGGCCCATTAATGGTTACGATCTTGATCAGTGTATATGTATGTGGTGTCTACTATAATATTTGGGAAAATAAAGTGTTTACATTGTATTATTTTATCTTCCTTGGGGTTTTCTCGAATTTAATTGAAATACAAAACGAGGAGAATAAAGATGAAGGTCTTACACTTAATTAGTGGGGGGGAAACAGGTGGTTCAAAGAACCACCTTCTTTCTCTTTTACAGCAATTTAACAATGAGGAAGTTGTATTAGGCATTTTCCAAAAAGGTGAATTTTACAGAGAAGCAAAGGCATTGGGTCTTCCGACTCAACTTTTCGAGCAAAAGAACAGATATGATGTAAGTATCATTTTTAGAATGAAGAACTATATTAAGAAAAATAACTTTTCAATATTGCACACTCATGGTCCTAGAGCCAATACTTTTGGTTTAATCCTTAAAAAGCTTTGTCCTGATATTCAATGGGTTACGACCGTTCACAGTGATCCGAAGCAGGATTTTATAAAAGGTGGTATAAAGGGTAAGGTTTTCACTGCAATCAATCTGAAAGTACTGGATAATATCGATCATTATTTTGCAGTTTCAGATCGGTTCAAGGTTATGCTTACAGAGCTTGGGATCGATAAGGAAAAAATAACAACCATATATAATGGGATAAGCTTTGAGGAACCCACTACGAATAAAGTCGATCGAAAAGAGCTTCAATTAAAAGATGAAGATTTCGTAATCTCAATGATTGCAAGGCTACATCCGATAAAAGGCCATGAAGTAGTACTAAATAGTATGAAGGGCTTATTAGATGAAGGACATCGTAATGTACATTTATTGCTAGTCGGAGAAGGTCCACAGCGAGCTGATATCGAAGCACAGCTCTATAATCTGGATTTAGGTGAATATGTTCACGTATTAGGCTTTAGAAAGGATGTACATGCTATCCTAGAGCTGTCCGATGTTAAACTATTAGCATCCTTTAGCGAGAGCTTCCCATTAGTAATACTTGAAGCAGCGAGGGCTCGAGTACCTGTCATATCTACAGATGTCGGGGGAGTTCAAGATTTGATCTCCAGTAAGGAGCTAGGCTGGATCATCCCGGTTAACGATGAAAATGCTTTAAATGTTGCACTGACCGAAGCGATCGAGTTAAAAGAACAAAATCGACTGAAGGGAATCGGAGAAAACTTATATCATACTGCACGTGAGAATTATTCCCTCAATCAGCTATTTGAAGCAACATATAACACATATGAAAAGCTAATAAATTAACTAAAGGGCTGACGCTAAGCGTCAGCCCTTTTCAAAGTTATTCTTTTATAAATTGATACAAATCGTCATATAGGGTGCTATACCTTGGATCTTCATATGTCCCAATTCTGTTGACCTGGACAGTTCCCTGATACATAATAATACTGTTTCCCTTTACACCATATGTTTCACCCATAGAGAGGTATTTTCTGAAGTTTCGTGCAGTACGATCAATAAGGGTGTAACCCGTGTCTTCCATCTCGATATTGATCCCCATGTTATACTCGATTCCTCTAGCGTATCCTTTGTGTATCTTTCTTGTCGTTTCATTTACGTCGTCTTCATTCATCGCGTTGCTCTGCAAGTAGGCTGCTGTAAATCCGTACTTATCCCAGTTAGGGATGTTCGTAGCGAGAGCATGCGGTGACCATATGATTTGCTTGCCTTTTCCTTTTACGTAGCTTGCAGCAGACGTAACTAGGTCTTCATCTTCTGGACTAATGACTGTTTCATTTAACCAATAAAATCCTTCAAATTGAATATTTTCAAATGATGATTGATTAAACTGTTCTATTACTCTATCTACATACCATTTAACTAAGAGGTCTCGGAAATATAAGTTTGCATTTCGAGGTTCGCCATTTAAATAAAGTATTTCTCCCTCGTTCTTAGGATAAGGGATCATGAGATAGACTTTCGCTTTTTCGTTGATACCAGTACGTTGAACACTTTCGTTGATTCGATCGAGTGCACCATTTTCTTTAAATGTGCGATCAATATACCATAACCAGTCCTTATAATTTGAATCGTTCGCTGTCGTCTGTTCGAACTGTCCATTCGTAGAGTAATGCCGTCCAATAACTATAAACGTATCGAACATCTGCCCGACGAATTGACCATTATTATGATAGGCAACATATGGATCGAAAAACCCTTCCGAATAAACTCCACTTACACCCTCAGTGTGGTAAAATCGTGATGCTTTTAATTCATTTTCATATCCATTATAGATGATTACCCCTGCTCTGATGTTAGCTTCTTGTCTGGTCGTATATCGATGCTCAACAGGTTGTTCTTGATCATTTAATGGCAATATATATGAGTTTTCTTTAGTAGTCGTAAATTCAATTGCTTCATTTAGCGTTTCGGCCGAATATAATCGGCTGTTTGATTGATAAACTGCATATTGATCTTTTATTGGTTGAGGTATAAAATCCATCAGCACAGAATCACTCACTGCAACTGGACCTCCCAGAACGAAGTATTCCATGTTTTCATCAAATGAATTTAAATATGATTCAGTAGAGTCGATGATTCTTTCTGAGTGTGATAACACGATTGGAGCACTCAACTTTTTACTCAATCCACTGGCTGCGACAGCATCGGGATAGTCCTCATATTTAGTACTAACTGAGTTTCCTCGTACTACAATTAATTTATCAAACTCAACTTCAGCATATTTTATGGACTCAATATTTGTCTCATACCTAGTCTTACCACTGATTCTTGTGACGGTGTAGCCTTTATTCTTTAAATCTTTTTCGATTTGTTCATTTATTACCTTTGTACCGCCATATAAGATAACCTCTTTAGTCGTACTAGGCAATTGCTTTGGTATTCGATCAGATCTAGTTAAATAGATCGGTAGATTGTTTATTGCAGAATAGCTGGAAGCTGATAAAGCATCAGCAATCGTTCTTCCATTCACAAGTAATATTTTTTCACTTTGATAAGCTTCGGAAACCTTATTGATATTTGCAGCAGTCTCATAGCGGTCATCTCCAGCGATACGTTCTGTTATGTATCCTGTCTGGTCAAGTTTTGTCTCAATTTCCCTACTTACTGCATTGTATCCTCCTAAAATATAGACCTTCTGGGTTTCTAATCTTTTTAGTTCCTCAAGAACTTCAGGTGAAATTTTAGTCGGGTACGTGAGGAGAATTGGCGCTTCTTTTACACCTGCCAAACTAGCAGCTGATAATGCGTCAGCAGGATTATCAGCTCTTGCGAGAATTACAGACCCTTCTGGATGGGAGAGCCCCTTAGGCCAACCGAACTTCGATATTTCAATTGCTGTACCAATTCGATTATCACCATAAATTCTTTGATACCTATCAGCGTCATTGGCGTGGGCTACAGAATCAAAATTGTAAAAGAAGCACTGACACAAAACAAGAACTGAAACAAGTGGTACAAAAAATAACTTACGCAAAACTTCATCCCCCTAATATAGATACTAATTTACCCCTGATATTGAACTTATTTACAAATAGATACGAATTGAAGGGACTGACGCTGAATTTGTCAGTCCCGTCTATGAATCAAAATTCGCTTTTATAGCCGTCCTCATTCTTAACATCATTTAAAAGTTCTAAATGCTCCTTTAATTCCAAAGAAACCGCATTGATAGATTCTTCATTTAATCCGTAATAATATCCGTAGTCTGTCCAATCGTCATATCCTTCAAGCTTAACAGTTTCGACCGATCTCAATGAACCTGAATACTTTTGTAAAGCAACGAGGTTACCAAAAGTCAGGTTTGTCGTAAGGTTATCCCCAATGCTTTCAATCACATCATCATACTTTGTAATCGATGAAAGAGAAGCTCCTTTTTTAATAATCGCTTTAATTACTTGTTGCTGTCGTTCACCTCGACCAATATCTCCTCGAGGGTCCTGTTTTCGCATCCGAACGAACCCTAGCGCTTCTTCACCGCTAAGTGTTTGATAGCCCTTTTCTAACGTGATGGCGTTATGCTCATCTTGACTGTTCTGAACACTAAACGTAAAAGGTACATTGACTCTAACACCGTCCAGTGCGTTGATAACTTCTATGAATGCATTAAAATTGAATTTCGCATAATAGTCGACTGGGATATCGAATAAGTTTTCAACAGTTTTTACTGTTAGATCCATGCCACCGAATGCATGAGCATGATTTATTTTATCCCTGCCATGATCTGGTATTTCCACTCTTGAATCTCTTGGTAAACTGACCATTTTAATCGACTTGTCTTCTTTATTAAAAGTGGCAAGTATCAAAACGTCGGATCGCCCGCGTTCGTCAGGATTCCGGTCATCAACGCCTACGAATAGTATTGAAATATTATCTTTTTTAGGATCAACAGGTTCGATCCTTTTTACGGATTTTACACCTCTGTCTAACGCTTGGTGAGAATTCGATGTTGCATTAGCAAGTTTATAAGTTAAATAGGTGCCGTAGCATCCTGCTGTTAGTAATATAGCTAGAATTGGTAGAAGTATTAGGAGCACTCTTCGGCGCCTGCGCTTCTTTAGCTGACGTCGATTCTCAATACGATCCATATAAATTCTCCTTTGCTCTTAATCTATCTTAACGAACGAAATTAAAGATGTAAATATGATATGTGGCATAAAATACTTTTTTCGAATAATATCTTAAAAGTGTGTCGTTACCAGCAAAATGTTCAAAATTTCATCAAAAATCTACATAAAATAAACATAAAAAGTAAAATAGGACAAATTTCGTCTATAAATATTTCCTTATTTTCGTTAAAATACAATAAGGAACATTTTATCCTAGCTCCGTCCAGGTGTCTAGTATTTTAATAGGGGGTTGAAAATTGAAGAATGGAATAAAGGTTTTTTTGTGTCTTCTTTTGGCATTTACATTGTTTCCATTTAATAGTTTAGAAGCTAATGCACAGGGTAATGATGTATCTGTAAAGCTTAGAAACTATTTGGGAAATAAAAAGACAGTTGGGGTTGACGTAGTAGGTGAATATCTTGTCGAGGGGCAGAATGATTTAACGCTGGTTTCCTCGAAGGACTACTCTGTTAAACTCGAGAATGGAGAGCTCGTTTTATATACAGGGAATTCGAGGATAAAAGAATTTAGTGGATCTTTTACAGTAATTCCTAAATCATATGGTGCCAGTAATTATATTAGTATAAACGGAAGGGATTATTTAGGAGAAATTGAATTTACTATTGAAGAGTCATATATACGTCCAATCAATACGTTACCATTGGAAGATTATTTAAAGGGGGTTGTCCCTTATGAAATGCCTGCAACCTGGCATAAGGAAGCGTTAAAGGCCCAGGCAGTTGCGGCAAGAACGTATGCAATGAATTACGTTGGTTCGGTAATAGATGATACCATCAGGTACCAAGTTTATGGAGGTTATATCTGGGATTCCAGCTCTTATGATACATCAACAGCCGCAGTCAACGAAACAGTGGGCGATGTATTGAAGTATAATGGGAACCTAATTTCTGCAGTATATTCTTCAAGTAACGGAGGGCATACAGAATCTGCAGCAAATTATTGGGGGAATTCTCATCCATACTTAGTTGGGAAGCCTGACCCTTTTGACCCGCAAAGGCCATGGAGCTTAACTATTGATAAACAACAAATAGATACTTCAGGTCTAGATTTGAAGAATCCATCAGAGTGGTGGAACAGTGTAAGTGAGAAAAACTCTGATTTAGCTGAATTAAATAATATAAAGGCTTATATTAATAAGGATTTTTATCCGAATACAGAAATTAAAATTGTCGGAGTCCCGAAGCTAACTATATCGGGTAAAAATTCAAGTGGAAAAAGTACAAACGGTAGTCTTACAGTTGACTTTTTTGTGAAAAACGCAGATGGATCATACCGTATGGAAGATACAAGTGAATTACCTGATGATTATTCCAATGAGTTAGCAGGGGAAGATCGATATGGGACTAGCGTTGAGGTTGCTGAATACGGATGGGCGGCTGGCGCCGATTCCGTCGTACTTGGACGAGGGGATATTACTCTTGATGCATTGACTGGTACAGTGTTAGCAAAAAAGTACAACTCACCATTATTATTAACAAGGTCTGATCGTATTCCACCAGAGGTATTAACTGAAATTAAAAAGATTAACCCTACTTCGAAACGTGTATTTTTGCTTGGTGGAGAACAGGCTATATCGGAAAGTGTAGAAAATAGCATTCGAAATAGTGGATATACGCCAGTACGAATTATGGGAGAGACTAGATACCATACAGCAGTTAAAGTTGCTGAACAGATTCAAAACAGCAGTGAGGTGATTATCACAAGCGGAAACGAAAATTCACCAGATGCACTTTCGA
Source organism: Alkalihalobacillus sp. AL-G (assembly GCF_030643805.1). Lineage (GTDB taxonomy): Bacteria > Bacillota > Bacilli > Bacillales > Fictibacillaceae > Pseudalkalibacillus. The sequence goes on along the minus strand of NZ_CP094656.1, from coordinate 3,653,435 downwards.
TTGCCTCATATGCTGCAAAAAATCAAATTCCTATTCTGCTGACTAGATCAGATCGAGTTCCTGCTGTTGTTTCCAATTACCTAAAGAAACATAATATCTCTAAGGTACACATCATTGGTGGAACAGTTGCTGTTTCAAAGGCAGTAGAGGACCACGTTCGAGGCCTAGGAATTTCAAACATTAACAGAGTCCAAGGTGAGGATCGCTTCGCTACAAGCGTAGCAATAGCAAAAGAATTTAAATACGATATGAGTAATGTGATTTTTGCCAGTGGATATCTGTTTGTAGACGCATTGCCAGGAGCTGCGCTTGCAGCAAAGTTAAATGCACCGGTTATTTTAACAAGGCAGGATAGATTTCCTAATGTTGTGAGGGGATGGTTAGACGGATTAAGCAACCAACCATTTATCCACTATCTTGGAGGACCTGTTGCCATTTCTGAGAATACGAGAGATGAAATCAAACAAACGTTAACGGCAAGTATCAACTTATATACATTGACTAAAGAAGATGTGGGAATTGGTACTTTAAGAAATATTTTAGGCGGAACGTTATTTAAAAGCTACCATATCACAAATGTTGCGAATAGCGAGTCGCGTGTAACTATATCGGGTCTCGGTTATGGTCATGGTGTAGGAATGAGCCAATATGGAGCTTACGAAAGAGCGGAAGCTGGTCATAGTTATAAACAAATACTGAGCTTCTATTATGAAGGTACAACATTGCAATAGTAAAAAATGGGCTACTCCTAAGGAGTAAGCCCATTTTTTTATAATCCTGTTGGTAAGTTCTGAATGTAAGAATCTGACCAGTGCAGTAGCTTTAGCATTTTATCGTAGTATTCGTTATATTTATTGGTTTCAAATAACTGTTTTGTTTCTAAGTCATAAATTCGTTTAGGGCGCGTACTCGTCTGAGGGACAAGTAGGATATTATCTCTGAAAAAAGATCCAGCTGGAAGATAATATCTCATACCTAAAAGATTTTTATCATAGTTCAGTAAATCTTGCCCAAAATGAATTTGTTCCCCCATGTCTACTCCCATAAGGTTCAATAAAGTAGGCATTATGTCTAACTGACCGCCCAATTTATCAACTTCAAATCCGGTGTTTTCTCCAGGAATATTTACAATGAAAGGGATGTTGAACCGATCAACAATGGAATACCCATGACCTAAAACCTGTTTCATAAGCTTTACATCTTCATTTTTAAGTAGTTGGCCATGAACTCCTGAATGATCTCCGTAAATACCAATTATAGAATCTTCCCATATTCCTTTATCTTTGAGATCTTCAATAAACAATCCAAGTGCATGATCTGCGTAATGGGCAGATATAATATAGTTCCCTGTAAGAGTATCATCAAACTTTTTCGGCAGTGTGATAAGTTGTTTTTCTTTTGGAAGCTCAAATGGTGTATGGCTAGTTAATGATAAAACGTGTGCATAAAATCTTTGCTTTTTATCTTGATAGTCTTCAAGAATAGGCACTGTTTTTTTATAAAAATACTCATCCGAAGGTCCGAATCCAACTGTATCTTTATCTCCGTAATATTTAATATCATAGTACTCCTGAAAGCCCAGCGCAGGATAAAGTCGATCTCGATTCCAGTATTCAACTTCATCTGCGTGGAACGTTGCTGAAACATATCCTTGCTTTGAAAGTAATCGAGGCATACTTGGGTACCGTTTATTGGGATAAATTTTGGATGTCGGTTTATTTCCTATAGGATACAAAGATGTATTTACAATAAATTCAGCATCAGATGTATTCCCCGCACCTATTTGTTGGTACACATTTGAGAAATAAATCCCTTCGTTTACAAGTCGATTTAAATTAGGAGTGATTTCTGTGCCATCAATTTTTAGATTAATGACAAAATCCTGAAAAGATTCTAATTGAATTAGGATTAAGTTTCGATTTTTGGCAAGTCCGTATTTTTCCCTATCCTGGACATTGGTGATTAATGTATTGCCCTTTATTTCTTGAATGCCTTTATTGTTAAAGTCTAATTGTGCGGCTGCAGTCTCGCTAAAGTCGGCATATATCTGTGCCAATTCAAAATTGAATACCCCTTTATTATGTGCAAGTGTAACAGGGTCTTTGATGAATTGTGTTTTCACCAGAAGAAAATTAGCCATTGAAATGATTACAGCAAAAATAATGATAATTGATACTGCTCTTTGGCTTAACTTCCATTGTGGAGCCCTGGTTAAATTGAAAAGCAAAACTAGAATGAGCAAGTCTATAAATATCAAAAAGTAAGTAGGTTTAATGAGCAGAAGTATACTCTCGGAAACACTCGAAACTTGACCGAGTTGTTGCAGATCAAAATAAGTAGGTAAAGTTCCAAAATATGCCGAATATACCAAACTAGCAAAAAACATTAATGATAAAAGTATATTAAATAAGAAGTAGGCAAATGGTTTAGCTTTAGAATTCAGCCATTCAAAAAGACATAAGAATATTAGAATGATCGGAAGCTCGAACCATAAAGTCGTCAACAGATTTAAATCATCTAATAGTAGAAAACGGAACAATACTACTTTTAAGAAAAGTAACAGTACAAAAGGTAAGAAATATATAGATACCTTGTTTGAAATTATATTTTTTAAAATCACTATTTTCACCTCGTAATGGTTATCCTTACAATGATATTACAAATGTTAAGGTGATGTAAAGTGAGTTTGTTACCATAGCATTATTTAGCAGGTCGATCTAAATACTGTTTATCTACTAGTTTTATGTCTACATTGTTACTTGTTAGATTTTGTATCCATGAAAAAAATTCAGTTTCTTCATTTAAATGAACAAAAATAGTGAGTGTAACGTCTGCCAAATATTCAATTTCATCTAAAAGGTATGTTTCATGGTTTCTGAGTTCATTTTCCACTTTTCCTAGTAGGTGATAATCAATCGTACATTTAGCTTTGTGCATTAATACTCGTTCCACGATTCCTGTCGCATTGAGTCCTTCTGAGGTAGAAGTCCCGTATGCACGGATCAGGCCGCCTGCACCGAGCTTTATTCCCCCAAAGTATCGGGTAATTACTACTACTGAATTTTTCAATTTTCGCTTTTTTAACACTTCTAAAATTGGAACGCCAGCTGTACCACTCGGCTCCCCATCATCATTTGCTTTTTGGATCTCATCGTTCTCACCAATCAAGTAGGCAGAGCAGTTGTGGGATGCGTCATGGTGTTTTTTCTTGATCTGCTGGATGAACTCCTGGGCCTCTTGTTCGGATTCAGCCCGGTTGATATACGCAATAAATCGAGATCTTTGTATCGAATGTTCGTGTTGTCCGTAGCCTTTTACGGTATAATAGGATGAAAGCATTTTTTTCCTCCGGTTAATTCGTCTCCTATACCTATTATAGGGGATGAACCGAAAGGACACCAATTGATAAACGGTGACTTTTCGGTTATGTTTATGATTCAATTCCATCTGGTGACAAAATTTTTTCAATTTTTATGAAAAAAATGAAGTAATAAAGTCATAAATTTATTTTGAAAAACGAACATTGTGTTAACTAGGGAAAAATTTGGATTTAGGACTTTTGGATAATTGGGTAAGAAGGACCTAGATTTTATCCCGGATTGTTCGATACAGTAGTATGGGGAGGTACTTTTTTAATGACGACAAAATCAATTGACCCAAAAAGTATCGACACAATTCTAGATAAAACGATTCAAACGGTATCTGAAAGCAAAGAACAAATCTTTGAAATCGGAGAACAATCACGAGAAGAATTCGAAAAGCTAACACGAGAATTAAAAGACATAAAAGAACGAGTGCTTGAGATCATCCAACAAGAGGATGCGCTTGACACGAAATCCAGACTTGCACGTTCTCGCCTTGCAGAAGTGAGTAAACATTTTAATAAATATGGCGAAAAAGAAATTAAGCAGGCCTATGAATCAGCGAGCCAATTTCAAGTCGAATTGATTTCAGTTCGTCAGAAGGAGGCTACCTTACGGGAACGTCGCGATGACATTGAACGCCGCTTAGTGAATTTGAGTAAGACGGTCGAGCGAGCGGATCGATTGGTCAATCAAATCAGTGTCGTTCTGAATTATCTGGATGGGGATTTGCGCCAGGTCGGTGAGTACATTAAGGATGCAAAAGAAAAACAAGAATTCGGCCTGCAAATTATTGAAGCACAGGAAGATGAACGGGCGAGAGTATCAAGGGAAATTCATGACGGACCAGCCCAGATGCTTGCGAATGTGCTGTTGCGTTCTGAATTGATTGAAAAAATATATGTGCAAAAAGGTGTAGACGAAGCCCATAGAGAATTAAAAGACTTGAGGAAGATGGTCAAATATGCACTGACGGAAGTTCGTCGCATCATTTATGACCTACGCCCAATGGCACTCGATGACTTGGGGCTTACACCGACTCTTGAAAAGTATGTAAAAACATTGACGGAATCTACAGGGATTCAGATTGGATTTAAGTCGATCGGAAACGAACGGAGACTGCCGTCAAAAATGGAGGTTGCCGTTTATCGGATGATACAGGAATCTGTACAGAATGCCTGTAAACATGCGAAGGCGTCTGAAATTCAAGTGAAAGTCGAATTTCAGGATACGCTGACGATTCTTATTCGGGATAATGGTGTCGGCTTTGATCCAAACAAGGCTCGTGAACAGTCCTTCGGAATTATTGGCATGAAGGAACGAGTCGACATTTTAGATGGGAATATGAATATCGAGTCCAAAGAAGGCAGAGGGACGTTAATCTTAATACAAATACCATTAAATAAGCAGGAGGCAGGACGATGACACAAATGAACGCCGTGAAAACAAGAATTGCGTTGATTGATGATCACAAGCTTTTCCGTGAAGGGGTTAAGCGAATTTTAGACATGGAGGATAACTTCGAGGTTGTTGCAGAAGGCGATGATGGGCAGGATGCTGTTTCAATCATTGAGAATTTCAACCCGGATGTCGTGCTGATGGACATCAATATGCCGAACATCAACGGGGTGGAAGCGACACGCCGTTTAGTCGAAAAGTACCCGGATATCAAGGTCATCATTTTATCGATCCATGATGACGAAGCCTATGTTACGCATGCTGTCCAAACAGGTGCATCCGGCTATTTGTTGAAGGAAATGGATGCAGATGCGTTGATTGAAGCGGTGAAGGTTGTTGCAGACGGAGGCGCTTACTTGCATCCGAGAGTGACAATCAATCTGTTGAGCGAGTTCCGCCGCTTGAAGACGCATGGCCGTGATGGTGGTGGCGAGGTTGGATTTAAAGAGGTTGAATATCGCAAGCCGTTACATATTTTAACCCGACGTGAGTGTGAAGTGCTGCAGATGCTTGCTGACGGAAAGAGCAACCGTTTAATCGGGGAAGCGCTCTACATTAGTGAAAAAACAGTTAAAAACCATGTGAGTAACATTTTGCAGAAGATGAATGTTAATGATCGTACACAAGCCGTAGTCGAAGCGATCAAAAACGGCTGGGTGAAGGTAAACTGAGCTGAACTGATCGAGGTTAGATTGAGTGTGGAAGCGTCATTCTGGTAGTGAGCCAGAGTGGCGTTTTTTTGTGCGGACAGATTGATAGTCATTCAGGGTAAGCCTTGGTGAAGGGTTAAATAGGGGAATTATCATTTTGAGCGTTTATGAGGACAGTTCAGGGAGGAAAAACTGAAAAGGTGTCCCCATAGAGGGTTCAAGAAGACAGTTCAGGGAGGAAAAACGGAAGAAGTGTCCTCATAGAGGGTTTAAGAGGACAGTTCAGGGAGGAAAAACGGAAGAAGTGTCCTCATAGAGGGTTCAAGAAGACAGTTCAGGGAGGAAAAACGGAAGAAGTGTCCTCATAGAGGGTTCAAGAAGACAGTTCAGGGAGGAAAAACGGAAGAAGTGTCCTCATAGAGGGTTCAAGAAGACAGTTCAGGGAGGAAAAACGGAAGAAGTGTCCTCATAGAGGGTTCAAGAAGACAGTTCAGGGAGGAAAAACGGGAGAAGTGTCCTCATAGAGGGTTTAAGAGGACAGTTCAGGAACGGAAAAACGGGAGAAGTGTCCTCATGGAAGGTTCAAGAGGAAAGAACTCGGCGGTAAACCGTTAGTTACCGTAACCTTGTGTATACCTTGTTATTTCAATTAGGTGTTTATTTTCTGCTCATGCAGAAAAAATTCCGATTTGAATTTATTTAAGTTATCCTTAAAGAGTAAAACCCTATATATCTTTTAACTATCTTTCTTTTAAAATAAGAAGGTAATTTATTTTTAAAGTCAAATACATAAGAAGAGGAAATACGATGGAGAGGGTTATAAGTATGAGCAAAGTTGCAGTAATCACAGACAGCACCTCCTATTTGCCGGAGGAGATCCGAAAAGAGCACGACATTCACATGGTTCCACTCAATGTGATTTTCGGCTCGGAATCCTATCAGGAAGAGACTGAGCTTGTGGCGGAGGATTTCTATGCACAGGTTCGAGAAACGACAGGTGAGCTGCCGAAAACATCACAGCCAGCTGTTGGGCTGTTTGCCGATACATATGAAAAATTAGCGAAGGATGGCTACACCGATGTTGTTGTCATCACGCTATCGCGTGAAATCAGCGGTACGTATCAAAGTGCGACTTCCGCAGTCGAAATGGTCGATTCGATCAATGTACACGTGTTTGATTGCGAAATCAGCAGTGCACCACAAAGCTATTACGTGTTAGAGGCTGCGAAAATGGCAAGGGAAGACCAAAATGCTAAGGTGATCATGTCCCGTTTGACGGTTATGCGGGCAAAAGGAACCCCCGCCTTCTTTATGGTCGATGATTTGAGTCATCTACACCGGGGCGGCCGGTTGAACAGTGCACAATTTTTTGTCGGAAACCTTCTTCAAGTCAAACCGGTACTTCAGTTTGTTGATAAGAAAATCGTTCCGTTTGAAAAAATCCGTACTCGTAAAAAAGGAATCAATCGCTTGTTCGAGTTAATTCATAGCGATGTAGGCCCTGATGAACGAGCGAAAATCTCCGTCATCCATGCGAACCGGGAGGACGAGGCGAAAGAATATGCGAACCAGCTTCAATTGGAGTATCCGAATGCAGAGGTTAACGTCAGCTATTTTGGAGCGGTGCTCGGAACCCATCTTGGGGAAGGCAGCATCGGACTAACGTGGATGAAAGAATAATGACGTTCCAAGTATTACGGGGGCAAGGCTAATGCGTTTTGCCTCCATTCAAACCGAAAAAGGTTCGTTCTTGTGTCCAGAACCGCTTGTCGAAATTTCGAATCCATCACTTTTTTCAATCAAACATAGTACAATGCTAACTACACCTTCAATCAATCCAAGCTTTTCACTAGATTCAAACCTTCAAACCTATCTTTCTGGTCGACACTTACTAATTGATGAACTCCCCTTTCCAATTGATCAACTGCATTCTCATTATTTAAATGGTTCAATTTTATATGAAAAAGGAATTTTACTAAATAAAAATCGGTATTGCTGTCAGCGGTGTGGAAATGACGATCAAACCTTATTTGCGTCGTTTTCCTGTTTCCGCTGTAAGGAGGAGCAGTGCACATATTGTCGGAAATGCATCATCATGGGGCGGGTCAGTGAGTGTACACCGCTGATTCGTTGGGTTGGACCGGCTCGTGATAAGGAATTGAGTGCAGGCTTAGCTTGGGACGGAACGTTATCTGAATTGCAAAAGGAAGCTTCGCAAAGGATTTGTGAAGCAGTCGGGGAACCGAAAGAGATGTTGGTCTGGGCGGTATGTGGCGCAGGGAAAACGGAGATTTTATTCGAGGGAATTGAGCGGGCTTTGCGGTTGGGGCTGCGTGTCTGTCTAGCCTCACCTCGAACGGATGTCATTACGGAATTGTATCCTCGTTTTGAAAAAGCGTTTCCCAAGGCTGGCGTCGCTGCGCTATATGGCGGGCATTCAGAGCTTACTTCACCCTCGTCGCTTGTTTTATCCACGACACATCAGCTTTTTCGATTCAAAAATGCCTTTGATGTGATTGTCGTGGATGAAGTTGATGCGTTTCCATTTTCGTATGATCGGACATTAAAATTTGCGGTTGATAAAGCGGCTGTCGATCAGTCAACGCGTATTTACCTTTCTGCAACCCCCTCGAACAAGATGAAACAACGAGTACGCTCTCAAAACCTCGAAGTCATCCACATATCGAAGCGTTTTCACGGCTATCCGTTACCCGTCCCACATTATAAGTGGTGCGGAAACTGGTCGAAGCTTTTAAAAAAGCAGCGGATTCCTTCTGTCATTCGTCAATGGATTAAGGAGAAACTGGCAAGTGGGCGGCAAGCGTTTTTATTCGTACCGACGATTGAACAGCTTGACACGGTCTATTCGATTTTAAAAGAAAACCCTGAAATTGATTCGGTGCATTCGAGTGACCCCGATCGGATTGAAAAAATAAAACGATTTCGAAAAGGAGAGATCAAAATGTTGTTAACAACGACGATTCTTGAACGAGGCGTAACCGTTCCGAAAATTGACGTTGGCGTGCTGGGTTCAGACCATGACGTGTTTTCGTCGAATGCACTCGTTCAGATTGCAGGTCGTGCCGGGCGAAGTGTCGAGGACCCCTACGGAGAGGTCGTCTATTTTCACTTTGGGAAAACGAGTGCGATGGTTTCTGCAAAACGTGAAATCCAGAATCATAATCGAAGAGCGGGACTAGTTACACGCAGATGAACTGTTTATCGTGTCATGAACCGATTCAAATCAAGTTCGGATGGAATGATTTATTCTATCTTAATGACCCATCTAGCATTTGTTCAGCTTGTTCCGATCAGCTCGAAAGAATTGAAGGGGAGATTTGTCGAATGTGCGGTCGCTCTTTTTCGATATTTCCCGAGCAATATCGCCAGGATGATTGTTGTTTCGATTGCCTGGAATGGGAGCAACACGGCAGTTCGATCACGAAAAACCGTTCGCTTTACCAGTACAATCCATTTTTAAAGGAAGTAATGGCCCGGTTCAAGTACAGAGGTGATGCTGAATTGGTGAAGCTTTTCCAGAAGGAACTGCAAGCTCTTGTTAAACGTGCATTCAAAGGAACGATCGTTGTGCCGATCCCGTTAAGTAAAGAACGCCACTACGAGCGGGGATTCAACCAGGCAGAGTTGGTTGCTGGAATGATTGGATGCCCGTATTATCATGCGTTGAAGAGACCTGTCCATGAAGAGAAACAGAGTAAGAAGTCGAAACGCGAACGGCTCGAACATGCAACTGTTTTTACAATGAATGAGGAATTCCGCAGTGCAATCGCCAATTCAGACGTGACGATTGTCGATGATTTGTATACGACAGGGGCGACCGTCCAAGCCGCAGGAAAAATATTATTAGACCATGGAGCACGTACAGTTTCATCGCTCACAATTGCACGAGGATAAATTTTTCTAGAGGTATTTCAAAAAGTCCGGTAAAAATAGCTGTCGAATTTCTTCGTTACTCGGTCTCTCCGGTCCTCACGTATTAATCACATACGATCCGGTCCTCGAGACTGTCGTGCCTCGAACTTCTCGGCTCTTTTTATCCTCCTTTTTGAACTCTAATCGGACAACATCACTAAACTTTTGATGAATTAATCCGATATAGGAGGTAGAATGAATAGAAAGGGGTAATCTCATGGCGCAACTGGCCAATTGCCCGCAGTGCAACCGGATTTTCATTCAAAGCCTCCGCGTTGTCTGTGATTCATGTTACAAAGAAGAAGAGAAAATGTTTGAAAAGGTGTATAAGTTTATTCGCGTTCGAGCCAATCGTGAGGCTTCATTATGGGAAGTTCATGATGCTACAGGGGTACCTGAAAAGGTGATTATCCGATTTGTAAAAGAGGGTAGGATTCGTGCTCACCAGCTGCCGAACATCACGTATCCGTGTGAGCGATGTGACGCAGGTATTCAAAACGGCATCATTTGCGACAATTGCCGATCAAACATGAACAGCGATTTACGATCCTTCGATGAAATTGCACAAAAACAAACTAAAGACAGCCAAATAACCTACTATACGGAAAAAAATCCATCCACTGAAAAGGGAGGGAACTAATTTGAAGGTCAATCGGTTCGGAAATATACCAAACAACAACCCATACAAAAATCAAATGAATCGCCAGAACGAACAGTTAAGTCAACAAATGAAACAGGATAAAATACAGATTTCCAAAGAGGCACTGGAGATGCAGAAATCGAATGCACAGTCTAGCGAGCGCCTTGAAAAGGTCGAGCGGTTGAAAAGTGAAATTGATTCCGGAGAGTACAAGGTTCAGCCTGAAAAGGTAGCGAAAAACTTTTTCGATTTTTGGACTAAGAGCTAAGGGCGTGAAGCGATGAGCGGGGAGCGAATGGTCGGGCTTTTGTCCGATTTACATAATGCACATGAACTTTTGTTTGAAATATCTGTAGAAAAGACCGAAACATTAAAGGAAAACGATGTAAATAAATTGGATACGCTTTTAAAGGAAGAAGAGAAGACGATTCAATTGATCGAGAGAATCGAAAACGACCGGATAAGCGCGGTTGAACGGCTTTTGAATGAGAAGGGGATCGTTGCAGATGATAATCCATCGTTAGGGCAGCTGATCCGTTTTTACAATATAAAAGAGCAGGGGCAGCTGGAGGAATTACAGGAGAAGTTGCGGGAAACGATTGAACGGCTTCAGGAGCAGAATGAGCTGAATAACGATTTAACGCGGCAATCGCTGCAATTTGTGAACGCTTCGCTCTCGTTAATGGAACCGACCCAATCAACCGCGACATACGAACGGACAGGCCAAGCAAAACAGACGAATAGCTACGAACAACGACAATCGATGTTTGATTCGAAGGCATAGAGCGGCAAAATAAGGTATTGGTAAGCGATGATAATTGAGGATTTATTTTAAAGATAGAAAGGCGGAACAAAGCGATGTCTACGTTTCATGGACTGGAAACAGCAGTAAGAGGTTTGAGAACCCATCAAAGCGCCCTCCGAACGACCGGGCATAATATTGCGAACGCGAACACACCTGGCTATTCGCGGCAGCGTGTCAATTTTTCACAGACAGGAGCTTTCCCTGCGCCAGGTCGAAACCGGCCTGAAATACCAGGGCAGATCGGGACAGGGGTTGAAGCAGGAACGATTCAGCGAATTCGTGAAGGGTTCTTAGATATCCAGTTCAGAGGCGAAACTACGAAATCGGGCTACTGGACCGCTCGCAGTGAAGCGCTGCACAAAATGGAAGAAATCATGAATGAACCGTCAGACTTTGGGCTTGCGAAGACGATGGACCGCTTCTGGCAATCACTTCAGGACTTAGCGGCTAACCCGGAAGGTTCCGCCCGATCGGTCGTCCGCCAGCGGGGAATCGCATTAGCTGATACCTTCGGCTACCTATCGACCTCACTCAGTTCGGTTAAGAACGATCTAGAAAACCAAACGATGATTACCGTGAAAACGATCAATTCGATTGCGAGTCAAATAAACGATATCAACAAACAAATCAGTGAAATAGAACCACATGGCTATTTGCCAAATGATTTGTACGATCAACGCGACTTATTGGTCGACAAGCTTTCCGAATATGTGAATGTAAAGGTGACACCAGTAGCGAACGGTGGGCATTCTCTACAGGTTGCAGAAGGGAAATATACGATAGATATCGTTGATGATGCAGGAAACTCGATCGGAACGTTAGTAGACGGAGCAAACTTAACGGCTGATACAATTTCGATTAAGGATACGGATGCTGACGGAGCATTTGATCAATATGCGATCGGAGCAAGTGCCGGAAACATCGGAAACTTTGCATCAGGTAAACTGAAGGGCTTGATCGAATCGTACGGATATGAAGATACGAGCGGTAAAAAAACAGGCGATTACATAGAAATGCTCGCGAGTTTGGATGAAATGGCCTACCGGTTTGCGAAGGCATTCAATGATCAACATCAACAAGGTACAGATTTGAATGGGAATGCTGGCGGTAACTTTTTCAGTTTCACATCACCTGTCAGCGGGACTGATTTTGCAGGGGCTGCGAGCATGATGAAGCTTGATAGTGCAATTACGGGACCAAATGGACTTGATAAAATCGCAGCTTCCGGAGATGGGTTTGCTGGCGACGGGAGTAACGCGCTAGCACTAGCGGACGTAAAGGATCAGTCGTTGACCTTTACATCAGGTGACACATCGGTTCAGTTGTTTTATGAGGGTGTAATTGGTGAAATGGCGGTTGATGCCCAGCAATCTAATCGTCTCATGGATAACGCATCAACACTCAAGCAATCGGTTGAAGCGAGAAGACAATCGGTCAGCGGTGTATCACTTGATGAAGAGATGGCGAAAATGGTTCAGTTCCAGCATGCTTATAATGCAGCGGCAAGGAACATTACAACGATTGATGAAATGCTCGACCGTATCATTAACGGCATGGGTCGGGTAGGAAGGTAGGGATAAGCGATGCGTGTAACTCAAGGTATGTTGACGAGTAATATGCTGCGGAACTTGAGCCAGAGCTATGATCGGATGGCGAAGTATCAGGAACAGCTCGCGACTGGTAAGCGAATAACTAGGCCTTCAGACGATCCAGTTGTCGCAATGAAGGGTATGGAATATCGAACGAATTTAACTGAAATTGATCAATTTGACCGTAACCTATCCGAAGTGTACAAATGGATGGATAGTTCAGATGAGTCACTCGACCAGGCAACTCAAGTTATGCATCGTTTACGGGAATTGGTTGTACAGGCGAGTAATGGAACGTATGAAGGGAATCAACGTGAGGCGATCGGCGAAGAAGTTGAACAGCTCCGTGATCATCTAATTTCAGTTGCAAATACTCAGGTAGCAGGGAAGTACATCTTTAACGGAACAGATACAGTGAATCCACCAGTCGATGCAAATGGAACCGTAGTTGGAACGAATACAAATGCGGTGAATATTGAGGTTTCTAAAGGAATCGAAATGCGTGTTAACATCAATCAACAGAACGTTTTTCCGCAAGCGGTTTTTGATGATCTAAACGACCTTGTAACAGACCTTAAAGGTGGAGCTGCACCAGGAGCCATTAACAATTACTTGAGCAAAATTGATGGACATGTGGATAACCTTTTAAATGAGCGAGCTGAGCTTGGTGCACGTTACAATCGTGTTGAGATGATTGCCGAACGTGTATCTCAACAGAAGGTTATTGCGACCCGTGTATTATCGGACAACGAAGACGTTGATATGGAAAAAGCGATAATGAACTTGAAGACTCAGGAAAGCATTCACCGTGCTGCGCTATCTTCGGGTGCCCGTATCATGCAACCAACGCTTATGGACTTTTTACGTTAAAAGCTGATGCAGGAATATACTAAATTTGATAAAGGTTGACTCTTTAGGGTCAGGTTTACACCGAATTGACGTGATTCAGGTGAATGATTCCTGATGAGGAGTCAGCCTTTTCCTTTTCAAACTCGTAAAAACTTTATTGTGTTGTGAGGTGAGTGACGTGCAATTTCCACAAATTCGAATGCAATCAAAGCCAGCCTTGATCGGGATGAAGACAACTGAAGGCAAACAAACGATCGAACAGCCACGGGCTGAGCAGACGATCAGACAACCAGAAGCGAAGATGACGACCAATTCGACAGCTGGAAAATTGAATATCGACCAAACACAGGCTTGGAATGACATGAACCTCAAAAATGCGAGAGAGAGCATTGAAGAATTTGCAAGGCGAGGACGAGAGGAATTGCTCGCTGGAATTGCACGCCGTGCCCACCAAGGTGATCAAATGATGAAAATCGAAAATAGCGGCAATCCGATCATCAGCCAGGCAGTTGAAAATATGGGTGGGGGAATGCTTGAATGGAACATCGGTTGGATTCCTTCCGTTGGCAGCGTTAAAATAAACTATCAGCCGGGAGACATCAACATCCAGTGGCAGATTAATAAACCTATTATAGAGGCAACTCCGAAAAAAGCACATTCGGAATATGAACGCGGCAGCCTTGAAACCTTTCTACGACAACGAAACTCGCTCACGATCGATTTTGTAACCTAACTAAACAAAAGTGGTGATCACATATGAAAATTGAAACGAAATACCATGGAACCATTGATTTAAGAGACAACGATATAATTACGATTGACCAGGGGCTCCCAGGCTTTGCAGGTGAAAGGAAATTCGCAATATTGCCGTTCGGAGAGGACTCCCTGTTTAATATCTTACAATCTGTTGAAACATCAGACCTCGCGTTTGTAATCACGACTCCGTTTTTATTTTTCAAAGACTATGAATTTAACATCCCTAATCCGATTCGTAGGCAGTTAAAAATTGAAAAAGAACAAAACGTGTTGACGTATGTCATCTTGACGGTTCAGGATCCATTTGAGAAAACAACAGCAAACTTAAAAGCGCCTTTAATCATTAATGCCGAGGCTAATCTAGGAAAACAGCTCGTTTTAAATGATGACGCATATGAGACAAAGCACTTGCTGATTCAACAACAGCCTTTAACCTCTACAAAGGGGGAAAAATAAATGCTTGTCTTAACGCGGAAGCCGAACCAATCCATCCAAATCGGGGAAGATATAGAGATTATGGTACTAGGGATTGATGGTGACCAAATCAAGCTTGGAATCAATGCCCCGAAAGAAATCGATATACATAGAAAAGAAGTATACCTGTCAATCCAAGACGAAAATAATAATGCCGCCTCGACAAGTTCAGACCTTCTTCAGAAGTTATTGAAGGATATGAGAGATAACAAATAAATGCAAAAAATTTAACCCAGCTTGGTAATTCAAACTGGGTTAGCGTTTTGTTTATCTTTATATTGAGCCTTATATTTTATAACCCTATTATCATTAAGAAGAGATTCAATGAATTTTTCTGAAGAGGTTACGAGTCTTTGGATTTCTTCTACCATCATGATTCGATCGTCATTTGTAGTTTGATTGTCGTCTAATTTATACAAAAATAAATTACGAATACGTTGCACAATTGAAGACATTCGTTGTGTAATGATATCCTCGAAAATTGTGTGATTCCTTAATGTGGAAAAGATTTTCGAGACTTTTTTAATATCTGTAATTGAAACAGCCTTAGGGTTCAATCGTGAAAGGCTTTTATTTGCATCGTGCAATGTTTCCGAAAACTCTTCCAATTCATCAATGATTTTCAATCCCTCGTTAATCCCTGCCTCAGATGCTTGAGCTGCCTTTAGATCGAGGGCAATATCTTTTATACCTAGTTCATCACTAATGTTAATAGAATTAGGTTCTACGAAGGTAGTGCCTTTAATGTATGCCCCATTCCTAGATGTGTTATAAATCGTCATTTCGTTTTGATCAATATGGTTGATCAGAAATTCAAAACTCTCTAAAAATGAGTAAAGGGAATAGCTTGTATCCACCATGCCCCCATTATTGCTTTTTACAGTAATATCAGCATTCACTTTTTTACTTGCATCTGTTTCATTAACGCCCTGGGCATAATATTTTCCGTTTATATAGGCAAGGTCTTGGCCTACTAAATAAATTTTGCTGAATCCCAGAAATTGCATTATTTGAAGGGTGAAAACGGCTACTGAGGGTACTGGTGGAAAAGAATATTTATCTTTAATGACTCTTCTTGTAATGTCATCAAGTGTAAGTTGGGCATAAATAATAGGTCCTTCATGATGCTTCAATATATTTGAGTTAATCACACTACCCGCAATCAAAGGGCCTTTATAGTTACTTTCCTTAAAGTGAGTGTCATAATTGATATCTCCTGAGTCAAAGCTTGTAACAAAATCAGGAATAATGCCATTGTTCGTTAATCCGTTTACAGCAGATCCAGCTGCGAATATATATGCTGAATTCTGGGCTTCCTTAAGGAAGGTCATATTCTCTTTTAGTGATGGGCCAGAAGCAGCCAGTATAGCACTTTTTCCTCTATATTTATCTTTAAGCTCTTTGATAGAGTGTGCTCCCATCGTATATTGTAGATTCAATAATGGCTCTAGGATCCAATCTTTTCGAAATCTTCTCTCGGTATTATTATTGATTGTTACTAATTTAATTCCTTGATTGAGTTTGTTAATAATCTCTTTTAGATGACCCGTTTTTGTTTTTTCATAATGAGGATGAATAATGATTTCAGTATCAGTGCTATTGAACTTTTCTATGAAAGTCATAAAATCGAGCATAAACCAATTTTTATAATACTCGAATGTGACATTTCGGCTGGTTTTAACTAAATCAATAAATTCAGAATCTGCAAGAACTTGTTCAAATGGTTCAATGATATATAAGTGAATATAGGATCTCGTGTTCTTAATTATGTTTTTAATCAGGGTAGAATTGCCTATTCCGATAAATATGTACACTTTTCGGTTATTCTTATCTAATTTTTTGATGAATCGGTTCGCTTCTAATGAGGGTGAATACAAGGAATTCAACGGAACCTTTTTGGTTGAATCTTTATAGGAGTACACGATTTCCCCTGTGTCCGCTGTTTGTGTAACGATTTCATAGTCCATTAGGAACGATCCTCTCTTGAAATTTTGTTTTCATTTCCCCTAATAATGGAGTAAATGAAAATTCTAACAGATCTAGAAGATAATCTACGTTACCATCTTCAACTTGTTTTAAAGCTTTCTGTGAGGCGTTCTCCAGGTTATAATCAATCGAAATGTCAATATTAAAATGTGAAACCAATTTATCTAAATAAACCAATGATTCCATGGCGTTAACAAAACCATTGATAATCATATCTTGATCAGAGTTATGTAATACTTCGATCTGAGGCTCTATATTATCGATGTATTCAATAGCCTCTAAGAGTGTTTCTTGTTCAATGATTAATGTACTCTTAACTTTGAAAGTGCTCGTCTCTTCATCATTAATCCTTGAGGTAATCGTTGAATCCGGAAGTGGTATTCCCTCAGCATCAACTATAATCAATTTATTATCGGTTAGATGCTGCTGGACAGTTTGAAGGTTCTTTTCTAGAGACGGAAGTTTTTTAAATGAATATGTACCTAAATGTATCACAAGTTTTTCCTCCAATCATAGAGATAGAAAGCAAAGATAGCCAATAAAAATTGGCTATCTTTATTATACAATATATTCGATTAAGCTTAATTAGTCTTAACGAAGTAGTTGAAGAACGCCTTGAGGCTGTTGGTTAGCTTGCGCAAGCATAGCTTGGGCAGCTTGTGTAAGGATGTTGTTCTTCGTGAATGACATCATTTCCTTCGCCATATCAACGTCACGGATACGAGATTCCGCAGCAGTCAAGTTTTCAGCTGAAGTTCCAAGGTTATTGATTGTATGCTCTAAACGGTTCTGGATAGCACCTAGGCTAGAACGTTCAGAGGATACTGACGCAATTGCTGAATCAATTGTTGCAATCGCAGCGTTTGCACCTGATTGAGAGGAGATAGAAAGTCCTGAAACTCCTAATCCTCCAGCTGTCATTGTATTGATAGAAATGTTCAACGTTTGACCAGTATTTGCACCGATTTGAATTACTTTACTAGAAAATGAACCATCAAGTAATTTTTGTGTGTTGAACTCAGTATCTGAACCGATTCGAGTAATTTCTGCTGTAAGAGATGCAACTTCCTTTTGAAGTTCTGCACGATCATCTGCCGTATTTGTATCGTTGGCAGATTGTACTGCAAGTTCACGCATACGTTGAAGGATGCTGTGTGTTTCGTTAAGGGCACCTTCAGATGTCTGGATAAGTGAGATTCCGTCCTGAGCATTACGAGTTGCTTGCTCAAGTCCACGAATTTGTCCTCGCATTTTTTCGGAGATTGCTAATCCGGCTGCGTCATCTCCAGCACGGTTAATTCTTAGTCCAGAAGACAGCTTTTCTAATGATTCGGAAGACGCGGCATTGTTCGTTGTTAATTGACGATACGTATTAAGTGCTGCAATGTTGTGATTAATTCTCATTTTTAAATTACCTCCATGTTATGTTTTTTAGAAACACGTCCGTATGTTTCTAATGTTCTTTCTTAGTGAGTTCCTCTCTGACGATTGGAACATTCTTTGGTGCATCGATCTTTAGACGTAACATACTATCCTCTGTCTTAATGACAGTGATCTTTATGTTTCCGTCGATGATGATAGATTCCCCGGGTTTTCTGCCTATCACTAGAGCCATTAAACCATCCTCCTTGATGATTCAAATTTTATATCGGCTAAAATAACAAATGTTTTATACCTTTGATTTAAAAAATAAAAAAATAAAACACTGTTTTGTTTATGAAGACACCAAAAAAGCATTAAGCTATTAGGACGTTAGTCAGTTCGACGTTATCACAGGATATGGTGAATTCAGTCGAACTTCCTATATATGTAGAAAATAAATTATTAAGGCGGCTTTTGGAAAAGTCCGTCTTTTTTTGTCTTTTCATTTAAAACATTTTCGGTTCAACCGATAAAAGGTATAGACAATTTAAAGTGTAGGAGGAGCAGGTATGAATGTAGGAAAGGTTGGATCTTCATCATCAGTATCTGTTGTTGAGAGTAGAAAGGTTGAATCTTCAAAAGTCGAAGTTCTCCAAGGTAATAAGAATCTTGAACAGAATGCAGAAAAACCAGTTACGAAGGAAGAACTGCTCAACAAGGTGAAGACATTAAATGAATTCCTGATACCTATGAATACATCCTTGAATTATAAGCTCCATGAGAAGTTAAATCGGTATTATGTACAAATTGTTGATGACCAGACGAAGGAAGTCATTCGAGAAATTCCAAATAAAAAGTTTTTAGATATGTATGCGGCGATGGCAGAATTGATCGGGATTGTTGTAGACGAAAAGATATAGAGGTGATTGGAATGGAAATGCGAATTGGTGGACTTGCGAGCGGGATGGATATTGATAAACTTGTCAGTGACCTGATGAAAGCAGAACGTATTCCGCTTGATAAAATGGAACAAGAAATGCAACGTTTAGTTTGGAAACGTGATGATTATCGTGAAATGAATATGCTGCTCCGGGATCTTGATAATTCAATCTTTGATGGAATCTTCCGTCAAAGCACGTATTTAACGAAATCGGTAACCAGCTCCAATGAAGCTGCTGTAACCGCGACCGCTGGCAGTACCGCAACGAATACGACAACAACAATCAATGTAACACAGCTTGCAAAGGCTGCAATGTACAATTCAGAAACAGCAGTAACCGATAATAATGGTAATGCAGTTGATGGAGATACGAATCTAGACCAGGTCACGTTTAGTGGCGGTCAAGCGTTTACGACTGGTTTTAACCTGAAATTAAGCGTCATAAAACCAGGGGAGTCACAAGCGAGTGATATCACAATCGCGGTTGATCCTACAACAGATTCCATTAAAGACGTGATGTCGAAAATCAATTCCCACACGGATCTCGGGGTATCAGCGTTCTACGATTCTGAAACGAACAAAGTCGTATTGACCATGAAGGATACCGGAAGCGGTGCAAAGCTTTCGATTACAAATGATGGGACTGCAGATGCGACCACTACAGCTGATTTTTTCAGTGCACTTGGTTTTTCAAACGCGTCGGCAGGTTATGAGTTAGGAGATACAAACCTGAGCGGCACTATAGATGGAACGGATGGAGCAATCAAAACAGCCGGTCTCGATGCTCAGTTTGAATACAACGGATTCGCCACGAGCCGTAAGACGAACACGTTTGAGATCAATGATGTTTCGTATACGTTAAATGGGATAGGTTCGGCAAACATTTCTGTTACTCAGGATTCAGACACGATTTTGGATTCAATCGTGCAATTTGTGGATAAATATAATGAAACAATTGATAAGGTTAATGGTGAGCTAAGTGAAGAGCGCTATCGTGACTTCCCTCCTTTAACAGATAAACAGCGTGAAGATCTGAGTGATAATGAAATCGAACTGTGGGAAGAAAAAGCAATGAGCGGAATGCTGAGAAGTGATCCGATTCTTTCCGGTGGCTTGAATTCAATGCGTATGGATCTTTATTCACCAGTCAATAGTACGACCGTTTCTCCTGATTTCAACCAGTTAGCGGAAATCGGCATTGAAACTTCAAGTAATTATAAAGACCGCGGGAAGCTTATAATCAATGAAAGTAAGCTAAGGGAAGCAATTGAGGCAGATCCTGATGCAGTATATGAATTGTTCATGAGTGATGGAACAACAGACGCGGAAAAAGGAATTGCGCGTCGGCTGCGGGATTCCATTTCTGAAACGATGGGTAAAATTGAAGCGAAAGCAGGCAACTCTTTAGAAACAAACGAACAATTTACGATGGGTCGAAACATTGAGGAAATTGAGGACGAAATTTACACTTTTGAGCGGCGTCTAACTGACATTGAAGATCGCTATTGGCGACAATTCACCGCAATGGAAAAAGCGATTAACCGTATGAACCAGCAATCAATGTATTTAATGAAACAATTCGGCGGTTAAAGGAATGCCGCAACTACTTTACAGGGAGTTGTTTAAACGAAGATGTCTCTAAACAATCCATACAAAGCGTATCAACAAAATAGTGTAGGAACAGCCTCGCCTGGTGAACTAACTCTAATGCTCTATAACGGTTGTTTGAAATTTTTAAAACAAGCGAAAACGGCAATTCAGGATAACAAGACCGAAGATAAGAACACTAACCTGATCAAGGCGCAAAAAATCATCCAAGAATTGATGGTCACATTGAATACCGAAGTAGCCGTTGGAGAACAGATGCTGCAAATGTATGATTACATGAACCGTCGCCTAGTAGAAGCAAATATAAAAAGTGATATTTCGATTATTGAAGAGGTCGAGGGGTTAACCATTGAGTTTCGCGATACATGGAAACAGGTAATCCAAATGAACCGAAAAGCAAACTATGGAGCAGGTGGCCAGGCCTAATGAGTTCCGTGCAAGCATTGTTAAAGCAAACGGAGGAACTTTATGACCATGTGAAAAATGGTTTGCCGGATGAGTCGCCTGATGAGTATCTAGAAGAGCTGGGTCGGCACTTAGAAACACGTCAAAAGCTTATCGAACAGCTCACAGGTGACTACTCTAAAGACGAAATGGAAATAGGTCAGCAACTCGTGCAAATCAATGAGTCGATCCAACCATATTTGGATCAACAAATGACCCGGATCAAGACACAGGTCCAACAAATTAAGATGAAAAAAACAAACAATACCAAATACTCTAATCCATATCAATCTGCAAGGGCGGACGGTATGTTCTTGGATAAAAGGAAATAGAAGATAATATTTCATCTTTATATATTATATCAACAGACTGACTCGTTTATATTGCTGAGTTGGTCTTTTTTGTGTGGTTGCAAATTTTTCTTATTAAGGTTTAACAAGCCTTTGTTTCATTATTATCGTATTTCATTATTTTAATGACTAGATAATTGAATTTTAAAAAAATGGACGAAAATACGTATAAAAAATCGATGATGTGCAAAAATGAAAAATGTAACACGTGTGCACACCTTGGTTTTTCCAATTGAAATGGACCAAACGTTATGCAAGCTGAATTAGATTTTTGGCTGTTCGTTAAGATCAAAGGCTATTGTTGATTGACCACTTGACTGGACCAAATCGACCAAATAAATGGGTTGAAAATACGGTAAAAAGGGTGGATAAAGTAGTAAGGAAAGAGCACTGATTTTATCGAAAAATGTCAGTAATTACGGCTTTATGACTATTCATATTCATATTGTTGACTCTCAAGGTTGTACCGTTGTATACTTTTATTGTGGATTTTTCCACATGATTTTTTTAATACGAAAGGAATGTGAATTACATGCAAGGAAAAGTAAAATGGTTTAACGCAGAGAAGGGCTTCGGTTTCATCGAAGTTGACGGACAAGACGACGTATTCGTACACTACTCTGCAATCAGCTCTGAAGGCTTCAAGACTCTTGAAGAAGGCCAAGACGTGGAGTTTGAAGTAGTTGAAGGAAATCGCGGACCTCAAGCTGCGAACGTAACAAAGCTTTAATTCACATTCCTTTTTGAGGGTTTGAATTAAAAGCAATCCCCCCGCTTCTTATACCGAGGAGCGGGATTTGTTTTTTTACAAGGCTAAATGTTTTTCGGTACCTGGAATTCCTTGATCGAAGGTAGAAATCAATCTGGTAATAACGTCCTCCCCAACACACTTCAAGCATTGTCGAATCCTTTAAGTAACATGTCTAATCAGGGACATGGAATCGTTCTTTCTCCCCTTATAATTCCATACTTAGCGTGCTCTCGACCTAAAAAACTGAATCTTAAAAATATTGTCGCAATTTTTACGAGAATTTTACGTTTATGAAGGAATTGTTAAGGGGTATAGAGAAATATATATAAACACCGAAAGGAGGAGTTTTGCATGAATTTTAATATTCGTGGAGAGAACATTGAGGTGACTTCTGCTTTAAGAAGTTACGCAGAAAAGAAAGTGAAAAAGCTAGAGCGTTATTTTGATGGAACTCCGAATTCAGATGTTTATATCAACCTAAAGGTGTACAATAATGAGCAGCTAGTCGAGGTTACGATTCCGATGCCGGGCTTATTGCTTCGAGCGGAAGAAACGCATGACGACATGTATGCTGCCATTGATTTGGTCGTTGAAAAATTAGAGCGACAAATCCGTAAGTATAAAACGAAAGTAAACCGCAAGTTCCGGCAGGGTGGTGCAATAAAATTCGCGTTTGCAAATGGGAATGGAAGTGCTGCACCTACAACGACGACTGTTTTAGAGGAAGAGGAAGAAGATGAGGATGATTTCCAGGTTGTCCGTCAAAAGCGTTTTGATCTAAAACCAATGGACACCCAGGAAGCGATTCTCCAGATGGATATGCTCGGTCATAATTTCTTCGTCTTTTCACATGCTGATTCAGGTGCAACGAACGTCGTGTACAAACGAAAAGATGGTAAATACGGACTGATCGCTCCTGATATCGAATAGAAAAAGTATAAAAATAAGGGATTGGCTCTTAATTAATCTGTACCCTGTAGAGTAGACACATTAAAAAAGGTCTACTCTGCAGGGTCTTTTTGTGTACAATTAGAGTGAAAAATGGGATGGGAGAACACACATGAGTAAAAAATGCTTCACAAAAAAAGAGATCGAACTATTATCAAAAAATCCTTATGTTAAGTCCGTTACTTCAAAGGCCATCATCTATACTGATGAATTCAAGCAGCTGTTTATTGTTCAAAAGGAACGTGGGAAATTCTCTAGAGAGATTTTTGAAGAGTACGGGTTTGATACAGAGATTATTGGAACTAGACGTATTAAATGTTCTGCTGAAAGGTGGGGGAAAGCCTATCGTAAAAATGGAGCACTGGGACTTCAGGATGCAAGAAGAGGACAATCAGGAAGACCAAGGAAAAGAGAACTTTCCAATGAAGAAAAATATGCAAGGTTAGAGGCGGAAAATAATTTATTGAAAGCAGAGAACGAATTGCTAAAAAAGATAAAGTTCGCCGAAAGGGGGCTAAAGAAAAAGAACTGATCTTATCAGCTGATCAGAAGTTCGTCCTCATTCGATACGTCATTGAGAAATATAAGTTAAAAAACATGATCACTTACCTTTGTAAATCTGCAGGCGTATCTCGTCAAGGCTACTATAACTATTTTTCAGCGAAACAAGTAAAGCGAAGAAGGGAAAAAGAGAAAAAGGATGAAGTTGTCCGGGATGTTATTCTCAAAGCCTTTCACTTTAAGAACCGTAAAAAAGGAGCCCGCCAAATTAAAATGATACTGGCAGGTCAATTTAATATTGTCTATAACCTTAAAAGAATCGGGAGAGTCATGAACAAGTATGGCATTGTATGTCCTATCCGGAGAGCGAATCCTTACAAGCGTATTATGAAAGCCACCCAGGAGCACAAAGTCGTTTCGAACCAGCTTAACAGAGAGTTCAAACAGGAAGTACCTTATAAGGTGCTGCTTACAGACATCACATATCTCTACTTCGGGAAAGGGGAAAGGGCTTATTTATCAACCATTATAGATGCCTCTACCAATGAAGTATTGGCCCATAATGTTTCGGATCGAATTACGCTCGACATCGCTATGGACACGCTTAAGAAGTTAAAGAAGAATAGGAAGGTTAAACTGGCTAAAGGAGCCTACATCCATTCTGATCAAGGGAGTCATTATACCAGCCCTGTATATCAAAAGTTGGTGAAGAAACATCGACTGGGCCAGTCCATGTCCAGAAGGGGGAATTGTTGGGACAACGCCCCACAGGAATCCTTTTTTGGTCATTTCAAAGATTTAGCTGAAATAAAATCCTGTAAAACACTGAAAGATCTTAAACGGGAAGTAAAAACTGCCATTAAATACTACAACTCCTATAGATACCAATGGAATATGAAAAAGATGACCCCCGTTCAATACAGAGATCATCTTCTTAACGCAGCCTAGCCTTTTTTAAAATTGTCCTTTACAAGGGGTACAGATTAAATCGGAGCCAGTCCCTTTTACAATTTCACCAGGAATTTTGTTAAGTCTCTTTAAGCATTTTGTACATTTGATATGCGTATGTTAATAGATAACCTTGCCATAGGGTACAGAGCAGTATGATTATAAATCTGTCGAACTTAAATGCGAAAAATGTGATCGGAGTCCACAACAGGCAGGCCACAAAGAATGGTAAAGAAGATTCGAACTTTTTGCCTAAATAAAAAAGTATAATCGTCAAAATGAGGAGTGAAACAAAAATAAAAATATAATAGTAAATAATAAATAGCATCGGTAACCTCCAAATTCCGGAAATATATTATAATTTTTTCAGCAAACGTTATAAATAGCAATTAACAGTTCAACTTCAGTACATATTTTTACGCACCGCTACGAAGGACATCGACTCTATAGTAAAAAAATCATTCGGAAGCTTTGAACATTTTATACTTAGCGTATGTATGGATGAGCAGGTAAATCTGTACAAGAATACTGGCTATGAAAAAAAGTATACTTCCATCTTCCAAGCAAAAAACGTTATTGGCATATAAATTAAGCTAGCAACAAAGAATGGTGAGGTGGATTTGAATTTTTCCCCTAAGTATAAAAGTAAAATGGTCATCATAATGCTTAAAACAGCCGTGAAGATATAAAAGAAACCGAAGATCACGATTAACCTCCTATTTTTATTTGCATTCATAATACCATAAATTTTTCACCATAAAGCTGTACATATCCTATAATTGTGAGCTGACCTTAAACTGTATTTTTGCTCCATTGTATAATGATCCCCTTATGAAGAGAGGATTGCACTTCACATAAACCGCACGAATTCTTGTCCTTACCCGTTCAAACTGTTAAAATAAAACATGGACTAATTTTATACAATAGGGTAGGTTGTAACCATTCAGCTTGATGCAGGTTCTGCGTCTAACCCAATTTAAGAAGAATTTTCAAAACTATCTGTTTATAAATAGAGGTGCATAACTAAATGATTGGTATGATTAAAAAGATTTTCCCAACTGGTAACGATCGTCAAATTGGTCGTCTTCAAAAGTATGCGGACGAGGTGGAAGCGCTCGGGCCAGAATTGGAAAAGCTTTCACATGAACAGCTTCGTGCGAAAACAGATGAATTCAGATCCCGTCTTAAGAACGGGGAGACACTAGATGATATTCTAATTGAAGCATTTGCTGTTGTTCGTGAGGCAGCAACCCGAGTACGTGGAGAACGACCATATCCTGTTCAGATCATGGGTGCGGTTTCCTTGCATGAAGGAAATATTTCTGAAATGAAAACCGGTGAAGGTAAAACGCTCGTTGCGACAATGCCGGTCTATTTGAATGCGCTCGAAGGTAAGGGTGTTCATCTCGTAACGGTCAACGAATACCTTGCAGCTCGTGACGCTGAGCAGATGGGCGAAATTTATAAGTATCTTGGACTGACGGTTGGCTTGAACGTAACCGGCATGTCGAAAGAGGAGAAGAAGGAAGCCTACGCTGCCGATATCACGTACGCGACGAATAACGAGCTTGGTTTCGACTATCTCCGTGACAACATGGTTTTATATAAGGAAGAAATGGTTCAGCGGCCGCTTAATTATGCGATCGTCGATGAGGTTGACTCGATTTTAATTGACGAAGCCCGTACACCGCTCATCATCTCCGGAAGCTCGGCAAAATCGACGGAACTGTACCGAATCGCGAATCAATTCATTCATCAAGTGAAAAAAGAAGAAGATTACACCTTTGATATAAAAACGAAAAACGTTCAGCTGACTGAAGAAGGTATGTCTAAGGCTGAAAAGTTTTTTAACGTAGAAAACCTGTTTGATATTTCGAATGTGTCAATTAACCATCACATTAATCAGGCGTTAAAAGCACACGTTGCTATGCATCGGGATACAGATTACGTCGTTCAGGAAGGCGAAGTCGTCATTGTTGACCCGTTTACCGGGCGTTTGATGGCAGGTCGTCGTTATAGCGATGGGTTGCACCAGGCGATTGAAGCGAAAGAGGGTCTCGACATTCAGCGAGAGTCGATGACACTTGCGACCATCACGTTCCAGAACTACTTCCGTATGTACAACAAGCTGTCAGGTATGACAGGTACAGCGAAAACGGAAGAAGAAGAATTCCGCAACATTTATAATATGAACGTTATCGTGATTCCGACGAATAAGCCGATTGCGCGTGAAGATCGTGCTGATTTGATTTATAAAACAACGGAGGGTAAATTCCGTGCCGTTGTGAATGAAATCGCGGATCGCCACCAAAAAGGTCAGCCTGTGTTGGTCGGTACGGTTGCGGTTGAAACGTCTGAGCTTATTGCAAAGCATCTAAAGAAAAAAGGCGTCCCGCATAACGTATTGAACGCGAAAAACCATGGTCGTGAAGCTCAGATCATTGAGGATGCTGGTCAAAAGGGCGCGGTTACGATTGCGACAAACATGGCCGGTCGTGGTACGGACATCAAGCTTGGCAATGGTGTCATCGAAGCTGGCGGACTTCACATTCTCGGTACAGAGCGTCACGAATCACGCCGTATCGATAATCAGCTCCGTGGTCGTGCGGGTCGTCAAGGGGATCCAGGTTCGTCTCAATTTTTCATCTCAATGGAAGACGAATTGATGCGTCGTTTCGGCTCGGACAACATGATGAATATGATGGAGCGCCTCGGGATGGAAGAGGATCAGCCACTTGAAAGCAAAATCGTCACCAAAGCGGTTGAATCTGCGCAAAAACGTGTTGAGGGTCATAACTTTGATGCTCGTAAGCAATTGCTTCAGTATGATGATGTGATGCGTCAACAGCGTGAAATCATCTATGCCCAGCGTGCGGAAGTTTTAGATTCGGAAAACCTGCGTGAAATCGTAGACGCAATGATCAAATCGACTGTTGAACGAATCGTTGAAGCCCATACTCCAGAGGAAGAGGTTCATGAGGATTGGGACATGAAGGCGATCATCGATTACGGAAATGCAACATTCTTAAGCGAAGGCTCGGTTACGGAAAAAGATCTTCGCGGTAAAGAGCGGGAAGAGATTATTGAACACCTGCTGGATATTGTGAAAGCAGAGTACGATAAGAAGGAAGCAGAAATCGAACCAGAGCGTATGCGTGAATTTGAAAAAGTAATCGTGTTGCGTTCGGTCGACCGGAAGTGGATGGATCACATCGATGCGATGGATCAGCTCCGTCAAGGAATTCACTTGCGCGCTTACGGTCAAAACGATCCGCTTCGTGAGTATCAGTTCGAAGGCTTCCAAATGTTCGAGACGATGGTAGAATCGATCGAAGAGGAAGTTTCAACCTATATCATGAAGGCGCAGGTCGAGAAAAACCTTCAGCGTGAGAAGGTTGCGGAAGGAAAAGCAGTTGATCCGAAAGCACAGGAACAGAAAAAGAAAAAGCCTGTTCGCAAGAGCTCGAACATCGGACGAAACGAACCTTGTCCATGTGGAAGCGGGAAGAAGTATAAACAGTGCCACGGTGCATAACTATAATAATAGGGAACTTGGCAATCGCCAAGTTTTCTTTTCGCCTTAATTAAATTTTTATTGAAGTGATTTTTAACTGATATGAAGGAGAATGCAGCATGGACTTAGTTGAAATGAAGCAAGAATTGAATGCGATGCAAAAGAGAATCCAAGACTTTAGGGGGTCTCTTTGACTTAGATAACAAGGAAGCCCGAATTGCGGAGCTTGATGAACAGATGACGGCTGCGAATTTCTGGGACGATCAAAATGCCGCTCAGACGGTGATCAACGAGGTGAACGGTCTGAAAGGGATCGTGAACGAGTTTCATGAGCTCGAGGAAACCTATGAAAACCTGGAAGTCACGCATGAGCTAGTAAAAGAGGAAGAGGATCAGGAGCTGCAAAGTGAGCTGGAAAGTGACTTGAAGGAGCTTTCAACACAGCTTTCCAACTTTGAACTGACGATGCTTTTAAGTGAACCACATGATAAAAACAACGCATTGTTGGAGCTTCATCCGGGTGCTGGTGGAACAGAATCCCAGGATTGGGCGTCAATGCTGTTGCGTATGTATACGCGTTGGGCAGAGGATCGGGGGTATAAGGTCGAAACCGTCGATTACTTGCCGGGAGATGAAGCGGGTGTGAAGAGTGTAACCTTGAGCATCAAGGGGCACAACGCTTACGGGTATTTAAAGACTGAAAAAGGCGTGCATCGTCTCGTTCGGATCTCGCCGTTCGATTCATCAGGTCGGCGTCATACTTCGTTCGTTTCCTGTGAGGTTATGCCGGAATTAAGTGATGACATTGAAATCGAACTCAAACCGGATGAAATTAAGGTTGATACGTACCGTGCAAGTGGCGCTGGCGGTCAGCACGTCAATACGACCGATTCGGCAGTTCGGATGACACACATTCCAACGAATACGGTTGTGTCCTGCCAAACTGAACGTTCACAGATCAAAAACCGTGATCGAGCGATGAAAATGTTAAAAGCAAAGCTCTATCAAAGGCGTATTGAAGAACAACAAGCGGAACTCAATGAAATCCGTGGTGAGCAAAAGGAAATCGGCTGGGGAAGTCAGATTCGCTCTTACGTTTTCCACCCATACAGCATGGTGAAGGATCACCGGACGAATGTCGAGATTGGAAACGTCCAAGGCGTTATGGACGGCAATATCAGTCCATTCATCGACGCCTACCTACGATCACAAATGAAATAATCTCAATTGATTCCCCTCTGGTCTGGTCGACCGAGGGGTTTTTCAGTTGGAAGCTCTTTTTTTAACTTTGAAGGGATTATTTATCGCGTTTTAACCTAAATTTAATCGGAAAAGTACATTTTCATCAGATTTGAGCGCTATTTGCTTGTTTTTTAAGTATTGAACTTGGGAATTCAAGCACACAATCCAATAATTCGGCCACGAACCCTACTTTAGACATAATTTTATTAGCTTCTGGCCTTACCTTAATAAAGATTTGTTGCAATTATCCGAAAAATTTACTTCATTCTGGGGGAGTGATATACTTCTGTAGGTTATATGTACTAGTGGTATTTCAAAAAGTCCGGTAAAAATTGCTGTCGAATTTCTTCGTTACTCGGTCTCTCCGGTCCTCACGTATTAAACTTATACGATCCGGTCCTCGAGACTGTCGTGCCTCGAACTTCTCGGCCCTTTTGATCCTCCTTTTTGAACATTTATTTAATGAAGTGAGTGAAGTTTCATGATGATGTCAGTTCGCAGGAATCGAGTCAACCCAAAGCTGCTCGTGGCTCTTGATTATATATATGTATTGATCGGTTCGACCTTAGTCGCACTTGCGTTTACCTTGTTTTTGCTGCCGAACAATATTGCATCAGGCGGTGTTGCTGGAATAAGCACGATTTTAAAAGATGTATTTGGATGGAAGCCTTCAATTGTTCAGTGGGCATTCAATATTCCGTTGTTTGTTACAGGGGTTATAGTGCTTGGGAAGCATTTCGGGCTCAAAACATTCATCGGGACGGTTTTCTTGCCGCTTGTTGTCTTTTTATCGGAGGATGCAGAGCCGATTACGGCTGATCCACTGCTCGGTGCGTTGTTTGGCGGGCTCGGAGTCGGACTTGGATTAGGTATTGTGTTTCGTGGAAAAGCATCGACTGGAGGAATCGATCTTCTCGCCCAGATCGTGCATAAGTATACCGGTTTATCTTTAGGACTCTGCGTACTGATGATTGATGGGACGATTGTTGTTACATCGGCATTCGTTTTTTCAATTGAACAGGCACTTTACGCGTTAATCGGTATGTTTTTAACGGCTAAAACGATTGATGTCGTACAGATGGGACTTGGCTATTCGAAAATGGCATACATCATTACCGACCAGCAGGATGAGGTGCGGGATGAGATTTTCCGTGAGGTTGATAGAGGCGTGACGCGTATTCAAGCGTCTGGCGGTTTTACCGACCGAGAACGTCCGATGCTCATGTGTGTTGTTGCCCAGTACGAGGTCACCCGTCTTAAGCAGCATGTGAAAAGGATCGACCCTGGCGCGTTCATTATAATCGTCAATGCGAATGAGGTCCTTGGGGAAGGATTCAATCAAGGGTAGAGCATAAGGTATAATCCAGACTAGGTCGGTACGCGATCTGGTTTTTTACTTATATGGGGATTTAAGTCAGTAAATATCTCCCATTATCTGTTAAAATATTATCGGAATTCCATGCCTCTACCTGCACCATTTACTAGAAACTGTGAATGTTTGTGTGAAAAGAACATGATTTTACAAGCGAATTTTTACTTTATTCGGGTGCATGCAGACTATAGTCCGCTTACAATTTTCGCAGGCTATTAGCGCCTGAAATCATTGTCAAGAGGCATCCGTAAATCAACCCAATTGGACCCATTACATGTATTTCCTCATGGTATAATTACCTGCAAAACGATGATCTGAAGCGGAGGCTTTTTCATGAGTATAAAAACTTTATTCCGAGACAGAACGTTCACTCATTTTTCGTCGGAAAATGATCCTACCTATACGATCGATCTTGGTGAGAAGGTCATGGTCGAAACGCACGACTGCTACGGTGGACGGATAACGGATGAACGCACGCTCCGAACCAACCTAGACTTAACGGGTAAAATCAATCAGGCAACCGGTCCAATTTACATAAATGGCGTGCGAAAAGGTGATGTTCTTTGTATCGAGGTCGGCGAGATAACACTGAATGATTATGGCGTGATGGTAATGATGCCAGGGCTTGGACCACTTGGCAGCCAAATCGGCAACACGACCACAAAAATTCTACGAATCAACGAAAATATTATTCATTTTTCCGAAACAATTAGGATTCCTGTTCAGCCGATGGTCGGTGTCATTGGGGTTGCTCCAACGAAAGGCAGCATTCAAAATGAAACACCTGGGGATCATGGCGGTAATCTCGACACGAAGGAGATTACGACCGGGAGCAAGGTGTATCTTCCTGTTCGCCATGACGGCGCTTTGCTAGGACTTGGCGATATGCATGCGGCGATGGGGGACGGTGAACTCGATGGAACGGGTGTTGAGGTTGCCGGTGCTGTGCAGCTTACCGTAACGAAGGCGGAAAACTGGAAAATCGAAAGTCCGGTCGTGGAGACGAGCAACTCTTACCTGATCCTTTGTTCGGGAGAGGGCTACGAATCTACCATTGAACGAGCTCTACTCATGACGGTTCAACATATTCAACGAACGATGGCCTTAGACTTTGAAGATGCGTATCGACTGCTAAGTGCAACGTGTGATCTGAAAATTAGTCAGATAGTCAATCCACTTATTACTGTTAAGGTTTCAATACCAAAAACGCTGGTCCCTCAACTCTTTTAAACCAAGTCTAGTACCATGTGTTTACCAAAATAAGAAATTTTTTGCTCCTTCTAGACTATTTTCTAGAAGGAGTTTTTAAGTTAGTGTAGAAAAGGTAAAATGCTGTCGAAGTTTAACGACTAATCTGTACGATACACAATGCGCATTTTGTCAAAATATGGGCACATTTGAAACACAAATGTAATACGAATTTGCCTTAAAATGACGAAATAAGATGTTATAATAGACTGTGCAACAAATATTGTCAAACAATTCTAGCAATATAACCGATAAAATAGATAGAAATAAATAAAATAGAGTTTCCGACAACAGCAGAGATTTGACAGCTAGACAATACATAGGGTGGGATCAATTTGATAGAAATGCATGACGTATGGAAAACCTATCCGAATGGCGTTATGGCGCTGAACGGGATAGACGTCCATATCGACAAAGGGGAA
The DNA here is from genome assembly GCF_030643805.1 of Alkalihalobacillus sp. AL-G. GTDB lineage: Bacteria > Bacillota > Bacilli > Bacillales > Fictibacillaceae > Pseudalkalibacillus. The sequence goes on along the minus strand of NZ_CP094656.1, from coordinate 3,621,283 downwards.
TTTGTCTATGTAGTCGGTCCAAGTGGTGCGGGTAAATCGACATTCATTAAATGTATGTACCGCCAGGAAAAGCCGACGAAGGGGAGCATTATTATTAACGGTAAAAGCCTTACAAAGGTCAAGGAGCGGAATATTCCATTTGTTCGTAGACAAATTGGTGTCGTTTTCCAGGATTTCAAGCTTTTGCCGAAACTATCTGTCTATGAAAATGTCGCGTTTGCTCTCGAGGTCATCGAGGAAACCCCGAAGGTTATCCGAAAACGGGTTATGGAAGTATTGGATCTCGTAGGTCTCAAGAACAAAGCGCGGTTTTTGCCAGATGAGCTATCCGGAGGAGAACAGCAGCGTGTATCGATTGCGCGATCAATCGTCAACAAGCCACCGGTTCTCATCGCGGACGAGCCTACGGGTAACCTCGATCCAGACACAGCATGGGGGATTATGGATGTGTTTGATGAAATCGGTAATCGAGGTACCACTATTGTTATGGCTACCCATAATAAGGAAATTGTAAACACGATTAAGAAAAGGGTTATCGCGATTGAAGGCGGACGCATCGCTCGTGACGAGCAAAGGGGTGATTACGGCTATGAAATTTAGAACCCTTGGTCGTCACGTAAAAGAAGGATTCAAGAGCCTAGGCCGTAATGGCTGGATGTCCTTCGCTTCAATCAGTGCCGTGACAGTTACATTGCTGTTAGTTGGTGTTTTTCTCGTTTTACTATTAAACATTAACTCGATCGCTTCACAGATCGAGGATGATGTCGAAATTCGCGTTTATCTAGATAAAACAACAGAGGAAGCGCAGCATCAGGAATTGGGGCAGAAACTAGAGGAAATTGAGGAAGTATCCAGTGTTAAGTATGTTCCAAAAGAAGAAGGTTTGAAGGAACTGATTAAAAGTTTAGGAGATGAAGGAAAAGTCTTTGAGTCTCTTGAAGATGAAAATCCTTTACCGGATGCTTTTGCGGTTAAAACAGAACGGGCTCAAGACACGCCTGATATTGCGGAAGAGATTGAAACCATGCAATATGTCAGCGAAGTCCGCTACGGAAAAGGAACCGTCGAAAAACTTTTTAAGATAACGGATACAGCCCGTAATGTCGGCTTGGTGCTTATCGTCGGTCTGTTATTTACCGCAATGTTTTTAATAGCCAATACGATTAAAATCACGATTGTCACACGTGGTAGAGAAATAGAGATTATGAAACTAGTAGGCGCAACGAACGGATTCATCAGATGGCCATTTTTTGTCGAAGGATTCCTACTCGGTGTACTAGGTGCGTTGATACCGATCGGCATACTGACCTTTGCCTATCAATTCGTTTATGAAGCGGTCAGCATGAACATGAAAACAATTCTATTCCAGCTTCTACCAGTTTATCCGCTCATGCTTCAACTAGCAGGACTTCTAGTTGTTATCGGAGCATTCATCGGAGTATGGGGCAGCATGACGTCTGTCCGTAAATTTTTAAAAGTGTAGGGGATGTTCAGGAAGTAACCGGCAAATAAGGAAGCCAGTCAGTAAACCCCTGTTTGCCAGCTTTTTGAACACACACGGAAATGAAATGAATGGAGGATGGAAGTGTGAAAAAGAAACTGATTATAGCGGTAGCTTCACTAAGTTTATTACTTGGAAGCGTTCCTGGTATCACTGCCGAGAACGAAGCGCTTGCCAATTCACTTGATGATAAAATCTCTGATGTGAAGGAAAAACGATCGGAAATCAAATCGAAACAGGATGAAACTAAAGACAAAATAGAAGAGCTTAAAGAGCATCAGAAACAGTTGGACGGCCAAATTAAGAAGTTAGATATGCAGGTTGCCGACACCCAAGGCAAGATTGAAACAAAAGAGGATGAAATTCAACAAACAAAAGAGGAAATCGAAAAGCTTAAAGGCGAAATTGAAGTGTTGAAAAAGCGGATCGCTGAACGTGATGAAATGCTGAAGAGTCGTGTAACGGCGATGTATGAAAACGGCGGTTCGGTTCAATACATAGAAGTGTTGCTCGGTTCCCAGAGCTTTGGCGATTTCCTTGATCGTGTCTTTGCCTTGAACCAAATCGCTGAGCAGGATAAACAGATCCTAGAAGCGCATAGAGCGGATAAAAAAGCGGTGGAAAAGGCGAAAAAGGAAGTTGAATCAAAGCTTGAAGGCCTGAAAAAGCAAATGGATGAATTGGAAGCCCTAAAAGATGAGCTTAATGCAAAGGTTCAAGAGAAAAATGCTTTGCTTAGTGATTTAAAGGCTGAGGAAGAGCAAATGCACGCACATTTGCACAAGCTGGAGGACGAAGCAGATCTTCTTGCTAAGCAGCAAGCAGCGTTTGTAGCAGAAAAGCGTCGTCAAGAGGCAGCTCGTCGTGCGGCAGCAAATAGCGGATCAACAGCAGCAACACCGACAGTAACGGGCGGAATGTTCATGAAACCGGCAGCAGGTATATATACGTCAGGATTCGGACAACGCTGGGGCGAGATGCATCCGGGAGTGGACATTGCTCGAAACGGTTCGGTTCCGATCGTTGCATCAGCAGCGGGTACAGTCATCAAGTCGTACTATTCAACAAGCTATGGAAACGTAATCTTTATTGCCCACTACATCAACGGTCAAACGTACACGACGGTTTATGCACACATGCGTAAGCGTTATATTGGTACAGGTTCAACTGTTAAAAAAGGTCAAACCATCGGACTGATGGGAAGCACTGGATATTCAACCGGTCAGCATTTGCACTTTGAAATCCACCAAGGTTCATGGAATGTAAATAAGACAAATGCAATCGACCCACTGAACTTCTTCTAATATGAAACGAAAAAAACGCAGCTTGTCGACAATTGGACAAGCTGCGTTTTTACGAACAAGCTCCGGATACGATCCGAGGCTTGTTTTTTAGTGAAAAAACAAAAATTGAAGAATTTCATATAAATACATTTTTCTAAAAACTAGGAGGTTGAGTCTCGCAAATCATTTTCCCAGAACACGTTCTCCTAAAAACTAGGAGGTTGAGTCCCGCAAATCATTTTTCCAGGACACGTTCTCCTAAAAACTAGGGGGTTGAGTCCCGTAAATCATTTTTCCAGGACACATTTTCCTAAAAACTAGGAGGTCGAGTCCCGCAAATCATTTTTCCAGGACTCATTATCCTAAAAACTAGGAGGTTGAATCCGGTAAATCATTTTCCCAGGACACATCCTCCTAAAATATAGGAGGTTGAGTCCCGTAAATCGCTTTTCCAGGACATATTCTCCTAAAAACTAGGAGGTTGAGTCCCATAAATCATTTTCCCAGGACACGTTCTCCTAAAATATAGGAGGTTGGGTCCCGCAAATCGTTTTTCCAGGACACGTTTTCCTAAAATATAGGAGGTTGGGTCCCGCAAATCGTTTTTCCAGGACACGTTCTCCTAAAATATAGGAGATCGAGTCCCGCAAATTGCTTTTCCAGGACGTATTCTCCTAAAATCAAGGAGGTTCAGTCCCGTAAATCCTTAACCAAGTATACTTCCATCATAGTTGGATTGATCCTTTCTAAAAAATTCCATAAAAAGTCTGAATTTTATTCGGGTTAAATCCTTGTTCCTTTTCCTTTCGTATAGTAGTATGAATTTAGCTTGCTTGATTTGTTAACTTCATTAATAAATAGATGCCGTGTATGACAATGAACGGTAACTTTATTTTGATTCATAAAGGATACAAGCTGTTCATATAGTAGAATGAGTAGGAGAACAGTTCGGAATTCGGGGGACCTTACTCATGTGATAGGGGCATCGCATCGTGGAGGTGTGGTGCCTTTTCCTGCAAACTCGAGAGGTGATAGGATGAACGTAAATTTGAAAGGGAAAGTGATCACATTAATCGTCGCTGGCTCACTTGCAGTTGGTGCTGGTGGAACATATGCTGGAATGACGTTATTTTCAGATGAGGAAAGCTCCTCACCACTAGAAGAAGCCGCGGAAAAAAGTCTCGGAATTGATTTAGGCGAAGGTTCCGGAACAGACGAAGAATTTGAAAAGATTGAAAAAACGTACGAATTGATTTCGAAGCAGTATTATCAAAAGATTGAAAAGGAAAAGCTGTTGGAAGGCGCGATTCAGGGCATGGTAGAAACCCTTGGCGATCCTTATTCCGTTTATATGGATGCGGAAACGGCTGAACAATTCAGTGATACGCTTGAGTCGTCTTTTGAAGGAATAGGTGCAGAGGTTACGATGATGGATGGTTATGTGACGATCGTAGCACCGTTTGAGGATTCTCCAGCTGAAAATGCAGGATTACGTCCGAAAGACCAGATTGTTTCGATTAATGGCGAGAGCACGAAAGGTCTTAATCTATACGATGCCGTTTTAAAAATTCGTGGTAAAAAAGGGACGACGGTCACACTTGGAGTTAAGCGTCCTGGAGTAAATGATACGCTTTCGATTAAAGTAAAGCGTGATGAAATTCCGATTGAAACGGTTTACTCCGATGTAATTGAAAATGATGGAAAGAAAATTGGTCACATCAGAATTACGTCCTTTTCAAAGGACACAGCTGATGATTTTGAAAAACAGCTGAAATCCCTCGAAGATAAAGAAATTGATGGATTGATTGTTGACGTTCGTGGTAATCCCGGCGGTTACCTCCAAAGCGTCGAGAACATTGCCAAGCTGTTCGTGACCAAGGATGAACCGATCGTACAGATCGAAGCACGGAACGGTGAAAAACAGCGGTTCTTCTCATCCAGATCGAAAGAGAGAGGGTATCCGATTGTCGGTCTTATTGATCGCGGAAGTGCCTCTGCCTCCGAAATTTTAGCTGCTGCGCTAAAAGAAGCGGGCGGATACGAGCTTGTTGGTGAAACGTCATTCGGTAAAGGAACCGTTCAACAAGCGGTCGATATGGATGATGGAAGCAGCATCAAGCTTACGATGTTCAAATGGCTGACACCGGATGGCAACTGGATCAATGAAAAAGGGGTTAAGCCGACGATCGAAGTGAAGCAGCCTGAATACTTTTACGCAAGTCCGATAACGGTTGAAAAACCGTTAGCCTTCGATATGAATGGTGATCAGGTGAAAAATGTCCAGACGATTTTGAAAGGGCTTGGGTTCAATCCAGGTAGGACAGATGGTTATTTTGATGAAGAAACAGAAACTGCCGTCCGTGCCTTCCAAAATGCTAACGGTCTAACGGTATCGGGTAAAGTGAATAAAGAAACTGCGAGTAAAATGGAAGAGAAGCTGCTGGACAGAGTCGACCAAAGAAAATATGACCTTCAGCTTCAAACCGCAATCGAAGTTCTGTTTAAATAAAGGAGGGTCCTGTTACTCCTTGAATTTTGTCGAATTCAATAAGTGACAGGCACCCTTCGTTAAATTCGTTTATAAAGCAGGATGGATGGACTTCTATATCGAAATAGTAAGGGATGATTCACCAGTGTCTTACTCCGTTTACAACAGCCGTTTGGAAAGGCGGAAATGTTGTTTTTGGAGATTGGCACCAGTGTGTGAAGTCATCCCCTTTCTTTTTTATGATGTAACGAATCCTATAAGGGGACGTACTTTATTTAGACGGAGTTAAAACGAACAAAGAAACAAGTAGATTAGCTAGTGGAGGCTATCAAATATGATAGATCAAGTAATTGAGATTTTAAAAGGGACAGGCTGGTTTTTCCTAAATCCTCTGTTCTATGCCATTCTTATCTTTACCGGAATTCATGCGGTGACACGTGTAAAAAGGGAGCGGAGTGATTTTTTTGTTCGGGTTTATGATGTGCTGGATGATTATGCGCGCGGGATTTTTCCAGGGCTCGTAGTCGGATTGATTTTTTCCGTTTTAAGCGTGTTCGCTGGACTGTTTTTACCTTTTGGCGTCATTGCTGTCATGTCTTTGTTTTACATACTTCTAGGTCTTACTTTACGGAAAAATTTCTTGAATCCAGTGTTTGCAGGGGCGTTAACCTATGTAAGTGCAGCATACCTTCCACCGATTGAAACGGGAGTCCAGCTGATTGATACATGGATAGCGGGTTTGCAAGGGGCACCTCTAGGGATGATCGCGTTGCTCGTTGCGATGTTTCTTGTCATGGAAGGCGTGCTGCTCATATCTGTTGGTGCTGAGCATACGTCACCGATTTTGTTGCGTGGTAAAAGAGGTAAAGGCATTGGTGCACATGTCGTCAGTCGGATTTGGCTTGTACCGATGTTCGTGCTCGTGCCGGGAACGACGATTGCGACGACGAGCTGGTTCCCGTTTTTGCAAATTGGGGAAACAGGTGTCGGTTTGGCTCTTGTGCCGTTTGCAATCGGATTTCACCATGCGGTTTCTCAGTCATTGCCTGGGCCGATAGTAAAAGCGTTTGGTGTACGTATTTTCTGGCTTGGATTGATTCTATTGGCGGGGTCGATTGCACTCATATATTTCGATCTGCCTGTGTTCGGAATCGCTGTTGTTGGATTTGCGGTGGTCGTCCGAACTGTCTTGATTTTATATTATCGAAAGCTTGAGGTGGAACGGGCACCTTATTTCAGCGCATTAAATGAGGGGATCCGCGTTCTTGGGATCATTCCGGGATCACCTGCCTCGAAAATGAATGTGTCGATCGGGGAGCGTATCACTCGTGTGAATGGAATCACGATGGAGCGGGTTGAGGATTTTTACATGGCGTTACAGAGCAATGCTGCGTATTGTAAGCTCCAGGTTCTTGATTTTAACGGGGAAGTTCGATTTGTTCAACGATCGTTGTATGAAAATGAGCATCATGAGCTCGGACTGCTCTTCGCCCAGCCGGAAAAAGCCAAACGCAAAAGGGCGATCGGGTAGTGTGGTTTTTCATAATTAACTGGAATTGTTTCGAAATAAAGGATATTAATAAATTCAAAAAAATGCTGGTTTGATTGATGGTACAGTAAAAGGGTATATAAAGTACCGAGCTGGAGGATATCTTTGGAGCGATTAAACTGGAGTGAGCAAAATGCAAAATGGTTGGGTCGTATTACTTTTAGGGATTTGTTTATTGACAATTAGTGTTTTAACAATATATCTACAAAACTTATACACTAATGATTCAGACGAAAAGTTCTTATTAAAGATTTTGTGGAAAGGTGTTATAAACAATCTTTTCTCAATATCAATTGGAGCGGGTGCCACACTATTTGTTGGATCGATTGTCCTTATTTTTATAGGGTGTTACTTAATTATTGTACCATAGTAGTAAATTTACAAATGTTAAGGACATCGAATAAAACTTTTCCTTTGCATTATCCATTCTTAATCATTATTCAACTAAATTATGATAGACATTAAACAGCCTCAGTACTTTGATTAAACTGTATCCCGAATAATGGACACTTATAAAAAAGTCCACTATTCGGGATTTTCTGTGTAAACTCACTCAGAAAACGGGATCTTCCCAATTATCTTTTGTTTCGAAACTTAAAATTTGTGGGACGTTTCCTCAATGTCACTAAGCGATTTTATTGAACCGGCTGGATTTTTAGGGTTTAAGAGGAATCATTATATTTTATAAATCGTAATCATTCCTATTTACAAATCGTAATCATTACGATAAGATGGTTACCGAAACCGAATAAAAGGGGGACTGAAATTGTTTAAAAAATTTGTAGGCGTACTTAGTTTATTTACTGTAATTTTTACGTTGGCTGCGTGTGGAGGAGAAGCAACAAACAGTAGTGAAAGCGAAAAAGAACCACAAGGGTCTAACGAAGAGTTAAAGATTTTTACAACGGTTTATCCTCTTCAGTTTTTTGCTGAACAAATCGCAGGGAATCAAGCTTCTGTGGAATCTATTCTGCCGCCGGGATCAGATACGCATACTTATGAACCAACCACCAAAGAAATGCTGGAAATCGCTGAATCCGATGCTTTCATTTATAATGGAGCAGGTTTAGAGTCATATGCAAACCAAATCTCCGAATCTATTCAATCTGAAGACGTCAAGATACTAGAAGCGTCAAAAGGAATTAACTTGGAAGAGCATGTTCATAACCATGAAGGAGAGGAAGGCAGTCACGAGGACGAACATGCTGGACATAATCATGGGGATCAAGATCCGCACATTTGGCTGGATCCTATTCTTTCTATTCAGTTGGCGGAGCATATAAAAGATTTATTAGTTGAATTAAAACCTGAGCAAGAAGAAGCGTTTCACAAAAACTTTGAAGAGTTAAAAGGAAAGCTTGAAAACTTAGACCAAGAGTTCCATGCACAGCTTGAAAGTTTACCAGAGAATAAAATTATTGTATCTCATGCAGCTTATGGCTATTGGGAGAAATCCTATGGGATCGAGCAAATCGCAGTGTCCGGCTTGAGCCCTTCTAACGAGCCTTCACAAAAACAGGTACAAAAGATCATTGAGACTGCTAAAGAGTACGGTTTGAATCATGTGTTTTTTGAACAGAATGTAACTCCTAAAGTGGCGGACTTAGTTAGAAAGGAAATCGATGCAGAGGCTTTACGGATACACAATTTATCCGTTTTGACAGAAGAAGATATAAGGAATAATGAGGACTACTTTACACTCATGAACCACAACTTAGAGGAACTAAAAAAAGCTTTATCTGAACCTTCGTCCGGGGAATCTTCTAAGTCAAAAGAGGATGGTGAACACGAGCACGGTCATGCACATGATGAAGAAACAGAAAAAATTTATGAAGGATATTTTGAAGACAGTCAAGTGAAGAATCGATCACTTTCCGATTGGGAAGGAGACTGGCAGTCTGTATACCCATATCTTCAAGATGGTACGCTTAACGAAGTATTTGCTTATAAAGCAGAACATGAAGGTGACATGACAGCGGAAGAATATAAGGAATATTATAATGAAGGGTACCAAACAGATGTTGGTCGTATTGCAATACAAGACGACACTGTAACGTTCTTCAAAAATGGAGAAGAATATTCTGGGGAGTATATCTACGATGGGTACGAAATTCTAACATATGATGCGGGAAATAGAGGGGTAAGATACGTGTTTAAACTAGAAGAAGAAGCTGAAGGACTTCCTCGATATATTCAGTTTAGTGATCATAGTATCTATCCGACTGAAGCTAATCACTATCACCTGTATTGGGGTGACGACCGTAAAGCTTTATTGGATGAAGTAACCAACTGGCCTACTTACTACCCATCAGAAATGGATGGCCATGACATTGCTTATGAAATGATGGAGCATTAAATTAGGAGTAGCAAGAAACGCTTGCCAATTTACATTTTTAGCGGCGCTTTAATTGAATAAAAAAAGAGCACATATTATTACTTTTAATATGTGCTTTCCGTTATTTTAGGGATTTTTGATAACATTCACAATAAAGTTGGTTCAAAATTGTATCATAAAGGGCGATATAACATCCTTCTCCAGATATTCTATATGCTTCGATACCTCATTTCATTCATTGATAAAATTAGCAAAGGAACTGATAGTATTATTTTTTATGTAATGAAATAATAATTTGCAAATCGAAAGCATTACGATTTATAATTGTGAATATAATTCTTAATAAAAGTTATTTTGTTTTATGTATTCACTAATGTGAAAAAAGAATAGGGACTTATTGGGGGAATGAACGAGGATGTTTCGTTGGCTTTATTCATATAAAATTGATTTTACAGCTATAATCGTTATTGGCATTGCTTTTTATTTTATTTCCTTTAGTCAATTTTTTGGACAGGAATTATCACTTGATGTACCTAATTCTTTCCAACAATTAAATACTATTTTTCTTAGTATTTTAATAGAAGCGATCCCATTTGTGTTAATAGGGGTACTGATTGCAGGTTTTATTCAAATTTTCATTACAGAAGAACATATCCGGCGTTGGATACCTGAAAATAAGTTTTTTGCTGTTGTGATGAGCTGTATTGTCGGCGCGTTCTTTCCTGCTTGTGAATGTGGAATTGTCCCAATTGTAAGAAGGTTAATAAAAAAAGGTGTACCCTTACATGCTGGCATAGGTTTTCTGTTGACAGGTCCGTTAATCAACCCGATTGTTATTTTATCTACATATATGGCGTTTGGGAATGACATTAGAATGGCAAGCTTACGTATGGGAGTGGGCTTTGTAGCTGCCCTGTTCATTGCACTTATCATTAGTCAACTATATAAAACGAACCAATTGAAGCATTCCATATATGATATGAACCTGACAACAGCTTTAACGAATAGCAAAAGATCTTTTATTGATAGATTAATCGATATGATCAAACATTCAATTGATGAGTTTTTTGATATGGGGAAATATTTAATCATCGGTGCTTTTATAGCAGCTTCTGTACAAACCTATGTATCTGCAAAATCACTTTTCTTATTTGGTGAAGGGCTATTAGGGTCTTCACTTGTAATGATGGGGCTTGCCTTCATCTTATCATTATGCTCAGAGGCTGATGCTTTTATTGGTGCATCATTTAGAAATCTATTCCCTTCTACTTCGATATTAGCATTTTTAGTGTATGGGCCAATGATTGATCTGAAGAACACAATAATGTTATTGAGTGTGTTTAAGGTAAAGTTTGTATTAATCTTAGTATTTTTAATTACGTTGATTGTATTTATATGTGTTAATTTATCTAGTTTATTGTAAGGGGTGAACGAAAATGCGCTTTCACTTGCAACAATTGTTAAGAGCAGTAATTTTAGCAGCTTTTGCAATTTTTTTTATAAAATTGCATTATACAGGCGACATAACAAAATATATAAATCCAAAGTATGAGATGATGAGCCAATTTGCTGCAGGAGTATTCGTTTTTCTCTTTTTGATTCAGCTTTTCAGGATATGGGAAAAGGGTCATCATCAACATGATGAACATTGCTCCGCTGATTGTGGCCATGACCATGGACATTCAGCTTCATTCCCCAAAAAAATAGTAAGTTATTCGATCATTATCTTTCCGTTATTCACTGGGTATGCACTATCACCAGCTGTATTGGATTCTTCCATTGCAGCTAAAAAAGGGTCCTTTTTACCACAAAAGACAAGTAACAGTATAGAGTCCGCATCTGAAGTAAAAGAGACGCCTCAGGAAAAAGATGGCACATCTTCCGTGGATATTACAAATGATCAATCCGACCGTAACAACATTGATCAACAAGATGATAATAAAGCTTTACCAAATAATAATTATCTAACTCAAGAGGAATTTGATAAAAAAATAGGGAAGTTAGATGAATTAGATGTAATAAAAATGGAAGGGGATGTTTTTTCATCTTATTATGAAGGAATTAGTATGGATCCAAATGCATTTGTTGGGAAAAAAATTAAGTTAAGTGGCTTCGTGTATAAAGAAGAAGGATTTAATGCAAATCAACTAGTAATATCTAGGTTTTTGATTACACATTGTGTAGCTGATGCGAGTATCATAGGATTTTTATCTGAATTTGATCAAGCGAGTAAATTGAAACAAGACACATGGATTGAAATTGACGGGGTATTGGGTGTTACAACTTACAATGAGGTTGAAATGTCAATGATAAAAGTGAATAAATGGAAAGTGATAGAAGAACCTTCCGAACCCTATGTCTATCCATTATTAATCAAAATTAAGTAAAGGAGATTCTATAGCAAAACAAACCTTTGCTGCTTAATTAACGTCGTTTTCACTTATTCAAGATTTGGCATATTCTGTTATGAAGTAATATCCGATTTATGAAAAAAGCCCTTAGTTGATTGTCTTAAAGCTGGCCAACAAGCTTCATATTACCAAATGTATATTTAAAGGCAAATAACGACAGTAGACTAAAAAACTAAGCTCTGTGACTATTTGGGAACACCATATAAAATTCACTGGCATAGATATATATATTAAAATTTGGAGGTATCTGTGTGTGGAAAGTGTTACAACCCAAAGTCTTATTGCAATAGGTGCTGGAATTCTTGTCATAGGCGCAGTGCTGGTTTTTATTGGTGAATTTTCAAAACTTATCGAATTACGACCTGAATCAGGTATTAATTAAATTGAAATCATTGATTGTATGTACCAAAACAGGTCTCTAGTCCAAGGTTTGTACCCTTATAGTGATTTAATCAGCCACTAACTTTAATTGTCCTTCATTTTGGATGACCGTATGAACTTGAAGATTCACCTTTAGATCAGGATAATAATCAGATCTCCAATGTTTCAGCTTTTCGCTAGGGATTTCGGTTCTGAAATATTGACCAGTCCCTAATATGTCAGCTTCACTCTCTTGTATTTTTTTGAACATCTCGTTGAAGCGTTCTGTAAGCAGTGTTTCAAGAGAAGCCTTTATTTCTTTTGAAGTAGGGTTCCCTTTAGTCTCCAAAAGGACAACTTTCAAATAAAGCTGGCTATTCAAGTAAGGTACTTGATCAATGAACTGACTTTTATGATCCATCTTATTGCCAACGATCATGACTGTCGCTTCATCCATGACTTCCACTTTCCCATATGTGCCTTCCTCATAGAATGCATTTACAAGCAGAGTTTCATCTGTCTCAATATGTTCAACCATCTTGCCATTCTTAAGGATAGCGGATCCAAGGTGTTCCACTAGTGTACTTTCCCCAGACTTCACAATGGGCACAGCAACATCTCTTGTATAGGAATGAATACTCCGATAGACCTCCCACACTCTTGTAAGGGCAATTTGCGGATTCCATCCTGCACTTTTATCAAAGAAATCAAAGAGAGTGGTGCCTTGCGGATCAGTGGAGTTTTTCAGGTTGGAAAAGAATGGTTCAATTTCTTCATCGCTGATCACCACCAATGCTTTTGGAGAAACATCACGAGCCCTCATAAATCCAGAAATGAGGGGTTTAACTCCTTTCTTCGCCAACTCCTTGTCGATTACAATCACTTTCACATGTAGTAAATCGATCCTGCTTTCCATATTAGTACTAAGTTTATCTACTGCTTTACTCACTGTCTCTCCGGTTTCTGAAACGACCTTGACCTGTATCGTATTTGGAAAAGGTTCCGGTATTTGAAGATGTATTTTAAATTGGTCTTCTACCATGGAAACTCCCATTACAATCGGCAAAGAGCGATGATTGATATCTTTGGTGTCCCAACAACCGCTTAATATAGACACAGTAATTAGAGTAATCAATATTTTAACGGTATTTTTTCTCATGAAAGTCCCTTCCTCAATGACCGGCGTCCAATACAATAGATAGATAATGGAACTGTGAATATTACATAAAACTGTAAAAATGAATTCAGCCATAACAGGTGTTCTACAGTCTTCCAATCAATAATCATCAGAGAAGCGATGAAAATGACAATAACTAATGTAACAACACTATAAACAGGTTTATGGGGGATCCAGTGATTCATTATCTGGTATGCCATCCACAGTAATAGAGAAACTTGAACCATGATAAATGTGATCAGACATAAGATGAAGAACATCGACACCCTATCGAACATCAGCCAATTGATATATATCGAGTCAACTGTCATGATATATGGAAATACAAATGTTGAAGCAGTACCATGTCCAAAAGTAAGGACAGGAATGTAAACTGCCAAAACAAAAAATGGGATCAGGACAGCTGCTGCAGCCAGCACTTTTTTTCGATCATATGTAAGAAATGGCGCGACAAAACCAAGAAACAGAAAACCTCCTGTAAAAGCAGAAAAACTTTTCAAATAAGAAGGGTCCGTAATAAAATGGAAATCATCGTCGATAAGCGGAAACAGATATCGCCAATCAGCGTTTTGAAAGGAAGTGATCAATACAAAAAAGATGATTGGAAAAAACACAAATGTTAATATGACCCCTGTCCGGAAGATCGTTTCCACTCCTTTAGTAGCTAAATACGCTGAAATGAACAGGAAAAATACGATAATGGCCCAGGAGGGGGTATTTGAAAGAAAGATGATGGTTATGATTTCTGAATAAGCTCGAACCCCAATGATATTCACCAACAGCAAATAAATGAAAACCGGAAATAGAATAAAAAACGCAAAACCTTTGCCGCTTTCTGAATAAACATCGATAATATTCTTTTTTGGGAAAAAGCTCAATCCTTTCATATAAATCCAAACCAAAACAAAGTGGAGAATGAGCCCTATCAAGATCGGCATCCACTGTCCTTCATCTGAACTGCTGATGATATCGTTAGGATATAAAAAGAATATGAGTCCTAAATGTATGAGCAGGTACATCAGAACCACATGTAAACCTCTATCCATATTTGGTTCCTTCCTTTTCATAATTCAAGTGAAGATATGAAATTCCAAACGTTTCAATACTTGCTAAATATGCACTGAACAATACGATGCCTCCCAAAATTCCCAAAACACCATAAATGGACGCCAAAATGACCATCAGGTATTTAAACAAACGAATTGCAAGGGAATTTTGTATCCCTACCAATGTTGAATTTGCAATTGTAGTAGCTGCAAGTATTATAATCAGTAGAGTGCTTACCAGTTTTGCTTCCACAACAGCTTGCCCAAGAATGATTCCGCCCACCATTGTAATTGTCGGACCGATTGTACTTGGCAGCCTTACTGACGCTTCCATGATCAACTCCAATATGATAAGCATCATCAGGATCTCGACTAAAGCAGGGTAGGGGATTGCTTCTCTGCTTTGAGCAATGGTCAATGCAAGCTCTATTCTCAAAACTTCAGGATTTACAGCTACAAGGGCAACATATAAAGCTGGTATAAGCAATGTAACCAGAATCCCTATGACCCGAATCATTCGTATTGAGGCCATCAAGGGAATGGGAAAGTTCCGATCGTTTTCAAGTGCAAACATATCCCAAAAAAAACATGGAAGAATAATAACGAAAGGGAACCTATCCAAAAATAATGCTACCCTTCCTTTTCTTAAGTAAGGAACGGCTTCTGAAGGAAGTTCGGTTGTATGGATTTTTGAGATGACAGACCAACCAGAAAAGCCTAGTACTTTCGTTAAATTTTGCAAGTTATTTATTTCTTGGTCTTGATTCTTTTCGATCATTGACTTAATTTTCTCTACCAACTTTTTATCTGCCTGACCATCAAAGTAAAGCATGGAAAGCTTCGTTTTTTGTTCAGGACCGATCGAAAAAGATTCCGCCTGTATGTTGCTTGAGTTGATTTGCTTTCTGATCAGGCCAATGTTGGTCTCGATATCTTCATTGAATGAAGATAAAGGACCTCTTAAAACATTTTCGTTTGAAGGCTGTTCAATTGACCGGTTCAACATTTTGGCAACAGGTTCTATGACTACAAATTTACGATGATTCTTGACGACGATCAGCAATTTACCTGTCATTATGGATGATACTGCTTCTTCCATGTCTTTCTCTTTTACCTGACCTAATTCATTTAATAGCTCACTTATCGTTTTTTTAGATAAAATTGCAGTATCTATATACTTTTGAAGGGTTGTTTTGGTTTTGGGAAAATCTATCAATGTTTTGAATCCTATAAGGAGAACGGAAACATCAAGGATTTCTTCTTCTTGAAAAAACAAATCATCGCTGTTTCTGAACTTATCTTTCAACTCTGTTAAGAATTGATCCATGATTCGATGTTCCTTCCCAAAAAATTCATTGTTATAATTGTTTCCTTGTAGAAGCTATATATACAGGGGGAAAACAATTAGCTAATAAACATCACCGACAACGGACTTCATTTCTTCTACGATTTTTTCAATCCTCAGTAACGGTTTTCAAAACTTCTAGACATTTCCCACCCTAAATCGACTACAGCTTTCATATCTTTCACCGAATCGCTCACCATAATAGTACATAAGTCGTTTTTTAATTCATTAGTCGGATTCTTATCTAGGTTCCATTAACCATTTAGTTGGAAAAAGGAGGGGAACTAAAACAAAAGTCGAATCCTTGCACTAAATATAGTGAGAAGCAAAAGGAGGATTCACGTGAGTATTGAGCTAATAAGTGCGGAAGAAATTTCAAACATGTTAAATTCGTGGTACTTGCAAATGAGAGATCGGAACCTGGAAAAAGCACATCGAATGAAGGCAGAAATTGATGAAAAAATGGAAAAGATGGAGGAAAACCAGAACGTTCTTCTCTACTATTCATTATTGGAGTTTCGCTACAGTTTATTTATGAAGCAGGAAAATGCAGAGACGGCGCTGTCCCAAATCGAACTCGAACGTGCTGAAACGGATCATGTGCTCGATTATTATTATCACTATTTTAAGGGGATTTATTGTTACCAAAAGAAACGATATGAAGAAGCGATCAAAAGCTATCTGATCGCAGAACGAAAAGTGACCTTCATTCCAGATCCCATTGAAACCGCAGAATTTCATTACAAACTCGCTTCAGTCTATTCCAAGCACCTCAATATTATCAACTCAATTCATCATGCTTTAAAAGCGTTGGAAATCTATCAAAAAGATGAGCACTACCGGGTCCGGGTCGCAGATTGCAAGAACTTGCTCGGAACGAATAATATCCTTTTAAAAGATTATGAGAGAGCGGAAGTCTATCTGAACGAAGCGTTACAAGAATCTCAGGCTGTCGATTGTGCCCAGACGGAAACCGTTTCGTTGCAAAACTTAGGCTGGATGTACTCAGAGCAGAACATGTCGAATGAAGCGATTCGTTGTCTAGAGAAAAGTCTGCCTTGGATGGTTGAGAACAAAGAGCTTTCTTATCAGACGAAAACGATGTATTTGATCGCAAAGGAATGTTTTAAGGTGAACGAAACGGTCAACGCACTTGAATGGCTCGAAAAGGCTGAAAAGTTATGTGGCTTGACTGGCGACCAGGAATATTTAAGTAAATTGAATGTGTTGAGAGCGAAATATACCCTTGGACAAGCCCAATATATTAGTGAACTGGAAGCTGAATTGTCAATATTAAAAAGTTGTCGTTTTTGGGGAATTATTGAAGGATTTGCAGGAGAATTAGCGAATTACTATGAAAAAGAAGACAATCTAGTAAAAGCTCTAGCATACAACAAACTGGTGATCGCAGCGAAAAACAAAATAAACTTAAAGGAGGATTAACATGAAAAAAAGAGGGAAGGTCGTAACTTTTGGTACAATTGCTTTAGCGTTGGCTACTGCAATCCTATTTAGCCCAGCTGGCTCTGCCCATGCGCATGATGGCATCATCAAGGATTCCATCACACCAGGAGATGCCAAAGCTTCAACTACTCTTTAATGAATGACAGCTGCCAGTTGTATTTTCAGAACAGGGCTGACTCAGATCTAGTTTCGGAAACCTCTACGTTGTATGAAGTAGCGGAGGCCGCTGAACCTTGGTGAGTCACCCTGTTTTTGTTTGGATAAATTGAACTTCTTGCTATTAAAACCTATAATGGAGATGATACATAACGGATACACTTCCTTTTTTGCGAGGGAGTTTGATGAGGGGTTTGTTTTTATATGGAAATGATCGGAGCACTTCTTTTACCCATCTTCTTAATTCCATTCTTGGTTCGGGTTACATATAATCGTTTGATATCGATTGCGCTTTCAATCGTTGTGATGATTGTAACGTTTCAAAATTACAGCTCAGCTTGGACGGTCGTGCTGGCTGTGGTCGGTGTGATCATCGGAAGCTATTTATCGATGCGAATTGGTAAAAAAGTAAATAAAAAGTGGAGTTAGACCAGGGTGTGAAAATAGAGCCAGACTTACCAGATATAATACTGGGACGGTCTGGCTCTTTTTCTTCGTTCGTTTATGATGCTGACGTGCTGTGCTTCCTCTGTAAAATATCCTTGATGAACTTACCGAGTAATGTTACAAAGTAAATTCCGATTACAATGATTCCGGCTGTATCTAGGTTAAAGAGTTCTAACAAAATACTTATTAGTGTAGTGACGTAGAGTAGTCCGAAATACGTTTTGATCTGTGAATCTGAGTAAAGTCCGGTTAATTTTGCACCGATCTGCCCTCCGAATAGTGCGCCAGCGATCAGCAATAGTGCGACAATGAAATCGAATTCGATGACGACCGCATAGGATAGGAAGCCGGCAATCACGATTAAAAAGACACTGACTAAGCTTGTTCCGACGGCTTTTCTAGATTCAAATCCCATCAAGGAAATCAAGAGTGGGACCATTACGAATCCACCGCCGACACCTAAAGCTGAGGACAAGAAACCACCGATGAAACCGATAATGATTGTTTTTACGATATTCGGTTCGCCGCCTTTTGAGGCTTGCTTTTTTTTCGGGTCCTTTTTTAATAACGAATAGGCAAAATAGGCGATAATCATTGCATATATAACAGGGATGACGGTTTCATCATAGTTGTTTTCATCAAGCCAGAGTACGATGGGTTTCGCAAGCTGAGTCGCTGTCACACCGCTTATACCAAGGATGATTGCTGTTTTCCAAG
This sequence comes from Alkalihalobacillus sp. AL-G, assembly GCF_030643805.1. Lineage (GTDB taxonomy): Bacteria > Bacillota > Bacilli > Bacillales > Fictibacillaceae > Pseudalkalibacillus. The sequence continues at coordinate 3,603,004 of NZ_CP094656.1, read as the reverse complement.
CAACGTTTTTCATTTTAAAATGGGCGAAAACTCCTGATGCCGAGGAGCCGATTGCATACATAAGACTCATTGTGATCGCTGCGATTGGTGAATATCCGATCAGCATAAGGATCGGAGTCAGGATGAATCCTCCGCCGATTCCGAAATAGCCAGATAAAATGCCGACTGCAAAGCCTAGGATGATGTATAGTAGTTCCATAGCTGCTCCTTTAATAGGTTGTTCAAAAAGTCCGAGGCTCACACGATGTAAGTCAGTTCGACGTTCTCACAGGATGTGAAGCAGTTAGTCGAACTTCAGAAGCTTCGGCTCTTTTAATCCTCCTTTTTGAACACGTACTTTAATTACAGTTCTTCTTCCTTCACCTATGTTACCTTATCGGCGGGCTGAGTTCCACTTTCGGAGGTTCCTATTCGCGATAATAAAATGAAAAAAAGCGGCTGAAAATGCCGCTTTTCAACATACCTGATATTATTTGTTGTCGCTACTCCAGTACACTTCTTCGTAGGGTTGGACGACGACGAATCCGCTGCCTTCAAAGCGCATTTGTATCGATTCTCCGCTTCCCCGTCCGAAAAACGTTTTTAAAGAAACGTCGGTTTGGAAATCGGGCGAAAGTCCTCCTGACCAGGCGACGGTTGCGTTTGGATCTGTTAATACTGGACGGCCGGGCTTTACTTCGATCGTCAGTGGATCATAATGGGAGGTGATCGCAATCATTCCGGTACCCTGACAGTGTACATTGAATAAACCGCCTGACATCATGCCGGTGATCCGTCGCATCAGTTTGATGTCCCAATCGATGGACGGTTCAAATGCTAAGAGATCATTTCCGTTCACAAAAATCGAATCACCATTTAAATGGAGAATGGTGATCTTTTTCCCCTGATCGGCGAGATAAAGTTTTCCCGAACCATTAGCTTTCATAAGGGAGGCTCCTTCGCCGGATAGTGCTTTTTTGAACATTTTTCCGATGCCGTGTTCGAGAATTCCTTCGCGCTCAAACTTGATTTGGCCGTGGTATGTAACCATCGAACCCATCTTCGCCCAGACGCTTCCATCTAGGTTCACTTCAAGAATTCTCGGGGTCTCCTGCTCGAAAAACCCTTCCCCTTTATCCTCTTGGACTGTGTTGCGAACAAATTCTTCAATTGAATACTTTGACATATCACTTTCACCTGCTTTATTTTCACTTACTTTATAATTCGACTAGCAAAATTGAAATTCCTTTTTTAAGCTCTGGACCGCTTTATCCCAATTTTGTCGTATTTCCACTTTTCGCAGTTAAAATCGATTTTTCGCAGTTAATTTACGGATTTCGCAATTAATATCGATTTTCCTTTTAGGCCCCCTAAATCATTTAGACACCAAAATCATTCTCCCTTATATTAAAAATAAGCTATTTTAGCTACTTGGGGGAGGTGATTGGTTATGCCGAAGAAAAAAATTGAGGTATTAGAGGAAGTAAAAAAACAATATGTCCGGATGGCCCTCGAGACCAATAAGATGAGTTCCACGGCAAAGGGTGCGGGGATTTCCACAGAGACCCTCCGAAAGTGGATGAGGACCTATGAAGATGAGGTTCGAGATGAAATGGAAGTTGAAGGAACAGAGGCCTTAACCCCACAAACATCCAGAAAAGAATTAGAAAAGAAATATGATCATGCCATGAAGCTACTAGGCGAAAAAGAATTAGAAGTAGCGATGTTGAGGGAACTTCTTAAAAAAAACAAATCCCAATACTAGTGCAGCTTGAAGAAATCAAAATGTGGGTGCAAGAAGGGTTTTCTGTGATCAAAGCGACAGAGGCTTTCAACTTCACCAGGTCACTCTATTATTATTACGAGGCCAAGGGGGCAAAGAGGACGTGAAAAAAAGAGGGCGGCCGATTCCGGGCTACTCGGTATCCAATCAAGGGGAAAAGATTCCGGATGCGCAAATCGCAGAATATCTGATGGAACTTTATTGGGACGAGTGGTTGGGAGCTATGGGCTACAAAAAATGGACCCTATATCTAAAAGACCACCACTCCCTGATCATTAGTAAGCATAAAGTGTACCGGATGTGTAAAGGGCTAGGAATTCTAAAAAAACCGAACACAAAAAAAGCAAAACACCCAAGAAAACTTGCGAGAAATCGTACGATTACAGGCTCGAATCAACTCTGGCAAGTCGACATCAAATATGGAAACATAACGGATTCCAACGCCTTCTTTTACGTGTGTAGTGCGATTGACGTTTATGATCGAACCATTGTTGGTTATTATTGTGGATCGGTTTGTAAGGCGAAACATATTACAACGATGTTGACAAAAGCACTTATACGTCGGAAAGTGCACTTTAAATCTGGGGAATTTGAGAAGAAGCTGATTCTTCGAACCGATAACGGACCCCAGTTTGTGAGCGAAGACTTTGGCAACTTTTGTGACCATCACAAGGTCTATCATGAGCGAATTCCAAAGAAGACACCAGACATGAATGCTTATATTGAGTCCTTTCACAGTGTGTTACAGAGAGAGTGTTTTGACCGATATGCATTTGGATTTTACGAAGAAGCCTTTTATTATGTGGATCAATATATCGCTTTCTATAACCATTCTCGTTATCACGGAAGCTTGAAGCCACACACGCCTCAGAAGTATTATGACTTATCTCGAAGAGGGCAGATCCCGAGCACAAAAGTGAAATTATAGAAATTCTACGATAGAAGGAGAATGGCTGGGCATGTGTCCAAAATAAGGGGGCCCAGCCGTTTCCGCACGATCAACCGAATGGTAACGCGTTTTTTAACCCCAATCTTGGATAGAGTGTCCTTACATTCCCGAGTTTTCAATCCACATCCTCTAAAATCTCCACTTTCCCGGCTTCCGCTTGGGCAGGATAGGATTCTAGGATCGGCCCCACCGTCCAGACCTCAACCTTTTGTCCGATTTTAAAAGAGTCAGGCGTTTTCACCTTGATCCAGAACGCACCGCCATGATAGGTTGAAAGGTCGTTAGGATCGAAGTCTTCCAGCTGCTCTTTCGTAATGTCTTCTAAAACGAGAATTTGGGGAGCATTGATAGCGCTGATGTAGCCTTTGATTGATTGTTCCGATAGATTATCCCCGGAGACGTCATTTCTCACAAGTGGTAACGTATCGGAACCACCGCAACCGGGCATGATAAGAATAAAAGCAAGAATGATAGACCAATAGAACCATTTTTTCATTACATAAACCTCCGTTCATTTCGATCTGACTTCATCAATGTCAGGTTTCTCCTAATCTTTAGACGGAAACGGCACGGTCATCGTTTCAAGTGAAATAGTATGGAAAATCTTGATAGGCGAATGTAAGTTCGTTTTTCTTGTTATTTATTGCGTCTCCTGTGCTATAATGTTGGATAGAGATTAATAAGTAAGTATTTAAAAATGTGCGGATTGTGCAGGCTTCAAGGGGCAAAAGGATTGCATATTTGTACGTTTTGAACATCCTTATTTCGGAATAGGAGGGACCGGTCGTGAACAATCAGTTTGAGCTTGTATCGAAATATACGCCGCAGGGCGATCAACCGAGTGCAATCAAAGAGCTCGTCAAGGGAATCAAATCCGGGAAGCGGCATCAGACGTTGCTCGGGGCGACAGGAACGGGTAAAACGTTTACGATGTCGAACGTCATCCAGCAGGTGAACAAACCGACGCTCGTCATTGCTCATAATAAGACGCTTGCGGGACAGCTGTACAGTGAATTCAAGGAGTATTTCCCGAATAATGCGGTCGAATATTTCGTAAGTTACTATGATTATTACCAGCCTGAAGCGTATATCCCTCAATCGGATACGTTCATTGAAAAAGATGCGAGCATTAACGATGAGATCGATAAACTGCGTCACTCAGCGACCTCTTCCCTTTTTGAACGGAATGACGTCATTATCATCGCCAGTGTCTCGTGCATTTACGGTTTAGGTAATCCGGAAGAATATCGCGAACTCGTCGTTTCGCTCAGGTCCGGCATGGAAAAAGATCGTGACCAACTGCTTCACGACTTGGTTGATATCCAGTATGCACGGAACGACATTAACTTCACACGCGGAACGTTCCGGGTTCGTGGTGATGTAGTGGAAATTTTCCCGGCATCGCGCGACGAGCATTGTATGCGTGTGGAATTTTTCGGGGATGAAATCGATCGGATCACCGAGGTCGATGCACTGACTGGAGAAATTCTCGGTGAAAGAAGCCATGTGGCGATTTTCCCGGCTTCCCACTTCGTTACGCGTGAGGAAAAGATGAAGGTTGCGATCGAACGGATAAAGGAAGAGCTCGAGGAACGTCTGAAGGAGTTGAAGGCAGAGGACAAATTGCTTGAAGCCCAGCGGATTGAACAACGGACCCGTTATGACATCGAGATGATGCAGGAGATGGGGTTCTGTTCAGGAATCGAGAACTATTCGCGGCATTTGACGTTGCGACCGGCTGGCTCGACGCCTTACACGCTGATGGATTACTTCCCAGAGGACTTTTTACTGATGGTTGATGAATCGCATGTGAGCCTGCCTCAGGTCCGTGGTATGTACAATGGGGACCAAGCGCGGAAACAGGTACTTGTTGAACATGGATTCCGGCTGCCATCCGCTAAGGATAATCGGCCGCTCATGTTTGATGAGTTTGAGAAAAAGTTCCAGCAGGCGGTATATGTGTCGGCAACGCCTGGTCCGTATGAGCTTGAGCATTCACCGGAAATGACCGAGCAGATCATTCGACCGACCGGACTGCTGGATCCGACTATTGACGTCCGTCCAATCGAAGGTCAAATCGATGACTTGATGGATGAGATTCAAATTCGTGTGGAGAAGAAGGAGCGGGTCCTTGTCACGACGTTAACGAAAAAAATGTCGGAGGATCTCACCGATTATTTACAGGAAAACGGCGTCAAAGTCCGTTACTTGCATTCGGAGATCAAAACGCTTGAGCGGATTGAAATCATTCGCGATTTAAGACGGGGTGTGTTTGACGTCCTCGTCGGGATCAACCTGCTTCGGGAAGGGCTTGATATTCCTGAGGTGTCGCTCGTTGCGATTCTTGATGCGGATAAGGAAGGGTTCCTGCGCTCAGAGCGGTCTCTTATTCAGACGACCGGTCGTGCAGCCCGAAATTCTAACGGCCATGTCATTATGTATGCAGATAAAATAACGAACTCGATGCGGATTGCGATCGATGAAACCGAGCGTCGGCGAAACACGCAGATTGAATATAATGAAAAACACGGAATCACACCACAGACGATCGAAAAAGCAATACCAGACCTGATCCGGGTGACCACTGCGGCTGAAGACAGCGATATGGATGGCAAAAAAGTACCAGTTCAGAAGATGAACAAAAAGGATCGCGAACAGGTCATTGAACGAATGGAAAAGGAAATGAAGCAAGCGGCGAAGGATCTCAACTTCGAGCGGGCTGCCGAGCTTCGTGATTTGGTTTTAGAGCTTAAAGCGGAAGGATGACTCGAATGGCAAATGAAAACATTACGATAAAAGGGGCACGCGAACACAATTTGAAAAACATCGATGTGTCGATTCCTCGGAACAAGCTCGTCGTGCTGACTGGGCTATCGGGTTCAGGGAAATCTTCACTCGCTTTTGATACGATTTATGCGGAGGGGCAGCGCCGGTATGTCGAGTCGCTGTCCGCCTATGCGCGTCAGTTCCTCGGGCAGATGGACAAGCCGGACGTCGATTCAATCGAAGGGCTTTCTCCGGCAATCTCCATCGATCAGAAGACGACGAGCAAAAACCCGCGATCGACTGTTGGAACCGTTACTGAGATTTATGACTATCTACGTCTGTTGTTCGCACGGATCGGGAACCCGGTCTGTCCGAACCATGATGTTGAGATCACGTCCCAAACGGTTCAACAGATGGTCGACCGGATTATGGAGTACACGGAACGCACCAAGCTTCAGATCCTTGCACCTGTCGTTTCCGGACGGAAGGGTGAACACGTCAAGGTTTTCGAGGATATTAAAAAGCAAGGCTATGTCCGGGTCCGTGTTGACGGAGAGATCCAAGACGTAAGTGAGGACATTAAGCTTGAAAAGAATAAAAAGCACTCGATCGAGATTGTGATCGATCGGATCGTTGTCAAGGACGGGGTTGAAACACGTCTAGCCGATTCCCTTGAAACGGCACTGAATATTGCAGACGGAAAAGTGATCGTTGATGTAATTGGAGAAGAAGAATTGTTGTTCAGTCAGCATCATGCTTGTCCGTATTGCGGTTTTTCGATCGGAGAGCTGGAACCGCGCTTGTTCTCGTTCAACAGTCCGTTCGGTGCATGTCCGAGCTGTGATGGGCTTGGTACGAAGCTTGAGGTCGACCTTGACCTCGTCATTCCAGACTGGGATCGTTCGCTTAAGGACCATGCGCTTGCCCCTTGGGAACCGCAAAGCTCACAATATTACCCGCAGCTTTTAAAAAGCGTGTGCGATCATTACGGTATCGATATGGATGTTCCGGTCAAAAATCTGCCGAAATCACAGCTGGATAAAGTATTGTACGGCAGTGGAAGGGATAAGATCCACTTCCGCTATGAAAACGATTTTGGTCAGGTGCGTGAAAACAAAATCATGTTTGAAGGCGTCGTTCCGAATATTAAGCGCCGTTACCATGAAACGAGCTCCGATTATATTCGTGAGCAGATGGAAGGATACATGGCTCGGAAGCCTTGTCCGACTTGTGACGGTTACCGCCTAAAAGAGGAAGCACGAGCGGTACGGATTCGCGGAAACCATATCGGAAACATAACGGAGCTGTCGGTTAAGGACGCACAAAGCTTATTTAATACACTGGAGCTTACAGAAAAGGAACTGCAAATCGGTCGGTTGATTTTACGTGAGATCAACGACAGACTTGGGTTTCTTGTCAATGTCGGGCTTGATTACCTGACGCTCAGCCGTTCGGCAGGGACACTTTCGGGCGGGGAAGCCCAGAGGATTCGGTTAGCGACACAGGTTGGCTCCCGTTTGACTGGCGTGCTGTACATTTTGGATGAACCTTCAATCGGATTGCATCAACGCGATAACGACCGGTTGATCAATACGCTTGAAGAAATGCGAAGCCTTGGCAATACGTTGATTGTTGTCGAGCATGATGAGGATACGATGCTTGCGGCCGACTACATCATCGACATTGGTCCAGGTGCTGGAGCGCATGGCGGGGTCATTACCTCACAAGGCTCTCCACATGAAATCATGGAGGATGACAACTCGCTGACCGGGAATTATTTATCAGGAAAACGATTCATCCCATTGCCACCAGAACGGCGGAAGTCGGATGGACGTAAATTGACAATCAAAGGGGCGACTGAACACAACCTGAAAAACGTAAAGGTCGATATTCCGATTGGTGTGTTTACTGGAGTGACAGGTGTTTCCGGATCAGGAAAAAGTACGCTCGTCAATGAGATTTTATATAAGTCGCTCGCACAAAAGCTGCACCGGGCAAAGGATAAGCCCGGCGAACACAAAAAGATCGATGGGTTGGATCATATCGATAAGGTGATCGATATCGACCAGTCGCCGATCGGCCGTACGCCTCGCTCAAACCCGGCAACATACATCGGTGTCTTTGATGATATTCGTGATGTGTTTGCTCAGACGAATGAAGCGAAAGTACGCGGCTATAAAAAAGGACGGTTTTCGTTCAATGTCAAAGGCGGCCGTTGTGAAGCGTGTCGTGGAGACGGCATCATCAAAATCGAGATGCACTTTTTACCGGATGTTTATGTTCCGTGTGAGATTTGTCATGGAAAACGATATAACCGGGAAACGCTTGAGGTGAAGTATAAAGGAAAAAACATCGCGGATATTTTGGCGATGACCGTGGAGGAATCGGTTGAATTTTTCGCGAACATTCCTAAGATCAAGCGGAAGGTCCAGACGATGCTTGATGTTGGTCTTGGCTACATTAAGCTTGGCCAATCATCGACGACAATTTCCGGCGGGGAAGCACAGCGTGTCAAACTCGCCTCCCAGCTGCACAAGCGTGCAACCGGAAAGACGCTCTATATTTTAGATGAACCGACGACGGGCCTTCATGTACACGATATTGCCCGACTGTTAACGGTGTTGCAACGTCTTGTCGATAACGGAGATTCGGTGCTTGTCATCGAACATAACCTTGATGTCATAAAAGCGGTCGATCACGTCATCGACCTCGGTCCTGAAGGCGGGGACAAGGGCGGAATGATCGTCGGAACAGGGACACCGGAACAAATCGCGGAAACGAAGGAATCGTACACTGGAAAATATTTAGCGCCGATCCTGAAGCGCGATCGCAAGCGAATGGAAAAGAAGCTGAAGCAGAAAGAATCGGTAGCGAAATAATCGGATATATGCAATAAGGAGGGGGGCTGACTCAAAACTCGTCAGTACCTCCTTCATTATTCAAGTTACACGCCAAAAATTTGTGTTACACGAGAAAAATCCGAGTTGCACGAGGAAAATCTAATTTACGCGAGAAATATCCGAGGTACACGAGAAACCTCCATTTTCCTTTTAATTAAAGGCCGTAAACACTTCCAAAAATAAGAATTTGCACTTACAACTTGAATTTTTCATCAAATATATAAAACTTTTTTCAATGATATGAAGACTGGAACAACTTGAAGGGATTTCCATTTTGGGTCAGTCTCTTCATTGTGTAAAAAGTGCAGTTTAAGGTCATTATAACGACAAGTGGAAAAGACATAGAGGTCGTATAGTTCCCTCCAGATGCATAGAATTCAATTCAAGGTAATCATAGACAGCCAAAACAAGATGCCAGCCGTAATCGAGCTTCACTAGATTGGTAATTTATGGAGAAGGAAGCCTTTTAAGTTAATCTTTGAAGGCTTTTTCTGTTTTTTGTCGAAAGAAAATAGGGGAGAGGTACGAACTGAAACGAACTGGTTCGAAATCAAACCGGAAGTTTTTAAGACTTAGGTCAGCCCCTGCCTGCATAACATTTAGTACGGAGCACTTCTATTTTCAGTCTGAATGGAGGAGAATATGGTGTCATCGTCCGAAAAGGTCATTTCATCATTAAGCTATCTTAGTATATTCTGTGCGCCCTTTTTGGTTGCCGCAATTATTTATTTGACGATAGACGACAAAGAAGTGAGAGAACATGCTGAAACGGCATTAAGGGCTCATCTGATTCCGATTGTCTCGCTTGCGCTATTATCAATCTCGTTTTTTGAATTAGGACAGATCTTTAATACGGTGACGATCACCTGTATCGTTATATTCGGTGGGGTCACTCTTGTCGGGGTCATTTGGAATGTCGTTAAAGGTGTCAAAATCTTAAAGAACAAGTAAATGTGCGGGCATGTTGAAACAAATTTCGGAAAATGGGGGTTTGGACATGCTTTTTTACATATAAAAGAGGTAGTTGAAAAATGAAAAGGGGAGTGCGGCATGGAAGAACGAAAAATGATCTTGCGTATGTTGGATGAAGGGAAAGTTACATCCAATGAAGCGGTTGAACTTCTAAAAGCGGTCGGGGAAACGGGAACCGTTGAGCAAAAAACGAGCGCTGAAGTGACTACACATACTACGGGTGACGACAATTCCGAACAAACCCGCCAGGAAAAGCAAAAAGAGCATCAGAAAAGGGAAAGCTCAACTGTAAATAAGTTTTCGGGCTTTTTGGATAAAGTAATAACGAAACTAAAGGACACCGATTTTGATTTGAATTTTGGGCAATCGTTGCCTGTTGATCATGTTTTTCAAGAGAATGACAGTCCGGTTGACCGAATCAACGTACAAATTACGAATGGCGGTATTCAGTTGCACCCGTGGGAGGAAGAAAGTGTTCGAGTCGAATGTCACGCGACAGTATACCGTGTCCAAACACAAGAGGAAGCGAAGTCCTATTTTATGAACAACGCTCACTTTGGGATCGAATCAGGTGAGCTGAAGTTTCTGGTCGATGAGAACAAGCTGAAGGTTCAAGCACATATGTTTGTTCCGAAGAAAATGTATGAGGAAATTCAGCTCCGTACATCGAATGGCTCGATTACGGCAGCAGATTTACAAACTGGAAAGGTGAACATTCGAACGTCTAATGGCGCGGTGACCCTCAATCAATTCGAAGGGAACTCGCTGAATGCATCGACGTCTAATGGAAAAATCAAGCTTGAAAATGGGAAATGGAAGAAAACAAAGCTGGAGACACTCAACGGTGCGATTCGAGTGGATGGCAGTTACGAGGACGTGGAAGCAGAGACGTTAAATGGGGCGATCACTTTCGTGCTGAATGATGCGAACCCAGGTAAAGCTTCATTGAAAACGGTTGCTGGTAAAATTGAAATGCTAATCCCGGAAGGCTTGAAAATCGAAGGAGATTTGAAGGCGACGATCGGGAGCTTGAACTGCTACCTTGATCAGGTGGAAATTTTAAAAGAGAGCAAGGAAGTCGTGCAGAAACGGATGAGCTTTATTGCGAACCATGATGCACCAACGACTTACGAGATCGAAGCTGAGGCGAAGACCGGCTCGATTTCGATTGCAAAAAAGTAAGGAGGAGCCTGCTTGAAGGGTTGGTTGATTTCTTTAGTAGTCAATACGATTGTACTTATGGTTGTTGCCGGGTTCTTTAGCGAATCGTTTTATTTATCCGGTTTAGGTGCCGCAGTAGTTGCGAGTTTTCTACTGTCGGTTATGAACGTGATCGTCAAACCGATCCTCGTGATTTTGACGCTGCCAGTGACAGTGCTAAGCCTCGGGTTGTTCCTGTTTGTTATCAATGCAGTTACGTTGATGCTGACAGCTGGACTGATGGGGGATGCGTTCGAAATTTCTGGATTTGGAATGGCGCTTGGTGCCGCGATCATCATTTCTCTTTTGAACCTGCTGATCAACAACATCATTGTAAAACCACTCCAAAAGAAATAAGCTGATTTCCAGGGGATGACACACCAAGTCATTCCTCTTTTAATTGAAATAGGAAGATTTACGGCCGTAAATCTGTCCGATTGAATATTTTTAGCTCTGAATGCTGGGATAAAAGTGGATTAAGTTCCAATTTTTACATTTTTGAAGGATTTTGAGAAGAGACGGAAGGCGAATTCGAGAAAATACAAGTCTAACTCGGAAAATACAAGTCTAACTCGGAAAATACAAGTCTAACTCGGGTCAATGGTTTTCTTATAATTCGATATCGTGATTCCTTTCCCAGTTATCACTTCATCTCCTACGTGCTCAAACCCGTGTTTTTCATAGAGTCGTCTTGCCGGGTGGTTCTCTTTTCCAGTGGAGACGAGCCAATTGTCATAAGGTAGATGGTCAACGACATATGTGACCATACTGCCCCCGATCCCCCTTTGGAAAAAGTCAGGGTGCACCGCAAGTCGACAAATTGTACACACATCGTCCTCATGTATAATCGAAACCGCCCCGGCCAATCTCTCATTCTCCCAGTATCCATAAAACGTTTCCCCGCAACTTTTCAATTCTTCGACTGTTTCAACCAATGGAGGAATCCGATAAAATCCGATTAAATCTGCTTCTACTTGATAGGATGCCTTTTGCATTTGATGAAGCTCATGTAACTGTGCAGGATCAGAAAGATCTATTTGTTTAATCATTGCCTAGTTCCCCTAACATTCAAATCTTTTCATTCTCTATTCACTCCTTTCGACAGAAAATCTACTCAACCTTTGAGTTTTGGTCGATTTTTGGAAAAATAAGTGTAAATAAAGCATACAAACCAAAAGCATGGTAAAATAAAGGTTGGTACATACGCTAGAGAGTGGGAGTGACCATCAAGATGGAGAACGTGCAAATCAAAGATTTAATTGAAAAATTCCAGCTTGAGCTTGTAAGTGGCGGAGAAGGAATAGAACGTACGATTTCGACGAGCGATATTTCACGACCTGGCCTGGAGATGGCAGGTTATTTTGCGTACTATCCATCCGAACGATTACAATTGCTCGGTAAAACAGAGCTTTCCTTTGTAAGCGGATTAGATGCACGCATTCGCAGAGAGCGTCTTCGTAGGCTTTGTACAGACAAGACTCCTGGAATCGTCGTTTCTAGAGGCTGGGAAATCCCACCTGAACTTGAGGAAGCGACCGAAGAAATGAACGTTCCATTGCTTCGATCACAACTGACAACTACACGACTCAGCAGTCGTTTGACGAATTATCTAGAGAGTAAACTCGCTCCAACGACAGCGATTCATGGCGTACTCGTTGACATCTATGGGATCGGCATCCTGATTACAGGGTCGAGTGGCGTCGGAAAAAGTGAAACCGCACTTGAGCTTGTTAAACGCGGGCACCGTCTTGTTGCGGATGATTCGGTTGAAATTCGCCAGGAGGATGAAACCACTCTTATTGGAAGTTCGCCTGACTTGATTCAACATTTGCTTGAAATCCGTGGAGTCGGTATTATCAACGTAATGACCTTGTTCGGAGCAGGGGCGATCCGTAATTTTAAAAAGATCGCACTGACGATTCATCTTGAGACGTGGGATCCGAACAAAGCATACGATCGACTTGGCCTAGATGAGGAAACAATGAAAATCATCGATTGCAACCTGCCCAGAGTGACGATCCCAGTGCGGCCCGGAAGAAACCTTGCAGTAATCATTGAGGTTGCCGCAATGAACTTCCGATTAAAGCGCATGGGCGTCAATGCAGCGCAGCAATTTTCAGATAAGCTTAATAAGGTGTTGGAGCCGGATACTCCGGATTATGATGACTTTTAGAAAGGAAGTTCGGGCTGACAGGATGTTAGTCAGTTCGATGTTATCACACGGCTTCCACACGGATGTGGTGACTTCGACGTTGTGATAGGACGTTACGTAGTTAGTCGAAGATCCTCTCGGGAACATCCTTAAGCCGCCGAAGGATAAACGGCGAACTTTTGTGTTAGTGAACTCGTATTTTTTATATTAGGAGGTACATAGATGGGTATCGATATTCAGCCTTTGGATAGGGTTGCCTTTGATTTAGGACCCTTGACCGTATACTGGTATGGAATCATCATCGGTTTCGGCGCACTGCTCGGGCTTCTTCTTGCGGTAAGAGAATCACGTCGACTCGGCATGGAAAAGGATGTATTTGTCGATGCCGTTCTTTATGCGGTTCCGATTGCGATTCTTTCCGCACGGATCTATTACGTTGCTTTTGAATGGGACTATTATAAAAACCATCCCGGCGATATTCTAGCGATTTGGGAAGGTGGCATTGCGATACACGGTGCCTTGATCGGATCCGTGCTGACGGTTTACGTATTTACGAAAGTGAAAGGTCTATCGTTTTGGAAGCTCGTTGATATTGCGGCGCCGAGCATTATCCTTGGTCAGGCAATCGGGCGTTGGGGTAATTTTATGAACCAGGAAGCGCATGGCGGAGAGGTTAGCCGAGCGTTTCTGGAGGGTCTGTATTTACCGGACTGGATCATCAATCAAATGTATATTAATGGTGCTTACTATCATCCTACCTTTTTATATGAATCGATTTGGAACATTCTTGGCTTTGTGATGCTGCTCGTGCTGAGACGGTTCAATCCTCGTCGCGGTGAGGTGTTCCTAAGCTATGTAATTTGGTATTCTGTCGGTCGTTTCTTTATCGAGGGTATGAGGACCGACAGCTTGATGCTGACCGATTCTTTGCGGGTTGCACAGGTTATTTCGATTGCGTTGATCGCCGTCAGCGTTATTATAATCATGTATCGTCGTAAAACTGGATTGGCTCAAAAGCGGTACGAAGAGCTGTAATCACTGTAAAGGAACCATTGAAGTTTATGCCAACAGATGAATACACCATGAGAAAGGGGGCGGGGCGTGTTGATGAACACAGTTAAGAAGGGTTTGAAAACCGGGCTTGGAACGACGTGGACACTCGGTAAGGTCATTTTTCCGATTACACTACTCGTGACGATTCTCGGGCAAACCCCTGTTATGGATTGGCTCGTAAAATCAGCTGAGCCTTTGATGAAGTGGATTGGCTTGTCAGGGGAGGCCGCATTGCCGCTCGTGATCGGGAACTTCCTCAATCTGTACGCGGGAATCGGGGCGATTTTGAGTTTAGACTTGACGGTAAAGGAAGTTTTTATCCTTGCTGTGATGCTCTCGTTTTCCCATAACCTGTTGATTGAATCGACGGTCGCCGCCAAAGTAGGGATTAAAATGTGGATCGTCCTCGTCGTGCGGATCGGTCTTGCGCTTATCTCTGCTTTTGTCATCTCTCTCGTCTGGAAGGGCGGGACGGAGCAAGCTGTTTATGGTTTCATCGGCGCAACTGAAGAAAACGTTTCAGGTGTTTGGAACATCATCTGGCTTGGGATTGAAAAAGGCGTAATGGGTATTATCCAGCTGGCGGCAATCGTGATTCCGCTGATGATTTTTAACCAGATCATGAAGGACTTGGGTTGGCTGAGCGTGTTTTCGAGATGGATGTCTCCAATCACAAGGGCACTCGGAATGAGGGAGAACACGTCGACGACTCTTGCCGCTGGACTTACAATCGGGCTCGCATATGGTGCGGGTGTGATGATGCAGGCGGTAAAAGAGGACGGTGTGAAGAAGAAGGATTTATATCTTGCCTTCATTTTTCTCGTTTCCTGTCATGCGGTCGTTGAGGATACGCTGATCTTCATTCCGCTTGGCATTCCGGTTTGGCCGTTATTGATCATCCGCCTCGTCACGGCCATCCTGTTAACGATGATCGTCGCATTTGTTTGGAACCGAATTGATTCAAAGAAAGCAATCGAACAACGAAAGGAAGCCTCTTTATGAAAATAGATACGATTTTATTTGATTTGGATGGAACGTTGATCAACACGAATGAGCTGATCATCGCTTCCTTTACGCATACGTTGGAGAATCATTATCCGGGCCGTTTTACGAGGGAGGATATTTTGCCTTTCATGGGCCAGCCTCTTGCCGATAGTTTTAAAACGGTAGATGAAAAGCAGGTTGAAGCGCTTGTGAAAACGTATAAAGATCATAATCTTGCCCATCATGAAGAGTACGTGCACGCATTCAAAGGTGTGGCCGAAACAGTAAAAACGTTGCATGAAAAAGGGTTCAAGCTCGGGATCGTGACGACGAAAATGAGAGATTCAGTTGAGCTAGGGCTCGAAATTACAGGCTTGGCAAGCTATTTTACGACGATCGTGACGTTGGATGATGTCGAGAATGCGAAGCCTCACCCTGAGCCTGTACTTCGAGCGTTGGACAAGCTTCAATCGGATATTGGTGCTGCGGTCATGGTCGGAGATAGCAAGTATGATATTTTGGCTGGAAAAAATGCGGGAACCTTGACAGCAGGCGTTGCTTGGACGATCAAAGGCAAGTCGTATCTAGCAGATTTCAAGCCTGATTTCATGCTCGAGGAAATGCCGGACTTATTAACGGTTCTGGGAGTGACGTGTAATGAGGAAGACCGAGCGTTATCCTGTTAAGGGAAGCAATGCACTCTGGCAGATCTACAAAACGGTTCCATTTTTAAAAGTGTTGAAAAACTTCGTTGTGATCCAAATCGCACGATATACGCCGATTATCCCCGTGAAAAATTGGTTGTACCGTACGTTTCTGCGGATGGATATTGGGGAACAGACGGCTGTGGCGTTGATGGTCATGGTCGATATCATGTTTCCTGAGCGGATTTCAGTCGGTCGGAATTCAATCATCGGCTACAATACGACAATTCTCGCGCACGAATATTTAATTGATGAATATCGGCTCGGAGATGTTATAATCGGTGATGAAGTGATGATCGGAGCGAACAGTACGATTTTGCCCGGTGTTACGATTGGCGATGGTGCAGTCGTTTCAGCAGGGACACTTGTCCATAAGGATGTACCTGCAGGGGCTTTTGTCGGAGGAAACCCGATGCAAGTCATTTATACGAAAGATCAAATGGACAAGCGTAAACAATTGTCGAAAATAGACGATATATAGATAAATACTTTAAAAGCTTTTTTACGTAAAAGGTGGGGTGTCAAATGAATCAGAAAAAGAGAATGTCAATGATCTACATGAATGGTGAGTTCCGAATGTGTGATGCGTTCATTCGTCCGAATGCAAACCGAAATCAATCGGAAAAAGAAAATGATCAACAGGACCGCTTTTTCTTTTTATCGGCTGTATCACGGCTTCGTGGCAGTGATTATATAAGGGATGCCTACTGGAACGGTAAAGAAGCGGTCGTTCGGTTTGAGAATATCGATCACGTAGCTCCGGACTATCTTGACGACTATGATCATTATTTTGGTTCGAAAATGAAAATCGGTAAACTTTTGCTTGATAACCTCGTCTACCTTTTTAAGGAGCTGCATTATATCTCGATTTTGAAAATTGTCGTCCCGTTTCAGAACAATGAGCTGGTCGTACATATTCATCGCAAACAGCTCGAACGATATTTGAAGACAGACTTCAGCTATTTTAAAAATGTGCACCGTTGCCAGTTCCACTATTACTTCCAGGAGCGTGAAATTCGCCGCTTCGTCCACCGTTACGTGAATTTGGTTTATAAATAGAATGCAAGCCCCGATCTGACCGTGCTCGAACTGGTCTGATCGGGGCTTTTATATTAGAGAGATGTGCAAAATCACGGGTTTTATTCCATATTATGTAAACGCTCCTCATAAACCCTAAAAAAATTTTAATTTTCGCTCATAAACTCGAAAAATTACTCATAAATGAAAAAACCTGAGGTAGAGCTGCATGATCTCCGCCTCAGGTTGATCGTTATTTCATGTTTCGCTTCGAAACCGTCCATAATGAATAATTTTTTTCAAAAAATTATCTGATTAATACTTTCTGTAGAGTCATGGAGGGTCCTACTTAAAGTAAGTAGAAGCCGACGCCCATGATGAAGTAGGCGGCGAGTAGGGTGGCGCCTTCAAACCAGTTCGTATCACCATCGTTTGCGATCGAGTTCGTCAAAAGGACGGCAAGCACCATACTGACGAGCTCCGGAATCGTGAAGACCAGTGCCATCGGTGTTGGGAAAAGCAACGAAAGCAAAACGAGGAGTGGTGCAACGAACATGGCGATCTGTAACGTTGAACCGACTGCGATTTCAACTGCGATGTCCATTTTATTTTTAAAGGCCATGATGATTGCCGACGCGTGTTCCGCTGCATTACCGACGATTGCGACAATGATCACCCCGATAAAGACCTCGCTCCAGCCGAACTGTTCACCGACGGCTTCAAACGTATGGACAAGCGCTTCACTCACATAAGCTACTGCTGCTGTTGCAAGCGCTAGGATCGTGATGGCACGTTTCAAGCTCCATTCAGCCTCTTCCTCCTCATGTGTGTCCTCGTCTCCACCTTCTTGGCTGTAAACGCCTCGATGTGTGACAAGCTTAAACAAGAGTGCACAAAGATAGAGGACAATTAAGATTCCTGATACCCAAATGCTTAGAGTAAGTGCCTCCGCCTCATCAAGGTTCATCGCAAAAATTTCAGGGAAAACGAAGGCGACGACGACCCCGAACATGAGCAATGCGGAATTGTGTCGTGCATCATGGACATTGAATTTCTGTTGTTTATATTTTAGGCCTCCGACAAAGAAGGACAATCCGCCGACGAGCAACAGATTCCCGAGGACAGAGCCTGTCAACGAGGCAAGAACGATCGATATATACCCTGCTTTTAACGCGAAGATGGAAATGATAAGTTCAACTGCATTTCCGAATGTGGCATTCAACAGTCCGCCGATTCGAGGGCCAGAATGGATCGCTAAGCTTTCCGTTGCGCGTCCCATATAGGCAGCGAGGGCAACAATCGTTGAACAGAAAACGATAAACATGATTGTTTGCGGCCAGTGCATCAGATTGCCGGCGACGGATAATGGAACTCCGATCAAAATTGCAATGAAAAATATTTTATTGAACATTACAAGACCCACTTTCAATTCCTTTATTTGCTAACATTTTCATTTTATATCAATCCTATCCAAAATATAAGAAGTTTCTGTGTAAACGATCCTATTAATTCTGTGAAATACGGGTAAACATATGACATACAGGAAAATTTTTTCATTGACGTGTTTCGGTCATATCGGTAGACTACATAATAGGTCTTTACTATGGTAGTTAATTAGCGAACTAAAGCAAATAAGATTTTTTAAAAAAAGTACAATTTATACCGAGGAGTGAGCGGGATGTCGAAGCCGTTAGTGTTTGAAAAACCACTCGGTATGCGTGATACGCTGCCGGATTTATATGAAATCAAGTCCGATGTCCGATCGATTATGGAGCAAGTAGTCCGTCATTGGGGATACCGGTTCATGCAAACACCGACTGTTGAATACTACGATACCGTGGGCGAAGCGTCGGCCACATTGGAACAGCAGCTTTTCAAGCTTCTCGACCAGGAAGGAAAGACACTCGTGCTAAGGCCGGATATGACGGCGCCGATTGCACGGGTTGCGGCATCCAGTCTAAAGGATGAACCGCTTCCGATGCGGTTAGCTTATGCGGCCAATGTTTTTCGAGCCCAACAACAGGAAGGTGGTCGTCCCGCTGAATTCGAGCAATTTGGCGTCGAATTGATTGGGGATGGGACGGTCAGTGGGGACGGTGAGGTGATCGCGCTCATGATCGAAACGCTCCAGCATGCTGGCCTCAACGATTTTCAAGTCGCAGTCGGCCATGTTGGGTATGTGGATGCCTTGTTTATGGAGATTCTCGGCAATGGTGAACGGGTCGAACAACTGAAACGCTACCTCTATGAAAAAAATTATGTCGGGTACCGCCAGCACGTCAAACAGCTGCCGTTGTCATCGATTGACCAACAGAGGTTGTTGCAATTTTTACAATTACGGGGAGACGCATCGATTCTCGAACATGCGGAAGCGCTCATCTCATCAACCCCTGGCTATGAAGCGATTGAAGAGCTGCACCAACTCCGGAAGCTCCTGAAGGCATACGGAGCTACGGACGTGGTACTGCTTGATTTAACACTGGTCAGCCATATGACCTATTACACTGGAGTTGTATTTGAGGGGTATGCCCAGGAGCTTGGATTTCCAATCAGTAATGGCGGGCGGTACGATACGTTGCTATCCCGATTCAATGTCGAAGCCCAGGCGACCGGATTCGGAATTCATCTTGATTCTTTACTTGAAGCGTTGCAGCCTCAAGAAAACAACGGCTTTGTGCATTGCGTTATTTTTACCGAGGAAAACCGAGACGAAGCAATTGCTTTTTCGGTCGATAAAAGGAAATGTGGAGAACGGGTTGTTTTACAGGATCTAAAAGGAATTACGGATATTGATGCATTCACTGGAACGTTTTCAAGTGTCACCTATTTGATCGGGAAGAGGAAGGAGGAAGGGAACGATGACTGAATCATTGACGATCGCGATGCCTAAGGGTCGGATTTTTGAAGAAGCGGTTCAATTGCTGAGGGAAGCCGGTTATCCCCTTCCACCTGAATTTGAGGCATCTCGTAAACTGATCATTGAGATTGAACAAGCGGACCTGAGATTTATCCTTGCGAAGCCGATGGACGTCCCGACGTATGTTGAGCATGGGGTTGCCGATGTCGGAATCGCCGGGAAGGATGTCATGCTTGAGGAAAAACGCGATGTATATGAGGTGCTTGATCTACACATATCCGACTGTCACCTTGCTGTTGCGGGGCTTCCGGGTACAGATCTCGATCCCGTCGCTCCGAAAATCGCTACCAAGTATCCGAATGTGGCGTCCTCCTATTTCCGGTCGCAAGGAAGGCAGGTTGAAATCATCAAATTGAACGGTTCGATTGAGCTGGCACCATTGATTGGGTTGGCGGACCGGATTGTCGACATCGTCTCGACGGGCAGGACGTTAAAGGAAAACGGTTTGATCGAAACAGAAAAAATCACCGACATAACGTCGCGGTTCATCGTCAACCCGGTCAGTTACCGAATGAAGGCAGCGATGATCGATGAGATGGTCGAACGGTTAGAACAGGTTATTGCAAAAAAGGAGAGGGTCACATGAAAGTCCGGACGCTCAATGGGGAAAAGATACGGCGCAGATTGGATCATGGGACAGACGAGCAACGGAAAACGGTCCAGTCGATCTTGGAGCGCGTCAAAAATGAGGGCGACGAGGTTTTATTTGAATTAACGGAAAAATTTGATGGTGCAAAGCTGGACACGCTTAAGGTGAGTGAGAAGGAAATTGAACAAGCGTATCATTCATTGGATGAGGATATGATTGAAATCATTCGTGAAGCGGCTGAAAATATTCGAGTTTACCATGAAAAGCAAATCCAGCAATCGTGGATGATGACAAAGGAAGACGGGTCGGTACTTGGTCAGAAGGTGACACCACTCGATTCTGTCGGTGTCTATGTGCCAGGTGGAACGGCGGAGTATCCTTCCTCGGTGTTGATGGGCATCCTTCCTGCTAAGGTTGCTGGAGTCGAACGGATCGCGCTCATTTCACCGCCACGCCCTGATGGTTCGATGCCCGCAAGTGTCCTCGTTGCGGCAAACGAAGGCGGGGTCACTGAAATTTATAAGGTAGGCGGTGCTCAAGCGATCGGAGCATTTGCATACGGTACCGAATCGATTCCGCCAGTGGACAAAATCGTTGGCCCTGGAAACATATACGTTGCACTGGCGAAACGGGAAGTGTTCGGGCTTGTCGGCATCGATATGATCGCCGGTCCGAGTGAAATCGTAATTTACGCGGACGAGACGGCGGACCCGGTCCTTCTTGCTGCGGATCTATTATCCCAGGCAGAGCATGATCAGCTTGCATCGGCTGTCCTCGTTACAATCTCTCCAAAAGTGGCGAAGGAAACGTCTAAAGAGGTGATCCGCCAGTTGGAATGCTTGCCGCGTAAAGAAATTGCCGAGGCTTCCGTCATCAGCAATGGCGTTATCTATGTGGTGACAACAGAGGATGAAGCGATGGATGCAATCAACGAACTGGCGCCAGAGCATCTGGAACTCGTCGCCGATGAGCCGTTTGAATTGCTTGGAAAAATCAAGCATGCCGGTGCTGTTTTTATCGGGAAAAATAGTGCAGAGCCTATCGGAGATTATTTTGCCGGTCCGAACCACGTGCTCCCGACAAGTGGCACAGCAAGGTTTTCAAGCCCGCTCGGCATCGATGATTTTATCAAGAAGACGAGTGTCATCTATTATAGTACCGATGCACTTTACGATAACGGAAGAAAAATCAGTAAGCTCGCACGGCTCGAGGGGCTTGAAGCTCACGCGAGGGCGATTGATAAACGATTGGAGGACAATTAGCTTATGACACAGGAACGAACATCTACTATTCAGCGAAAAACGAATGAGACCGGTATAGCATTGACGCTTCAAATCGATGGCAGCGGTGCAGCAAGCATGCAGTGCCCTGTTCCATTTTTGAATCATATGCTTGATCTTTTTACGCGCCATGGATTGTTTAACCTTTCTGTTGAAGCGGTAGGGGATACGGAGATTGACGACCATCATACGACCGAGGATATTGCTATTTGTCTCGGGCAAGCACTGCAGGAGGCGCTTGGTGATAAGCAGGGAATCCGCCGCTACGGGAATGCCTTTGTGCCGATGGATGAGGCACTCGCGCAGGCCGTTGTCGATCTTAGCAACCGGCCGCACCTTGAGTTCAACGCTTCCTTTCCTTCGCAAAAGGTTGGAACGTTCGATACAGAGCTTGTTCACGAGTTTTTATGGAAACTTGCATTAGAGTCACGCATGAATTTGCATATTATTGTCCATCACGGGGTAAATACACACCATATGATCGAGGCGATTTTCAAAGCACTCGGAAGGGCATTGGATGAAGCGACAATGCTAGATCCACGTGTGACTGGTGTGCCATCGACGAAAGGAATGCTGTAGCAGGATGATCGGGATCATTGATTACGGGATGGGAAATCTTCATTCGGTCATGAATGCGTTGCGAAGGCTCGAAATCGATCATATTTTATCAGGTGAAAAAAGCGAGCTGGACGAGGTAGATGCACTGCTCCTACCAGGAGTTGGTGCGTTTAAGGACGCAATGCATGCGTTGAAGGAAAGCGGGATGGATCAGTATATCGTCCGCAATGCCCAAGCGGGAAAGCCGATTCTCGGAATATGCCTCGGGATGCAGCTTTTATTTGAGGAGAGCGAGGAGAACGGCATAACAACCGGCTTAGGATTGTTGCCGGGTCGGGTCGTTCGTTTTTCAGGGACGACGGTTGATGGTGCGCATTATAAGGTTCCGCACATGGGATGGAATGAGTTGATCATCAAAAAGCCTGCGTCCCGATTATTAACGGACCTTCAGGCGAATCACGTGTACTTTGTCCATTCGTATTATGTGAAAACCGACAAGAGAAACGTGCTGTTGGCGACGGCCGATTACTATGAGGAAGTTCCTGCGGTTGTCGGGAGTGACACGATTTTCGGAGCGCAATTCCATCCTGAAAAAAGCAGTGTTGCTGGTCTGAAGATTTTGAAAAACTTTGCAAATTACGTACGGGAGAGGTGACATGAGATGCGATTTGATCTATATCCAGCGATTGATATGCGTGGCGGGAAATGTGTTCGCCTTTATCAGGGCGACTACGATCAGGAAACGGTTTATGGGGACTCCCCTTTCGAAATGGCCCAACGATTTGCGGGCGAAGGTGCGAAATGGATTCATATGGTCGATCTAGACGGCGCGAAATCCGCAGGAAAAGTAAATGACAAATACGTCTTGCAGGTCGCAGCTGAATTAGGGATGAAAGTGCAGGTTGGCGGAGGGATCCGTTCAGAGAGGGACATCCGCTACTATCTCGAAAATGGAGTTGATCGGGTCATTCTTGGAAGCATCGCTGTAAACAGACCCGATTTTACGAAACAAATGCTGCAAACATACGGAGATCGGATTGCGATTGGTCTCGATGCGCGGGATGGATATGTCGCGACAGAGGGCTGGTTGAATACGTCTGAAGTCTCCGCGATAGACCTGGCAAGGGAGCTTGTGGACGCCGGGGCAAAAACGCTTATTTTTACCGATATCTCTCGGGATGGGACGTTAACAGGACCGAACCTGTCCGCGATTACGGAAATCGCCGCAGAGACAGGTGCGGAGGTGATTGCATCTGGTGGCGTAAGCTCTTTGGAGGATGTCGGTAAACTTGCTGAGAGCCGTGATGTCGGAATTATTGGTGCGATCGTCGGAAAAGCGTTATATACGAAGCAATTTACGCTGCGAGAAGCACTTGAGAAGGTGACTGGTTAGTATGATTACAAAACGGATCATTCCGTGTCTTGATGTAAAGGATGGCCGGGTCGTGAAGGGCATTCAGTTTGTCGGACTGAAGGATGCCGGCGATCCGATTGAGCTTGCAAAAGCGTACGATGAACAAGGTGCGGACGAACTGATTTTTCTCGATATTTCAGCTTCAAATGAACGTCGAAACATCATTATCGGCCTAGTTGAGCGGGTTGCGGCAACACTTGCGATTCCTTTTACGGTAGGAGGCGGAATCAACTCGCTTGAAGACATCAAGGCGGTTTTACGGGCTGGAGCGGATAAAGTGTCGCTGAACACGGCAGCGGTCAAACAGCCCGAGCTCATTACGATCGGTTCCGAATATTTTGGTTCCCAATGCATCGTGGTCGCGATTGATGCCCGTTATGATAAGGAAATGCGGTCGTGGCGCGTTTACACGAATGGTGGTCAACGTGCAACGGACTGGGACGTGATTGACTGGGCGAAGGAAGCGGTCAAGCGAGGGGCTGGAGAATTGCTGTTGACGAGTATGGATCAGGACGGCGGGAAATCCGGGTTCCATTTAAAGCTGACAAAGGCGGTTCGCGATTCAGTCACCGTGCCTGTGATTGCGTCAGGGGGTGCCGGATCTGCTGATGATTTTTATGAGGTTTTTAAAGTGGCGGATGCTGACGCGGCGTTGGCAGCATCGATTTTTCACTATAAAGAGACGTCGATTACGGCTGTGAAAGAGTTTTTAATAGAACGAGGGGTGAACATACGATGAAAATAGAGGAACTGCGCTTTGATGAGAGCGGCTTGATTCCTTGTGTCGTTCAGGATGTCGGGACTAAAGAGGTTCTGACTCTAGCTTACATGAATGAAGAGTCGCTCGGAAAATCATTGGAAACGCGGGAGACTTGGTTTTATAGCCGGTCCCGTCAGAAACTTTGGCACAAGGGAGAAACGTCTGGGAACACCCAGCGGATCGTTGATTTGCGCTATGACTGTGATCAGGATGCGTTGGTCGCACTCGTGGAGCCATCCGGACCCGCGTGTCACACGGGAAGCAATAGCTGTTTTGGCGGATCATTGCTGGAGTCTGGAGAAAACATCGGCGAAGGCAGGTCTGTGCTGCACGACTGGGATAAAATCGGCGGAGGCAAAGCGATCATAGAGGAAAAGAAGGTCAGTGATGGAGCTCGTTCGGACAGGTTTGCGATATTGTCACAGCTGGAATCGGTGATTGCCGAGCGTGAGAAGGAGCGACCGAAAGATGCCTATACAACGTATCTATTTGAAGAGGGTATCGATAAAATTTTGAAGAAGGTCGGCGAAGAGGCGTCCGAAGTCATTATCGCAGCGAAAAATCGTGATAAAGACGAGTTATCCTGGGAGTCAGCGGACCTTATTTATCATTTGCTTGTCCTTTTGAAGGAGCAAAAGCTACCGCTTGATGATGTTCTATCCGTGCTCGAACAACGGCATATGAAAAAGAGTGAAGACCCGAATTGATGGGACCAGTCAAATCGGGTTTTTCCTATATAGGTGAAGTTGTAAATTCAAGGCACAAGCTGATGAAGTTGAGTGAGTTGGGGCGTGAAATTTCGCAAAACGTAAGTTTTTGGGAAATCTAAAGATTAATTACGAAATCAGAGGCGAAATTTCAAAAATCAACGAATTTATATGGAAAATTTAGGATGTGAAACGGGGCGGATATATCTTCGAAACCGATTCCTGCTTCAAGTTCCTGCACTTTCGCGTCAAAAATAAGATTTCCGCGTCAAACTCCCCTAGTTCCGTGTGAAAAATCAAAATTCCGCGTCAAACTTAGGCATTTCCTCGTGAAAACGAGATTCCTACGCCTACCAGAGGATGTTCACGCATACTCTTTGGGCGAGGAACTACGAGATCCGTGTAAGGAACTGCGAAATCTCCAAATTAACTGCGAAAGTGAAGAAAAAACTGCGAAACGGAGATACATTCTATATTCCACCCAACCGGTAAAATACGGTGTCGAACTTCGTGTCGAATTATCGTATTTAGATAGCATCATCAGCTATGATTCACCAACTTTAGAGGTGATTATTCAAAATTCCATAGCGCATTTCTGTCATAACTCGGGTGCATGCAGACTATAGTCCGCTTACAATTTTCGCAGAGTATTTTAATAGTAATTAACAACTAAGTACCTGTGACAGGAGGATTTACATCCGTAAATCTATCCAATTAATGAACATTTCTTGAGCCCCATGTACGAATCTAA
Organism: Alkalihalobacillus sp. AL-G; assembly: GCF_030643805.1. GTDB lineage: Bacteria > Bacillota > Bacilli > Bacillales > Fictibacillaceae > Pseudalkalibacillus. The sequence continues at coordinate 3,577,569 of NZ_CP094656.1, read as the reverse complement.
AATAAAAAAGTGGAGTGTCCACTTTGCACCTAATTTGGATATTTTATGAAGAGGCAGCTAGTAAATTCGAAAAATACCGACGGAACAAAGAGCTATCCGAAACACCACGTACATACATGAATTACCTGTGTTCGTCCTTACTCTCCTATGTTATACTTTCGAAAGAGAGTTTCAGAGAACGGGTGAGGGTAGTAAATGAAAGTAAACGAAAGCATTATGCAACAAAGAGCAAATGTAATTCCATTTGCTCGAACCGGGGAGCAATTTTTTCGAAAAGGATTAAAAGCCTATCAAAAAAAGGATTTATATAAGGCAAAACGCTTATTTGAACGTGCAGTTGAAATAGAACCGAAAGACCCTACTTACTTATGCCAGCTAGCAGCGACGCATGCAGAACTTGGCGATTTTATTGAATCGAATGATTTACTTGAATACATCGTCAGTGACATCGATCCCGATATTTCGGAATGCTATTATTTTATGGCAAACAATTATGCACATCTGGGTATGTTTCGTGAGGCAGAAAGAGAAGCGGTTCGATACATGGAACACGAACCGGACGGAGAATTCTATGACGAGATTGAAGAGCTTCTAGAATTGATCGAGCTAGAGTACGGCGAGGACTCGGAAAATGACGCAACAGAAGAAAAATTGATTGTCAAACATGAAAAAGCACGTCGCTCTCTTGAAAAAGGCGATTTCAAAAAAGCAAGGGATATCCTAAAGACAATGGTTCTTGAGCATCCTGAATTTTGGGCTGCGTACAACAACTTGGCTCTCGCTCATTTTTATCTTGGTGAGTACGAAGAGGCATTCATTGTGCTTGATGATGTGCTTGACAAAAACACCGGAAACCTCCATGCACTCTGCAATATCGCCCTTTTTCATAAGCAATTAGGGCAAGAAAATGAATGTGAACGTTTTCTAGGTCTCCTTCGTACCATTCATCCGATTACTCCAGAGCATCGTTACAAGCTCGGCAGTACGTTTGCGTTGCTTGGAGAGGATGAGGCTGCATTTAAGTGGCTTTATTCGATAAAAAAGTTCGGCCATGCCTGGAACACTCCGTTTTTCCACTGGCTGGCTGTTTCTGCATTTAAAATGGGGAAAGAAGAATTGGCACAGGAATGCTGGGAAAAGCTGATTGACTTTGACCCGGAAAGTCCTGTCGCTCCCTTTTATCTAGAGCAATTGAAGCACGGGATCCTTGAACCGGAGGAAGCCGAATATCAATACACCATCCCAACTAGCCAGCTTCAAAACCAGGATGATTTATCTGAACGGATTTTAAAATTAAGAAGTACAATCCATAAAAATAAGCTTTCTCATCTGTTGTTGCTACGAAAGTGGAAGGATGAAAATGCACTTACGACACTAAAATCTTTTTGCGCGGAACCTAAGGAATCTGGAGTCATGAAAGAGCTTGCGGCCACCCTTTTGTTTGAGCTTGGTGATGATAGGGTTGAAGTTCATGGCGAGGAAGGTCTTCAAGAATATGATGAGCCTTCTGTCGAAATGGGAAAGGGTCTTGAAATTTTGGAAAATCTGATTGCTTGTCGGGACGAGTTGGATGCAGAAACGGCTTTATTGTGGCATCTTCTCCTTCATGAAGCAAGAGATGAAGCCCAGATGTTAACGAACACAAATGCCTGGTCAGGTGCGATCTCGTATCTTGCAGATATTTTAAAAGGTAAGACGGTGACGACACAAAGGGATATTGCTGAACAGTACGGTGTATCGGTTTCCACCGTCCAAAAATACGTAAAAACACTTAAATCCCTTTATTCCGAGGTTAAAAAGGTTAATGATACTTCAATAACAAAATAATCAGAACACAATAACGCTTGGGTATTTCAAAGAACCCAAGCGTTTTAACTTTATACGTTAGGAAGTATAACTTTTCAGCAAGAAGAATTACCGACGTTGGAGAAAAGTTTACCTCCCAAGTATATGTGCAACTAGTGCGATCGGCTACACTAAGGGTTGGCGCTAGTCAAGTTTTCTTATAGTATTGGTCTTGTACAACTATCCCGCGTTAGTTGAAGATTGGCATCATCCCTGACGGTCTTCGTCAGTTTTGTATTCTAAAACATCTCCAGGCTGACATTCTAGAGCCTTACAAATCGCCTCTAATGTTGATAATCGAATCGCTTTTGCCTTTCCATTTTTCAATATAGAAAGGTTAGCCATTGTGATTCCAACCCTCTCCGAAAGTTCTGTTACGCTCATTTTTCTTTTTGCCAGCATCACATCAATATTGATTATAATCGCCATTGTTTTCACCTCAGACCGTTAAATCATTTTCTGATTTTATACCGATAGCATGTTTTAATAGCTTTTGAAGAACAGCGGCAAAGATAGCAATCACCATTGAAGCAAAAGTAATGACCAATCCGATTAACATGACACCTGGAGCGTCGTCTGCATCTGCTATGAGATAGATGATTGGTAATTCCGCTATATACAAGATACTGATTGTGATGGCACAGTATTTTATAAACTTTAAGGCACTAACCGATAATTCCGAAAACGCTTTGTTCTTGTCAATATAGGTTAAAAGTTTTAAAGTCTGATACAAAGCAAAGAAAAACACGATGGCTGTTGCATACATGCCGATTAAAAAGAGATATTTCATATATGATAATTCTGGAATTATCTCTGCCACATACTCCGATAACCCAGGCAACAAAAAGATACATAAAGCAAGGACAGGAAGTCCCATAAGAACAACAACGAATTTTAAAAAGAATGTTTCTCGTTTCATAAAAAGCATCTCTCCTTTTTATTTTTAATTTGATTATAACAGGGTATTTATCGTATTAAAATATATTATTACTGTCTTAATTGATATTATTGTTGTTTTCACGTTAAAAGAACAAAGAAGCAGCCACTAAAGTTCATACAATCATTTCAAGTACGATACCCCTCCTAAAAGTTTCAATAGGTTCTTATATACTTATACGGATTGGTAAAGAATACTCAAGAGGTGATTGTTGTGGATAAAGAGAAATTAAAACTGACATCTTCCGAAATAGGAACATTGTGGGGACAGTATGTAAACGGAACAATGACAGATGTAGTAAATAGATATATGTACTCTATTATTGATGACGAAGAAATAAAAATAATTTTTGAGGATGCGATCAAAACATTTGGACAACAAAAGAAACAAATCGTAACATTCCTTGAGAATGAGGGATTTCCAGTTCCAATCGGATTTACTGAATCTGATCTCAATAAAGGAACAAAAAGATTGTTCACAGACATCTTTTGCCTGAATTATTTACATATCATGACTTTACATGGTTTGTTAGGTCATACCACTTCATTAGGTGTTTCGGTTCGAGAAGATTTACGGTTTTTTTACGATTCAACTGATAATGCTGCGAAAAGAATGTATCATCAAACGATCGATTTATTACTTGAGAAAGGAAGCTTTCAAAGAGATCCTTATTTTTATCCAGCTAAAAACCCTGAATTTGTTTCTAGCAAGGACTTCACGGATGGATTTTTCGGAAAAGGACGACAGTTAGCAGCACCGGAAATCATAAGTATATCTTTCAACCTTAAAAAGGGCATCATGGCTAAAACCCTATCTATTGGGTTCAGTCAGGTCGCTCAATCAAAAGAAGTAAGAAAGTTTTTAGAGGATTCCGAGAAAACGGCTGATGGTCAAATCCAATCCTTATCAAAAATAATGAACAAGGATAATTTACCAGTTCCTAAATCGTGGGAGACTGAAGTTACAACCTCAACCGACTCTCCTTTTTCCGATAAGCTGATGTTGTATCATATCGGTTTCTTGTACCAAGCTGCACAAATGTATAACGGGGCAGGTTTAGCATCAGCCATGCGAACAGACCTTGTAACGACTTATGAAAGTGTCATTTTAAAAAATCTAACAGTCACTAAAAAATGGTTTAATCTCATGGTAAAAAATAAATGGTTAGAACAGCCACCGTTAGCTCCTAATCGAAAAGAAATTGCAAAGAAAAAATAATTCCAATACCTTGAATGATCCATCCTTCTCTTCCTTTTTGAGAGGGTGTTTTTTTGCACGAGAAAGCATAAATACTTTCTATCAGCATAAGGGCAACTACGACTCTGATTTCACCTAAAGGCTCGGCAATCGCCGAGTTTTCTTTATAAATATGGAAAAAAGTATATCTGCGCTATCTTTTGAGCATTTTATTAGACTTAAACAAGCTTCATTTAATACGATACTATAAGTAGAGGTTCACAAGTCGACAATTCACGACGCCCTCTAATATAAAAAATAAGATTCGTTAAAACTAACGATAGGGAAAATTGGAATTGATTTTATAGATTAAGGAGTGGAGAGCATGAGTGAAGAAACCATTTATGATGTGATTATTGCTGGTGCAGGTCCTGCGGGATTGACAGCAGCTGTATATACGTCACGTGCAAATTTAAGCACATTGATGATCGAGCGTGGAATTCCGGGTGGTCAAATGGCGAACACGGAGGATGTCGAAAACTACCCAGGGTATGACCATATTCTAGGACCGGATTTGTCGAATAAAATGTTCGAACATGCGAAGAAGTTCGGTGCGGAATATGCATATGGCGATGTGAAGGAAATTGTCGACGGCGAGGAATATAAACGGGTTCTTGTCGGTGGCGGTAAGGAATATAAGGCTCGTTCGATCATTATCGGAACAGGTGCTGAGTACAAAAAGCTTGGCATTCCAGGTGAAAAGGAATTGAGCGGACGCGGTGTTTCCTATTGCGCAGTTTGTGACGGAGCCTTTTTTAAAGAAAAAGAGCTTGTCGTTGTTGGAGGCGGAGATTCTGCGGTTGAAGAAGGCGTATACCTGACGAGATTTGCGTCGAAGGTTACGATCGTACACCGCCGGGATAAGCTTCGCGCACAGAAAATTTTACAAGATCGCGCATTTGATAATGAAAAAATCGACTTTATTTGGAACCATACGGTCAAAGAGGTCAATGCGGAAAACAACAAGGTTGGAAGTGTCACGCTTGTCAATACGCAAAACGGTGAGGAACAAGAGTTCAAAGCGGATGGTATATTCATTTACATCGGGATGCTGCCATTGAATGCAGCTGTGAAAAACCTTGGAATTACAAATGAAAATGGCTATGTAGAAACAAACTCAGAAATGGAAACCAAGATCCCTGGCATTTTTGCAGCGGGCGATATCCGTGAAAAAACCCTTCGTCAAATCGTTACCGCTACAGGAGATGGAAGCATTGCTGCACAAAGCGCACAACATTACGTGGAATCGTTAATGGAAAAACTAAGCATTAAAAATTAACTGGAGGCTTGGCCCGGCCGAGTTTTCTTTGCTGGGTCGACATTTTTAAAAGTGTGCACCTTTGGAGCTAGGGATGGTAATAGTTTGAAAAAAGCTTGACTTTTTGAAAACGTAATTCTGTCTTAATGGGATTGTAACAGAGGTGAAATATTGATAAGTTATTATACAATTAAGAAATTGACCCCCTTTTAATAAATTTCTTATCTTTGTGCACGGAACAATCGTTTCCGTGCTATTTTTTTGTGCATTTTTAGTGGGATTGTGTAGGTGGAAGTCGAGTTTTTTATACCAAAAGGCTTTAGGTTCGCCGAAGCACCTCAATATTGTTATTTATAGAGGATGCAACCCCTTTATAGAGAAAAGGTATGATGTGGGTTCATTCCATTTTTCATGGATATGTGTTTGTTGATGGGCTTTGATACATAGTATAATGATAGAAAGAGGTGATTCACGTGCAACGAGTTACAAATTGTGTACTCGAAAAGGATAACCAGGTCGTATTGCTCCAAAAACCGAGGAGAGGTTGGTGGGTTGCGCCTGGCGGGAAAATGGAATCAGAAGAAACGATCAAGGATTCTGTTGTTCGAGAGTACCGTGAAGAAACCGGGTTGTATTTGTTAAATCCAAAATTAAAGGGTGTCTTTAATTTCATCATTAAAGATGGTGATCAAATCGTTCAAGAATGGATGATGTTCACCTTTTATGCTACTGAATCCGAAGGGGAGCTGCTCACCGAATCGGATGAGGGAAAGCTCGCCTGGAAACCGAAAGAAGAGATTGCCACGTTGCCGATGGCTCCTGGTGATCACCATATCCTTGATTATATGGTGACAGGAAGCGGTATGATCATCGGAACATTTACGTATACACCAGAGTTTGAATTGCTTAGTTATCGATTGGATCCTTCCTAAAGAAGTGGGCTAATAAAAGTTCGCCTAATAAAGATAGACTAAAGACGAAAGCGAGGGATGTTAGATGGAACAGAATGAATTTCAGATGGTCATCATCACAGGAATGTCCGGTGCGGGAAAAACGGTTGCCATGCAAAGCTTTGAGGATCTTGGTTTCTTTTGCGTCGACAACTTACCACCTGCGCTTTTGCCTAAATTTGTCGAGCTTATGGAGGAATCCGGCGGGAAGCTTAAAAAGGTTGCACTTGTCATGGACCTCCGTGGACGTGAATTCTTCGATCAGCTTTTTGAGACGATCGACTTGATGACTGACAGTACATCTGTAAAACCACAGATCTTATTTTTAGATGCGAAGGATACAACACTCGTCCGACGATATAAAGAAACACGCCGTTCTCACCCACTTGCAGCAAATGGCCTTCCACTTGATGGCATCAAGGTTGAGCGGGAAATGCTTGAGGAGCTGAAGGGGAGAGCACAGAATATACTCGATACGACGGATTTAAAACCATTACAGCTTCGGGAACGGATCATCGAGCGGTATTCGTCAAATGAAGCTCACCCTTTTACAGTGAACGTCCTGTCGTTCGGGTTCAAATATGGCATGCCGATTGATGCGGACCTCGTATTTGACGTCCGTTTTTTACCGAATCCGCATTATATTGAACACATGCGGCCAAAAACAGGCCTTGAAGAAGAAGTGTCCTCCTATGTTTTAAAATGGTCGGAAACCCAGAAGTTCATCGAAAAACTGACGGGACTGCTCGACTTCATCATTCCGCATTATAAGCGAGAGGGAAAAAGCCAGCTCGTCATAGCGGTTGGGTGTACAGGCGGAAAACACCGGTCTGTCACGCTTGCTGAACATTTGAAGGATTATTTAGGTAAAGATTATCGCGTCCATAGCAGCCATCGCGATATCGAAAAAGATGCAAAGAGAACGTATAATGTCAAATCGAAGGCCTAACGTCGTTGTATTCGGTGGTGGAACGGGCTTATCTGTTTTACTGAGAGGCTTGAAAAAGTTCCCTGTCGATATCACGGCAATTGTGACCGTTGCCGATGATGGCGGGAGTTCCGGGAGGCTGAGGGAGGAGCTCGATATCCTGCCCCCAGGTGATATCCGGAATGTTTTAGCTGCATTGTCCGAGGTCGAACCCCTTGTTGAACAGCTGTTTCAGCACCGTTTTAGGAACGGGAACGGGTTGTCTGGACATTCCCTTGGAAATCTGTTACTGGCTGCAATGTCGGATATTACCGGCAACTTTGTAACGGGAATTCGTGAGCTGTCAAAGGTATTGAATGTACGTGGTCGGGTGCTGCCGGCTTCCGATCATAGCGTTGTTTTAAATGCCCAGTTGAACGACGGGACGATTGTGTCGGGTGAATCGAAAATTCCACATACGGGTAAAAAAATCGTTCGGGTATACCTGACTCCAGACACGGTAAAACCGCTCTCGGAAAGCCTGCGCGCGATAAAAAGAGCGGATCTGATCCTGATCGGGCCAGGGAGCTTGTATACGAGCATTCTACCAAGCCTGCTCGTACCAGGCATTACGGATGAAATCAAAAAGTCGAAAGCGAAAAAGGTCTACATTTGTAACGTAATGACGCAGCCTGGTGAAACCGATCATTTTACTGCCGCTGATCATGTCAATATTTTAGTTACTCATACAGGTCAGCAGATTATTGATACGATTATTGTCAATAATGCTAACGTGCCTGAAAAGGTGCTGGAAAAATATAAATCTGAAGGCGGAGAACCTGTACAGTTTGATGAAGAGAGGTTAAAATCTTTTGGATTTGACGTCATCAGTGATAAAATAGTTCAATATAATGATTCGTTAATAAGGCACGATGCTAAACGTGTTTCCGAGCTGATCCTTGATCTAGTATCCGATTAGAACCCTCGGGCATAAACGAAAGAGGGGTGTAAGTCGTGTCGTTTGCATCAGAGACAAAAAAAGAGTTAACCAAGCTAGAAGTAAAAAAATGCTGTTCAAAAGCGGAACTCGCGGCACTGATCCGGATGAATGGTTCCATTTCACTCGCGAACCGGGAATTGATTCTAGATATACCGACTGAAAATGCGGCGATCGCAAGACGAATCTACACGTTGATTAAACAGCTGTATTCGTACCCGGCAGAATTGCTCGTTCGGAAAAAAATGCGACTGAAAAAAAATAATGTCTATATTGTCCGGATCAAGCAGGATACCAGGACCCTATTGGACGAATTAGATATTATGGGCGAGGGCTTCACATTCAAGCGGACGCTTTCGAAAGCACTGACGAAAAAGAGCTGTTGTAAGCGATCTTATCTTCGAGGAGCATTTCTTGCAGGAGGTTCACTCAATCATCCCGAAACTTCTTATCATCTAGAAATTTTTTCGATGTATGAAGAACATACGGAATCGTTGTGTAATTTGATTAATTCGTTTGGCATGAATGCTCGTATGCTAGAACGGAAAAAGGGCTACATCATCTATTTAAAAGAAGGAGAGAAAATTTCAGATTTTCTCACCTTGATAGGTGCCCATACCGCTCTACTCTATTTTGAGGACGTACGGATCATGAAGGATTTGCGAAATTCCGTCAACCGACTGGTAAACTGTGAAACCGCCAATTTGAACAAAACGGTCGGGGCAGCGATGCGTCAGGTTGAGAATATCCGTTTGATCGAACGGGAGCTTGGACTTGAAAAGTTACCGGATAAGCTTCGTGAAATTGCAGAGCTTCGCGTCAAATACGCGGATGTTTCATTGCAGGAGCTAGGGGATCTCGTTTCGACGGGCCCAATCAGTAAGTCGGGCATTAATCACCGGCTCCGTAAGCTCGATGAACTCGCGAATAAAATTCGTTCAGGCCGCGTGTAAAGACGAGTTTTACGGTTTGCTGCAATGTGATTCAGCACCATTTGAAGAAGAGGGCTAACGGAACGACCTGATGGGACAATCTGGGTTAGCCTCATTTTTTTACACATAGAAGATAGCGCTTTCTTTTGCTCTGAAAAGTTCTCTACACATTTTTTATAATGTTCCGATATATAGATTAACTAAGTGGGATTAATGATGGTGTTCAAAAAAGTATGTATCGACGGTCTCGGATGAGTTTGTAGCAGTGTACGGGGTACCTCATCAACCTTTTTGAACGAACATATAAGGAGGAATGGTCAATTGTTGGAAAAAGAACTGACGGTTGAATTGAAAACCGGATTGCAGGCTCGTCCTGCGGCGCTTTTCGTGCAAGAGGCAAATCGTTTTAACGCCGATGTTTTCTTAGAAAAGGACGGTAAAAAGGTGAATGCAAAGAGCATTATGGGGATTATGAGTCTTGCAATTGGCTCAGGTTCAACAGTGACAATCATTACAGATGGGAAAGACGAAGAGGAAGCACTCCACGCACTCAAAGATTATATTTCAAAAGCGGAATAAGTACATAAACACTGCCCGAAGATTAAGATCGGGTAGTGTTTTTTGTTGTTTTGGCGGGTGCATCCTTGTGTCTTTGAGGGAGGAGTGCGCCTGTGGAAAAAGGTGTTCTCTGGACAATCTCATTCAACTTTTACGGTGAAATGTCCAGAAAAAGAGGTAATCTGGACAAGTGCGCATGGAATTAGGGAGTAAGTGTCCAGAAAAAGCGATTTGCGGGACACAACCTCCTAGGTTTTAGGAAAACGAGTCCCAGAAAAATGATTTGCGGGACACACCCCCTAGATTTTAGGAGAATGAGTCCTGGAAACACGATTTGCAGGACACAACCTCCTAGATTTTAGGAGAACGAGTCCTGGAAAAGCGATTTGCGGGACACACCCCCTAGATTTTAGGAGAATGAGTCCTGGAAAAGCGATTTGCGGGACACACCCCCTAGATTTTAGGAGAATGAGTCCTGAAAAAACGATTTGCGGGACACAACCTCCTAGGTTTTAGGAGAATGAGTCCTGGAAAAGCGATTTGCGGGACACAACCTCCTAGGTTTTAGGAGAATGAGTCCTGGAAACACGATTTGCAGGACACAACCTCCTAGATTTTAGGAAAACGAGTCCTGGAAAAACGATTTGCGGGAAACAACCCCCTAAACTATAGGAGAATGTCTCCGAAAAATAGTGATTTGCAAGCCTCAATCCCTTAATTTTCGGAAAGAATATGTCCTGAATGGAATAAACCGGAAGGATCATTAAGGTTGATTTAATCAATAGATCGTAATATAATAAATTAAAAGTTACTTTATAAAAGTAAGTGAAAAGCTAGAGGAGTTGTTACAAATGAACTTTCACCAATCACCAAATACGTATACCGGACAAATTCATTTAACGGTCTCGGATTTCGAACGTTCGTTATCCTTTTATACAGAAACACTTGGATTTAAGGTGCTTGAACATAGTGAGAGGGGTGCGGTTCTTACTGCGGATTCGAAAACACCGCTTATAACAATCGAACAACCGGATCACGTATTGCCGAAACAACCGCGCACAACCGGTCTGTTTCATTTTGCTATCCTACTACCGACTCGTGGTGATTTAGGAACAATGATCCGTCATATCGGTGAAACAGGCTACCCGCTTCAAGGCGCTTCTGACCATCTTTTCAGTGAGGCATTTTACCTTTCAGACCCTGATGGACACGGCATCGAGCTGTATGCCGATCGTCCAGAATCGGAGTGGGTCAAGGAAAATGGAGAGTTTCCGCTTGTCAGTGATCCGCTAGATATTGATTCTATTGTTCGGGCCGGTCTAGAGAAGGAGTGGAACGGGCTTCCCAATCAAACGGTGATGGGCCATATTCATTTGCATGTTGCTGACCTAGAGGAGGCGAAAGCCTTTTACTGTGATGGATTAGGTTTCGATATTACGATTCCGTTCCGTCAGCAAGCGTTGTTCGTTTCGACTGGGGGCTATCATCATCATATCGGGCTGAATACGTGGAACGGTAAAGGTTCGCCGGCTCCAGACGAGAATCATATTCGGATGAATTGGTTCTCGATCATCCTGCCAACTGAGGAAGCGCGAAACTTAGTTATAACACGGTTAGAGAAAATCAATGTGCCAATTATCGAGGAAAACGGCGGTATTTGGACAGAGGATCCTTCCCGTAACAAAATTCGATTGGAATTAACATAGATTCCGAAGTGAAAATAGAAGAGTTCGTTGATTGGTTTAGCCATAAAAACGTCTTTCTTGAGTGAAGTACTCATTGAATATTCCTTTTTAAAATAGAGTTAGAAGCCCGGTAGTATTACTATAGACCAATTGGTACAATAAAGGAGTAGATTAATGAATCTTTGTTCAGGATGATGTTGCGTGAAAAAATTAACGATAAAAAAATGGATTGGCAGTAGGGTACTGAAAACAGGACTTGCTGCCTTCATAACAGCATTGATTTGCAATTTATTTCATTTACCCGTGTTATTTGCAGTTATTACAGCAATAGTTACGGTTGAACCAACAGCTTCAGACTCCATTAAAAAAGGATTGATACGATTTCCGGCAGCTACTATTGGTGCCGGGTTTGCTATGTTCTTTGAATCCTTTCTTGGCCAATCAGCCCTGGCATATGCGTTGGCAGCTACCTTGACACTTGCTGTTTGTCATAAACTCCGTCTAGATGCGGGTATGTTAGTCGCGACATTAACTTCCGTAGCTATGATTGCGGAAACCGAAGAACATTTTGTATCTTCTTTTTTTGTAAGGCTGTTAACGACGTTGATCGGATTAGGTGTATCGACAATCATTAATTTTATGATTCTCCCACCTCATTACATGGATATGGTGCAAGAACAAGTAAATAAATTGTATGAGCGGTCCGGTGGTATCCTGACCAGGTTCGTGGAAGGTGCAAGTCCCCGCCAGTTACAGCTGGAGTACCAACGTCTAAGTAAGGATATGGAACGTTCTTTCAATCTTGCCCAATTTCAGCGAGAGGAATGGAAGTACCGACGACACAATCTTAGTGAGATACGTGAATTCGGAATACTTGTAAAAAAGCTGGAGTATTTCCAAAAGATTCTCTATCATTTTGGAAATTTGCTCTCTCTTGATATAGAAAAGACTAAATTGTCTTCTGAAAATGTTGTAATCGTCTCGAAAGCTGCTGACTCAGTAGCAGCAGTTTTACAGGATCCGGATCATAAAATGAGTGAAGACCACTTTGAACTGATCGGATGTCTCGATCTTTTGTTTTTACACGAGCAAGGACGTCGTGAACGAACAGACGAATCCACTACAAAAAGGCATATTTCGCAGCGACTGACGATCATTTATGAATTATTGGCACTTCAAGACGCCTTGGAAGACTTAGAAAGAATCGGTACGAAAGAAGGCGAACCCAACTAGAGAATAAGCCAATTTAAACGCCTGAGAAACCTATCTAGATGAAGGATTTCTGGTATATTTACGTTACATAACCCAAGAATTTTTCTGAAGTCCTGTTTTTAGTCGGACTTATATCTACGAGGACTTATTCAATAGGCAGCTACACAATTTCCCCTTATTTTAAAAAAGTTCTTGACGCCGGCAAAATCATTGTGTATAGTTTTTATTAATAACTTTAGTACTTAAAAGCGTTTAAGCGTGTTAGTATAAAAGGTGAATATAAAATAGCCTTGCAAAAGCAGTAGCATGACTATAGGCAGCATATAGAGACTGGACGTTTGGTGGAAGTTCAGGCAGTAGTCGATGTGAATTACATTGCAACCAAAACAGGCTGTTTTTACGAGTGGATGAACAAATCGTTCATCAATTAGGGTGGTACCGCGGAAACTCTTCGTCCCTAGTATGGTGTTTATCAAACACATACTAAGAGGATGAGGATTTTTTTATTTTACAAAAGAAAAGGAGAGCTGAAAAATGAGTCCAAGACCGTTACCTGCGCACTTAAGAAAATATGTGGTGGAGCAAGATTATCAAAAATATAGCCCGATCGACCATGCCGTTTGGCGGTATGTCATGCGTCAGAACCACAACTTCTTGAAGGATGTTGCCCATGGAGCTTATACGAATGGTCTCGTTTCCTCTGGGATCCATATCGATTCGATTCCAAAAATTGAGGAAATGAATGAACGCCTTCAACCATTCGGGTGGGGCGCAGTTACAATCGATGGGTTCATTCCTGCTGTCGCCTTTTTTGATTTCCAGGCGCACGGTTACTTGCCGATCGCTACTGAAATCCGAAAGCTTGAAAACATTGACTACACACCTGCACCTGACATCATACACGAGGCCGCTGGGCATGCTCCCATTTTATGTGACGAACAATATGCCCAATTTGTAAAACGGTTTGGTGAGATTGGATCCAAAGCACTCGCTACAAAAGAGGAACACGAGGTGTTTGATGCGATTCGGACCCTTTCTGCTTTACTTGAGGATGGTTCCGCTACAGAAGTGGAAGTCGAAGCAGCACGAGCAAATCTCCAAATCAAGCAGGAGGGTGTTCAAGAGGTGTCGGAAGCTGAACAGATCTCACGCCTGTACTGGTGGACGGTCGAGTTCGGGATGATTGGAACGGTGGATCACCCTGTTCTTTACGGGTCCGGGCTGCTTTCCTCGATCGGTGAAGGTGTGAACAGTCTATCGGACGAGGTGAAAAAAGTGCCGTTCGACTTGGAAACCGCAATCAACACTGGCTTCGATATTACGACACAGCAGCCTCAGCTCTTTGTTTGCCGCGATTTTGACCAGCTGACTGAAGCGGTGGAGAAGTTTGCTGAAACAATGGCATTCAAGGCAGGAGGAACAGAAAGCCTTGAGAAAGCGGTACGATCGGCAAATACTGCCACAGCGGTATACAGCTCCGGACTTCAGGTTACCGGTACTTTTGAAAATCTGATACGAGACGAAAACGGGGAAGCCATCTACATGAATACGAATGGCCCGACCGCTTTATCAATCGAAGATCAGGTAATCGGAGGTCACGGAAAAGAGGATCATAGAGAAGGCTTCGGTTCTCCGGTTGGAAGATTGCTAGACTCAGAGCTGGCTCTTGAGGATTGGAGTGAAGAAGATTTTCTGAATCACGGAATTCACATGCATAAACCATTCACCCTGACATTCAAATCCGGCATTACTGTAGAAGGTGTGTTGGAAGAGATAGTTCGAAACAATAAAAAGGTCGTACTGCTTCGCATCGCTCACGCAAAGATCACGTGGAAAAATCAGATTATATTTGAAACCGATCAGGGTAGTTTTGACATGGCTGTTGGAGAGCGAATTACTTCTGTGTTTGCTGGTGCAGCTGACAGTGAACATTTCTTTGGTACCGAAATAGAAAGAGCAACCAACGTCCAAACCGAGCACAAACCTCAAACGCGTTTAGAAAAACTGTACGGCCAGATTCGAGATCTTCGTGAAGAGGAAAAGACGCCGCAGGAGATCATCGTAACGATAAAAGAGGTTGTTTCAGAGCTTGAGAGCTTTCCTGAGGATTGGATGCTACGTTTGGAAATTGTGGAGGTATTAACGTCAAAGCCGTTACTTCCGACAACGAGGCAACAGCTATTAAATGACTTAGAAGTTTTGAAAACGAAATTGAACTTATCGAAATGGATTGATAATGGATTACGTTTGATCAACGTGCGCAGATCCGCTTAACTTAAAATAGATGGATAGAAAGAGCTGACGCAAAGGTTTCTTGATCGTTACTCCTTACCCCTCCCCCCTTGAAAGTGGATGGTCAAGAGTGAATCGCTGCGTCAGCTCTGTTTTTTCATGCCTGATTTCCGATTAGTCCGTTTTGAGAGGGATTTTAAGAACATTGATTTCTGAGCCGTCTTTTGGACTATCGACAAACACTTTTAAAACGAGAGGTCCTTCAGGTTTGCTGGACAATTGGATGTCCTTCTCAAATGAACCCCATCCAGGTGCGCCTTCGGATGCGGTAACAATTCCATGTTCGAGTACTGTTTCCCCATCTAAAAGCTCGTATTGGAAGTTTGCCTCGAAAACCCTCGCCTCTCCTTTAAAGATAAACGAATCGGAAACCTTTTGATTAGGTAACGGGGACGTGATTTTAAAAGCTTCATTTTCAATGTTGGTCGGGTCTGTTTTCCCATCCGATTGAGGGTCGTCGCTGTCGTCACTTTCTCCATCTAAATTTGAGCTATCGGTATCTACCGTTCCTCCATCATCTGAATGCTGTTCATTAGGCGATTGTTCCCCATTTTCATGTGTTTCCAGATCAGTAGTTAAATCCAAAACAGGTATGGTAAGCAGTGCAATCAGGATAAGCAATAATGCGATCTTCACCTTTGAAACCTCCTTTCTTCCACTAGTTTATGTGCGAACGTGGAAGGAGGCGACCGCATGGTGAATGATTTTTTGCAAGTGAAAAACGATCGAGAAGCAATTCCAGCGATAAAGAAAACTTGGCTAGCGCCAAGCCTTAGCCCTAAAGGATGACCTAAAGACCCTTGCGCTTATACTATAGAAAGTACTTTATGCTTTCTTAACGTGTAAAAAAAAGGCTGACTCGGGTTGTGCTTCTTCTATTTTAAAGACGGGAAATCAATGATCCGTCTAGTAAAATGAAGGGTCACAACGACTGAGTCAGCCTTTGTTCTTATTTTGTAACGTATTATGCTACTTAGCTTTTACATCTGTAGGTTGTTGAAGAACATCATCGATCAAGCCATATTCCTTCGCTCGTTCGGCACTCATGAAGTTGTCGCGGTCAGTGTCTCGTTCAACCACATCGATCGGCTGTCCAGAACGTTCAGAAATGATTTTGTTGATCTTTTCACGCATTTCGATGATACGGCGTGCATGAATTTCGATATCCGAAGCTTGACCTTGTGTTCCGCCAAGTGGTTGGTGAATCATGACCTCACTGTTCGGCAATGCATAACGCTTGCCAGGCTCACCTGCAGTCAGTAGAAACGCTCCCATAGAAGCAGCCATTCCGATACAGATCGTGCTTACCTTCGGCTTGATGAATTGCATTGTGTCAAAGATCGCCATTCCCGCAGTGATCGAGCCACCTGGACTGTTGATGTATAGGGAAATGTCCTTCTCAGGATCTTCAGCAGCAAGGAATAATAGCTGAGCAACAATCGAGTTCGCTACGTTGTCATCAATTGCGCTACCAAGCATGATGATGCGGTCTTTTAACAGGCGGGAATATATATCATAGGCACGTTCCCCGCGGTTCGTTTGTTCAATTACTGTTGGGATTAAGTTCATTTCATAAATCCTCCTTTTTCCATAAGTGCTTTACGGCTTAATTTCATCTTACTCAATAGGTCAATATAGGTCAAACTTTAAGGCTCTACAAATCTGAAGTTTTTTGGACCCGTTTTTTAAGCATGATGACCAGTTTCTATTATGTATTTAGCATATGTATACATCATATCATCTTTCCCGCAATTATGAGATTTAAACCTGAATTTCTTTTTCCTTTCGTAAAAATCCATAAGAAATCATCCCCATACAAAGAGAGCCACCCCGAGCGGGTAGCTCTCTTTCATCGTTTCTAATTATTTTGTTCTGCAGCTTCATTGGCACCTGCATTGCTCGTGTATTGCGAAGTCTTTGCACCTAAAAACTCTTGCAATGCCTGGCTGTTTTCCTCAAAATCAAGCTGGAGGATCGCCCCTGCTCTTGGAACAGAGGTTTCTGAAAATCCATTTTTGACAGGGATTTTCATCGTTTCGATGTCACCTTTATTCAACATGATGTCCTTCGCAATGCCGATTGCAGTCCATGTCTTCATGTTTGTATCAATATACGGTTGGACCGTTCCAATTACCTTCGGAAGCTTAGAAACTCCGTAAAGGCTTGTAAATTCGTCCTTAACCTTCGAGATAACCTTTTGCTGGCGTTCTACCCTTGTAAAATCACCACGTAAATCGTGACGGAACCTTGCATACCCAAGCAATTCCTTGCCATTCAGCCTCTGTAGGCCTGGTTCAAGAGAGACCCCGATATTGTAGGACATGTGCTTTTCGACATCGATCTCAATCCCATTCGGAGCGATCGTATCGACAATTTGCTCAAATCCTTTAAAGTCGACAATTGCATAATAGTGCACGTCTACGCCGAAGTTTTGTTTGATCGTCTTCCGTAAAAGCTCAGGGCCGCCATGGAAGAAGGCAGCATTGATCTTGTTCATCCCGTAGCCTGGAATTTCTACGTAAGAATCACGCATGATCGAAACGAGTTTAGCTTTTTCTGTATCCGTGTCATACTGGGCAATCATGATCGTATCCGTACGGGAGTGTTCCTCACCTTCCCGGGCATCGACACCTAACATCAAAACATTGTATTTCCCCTCAACCTTTTGTTCAGGAGCATTGAATTCATAGTCCGTTTCCAATGCTTTTGAGGGCTTTGCCTGATTCAGACCTGAATAGTATTGCCAACCAACATATCCTACTAGTGAAAAAAATAAGACCGATATAATCATAAGAGTACGTTTAAGTACTTTTCGTTTTCCGCTTTTTTGCTTTCTGCGGTCGATTCGTGAAGCCATTTAAACACCACCATTACTTTATAGGTAGAAGTATTCGAAAACGGATGCTTGAAAAAGACGGTATAAAGTCATAACATCCACTTTTGCAGTTAACTCAAAGGTAATACTGACAATGAATTATACCACAAACGGTCGATCTCGGCATTAATCGAAAGTATTTTCCAGTTTGAACACGGCTCGTTGGACACATCCCAAAAAATAGTACACTCTTAATGACGATTTACTTGAAGGAAAGGTTTCCAATCGACCTTGCGATTAAATTGAAATACGTGAGGATACAGGCATGAAACCCCATATACGGAGCTAGATACTGATAAAAATAATTGACCCAGCCTTTCCACACTTTTTTAGAAATGTGTTAAGACACGAACTTTTATCCGTATAAATTCCTGCTACCAACTACCTGATTAATAAAGACCGCATGTTTTTTCTTGTCGAAATCATAGCCAATCCCTCCTGTTTATGTCTTTTTCAAAGGAATCATGCCACCAAAATGAGAATGGTGTATATATATTTCGATTCTCGAAGTAAAATCATTAAGGAAAATACGACAGGAGGTTTTATGATGAAACAAATTGTACGAGGAATCGTATTGCTTGCGATTATGTGCATGATGTTCAGCAGTGTGGCTTTTGCAGAAGGGAACACGAAGCCTGGCGGACCATCCACAAACGGCAATGATACGATCAGCAGTATTATGACCTATGAGGAAATGGTCGAACAGCTATATGCTTTGGAAAAACGAAGCAAAGCCGAATTCGAAGTCACAACCCTTGATGACTACGGTAAATCCGAACAAGGGAACAGCATTTATGTTGCAAAAGTAGGTCATGGTGATACGAAGGTTTGGGTTCAAGCTCAAATACATGGTGATGAGAAGCTGACAACAGAGGCAGTCATGCAGCTTTTAAAAACGTTAGCATCATCCGGTGGACCAGATGTACAAACACTGCTTGATGAGCTGACACTTTATGTGATTCCGATGTACAATCCAGACGGAAGCATCATGAATACTCGGGGCACTCTGCTCATGGACGAAAATGGCGAACCAGTCAGTGACGACGCTTATATCGACTTGAACCGAGGCTGGACACTTGATGGTTTCAAAGCGAATGAATCAAAGGTCGTTTATGCGTACTGGGCGGACGTCAAGCCGGACTTTGCAGTTGACCTGCACCATCAAGGTTTTAAAACGGTTTACGGAACGAACGAGGCTACTAGTTTTTCCTTGGGAATCTCACTTGCACCAGATGGACCGACACTTCCTAGCTTGGAAAACGGCTACTACAACAAGGTGACGAAGCAAATGCAGGGGTATGTCTATGATTCGTTGACAAAGTACGGATACACGCGCATCGATCAATACCAGGTCGGTGGAGGAAAGTATTATATCGACATTAGAGGCGGAGTTGTCTCAGCGATGATGATGGGGCTGAACTACAATAATCTGAACCCAGATGGGCACAGCAACCCAGCAATCTTCTTTGAGACGAAAGGGAATACGAGAGAAGGCAGCCTCGGACAGAAGTCGAACGGTTACTTGACGAAACAGAACTATCTTGCGTTAAAAGCACTGCTGACAGGAATTGCAACAGAAGAAGTTCACGAAGTTGATCCAGACCACTGGTACGACATCCCAGCCTACCCAGCAGAAGGCTATTTCACGGACTATGCGGGGATCCTACCGATAAACTAGCAGGGGATGGTACAGGTTCTATTTCGAGAACACATAGTATGATTCAAACAAAAAAACGCAGGCGATTTCACAAATGAAATCACTTGCGTTTTTTCTTTCGAATAGAAAGCTATAAATCCATTATTAAGTTTTTATCTGAGAACTCAATCGGTAATTCTGATGTAAAATCAAAATAATGGGTTATGACACTTACTATTCGCTTTGAAGCATTTCCATCACCAAATGGATTCTTATCATAATTAATTGTTTTATTAAATGTATTTGGCCCCGTCAAAACCCCTTTCGTTAGATTGTAAATCTTTTTTTGATCAGTTCCGGCAAGATATCCAACACCGTCGGCGATCGCTTCCGGTCGCTCGGTTGAATCTCTTGTTATAATAAGGGGTTTTTGAAAAAGGACAGCTTCTTCCTGAAGCCCGCCGGAATCAGTTATGATTAAATCTGATCGAGCTAGTAAATTTATCATGTCGGGGTATGCGAGTGGGTCAAGAAGAATAATACGGCAATGTCCTGCTAGGATTTCATCGATATATTCACGAACCCTTGGATTCAGATGGACTGGAAAAACGATGGTGACATTTGGATGGTTCTCCACAATCTTACGTATCGATAAAAATATGTTTTTTATCGGGCTCCCATAATTCTCTCTCCGATGAAACGTTACGGTTATCATTTTCTTTCTTTTAAAATCAAATCGATTAAAAAAAGGATCTTCGAATGTATGATCCTGTTGGTAGGTTAAAATTGCAGCATCTATTGCGGTTTGCCCGGTTACAAAAATCTGTTCAGGTTGATATCCTTCTGCAAGTAAGTTTTCCCGGTTATTCATGGTAGGTGTAAATAATAGATCCGTTACAACATCAACCATTTTCCGGTTTATTTCTTCAGGCCAAGGCGAGTACTTTTTGTATGAACGAAGGCCGGCTTCAACATGACCAATCGGAACTCTATGTAAGAAAGCAACGAATGCCCCACATAAAGTTGTTTGTGTGTCTCCGTGTACCAAAACCAAATCTGGCTTTTTTTCATTCAGAACATTATCCAATTCATTGATCGCAAGGGAAGTAAAGGAAGATAGCGTCTGATTTTCGGCCATTAAATTCAAATCAATGTCCGGTTGAATGTCGAAATGATTCAATACTTGAAAAAGTTGTTCCTTGTGTTGGCCCGTCACCACGACGTTTACATCAAACCATTCCGGATATTTTCGTATCTCTTTTATCACTGGAGACATTTTAATGGCTTCAGGCCGGGTGCCGAAAATGCACATAATTGTTTTAGGTGTTATATGGAACACCTCCTTGTGAGTTCTCTTTTTTGTCATTCGGTTGCAATGGTTTTTGGATAAAGTGTTCATAGGTCGATAAGATTCTGTGAAGGTTTGGCAGGTGTTTTAAACCGTATGCACCATACTGATAAAATAATACATGATTAACTCTTTATTTAAATACAATTATAAAGACTGGGATTTAAAGTCATAATCTTTTGATCTATGGGGGTGACGTCATTTTTAAAATTCGTAAAGCGATCATACCGGCTGCAGGCCTAGGCACTCGATTTTTACCTGCTACAAAAGCTCAGCCGAAGGAAATGCTGCCGATCGTCGATAAGCCGGCGATCCAATATATCGTAGAAGAAGCTGTAGCATCCGGTATTGAGGACATCATCATTATAAGCGGACGCAGTAAACGGTCAATTGAGGATCACTTTGATAAATCCTATGAATTGGAAGAAACGTTGGCAAAGCGAAATAAAATTGAATTATTGGAAGAGCTGCGGCGAATCTCCGAAATGGCCAACATTCATTATATTCGTCAACAAGAGCCAAAAGGATTAGGGCACGCAATTTATTGTGCGAGTAAATTTATAGGGGATGAACCTTTCGCTGTTTTGCTTGGAGATGACATTGTAGACTCCACAGAACCATGCTTGAAACAATTGATTAACATATATGAACGGTATAACTCCTCTGTGGTCGGAGTTCAGCAAGTACAAGATGAAGAGGTATCAAAGTACGGAATTATAAAGCCTAAAAGCGACGCTATTGAACCGAATGTAATCCCAGTTGAAACACTGGTAGAAAAACCACAGATTCATCGAGCACCATCCAATTACGCCATTAAGGGAAGATATATTTTACAGCCTGACATCTTTACTATTCTGGAAAAGCTGCCTCCTGGTAACAGTGGAGAAATACAATTAACTGATGGACTCATTCAGCTCAATCAGGCACAACCAATTTTAGCCTATGAATTTCAAGGACAACGCTATGATGTTGGTGATAAAGTCGGGTTTATTAAGGCAACGGTAGATTTTGCCCTGAAAAGAGAAGATTTACGATCTGAAGTAAAAACGTATTTAGAAGGACTTTTCGAAACTAAATGAAAAGCTGCCTCGTGTATTATCTTAGGATTTTTGATTGTCTTCATCACTTTATCGCAGCTAAGCCGCTTTGCTTCTTCATGACTTCTTCGCGGAATTTTTTCTGTTCTTCCATTGTCATCGTCTTGTGTTGCTTTAAGAATTTTTCATATTCCGGGATGATTTCTTCAACAGGACCAAAGCTTTTCATTTCACCATAATCGAGCCAAATCGCTTTTTCACAAAACTCCTTGATCTGTCCCATCGAGTGGCTGACAAAGAAAATCGTTTTGCCCTTTTCTTTAAACTCAAACATTTTGTTTTTAGATTTCTGGGCAAATACTTGATCACCTACGGAAAGTGCTTCATCGATAATTAGAACATCAGGGTTAACCGTCACGGAGATCGCATAACCAAGTCGGGATTTCATACCACTTGAGAACTTTTTAACTGGTTGATCGATAAACTTTCCAATATCAGCAAACTCAATGATATCAGCTTCCATCTCTTGTATTTCTTTCTTGCTGAAACCAAGCATCAAGCACTTCAATTCAATATTTTCCCTGCCGGTCAAATGCTTATTAAGTCCTGATGAGATGGCAATGATCGAAGTCTGTCCAATTGTCTTCACCGTACCAGAAGTAGGTGGGATGACGCCGCCAATGATATTGGAAAGTGTTGATTTTCCAGAACCATTCATGCCGATGAGTCCGATTACATCCCCTCGGTTTGCGGTAAACGAAATATCTTGAAGTGCATAAAAGTCTTCTCCATAGCCTCCAGGCAAAAGAACATCCAACAGCTTTTCTTTCGGTGATGTGTGCATTTTATATTTTTTAAAAACATTTTGAACGACAACCGATTCACTCATTACGTTTCACATCCAATTATAAGAAATCAACAAATCGATTTCTGAATTTCAAATGTAAAGCAGAACCCAATAGAAGGGTAAAAAGAATTACGATC
This sequence comes from Alkalihalobacillus sp. AL-G, assembly GCF_030643805.1. GTDB lineage: Bacteria > Bacillota > Bacilli > Bacillales > Fictibacillaceae > Pseudalkalibacillus. Next base: position 3,554,880 of record NZ_CP094656.1, on the reverse strand, counting down.
CAAAAATAAAGTGTGTATTCAGGGTATTTAACAATATACCATGTCGTTCCCAGTAATGAAGCCCTGTATCCCTCAACAAGGTAATATAGTGGATTCAGCTTTAACAGAAATGTTAAATCTACTCCGTTAAGCATTAATTGATCTGTATGCCACAGAAGCGGAGTTAAATATAACAACATTCTTAACACAGACTGAACGATTTGCTGTACATCACGGATAATTGTAGTAAGAGTTGATGTTACCAGTGCAACAGCTAACAAGAAGAGTAACGTTGCCAGCATGAAGTATGGCAGCTGGATGAAATAGACGGATAGCCTATAGTCGGTAAATTGTAAAAAAACCGTTACAACCGTAACCAGCATTACATGGGTATAGAAATTAGCCATAATGACAAATGATGGTATTGCACTCATCGGAAAGCTTATTTTAGCAATCAATTGAAGTCTGGAATAGATTGATTTGGAGGACTTTGATATAGCTGGATTCACAAAAAACCAAACAATCATCCCGGTTACCAACCAAATGAAAAAAGGAACTTGGACACCATTCTCCATTGTAATCTCCTGGCCTCCACGGACACCAATCCCGAACACAAGCCAGTAAATACCAAGTTGAATCATCGGGTTTAAGATTTCCCAAAGCCTGCCCAAATAATTGTTGGTGTTTGCACTTTTCATTTCAAAGGCAGAGAGTCTCAGAATCAGATAGAAGGAACGAATTTGCTCCCTGACAATCGTAATGAGTGACTTCATATTAAAAGAGTGTCCTTCCTTTAAACAATTGATAACCCTGATCCTTATACATTATTGCCAAAAATAAACAATATAAAAAGAATGCTTCGAGCATTTGTGCCTCTCGAAGCGGAGTTAACGGAAGTAGCTTATTCTTTCTTTCATGCTTTTTTCGGGAAACATATATTGAACTAATTGATAGCTTGAGCGTCCTTTAGAATACTTGTTCCATGTTTCGGAATAACTTTTAATAGCATCAAGATCAAAATCATTGCTATGTATTAATTCAATGATTGAATCAGTATCTCTCACAATTGGACCAGGCAGATTCTTTTCAAATTCCTCTATAACGCCTCGGGATCGTTTATATTCCTCAAAATCATAAGTGAAGAAGATCATCGGTTTTTGCAAAATCGAAAATTCGACTACAATTGATGAATAATCCGTTATCAAATAATCAGCAGCAACAAGCAGTTCATTAAGATCATATTGGCCAGAAAAAACATCAACAATGAAATCCGAATATTGTTCAGTAAGTATAGTCGTATTCTGAATGGCAGGGTGTAAGCGAAGAAACAGAACATAATCATCACCCAGCTTTTCAGCCATTTTTCCAATATCAAGCTTAAGCTCAAAATGATCCAATTCATGGTCACGGTATGTAGGAGCATACAAGATCACTTTTTTATTTCTCTTTTCAGGATGTTGAAGAGCGAATTTCCGCCGTGCATTTTGTACTGCTTTTTCATTAAAAAAGAAATCTGTCCTCGGAATGCCTGTCGTTAAAATTTGCTCTTTTTTCAGGTTGAATGATTTGATGAAAATAGCAGCCATCACATCCGAGCCGACCACAACCTTACCAAAATTGCTGTAAACCTGTAAAAACCGCTTTTTGGCTTTTGGACTTCTATATTTTATCGATCCATCTTCCAGTCCAAACTTCTTCAATGTTCCCGAGGCATGCCATAATTGAATGCATTGGACTCCTTTTTTGAAGTGGACAGCGGCTAGAAAACCATAGTAATTATCCACCATGATATAGAGGGACGTTGCTAAATGATAAATTGATTTTAACCAGGACCAGTGAAAAATGTTAGATGTTTGAAAGGGAAACAGATCAATGCCCTTATAGTCCTTGAAAAGGCTCATACTGTTTTTCTTACACAGCACTACGACTGGAATCTGAATGTTTTGTCGCTGCATTTCATCAAGAACGTATTTACTGTTATCACCTAAGCTAACAACAAATGTCGTCTTTTCCCTGAGTGGCAAAAGGCTAAAAAGAAAAAACACACACTTGAAGAGAAGAAGAAAAAGAAAAATGGCTAGCTCCCTAACCATTTTCTGCTACCTTCAAATCATTTTTGATTTTTGAAGTTGAGATACCAATTGTCCTTGGCAGGTAAATTACTTCACAGTATTTCGTGAGAAAATCGAAACGCCCTCCCCAATCATCCCCCATGACAAAAATATCAATATCATGTTTGATAACATCATCAATTTTCTGGTTCCAGCTGTTTTCAGGAATGACCTGGTCAACAAAGCTGATTGATTCTAAAATCATTTTTCTATCTTCAAAGCTATGATAGGCTTGTTTATTTTTCCCTTTATTGAATTCGTCAGTGGAAAGGCCGACGATTAGGTGATCCCCTAATTCTTTTGCACGTTTCAGTAAATTGATATGCCCGAAATGGAGTAGATCATAGGTTCCGTATGTCAATATCCTTTTCATACGCAAGACCTCCTTTTCATGGGAATAGGATACGTTTTTCTTTAGTAATTATAGGGTTAAATTCTATTTTTTATTCTAGAAATGTCGATATTCCACTTTAGAAACATATTACAATGATTAATCTGCCCGATCCAAAATGATGAGAGGGTTTTTAATACTCCCACAAAACATTCGAATCCGATAAAAGTGCGGTCAAGCGTATACATTTGTACAGTCGGTAAATACTGAAAATGGAAGAAATTTTTTATATTAGGGGAAACCATTTTGAAGAGAACAAAACATTTGTGCGAAAAATGCCATTTGGATTGTATATACTATCAGAATAATTGCTTATACATTCAGGTTGGCATTCCTCAATTGCCCTCAATTGATCAGAATGACTTGGCTTTGCTTTTTGTTGAACGATACACAACAAAAAAGAAAGAGTATTTGCTATCTAATAAAAGCGGAAACACATATGAAGCATGTTTAACGGTAATGGATTTGCATCAACTATTGATTGAGGGAAAAGACTGGGATGTTTATGTGACCTTTGCAATCAATGACTCCCGTGAAAGAATCCGATTAAGCAGCAATTTTATGGATTTAGAGTTGTTGTTCTTTGTCAATGACGGTAAAATGTTGACACCGTTTACAACAAATTATGGAAATGTTTCGTTTAAATCAGATTTACTCGGTTTTATTACGAAGGTAGAACACATTGATTTTACGAATAAAGAGAATCTTGGGATAAAAGGGTATGTGGTTAACCCTTCGTGGCTGGCGCTGCCTGCCAATCTAAAACAAACATTGGTGCTTTCTACAAATGATCACGAATATACATTCAAAATGCCTTTGAAAATCGGCGCCCGAGAAAATGAATTGAAAACATATAGACACGAGGATGACAATTTTCACCCAATAGGCTTTGAGGCTCTGATACCTCTAAAAGCTATACTTACGAGTAAAAGCGAAGCGATCACGTTAAAAGCTTGGATTCAAATCACTTATTCCGAGGGCAATAGGAACGTGACAGCCGAAACATATCCGATCAAGCTTAAATCTCCTGCATTCAAAAACAAATCAATAGTCAAGAAAGTCAATGGTAAAAAGAAACGTATCTCGATAAACAGAACGCTTAAGGCGAGACACTTGAAAATTATAGTGGATCAATATGATTTTAAGAATGATATAAAAGTAAAAGTTAAGGAAAAGCTCCTCTTTATTAAAAGGCACTCTCTTGTAAGAGAACTTTACAAAAAGGCCTTTTCTTGGATCGGGACCTTGCCTGCAAATAAAAAACTCATTGTTTTTGAAAGTTTTCATGGAAAGCAGTTTAGTGATAATCCACGTGCAATATATGAGTATTTACAGGAAAAACATTATCCGTATAAATTATATTGGAGTGTCGATAAGAAATATCTACATAACTTTCAGGGTAAGAATCTAAAGATCATCCGTAAATTTTCCGTCAAGTGGCTTTTGATCATGCCTCGTGCACGTTATTGGGTAACGAACAGCAGAATGCCTTTATGGCTGCCCAAACCAAAACATACCATCTATTTTCAGACATGGCATGGAACTCCATTAAAACGGCTGGCAGCGGATATGGATGAAGTTCATATACCTGGGACAACTGCTGAAAAATATAAAACAAATTTCATTAAAGAAGCAAAAAATTGGGATTATTTAATTTCCCCTAATGCTTATTCAACTGAAATCTTCCGAAGGGCCTTTCAATTTGATAAAAAAGTGTTAGAAACCGGATATCCACGGAATGATTTCATATGCCAGCACAATAATGAGGAAACCATCGGCAGGTTGCGGACAGATTATGGTATCCCGATGAATAAAAGGGTGATCTTATATGCTCCTACTTGGCGAGACAATCAATTTTACTCTAAAGGCAAATATCGCTTTGATATAACGTTGGATCTTGATTTGATGAAGGAGAAATTAGGCGAGGATTTCGTCATGCTTTTTCGTCTTCACTATTTGGTTTCAGAAAATCTCGATTTATCGCCTTACGAAGGCTTTGCCTACGATTTCTCCGATCATGAAGACATCCGTGAATTATATTTGATGGCAGATATCTTGATAACAGACTATTCATCGGTCTTTTTTGATTATGGCAACTTAAAGCGGCCAATGATTTTTTATGTAGACGACATCGAGCAGTACCGGCATAACCTTCGCGGGTTTTATTTTGACTTTGAACAGGAAGCACCCGGCCCGTTGGTAAAGACGACGGAAGAAGTCATTCGAACAGTTAAACAGATGGAAGAGGATGGATTTCCACTATCTCCACGATTTGATTCATTTTATGAAAGGTTTTGTTATTTAGAGTATGGAGATTCGGCGAGTAAAGTTGTAAAGGAGATTTTCCGCAACTAAAAAGGCGAACCGGCATATTGGCCAGTTCGTCTTTTTTGTTATTTTACTTTTAGTCCGACATTCGAGTGGATGGTAGTATAAAAGATGTAATCCCGATTTTGATATTCAATTTGGTTTTCATTGATTTTTCTAATATTGATTTTGTTGTAGTCATTGTATCGCAGAAACATTGCATAGCTCGACGATGGCAGTTGATTCAATATCTCAAGGTCTACTTCCAGCTTTCCATGCCCGCCCCTATCTACCTGAACAGGAATCGAATACTCCAGATTCACATCTTCCCGGTCCCTGATAATGACATCGGTTATTTGATCGACATAGTCACCGTACACCATGAATTCAAGATAATATTTATGATCGTAAAACCGGTCCTCTTTAAAAATCGCCAGCATCGGCACCCGGATGTTTCGGTATTTCTCTTCTAGGAACGGGGCTACATAGTAAGGGAGGTTGTCTTTAATCAAGACATTTTTTACCTTCTCTTTTTTTTCCCACTCAAAGAGCTTCTCCAGCTGCTTTGTCTTCCCTTCCTTAAAGAGCTCGTAAGCTACTTTATTCAGCGGGTTAAAAAAGTTCTCTGAGAATTCGTAGCGTAAACCATTCGTTGTTTTCAGTATCTCGTTGAATTTATTGTAATAAAGCTTTTTCAGCTTCGTTTTTTGAAAATGGCCAGTATTGAACAATCTTGTAATCGAATCAAACTCGTATAAGCGATTCAAGATCATTTTTTCTTTCTCTGGTTCCAAATTTTTATTGATGATATAATGGATCACTTTTATATTGCTATCTGTTTTTTGCATAATATTCGTTTGTTTTGTTAAAGAACCATTATTATCGTCGAGTCTGTTCAAATTATAAATCGGTGCTTTTGTTGTTGAAATCTTATCGCAATTGATCAAAACGTCCATGAAAAACTGTTTATCCTCTGCAAATTTCATTTCTGGAAACACAATTTGATTATCCTTAATGATGTTGGCTCGTACCATCCTCGCTCGTGGCCCTAAATGTTGAAAGATATGGGGAATCGAGTAGGGTGAAACATTTCTGCGTTCTTTACATGATTCATGCTCCCCTACAATTTTGGAACCGTTTGATTTTAGTTGGATCGTTCTCCCGACGGCGTAATCATCTCCTGTTTCCTCTAAAATGTCATACAAGGTTTTTAAGCCATTTTCTTCAAGCCAATCATCCGCATCTAGGAAGGTTATGTATTTGGAGGTAGATAGTTGAATACCGAGGTTACGTGGCTGGCCAGGTGTTCCCGTATTGCATTTTAAAAAGACGGGAATGATGTTCTCGTACTTGGAAGAGTATTCTAACAAAATATCTCTTGATGAATCAGTCGAACAGTCATCAACTAAGAGGTACTCAACGTTTTTAAATCCTATTGTTTGGTTGATTACAGAGTCTATCGTTTTCCTTAAATACTTTTCAGCATTATAAACCGGTGTCACCACGGATACTTTCATTTTATTTGCTTTATTGCTCAGTTTGCCATCAACTACGTAATATCCGTCAGCGTTATAGTCAAAAGGTCGATTTTTATTAAACTTCATTGTTTTAAAAATCCATGATACGTCAACCATAAATATTTCCCAACCTTTTACTTGAATTTTTGTTAATCAAAACTGTTAGCACATCCTACTGCCTAAAGTTACCTAATTACAGAAAGTGTTTAAACAATGGTATGTATATTTATTTTATCGACAAAAATATGGAAATTTATTCAAATAAGACAGACTTTGGGTGGTGCGATAAAGAGGAACCAAGATATCAATGTGTAGCAATATTTTTGAGGGATGGAAACAGGGATGTCGGTATTCAACGAACAGTTGACTGAGCCTGTTATGCAGATTTCCTGGCCATCAAATTCCAACCGTTGAAGAGATGGACTCAATGCTCATATGAACTATTTACTTCGTCGACTTCGCCTCTACAGTAGTACTGCTATGCAGCACTCTTTCCATGAGCACTAGAAACACAAAAACAGGCAAGACCATTTGCCTTTTAATCCTCCTAGGGTCACAGAGCAAGCGGTAAAACCATTCTAATCCTAACCTTCGAAATAGAGCAGGTGCCCTGCAGATACGGCCGGATAGAATATCGAAACTGCCTCCGATACCGATCATGACGCTTGCGCTTAGTTCATTTCTATACCTATGGATAAATTCCTCTTGTTTCGGGCTGCCAATGCCGACGAGTAGAAGGTCGGGTTTCTCACGCGAAATACGTTCTACGATTAACCTTTCCTCGTCTGACTCCTTTTTGAAGAATCCGTGATGTATACCCATGACCTGAACGTGCCGATACTGTTTCGCTAAATTCTCACCCGCATTTTCGACAACATTCTGTGTGCTTCCGAGCAAAAACAGCTTTGTAGACTGGCCTGTACTCTCTCTGTACTGTAGCAGGGCATGCAGCATATCATATCCCGCTACCCTCTCTTTCAATGAATGACCTAATATTTTAGACGCATAAACAATCCCGATACCATCCGGTGTAATCATATCCGAAGAAGAGATCACTTCGTAAAAACTGGAATCATTCTTAGCTTGCATAACGATTTCCGGGTTTGCCGTCACAATGAAAGTGGGGAGGGATTTTTGAATTCTCTCATTTATCCAACTCACTGTTTGATTCATATTATTCTCCGAAAACGGAACAGATAAAATTTTAGGCACTGAAAACCCATCCTTTGAATTACATTTATGGCGTATAGTATTGTCCAAACATCAACAAAATATGTTTTCAAAGATTGACCTTCAATGTTCGAGGTTTGCATAACTACTGTAAAGAAAAAGTGGTCTAGAATTTTAAATAATCCATTGTTTTTAAGGTCCTTTTTACTATGCGTGGCCGAATTATCGAGTTCCGTGGCCGAATTAATGTTTAAGGATGAAGAAAAGGTATTGATGTCTCTCTAGAAAGTACTTAGACTTATGGATATTTTCAACTTTCTCACTTAAATTGCATTTTAAATCGTTATTTATATAGAGTAATGTTTTAAAATCTTTGAATTATACATGCAAAAGTTCAAAAATACGTTCGGATCAAAAAACTTGGGTGAAAAATCACTTTTTTATATCCCTACAATGCTTTGAAAATTTTTCAAGGTGATAAAACGCATACATTTTAGTAAGATGGAGGTAGGGAGGTATTGTTATGGAGTTAGGTCTTTTTCAAACTCAATCGATGAAGCTTGTGATGACACAAGAATTACGACAGGCCATAACGATTTTACAGTACCCGGTGTTAGAATTATCACAATTTATTGAACAACAAGCGGTCGAAAATCCATTGGTTGAATTGAGGGAATCGGTCATTGAGCCCAAGGGGACAGAGGCATTGTCTTCAGCACGGACGGATCAAAGCACTTGGGATTATGATGCTGACAATGATGTGAATCCGATCAACTTTATAAAATCGGACGATGATTCGTTGCAATCTTACCTTTTGGAGCAGCTTTCGTTTTTAAAACTGAGCAGTGAAGAGAGGTCGCTTACTGAATATATGATTTTTTGCTTGAACGAAGACGGTTTCCTAGACTGCTCGTTAGAGTGTTTAAAGGATGAGCTGGACATTTCGGAAACAGAGGCAGTTACAGCTTTAGAGCGGATCCAGACGTTTGAGCCGGTGGGGGTTGGAGCTCGCTCTCTTTCAGAATGTCTATTGCTTCAATATGAGGCCAAGGGATTTGATTTACCAATAGCACGCACGATTATTACCGATCATTTGGAGGAATTGGCGGATAAGAAATGGCTGCAGCTTACGAAACAGCTGAATGTATCGATGGAGGAACTGAAGCAAGCTGAACAGTTGATCCGTTCGTTAAATCCGAGGCCATGTGCGGAATTTTCAAGGGGAACATCTGAGTGGGTACAGCCGGAGTTTTTTATTGAAAGGGATGTACGAGGTCGTTTGTTGATTCGGTTGAATGAGGATTTTGTACCGGAAATCATACTTAATGAACGGTATTTTCGAATGCTTGAACATAATAAAGAGGCACGTCCGTATCTTGAAAAACAGCTGCAAAAGTATCACTGGCTGAAAAACAGTTTGGATCAGCGCCGACAAACGCTGAGAAGGATGGGCGAGTATTTGCTTCGGGCTCAGCGAGACTTTTTTGATCATGGATTCGAAGCTTTACGTCCGATGACTTTGAAGGAAGTGGCTGAATCGATTGACGTTCATGAATCAACTGTCAGTCGTGCGGTTAAAAACAAGATGCTCCAAACTCCAAAGGGTGCAATTCCATTAAAGTCATTGTTTACGTCTCGAATCGATAAAGGGCATCAGAATGAGGATATGTCTTCGACCCAAGTGAAGATCCGGATCAAGCGATTGATTGAGCGGGAGGAAAAACGGAAGCCGCTCTCAGATCAAAAGCTTGCTGATGCGTTGAAAGAGGAAGGGATCGAAATTTCGAGACGAACGGTTGCGAAGTACCGTGAAGAGCTACGGATTCCTCCGTCCTCAAAACGAAAAAGTCTTTTAGTTTAGAAACTGGCGATGAGGCGAAAAAACGGAGCTTCGTCGCCTTTTCATTCATGAATTAAGAAAAGGGTGAACTTTATGATTACGGTTCAATTTTACACGAAGAAAAATTGTCCTCTCTGTGATAACGCGTATCAGGTTCTTGAGGAGCTTCAGGAGGAGTATAATTTTACGATCGAAGAACGGGATATTTATTCGAACGATAAGTGGCTTGAGGCCTATGGGTTGATGATCCCGGTCGTGCAGGTGAATGGGGTGGACATCGATTATGGTTTAATCGAAATGGATTCATTCCGAAACCGCTTACTTCCAAAACTTCAGTTAAAATAGTTGAAGCGGATTAAAAGACTTGCTAATATAATAACTGTATAAGGAACTGTTTTTGAACCGTACTGAAAGGTCGTTTATTTTTTTGCGGTAATCGGGACATAATATGACTATACGGGACGAAAATAGTCCATCATAATTTTTCAACACGACGATTAAAGAGAACGTCCCTACATTTATCCCTATTTGAAAGGGGAGTTGCGATGGAAACGTTTATTGATGTACAACGCAAATTATTGCCTGATTTACTTGATGTTATGCAAAATCGTTATCGAATTCTGCAAAATGTCAGGCACTTGCAGCCCGTTGGAAGAAGGAGTCTTGCTGCGAACATTCAACAAACCGAGCGTGTATTACGTGCAGAGGTTGAATTTTTAAATCAGCAAGGCCTTTTGAAAATTGCACCTCAGGGTATGACACTGACCGACGAAGGGAATCATGTTCTTTTAGAGCTAGAAGAGGTAATGAAGCAGGTTTCCGGCCTCCATGTTTTAGAACACCAATTACGGGAAAAATTAAAACTTGTAGACGTAATTATTGTTCCGGGTGATAGCGACCGGGATTCATGGGTCCAAAAAGAGATGGGAAAGGCTTGTATTTCAAGGCTGATGCCACTTTTAAAATCACAAAAAGCGATTGCTGTGACAGGCGGTACGACCATGGCAGCTGTTGCAGAAATGATGACCCCGATCACGAAAAAGAATCAACCACTTTTTGTACCTGCCAGAGGTGGTCTTGGCGAAAATGTAGAAAATCAAGCAAACACAATTTGTTCAACTATGGCGCGAAAAGCATCTGGAGAGTACCGGTTGCTCCATGTTCCGGATCAGTTAAGTGAAGAATCGTATCAAATGATGGTCGAGGAGCCTGGGGTCAAGGAAGTTCTTGATGTGATCCGATCCACTGAAATCGTCATACACGGGATTGGGGAAGCAGAGACGATGGCGGTCCGACGGAAATCTTCGCAGGAAATCCTTGAAAAGATCCAGACAAGCGATGCTGTTGCCGAAGCGTTTGGCTACTATTTTAACCAGGACGGAAATATTGTACACAAAGTCAGGACGGTCGGTTTGCAGCTCGATGATCTTACCGATGACAAGTCGATTATTGCGGTAGCCGGTGGCAGCAGTAAGGCAAATGCAATCGCAGCTTATATGAAACGTGGCCCGCGTCAGATTTTAATAACAGATGAAGGGGCAGCGAAAAGTCTTGTACAAAAAACATAAGCAGTCAACTCTTTAAACGATAAACATTCAAACATAACTCATTCAATCAAGGAGGAATTTTATTTATGGCAACAAAAGTAGGAATCAACGGTTTTGGACGTATTGGACGTAATGTATTTCGCGCAGCACTTAACAACCCTGAGGTAGAAGTGGTCGCGGTCAACGATTTAACGGATGCAAACATGCTTGCACATCTTTTAAAATATGACACGGTTCATGGAACATTGGATGTAACCGTTGAGGTAAACGAAGATAACCTTGTTGTAGACGGTAAAGAAGTAAAAGTGCTTTCCGAACGTGATCCTGCACAGCTTGGTTGGGGTGACTTAGGTGTAGAAGTTGTTGTTGAATCGACTGGACGCTTTACTCAACGTGACGATGCGGCTAAACACCTTGAAGCAGGTGCGAAGAAAGTCGTCATTTCTGCACCGGCGAAAAATGAAGACATCACTGTCGTTCTTGGTGTCAACGAAGAGAAGTACGATGCAGCAAGCCACAACGTCATCTCAAATGCATCTTGTACAACAAACTGTCTTGCGCCACTAGCAAAAGTATTGAATGACAAATTCGGAATTAAGCGCGGTATGATGACGACGGTTCACTCCTACACGAATGACCAGCAAATTCTAGATCTTCCACATAAGGATTATCGTCGTGCTCGTGCAGCGGGCGAAAACATCATTCCGACGACAACAGGTGCGGCAAAAGCGGTATCACTCGTACTTCCTGAGCTGGAAGGAAAGCTGAACGGAATGGCAATGCGTGTACCGACTCCGAACGTTTCACTCGTTGATCTCGTTGCCGAGCTTGATAAGGATGTAACGGTTGAGGAAGTGAACGCAGCAATGAAGGAAGCTGCTGAAGGTGACTTGAAAGGGGTTCTTGGATATAGTGAAGAGCCGCTCGTATCCCGCGATTACAATGGCAGTCCATACTCCTCTACAGTAGACGCACTTTCTACAATGGTGATGGAAGGGAATATGGTAAAAGCAATCTCTTGGTATGACAATGAAAGTGGATATTCACACCGTGTTGTCGACCTCGTTGCATTCATCGCTTCTAAAGGTTTGTAAAAAAAGAACAAGGGCAGATTTTCCTCTGAAAAACTGTACCAATCAATCAAGTTTATATAGAATGTTGAGGGGGGAGTTTTTTTACTCCTCCTTTCCATTGCATATAGGAAGTTCAAAAAGTTGATAAACGGCAAATTTCTGCGTTCCTTGAAAAAGAAGTTCACTTTTCCTTCGTGCGAGGTACCGCTTCCGTAGGTTATTCTTGTACTCGGTTTATCCGGTCCTCACGTATTACGAGGATGCTGGAATGGTTCAGTGAAGAAAATTCATTGTGCACCTGCGTCTAACTAGTGGTTGCTATCGATGTAAGCTTCCTCGGTGCAAGGCAGCAATGATGTCTTCAAGCAAGTAGCCTTCCTCAAAACTGTCGTGCCTTGGGCTCACACGATGTGAGTCAGTTCGACGTTATCACAGGACGTGTTGACTTTAGTCGAACTTCATATTAATCTTTCTGATTTGTCTACTTTTTGAACTATTATTTTAAAAACTTAAACTTATCATTAAGGAGGCTTTCCGCATGCAAAAACAGACGTTGCACGATGTGGACGTGAACGGTAAAAAAGTCTTTTGCCGTGTCGATTTCAACGTTCCGATGAAGGATGGAGAGGTGACGGACGACACTCGTATACGTGCTGCACTTCCGACAATCGAGCATTTGACCGAAAATGGAGCAAAGGTGATTTTAGCAAGCCATTTAGGCAGACCTAAAGGTGAAGTGGTTGATGAGCTTCGGCTAGATCCTGTTGCAGAGCGTTTGAGCAATCTGCTTAACAAAGCGGTCATTAAAACCGATCAAGTACATGGTGATGAAGTAAACGAAGCGATCTCAAGGTTAGGGAATGGGGACGTTTTGCTGATCGAAAATGTTCGCTTTGAACCGGGTGAAGAAAAGAACGATCCTGAACTCGCAAAAGCGTTCGCAGAAATGGCTGATCTTTATGTGAACGATGCATTTGGTGCCGCTCATCGTGCACATGCATCAACAGAAGGGGTCGCACATCACCTGCCTGGTGTTGCAGGTCTTTTAATGGAGAAGGAGCTTGATGTACTTGGAAAAGCTCTGTCTAATCCGGATCGTCCATTTACAGCAATCATCGGTGGCGCCAAAGTAAAGGATAAAATCGGGGTGATCGACAACCTGCTTGATAAGGTCGATAACCTGATCATTGGTGGCGGTCTTGCTTATACGTTTGTCAAAGCACTCGGATATGACATCGGGAAGTCCTTGTTAGAAGAAGATAAGATTGATCTCGCTAAATCCTTCATGGAAAAAGCCGAGCAAAAAGGTGTTAAATTTTATATACCAAAAGATGCGGTTGTCGCAGATGAATTTTCTCAAGATGCAAACACGAAAGTCGTTCCCATTGATGAAATCCCGTCTGATTGGGAAGCATTGGACATAGGTCCTGCTACTCGAGATGAGTACAGAACAGTCATTGAAGGTTCGAAGCTTGTGATATGGAACGGGCCAATGGGCGTGTTTGAGTTCGATGCCTTTGCGAACGGGACGATTTCCGTAGCAAAAGCACTAGCGGATGCAACCGATACATACAGTGTCATCGGAGGTGGTGATTCAGCAGCAGCTGTTGAAAAGTTTCAGCTTGCAGACAAGATGAGTCACATTTCAACAGGTGGCGGAGCTTCGTTAGAGTTTATGGAAGGAAAAGAGCTTCCGGGTGTAACAGCACTACAAGATAAATAGAAAGGGTGGATCTAGGATATGCGCAAACCGATTATCGCGGGAAACTGGAAAATGCACAAAACGCTTGAAGAAGCGAAAAGCTTTGTAAAAGAAGTGAGCGGACTTATTCCAGATGAAGAAAAGATTGATTCGGTCGTTTGTGCCCCTGCGTTATTTTTGAATGCACTTGTTGACGAGACTTCTGGGACCAAGCTCCATATCGGGGCTCAAAACATGCATTATGAAGAAAGCGGTGCATTTACTGGAGAGACCAGTCCGCACGCATTAAAGGACTTGGATGTAGAGTACGTCATTCTCGGTCATTCTGAGCGCCGTGAGATGTTCGGTGAAACAAATGGCTCTGTCAATAAAAAAGTTCATGCCGCTTTCAAATATGATCTCGTACCGATTGTTTGTGTCGGTGAATCACTTGAGCAACGTGAAAATAAAGAAACGAAATCAGTCGTAAAGGCACAGGTCGAACAAGGATTAAGCGGCCTGTCTGAAGAACAAGTAAAACAAGTCGTTGTTGCTTATGAACCGATTTGGGCGATTGGAACCGGTAAATCTGCGACATCTGAAGACGCAAATGAAGTATGTGCGTATATCCGTACCGTTATTGGAGAACAATTTTCAAAGGATGTGGCCAAGCAGGTTCGGATTCAATACGGCGGGAGTGTAAAGCCTGAAACGATTGAAGAGTTGATGAACCAATCGGATATCGATGGTGCGTTAGTCGGTGGTGCCAGTCTTAAGCCGCAATCGTTTTTACAATTGCTGGAGGTCGTTAATAATGGCTAAAAAACCAGTCGCACTCATCATTCTTGATGGGTTCGCGATGCGAGGAGAAACGAAGGGAAATGCGGTCGCTCAAGCAAACAAGCCGAACTTTGACCGTTATTGGAACGAGTTTCCTCATGCGCAATTAGAAGCGAGTGGAAAAGCGGTCGGCCTACCGGACGGCCAAATGGGGAATTCTGAAGTCGGGCACTTGAATATCGGTGCAGGGCGAGTTGTCTATCAGAGTCTTACTCGAGTCAACCTCTCGATCAAGGAAGGCGAGTTTTATGAAAACCAGACGTTTCATGAGGCGATGGATCATGTAAAAAAGAAAGATTCAGCCCTCCACGTTTTCGGTCTATTATCGGACGGGGGCATCCATAGTCACATTGATCATCTGTATGCGTTGTTGAAGCTCGCGGCTCGCGAACATGTTGAGAAAGTATATGTTCATGGCTTTCTTGATGGACGTGATGTAGGACCGCAGACTGCGAAGGCGTATATTACAGCGCTCCAGGAAAAAATGGATGAATTGGGTGTTGGGGATATTGCAACGATTTCAGGACGCTATTATTCGATGGACCGTGATAAGCGCTGGGATCGGGTTGAGCGTTCGTACCGGGCAATGGTTTACGGTGACGGACCTTCCTATAAGGATCCGATCGATGTCGTCGAGGATTCCTACAAGAATGAAATCTATGATGAGTTTGTGCTCCCATCCGTTATTACGAAGGAGGACGGTTCACCGGTAGCGACGATTGAGGACGACGATGCAATCATTTTCCTCAATTTCCGCCCTGACCGTGCAATCCAGATTTCACAAGTGTTTACGAATGAGGATTTCCGTGGGTTTGATCGTGGAGACAAGCTTCCGAAGGATCTTCATTTCGTTTGTCTCACTCATTTTAGCGAAACTGTCGATGGTGAAGTCGCATTCAAGCCGGCAAACCTTGATAACACACTCGGCGAGGTTCTTGCTCAGCAGAACTTGACCCAATTGCGAATTGCGGAAACGGAAAAATACCCGCACGTCACCTTTTTCTTTAGTGGCGGACGCGAGAAGGAGTTTCCTGGTGAAGAGCGAATTTTGATTGATTCACCTAAGGTTGCAACCTATGATCTAAAGCCGGAAATGAGTGTGTATGAAGTAACCGATGCACTCGTAAAAGAAATCAACGCGGACAAGCATGACGTGATTATTTTAAATTTCGCCAATCCAGACATGGTCGGGCACTCTGGCAAACTTGAGCCGACCGTAAAGGCGATCGAAGCCGTTGATGAATGTCTTGGGAAAGTCGTTGATCTTCTACTTAAAAAGGACGGGGCCGCGATCATAACAGCCGACCATGGAAACTCGGATGAAGTGATTACGCCGGATGGGAACCCGATGACAGCCCATACGACGAATCCCGTACCTGTCATTGTGACGAAAAAGGACGCGAAGTTACGTGAAGACGGAATTTTAGCTGATTTATCACCTACGATATTAGATCTTTTAAGAGCTAAGCAACCGAAAGAGATGACTGGAAAAACACTTATAAAGAAAGTTTAAAAAGTATCCAAATGATAAACGGCGAATTTCTACGTTACTCGGTTTCTCCGGTCCTCATGTATTACGAGGATGCTGGAATGGTTCATAGAAGAAAATCATTGTGCACCTGCGTCTAACTAGTTGATGCTATCGATGCTATGCTTCCTCGGTGCAAGGCAGCAATGATGTCTTCAAGTAAGTAGCCTGCCTCGAAACTGTCGTGCCTTGGGCTCACACGAAGTGAGTCAGTTCGAAGTTGTTACAGGACGTAACGTATTTAGTCGAACTTCTTATAAGAAATTCTGATTCGTCTACTTTTTAAACACACAATAAAAATCTAAGGAGATGAACAAATTATGCCATCAAGTATTGTAAATCTTTATGCACGTGAAGTATTGGACTCTCGCGGTAATCCAACTGTTGAAGTAGAGGTATGGCTTGAATCAGGAGCTCAGGGACGTGCGCTTGTTCCGAGTGGTGCTTCAACGGGTGAGTATGAGGCAGTCGAGCTTCGAGACGGGGACAAGGATCGATACATGGGTAAGGGTGTCTTGAACGCCGTTAACAACATCAACGAAATCATTGCTCCTGAGCTTGTTTACTTTGACGCTTTGGATCAAGTGGCGATTGATAAAACACTGATCGAAATGGACGGCACTGAAAACAAAGGGAAGCTCGGTGCGAATGCGATTTTAGGTATTTCAATGGCTGTCGCTCATGCGGCTGCCGATCACCTCGGTATGTCCCTTTACAACTACCTTGGTGGATTCAATGCAAAAACACTGCCAACACCGATGATGAACATTTTAAACGGTGGAGAGCATGCGGATAACAATGTTGATATTCAGGAATTCATGGTTATGCCTGTCGGTGCTGAATCGTTCCGTGAAGCGCTTCGTGTCGGGGCAGAAATTTTCCATACGCTTAAAAAAGTATTGAAGGAAAAAGGCTTGAACACTGCTGTCGGTGATGAAGGTGGCTTTGCGCCGGACCTGTCTTCGAACGAAGAAGCGATCACAACGATTCTTGAAGCGATCGAAAAAGCAGGTTACAAGCCTGGCGAACAGGTGAAGCTTGCGCTTGATGTAGCCTCCTCAGAACTTTATAAGGATGGAAAATACCACTTGGCTGGGGAAGGCGTAACGAAGACTTCTGAAGAAATGGTTGCTTGGTATGAAGAGCTAACATCGAAGTATCCGATCATTTCAATCGAGGATGGTCTTGACGAGAACGATTGGGACGGCTGGGAAAAGCTGACCGCAGCTATCGGTGAGCGCGTACAGCTTGTCGGTGACGATCTATTCGTAACGAACACGGAGAAGCTTTCAGAAGGAATCCAGCGTGGTGTCGGAAACTCGATCTTGATTAAAGTGAACCAAATCGGAACGTTGACCGAAACGTTCGATGCAATCGAAATGGCGAAGCGTGCAGGTTATACAGCGGTCATTTCACATCGTTCTGGTGAAACGGAAGACAGTACGATCGCTGACATCGCAGTGGCGACGAATGCGGGCCAAATCAAGACAGGTGCACCTTCTCGAACTGACCGTGTTGCAAAATACAACCAGTTGCTCCGTATTGAGGATGAGCTTGATTTTGCAGCTCAATATGCAGCAGGAGAAGCATTTTATAACGTGAATAAGTAAATATAGAAAAAGGACTGTCTCTTCAGTGGAGGCAGTCTTTTCCTTTGGTAAGAGGTTAATCGGATATGCTTTTTACAATAATTAGGAGAATACGATCCGAGTAGAGGCTAATCGGATATGCTTTTTACAATAACTAGGAGAATGTGATCCGAATAGAGGCTAATCGGATATAGTTTTTACAATAATTAGGAGAATATGATCCGAATAGAGGCTAATCGGATATAGTTTTTACAATAATTAGGAGAATACGATCCGAATAGAGGTTTATCGGATATAGTTTTTACAATAATTAGGAGAAAACGATCCGAATAAAGGCTAATCGGGTAAAGTTTTTATATTAATTAGGAGAGTATAGTTCAAATAAATGATACGAATAGATTGAAGATGGAAAACCTGAGTGAAGAAAGTCACTCAGGTTTCGTTGTGAAACTTTTTGGAAGGTCTATAAAGCATGGCACTTTGTAATCGCGAGGCATCGATCACATATCTTCATTGTCGGCGTGTAAGTCGCTCCGTTCCATATCCAAACCGCTATCCGTCTGTTCAATAAGCATAGCAAGTGGCTGATGGGTATCATTTTTTACAGTGAATCCTGGGTTTTTATCAGTTGCGGTGGGTAGTTCTTTTGTCTGTCTTTTCTTAGTCAAGCGAAACACCCCCATGGTATTAATTTGTTCGAGATGCTCAATAATATGACACGCATCATTTACCAAAGCTGGATTGGGGCATAATAGCGACAGAATGAATTTTGATCGGAGGGAACGCTGAATGACACTCGTTCGATTAGGATACGTGGCAATGAGCATGCACGTTCCAAACTCATCACCTTCACAAACAATGACAGTGAAGAGCTTTAATAAGATCGACAATAAAGAAGCTGCCATTTTAAAATTGGGGCGGATTGCACGGTCGAACCTACAAAATACGTTAAGGATTTTAAAGCATAACGCTGCACACTCGATACGTTTTTACCGGATGACCTCACGATTGATACCGCTTGCGACCTATGAAGAACTGGCGGGTTGGGACTATATCGGGGCGATTGAATCGGACCTAAGGGAAGTCGGGGATTATGCTTCTGAGAACGACATGCGCCTCGACTTTCATCCCGACCATTTTGTATTGATCAATTCCCCCAAAAAAGAAGTACTGAAGATGTCTGTGAAAACGTTGATGTTGCACCGCCAGTTATTAGAAGGGATGGGAATCAACTCTCAGTACCGTTGCGTCTTGCATGTTGGTGGTGTTTACAACGATCGTGAGCTTGCAATGGAACGGTTTATACAAAATTGGATGGTCGTTCCGAAAACAATTCAGGAAATGATTATTTTGGAGAATGATGATAAGTCCTACCATTTAAATGACACCTTGTACTTATGTGAAAAGCTTGGTATACCACTCGTTTTTGATTATCATCACCACCTGGCTCATTTTCAGCATCGAAACTGGGCGGATGAATGGCAGCGTGTTGTTGCGACATGGAAGGATTCCTATTTGCCAATAAAAATGCATATATCCAGTCCTAAAGATGAAAAACAATTTCGAAGCCATGCCGATTATGTCGATGCCGAAATGTTCATGGATTTTTTGAATGAGATTAAAGGAAGTGTGCCGCAAATCGATTGTATGATCGAGGCGAAGAAAAAAGATGCCGCACTCTTTAAACTGATGGAGGACCTACGTGGACATGACAATATCGAAATTGTCGACGGTGCAAGTTTTTATATTCGCTGAATTTGGCCAAAATACTTCTATACGCCGAGTTTTCGTGCAAAAACCCGAACATAGGGGAAAAAGCAGCTTCAAGTGCAAATATCAATACGCTCGAAATTTGTATTGCCACTGTTAAAAAGATTTGTTGAATTTTCCGGCTTTTATATGGTACATTTATGATATTGGATTGTGTCGTTGGAGGTGGAGCACATGGAAACATTCCTAACTGTCCTGTTGATTATTAATGCATTAGCACTTATAACAGTCGTACTTTTACAGTCTGGTAAAAGCGCTGGCTTATCTGGAGCGATTACGGGTGGAGCAGAGCAATTGTTCGGTAAGCAAAAAGCTCGTGGTGTAGATGCCGTACTTCTTAAATCAACTACGGTACTTGGAATCGTATTCTTTATCTTAAGCGTTGTTCTCGCATACATTTATTAATCAAACTAAGGGCAGCAAGTTTAAAAAAGCTTGCTGTTTTCTTTTTGCACTTATAAAAAAGGAAACGAATCATTCGTTTCTTACATATTGCTTTACATACGCATCAGGCTATAGGAAATCAAAAGCTTATTGCGATTAATCGTGTATCTATAGATTGAGCGTTTTATCATGCGATAGCAAGGGCAAACTAAAGGAAAGAAGATTAAATTTTGTTTGAAACCGATGTTACGCATTATGAACATCCTATAAGGAGGCAAACTGATGATTGGATGTCTATGCCTTCACGGATTTACCGGAAGCCCATATGAGGTTGAACCACTTGTTAAGTACTTGGAGGAGCACACAGATTGGCTGATCGTTTCACCGACTTTTCCTGGACATGGTACAGTCGGGAGAATGGAACGGGTGTCGTTTAAAGATTGGATCAGGACTGCAGAATCCGAACTTCAGGCTCTCCAACAAAAATGCGATACCGTTTATTTGGTCGGTTTTTCAATGGGAGGCATGATTGCAGGGTATCTCGCAACCTCCAAGAAAATCGAAAAGCTCGTGCTTCTCAGTGCTGCAGCCTATTACGTCAGTCCCCGCCAGCTATTAAACGACATCAGAATAATGGTAAAGGATGTCCGGAAAGGAAAACTAGCGGAAAATGAATTATTTAAACGATATCAGCGAAAGTTTAAACTAACACCTTTTTCGATGACCGTTCAGTTTCGGAAGCTCGTCCGGATACTTAAACCTTTTTTAAATAAAATCACGATACCGACGTTGATCGTACAAGGGGAATGCGATGGGGTCGTCCCGAAAAAGAGTGCCCAATACATCTATGACACGATAAAAAGTGAAGAAAAACAGCTTGTTTACTTACCACAGTCCAAGCATATCATTTGTCACGATGTTGAACAAAAAGATGTCATTCGTCACGTCTATTCATTTTTAACGAATACAGATACAGATGAAAGTAAAGGAGAGGTAGTACAACATGAAAGTCGTAGCACCTAAACCATTTTTCTTTGAAGGTGGGTCGAGGGGGGTATTGCTCCTTCACGGTTTTACGGGGAGTTCAGCGGATGTCCGAATGCTCGGGCGGTTTCTGCAAAAGCAGGGTTATTCCTGTCTCGCACCTCAATATAAAGGTCATGGAGTACCCCCTGAAGAGCTTGTCCACACAGGTCCCGAGGATTGGTGGGAGGATGTTCTGAACGGGTATAATGAGCTAAAAGAAAAAGGCTATGAGGAAATCGCCGTTGCAGGGCTGTCACTAGGTGGTGTATTTTCGCTGAAACTTGGTTATACCAATACGGTTAAGGGAATCGTGCCAATGTGTGCGCCTATGCATATAAAAAGCGAAGAAGTCATGTACGAAGGCGTTCTCGAATACGCCCGTGAATATAAAAAGCGTGAGCAAAAGCCGGAGGATCAGGTTGAAAGCGAAATGGACGAATTCAAAAAAACCCCGATGAACACGTTAAAAGCCTTACGAGAACTAATTGCAGACGTACGCTCGAATATCGATATGATTTATACACCGACGTTCATCGTCCAAGCCCGCCACGATGAAATGATCAATACCGACAGTGCGAACATCATTTATGAAGCGATCGAGTCGGATGAAAAAGACTTGAAATGGTACGAAAACTCAACACACGTTATTACGCTGGACAAAGAAAAAGACAAGCTGCACGAGGATGTTTTACAATTTTTAAACGGATTAGATTGGAGCTAACGAGAAAATTCAAAATCAAATAAGAAAATACAAACCAAAAAAAGAAAATCACACCCTAGACGAAGGAGGGAAAGAAGAATGGATCAAGAACAAATACTAGCGTTTATGCGAGAAGAAGCCTATAAACCGCTGACTGTCGAAGAGCTCGAACAGGAGCTTGGTATTTCTGGTGCAGACGGGTTTAAAGCGCTTGTCATAACGTTAAATGAAATGGAAGATAAGGGCGACGTCGTTCGTACGCGCAGCAACCGTTACGGTGTTCCAGAACGAATGAACCTACTTAAAGGAAGGCTACAGGGACATGCGAAAGGGTTTGCCTTTTTAATCCCTGAACTGAAAACTGAAAAGGATGTTTATATTTCAGCTTCTGAGCTGAATGGTGCGATGAGTGGCGATACAGTCCTGGTTCGTGTTTCATCTCGGCGTGGGGACGGCAAGCCTGAAGGGACGGTCATCCGGATCATTAAACGTGGTGTAACCGAAATCGTCGGTACCTACATCGATAGCAAAAGTTTCGGGTTTGTCGCAGCAGATGACAAACGTATCCCGAACGACATTTTCATCCCTAAAGAATCGACAGGCGGTGCAGTTGAGGGACACAAAGTACTTGTAAAAATCACGTCCTATCCTGAAGGCCGTTCAAGTGCAACAGGAGAAATCATTGAAATCCTCGGCCATAAAAACGATCCCGGTGTTGATATTTTATCAATCATCTATAAGCATGGCTTACCTAGAGACTTTCCTCAAGCAGCGCTTGAACATGCCAATTCAGTTCCTGATGAAATCGATCCTGCAGACTTAGAAGGAAGACGGGATCTCCGCGACGAAACTATCGTTACAATCGATGGTGCGGATGCAAAAGACCTTGATGACGCAGTAAATGTAGTCAAGCTCGATAATGGAAACTACAAGCTTGGTGTCCACATCGCTGACGTCAGTCATTATGTGACAGAAGGGTCTGCGATTGATCAAGAGGGACTTGATCGGGGGACGTCCGTCTATTTAGTCGACCGCGTCATTCCGATGATTCCCCACAGGCTTTCAAACGGAATCTGCAGCTTGAACCCGAAAGTGGATCGGTTGACGTTATCGTGTGAGATGGAGGTTACCCCAAGCGGAGATGTCGTGAATCATGACATTTTCCAAAGTGTGATTCGCACGAATGAACGGATGACCTATACGGATGTCCGGAAAATTTTACAGCGTGAAGATGATGAAGTGTTGGAGCACTATAAAGAGCTTGTCCCGTTTTTCGATCAGATGGGAGAGCTTGCAGATATATTACGGAAAAAACGATTTGAACGCGGCGCAATCGATTTCGATTTCAGTGAAGCACGCGTACTAGTCGATGAAGAGTCGAAGCCAGTCGATGTCGTGTTACGTGACCGAACTGTTGCGGAAAAATTGATTGAAGAGTTTATGCTTGCGGCGAATGAAACCATAGCGGAGCACTTTCATTGGATGAAAGTCCCATTCATGTACCGGGTTCACGATGATCCAGACGAAGAAAAGCTCACAAACTTCTTAGAATTCATCACCAACTTTGGTTATGTCGTACGTGGGTCTGCGAACTCGATCCACCCACGTGCCTTGCAACAAATTTTAGAAGAGGTACAAGGTGAGCCAGAGGAAGCGGTCATCAGTAAAGTAATGCTCCGTTCGATGAAACAGGCGCGCTATGAGCCTGAGAACCGAGGACACTATGGGTTGTCCACCGAGTTTTACACCCATTTCACCTCACCGATCAGACGTTATCCGGACTTGATCGTTCACCGGCTGATCAGAACTTATTTAATCGAAGGAAAAACGGATGAGAAAACGGTCAGCCATTGGAAGGAACGGCTCGCTGAAATTGCCCAGCATGCATCTGAACGTGAGCGGCGTGCTGTCGATGCCGAACGGGAAACCGACGATCTGAAAAAGGCGGAGTTCATGCAGGACAAAATCGGTGAAGAGTTCGATGGAGTGATAAGCGGCGTCACCAACTTTGGTCTATTCATCGAGTTGCCGAACACGATTGAAGGCCTTGTCCACGTCAGTTATTTAACCGACGATTACTATCATTTCAACGAACAGCAATATGCGATGATCGGAGAACGAACCGGAAAAGTGTTCAGAATCGGTGACGAGCTGCAAATTCGTGTTATCTCCGTTAACATTGATGAACGCGCAATCGACTTTGAAATCGTCGGAATGAAGGCGCCTGCACAACGTCGACATAAGGACCGTGCACGCGTCATTTCGAGCGGTGGTAAGAGCCCTACGAAAGAAAGAAAAAAGAACGACAAACAAAATGGCGGCGGCCCACAATCCAAAAAGAAAAAGAAAAATAAAAAAGATAAACCGTTTTATATGAACGTTCAAAAGAAAAAAGGTGGAAAGAAAAAGCGTAAAAAATAAGAGATGGGCTGATCTGAAATGTGTACAATACACGTTCACAAGAATCGGTCAGCCCTGCGCTGTTCTTGACTTTCCTTGACCAAAGTTGTTAAAATGTATCATGCGGTTTGAAAGGGGAAACGATTGTTATGCCACGTCATGAAGGAAAGTTAGTTGCACAAAACAAAAAAGCACGACACGACTATATCATCGAAGAAACGTACGAAACCGGAATCGTATTACAAGGAACCGAAATCAAGGCGATCCGGGCTGGCCGAGTCCAGCTGAAGGATTCATTCGCACGTGTCCAGAATGGTGAAGTCTTCCTCCATAACATGCATATCAGTCATTACGAACAAGGAAACCGGTTCAATCACGAACCGCTCCGAACACGCAAACTGCTTTTACACAAAAAACAAATCAGCAAATTGATCGGCGCAACGAAAGAGTCCGGCTATTCGCTTGTCCCGTTGAAGCTTTATATCAAGAACGGATTTGCGAAGGTCCTGATCGGAATCGGAAAAGGAAAGAAGAAATACGATAAGCGTGAAGATCTCAAGCGAAAGACGGCAAAACGCGAAATCGAAAAAGCTTTCCGAGAACGCCAAAAAATGTAAGTAAATGTAAATCTATTAACAAAGCACCTTGATTATGCTATAATAAGTGTTGTCGCCAGTTATATAAAGTATTGATTTTAAGCAACTTTTTTCATGCACATTAAGAAAGGATCCTAATCCTTTCTATAGTACAAGTGCAACTAAGACTCTGCCAACCTAATTGGCTGAGCCAAGTTTTCTATGTAACACTCATTTTATATGGGGACGTTACGGATTCGACAGGGATAGGTCGAGCTTGAGTTGCGAGCCGAGGGGGTCGGCCTCGTTAAAACGCCAACGCCTATAACTGGCAAAGAAAACAACAACTTCGCACTAGCTGCGTAACAGTAGCTTAGCGGTTCCTCCCTGCATCGCCTATGTGCTAGGGTAAGGGACTCAACTGAAGTAGGCTACGCCGGATTCCACCGCCTGAGGATGAAGGAAGAGAACAATCAGGCTAGTCACATGGAAGCCTGTCGATAGGCAGAAATGCTGGCGAAATGCTAATATATCGACTATGCTCGTAGAAGCTTAAGTCACGATATCTTTGGACGTGGGTTCGATTAGTAATTAGTCGCCTTTTGTGGCAACACAAAAGTGATAATCCGGCTTTATCGATGAAACCTAAGTTGTTTCGTTACAACGAAGCAATAGGGCAATATCGAGTGGTATGTGGAGCAATCCAACAGCCATTTATCGACTCATAGGCTGCCTTCAAGGTAGTACTAGGATGCGAAATCCTACTTGATCGATTCAAGTAAATTTACATTTTGCATAATACGCCGGAGGACCTGATCAACATTCAGGTTCAAGATATAGTCAGTGCCATGACGAAAGCATGGAACAGCATGTCCCACCGTCTCCACCATACATACTATGGTGGTTTTTTTATGAAAAATTTTATTATATCCTGAAAAAAGGCTCCTCAAATAATAACTTCTTTTCCATCAATTCTTTATTATATTTCCCATTTCTCTGAGTAACTTCATTATAATGATCAAGAATCCAATGTGCTCGATTTCTTTTTTGGGGAATTCTCAGATAGGGAGCAGTAGATAATAATGTTGAAAATACATCCTCTTTTTTCTTTATATTTAGAGTATATGAGTTTTTATGTTTAATAGGATTATAGTTCTTTTTATTATTAATGACACCATTAGTTAAAGTTTGAACATATACTAGAAGTTCTTTATCTGTTGATGCAATTGTAATACAAGGACGACGGTGCTCACTTTGGTGCATACGAGTTAGAGTAATACTACCTTCACCATCAATGATACCAGCCAAATATGCAGCCTCCCATTTTTTCATACCATCCCTCCCTATCTATAACACAAAAATGGGAATGTGTGTATCCTTTTATTTTACATTTACATACCTATCATTGCAATTCAAGATTATCCAGAATGTGATAACTTATCCTGAGTTATTCGAAAATCGGGCCATATTCTGGAGTAAGGAAGGTAATTAGATAGAGCATATTGAAATTGTACGTTATGCCAGAAAAGGGCAGTTTTGTTTAATAAGGAATTACTTATTTGGAACCTATTCTTGCTGATATTCGTACTAACTTTTGGGGGGATATTTTTGAAAAATACAAAGTTAAGAATCGTATGGATTATTCCTAATGTATTTTGTTACTTACTGCTATTTGGATTAACAATGTGGGTAGTGGCTAATGGTGAAGGGTTACGAGAAATCAATAGATTATCAATTTACGTTATATTTATGATTTTACTTTTTTTAGTGTCAGTATTCGGTAGTTACCGTATTTGGAGATGGATAAAAGAAGGTAAAATGTAAAAAGTTCTTATTAAGCTAACGGGGGCGATTGCTGCATAAGGTGATCGCCTTTCGCCTTACTGAAGAATTGAGGCAGTTTTGGTGAGGAAGATTTCTGAAAGTTGGAGGGGTATTTTTGGCTCATCACTTAGTAAGTGGGGTTATAGTAGTTAAAGACAATAGAGTTCTCTTGGTTAAAGATAAAAATGGTTGGAGTTTGCCAAAAGGTTCAACTGAAAATGGTGAAACCTTATTAACAACTGCTAAAAGGGAAGGACTTGAAGAAACAGGTTATCAATTAAATATTGAAGATGTTGCTTTTATAACAGAATATACTGCAAAGGAATATGGACAGTATTTGCAGATTTATTATATTGGAGAAATTATATCCGAAATGGATACACAAGATGATCCAGACCAAGATGTAATTGAAACTAAATTTATCCCAATCAATAAAATACGAGAATATTTAAAGTTTCGTCCTTGGGTAATACCTTTAGAAAATTGGCTTAAAGATAGTAATTTAAAATACTACTGTTTTGACTTGGAAAAGGATGGCTTTGAAGTATAAAATTTGAGATATCTTATTTGTACGAACGGGGGTACAATTGAATGTTTTCAAAGAAAGAGAAACATCAGGTGAATTTTTTAGATCTTGATGAAGAAACACGTGAAGATGTATTAGAATATGTCGGTAGAAATAAAGAGTACTATGAAAAGAAATGGGGAAAAATTTCAAATCGAAAATCTATATTCTCTTGGAATTGGAGTTCATTAATTTTAGGTTTATTTTGGTTTGGTTATCGGAAAATGAATGTTTATGTTTATCTTCTTCTAGGCATTTTTGTTGTACTTGATATCTTATCAATCATATTGTTTAAAAGAACAACGCTGTCAACTGAGTTGGCTGGTATGTTTATCGTTATAGGATTAATCGCTAATAAGACCTACTTTGATTTTGTATTAAAGAAAGTACAAAGTTTAAAAAATCAATATCCAAACCGTGAAGAACGTCTTCTTGCCATTCGTAAGAATGGTGGAGTCAGTTGGTTATGTGCGATCATATTTGCTTTCGTATTAATAATTTATACTTTTTCAATCACTTTTTTAGAAGAGAAAGTATATTATGCTTATGCAATACCAAAATTCACACAAGCTGCAGAACTGCAAAAATCAGGTCAACTAGAAGAAGCTATCGATATCTATGATGACATAGAAAATCGCAATTATCCTATCCCTTCTATTTATTATAATAAAGCACTAATTTACGGTTCTAAAGGAGAGTATAAAAAAGCATTAAAGCATATCGAAACCTTTCTAAAATTAGTTCCTAGAGATAAACGTGGCTTAGAATTAAAAGAAGAACTCATTAATACAAAATAAACAAACTTCTCACCTTTTTTGTTGTATTAATCATCGTTTGATAAAGGTAGAAAGTAGAGAATAAAACTCGTTTCCAGGAAGGGTACGAGTTTTATTCTCTTTAACAATCGGGGACGTAAACTGTACAGGCATACCTTGTTACATGAATAAAATATAACGGGGGTACTTGTTTTGGAAATAAATATAAAACGTAGTAAATGGAAGGAACTACCCTTCATGGGGAAGTTAGGGTTAATAATCCAAAATATAGGCATCATAGGCTTGCTTGGATCTCTGTTGCATAACTTTCTAAAATTAGACCTAATTAAATATACTTCTAACTCACCTTTTGTCTTTTTGATTTGTATTATTGTCGGTACCATATTATTATTTTACTTTGATAAGAAAAGTAAAATCGACATTAAACCTATGAAAGGACCAATAGAGTAACAACCATTTCTCGAAATCGAGTATTCCATATAAGGGGGCGATAATCCAGGAAGGATTACGCCCCATTTTGTTTAATACTTAAGAATTGGGTAGTTTAATTGAATAAGACATTCGAATAAATGAGGGAGTTTATGGGACTTAATTTCAATCAAATAAAGATCTGGTAACGTATAACTATGCCCCAACCGGAAAGGAACTTTATAGCCTGAGAAATCTCCCTGAAGCATGTCAATAAATGAGGAGAATTCAATTGTGAGGAAAAAATTTACATTCTATGTGTCGATACTTTACATTTGGTATTTTATTAGGTTACTGTTTCCTGAGTCTTGGTTTAAATATAGTAAAGCAAAACATATTTACTTTTTCGTAGAACATTCAATTTTATTACTCTTAGGAAGTATATTATTTGTCATTTTTTGTTTTAAATTACAAACAAATAAGAAACGAGATTTATTACTATTATTTTTATTGATTGGTTTCATTGTAGTAGTTGTTTTTCAACTCCTTGTTGTACTAGCGATTACTGGTGGTGTGTAAAAAGTTCAATCCTAAATGGGAGCGATTTAATATTTGATATTCCAGAATGGGGAGGCTTATCCGAAATAGGGAAAGCCTCTTTGTTAACTTTTAAGAGGATCACTTTCATTATTCTTACTCTACTAATTGTGAGTCAATGTTAAAATAAAACAAAAACCCAAGATAGGTGATTGGTAAAAATGAATTTTTTGAAAACATTACCTATAAGCATAATTATTCTATACTCTTACTTTTTTATCCAGGCTTTAACTGGTTATGACATTATGTGGGGAAATAATGTGATATTCTATATTACCAACTATATATTAGTGGTTATATCATTTATTTTAAGCATAATAGCTTTAAAAAATAATAAGTGGGTTTCAGGTTTTTTATTAATTATTTATTCATTGTTTCTACTGGTCGGACTAACAGGAATAAGGGGAGGATTATAAATCCAGTACATTGATGATATGGCTTTTTTCGTATCATTTGTACTCTTCAAGAATCGGGGGCGAGAGCTGAAGATCTATTAACGGACCTCTAGAAAGAAATACATATACTAGTTGTTGATAAGGGGGAAATTTAGTGCAAGTATTTTTATTTATCATACTAGGTATGATCGTGGCATATGCTCTAGTCGCAGCACTAAGTAATTTTGGTTTAATACTACTTGGAGGAGGGACATTTGGAGTAATTATATATATAGCTTATAGTATTAGTAAGAAACAAACGAAATAAAGTTTATTTATCAAACGTGGGCAAAAACGATAGATTGTTGTGCTGTCTACCGTCTAAGAATGAGATAAACAGAGTAGGTTGTAAAGGGAGAAAAGAGTTTAGATATGGAAACAATTAAATTCTTGTTAGTTGGTTTGTTATTAACATTGATATACATAGCTTATCAGTTAACTATTATTAGGGATGTTATTGATTAAAAAGGCGTAAAAGTATCATTCAAAAAGATAATTTTTATTCAAGAAAAGGGGGCTTATCTTTAGGATAATCTGTTATAAAAGTGATGTTGTAATTAAGGAGGTTTAACATGAAGGAATCAAAATTACCTTATCTAAATTTACCAAATGAATTAGAGTGTTATAGGAAACAAATCACAAAAACTATCAAGCCATACATAAGGATTTCTACTCACAAAAATAATACTAATCTATTTCAAAGTAAATTTTCAGGTAACCCATATTTACCTAAGTATACTGAACATCCAAAAGATAAAAATGGACTTCCTATGAAATTGTTAGCACAAATAAACTTTGAAGAGATTCCCAATATAGAATCGATGCCTGAAAAAGGAATCCTACAGCTTTTTATCTCAGGTGAAGATGACCTAATGGGAATTAATTTTGATGATTTGACGGATCAATCTAATTTTAAAGTTATATATCACTCTAATATTATAGAAGATAAATCACTATTGGTAACTGATTTCTCATATATGGATAGCCTTAATGAGGAATTTTTTCCTATTCAAGATGAACTGTCCTTATCATTTACATTAGAGTACGAGCCTATCTCAGTTGAGGACTACAGAAATAGTGATTTATTAGGTGAATCAGTTGACCTATCTGTTGAAAAAGACAATGGTGATAAAGAATTATGGGAAGTCTATTCTGATACATTTTTAGGTGATGGTCATAAAATGGGAGGCTATCCATACTTTACTCAGACAGATCCAAGAGATTATGAAAAAAGATATCAGGAACATAATGTATTGCTCTTACAAATAGATACAGAAGACGATAAAGGAATCATGTGGGGTGATGCGGGGATAGCTAATTTGTTTATTAAGGAAGAGGATTTGAAAGCTTTAAACTTCAAAAATGTTATTTACAACTGGGATTGTCATTAAGGCTTCTTCAACTATAGGGTGGCGTTGATCTAATAAAGGATTAACGCTCTTTTTGTTTAATATCTAACTGATTGGCAGGTTAGTTGAACAAGGATTTAAGTCCCTTATGGAAGAATATCACTATTTACGTTAAATTATTTTTTTGTATGTAAAATTAAGATAGGTAAGGGAGTTAGGAAAATATGAAACCATTACAAGGGAAGATTGCTGTTGTTACAGGTGCATCCCGTGGTGCGGGTAGGGGGATTGCCTATGAACTAGGCAGTGCAGGAGCGACGGTGTATGTGACAGGTCGGAGTGTAAAGGGAGCTATAACCGATGATCGATCAGAAACCATTGAGGAAACTGCCGATGGTGTCACTTCACGAGGGGGTAAAGGCATCGCCATACGATGTGACCATACAAGCGACAATGACGTGAGAAACCTGTTTGAGCAAATTGAAAGGGAACATGGTCGGATTGATATTTTAGTCAATAGTGTATTTGGTGGCTCCGAAAGTTCTCTACCATCAGGAGATGGACGACATTTTTGGGAACGACCACTGGAGCATTGGGATGCTATGATGGTTGCTGGACCGCAAGCTTATTTGCTGACTACTCGATACGCTGTACCTCTGATGAAGCAACTCCATAAAGCGTTAATTGTAAATATCACATTTTTTATCAAGGACAAAATTTCAGGTAATTTATATTATGATTTAGCTATGAATGCTATCAATCGAATGACACTAGGAATGGCAAAGGAATTAAAGGACTACAACGTTTCAACCATTGCTGTTTGCCCAGGTTGGATGAGGACAGAAAGAGTTATAGATTCAGGTTTTGGACCAGAGGATGGAACAACGGAAACAACAGCGTATGTGGGTCGTGCAGTTGTGGCATTGGCAACAGACTCTACGGTATCTAAGTTTTCTGGCGACGCAATAATGGTAGCTGAACTAGCGAGAAAATATGGCTTCACCGATGTAGATGGAACTCAACCATTACCGTTTGAAGGATAATCCCTCTTCCTGAACTATCGGGGGCGAAAATTGAGGAACAATAATGATTTTGGCTAATCTCTTATCCGGAATCTGTGCAATATTCTGGAATAGAATTGATAATTGATAAAGTTTGGAGAGTTGATATGAAATATTTTGAAGAAGCCAAAACAATTTGGAAAAAGTATGTACCAAAGAGTGGTCAAGCAGATACGGTTGAAGGTGAGCTGCTCAGAGCAATCGAAAAACTTAGGTATGAAGCACAAAACAACGAAAATGGTAACTGGGATGAGGGCTTTGATCGATTTTGTACGAATCTTTGGGAAACCTTAAATGACAATAGCACTTTTAATAAAGCAGTGTTACAAGAAATAAAAGCAGATATTGACATATTATATAATTATCAACAACCATATCTGGAAGATGATCTATACGACAGAATAACCGACCGTGTGATTGAATGGAGTCTTTCGCATAACGGACCAATAGTGAGAGAGAAAGATCCCAGCCAATTTAGATAGTCATCTTCAGTTAAAGGGGGCACTTCTGGAATAAGAAGGCGTCCGTTTTCCATATAAGAGCCAGATTGCGAAGGAAGAATTGCTGACTTTACACAAGGTAAATTAGTTAAGGATAAATAGTGGTGAACCGAAAAGAACGCGCTTTTGAGTGGAGCTATTATTTGGAATTTAATGCAGAAGTTTGGAACCAATGCCCATTTCAAACGTAAGTAATGTAAAAGACTTAAGGTTGGAGGCAAAAGTATGAGGCAGCTTTATATAAAGCAGAAGGTATTCAGTCTTAGCGGGAAATTCACAGTTAAGGATCAGCAGGAGAAGGATATATATTACGTGGAGGGAAGTTTTATGCAAGTTCCAAAGACTTTCTCCATTATGAATACAGCAAGAGATGAAGTAGCACTCATTACGAAAAAGGT
The DNA here is from genome assembly GCF_030643805.1 of Alkalihalobacillus sp. AL-G. Taxonomy (GTDB): domain Bacteria; phylum Bacillota; class Bacilli; order Bacillales; family Fictibacillaceae; genus Pseudalkalibacillus. Next base: position 3,522,540 of record NZ_CP094656.1, on the reverse strand, counting down.
GTTCAGCTTTTTACCAAAGTTTTTGGTTGAGGTGAATGGTCGAGAGGTATTAACAATAAAGAAGGAATTTTCCTTCTTAAAAGCACGATATACAATTGATGCGGAAGGCATTGAAGTATATGGTAATTGGTGGGATATGGACTTTCAAGTTTTACAGCATGGTAAAACCGTAGGTAAAGTGGGCAAGGAGTGGTTCACTTGGGGCGATAGCTACGAGGTTCAAATAATAGATGAAGAGATGGAAACCATTATTACTGCACTCGTTGTTGCAATTGATTGTGTGAAGGCTGATCAAGCAGCTGCTTCTTCAGCAGCGTCGATTTAAAGTAGAAGTGTGAAATTAAAAGGCTGACAGTTTTAAAAAAATCACTGCTTGAATAGGTGCGGTGAACCGTATCATAAATAAATGACAATGCTATTTGGTACCAAGGTTTTATATTCGTTCTTCAGTAATCGGACGCAATTCAGAAGTATTGGAATGTGTTCGTTATTCAAGAATAGGGGGCGCTTGCTGAATAAAAGTAGTAGTTAAACATACATCTTTATAAAGTAAATAAAGTTGTACAAAACTAATGGTTTGTTACAGATATTTTTAATGGAAAATATAAGCAAGAATTGCTGGCAAAATGGTCTATTCTAAATCAGAAATAAGTTTTGTTACATGGATCTTAACTGATCTTCATATCGAATTTAACTTTTGTATGTGTTTATAGAACTATTGAAGGATACTGGTTGACAGTACTCTCCTTGATAAATATACTGAATATGTAAGAAAAATATGGAAGGAATGGTACTAAGCGGATGTGGAATTAATCTTATTTAAAAGGTATAAAACTCATATTTTCTTAAAAATGAGAACCTGGAGAAATAGGATTAGTCTGTCCATTTAAGCTATCATTTCAATATGTAACGTTACAAATAATAGTAGACGTAAATTCTGTATTTGTGTCGAAATCTTTATTTGTTTAAGCGATTGCATTTATTTTGATATTGGATTAGATATAAGCCTCTCCAGGATTCTTGGAGAGGCTTATTATGTTCTATAAACCTCTTAATAAAAAATAATTAAAGAGGTGAACTGCATGACTCTTGTATTACAAGGTAAAGGACTGCAGAAAAGTTTTGGAGAACGGAAAATTCTAAGCGAAGTTAGCTTTGACATACGTAAAGGTGAAAAGATTGGTCTCGTCGGTTGGAATGGTGCTGGGAAATCCACATTTGTAAAGATTCTTATGAATATGATTGAGTCTGACAAAGGTTCTGTCACAATGTGGCCATCTTATTTGAAAATTGGTTATTTACCTCAATCAACTGATAACACACTATCGATTGAATCTGAATTGATCGATAACGGTAAGGAATTAATGGAAAAAAGCAGGCAGCTTGGTTTTCCGAAAAATCGATTGGACAAAGATGACTTGCAACATTTAAGCGGTGGAGAAAAGCTTAAATTGTCTTTAGCAAAGATTTGGGAAAATTCCCCAGAGTTTTTGATCTTAGATGAACCAACAAACCATTTGGATATGCAAGGGGTTAACTGGTTGATTGAAGAAGTAAGAAATTATTCAGGTGCCGCCATCATTATTTCACATGATCGATATTTTTTAGACGAAACAGTGTCAAAAATATTTGAACTTGAAGCAGGAAAATTAATGTTATATGAAGGGGATTATTCGTCCTATAGTAACGAAAAACAGAGAAGATATGAGCAAGATAAGCGGGATTATGAAAAACAACAACGTAAAGTAGAGATGATTGAAAGGCAAATCAGTACCTTAAAAGACTGGTCAGCTAAGGCGCATCGTCAAGCAGGAAAAGGGGGATCAAATGCTGAAAATCGTCAGTTGGGATTGCGGGAATTCGAACGAGCGAAGGCAAAGAAAAAAGATAATCAGATAAAATCAAAACTGAAACGCTTAAATCTAGAGTTATCAAAGCATAAAGTGACAAAGCCAAATGAAGAGAAATCTGTTTCTTTTCACTTTAATTCAGCTCATAAACGAGGTAAGAGGATTCTCGAAGCAAAAGGAATTAAAAAACAATTTGGTGATCACGTACTGTTTGATAAAAGCCACTTTTATGTAAAGCATGGTGATAGGATTGGATTTCTTGGATCAAATGGAGCCGGGAAAACAACGTTTATCAAAATCCTGCTGGAGCAAGAAACCCTGACGAAAGGTTCGCTTTGGATAAGTGAATCTACAAAAGTAGCCTACCTATCGCAGGATGTAGATGACCTCCCAATCGGAAAAACACCATTAGAATACCTTGACCTTAATAATCGACAACAGGAAACGAAAGCCAGAACTCTTTTTTCAAATATGGCTATTCAGCAAAAAGTTCTTGAAAAACCGATTTCTCAATTGAGTCTTGGCGAACGAACACGAATTAAACTTATTCATATGATTCTGATGGAATATGACCTTTTAATTTTAGATGAACCAACGAATCATTTAGATTTGCCAAGCAGGGAAGAGCTAGAAAGAACTTTAAGTACTTATACGGGTACACTTTTGATCGTATCACATGACAGGTACTTGATTGAAAAACTGTGTACGAAATTATTAGTAATTGAAAATGGTAAAATTAATCAAGTTGAAATGGGAGTTAAAGAGTATGAGGAACGCAAAAAGAACAAGTATACACGAAAAGAACAAGATGTAAGAGAAGAATTAGCACTCATTGAAACTAAAATCACAGAACTTCTAGGAAAAATCAGTTACATGTCTGCAGGTACTGAAGAATATGACAGAATTGACAAAGAACTAGTGAAATGTATGGATATAAAGAGAAAATTGAACAATCTATTATGACTTTTAAAAAATCGACAGGGAATTGTCAGGTTGATTCCCTGTTGCATCTAATACTTATCCGGTTAATAAATGCATTTGTAATCTTAAGCAAACGGGAGCTATTATCCAAGAAGGATTAAGCCTCTTTTCGCTTAATATCTAACTATTGAGAGTTTTTTATGGGAAAAAATTTAATGCAGAAAAATGTAAAGTTTTATTTACATTTTTCTGCTTTTTATTTTATACTTATATGTAAAGAATTATTTACATCTTGGGGGAATCTTTATAATGCCAGTTGAAAACCGATTAAAAGAAGTAAGAAGGAATCATAAAGTTACCCAGTTGAAAATGGCAGAAGATTTACAGATAACACGTCAAACAATTATTGCAATTGAGAACAATAAATATAATCCCAGTTTAGAGTTGGCGTTAAAAATAAGTGCCTATTTCAAGATGTCAGTTGAGGCACTGTTTACATTAAAGGGGGAAAAGGGCAATGAATAAGAGAATTATGTTTGCAGCAGCAGGTGGATTGTTTGGAGTTTTAATACCCCTGTTAATTTCAGGCGATACCAATTATCTGCCTACTATCTTAGGTGGCGTATTTGGCATAGGAGTGGTATTTTTGACATTTAAGTTGTTTAACAAGCCTAAAGATAATAATATACCTGAACGTGATGAACGTATAGATTCAATGGTAAGAAGATTCTTGAGTTATGTGGCAATAGTAACAATTGGAGTTATGTATATATGCGTTTTTACTTTTGACTATTTAGGTTTTGAAAGTATTGATTTGATCTATATGTATGAATTTCTGCTACTTTTAACAATTATAGTTTTAGCAGGTATAACAATCATAAGGAAAAAATAGAATCTTTGTTCGTGCCTCTTCAACGAAACGAGGCTCTAACAGAAGTAATTTCAATAATACATATATCATTTTAAATATGTAAGTAAACTAAAAGGATTCGATATTAATGGGGGTATAAAGTCAGTGGAATTTTTTAGTGTTCTTTTCATTATATTGATGATTTTTACAATTAGGTGGATTCGTCTTATAAAGATAAATTCTGATAAGCAAATAGAACAAAACCAAGAAATTATTAGCTTATTGAAAGTTCTTAATGAAGACGAGGATAAGCGAGAATAAAACGGCACCTTGTTAAAGAAAAGGGAGCGAGAACTGAAGATCGATTCAGTTTCCAGTTTTTTTAAAGAACTGTGGTAAGTAGGACATAATGAGTAAGTTTAAGGGGGGAATTAGATGTCAAAACAAAAAAAAGAGGTTCTTTGGCTTTTATACTATCTTGTCTTGGTTATAGGATTGTTGGAAATATACACATATTTAATTGTGTTGAAAGTCGATGGGGCTAACAACTTTAACTCAAGACCATATTTTTTCTATTCATTGATAACTGCATTAGGGTTTGGTTTTTACTTAGGTATTCCTCATCTGATAAAACAATACCAGAAAAAAGGAAAATGGAGAGTAAGCATTTACAAGTTATTGGTGGTCTGTATACCAATGTTAATTCTTTTAATCGGATCAATTGGATATTACATTAACATCGCAATTTATGATTTGGTAAAGCCATTGCCCGATTTATTCGTTAACGATCGTTATAAGTTTGGAATGGTTGTAACAACAGTTTTGGGCTTTAATTTAGTCAGGAGTATTCAAAAGAATGGTTAAGTGTTTTACAACAAAAGCGGGCAATAATCCAATAAGGATAACGCGTCTATTCGTTTAACTAACTATTGGATATTCACGGAAATAAGACAAAATAACCAAATTTACACTACAAAATAAACCTACTTTTAAAGGAGAGGGTGGAATGGATTCATTTAAAAAGAAAACGAAGGTGCAAAAGATATATAGAAAAGAAATAAAAGAGCAAAAGAAAACAATGAATCCACTATTATCTTAATTATCCTTATTTCTATTTACGTTGTTCTAACAGTAGTTACTGTGTGGTATTAATCTCCTTGTATTTTACTCAATTAAAGGAGGCTTTTCTGTAACTAGGAAAGTGCCTTTCCTTATGTAAATAACAAAGCTGACTTGTAAGGATTATGGAAATTTGAAACCATTAATATTAAGGAAAGTCCAATTTTAACAAAAAATTCATTTTGGAGAACCTACTCTAAAGTTCACACAATATAGAAGCACTTATAGATTTGTGAGAGGAGAGAAAGTAATGAATGATACAGTAAAGTCACTAAATGAGGTAAGAGATATCCTACAAAGTTCTATCGGGGATATTCATTCATCAAATATCCAAATACGTAATAGTATAGATAGACTGTCAGAGGACATTGAAAACCTAGCAGGTTCTATACTAATAACAAATGTTATTTTAGGTATAATAGCAATAACTTTTATAATTTATGTATATCTTCAATTCAAAAAATCATCTACATAGAGTTATTAAACAAACGGGGGCTTTTCTGTAGCAAGGAATGGCTTTCTTTATGTAAAAGGCCATATTATGGAGTAACGAAAAAATTAAGCTTCAAAATATCTTGGAGGTGTAAAAATGAAGGTCAAGCGAATTGTTGCCAATATTGAGACGCAGGACATTTCTAAAGCAAAGCACTTCTACGAGGAAATACTAGGACTTGATCAATTAATGGATCTTGGATTTATTGCAACCTACGTTTCACATGAGAATATGGCCACTCAAATCAGTTTCCTTTCAGAGGGAGGATCCGGAACACCAGTACCTGATTTGTCAATTGAAGTTGATGATCTCGACGCTGCGCTCACTCGCATAAAAGAAGCTGGAGTTCCAATTGAGTATGGACCAACTAAGGAACCATGGGAAGTTCGGCGTTTTTACGTTAGGGATCCGTTCGGGAAACTCATCAATATTTTAACTCATCTATAAATGAATCCGTTTATAGGCACACTTAAAAGTCTTATTCAATTGGGCACAATTCTTTAACAAGAGTTGTGCTTTTTCTTTATGTAAAGGGCCATGTAGAAACAGAAAATCGAAGGAATTAGAGGGGCAAATTAATACAAAGATTTTTTTTATTTTCATTTTCGAACTTTGATTATAAAGAGAGGCAACACTATTTATGCGAGGGGATGTACCAGGTTATCAGGTTACTGTATGGTATGATCTAGCTATTTTTTTAAAATTGAACTCTAACTCTTTCTAATTTAATTATAGCATATAAAAAATGGTAAATATAGACTATTTATTCTCATTTGCTACTGCTAAAATACAATAGAACTTTAATAAGATTTGTTGAGAGGGATAAATGTATCAAAGAAACCAAATGTAATGATTAGGAGAGATGCAGAATGAGTTCTTTGGTTCTCGGTTTTCAGGAAATGGCAAAAACACAGCTTTTGCTCGTTGGAGGAAAAGGGTTAAAATTAGGGGAATTATCAAAAATTCAAGGAATACAAGTACCAGAAGGTTTTTGTGTTACAACAGTGGGATATCAAAAAGCCATCGAACAAAACAAAACATTTCAAGCATTGTTGGATCAACTAACACTGCTAAAAGTAGAGGATCGAGATCAAATTGGTGAAATCAGCAGGAAAATTCGACAAATCATTATGGAAATAGAAATTCCTTCCGATGTTGTGAAAGCAGTTGCTCACTATCTCTCCAAGTTTGGCGATAAACATGCTTATGCAGTGCGTTCCAGTGCGACTGCAGAAGACTTACCACATGCTTCTTTTGCCGGTCAGCAAGACACCTATTTAAATATCATTGGAAACGAAGCCATTTTGCGGCACATCAGCAAATGTTGGGCTTCCCTATTTACGGATCGTGCAGTAATCTACCGTATGCAAAACGGATTTGACCACAGCCAAGTGCATTTATCCGTTATCGTTCAAAGGATGGTTTTCCCACAGGCTTCAGGGGTTTTATTTACCGCTGATCCCATTACTTCAAACCGAAAGCTGCTATCAATCGATGCCAGTTTTGGACTTGGAGAAGCACTGGTCTCTGGCTTAGTGTCTGCGGACAATTATAAAGTGCGGGAGGGTAGGATTGTGGAGAAGACGATTTCTACCAAAAAGTTGGCTATATATGAACGAAAAGAAGGCGGAACAGAGACGAAGCAGATCGATCCTGATCAGCAAAAGACTCAAACACTTACTGAACAACAAATTTTACAACTGGCATGCATCGGAAGACAGATCGAAGCTTATTTTGGTTGCCCACAAGATATCGAATGGTGTTTGGTTGATGAGACATTTTATATTGTCCAGAGTCGGCCAATCACTACTTTATACCCCATCCCTGAAGCAAATGATCAGGAAAATCACGTTTATGTATCTGTCGGTCACCAACAAATGATGACCGACCCAATAAAACCATTGGGATTGTCTTTTTTCCTGTTAACGACTCCTGCACCCATGCGTAAAGCTGGCGGAAGGTTGTTTGTTGATATCACACATAATCTGGCCTCACCTGTTAGCAGAGAAATTTTATTAGATGCCCTGGGACATTCCGATCCTCTCATAAAAGACGCACTTATGACCATAATAGAGCGAGGAGATTTTATAAAATCGTTACCAAATGATAAAAAAGAACAGAGTCCCGGTAAAAGCAATACTGATATGCTGGCAGAAATCGAAAACGATCCGACAATCGTTTCTGATTTGATTAAGCGTAATCAAACATCGATAGAAGAGTTAAAGCATAACATCCAAACGAAATCAGGACCGGATTTATTTGATTTTATTCTAGAAGATATTCAGCATTTAAAGAAGATTTTATTTGATCCACAAAACATGGGTGTGATTACAGCTGCTATGGATGCTTCATCATGGATCAATGAAAAAATGAACAAGTGGTTGGGTGAAAAAAACGCAGCAGACACGCTATCTCAATCTGTACCAAACAATATTACTTCGGAAATGGGTTTGGCACTATTAGATGTCGCCGATGTGATTCGTCCTTATCCCGAAGTAATTGATTATTTACAAAATGTAAAAGATGACAACTTTCTAGATGAACTGGTAAAGTTCGAAGGTGGAAATGAAGCTCAAGCCGCTATCTATGAATTTCTCAACAAATATGGCATGCGGTGTACTGGTGAAATTGATATTACCAAACCTCGTTGGAATGAGAAACCAACTGCACTTGTCCCCATGATTATCAGTAACATCAAAAATTTTGAGCCTGGTACTAGTAATCGGAAATTTGAGCAAGGGCGACAGGAGGCTTTGAAAAAGGAACAAGAGTTATTAGATCGATTGAAGCAATTACCGGATGGTGAACAAAAAGCCAAAAAGACAAAACGTATGATCAGTCTAATAAGGAATTTCATCGGTTATCGTGAATATCCAAAATACGGCATGATTAATCGCTACTTTGTTTATAAACAGGCTTTACTGAAAGAAGCCGAACAACTCGTACAAGCCAACGTTATTCATGAAAAAGAAGATATATACTATCTTAATTTTGATGAACTTCTTGAAGTCGTACGCACAAATAAATTGGAATACCAGATCATCAGCAAACGGAAAGAAGAATACAAACTATATGAAAATCTAACTCCCCCACGTGTTATCACGTCTGATGGTGAAATCATTGTAGGTAAATACAAACGAGAAAATCTCCCAGCTGAAGCTATTGTAGGTCTACCGGTTTCTTCCGGAGTTAGTGAGGGCAGAGCACGTGTCATCTTAAATATGGAAGATGCAAAACTAGAAGATGGAGATATACTTGTCACCTCCTTTACTGACCCTAGCTGGACACCATTGTTTGTATCTATAAAAGGCCTGGTCACCGAAGTTGGTGGACTGATGACCCATGGAGCAGTTATCGCACGTGAATATGGCTTACCAGCAGTTGTCGGGGTGGGAAATGCTACCAAACTGATAAAAGACGGGCAACGAATTCGCGTGCATGGAACAGAAGGGTATATCGAAATATTGTAATTGCTGAGTACTATACATTATTAAGGATTTTATATTGAAATTCTTATCTTTTGTTATAATATAATCATTTTTATGTTTAAGGCTTTTTGTTCAACTAACGGTGCTTTACTTCAATAAGATTTAATTAGTGATCTTTAACAATCGGGTGCTTTTCTGTAAGAAGGAAAGCGTCTTCTTTTAAAAATATAGGATTGTGATAAGTCAAAAATTTTGAAATAATTGGTATTAAGCAATCGGGCATAATTTTCTTATCTTTAGAGGGGGGTGAAAATGCTAAGGTATTCGAGTTTATTTATTGTCTTTATTTTATTATTGATTACATCTTGTGGGGGGCCTTTTAATTCAACCACTTCAATGTTGATTGTAATAGAAAAAGGTCATTCCAAAGACTACGAAGAATACTGGATAAAAGCATACGATCCGAACAATCAAACAAAAGCAGAAGCTTTTAAGATTGTTGTTAAACAAGAGATGGTTTGGAATTTAATTGAGGAAAATAAAGAGTATTTTACTTCTTATGCAAAAGAAGGAGATAACCCCTGGTTTTTAGAACAAATTGAACATAAGGAAGTTAATAATAAATGAAAGCTTGAAACAATTCTTTTTTAGCGATAGGGGTTGGCTCCACAAAAATGGCTCAGACATTAATTAGATTTAAGGAGGAATAATTTGAAGGAATTCAGGAAAATAGTAGATAACTATACTTTTCATGGGTATGAAAGTGGGGATGGAAATCTTCCTTCAATTGTTTGTCTTCATGGAATGACAGGTGACTCTAAAAGCTTTCTTGGACTTAACGAATACCTAAAAAATAATTTTCATCTTATTTTTTTAGATCTTCCAGGTCATGGAGAGACAAGTTCACTGAAACTCGAAGAAGATTATAAGTTTTCTTCTCTCGTAAAACGAATTTACTCAGTTATTCAAAAGGTTACAAATGAACCTTTTTATATTTTAGGACATTCCTGGGGAGCAGACCTTTCTTTAAACTTCGCGGTTACCTATCCAGATAAAATAAAAGGTGTGATTTTAATAGACGGAGGTTATGTATTTCCTGAACATGTTGTTGATATGGCAGAAGAAAGAGCACTATCAGACTGGATAGAATATATTAAATCAAGCACATATAAATCATGGGATCAAGTAATTAATACATATCAGGAGTACACAACAAAACAATGGGATGCACAACTGAATTCAATTATTAGCTCTAATTTTAAGAAGAATGGTAGTAATTATGTATTAAGTGCTGATCGTTTAAGTCTATTAGCAACAATTAAAGCATTCTATCACGAACCATGCTCAGCAACTTATAATCATATTAAGTGTCCTGTATTATTATTCCATTCCACAATTCCAGATATAGATCCTTCTCGAAACAGAGGAATTAAGAAAATTAAAGAGAGTATAAAAAATGTACAGGTGATAGGTATAGCAAACACTAAACATAATATTCATTGGGATAATCCTGAAAGGGTAGCTAGTGAAATTCTAACATGGAGCCAAGATGAGTACTCATTCAATTAAACTTATTCCGTTTTTATTCAAGAAAAGGGGCGCGAATTTTGAGTAAGGATCTGCGCTCTTTTTGAGTGTTTTGGGCCATTTCTGAAGTAACACTTCAGACAGCTAATGAAAAGTGGTCTAATTTTTACAAAATTTGAACGAAAGGTATGATGTCTTATGGCATATAAGCGAAACCACGTTGACAGAGAAGGTTATGTAATTAGAAAAAAATCTATGTTATGGAGAATGAAAATGATTTTAAAGTGGTAGCAAGTTTAGCTTGGGATATCATTTTAAGGTATGTTGTACTTTGCTTGAGATGTTACGTTAACGTAATACACACAGACGTTTTAAAGCATAGCAGAATATGTAGATTATCAAAAGTTCTTCTAATATATAATGAATCAAAACCCTTTTACATATTTTGCTTGAGGAACTGTCCAAACCCCGGTAAAGTTTAAAACTCCAAAGAAGTATTTCAGCTTTCATCAGATTTTTTCATTCACCTCTAACTTTTACATTTAATCTATTGAAGAACTGTTTAAATTATTGTTTTTTTCCCAATTCTTCTCTGTCATCAGCTAATGGGGGTTGTTCAGCCCATTTTTTTTCAATCATAATATTAAGCCCATCTTCCATATATTTTGCCATTTCACCCATAAGTCTTGTGAAATGGGTTACTAAGTCAGCCCGTTGGGCGGTACCGATGGCTGAGCCATACATACCGATAGTGGTAGAGCCAAGAAGTGATTTATGATACATCATAAGTCGGTCAGAAAAAGGTGCAATAGTTGAGTTCGTAATTTCAGCTTCTTCTGATTTCGGATGTGGTAAATTATTTTGGGACAATATCGATTCATAAACTTCAATATGCTTTGAGTATATTTCTGCACCACGCCACAAATATTCTTTAACCTCTTGTGATTTTGCAACTTGAGCGAACGCCATTGTTAACGACTTGCTTAACTGGATTTTTTTTAAATCCCAGAATACATTACTTATTTCAATGCAATTTAACGGTCTTTTTCCTCCTAAGATACCTGCCATGAATTTCTGCTGTTCAATAAATTCAAACTTGTTTGAAGGGTTGATAAAAGGTGGTCTGGATACAATACCCTTCTCCAATAGCAAATCTAATGATTTATTGAATAGATCCATTGTTTCATTTTGACATTGTACGAAGTAATCCCTTACATCCCGACGCATATTTGTAGTTAAAGCAGCAGCGTATCCTGCTAAACCATTTACACACATGATATAGGTATATGTTAAGCATAATTCGTCTGAAAACAAACGTGGGGCCGTCCTATCTACATCATTATAGGTAAATCCGTGGGGAACGGGAAACCCTTCCTGAGTAAAATAATCCTTAAGTTTTGTAATGTGGTTTTCCGCCAAACTTAAAGAATATTCCAGAATGGGACGGATGGACACGTCTTCAACAATTTTAAGCATATATTTGTATACGCATATCGCCATCGTATCATTCTGGTACTGGGACCAAATGTTGGCGATTTCAGGAGCTGTAAGCCTTACGTTATGTGGTGTTTCCTGACCGTTCTGATTGTTGCAATCATTAAAATCCATAGTCTTTTATTTCCTCCTTGATATAGCTTTATTTATTTTGTGTTAAAATTAAATATTTATAAGAACAGCTGAAGTAAAAATTCTCCTGTTTTTGCGATGGGTATAAAAGCCTTAAAGGATAATCCATTGTTTCTCCTTTTTTGTTTTCTTCATACTGGTTTTGTTGATTACTTTAGTTACCAAAACCCAATAAATAATGATAAATAGGGGAAACTTTTTATAAAAGTCCTTGAAAGGATAATGAGTATGCACGTTGCTATTACAGTTTTAACGATTATGGCTTCTTTTAAGTGGGGGAATTGGAGAAATTGGCGGGAATACCATGCTAGTATGTTTTTTATTGCTACAGGTGGTTTGCTTTATGAATTTATAGTAAAAGACAATACTTTATGGAAGTTCCATGCTGATTTTTTATACGGACATGATATGACAATTATTGTATATGCTCTTATTACGATGCCTGTTAGTATTTTTCTTTTTCTCTCCCATTTTCCAGAAAAATGGTTTCATCGAATGCTTTACATATTGCTTTGGTCTGTTATTTACATCACCATTGAGTGGTTTTTGCATATGTTTGGGAGAATTTCATATCAGAATGGCTGGGAATTTTGGTGTTCATTTCTATTTGACATCGTTATGTTTTCAGTTATTGCATTGCATCAGTATAAGCCTTTCACAGCCTATATCTTATCCATTTTTATAATAATTTTCTTGATATTAAACTTCGATATTCCTTTTAAGTTTGCTAATTAACAGGAACTTAAAACGGATCCAATTTTCTGATTACGTTAAAAGGAGCAAAGTATCCGTTTCGTAACCATTTAAAAGCTGTTCAAAACCAGCCTCCAATGGTATCAGATAGAAATGAATTAGCAAGAAAAGAACAATAAACAATAAATAAATTTTTAAGGAAAAGGAGTAGATCATCTATTCTTTTTGTAGTGTGCCCGGCATGGGGGCAGGCTTTTAGGGGAAGCCCCGAGCATTGCAGGCAGTAGTAGCTGTAGTTTAATACAAAGTGGAAGCATTTTAATGGTACAAGCTATCTTAATCTACTTGTTCATAGCATGGGGTATATCAATTGTAATTATAATATCTTTGTACAAGTATTTTTGATGTAAAAATTAGTGATATGAAATAGGACCTAGTGTAAAGTTTCTTAAATACTTTGGTAGATGTAGGAGGTGTCCACAGTGATTTTGTTTTTTAAATCGTCAAGATTATAAGTATTTTAGTGAGAACATAACCCCGTTTCCTCCCTCAAATAATCCCGTTGTTACATCAGGCATGCGAACCTATTGACAATTATCCAGTTGACAACTCAGTCTGTCCTATACGAAAACTTTAAAGACGCAGTTAAGGAGATCAATTTTACTAAATTATGACCTATCTTGATAAAAACTATGAAGCCCGTAATAAACGGGCTTTTTTGACGAAAAGTATTCTTGACAAGTAATGCTATTCTGCGTTACTATATACCGGTAATCAGTAATACTTAATATCTGTATCACGCAATACCTGTGATACAAAGTACTGAAAAAAATATAGTAAAATACAAATGGAGGATAAATTTGGAACATATCACAGAAATGCTGAAAGGGGTGCTTGAGGGTTGTGTCCTTGAAATCATCAGCCGTGGCGAAACTTACGGCTATGAAATCACGCAACAGCTGCGAGAGCTTGGCTTCACTGATGTGGTTGAAGGCACAGTTTATACGATTACCATGCGGCTTGAGAAACACAATCTGGTGGACATCAAGAAAAAGCCATCCACTAAGGGACCGCCGAGAAAATTTTACACACTCAACGCAGCAGGTCAAGAGCATCTTAAAGTTTTTTGGGAAAAATGGGAATTTGTCTCAAGTAAAATTAACGAACTCAAAACTAAATCAAAAGGAGAAGTTATATGAATATTATTGAAAAAATCATCGGAAATCTGGATGACAAGCGGGAATGGAAGGCAATGGAGGCGCGAGCGAAGGCACTTCCAAGTGAGTACCGCAACGCTTACTACGCTATCCAAAAATATATGTGGACCTCTGGTGGTCTAACCGACTGGAAGGACACCAGCCGTATCTTTGGCGGCATTCTCGACCTCTTCGAGGAAGGTGCAGCGGAAGGCAAGAAAGTCACTGATCTCACGGGTGAGGACGTGGCCGCTTTCTGCGACGAACTAGTGAAGGACGCGAAAACTTGGATGGATAAGTATCGCGCGAAGTTGAACGATACGATTGGTCGTGGCTAATGGCGAAATCCTAGTGGATTTTCGCCTAGCACCGACACTAACGACGCAAACCCGGAAATATTGTTCAAGTTTGTTCCGTACTGATAACGTTCTGTTTTTTATTTACTTTGCTAAAAGATTATTAATAATAATTTCATTAAACATCGAGTTTTATCTCCTCTTTGTAATAAAATAATTAAAAACTGTTTTGAATATTTCTCTGTCCTTATTTAACTAAACTGCTCGATTGTATAAATTAGTCGAGTTGTTCGAAGCCGGTGCGGCGGAAGGTAGACTAGTGCTGGAAATAACCGGGAGAGATGTGGCGTCCTTTGCCGACGAAATAGTGGCAAACGTTAAAACCTTTGTCGCCAAGTATCGTGAAGATTTGAATGAGAGTATAAATGAAGCGATTGGGAAAAAAGTTAATTCAATAGATAATACCGACTGAATAGCTGTTTACAAGTGTGCATTGCCACCTTCACTATTCAGTTATATTTTTTACTAGGTACTAAGTAATACGGATTATCAGTCAGACTAAGTAGATGCGTGTGGGCAATCTAGCTCCGCAAGGTGCTTTTTAAGGAGGAAAAAGTATGAGCAATACAGCGATCTCTGTTAAAAGGTTAAAAAAATCCTTTAAAGACAAGGAAGTATTAAAGGGGGTGGATTTTGAGGTACAGCGTGGCGAAATTTTCGCACTGCTGGGCTCAAATGGAGCGGGCAAGACGACGACAGTCAACATCCTCTCGACGCTGATGAAGCCAGATAGTGGGGAAGTAGGTATTTGCGGCTTTGACGTTCAGCGTCAACCGGATCATGTTCGCCAGAGCATCAGCCTGACAGGACAGTTCGCAGCTTTAGACGGCATGCAAACCGGGTGGGAAAATCTGATGATGATCGCCAAATTGCGGGGAGTTTCCAATCCCGCTCAAGTCGCCGACAATCTGCTTACAAGATTCAGCCTGATCGATGCGGCAAACCGCCGGGCTGACAAGTATTCCGGCGGGATGAAGCGCCGGCTTGACATCGCCATGAGCCTGATCGGGACGCCAGCAGTCATTTTTCTCGACGAACCGACCACAGGGCTTGACCCTGAAGCACGGATTGAAGTCTGGGATACCATCAAGGAACTTGCAGGTGGTGGCAAGACCATCTTGCTGACGACCCAGTACCTGGAGGAAGCCGAACAACTGGCAGACCGTATCGCCATCCTGCATGGCGGAAACATCATTACGACCGGTACCCTTACCGAACTAAAGGAGATGTTCCCACCAGCGAAAGTGGAATACATCGAGAAGCAGCCGACATTGGAGGAAATTTTCCTCGCGATAATCGGCAAAAAGGAGGAGATGTAAATGAAAAGAAAAACAGGGGTATTACTAGGGCGTTTAATGCGCAATATCATGCGCAGCCCGGATACGATTATCACGGTGGCGATTACGCCGATTATGATGATGCTGCTGTTTGTCTACGTATTTGGCGGCGCCATAGAGACAGGCACGGACAACTACGTCAATTATTTATTGCCGGGAATCTTGTTGATCACTATCGCATCCGGCGTAGCTTACACTTCATTGCGGCTATTTACGGATATAAAGAGCGGGCTGATGGCGCGTTTCATTACCATGCCCATCAAGCGCTCGTCGGTATTATGGGCTCACGTGTTGACCTCGCTTGTTTCCAATGGGCTTACTGTGGTGGTGGTTATCCTCGTTGCGCTCTTGATGGGCTTCCGTTCCGACGCTGATATCCTGGATTGGCTCTCGGTAGTTGGGATACTCGGGCTGTTTACGCTGGCGCTGACATGGCTGGCGGTCATTCCCGGATTGACAGCAGGGTCTATGGAAGGGGCGACAGCATACTCGTATCCACTGATTTTCCTGCCGTTTATCAGTTCTGCTTTTGTCCCCACAGAAACCATGCCTAAAATTGTTCGTGCGTTCGCTGAGAACCAGCCCGTGACTTCAATCGTGAATTCGATTCGTGCCCTCTTGTATGAAGGATCTGTTGGCAACGGTATCTGGACCGCGCTTGCCTGGTGTGTCGGCATCATGGTCATTGCTTACTTCGTTGCCAGTAAGGTATTTAAACGCCAGTTAGGGTAAGTACACCATTATGGGATTTACAAAATCAATAGTCAGCCGCTGCGATGAATGTATTTGCTATCACATGGAAGGCAGGCTGCTTATATGCCGGGGCAACGATGAAACCCTCAAAATTGGTGTGATAGGTGGCAGCTCGATCACTTATCCTAACGCTAGGTTTGCCAAGCATGAGTTAGAAGATTTATAGCGGGTAGTACTCTTTCCCAGGAGGAAAAAATTAAAAGAATAAAGCCCATAGATACAACTGATAGTAAAACGAGTGGATTCCGAAGCAAAACCGATTTGGTAATAAACGTCATTAACTTAAGGAACTTTGGATTACATTTCAGTTGGAATGTGAAAGATTATGAAATTTCAGATAAGCCGAAAGTAATAGTTGAGACCAACACAAGCGATGATATCTGGGACATAGATCATTTTAAGTTTAAAGTAGAGCCAATAATAGACTAACACTTTGTATTAGGGCTTTGGTTTTATTTAATTATCGGTATTCAACGGGGGCGAATCTTAAGTAAGGATCTCGCGCTCTTTTTGTTTTGGGCCATTTCTGGAGTAAGCACTTCAGACAGCTAATGAAAAATGGTATAATTTTTACATAATTTGAACGAGAGGTGTGATGTCTTATGGCATATAAGCGAAACCACGTTGACAGAGAAGGCTATGTAATTAGAAAAAAATCTATGCTAAGGAGATGTCACATTGAAAACGGACAAAGACAAATTCCAATCAGAAACAGAACGGTTGGTTTTAAGACTGTTACAGAGCCGGGATTATGAACCGTGGCTAGAAGGATTTTGCAACAGACTTCCTTCACAGTACAAATACGACGATGACAAAATGGATTCGACTGAATGGACGCAAGAGAAGTTCAATGGTGTGGTCGAGAGACATCATAGATTAGTCGATCGAGATGAGGCATATGTTTTTGGTGTTTTTCGAAAATCGGATGGAAAACACGTTGGTAAGGTTGAGTTTTGCACGATTATGAGAGAAGAGTTCCAGTGGGGTCTCTTAGGATATACAATTCATAATCAATACTGGCTAAGAGGTTACGGAAAAGAGGCTGTAAAAGAGGCGTTCAATATTGCCTTTGAAAATCTCCACTTCCATCGTATTGAAGCCCATATCAATGTTGATAACAGGCCCTCCATTAAATTAGCGGAGAGTGTGGGAATGGAGTTTGAATGCATCAGAAAAGGATTCATATTTGAATTTGGAGAGTGGACGGATAACCTGGTGTATTATAAAAACGCAAAATAGGAATTTTTTAATAATGTTGAACACAGCTCTTTCTTCTTGAACTAACGGTGCAATTATGGAGTAGGAATTGCGCTCATTCTTTATGTAATGGACTATTAGTGGAACAAGAAATGGTAAAGTGAAGGGAATTACAAATTTTTTAAAGATGAAATGAAAGAGGAGAAAATATGAATGCAGGAGTAAATGTCGGGGATATTATTTTTCAATTATTTGCTTTAGGAGTTCCAATATTTTTTATAGTAATCCTATTTTTATTTTGGCGCTCATCAAAAAAGAAAAAAGAACAATTAAATCGTATTGAAGAAAAGTTAGACTCGTTACAAAAAGGGAATTAATAAAATTGATGCGTATTTTATTGGAGCATAATTAAAGGCGCAATTCTGGAGTAAGAATTGCGCTCTTTATTCATCTATAGGGCCATATTCTTGAATAAAGGTATGTGCAAAAAACGATCAAACTTGAAATGATTGGTATTGAGCAATCCGCGGTTTAGTGGGGTGAAATTTTTTCCAGTGTAAAATTCACCCCCAATTACTAAACGTTTAACTCTCGTAATACTTCAATTAGCATTTTGTTGAATGTTCTTGTTACTTCATCAGATGAATCCAATAAGGGATCCAGTATAGTCACATTCATCCCCGTTATTTTATTTGTTGCTAGGAGTGACTTAAGAATATAAGTAAGGTCTTTCCATTGCAAACCATTTGGTTCAGGACAGTCTACACATGGCATAATACTAGCATCTAGGACATCGGCATCTAAATGTAGCCAATAGCCATCAATATCAGCCCGGTTTATAAAAGATGTTAACGCATTAGCTGTCTTTTCTATTCCTTCTCTAATTGATCGTTCTGCACTCCAACAGGTAATCCCATCCTTTACTACCTCTTCAATAATTTCTTTTTCTGGATCAGATTCCCGATACCCAAAAGTAAAAGCAAGTTCACTAGATATATAGGGTTTTCGGTTTTCCAAGTTTGCAAGAATATCGGTCCCTTTTCCTGTTACAATGGCCAAATCCATACCAGCTGTAGCGGCGCGTTCTTTGTTGTATTTATTATAATAATCTGGGTGTGCATCTATATGGATCAATCCATATTTTCCTCTTCGTGCTACCGCTAATGTACTCCCAACTAATACGCTGCAATCGCCACCTATTACTAAAGGAAAATCTGAAGCGTTTAAAATGTCTTCTACAACATTTGCTAAGTCTACTGAAAAAGAAGCTATTTGTGAGCTATTCAAAGCACCATCAACATAAATTTCTTCCTTAGGATAACACGGTTTAGTCATTCTTCTAACATCTGTCGCGCCAATTGATGAATGAAAATCGAGGGCTTCAAGGGCATTTGGAAGCTTATCGCATCCACGTTCTCTACCATACTGATCCCTTCTGAGACCTAGGTTAATAGGGGCATGTATAACTTGTATATTACTTTGCATCCGTCTCACTCCTTACTTGGATATTGACCATATGTAATATCTAAATTACAATTAAGATATTACAATATATTATGTAAGGAGTCAATGGTAAATGGAGTATTACAACGAATCATGGTTAGCGTTGACGTTAGATATTATAAACACGTACGACCCATACTATAAGGTGTCTGAAAGGTTAAATACGGTAGACCAATTACAGGAACTGATTCAAAAACATGGGATGTTCTTGGATAAATCCCCCACACTTAAGGATGTTTCAGTTATCCGGGATTTTAGAGATAAAATTCGAAAACAGATTATTGAGGCTAGTGATAAGAGGTTGTCTGAGTCCTTGATGGAATATGAATCAAGATCTTCTTTCCAGAGATCATTATATCCAATAGGAAGTGGGAAATTTAAGTTTGTTTATCACCAATTAATTGGGAATAATTATTCGTTTGCCGACCGGATCATTGCAATTTGTGCATTTACATTGGGGGAGGAATTGGTAAATAAGGGAAGGTTGCGTCTTAAACAGTGTGCTTCAGTACCTTGTGAAGAAATATTTGTGGATCATTCAAAAAACGGTCAACAACGGTTTTGTAGTAAACGTTGTTCTACACGTTTCCATGTAAAAAAACATCGAGGGTCGTGAGTTGATATTTAAAGGGCGCATTTCCGGAGTAAGGAAATGCGCCTTTCTGCATGAAAAGGGCCAGATAATTGAATAAGGTTTTTTCAGCTGATGAAGTGAACTTAGGCTGTTGAAGAAAAAGATTACATAATAGGTACCTTTATCAAGCAACCATACAGTTGCATATGCTTGACATGCAACCATACAGTTGCTTATACTCGATATATGAATTGGGACAAAGACGCTATATTCAAAGCACTTGGCGATTCGACTCGGCGGCTTATATTAGACGAACTAACCGAACGCAATGAACTGACGTTGTATGAACTTACGGCACGTCTCATTATGAAGCACGACCTTTCCATTTCGCGTCAGGCGATCGCTAAACATCTTACTGCATTGGAAGATGCTGGGCTCGTAAAATCAATACGAAGGGGGAAATATCGAGTACTTATATTCAACAACGAACCACTTAAAAATTTGCTGAAAGGATGGATAGTGTAATTTTATAAAATCCGAACAGGACTTCTGACTAATATGTGGATTGTTTTGCTTGCAGCCAGATTGTTAGCACAGCACCATGCGTCACAAATATCAAAGGAGGCAAAAACAGTATGAAAATCATTGTTACCAGTATATTCGTACAAGATCAAGACAAGGCACTGAAGTTTTATTCTGAAAAGCTGGGGTTTGTAAAAAAGGAGGACGTTCCCATAGGGAAATTCAGGTGGATAACGCTTGTTTCTCCCGATGATCGAGAAGGTACCGAGCTTTTACTCGAACCGAATGACCATCCAGCCGCAAAGGAGTATCAAAAGAAGATTGTTGCCGAAGGCATCCCAGCAACAATGTTTGGCGTTGCAGATATTCGTAAAGAGTACGAACGATTATTGGAAAACGGCGTGAAGTTTACTATGGAGCCAACAAAAATGGGCGAAGTCACAATAGCTGTCTTCGAAGATACATGCGGCAACCTTATTCAGATAATACAGAAGTAACTTTATGACGAAGTAACCTAGGTATAAAATTAAATAACATTGTTGTCATTCTACAATAGAAATGTAACATTGTGAATTAGTTCACTTAAACTCTAACGGGGGCTTTTCTTTATTCATCTATAGGGCTAGATTGTTGGTAACTCATTTTTAAATTAAATGGATATTTATATTAAAATTTATGGAAGTGTGAGGGAGCTGAGTGCTCTCTTGTTTGTTTTATATTTCGACACAATTAAATTTAAGTTGGAAATGTATCTAGATATTGTTATGAATCATGGAGCAATTTCAAAAACAGTGCCTTGGTTAAAATCAGTCACTTTCATAGAGCCATAAACCCCTAAATATAATCGGGTTTGGTCAAGATTGATTCCCAGACTAACATAATAAGCAGATTGAGCCCCGAAATCATAATCGGTTTCAATTACACTAAAATCACTTAGTTTACAATCAGACCTTACCCTAGTATAAGCTAAGACCCCTCTACCCGGAGTTTGAGGTTGTTCCTTACGGGCAATATCGGTAAACACAACGCTTCCCGTTAAAGCGGGGATTCCTTTCCCCATATATGGTTGTACTCCTGTAAGTGCAGTTCCCCCAAACTTATCGGGTCGGGGATCTTTATGGAAATAACTAGTTAAAGGCTGAATCCGCCTCACTGAAGTTTTAATTACTTCATCGTAATAAGCAATCGTTTTCTCATCCAAATTCGGATTTGTAGAGCAGCTCCTAATAATCGAAGTAGGAAAAGCACCTTCCCACCCTCGCCATCCAAAGTTAACAAATCCTTCTTGGTCAGGTTCAGATTTCATTAAAGAGGCTTGAATAAGCTGAGTAACCGGTATTGGTTTATATTGAACGAATGAAAAAATCGACTCTACCAAATCCTGTCCGACATTTCCCGCATATTTTATATACTGATTATAAAATCTTTGATATGAAATCCCAGGTATATTGCGAACCCCTTTGGCAATTACCGTAAGTGTTTCCTGAATAGGTACAGGCAGTTCATTAAACCGTGTGACTACGGGTGGATTAGAGATGGATGTATTTTTAACTACATCAATTTCAATTATTTTACCCGCGATTTCCATCTCATCCTGGCTTAAATTAAAAGGATCATATCCTGATCCACCATCTCCGGTTGTTAAAACAAGTTTTCCTGTTTCAGGTGAAAAGTTTAAGCTATTAACACCATTATGATTAAAAAATGGCCTTCTTAAGTTAAGTAATGTCCGTCGTTTTTGAGGTTGACCATTCGATTGTAAAATCCATTCTTCAACTGTATCAATATGATCATATTGAGTATCTCTATTTGTCCACCTTAGGTTTAAAGTTTTAGGATCACACGGGTCAGGATTAAAAAATTCGGGAAGACCCTGTCTTGCAGATTCTGAATTAGGAAGAGCACCTGGACCTTGTGTTCCAGCAACTGAATAATGGAGATAAAACAAACCGTTATAATAAAATTGGGGATGAAACGCTAGTCCTAGCAATCCCCGCTCATCATATCCACCACCAGGATCACCTAGTTTTAAGATGCGCGGTCGAATATCTAAAAAAGTCCTAATATCCCCGTTCCCTATGTAAAAGATTTCTCCTACCTGGGTTGCAATAAATACTCTTTCAATTGAGTCACCCGGAAGTATAGTTGTTTTCAAAACAGTGGGTAAATTTATCCTATTTACAATGGGACGTAAACTAACCTTAACTTTTATCAATTCACTTTACACCCCTTCTAATTGTTTTCTTTATAAGAATATGAGTAGAACTGTTTTAGTAGTACCAATTAGAGCTGCTGAATCTTCAAGGCATTGCACCTTTTTCCGTACCAGCGCGATACAGCAAAAAATCACTCCTTGGCATTTAGGGGAGTGATTTCATTCATTCTAGCGGTCTTCGGATGCTGCAAAGGACCGAATTCCCATTTTTTCATCAAAATACAATGCATCAACATATTGGTAAAATTCTCGATACAGTATTAGGGAAATGTCTAGAAAAAGGGCAACTTATTTTGAACAATTTTTAGCATAAACTTCTTTCTCACTGCATTTACCTATTATGGGGGTGTCAGATGCGGTCATTTTTCAAAAAAGTAACATCTACTGTTTGGGGAGATGAGTTAGCCCTAACGATTGACAGTTATTCTAAGACAATGCGGCTTGTAGTTGGTGCCCTATTAGGTTCAATAGCCGTAATTTTTCAATCTGCGGGGATTTTCACTGGTATTGGCTATATACTTAGCATGATGAGCACTGGTCCACTTGTGCTTGCTACCCTATTGTCACTAAGAATAGGTGTGATGACTTATTTCGTAACCATATTTCTATTGGCAATGCTCCAGCCAAGTGAGCTATTGGTGTTCCTCTTTACCACAGGATTATTAGGACTCAGTTTAGGCATTGGTCTTAAGTATTTAAAGAGAAGCATATTTATTATTCCATTTGCAGCTTTATGTTTGACACTAGGTATAAGTATTTTATTATATGGATTTAAATTTTCTATACTAGGACCATCGGTAACACCTCATTTTAATAGTATGGTTATTTTAGGGACATTTGCCTTTTCCTTAGTATATAGCTGGATTTGGAAGAAATTAAGTATCCCTGCTTTTAAAGTCCTCAATAAAGTTCTTTCTCGATGACGATTCCTGAACAATCAGGGATCGCTTTTTCATTTAATGAATGGTATATACCTTGGAATACCTAATTTCATAAAGGAATATAAAAACACGGGACGATGGTTTCCCCCTTATCTAAAAAAGCCTGAACTTCACTTTCTCCTTTTGAAACATCCAGACCAACGACTGGATTCATTCTAAATCTCCTCCTCAAATTGAACTTGCCAGTAACCCTTAATTCCTACTAGTAGTATCATAGCTTCGCTTGTTATACGAGTTCTCAGTCCTAACCAGCCTCAAACATGTTTCTACCAGTAGTGGGTGAACGGTTTAATTCACGGGATCTAAGTCCCACGGGGGCGGACGTTCTACCCTGGCTACTGTTATAATAAGACCATATAAAAAAAGGCAACCAGAAAAATGACTGGCTGACCTTATAATACGAATGGGGGCGATTGCTTCACAAGGTGATCGCTTTTCTCTTGCTGGAGTATTAGACAGTTTTAATCTAACAACATGTTCAATAATATTTAGGAGGGCTGTATGTCGTTTACATTGAAAAAGCTTACCTTAGTAATGATGGGATTAGGATTTCTGATATCAATATGGTTTAATTATCAAGATTATAAGCAAGAGCAAAGAATACAGAATTGGAAGGAATACTCTTATAATCAATTCGTATCGGGAGTTATATCTGGCGGACATTTCCTTGGTTATCAAACATCTTGGGACAATAAAAAGAAGGCTGCTTTAGCAATTGGTGAGGCTGCAATGGCTCTAAACCAAAGGGCGATATTTTGCAAGAGAACTATTGGCTCTTGTGCACCACACATAGAAGAAGTGGCAAATTACCTAAGTTATATTGCTCTTGTATGGGCTGACCCGAACCAAGGTGATAAAGGCGATGGGGTAGAAGGGGAAGAATACATAAAAAACGTCACGGTTTTTTTGATTAAAGAATTAGAGGAAAATGGAGCTATTATAGACATACCTGTTGAAAAGGAAGAGAAAATCTTTAATGAACTCTACGATCTTATTCCCGAAGTCGAAGAAAAGAGAAAAAGCGGCCGTACAATCTTTTTCTACCTTCCTTAAAATAACGCAGGTCTCTTTTTTTACGGATTAATCATTGAGTTACAGCATTTAATTTAAAGAATTTGCAGCTGATCGAAAAATGGCAGGAGGTTAACAAAGTGTCCATTGAATTATTGTTTGATACAAAGTGTTCATTAGGTGAAGGACCCATTTGGGATCATGAGAGAAATTCGTTCTACTGGGTTGATATCATAGGAAAGAAGATTTTTAAGTATGATTCTACAATTGATGAGGTTAATATAGCAAACTTTGATCAGCATGTTGGCTGTGTTTCTCCAAGGAAAAGCGGAGGTCTAATAGTCGCTCTTCAGGATGGATTCTTTTTCTATGACTGGGAAGATGAAGTCTTGAAACAAATCAATGATCCAGAGAGTCATTTGGAAGATAATCGATTTAATGATGGTAAATGTGATCCTTCCGGGAGATTCTGGGCTGGAACTACTGATTCGGTGGGTATCGATGGAAAAGGGGCTTTATATTTACTTGATACTGATTTAAGGGTTTCTAAGATGATTGATAATGTTGGTACTTCCAATGGATTAGCCTGGTCTCCGGATCATAAGCATATGTATTTTATTGATACTCCCACGAAACAAGTTGTTCAATATAATTTTGATCTTATTAGTGGTGGAATTGATCAACCTAAAATTGCGATTCAATTTCCAGCAAATGTAGGTCTTCCTGACGGCATGACTATAGATCAAGACGGTATGCTTTGGATTGCACATTGGGGTGGTTCGGGAATCTCAAGATGGAATCCATCCACCGGAAAACAGTTAGACTTTATTTCTATTCCAGCAATAAATGTAACTTCTTGTATCTTTGGAGGAGAAGAATTAAACGAGCTATACATAACCACTGCTAGAATAGGAACAACAGATGAGGAACTGAACAGATACCCTAATGCAGGGGGGATTTTTAAGCTGAAAACTAATGTTAAAGGATGTATTAACTCAAGTTTCGGCAGTTAACCAAATAAAAGTTATGCTACAAACGGGTGCGTTAATCTAAAAAGGGTTACGCCTCTTTTTGTTTAATATCTAATTACTCGGCAGTTTCCTGGAGGAAGTAAATTATTGTAGAGGAGATTAAAAAATGGGTCGAATACTGGTTATGGGCGGAACTGAATTCGTTAGTAAGGCATTAGTAGTTCATTTAATATCGAAGGGTTACCAAGTTGATATCCTAACAAGAGGAAAACGAGAAGTAGACTATCAAGGAGTCCATATCCATTATATTTGCAATAGAAAAGATAAAAATGAACTGTCAAATACATTGAATGATACTCAATATGATTATGTATATGATATTTCCGCCTATACGGAGGAAGATGTAAGAATATTTACTGGAGTAATAAATACAGAAGCACTTAAGAGATATGTGTTTTGTAGCTCTGGTGCGGTTTACAAACCCTCTGAATCTCGTATGTCAGAGATTGCTGAAAAAGATAACAATCCGAACTGGGGACAATACGGTGAAGATAAGAAAAATGCAGAAGATTATTTAATCCAATTGTACAATAGCAAAGGGTTCCCTATCGTCATTTTTCGTCCTCCATATATTTATGGGGAAGGAAACAATCTTTACAGAGAAGCATTTTTGTTCGAGCGTATCCAAAATAAACTACCTATACCTTATCCAGGAGACGATAACACCTTAGTACAGTTTGTACACATTGATGACCTTGTTAATGTATTTTCAAGTGCCATTGATAACGATTGTGTGGGACAAATATTTAATCTAGCGTACCCGGAAGATATCTCTTGGCGGCAATTGATCAAGATAGCTGCATCGGTGATAGAACAAGAAGTACCTTCGGTGAGAATTTCTACAACGAAGATGAATGAAATAGATGTTGTACCAAGGGAGTTTTTCCCTTTTCGGGATTGTTCATTTTTGATGTCAATTGAAAAATTAAAAAATTCAGGGTTGTATTCACCGAAAATCAACCTGAGGAATGGAATGTTAAAAGCATATCAATGGTACCAAGGAAAACAAAAGTTACCACAATATCGTAAAATGCCAAAGGTGGATTACGTAATAGAGAATACAAAATAAAACTTTTATTAAACAATCGGGGGCAATTCAGGAGTAAGAATTGCACTCTTTATTCATCTATAGGGCTATATTCTGCAGTAAGGAAGGAAATTAATTGATACATCTGGAAATTGTAAGTTATGCCGTTAAGGAGGAGTTATAAAGAATAAGAATTTTTAGGAGTGATATTATCAAACGATTATTTTCCTTAGGGCTTGTATTTTTCTTAATTATAGGGTGTAGTAATCAACCTGATTTTAAAATTACCGAAGCCACGGTTAAATCCGAAGGCTCACTGAGGATGTTAGATAAAATAGAAACGACTGCATCTTCTTATGATGGAAAGAAAAAGATTAAGTTTAGGCTAATGGTAAATGGACAATTATCAGAAGAAGAAGCTACTGAACTTTTTAAAGAAGTAATCGTTAATGTAGAAAAATTCTCCGCACATTCAGGTGTATGGGATTATTTTAATGGATATTTCGACATTAAATCTTATGACAGTGGTGTACTTTATGAAGCAACAAAACTTATTGATAAAGATTTAGTGGTAGAACAAAAAGATACAATGCCAACAGACGATGGTTCATCATTAGAAGGTTATATACTTGATATTAAGGAGGGAAGAGTATTAGTTGCTTATGATATTACGAAAGAAAAATTTAATCAAAATAATGATAAAACAATAGAAGACTTAAGTAGAAGCGAAGAATATATTCCACTAATTTATCTTAGTTACGATGATACAAGTAGCTTAAATAAAGGTAATAAAGTGGTGATATGGATTGAAGGTGGGATTGAAGATTCTTACCCTCAACAAGCTGAAGCTAAAAAGATTCAAGTAGAAAATTGATGTTAGGCGATTGTTAAATTACATTTGTCGCTCTAAACTTTACAGTTTAATAGTTCCTCTCATTACTACAAGTTGCACATGGGGCTTGGTGATTATACTTGTTTTAATTCAAATACTAGTATATAAAATCTTTTAACAGCGTTTGAAACCATCCAATACATCCATGCAGTTAAAAAATGATACTCATCAAGGTAAAAATAATGACCGAACACACTCTTTTCGAGTAAGTTCGGCCATTCAAAATTTTCAATAAACCTTATCCCCATTGAAGATTGAATTTTTCACGACGACATAATCGACGTTACGGATGGCTTCCAGCTTGTATCCGCCGGCATAAGAGATTGAGGATTGAAGATCTTGTTCCATTTCTTTTAACGTATCCTTTAATGAACCTTTGTAGTCCACAAACATCTTTTTTCCTTCAACGTTTTTCTTTTCACCTTTTTGGAATTCAGAAGCGGATCCGAAGTATTCCTTATAGAGTTTTCCATCTTTCTCAACTGTTTCTCCGGGAGATTCTTCATGTCCGGCAAATAGTGAACCAATCATGACCATTGATGCACCAAATCGAATGGATTTCGCAATATCACCATGAGTACGGATGCCGCCGTCAGCAATAATCGGCTTGCTAGCAGCTTTTGCACACCAACGTAGTGCAGCCAATTGCCAACCACCAGTTCCAAATCCGGTTTTGATCTTCGTGATACATACCTTCCCTGGTCCAATGCCTACTTTTGTCGCATCTGCTCCAGCATGTTCCAACTCTCGAACTGCTTCTGGAGTTCCGACATTTCCTGCAATGACAAAAGTGTCAGGTAAGTGCTTTTTAATATGTTGGATCATCTCAATCACTGCATTGGAATGCCCATGTGCGATGTCAATCGTAATGTATTCTGGTGAAAGACTTTTATCTGCTAATTCTTGGATGAATTCATACTCTTCATCTTTGACCCCCACGCTGATTGATGTGATCAATCCACGTGATTTCATATCTTTTATAAAAGAGATTCGTTTCCCAGGTTCAAAACGGTGCATCACATAAAAATAACCATTTTCCGCCAAGTAGATGGCGATTTTTTCGTCTATGATCGTTTGCATATTTGCTGGAACAACAGGCAGCTTGAAGTTATGTCCGCCAAACGTTATAGAAGTATCACATTCTGATCGGCTATTTACCACGCATTTTGCGGGAATTAACTGGATATCCTCATAATCAAATACATTTTCCATGATACACACCCCTAAATACGAATATTAAAGTTTGTTTGAATAAAAAACGTTCGTACTATTGGTAATGTACAACATTTTCACAAGTATGTCAAAGTGAAAGCAATTTATGTAAGGATTGTCTAATCAACTAAGGAAGAGTGAGTTAAAAGTAGACTGTGAGAATTGTTTTGGATTATGCTGTGTTACTTTGTCTTATGCAAAATCTGCTGACTTTGCGCTTGATAAGGAGGGGGAGTACCTTGTCCGAATCTACAATCGGAATATCGTTGCAGCATTCATAAAGATTTCAGAAAAGAAGGGTTCAAAGACTGTACTGTATATGAATGCTTTGCGGCAGGTCAGAAGGTATCTCAAGTCACTTATGAAGGAAGCGATTGGCGAGATAATCCAGAAATAGCGAAGTAAATGTTTGATGTTTTTCCGATTATGCAACAACTTCATGAAATGCTTTGATACTTAACAGAAGCACTAAGTTTATAAGATGCTCAACCGATTTATAGAGATTTACAGATTGCTCTAAATAAAACGGAAAAACTCACTGATCTAAACCCACGAGCTATTCTAGAACTGGATGTACAAGCTCATAGAGAGACAGTTAATGCTTTGCTTTTACAGACAAGTGAACTGGCACGTACAAAAGTCCCTCATCAGAAAACTAAAAAGTACAAAATAAGCAGCGGCGGTGACTTTATCGGTGCAAAGTTAAGAGGTACAGATCTTAAAGGGGCGAACTTAAGAGGAGCTCTGCTAATAGGAGCTGACCTTAGAAATGCTGACATGAGAGTGACGGATCTTATCGGTGCGGATTTTAGAGACGCTGATTTAAGTGGTGCTGACCTCACAGGAAGTATTTTTCTCACCCAATCACAAATTAACTCGGCTCATGGCGATACCCATACTAAGTTACCTGCATCTCTAAGAATTCCTGGGCATTGGTTTAATGACGGTAAATAAGTAGTTCACTTTAAAGAAATAAATGGAGTCTCTCTGTTAAAATGTGAGTTGTGGGAACAAGATATAAAATGGGAGTTGATCAATGTTATGAACAACATTACAAAATTCAAGATTTTAAAACCAGCTAATGAAGTGTTTGAAGCGTTTGTAGATCCTTCGAAAATCGGAAACTTTTGGTTTTCATCGAGTTCCGAAAGATGGGAACAGGGTAAAACGATTACATTGAAATATGATATTTATAATGCAGAAGGGTCAATAAACGTAGTTGGAATTGAGGAAAATAAAAAAATCGTGTTCAAGTGGGGTCCAGTTGAAGAAGAACATGTTGTTACAATTACGCTGAACGAGTTGGATGACTCAAGTACAATCATTGAAGTCAATGAAGAAGGTTTTAAAGAAAATGACGCCGAATTAATACATAAGTTAATAGACAACAAAGAAGGCTGGGTCTTTATGTTGTCTTGTTTAAAGGCTTATTTAGAATTTGGCGTAAATGAATTAAGGGCAGGATTAGTTAAGTAGGTTATTTGATGGGTGCCTCTCTTACAAAAGGAAGGCATCCTTTTTGAAATCGACCATATTGTGTAAAAAGGAAACGGTCTATGGGTATCGAATTTTACAATTATAGCAACGTGAGGGAGTGTGCATTATGGCGGTGGTTTTTACAATTCTTTTTTTCTTGTTTTCAATACTCGGAATAATTCTATCTGTGTCGGCGATTAAGAATTCATCCTCTAAAATGTACTTTTTCGCAGGCTTATTAATCTATGCAGTAAGCTTTTTAGGTAGTTTTTCAATCGGATTGTACATACTTGTATTCACATTCATTTTATGGATACTAGCAATTGCAAATCAATTAATGCTACTGAAAAAACCGTCGCATCACCTAATGTATTCGATACTCGCAGTGACCGTTTGGTTCTTTGCTATTATTTTCATTGACGATTATTGGTTATTCTATCCATTTGCGGTATTGTTTTAAAAGTATCATTGTTCTTTCGTTTACATTCTGAATTAATTGCATTCCTTCAGAAGGTTACTCAGAAATCATGTGCTGTAACAATTGAAGTACAAAGTGGGGTTGTATTGGGAGAACATTGTTACTACTAATTGTAGGGCGGAGTGAAGAAAAAGTATATGAGAAAAAAGGTGTATGTTGATTTAAGTCATACAATCGAAAATGGACTTATCACTTATAAAGGTCTTCCGGCACCGATCATTTGCGACTATCTCAGTCGAGAGGAATCTAGAAAACATTACGAAAGTGGTACTGAATTTCAAATCGGGAAAATAGAAATGGTTTCAAACACAGGGACTTATGTCGATGTTCCATTCCATCGATATGAGAATGGAAACGATCTAGCTGAAACAGCAATTGGTAAGATGGCTGGGTTAGAAGGAATTTTGATACATATTGACAAAGGAATAAAAGAAATAGATGAAGGTTTTTTTCATGACCTCAAACTTGAAGGGAAAGCTGTTTTAATTCATACAGGCTGGGACAGGCACTGGAATACAGAACAGTACTTTGAGGATCATCCTTATTTGACGGAAAGTGCGGCGATGTACCTGTCTGAGCAGAAGGTTGCACTAGTCGGGATCGATTCTGTCAATATTGATGATACATCAGGTAAATCCCGCCCTGTACATACTGTCTTATTGGGTGTGGAAATAATGATCGTCGAGCACTTATGCAACTTGAAAGAGCTCTTGGATAATAAATTTCTATTCTTTGCCGTTCCCCCTAAAATCAAAGGAATGGGAACCTTTCCAGTTCGAGCATTTGCTGAAATAGTAGACTAGAATTTACGAAAGTGAAGGTTTTTTATGCGTGTGATTGGTATTGACTTATCTGGACCTAGTAATCATAAAGACACGGTGCTTACTGTTTTTGAGAAACAGGGAAATCAACTGAAATTGAATAAGTGGATGCCTGGAATCAGTGATCAAAGGATATTGGAAGAGGTTTTAGAACAAAGCCGGATTGGTGAAGTCGTTATCGGAATAGATGCTCCTTTATCCTATGAAGATGGGGGTGGAGATCGCCAGAGTGATCGAGAACTGAGGAAGTTTATTATTGGGTTAGGAATGAAGTCTGGCTCGATCATGCCTCCAACATTGACTAGAATGGTGTATTTAACATTAAGAGGAATCAAGCTTAGTAGAGAAATCGAAAGTCTTGAATCTCCTTTCCCGATTTCAATAGTAGAAGTACATCCTGGTGCGATTATTGGATCAAGGCTCCCTCGTCAAGATATTGACTATGTTTTAAGATACAAACAAGAACAATCGGCGAGAAATTACATACGAAAATGGTTTGGGCAACAAGGGTTGACACAATTACCAATTGAGATAGAGGAGGAAAGCCATTCAATCGACGCGTGTGCAGCGGCATTGGGTGCATGGCATTGGAAAGATGATTCGTTTCATCCGAAATGGAGATTTCCTGCAAACCGACCTCTTCATCCCTATGACTATTGCTGCTGAACTTTTAAAAAGGGGAGTAAACTTGTTAAATCTCATTATACATTCGATAAAGGAATTCAAGATGGATGATCGTTTAATCGTAGGTGTCGATGGGTTAAGTCGATCTGGAAAAACCACACTCGTAAACGAACTTAGTCAGTATTTGAAAAAAGAGAATACGCCATTCCATATTTTCCATATTGATGATCACATAGTGGAGCGGGAAAAACGTTATGATACAGGGCAGGAAGAATGGCACGAGTACTATTTTTTGCAGTGGGACATTGAGTGGTTGACTCACCATTTTTTCGAAAGACTTAAGACCACTGATCAAATTACTCTTCCATTCTACGAGGATAAAATTGATACGCAACGATTTCAGAACATAAAGCTTCCTGATGAAGGCGTTATTGTTGTTGAAGGGGTGTTTCTTCAACGGAAAGAGTGGAGAAGATTCTTCGATCATATGATTTTTTTAAATTGTCCTAGAGATGTTAGGTTTCGTCGTGAAAGTGAAGGGACCCAGAGGAACGTAGCCAAGTTTGAGAACAGATATTGGAAAGCGGAAGATTACTATTTAAGAACTGAAGCACCGTTGGAAAACGCTGATGTAGTTTTAAAAGGGTAGTATAGTATTGTAGACTTCAATCTTGCTAGATGATTACAAAACGATATGCACAAGAAAAGATCTTCGAAAAAAAATCAAAGCTAGCCCTTGAATCTGATTGGGCTAGCTTTTTTTGGGCACATTTCCGCTGGAGCAGAGAGTGCTTTCGTGACCTTTTTACTATTCGTGGCCGAAATATCAATTTTCGATATCGAATTCCTGTTTATAATGTGTAGGAGTTCACCTGAAAGGTATCTTTACTCATGTAAATTACAGTATTATTACATTTAAAGGGTTATTTTTATTTAAAAATGTCCATTCTTTTGCGATTTGATTTACTTAATCGTTCAATACGCCGTCCAGAACTCTCCAGAAAAAAGAAACCTGAGCGGAGGAAAATCACTCAGGTCTCTTTTTGCTATTTTTTCATCAATAAATAGATAAAGTACGGTCCACCGATCAGGGCGGTCATGATACCTGCTGGAATTCCGGAAGGACCAATTAAATTCCGTCCGATTGTATCGGCGAATAACAGCAGCCAACCTCCAATCAAAATCGCAACCGGGATAAATAATTGATTTCTAGGTCCAACAAGAGCTTTCGCCATATGCGGAGCCATTAAGCCGATGAAAGCAATTCCTCCTGTAACAGAAACCGCTGCGGCTGCCAGTGCAACGGCCGTAATCAGCAAAGTGATACGTTCTTTTTCAATCGATACACCTGTTCCGATCGCTACCGGTTCACCTAATCCTAATAGATTCAAGCGATTTGCTTTGTACAAGGTGAATGGGATGAGAATCACGAGCCATGGGAGAATCGCCAAAATAAACGGCCAATCCGTTCCCCAAATGTTTCCGGCTAACCATTTTGCGATAAAATCCACTTTCATACGTTCCGCTGATGAAATAAGTACGATCATTGCACCAGAGAGAGCCATTGAGAATCCAACTCCGATTAGTATTAATTTTACGGGTTGGAGGCCTGTATTTTTGCTGTAGGAAAATACATATATCAAAAGAGCTGTAATGAAGGCACCGATAAATGCAACTGCTGGCAGCATATAAATAAATGATCCTGCTTCAATCGGGAAAAATAAAAAGAATACAGTGATGGCTACACCTGCTCCTGTATTGATTCCGATGATGCCTGGGTCCGCTAAATCATTTCGGGTTACGCCCTGCAAAATTGCACCAGATAACGCTAAAGCCATCCCCGCAAGCAATGTAATGATAATTCGCGGCATACGAATCGAAAATAGGACAAACTCTTCTTTAAACGTACCTTGACCGAGAAATGTCGGGAGAATTCGATCATAAGAAACAGTAGAGTACCCCAACCCCATTCCTATAAAACTAGTCAGAATGATCAATGAAAGGAATAAAAGCAGGATTAATCGTTGTTTTTTCAGTAAACGAGGATGTATCATGAGAATGCTTTTCCTCCTTTACGTACGATAACGAGAAAGAATGGTAATCCCATCAATGCTACGATCGATGCCACAGGTGTTTCAAAAGGGGCATTGATCGTGCGTCCGAGTGTATCAGCAACAAGCATGAACGATGCACCGATCAAGGCGGACATTGGTAGAATGAAACGATAATCGGTACCAACAATCGCTCGGACGATATGAGGAATCATCAATCCGATGAACGCCATATTTCCAACAAGAGCAACAGATGCACCAGCAAGTAAAATGATAATGACAAATAGAACGGATTTGATCTGGGTAATCTTTTGTCCCAATCCGACTGCCAATTCCTCATTTAAACTAAGAATCGTAAGCTGTCGGGATAGGAGGAAGGAAACGAAAATACCAATTAAAATAAAGGGAATGATGATTTGAAGCTGGCTCCATGTTGTTCCGATCAACCCACCTGCAGTCCACATTGAAATCCCCTTAGAAACTTTAAAATAAAGACCGATCCCTTCAGCCACTGCAAATAAAAAGGCAGAAACGGCAGCACCAGCTAAAACAATTCGAAGTGGTGAGAATCCTCCCTTCTTCATAGCACCAATACCAAAAACAAGCATCGCTCCAATCGCAGCCCCAATAAAGCAAGCAATCATGATCGTAAAATAATTTGCTGAAGGAAGAAGTGCAATCGTTACGGCAAGGGCGGCATTTGCACCAGCAGTCAACCCGAATAATCCAGGGTCAGCAAGAGGGTTCCTCGTCAATCCTTGCATGATTGCTCCAGAAACCGCAAGGGCAGCTCCCACAAAAATAGCTGCAACTTCACGAGGCAATCGGAGTTCACGGATGATGGTAACAATATCTGTTTGCACATCTGATGTGAAGGCAAGCCATACGTCATTTAGGCTCGTATCGGCTGCCCCAAAGACCATTGCAACAATAAATGATCCAATAAACAGAAGAATTCCAATGATGAATTTGTAGGTAGATGGGAATAGGTTTGAACGTCGTTTTGTCATATGTATCTCACTTCTTTAATTAAATTAGAAGAGGGATTCTTTTAAGAAGAATCCCTTTTCATCGATTTACTTTCCAAGAAACGATTCTTTAAAGAATTCAAGTTGATATTCCAGTGTTAATGGATCACTGAAGGATGCTTGCTTTGCATTGAGTACAAAAACGCGATCATTTTTAACTGCCGGGATGTTTTTGTAGGTTTCAGTCTCCATAAACGAATTATCCGCATCAGGGCTTTTGCTGAAGATGATGTAGTCACCGGCATATTCAGGGAGAACCTCTGCTGAGATCGTATAGTAACCTGGATCCAAAGCTGTTTCTTTCACCTTTTCTGGCATTTCCAAGTCCATTGCCTGATACAAGATCTCTGATCCACGTGCCCAGTTATTTCCGAATACGTAAAGCTGCTTGGCATAGCTTTCGATTACAGAAACAGTTGCATCTTCACCAATTTTCGCTTTGACCTTTTCACCGATCTTATTGGCGCGTTTCTTGAAATCTTCAACCCAAGATCTTGCTTCTTTTTCTTTATTCAATAGTTTTCCAATTTCGATATGCTGTTGTAAATAATCGACCTTGCCCCATGTATAAGTAACTGTTGGCGCAATTTCTTTTAATTTATCCAAATTTTTAATATTAGAGAGTCCGATGATCAAGTCTGGATTCAACTCGATGATTTTTTCTAAGTTTTCATCTGATACAAGCTCTGCATCTTTTAATTCCTCTTCAAAGCGAGGGTTCATTGTTGACCATTTATCAACACCAACGATATTTACATCCAAAGCTAGTACATTACCAGTGAATCCAGAAAGTAATATCACCCGTTGTGGATCTGCAGGTACTTCAACCGGTCCATTTTCAGATTGGTACGTAATCGTTTCTGGTGTTTGTTCTTTTTCATCAGATGAATTGCCTTCGTCAGTATTTGATTTGCTGCTGCAAGCGCTAAGAATGAGTACTAACAAGAGCAGGAATGGAATTAGTTGTTTTTTCATGAATGTTTTCTCCTTTTATAGGAAGTTCAAATAGTATCCACTTCATTAACAGCGAATTTCTTCGTTACTCGGCTTTTCCGATCCTCACGTATTAAAAGGATACGCTCCGGTTCTCAAAACTGTCGTGCCTCGAATTTCTTGTTTCTGATTCGTCTACTTTTTGAACAACCATTTTTAGTAAGTTGTAGGTTACACACATTGGTTTGTTCGTTCGGGGATCGCGCCCTATTTCTGCGTCAATCTGAAAAACTTCTTTCAAAACATCTTGCTGGATTACTTCTTCACCGGTTCCAGACCTAATGATTTCCCCATCTTTTAATGCAATGATGTGATCTGCAAAACGAGCAGCTTGGTTCAAATCATGGAGAACCATGACAATCGTTCGCTCTTGTTCCCTGTTCAGCTTTTGTAAAAGCTCCAACACTTCTAGCTGATGAGCCATGTCTAAGTAAGTGGTCGGTTCATCGAGGAAGATCATTTCCGTTTCCTGTGCAAGGGACATCGCTATCCAAACACGCTGACGTTGGCCTCCTGAAAGGGCATCTATTGAACGGTACTTAAATTCTATAACTCCAGTTACGTGAAGTGCCCAATCAATTACCTCAATGTCTTTTTTGGTTAAACGGCCAAAGCCCTTCTGATAAGGAAAGCGACCATAGGATACCAATTCACCAACAGTCAGACCACTCGCACTTTCAGGTGTCTGAGGAAGAATCGCCATTTTTTTTGCTAGTTCTTTTGTGTTTTCCTGAGAGATGCTGCCACCGTCCAGTATGATTGAACCAGATTGATGTGGAATGATTCGGGTAATCGCTTTTAAAAGGGTTGATTTACCACAACCGTTCGGTCCGATAATCGTCGTGATTTTTTTATCGGGGATTTCAATTGTGAGATCCTTTACAATAAAGCGTCCACCATAACCAATGTTCAAATCGTTCGTATGTAGGCGAACCATTATGTAGCCTCCATTTATTAATTAATCAGAAGCGATATTGATAATCATTATCATTTGCGCTCACAATGATACTATAATTCTATTGAATTTCTTTGTCAACCGTTATTTATTTAAAGCGGTGGATAATCGCAAGCATGACATGATTTTTGAGAGATGGTAAACCGATTTAAATAAGAAATAGTCTTTGAGAAAAAATAATGTTAGATTATCTAACATATGTAATTGATTTATTTATTTATTTCGGGTAAAATACTTATAATCATTAATCTGTGTTAGATTATATAACGTTGATTAAAACTTACAGGGGAAGGGAGCATTTATTCAAAGATGGATGCGACATTTTTAATGAACAGTATCTGGGTCATGATTGGGACGGTTTTAGTCATTTTCATGCTTGGAGGTTTCATCTTACTCGAAGCAGGTTCCACACGAATGAAAAATGCGGGACACATTGCCGGAAAGACGATTTTCACATTCGGTTTATCCTCCATCGTTTTTTGGGCGGTAGGATATGGATTTATCTTTGGTGAGAACGGAAACTTTTTAGTCGGGATGTCACATTTTTTCTATTCCGGATACGAAATTGATGGAATCGGACTATCGACTTCTGTGTTTTTCTTATTCCAGCTAGCCTTTGCGGGGATTTCATTAACGATTGCCTTTGGTGGATTTGCAGAAAGGGCTAAACTCTCTGTGTACTTAATATTTTCTCTGTTATTCTCTGCTTTAGTCTATCCTGTTGTTGCTCATTGGATATGGGGTGGGGGATGGTTATCCGAGCATGGGAAGCAAGATTTTGCCGGATCGACCGTTGTTCATCTTACAGGTGCCATGGCAGCACTTGCCGGAACTTTATTGTTAAAGCCGAGAGTCGGTAAATATAATAAAGATGGATCGGTAAACGGTATTACGGGACATAATCAAGTATATACATCATTAGGTGTATTGATATTGTGGATAGGTTGGTTCGGATTTAATGCCGGAAGTACTTTAGGAGTCAGTGATGGCTTTTTTGGATTCGTAGCTTTGAATACGAATTTAGCAGCAGCTGCTGGGGCTGTGGCAGCTTTAATCATTTCTTGGTCAATCTCAGGCAAGGCTGAGATTACAACCATGTTGAATGGGGCTTTAGCAGGTCTTGTCGCCATCACTGCATCCTGTGCGTTTGTCGATACTTGGGCAGCATTCGTTATTGGTCTTGTTGCAGGAATAGGTGTTTTTTACAGTATGAAATTTTTTGAAAAGAGACGAATCGATGATCCGATCTATGCACTGTCTGTTCACGGTGTTGCAGGAGTTTGGGGAACTCTTTCAACAGGGCTATTCGCTACCCCGGAACTTGCGACTGTTGGATCTCCAGGATTATTTTATGGAGGCGGCTTTTCGCAACTTGGAGTTCAATTGATGGGTGTTACAGTGTCTGGGGCTTATGCGTTTATCATGTCGTACCTGATATTGATCGTCATAAAAAAGTCGATGAAAGGACTTCGTGTAACGGAGGAAGAAGAAATTGTCGGCTTGGACATAAGCGAACATGGAAGCTACGGTTATCCTGAAATTCTATTAGTTGATCAAGAGAAGAAAAGCGGATAATGTTTTAAAGAAAATAGCGCATTGTGGGATAACACCACAATGCGCTAATTTCTTAATTATGCCTTCAGTCGTTGACGTGCGGATTTAATTGCTGGCGTAATTTTTTTCAGGCCTGTTGCTTTTGCAAGTCCGAACTTGGGCATATTCCCGTAAATACATTCATAATTGCCTTTCGGTACGACATAGGTCTCGTGATAAATTCCTACTGAATCATTGTTGCCGATCTTTTTATTGAAGTTGTTCCATGCGGTTAAATGTGTCGGGCCTTTTGCGTAAGCCATTAAATCTTCTGACGATCGCCAATATTGAATCATTATCGTTGTACGCAAACCAAAAAACATCTCCATAGACAAAAAGCCGTGTTCCTTGTTTGTATAAAGCTCACGAATCATTGGCGGCATTGCTGTAAAGACAGGCAACCATTTGTGGATTGCCCACCGTTTGTTAACTCGCATACCAATGATGAATACAACAACATCGTCTTCTTGTTCAGATGTGTAACGCCCCGTAAATATTTCTTTTCCCATAAGGCTTCCTCCTTATCATTCTGATAGCTTCTTCGTGGTATCTTTGCACCACTCGATGGCTGCTTGTGTTGTTCGTTTGCCGTAATCCAACGTCATCAGCCAAAATTGTGCATCGGCTTTATCTAAGAGGTTTTCAATGATCATTTGTTCAATAGAGTCATATGTGTTGTAGCGTTCTTGGAGTTTTTCTAAGTACTGATCGATGTGATTGATTGTTATATCTTTGTTTTGGTGGCGGCTGAAAAATAGCTTTAACAGGAGTTCGTTCTTTTCGGTAGGGATGCCGTTTATCGGAAGTTGGAGCCATGATTGAAGTGCACGATGTCCATCTTGGGTTAAATGATACTCTTTCTTATCTGGTTTGCCATCCTGTGTAGTATCTTTGACAGTTGCTAATCCCTCATCAACAAGATTTTTTAAAGTAGGATAAATCTGGCCATAGCTAATTTTCCAAAAATGATTCAAGCTACCGTCAATCATCTGTTTGATGGAATAACCGGTATGACAGCCTGTTGTGAGTAACCCGAGTATTGCGTACTTTGTGTGCGTTTCTTTTGCCATAAAATCACCTTATATCTTTTTGATATATATCATTTAGATATAATGTACCATATAAACCTTTAATTTGGAAAAGAAAAAATGAATGAATATAGAAAAGATACCGGGAACATTTTAAGAAGTTATCCAAAATAATAAAGCGGCTTTAAATTTGAAGCCGCTCTGATAGGGGCGAAAACGCATGCTTGAGGTTTGTTTATGAAAACTGTTTTTTCCAAATTATCGGGAAAGGGCTGTTTTACTTTTGAGAAAGCAAGGTATAATATGAAATTGATAGATGAATTTCAAAATATTCACAAAACCGGGGTGAGGAACTTGTTGAAACGAGATATAAAGGTTGTCGAAAACATTGGAAATGTCATGAAAAATGAAGACTTTTCAGGCGTTGTTTTAGTCAAGGAAAAGGATGAAGTAATCTTGGAATCAACATCAGGATATTCCAATCGAGCTGAAGAGCTCTTGAATACAGTACATACACGTTTTGGGATTGCTTCAGGCTGTAAGTTGTTTACCGCAATCGCAATTTGCCAGCTCGTAGAAAAAGGCATATTGTCTTTTGATTCTCGACTTAAAGATTGTCTAGATGTAGAATTTCCGAATTTCAGTGAAACTGTAAGCGTCCATCATCTATTGACTCACAGCTCTGGAATTCCAGACTACTTTGATGAAGAGGTCATGGATGACTTCGAAGATCTATGGAAGCAGACACCTATGTATCTGTTAAAAAGTTTAAGAGATTTTCTGCCGTTATTCCAAAACGGAAAAATGATGTTCGAACCTGGGGAGATGTTTCATTATAATAATGCTGCGTATATTGTATTAGGCTTGATTGTGGAACAAAAAACTGGTCTTTCGGTTACCGATTATATCGAAACCAATATTTTCAATAGATGCGGTATGAGCGATTCTGGGTATTTTTCTCTAGATCAACTACCCAAAAATACAGCTTATGGTTACATCGGCAATGATGACGGAACATGGAGGACGAATAACTACTCGATTCCTATTAAAGGTGGCGCGGATGGAGGAGCCTACATCACCGCTCCGGATATGGTCAAGCTATGGGAAGCATTGTTTGACAATCGATTAATGGGGGAAAAATGTACGGAAATGCTCTTGACACCACATGTGAATGTAAAAGAAGGAGTTAATTACGGGTATGGTATATGGATCAACAATCACGACGATTCGATTTTCAAGTATCACGTAATGGGCTACGATCCTGGAGTGAGTTTTCATTCAGCTTATTATCCAGAACTAGGTGTGAAACTTGCCATTCCTTCAAACCAAAATGATGGTCCTTTTAACGTTATGAAAGCAATTGAAGAGTATTTTGAGTCTTGAGATACTATTTCCATCTGTAACGAAACATTCTAACACATGGTCAGTCACTTATATTACAGGGGG
Organism: Alkalihalobacillus sp. AL-G; assembly: GCF_030643805.1. Classification (GTDB taxonomy): domain Bacteria; phylum Bacillota; class Bacilli; order Bacillales; family Fictibacillaceae; genus Pseudalkalibacillus. Next base: position 3,481,773 of record NZ_CP094656.1, on the reverse strand, counting down.
TACATATGGATAAGATCACGTATGCAGGTTTATTAAATAAAACATTAGAACTTTACGAGAAAAATGGGAGCTTGAAAGCCTATCGATATATTACTGAAAATGCCGAAAAGGTTAAGGGGAATCAAGCACAAATTTATAACTTCAGATATTCATTAGCAAGTGCATCAGGCCTTGAACAAGAGGCATTGCAAATCCTAGATGAGGCTGTATTAGAAAACGGATTTTGGTATGAATATGATTATTTGATTGAAGATGATGACTTAAAACCACTTCATAAATATGATGAGTTTCAAAAAATGATCAAGCTGTGCAAGGAAAGAGAAGAGAGCGCTAAAAGTGGTACACAGCCCGAATTGAAAATTTTAAAAGGCAGTAATGACTTAGACGACCAACCATTAATAATCGCGTTACACGGAAATCAGGAAAATAGTGAAATAACGGAAGCGCATTGGAATTCGATTGTATCTGAAAACAATATTCTGGCGTTACCACAATCTTCTCAAATCGAGTTTTCGGATGGCTATGTTTGGGATGATGTGGAAAAGGGATCGAATGAGTTAAAGCTGCATTATGAACGGATACTTGAACAAAATAACGTCGATCCTGAAACCGTTATTGTTGGCGGATTTTCTGCTGGAGCTAGCGTTGCACTTCACTCCATTTTGAATGACAGACTTTCAGCTAAAGGATTTATTTTTGTCGCACCATGGCTGCCAGAGATTGATGAATGGGATGGTTTGTTACATAAGTTAAGCGAAGCAGGGATCAAAGGCTTCATTCTTTGCGGGGATAAGGATGAAGATTGTTTTGAAGGTTCAAGCAAATTTGCAAAGCTTTTAGAGGAAAAAAATATAGCCCACCAATTTAAGGTAGTGAGGGATTTGGATCACGAATATCCAGAGAATTTTAACCAAATCATAAAAGAGGCTATTGAATACATCAGGGAAAGTTAATATTCATATTGGTGTTACGAAGAGCGGGCTGAAGGTGAAAATTCGGGCTGCTATTTTTTACACGTTTAGAAAGTATAAATACTTTCTATAGTATAAGGGCAACTACGACTCTACTTTCTCCTTAAGGCTCGGCAATCGCCGAGTTTTCTTTGTGTGCACACTGTCGAATTCTTGCTATCCTATTTGCTCTGTATTATCAGACGGCATTCCATGGTTTATAATGTGAGCAAGAGAGGTGGCTGGATGATGAGCGATGATGCTATTTTTCAATCTGTTTATGAGACGATTTTACAGCGAAATACTCGATATGATGGTGTGTATTATGTTGGGATAAAGTCGACGGGTATTTTTTGCAGGCCTTCTTGTCGATCCCGTATTCCAAAACCGGAGAATGTCATGGTTTACCGAAGTATTGAGGCAGCTCGTGAAGCTGGTTTTCGACCGTGCAAAAGATGTAAGCCGGACAGTCCAGAGCAGCATGGGCCTGATGCGAAGATGGCGAACATAGTCATCGAGTTGATCCAAGAAAGATATGATGAAAACCTGACGCTTGACCTACTTGCTGAGGAGTTAAAGATGAGTCCATATCATTTACAGCGTGTTTTTAAAAGAACAACCGGAATGACACCTTCAAATCAGTTGCTTCGAACTAGAATGGAGAAGGCGGAGCAATTTCTTGATCAAATGGATTATTCAATCGCTGAAATCGCTGCAATGGTCGGGTTCAGAAGCGCCTCGCACTTTTCTTCCGTTTTTAAAAAAGAGAAAGGTTATACGCCGAATGAATACCGGAAAGTTCATAAAAAGGAGGTTTAGGAATGATGGCTATGCCGAAAGTTTACTGGACGGAATTCACACATCCATTTTTCCAGAATCAGCCGCTGTATTTGGCGGCTACGAATAAAGGCTTATGTAGAATCACTTGGCCGAGCGAATCGATGGATACGTTGAAGTCTTGGGTGAAAAAGCAAGTGCTGGATGCGGAGCTGATTGAGGATGAAGAAAGACTATCAGAGTATGTTTCGCAGCTGCGGGATTATTGTGATGGAAAGCGAAATACATTCAACCTCCCATTAGATATGCGGGGTACTTCATTTCAAACCTCTGTATGGCGGGCATTGACCGACATTCCGTTTGGTGAGACGCGGAGTTATTCCGATGTGGCTGATGGTTTGGATAACCCGAAGGCAGTCCGGGCGGTTGGAACGGCGAATGGCGCAAATCCCATTCCGATTGTCATTCCATGCCATCGCGTCATAGGGAAAAGCAGTGCGCTGACGGGATTCAGAGGCGGATTGAATGTGAAGGAATCATTGCTTCAATTGGAGGGATATCATGATTACACAAAAAAAGGACACGTCCGCTTTCAGTTTTGATGAACTGAAAGGCTGTATATTGATAACAACACCAAAGGAATTCAGCTTTTCAGAAACCCTTACTTATCTTACAAGATCACCTCTGGAATGCCTACATCATGTTGAAGACGGAAAGGTGACGAAGCTGATCGAGATGGGAGGCAATCTTGTCATCATCGAAATCAGTGAACAAGAGGATTCATTACAAGTCCGTTTTCTTGATAGGAAGCTTGGGAGTAAGGAAGCTTATGAGCAAGTTGCAAGCTATGTGAACGAATGGTTCGACCTACAAACCGACTTAAGTCCCTTTTATCAGATGGCTGAAAGGGACTCGATGTTGTCCGGGCTGACGGAGGATTATCATGGGCTTCGGATTGTCGGCGTTCCTGATTTATTTGAGGCGCTTTGCTGGGCAGTCGTCGGACAACAGGTGAACTTAAAGTTTGCTTATACTTTGAAAAAGCGTGTTGTTGAATCGTTCGGGAAGCATGTCGAATGGAACGGCCGAAAATATTGGTTGTTTCCAAAACCACAAGACATTTCAACTTTAACTGTCGAGGAGCTTAAGAATCTGCAGTTCACCGGGAAAAAAGCGGAATACATCATCGATATCGCCAAGCTTATGGAAAGTGGGAAGTTATCAAAGGATTCTCTCCTTTCATGTAAAGATTTTAAGACTGCCGAGCGATGGTTATTATCAATCCGAGGTATCGGTCCGTGGACAGCAAATTATGTACTGATGAGGTGTTTACGAAATCCTGCTGCGTTTCCAATCGGTGATGCAGGATTGCAAAACGCTTTGAAGCTTCTATTAGGAAGATCCCAAAAGCCTCCCCTCGAAGAGATTCAGCAGCTATTCGAACCCTGGAAAGGCTGGGAAGCGTATGCTGTATTTTACCTATGGAGAAGTCTTGCCTCGAATTAGTCAACCACACAAAAAATAATAGGCGGTAAACCTTAACCGCCTAATCCATAAAAACTATTGAAAAATCGCTTTACAAGTGTGTTTCGTGCAAGCTGACTTTCTGCATTTTTTCATAGATTTCCCTCAATGCATTAAGGCCGGTTGCTTCTGCATCCTTAGCTTCCTTCAACAATCGGCTCGCTTTTTGACTTTCTTCATTGATGCCAATTGGTTCAAATGGTTGTTTCCATGGGTACAATTCTGATGCGTGTTTTAATCGATCAGAAACTGTTTGATAAGCGTCAATCGCCTGTCCAGACAGTTCAGCCGGAACAGCGGGAATTTGCATGGTAACCTCATTCAGGAAGAGTGGAGCACGGCGGCGAGCCTCACTATAAACATCAAGATTATAACCAAGGTTTTTACCAATCACTGTTCCCTTATCTACTGTATCAATAAGGTTGTCATAAGCCGCTAATCCAACAGCACAACCTTTGTACACCCAACTTCTGTGATCATTGATTTGAAACAAAACGGAAAGCATCTGTTGAAACGCATCCAAAACGGATACCTTGTTAGGGGTAGGTTCCACCCAATGTAAGTCAATGAAACGAGCATTTCCTTGTTCTTCAGAGTTCATTCTTTGTTCTTGACAGCGTTCACACGGACACATTTGTTGACCAAGCTTTTTCCATGGAATGCTTTCCGTTCCCCGGTGGTGCCAACCATGGGATAAATAACCTTTACCGTCATAGCCGAAGATGATCGCATGCTCATGTCCTTCTTCCAGTTCAAAGCTGAAGCACGGATAATTGTTGTCGATCGCATGTTTTGCATAATCCCATGCTGAGGAGAGGAGTCCATCACGGTCGACAGGATCTTCTGCTCGATGGATACCGCGAACACGGATGCCGACGTTTTCTACAAGACGGAAAATCATCCCCGGATCATACCCGTATGCCACTGCATCGGTCGATACCTTTTTATCTGTCGCGATAAGGAATGCCACACTGCTCATTCCGTATAACCATTCTTCTGAAACGTCGATGTTCAAATAATCGATACAAGATTTTAGGCTGCCTACAAGTGTATGATGCAGATACGAGAATTTTAAAGAATCCAATTGTTTTGTCATCTAATTCCCCCCTTAATCGAAATCGCGGTAATAGGCTTGGCCTTGCTTATCACGGACTGCACTGAGGCAATTGCCATCCGGATCGAAAAAATCAAATCCAACCATAGGTCCGTAGTCTATGACATCGGTTACTTCTACATCGTTTTCTTTCAGTTTTGTGTGCATAGCATAAACATCCTCCGGTTCAAAGTTGTAATAACAATTTCGGAAGCTGCTATCCTTTGATACTTCGAAATCTGTCGGTTGTCTCCGTTCCACGTTAACGAGTCCGAGGAATGCATCACCATGTTCGAAGGAAAACCCTGCTCCTGAATTGTTTTCCCACCGGTTCACTAATTGAAGTCCCAAATGCTCGGCATACCATTTAATTGAACGTTCCAAGTCTGTTACAGGTATAAAGATGCTGCCAATCCGTATTTTCATTTGTTTTCCCCCTTTAATTCTTATGCTTACATATCCCATAACGAACAATTTTCCAAAAAGGATACGCACATTCTTTACTTTTTTTGAAAAACGGACAAAATGTTGCCGTCAGGGTCTTTAAATTCAAAATAATAGCCATTTATTCCAGGGGTACGATTTACTGTAACGCCCCTATCAGCCAGTTCGTGATAAATCGTGACGATCTCGTGTGGTTCACCTCTTTTAAAAGCTGAAAGGAAACGGCTGATTAAATCAGCATTGTCTCCCTTTGATTTTTCCTTATTCTGATAGGCGCTTTTTAAGGTTGTCCTTGCGCGGTGAAGGGCAGATTTCACAGCACCTGCTGTCATTTTTAACATGCTTGCTGTGTCCTTGATTGAAAATGCGAAAGCATCTATCAACAAAATGACAGAAGCTTGGCGGGTCGGCAATTTGTGTACGAGTTCCTCTAACGCTTCCATAATCGTAAAATCAATCGGTGCCGGATCGATTAAGAAGTTATCTTCATATGTCTCTATGTGAACCTTTTTCTTACGGCATATGTCAATCCATGTGTTGGTTGCGATTTTAAAAAGATAAGCTTTGGGATTTTCCACTTCAGTCCATTGGCCTGCTGTCTTATATGCTTTAAGGAGTGTTTCTTGATAGAGATCATCCCCATCCCAAGGTACCCCAGCCAGTTTGTAGCAGTATCCTTTAATCTGATCACCGTACTCTTCTAGAGTAAGTTGATATTTCTCTTCTAAATTCATTGCTCTTTTCACCTCACCTGCTAAGCTTTGACAAAAGTCTTGTATTCTCCTTTTTTTATACTTTTAAAGGAATGATAAGGGTAGCTGGCGTAGCTTTATTATCATTGAAAAGTGGTTTGAAATTTTTCGTATCCTTTTTGCTAGATAGTACGTCTTAAAAGTGAATCAGGATTGAAAGGGGATTAGTATATTGGTGAAAAATAAAATCAATATGTGCTTCATTCATTTGGTAGACTTCGAGCACTCGAAAGATTGGTACAAAAATGTGTTTGATTTCGAGGTTGAAGCAGAAGGAGATGGTTTTTTAGAATTTAAAATGGAAGGAACGAAGCTTGTGCTTTTAAAAGCAATGGTCGATGAGATTAAGCCACTTCCTTATTCCGTCTATTTTTTTGAAACGACCGATGTTGAAAAGACACAAAAGGAACTGAAGCAAAAAGGAGTCAAGGTGGACCCAATCGAACCGTTTGGCGAATCGATGCAAGGATGCCATTTTTACGATCCGGAGGGAAATAAATTACTAGCCTGTACAACTTAAGCTTATGAATTCTAATGAGTAAGCTAATTTTAAATTATAACGACGGAAGCATTGCATTGAGCAGTGCTTCTTTTAGTTGCTTTGAGACTATGAATTTATAAGGATTGCGGGATTGATATTGTAATAGGTATTTGTATCAGTAACAACACCCAAGCATCATTCATATTTTGTTGAGGAGAGTATTTGATTCTCCTGTTCTAGTGACTTTGATGATGTTCATTTGTTTAATGACTTTACATCGATCTAATAAAGATTAGGAGGTTATGTAAATGGATGATTTTCATAAGGAACTCGAATCGTTGAATGTTGGTGATTTTCATGCAGACGATTTGGTTCCCAGCGACCAAAACCCGTACGATGGCGATCCTGATCGACAAGTTATTGGTTTTGGTGGTGGTTTTGGTGGTCGTTGTTCTAATTGCTTCCGATGCTTCAATTGTTTCCGGTGCTTTAGTTGCTTCTTTAGCTGCTTCAATTGCTTTAATTGTTTCCGTTGTCACAATTGCTCTAATTGCAGTCGATGCAGTCGATGCAGTAATTGCAGCCGTTGCGGTTCTTGATTTGTACTTCAATCAAGAACGGTTGTTGTCTCCAGAGGCCCCTGTATGCGTTCGTACAGGGGCTTTTTCTATTAGATTAGACATAAGAGACAAATTTAGGAACATAGGCTATTAAAGTGAAACACAATGTAGATTTGGGATAGCTAACGCGTAAGGAGGAGCGGAATGAAAAATTTGACCCATTCCATGCGTCCGAAAGTGAAAAGGGACACTTTTTTTCTCCCTGATTCAAACAGTGGTGTGTATTTTCGGAACAATTCAAGTTCGTTCCGTATGCAAGGCAGTACGATTGATCAGTGGATTGAAAAGCTGATACCGATGTTTAACGGTGAGAGTACATTGGGGGATTTGACCGACGGATTGCCGGGTCCATACCGTGAGCGAGTATATGAAATTACAGAAGTTTTGTATCGAAACGGGTTTGTTCGGGATGTTAGCCAAGACCGTCCACATCAGCTGTCGGAGCAGGTTCTGGAAAAATATGCTTCTCAAATTGAATTTTTGGACAGTTTAGGCGAGTCGGGGGCTTCCCGCTTTCAAATGTACCGTCAGGCTAAAGTGCTGGCGATCGGCTCTGGTTCTTTTTTCGTTTCATTAGTTTCTGCGTTGATTGAGTCTGGGTTACCGAAATTCCATATTCTGGTTACGGACTCTGTGTCGACGAACCGGTTTCGGATAAAAGAGTTGATAGAGCATACTCGTAGAACCGTTCCTGAAGCAGCGATAGAAGAGGTCAATCTCCTAGAGGATGTGGAGAGTTCCTGGAGAGAGGCCATACAGCCGTTTGATTCGATTTTATATGTGTCGGAGGTAGGGGATGTAGAGCAGCTTCGAGTCCTTAATAGGATTTGTGGGGATGAGAAAAAGCGATTGATTCCCGCGATGTTATTGGACCATGTAGGTCTTGCGGGTCCGCTCGTAGATGCAGAATCAGAGGGTTGTTGGGAGTCTGCATGGCGGTCGATACACCGATCCGTATTTTCCAGGGATACGAATATACACTCCTGCTCCTCACCAGCAGGAGCCATGCTAGCCAATGTGATTGTTTTTGAATTATTTAAAAGGAATACCGGCGTGACCGAATTGGATTCAATGAATCGCTTCTTCCTTCTAAATCTTGAGACCCTGGAAGGAAAATGGCATTCTTATAAGTCGCATCCTTTTGTAACGGATCGAACCTCTGCTGAATGGGTTGAAGATATCAATCTACGGCTAACACAGACCGTGGGCAAAAATAATAAGGATCCGTTGTTCCTATATTTCAGCCAACTGACATCGGCAGTATCAGGGATTTTCCATATTTGGGAGGAGGGGGATCTAAAACAATTGCCTCTAGCTCAGTGCCTTGTACAGGTAGTCGATCCGAAGTCAGAAGGACCTGCCGATCTGCTACCCAAGCATGTTTGTTCAGAACTGACGCATGAGCAGGCACGGCGAGAAGCCGGGCTCATAGGAATTGAGACGTATGTTACACAAATGATTGATCAGTTCGTTCCACCCCCACCGTTTGATCAGGATCGTGGGTTAAAACCTCAAGAATTTGTCGGTGTCGGGGCGGGTGAATCGTTTGCGGAAGGTGTTTGTCGCGGGCTGCAAACGTATTTGTTTGAGGTTTTCAAGAAAAAGGCCGACCATAAGACGACTGTTTCTCCGGTAAAGGTGAATTCGGTCGAAGATGATCATTGCCGTTTTTATTTGGAAGCGCTGACCAAGACACATGGAGCTCCTATTATCGGCTTAGGTGAAGAAGTTTCTGGTTTCCCAGTCGTTTGGGTCGGTTCGGATGATAACTGGTATGGCAGTGTTGGTTTAAACGAAACATTGGCGTTACGGAATGCATTACAGCACGCACTGTTGAAGGCACAAAACGAATTGGATTACGATACGAGAAAGGCGTTAGAGTTTTCACAGGTTCCACAAGAACAAACTGAACAACGAAGCATCGACATCCGAGCGTGTAAAGACCATGAACAAACTGAGATTTTACGGTCTGCCATTCAGGTTTTAGAAAATAATCAAAAGCGGCTGCTGGTTTTTGAGCTGATGCTCGAACCGATGTTAAAAAAGGAAATACTTAGCGTGTTCGGTGTGTTGTTGCGAGAGGAGGCATCTCGGTGACTGCGGTTGTAGGGATTGTCGGAAAGGGAATGTTGGCGGACTATGCTTGTGAAAAATTGTCCTCAAAGTACGAGATAGTCCGTTGCACTGATTTTGAAGCGGGAGTCCCTGAAAATGCTGATTTGGTTTTAGTGTTACATGATGTATGGCTCCCAACTGTTCATCAACAGGCAGAAGAAGTATTACGATCGCGAGGCATCCCCTGGATACGTGGTTTCGTTTCATTTGGTGAAGGGGTTATCGGGCCGATGGTGCTTCCTGATGTACCTGGATGCTCCCAGTGTGCGGATACGCGACGTCTCAAGGCAGGCCGTGATCGAAAAGAGATGTGGGAGATCCTACAGGAACGGAAGCAGAACAACGAAATAACATCTGATGTATGGGCATCACATACGGGATTACTTCAGATAGCTTGCCTTCTAGTGGCAGAGGTGCAGAAGGCTTTGGAAGGTAGTTTGACCAACTCGGAAGGAAGGATGGTTTTAGTAAACCTGCAAACATTGGAGAGTTCCTGCCATTTCATTTTACCGGATTCGTTGTGTCCGGTATGTAGTCCGTTACCTGATGACTCAGCGGAAGAGGCTCGAATTTCTCTTAATCCAAGTCCGAAAGCCAGTACGGATAGTTACCGATGCCGTCGATTGGCTGACCTGAAAAACGTACTTGTGAAAGACTACCTTGATCATCGGACTGGATTGTTCAACGGTAAAATGCACGACTCAGTGCCGCCGTTTGCTGATGTAATTGTAAATCTCCCATTGATGAACGCGGATGAAGGAGTAGCAGGGCGGACTCATTCATATGAACATAGTGAGATGACAGCTATTTTAGAAGGGTTGGAACGGTCTTGCGGGATTGCGCCCGGTGGAAAACGTACTGTAGTTCATGATAGTTTCCGCAACTTAATGGATCAGGCTCTGAATCCCGTATCAGTAGGGGTGCATGAGAAAGAACAGTATACTCGGGAAGGCTTTCCATTTACACCATTCAGTCCCGATCAGAAAACGGATTGGGTATGGGGATATTCTTTTACGCAAGAACGTCCAATTTTGGTTCCAGAACGCCTTGCGTATTACAGCTTGGGCTGCGGGCATGAATTTGTTTATGAAACCTCGAATGGATGCGCATTAGGCGGTAGTTTGGAGGAAGCGATTTTCTATGGCCTTTTGGAGGTGGTGGAGCGTGACTCGTTCTTGATGACGTGGTATGCCCGGCTGCCACTCCCTCGAATTGATCCTTATTCCACTGATGACAAGGAATTGAAGTTGATGGTAGACCGTATCCGAGCGGTTGGAGGGTATGATATCCATCTGTTTAACTCGACGATGGAACACGGAATTCCAAGTGTTTGGGCGATGGCTAAAAATCAGAAGGAAGAGGGATTGAACCTCATCTGTGCCGCTGGAGCTCATCTAGACCCGATTCGGGCAGTGAAAAGCTCACTCCATGAATTGGCAGCGATGATGCTGACCCTCGACGAGAAATTTGAAGAGAACCATGATGAGATTGTGAAAATGCTCCATGATTCTTCCTTGGTAAAAGAGATGGATGATCACGGGATGTTGTACGGCTTGCCGCAAGTAGAAGAGCGCTTGAAGTTTTTATTGGATGATGATCGTCCTTTGCGTACGTTCAGCGATGAGTTCAAATGGCAGTCGCAGCATACAGACTTGACCGATGATCTTAGGGACATTCTTCACATATTTCGGGAATTGGATCTTGATGTGATTGTGGTGGACCAGACAACACAGGAAATCAGCCGGAACGGATTGTCTTGTGTGAAAGTGCTGATTCCAGGCATGTTACCGATGACATTCGGGCATCACCTCACCCGTTTGACAGGTCTGGAACGGGTGTTGAAAGTACCGTCAGAACTTGGGTATGTGGAAAAACCAATTACATTTGAACAGCTTAATCCATATCCGCATCCGTTTCCATAAGCGGTGACCAGGAGGTAGGAGGATGAGTCTAGAGGAATTTTTGCACAATCTGCATTTTGATATAAACAAGGTGAGTCCTCCAGATTGGGAAGTGGATTGGGAGGATGCACCGTTAACGTATAAGCTCTACCGCGGTTTACCTGTCACCCCGTTGTCAGCTGAGGTACCGCTTTCACTTGATGGGAAGGAGGAGCCTAACAAGCTGGACCTCCGCGGAATCGGACATTTCCTCTGGCACGTATACGGACTTAATCAATTTTCGCAGACGGTATTTGCTGCGGATTCATCAGACGAAGCGACGGAATCTATACAGTCCTGTCGGCGGTTTGTTCCTTCGGGTGGGGGGTTGTATCCGAATGAATTGTACATTTATCTGAAGGTGGAGGAATTACCGACTGGGGTTTACCATTATGATGTGGCACACCACCGCTTGGTTTTGTTACGAGAAGGCGATTTTGATTGCTATATAGCCAGTTCTCTCGGTAATCGCTCTGACATGTCTGCTTGTTTTGGTACGGTGTTTATCACGACAATGTTCTGGAAAAACTTTTACAAATATAATAACTTTTCGTACCGTCTTCAAGGGTTGGATGCTGGGGTATTGATCGGTCAGTTGCTCGAAGTGTCGAAACGGTTTTGCTTCGACTCCGGCGTATATTTCCAATTTCTTGATCGGGCTGTCAATCATCTGATTGGGCTGACCGAACAAGAGGAGAGTGTGTACGCGGTCATCCCTCTTTCGGTGGAGACTGGATTTAGCACAAACGTAAGTTCTGCAGATGGGGTTGTTTATGCTGACGAATTATCCCGAGAGCTGCCGACGATTCATACTGACCATTACGTCAAGTCTCGAACCGTTCTGGAATATCCGATGTTAACGAAGATGAATGAAGCGTCCATGCTGGAATCAACGGAATCCTTTTGTCCATCTGTGTCGGAGGAGAGTAGTCCATATGACAGTCAGTCACTAGCATTACCTCGTATGAATCGGTTATCGTATGATCTTTCTGCGATTTGCCGAAAGCGGTTTTCACCTGAAATGAATTTTGTGTTAGAAAAGGTAAGTCAATCGCAACTCGCTTCACTACTACAGGAGGCCATGTCTGCCTTCTCCTATCGGAATGATTTAGACGGCGCAAATTTAAAAAAAGGATCGCGAGTTTCTTTGTACGGTAGTTTTTACAATGTTGAAGGGATTCCGAATGGTGCGTATTACTATGATGTTGCTTCTCATTCACTGCAACTCATACAGTCTGGAGATTTACGGCTTCCATTGCAAAACGGGATGTCTCTAGATAATGTGAATTTGTTTCAAGTTCCGCTTTGCTTACACGTTTCTGGGAATAAGGGTCACTACAAAAAGTCTTTGGGGTACAGAGGATATCGCATCCAACAAATGGAGGCGGGGATGCTCGTGCAACGATTACTGTTAGCGGCTTCAGCGATCGGGATGGGAGGTCACCCGCTACTCGGGTTTGATGTGAATGCATGTGATAGGATATATAAGATGGAATCTCAACGAAAAACGAGTCTGATCCAAATCCCAATAGGCCCATACAGACAGCGGGCTTGGCTAAAAGGTAGTCTGCATAACTAAGGATTATTTGCCCAAAACAAATATCCATACTTGGCTGAATATCACAAACCAATTGGTAGCGGCTTAAATGGGTTACTCTCTGAATAGTTGGGAAATAGAGCGGCGATCTGTCTTTGGGTCGCCTTTTATAAATTGAACAGATACGGCGCATGTGATCTGTTCAATTTATAATTTAAAAACTGACGTTAAAAAGTAAATCCTCGTTCGATATACAAAAGCTCCAAAATGATATAATTACGATAGAATGAATCGGAGTCATAATTGATAGGGTGGTAATATGCAAAGCACAGTACTGACAAATGCTCGTATTGTAACTGAACCAGTAATCGAAAACGGCTTTGTCTGGATAAAAGGTGAACGAATTTACAAGCTCGGAGACATGGAAGAATGCCCATCATTGGAAAAGTCAGATCTCGTTATTAATTGTGAAAAAGGAGAATGGGTCATCCCTGGCATGATTGATGTCCATATCCACGGTGCAGGCGGAAGTGATGTGATGGATGCAACACCGGACGCGCTTGAAACGATGACGAGACTCTTGCCTGAAGAGGGGACGACCTCTTTTTTAGCGACGACCTTAACGAGTTCAAAATCGAATATTGAAGCTGCTTTAAAAAATACGGCGGAATATGTCGATGGAAAAAATAAACCCGGCCAGGCAGAAATTGTCGGGATTCATTTAGAAGGTCCTTTTATCAATAAGGAGAAAAAAGGGGCACAGCCAGAGGAGCATATCATTGAACCAAACATAGATCTGTTTGATGAGTGGCAGCGTCTTTCTAATCATTTAATAAAATTAGTCACATTGGCACCCGAGCTGGATCGTGATCACGCGCTCGTTCGCCATTTAGTTAAAACCGGTGTGATCGCCTCGATGGGTCACACGAGTGCGGATTATGATGAGGTTCAGCATGCTGTTCAACACGGGTTGTCTCATGTTACCCATTTATACAATGCGATGACGGGAGTACATCATCGGGATCCTGGTGCAGCAGGAGCAGCCCTGATCATGGATGAACTGATGGTGGAAATCATAGCGGATGGGATCCATGCACATCCGGAAATGGCGAAGCTCGCTTTTCGGTCAAAGGGTTCCGGGAAAATCGTATTAATCACCGATTCGATGCGAGCAAAATGCTTGAAAAATGGCACGTATGATTTAGGGGGCCAAGCGGTTCATGTGGAAGATGGGCGGGCTGAACTTTCGAATGGATCATTGGCCGGCAGTGTATTGAAGCTGTCTGAAGGACGTCGGAATATGCAGCAATGGACAGACGCAAGTATTGGGGAGCTTGTAGCCATGACATCAGAAAATCCTGCCAAAGAATTAGGGATTTTTGATCGAAAGGGCTCGATTGAGGCAGGAAAAGATGCGGATCTCGTATTGATTGGAAGCAAACAAGAAGTTCTGTTGACAATGTGCAGAGGCGAAGTCGCTTTTCAAAAAACGGAGTAGGGCAACTAGCTTTTAATTTCCATTGAAAGAAGGATAATGGTCAACCATAGAGCGAGCTATTTATTTGTGAAGCGGTATTTTGTAAAAGAATGAATTTCTGGAAGGTGTAATTGCTATGAAATCACAATTAAAGAATATTTTATTTGGTATTGTAGTATTTATAATTGGTTTTTTAGTAGTGGGTTTTTTCTCTAGTTCTAAAGGAAGTAATGTTGAATTGTCCTACTTTGCTGCTATTGCATACTCTCTTTTATTTTTGGCTAGTGTTGTAACTGTATGTACTTGCATGGTCGTTAATGCTTTAAAGAAATGAGCCAATTCTTTTTCAACTAATTGGTACTAAAGTATAGGAATCTGTTTTTTGTAAAAGTTTTTTCACTACCGGAACAGGATTGTTGAAGATGAGAAATTGAACTGAATTAACGAGGAGATGTTATTGTTGGAGACAAAAATAACGTTTAGGTTAGCAAATGAACATGATTTAGGGCGAATCGTAGAAATGCTTGCTGATGATAAATTAGGAAATAAGAGAGAGCGTTACGAGCAACCACTCCCGGAATGTTACTTAAAAGCGTATCAGGCTATAGCATCTGACCCTAACAATGAGTTAGTCGTTGCTTGTCATGGAAATGAAGTTATCGGTGTGCAGCAAATTACATTTACACCCTATATAACACATCAAGGCGGATGGAGAGCGACAATTGAGGGAGTAAGGACATCATCTTCTGAACGTGGGAAAGGGGTAGGAACTCAACTGATTCGTTGGGCAATTCAACGGGCGAGAGTGCGTGGGTGTCACTTGGTTCAACTCACAACAGATAAAAAGCGGGAAGAAGCCTTGCATTTTTATGAACATTTAGGTTTTAATGCCACACACGAAGGCTTGAAAATGAAACTTTAAAACTCAATCTAGTGCTATTCTAAACTCAATTGCAAAATGAGTGTACTAAATAGACGGATTCACCTTTTATCGCGAGAACGCTTTGAATCATCGTCCGCTTTTTGGCTGAAATCGATATTCTTATAAAATTGATTGATCCCCAAAGCGCTGAAAAGAAGCAGTATCAATCCTCCAAAAATGGATCCAAACCACATTACCCTGGATTCCCGACTCATACCAATCACCTCTGGATATACTTTTCCCATAACAACAAGAAAACATGAAGAATTTTAAAATTTTATTTTACACGTTAAGAAAGTATTAATACTTTCTATAGTATAAGGCTCAGCCTGCGCCAAGGCTTGGCCATGCCAAGTTTTCTTTATAATGTTTCTGCTGAATTCAAGAAAGACTGTTTTTCGATACACAGAAGACCCAGCCTGCGGGCTAGGTCTTTTCACATTGTTTAACTATGATCTAGGATGGTTTGCTTGATTCTTTTTATAAATATTCGAGCCCGATTCGAAATAATCCCGCCATCTTTTGTTTTCATCTTCAAGTAGTTTGTTTTCATTCAACAGACTATCCAATTCATCTAAAAGTGCACGATTCATATCAACTGCTTTTTTTACCATTTCCTTCATTTTTTGGCGATCATGATCATTCATTATATCCCACCCTTTTTCACTATTATCATATTCTTCGATTGCATCACTGGATTTTCGCCCTTATCCAACAGATTGCTATTTGAATTATTGGCACTTTCATTTCAAGCAAGCATCTCCCGGTCATTTGGCAGATGTTTTTCTGATTACACATATTGATAAATCTTGGACTAGGCTATAATAAGGGTGAGGTGAACGAATTGAAGGATTTCACAGCGTTAGGTTTAAAACAGGGGCATATTGAAAAATTACATAAACAGAGAATTACCGCACCAACACAAATACAGCAGGAAGCGATTCCGCTGTTACGCATGGGGAAGGACGTTATTGCACAAGCACAGACTGGATCTGGGAAAACCATTGCCTTTTTACTGCCGATTCTTGAAAAAATAGATCCTGAGAGTACGCATGTCCAAGCGCTGATCATTGCACCGACACGTGAGCTTGCAATTCAAATTACAGCAGATTTAGAGCGGATTTCAGATGATGATAACGTTCTTGCCGTTTACGGCGGCCAGGATGTCGACCAGCAAATTCGACGATTGAGCGGTGCGATTCAGATTGTGATCGGAACACCTGGGAGGCTGCTTGACCATATTCGGAGAGGGACGATTGATTTATCGAACGTTTCGATGCTTGTTTTGGATGAAGCAGATCAAATGTTGCATATCGGGTTTTTAAAAGAGGTGGAGTCGATCATTGATGTGACACCAACCACCCGGCAGACTGCACTTTTTTCCGCAACGATTTCAAGTGAGATACAAGAGCTGGGACGCACCTATATGAATAATCCTCACTCCATTCAAGTGCAAGCAGAGTCTAAGGTCGTCGAAGATATTGAGCAGTTTGTTGTAGAAACGACCGACCGACAAAAGCAACAGGC
Source organism: Alkalihalobacillus sp. AL-G (assembly GCF_030643805.1). Lineage (GTDB taxonomy): Bacteria > Bacillota > Bacilli > Bacillales > Fictibacillaceae > Pseudalkalibacillus. The sequence continues at coordinate 3,465,614 of NZ_CP094656.1, read as the reverse complement.
ACTTTGTAAAACGATAAAGGAGCTTCAGCCGTTTTTGGCGATCATTTTTTGCCGAACAAAACGTCGAGTCAGCAAGCTGAACGAGAATTTACTTTCGCAAGGGTATTTGACAGATGAACTACATGGTGGTTTATCCCAAACGAAGCGAGAGGACGCCATGCAACGATTCCGTGAAGCGAAGGTCCATCTACTGATTGCGACAGATGTGGCAGCTCGGGGATTGGACGTCGAGGGAGTCACTCATATTTTTAACTATGATGTCCCACAGGATGTTGAGAGCTACATCCATCGTATTGGCAGGACCGGAAGAGCAGGAGAAACGGGTGTTGCGGTTACATTCATTGCCCCGAAGGATCGAACAGCGATTGACATGATTGAAAAAGGGATCGGGAATAAGATACCTCGCAAAACCATTGATGTGAAGCAAACTCCTTTTTCCAATCATGGTCGGAAAGCGAAGCGGGGTCGATAAACAGATTGCAAGTGTTCTTACGATGGAGTGGCACTTCTTGGCGACGGAATTGTTCTAATTCATCATAGCTTTTTGGGACTGTTGAATTATCGTCATCAATGGTTGAATTAACCAAAACCCCCGGATTTGCTGAAAATCCGAGGGTTTGCGCCATTGAATTAATCCCAGTATCTTCTTGCGCCTGCATATTCCTCACCGTAACCCGGTGCATCGTAATCATCGATTCGAACGGTGCTGCTCGTGTTCGGGGAATGGATCATTTTTCCGTCTCCTATATACATGCCCACGTGATGCACACGACCTTCTCCATTGTTATAAGCAAAGAAGATCAAATCGCCCGGCTGCAGGTTTTCACGGGCTACCGGTGTCCCATGTTTCGCTTGGACAGAAGAGTCACGCGGGATCGTAATTCCGTTCGTTTTAAAAACGGTATGTGTAAATCCGGAGCAGTCAAATCCGAATCCAGACATACCCGCCCATAAATAAGGCAAGCCTAGGAATTTCTTTGCGGTTTCGAGCATGTCGGCCGCGGTAGGTTTTCGAATATCCTCTTTAGACTCATAAACATCTACATCCTGTTTTACGAGCCATTTTGCCCCATCACTCGGTGTCATCACCAGAACCATGTCGCCGTTTTCATTTAAAACAGGAAGACGTGTATTCATGCTGATTTCCATGAATTTTGCTGATTTTCCCTTGTCATCATATAGCCAGGTAGTCGGTTCTGTAACAAGTGCGAATGGAAGACGATCAACCATTTGACCAAATGACTTTCCGTCAGTCAATTGCCTTTTCGGCACCCAACCTGGATAGCCGAATTCATTTCGCGGAGTCGGTTGTTCATGTGCGGCAACTTTCATCCAGTCTCCTCGTTCTTCTAAAATGGTAACCTTTGAACCGAGCAATGCCTGGGTCTCCAGGTTCCCGACAAGCCAAAGCTTTTCTTCATATGTCATCTTGCTTGTCCATTCATGTAAGTCAACTGGATTTGTCGCGGAGGGTTCATCTACAGGTCGTAAAAGATCAGGCTCAACCCAAAATGTAGCCGCCGCAACGTCAACATACGCTGTATCCGGTTCATAATCTTGTACACTTTTTGCAAACGCCGTATTACTTGCCAAGGACGCAACAAGAATGATTGATAGGAACACAACAATCCATTTCTTTACGAGATTCATAGAATTCTCCTTTCTATTTTCAAAAATATAACTTACAGGGCTGACAAAATGTTTGCGGTCAGGATACCGAAGTAGGTCCCAAGTAAACTGCCGAGCACCGCCATTAAGATACCGATTGGAATCAAGGAGCGATGGAATGCACCTGCTAAAATCGGTGCAGACGCTACCCCGCCAATGTTTGCAAGTGAAGCCACTCCCAATGTAAATAAATCAAGCTTAAATACTTTTGCTAAGAGGAACATGAAAATACCATGGAAGAATAAGATCATGAACCCTGAGATGATGTAGATCGGTGCTTGGAAAAGCTGTGAAAAATCAGCATGGGAAGCAATCAATGCAATGACGATATATAGCATCACTTTCGAAATTTCCAACGAACCAGGAACCTTCGCCACTTTTGTCATTGCGAGTATGATTCCGACTAGAGATGCAAAAATGATCGTCCAAGTCGTGCTATTGACGGCTGTTCCGAGCTCAGGCAAATTATTTCCGAGTTTCGCCCCGAGTACTGAAACGAAAATGGCCAATGCCAAAAGGCTGAGCATTTCGACAAAACCGATCCCGGATTGTTCATTTTCCTCAGTCGTGGCGGAAATTTCTGCTGAAACTTGATCGAGATACGTCGAATTGGATTTTGTCCAACGGTTGAAAACGCCTGCGAATGGGACGAGCCAAAACATGAACATCACCCAAAAAGAATAGTTCACTGTATCCATGATCAAGGCGTAACCGAAGATGCTTTCAGGTACTTTAAGAATATCTTGGAGAATCACCATATTAGCCGAACCACCCGTCCAGCTTGCGCTGAGGGCTGCAAATGCTTTCCAAGTGTCCGTGGCGTAGAACCCTTTTAGCAAGATGTATGTAATCGTAAATCCTGCAACTATGCTAAAGGAGGCGGCAAAGAATGCCCCAAGCATTTTCGGTCCAAGTCGGATGATTTTCCGCAGATCACAATGCAGCAGCATAAGCATCAGCATTGCTGGTAACAGTAGTCCTCTTACCATCCCGTATGCTGCATCGTTCGATTCTGAGTCAGCGAAGACACCGAATGTTTGTAACAATGCTCCTGCCAGGTAGATCAATACGATACCCGGCACATACTTGAAAAACTTTGAATGGCTCCGCTTTTCCGTAATGGCAATGACAGCGGTAATGACTAATAATACACTGACGTACATCATTCCATCCTGAATCATTCACCTAACAACTCCCTTCATAAGTTTTAGTGAATAAAAAAACAGCTAATAGGACCATGGATAGTCCAATCAGCTGGATTTCCTCTGAGCAGCCAGAAGAAGCAACTATTGTTGACAAATTTGTTGATATTTAATGCTAGCATTTTTGAATGCTACGACTAATGCCTTTTGGGACGAGCCGAAATAACGGGTCTCAATCGTTCTGGAAACACTTTCTACATCCTCGATAGATTTCCCGATGAAAAGCGATTTGACGAATTTCGATGTGAGAGGAATGGTTGAGGAGCAGTCAGCATCGACAATCAATCCATTTTCTCGATCGATGACAAGTCCGATAAAAAATGCATTGTATTTTTGAGTAATCGGATTATTGGACGCTGTTTTCGCATCTCCGATTATATAAATGGTAGATTCGCTATGCATGTCATTCCTCCTAAGGGCAAAACGCAGGTATTATGAGAGGTGTTCATTTGTCAGATGAACAGTCATCATAATAGGCGCTCGGACCTTCAGGAGTATTGTAATATAGGTGGAGGGTTTTCTCAATATTCAATCTATTCATTTTTGAAAAATAGGTCCTTGTTATCAGATAAGTGTTTTTGGACTAAACGTATGCTTTTCCAAATAAATTTATGATATGATATTTTCTGAAAATTAAAATAAATTAAAGGAGTGAAGAAAATGCTTGGATTTTTGCAGCGTATTGGTAAGTCGCTTATGCTTCCGATTGCCATCATGCCTGCTGCAGCCCTTTTGCTGCGGCTAGGGCAAGATGACATGTTAGGTATTTCATTCGTAGCGGCAGCTGGTGGCGCCATCTTTGATAACCTGCCGATATTATTTGCGATTGGGGTTGCCATCGGATTATCAAAGGATGGAAACGGAGCTGCAGGTCTCGCTGGAGCGATTGGTTACTTTGTATTGACCCAAGGGACTAAGGCTATTGATGAGAATATCGAAATGGCATTTCTTGGCGGGATTTTATCAGGTGTCGTAGCAGGGCTCCTCTACAACCGCTTTCATGAAACGAAGCTTCCGGATTGGCTCGGATTCTTTGGCGGAAGGCGGTTTGTTCCGATCATAACAGCAGGGGTAATGGTCATACTTGCAGGTATTTTCGGCTTCATTTGGCCGCCGATCCAAGAGGTGATCAATGCCTTAGGCCAATGGATCATCGATGCAGGTGCTGCTGGTGTCGGAATTTACGGTGTTGTGAATCGATTGCTGATACCGTTAGGATTGCATCATGTAATCAATAGCCTTGTCTGGTTCGTATTCGGGGAATATAACGGAGCGACTGGTGACTTACACCGTTTCTTTGCCGGCGACCCAGACGCGGGGATCTTTATGGCAGGCTTCTTCCCGATCATGATGTTTGGTCTTCCTGCAGCCTGTTTTGCGATGATTGCTGCAGCTAAAAGGGAACAGAAGAAGGCGGTCACAGGAATGTTGGCCGGGCTTGCCTTTACTTCATTTCTGACTGGGATAACTGAGCCGATCGAGTTCTCATTCATGTTCTTATCTCCATTGCTTTATGGGGTGCATGCATTATTGACGGGAAGCTCGATGGTTGTCACCTACATCCTTGATATCCATCATGGTTTCGGGTTTTCGGCGGGAGCGATCGACTTTTTCTTGAACCTCGGTCTTGCTCAAGGTGAATGGGTGCTCTTTTTAATCGGACTAATATATGGAGCTCTTTATTTTGTCCTCTTCTATTTCTTGATCGTCAAATTGGATTTGAAGACACCTGGCCGTGAGGATGAAGAAGAGAGGATTTCAGAGGACGCTCTTCAAGAGCATGGTCACTTAGATCAGCCATCTGGAAGTAAATATGACACGATGGCCTATCACTTTTTAAAAGCGTTAGGCGGACAAGACAACATCAAAGGGATTGACAATTGTGCGACCCGCCTCCGGCTACAGGTTACAGACATGGGACGAATCAATGAAAGGGACTTGAAAAAGCACGGTGCAAAAGGAGTAATGAAGGTCAACAATACGAATCTACAGGTGATTGTCGGCACGAATGTTGAATTTGTAGCGACATCGATGCAACGACAGATGGAAAAGGGAACAACAGCACATCAGCCTGTATCGAATGAAACGGATCAAATCAAAACTAATACGACAAAATCGAAACTCGGGGAAAATGATTTTTCGGTACCTATTGATGGAAAAATAATTCCTATAACGGAAGTGGACGACCCGACATTTTCGGAAAAAATGATGGGCGACGGTTTTGCAATCGAACCGACTGGGTCAACCGTCTATTCACCTGTCGATGGAAAGGTCGTCAACTTGTTCCCGACGAAACATGCAATCGGAATCGAATCGGACCAAGGTTATGAAATCCTCATCCACGTCGGATTGGATACAGTGGACTTGAAGGGGCAAGGCTTTCAAAGCTATGTTAAATCAGGGGACGAGGTCAAGAAAGGTCAAAAGCTGCTGGATCTCGACCTATCGTATATTCGAAGCAATGCCCGTTCAGCTGTAATTCCCATCGTCTTTACGAATCTGGATGATCAAGGGAGAATAGTTCTTAAGAAAATGGGCTACGCAAGGCAAGGAGACATAGGAATCATCGAAATTCAATAATATTGCGAAGAATGGATGACAGACCCGCCGGCTATGGCGGGTCTGTTTTCATATACAGGCTTCCAGTCCTCAAAAATGAGTTCCGCAGTAAGCATTGAAATTAAAATAAAATTTCTAAAAAGACTATAAAATAGTGTCATAAAATTTCAAAAATAATTAATTAGCCCCAATTCGAAGGTCTTATTTAACGGCATTGTTTCCGTTATCAGGGTCTTCAGTGGCATAGACAACCTTATTTGGGCTTAGGTAAGCTACTAGTACATTATGAAAACCCTTTCAAGATTTGGCGGAAGAAGGTGGAGAGTCGAAACAAACGTAAATAGAACGATCATCGATTGCTTTCCGAGACAAGATTGCTGAAAAAAGGAGGAATCTATGAAAAAGAAATCATTATTGTTTACGCTTGCAGCTTTGATAGGAACATCCGGACTGTTTATAGGAGGTGCAGGTACTATGGCAGAAGAAGGGCAGCAGCCTCATCCGACAATAAAACAAAAGCCGAATAAGCCCATCCAGCAAAAACAACCACACCCAACGTTTTCATGGGGAGAACCAGGACCCATTTCTCCCGTATTGCATCCGGGTTCTGCACGTGGTTCCGGGATGAATGCCCAACCCCTCAACGAAATCGATCAAGTGATGAATACGATGATTGAAGACGAGGTCATGCCCGGTGCTGTTACTTTCGTAGCAAGAAGGGGGCATATCGTTAAATATGAGGCGTATGGTTACGCTGCCCAGTTCACGGATGACAGCAAAAAAGAAATGGAAAACCCGATAGAAATGTCGAAGGATACGATCTTCGACTTAGCCTCCATCAGTAAAATCTTCACTACGACTGCGGCAATGAAGCTTTATGAGGAAGGATATTTTGAATTGGATGATCCTGTTGCGAAATACATTCCGGAATTTGCACAGAATGGAAAGGATGACGTGACAATCAGACAATTGATGACCCATACCTCCGGATTCAAAGCATGGATTCCGCTCTACACACAAGGTAAAAGTCGTGAAGACCGCTTACAAATTGTGTTTGAATATCCTCTTGCCAATGCACCAGGAACAACCTATACATACAGTGATCTTAATATGATAACACTTGGTGCACTCATCGAACGACTATCCGGTCAACGACTTGATCGATTTGTAAAAGAAAAGATCACGGAACCCCTAGGTATGACTGACACGATGTATAACCCACCTCTAGAATTGAAACATCGCATCGCTGCAACCGAATATCAGCCATGGACAGACCGCGGACTCGTTTGGGGTGAGGTCCATGATGAAAATGCATGGTCATTAGGCGGGGTGGCAGGTCACGCAGGTGTTTTTTCAACAGCTGTGGATCTTGCGAAACTTGCCCATATGTACACCAACAATGGACGTTATGGTGATAAACAAATCCTGCAACCTGAAACGGTACAGTTGTTAGCAGAAAACCAAATTCCTGAGTTTCCAGGAGATGACCATGGGCTTGGATGGGAGATCCAGCAAGGCTGGTTCATGGATGCGCTATCCTCAGAATCTACTCTCGGACACACCGGTTATACCGGTACATCCATCGTCGTTGATCGAAACAACTCAACGATTGCGATTCTATTGACCAATCGGGTCCACCCTACACGAAATACCGTTTCTACGAATCCTGCTCGACGTCAGTTTGCTAGAAAAGTAGCCGATGCGATACCGGTTCCGATCGAAGGTAACGAGTCCACATGGTTCTCTGGATACGGGGATCGTTTACATCGTTCACTTACTGGCGAAATCGATCTATCAGATGAGGCGACACTGTCCTTCAACTCTTGGTACCGTATTGAAGCGGGCTATGACCTCGGTTTTGTAGAGGTATCAAGCGATGGCGAAAACTGGGAGACGGTAGAGGAACCGATGACAGGCGGCAGCAATTGGCATGAAGTTAATGTCCATTTGCCGTCAGACACTGAGTATGTGAGGTTCCGATACGATACGGATGGATCTGTCAATGGACGAGGCTGGTACATTCAAGACATCAAGGTAACTCTATCAACCGGTCAAGTGATCGAGCCCCATTTTTCGGGGAACGGCTGGGAGCTTCGAAACGATTAACGCAGGCATCAAATTTTTCAAGGAGGGAGATCGAATGAATCGATTCAATAAATCCGTCTTGCTTTCACTTCTCGCTGCTGTCATTTTGTTAGGTCAAATCTGGTTCCTGCAACCGTCCAGGTCTGCGAAAGCTGCTGGATCGGGCGACATCCAAGACTTGATCATTTTACAAAACGTATCCGATGTAAAAGCGGAGGGAAAGGATGGACAGATCCAGTTAAATGCACTGCATGTCTATACGGCAGGTCATTTTATGACAACATCAAAAAATCTTGCTTGGATATCCACAAACAAAAATGTCGCTTCCGTTGATGAAGATGGTACCGTCGAGCTTACTGGCCAAAATGGACGGACATTCATCAAAGTGACGGACGGCGTATACGAGGACCGCATCGGAATCCATTACAAAGCAAGTGGAAAAGAAGGGCCAGGGAAGCCTGATGTATATCCAGTCATCATCAAGCAAAAGGGTGACCGTTATAACATCATCCAACAAGCGATTTCAAAAATGACCGTTGAGGAAAAAGTCGGACAAATGCTGATGCCGGATCTCCGTACATGGGATGGTGAGGATGTGACGGAAATGCTCCCGGAAATTGAACAGCTTGTTGATGAATATCATCTTGGGGGAGTCATCCTTTTCCGTGAAAATGTCGTAACGACAGAGCAAACAGCCCGACTCGTTTCCCAATACCAGAAGGCTGCCGGTCAATTCGGGATGCTGATGACGATTGACCAAGAAGGTGGGATTGTGACCCGCTTGCAATCGGGTACAGATATGCCTGGTAACATGGCTCTTGGTGCGACTCGATCAACGGAACTGGCGGAAAATGTCGGTAGAGTGATCGGCGAAGAGTTGGATGCACTCGGGATCAATATGAACCTTGCACCCGTGTTGGACGTGAATAACAATCCGGATAACCCTGTCATCGGTGTCCGTTCATTCGGGGAGGATCCGCAGCTTGTTGCTAATATGGGTGTCGCCTATATTAAAGGATTGCAAAGTACCGGGGCATCCGCGACGGCAAAGCATTTTCCAGGACATGGCGATACATCGGTTGATTCACATCTGGGACTGCCAGAGGTTCCTCATGATAAAGAACGCCTTTTAGCAGTCGAGCTTTACCCTTTCCAAAAAGCGATGGAAGCAGGTATCGATGCGATCATGACTGCACATGTCACGTTTCCGAAAATCGATGATACGAAAATAATTTCCAAAAAAGACGGGACTGAAGTCTCCCTTCCGGCAACACTTTCCCATAAAGTTTTGACCGGGTTGGTTCGGGAGGAAATGGGCTTTGATGGTGTCATCATTACGGATGCATTGAACATGGGAGCAATTGTGGATCATTTCGGTACCGTTGATGCTGCAATCCGCGCTGTGAAGGCAGGTACGGACATCGTCCTGATGCCAGTCGGACTTGAAGAGGTCGCCGGCGGTTTGGTTAATGCTGTTGAAACTGGTGAGATCACTAAGGAACGGATCAATTCAGCAGTAGATAGGATTCTGACGTTAAAAGTGAAGCGTGGAATCATCAAGACGGAAACCCAGCAGCCGATTAAAGAAAAAATCGCAAAAGCTTTAAAAGTCGTGGGCTCCAAAGAGCATAAGCAGGTTGAGAAGGAAGCCGCTGACCAATCAATCACGCTTGTAAAAAATGAAGGTGTCCTGCCGTTGGGCGGGGAGCCGGAGGAAAGCATCGTTATCGTCGGTAGAAGTTACATCACTAGTTTAGGAGATGCGGTGAAAGCCCGCCATGAAAACACGATGGTCATTCGGACACCATCTTCTTATGAGCTGTCTGAAACGGAAATGGAACAAGTTCGGAATGCGGATAAAGTAATTGTCGGTACGTACAGCTACAGTGTATCAACGCGATTACCTGATCACCCACAAATGGAGATGGTCCAAAGAATAATGGAGGAGACCGAAGCCCCTGTCATTGGTGTAGGAATCCGAAATCCGTATGATATCATGGCCTACCCGGAAGTTGATGCGTATATCGCACAATACGGTTTTAGGTCAGCAAGCTTTGATGCCACAGCTGCAACGATGTTCGGAGCTAATTCTCCTGTCGGAAAGTTGCCTGTAACAATTCCGGGCTATGATGGCAATGTGTTATATCAATACGGACATGGCTTGACCTACTAGCAGTACCATCAATACCGATCTTCCTCATAGAAAACACTGTTTATGACTTAAATCAAATCGGGGAAGTTCATTCAATTTTTAAAAATCGGGAGGGATTGTGTTGAAGAAATGGTTAGTCTTGATGATCACATCGGTTCTTGTACTTTCATCCCTAACGGCAGCGTTTGCAGATCAAGGGAATGAAGAGGTTCAGAAAAAAGACAACTCAAATAACAAATTCAAATTAGGTGTTGAGGTTCTATTAGATGACCAGAAGGAATTGATCGAGGGAAAAAGGGTCGGCTTGATTACAAACCCGACTGGTGTCGATCAAAATCTGAGCAGTGTCGTCGATCTGCTTTTTAATGAACCAGGAGTTGAATTGACTGCATTGTACGGCCCTGAGCACGGGGTTCGTGGAAGTGCACAAGCTGGAGACTATGTTGAATATTACATCGATGAAGAAACGGGTCTGCCAGTTTACAGCCTTTACGGTCAAACTAGGAAACCGACACCTGAAATGCTTGAGGGCATCGATGTGCTGCTGTTTAACATTCAAGACGTCGGAACGCGTTTCTACACGTATATTTACACGATGGCTTACGCAATGGAGGCAGCGGCAGACAATGATATTCCGTTCATCGTCCTGGACCGTCCGAATCCGCTCGGTGGAAAGGCAGTGGAAGGGCCTGTACTTGATCCTGCTTATTCCTCTTTCGTTGGGTTGTATCCGATTCCGCTCCGCCATGGCATGACTGTCGGAGAGCTTGCGAAACTATTCAATGAGAAATTTGATATCGGTGCTGATTTGACGGTTGTCGAAATGAAAGGCTGGAAACGGAAGATGTATTATGACGAAACGCCACTCGAATTCGTACTTCCGTCTCCGAACATGCCAACGTTAGATACTGCTCTTGTCTATCCAGGTGCTGCACTGATCGAAGGTACGAATGTATCGGAAGGAAGAGGGACGACGAGACCATTTGAGTTGATCGGCGCTCCTTTCATCAACAGTACAGATCTTACAGCAGAACTCAATGGATTGGATTTGCCTGGTGTTGCATTCAGGGCGGCTTCCTTCACACCGACATTCTCGAAGCATCGCGGGGATTTGTCGCATGGCGTACAGATTCATGTTACCGACAAAGAAGCGTTCCATCCTGTTGAAACAGGGCTTCATTTAGTAAAAACGATCCATGATATGTACCCGGCTGATTTCGCGTTCCGTGCTGAAAACAGTTCTGGTGTTTCCTTTTTCGATAATTTGATCGGAAATGGCTGGGTCCGGGAAGCGATTGAAAACGGAGAGAGTGTCGATGATATCATATCTCGATGGCAGGATGATCTTAATCAATTTAAAGAATTACGTGAAAACTATTTGATCTATCATTGATTTTTTAAGACGGGAGTAACCTGCAGCCAACTAGATTTGGCAATGCTGCAGGTCACTCTCTATCTATTAAACTCGCACATGAAGAAGCGGGTTCGTTTTTTATCCGGTTTGAAAAATAATTACATAAAATCATCAGTGGTTTTCGTAATTATTGTGTAAGGATAAAAAATCAGATTGTTTTACCAGATTGAGGAGGGGTCTAACGTTATGAAACGAACGATGAGTATGTTCTTAATGTTCCTTTTATTGATATCGCTCGGGTTAGCCGGCTGCAATTCAGAAAGCGATTCTTCAGGGGAGTCGGAAGAAGATGGGGCTGTACTGACGATCGGGAGCTGGAGGACTGAGGATACGGCCGCTTATGAAAAAATCATTGAAGCATTCAATGAAGAACATCCTGATATCAATATCGAATTCAAGCCTTCGAAAAACACCGAATATAACACGATTTTAAACACAGCATTACAAAGCGGAGAAGGACCTGATATCATTCAGCTCCGCCCGTATGCACCAGGAATGCAGCTTGCAGAAGCTGGTTATCTTGAACCGTTGGACGATCTGAATGGAATCGATGTTTTTCCTGAAGATGTAATCGCCGCGGCAACCGCAAAGGACGGGAAGGTTTACGGTGTTCCGCTGTCACTGAATTCCGCACAAATGTTTTATAACAAAGAAATCTTTGAAAAGCATGGATTGAAAGAACCGAAAACATGGGACGAATTCATTGAATTGAATGAAAAGCTGAAAGAAGAAGGGATTATACCGATTGCTCTCGGATCGAAGGAAGGGTGGCTGCTTTCGTTGGCACATTCGATCATCGGTCCAGCTTATTATGGTGCAAATGATTTCGTCGATCAAATAACGTCAGGGGAAAAGACCTTTACAAGTGATGAATTCGTTTCTTCCATTGAAGCGATGGATGGACTGAAGCAATACTTCCCCGATAATTATGTGGGACTCGGAATGGAAGACATCCGCACGCTGTTTTTCACTGGGAAAGCTGCAATGTTCCCTCTCGGCAGCTGGGAGATCGAGGTATTGCGTGAAATGAATCCGGATCTTCAGTTAGGATTCTTCCCAATGCCGTCCGCTGTCGGAAAAGAACCGACAATGACTACGTGGGTGGACGGTTCTTACGGGCTTAACGTAAACTCCGAGCATAAAGAAGAGGCGAAGAAATTTCTTGAATTCATGGCGACTGAAAAATTCGCAAAGCTGTTTTCGGATGAATTAGCACGGATACCAGCCGTTCCGGGCGTGAAAACGAATGATGAGCTAGTGACAGCAATGGCTCAATCCTCAGAAAAATACTCAACATCATATATGATGCTCGTTCATTTCAATGAAGGTAACCCGACAACGAAGGCGACGCTCGAAACAGAGCTTCAAGGAATGTACCTGGGTGAGCGAACACCGACAGAGGTAGCCGACAAGCTTCAGACCAATGCAGAAACCTATTTCAAACCGTTTCAATAATCATTTAAAGGTTGTACAACCGAGGCTTTTTGAAAACATAAAGTAAGGGTGGCGAGGAATGATGCAGCTGGAAACGAGACCAAATGTCGATATGAAAGCAAAGCAAAAACCGGATTGGAAAAAATGGGTCATCCATCTTTTTCCGATCCCTGCCCTTGCTATATATGTCCTTTTCATCATTTACCCGTTGTTTGCGGCATTTACATATAGCTTGTTTGATTGGCAGGGAATCAAGCGTGGGGCATTCATCGGTGTAGAGAATTTCATAGCCCTATTCACGAAACAACCGTTCAATGATATGTTCTGGAATGCGTTTGAAAACAACATCCTTTACTTTGTCCTTGAAATGATCGTTCAAAATGGCATTGCATTCATACTGGCTTATATCATTTATAAAAAGGTGAGAGGGGCGGAATTTTTCAAAATCGCCTATTTCATACCAAGATTACTTTCCGTCATCATCGTCGGTTTTCTTTGGAAATTGATTCTCAATCCGAACTTTGGTGCACTGAATGTTTTGTTACATAAAATCGGCTTAGAGAGCTGGGCGAAGCCATGGCTTGGGCATCCTGATACCGCATTGATCGCGATCATCCTCGTCAACTCATGGTTCGGTCTCGGATTTGCAGTGTTGATTTTCCTTGCAGGGTTGCAGGCTATTCCCACTGATTTAATTGAAGCTGCAAGACTAGATGGTGCCAAAGGATTGACGTTGATTCGAAAAATCATTTTTCCATTGATGGTTCCGGCGTTCACGATCATAACGGTACTGACGTTCATACATGCCTTTGAAGCATTTGAACTTATCTATGCGATGGAAGGGTCGATGGGCGAGCCTTACTATTCCACCGATACGTTAGCTGTCTTTTTTTACCGACTTGCCTTTGGAGGCTCAGGCGGGGCTGGTTCAGTAGCGATTGGCCTAGGGTCAGCATTAGCAGTCGTATTGTTTACATTCATCGCAACAATTTCAGCATTTTTCCTATACGTATTACGTAAGCGCGAAGTCGAAATGTAGGAGGGAAGAGGAGATGAAAGATCACATTGGAAAACGGTCACTCTACTATATCATTGCGTATGTATTTGCTGCGATCAGTCTATATCCAATCCTGCTTATGGTTTATTCTTCTTTTAAATCAAACGCAGAACTATTCAAGAACCCTCTATCGCTTCCGAACTCTTTCAGTCTTGAAACCTATCAGAAGCTGCTCGATCAAATCCCGTTTTTCACCTACTTTTGGAACAGTGTAATCGTCAGTGTCACCTCAGTGCTGTTGGTCCTGTTTGTCGGTTCACTTGCGGCGTTCTATATGGCACGATACACATTTTGGTGGAACAACCTATTGTTTTTCTTCTTTTTATTAGGAATGATGATTCCGATCAAACTCGGAATCGTCCCCTTGTTCATGCTGATGAAAGATTTAGACTTGATCAATTCTCTATGGTCGCTCATTTTCATTTATACAGCTACCGGAATCCCTTTATCAATTTTGATCTTGACAGGTTTTTTCCGGACGATGCCGATTGAACTTGAAGAAGCGGCAAGGATTGATGGTGCCACGGATATCAAGGTGTTCTGGCATGTATTGCTTCCAATCATGAGGCCAGCACTCGGTACGGTGATGATCATCAATTTCATCCAATCATGGAACGATTTCTTTTTCCCGCTCATTTTTATAACCGATGAGATGAAGAAAACGATTCCGGTCGGGATGCTTTCACTTTTCGGAGAATATTCCGCAGACTGGGGATCATTGTTCGCTGGATTAACGCTATCGTCCTTGCCGATGATCGTCCTGTTCTTCATTGCCTCGAAACAGTTTATGGAAGGTTTGACAGCAGGAGCGGTCAAGTAATGATATTGCTTGATTAAATGGTGCATTTTTTAAAAATGCAAAAGAAACACGACCAGGAGGCACTTTATGGAAAACATGAATAAGGACATGTTGACAGAACAAAGGAATAAGCGCAGCGAAAAGTTACATACGTTATCCGTGGAAGAAATCATCCAGATCATGAATATGGAGGATCAGACAGTGGCGGCATCTGTGGAGAAAAGTATTCCGCAGGTGACTGCCGCTATTGAACGGTTGGTCGAAATCGTCAAGAATGGGGGCAGGCTCTATTATATAGGAGCAGGTACAAGTGGACGGCTAGGGATTTTGGATGCGTCCGAATGTCCGCCAACATTTGGAGTTGAACCGACCCTCGTCAATGGAATCATTGCTGGCGGGGACAAAGCGATCCGAACAGCGATTGAGGATGCCGAAGACGATGAACAAGAGGGGATACGAAATATGGAAGCAGAAGTAAGTAGCCGTGATGCAGTGATAGGGATTACATCCAGCGGACGGACACCTTATGTTATAGGCGCTATGAAGAAAGCACATGATATCGGTGCAGTGACGGTTGGATTGTCATGTAATCCAAATGCGGAGCTTAGTCGCCATGTGCAATTTCCGATTGAAGTACTCGTTGGTCCAGAAGTGGTCACAGGTTCAACCCGGCTTAAGGCTGGCACGGCACAAAAGATGGTGTTGAATATGATCTCGACGACGGTCATGATCAAGCTCGGAAAAGTGTATGGCAACCTTATGGTGAATGTACAGGCGACAAATGAGAAATTGAGAAGAAGGGTCGTACAGATCATTAAGGAAGCGACTGGTGTGAATGATACGGTTGCGAAAAGGTTGAACGGTGAAGCGAAAGGCGATGCTCGTGCCGCAATCCTCATGATCACTTTCGAAATCCCATACCAAAAAGCGATTAAAACATTAAAAGAAGTGAACGACCACTTTCCAGATGCGGTAAGGAAGTTGTCGCTGGAGAAATTCGGAACAGATCACATAGTATGATGTATTTAATTTCACTCATGAGAAAACCCTCGGACTTTTTGACTCCGAGGGTTCCTTACAAAATCGTTAGTTTTTCAGTTGAATTTCGATCATATTGTCTTCATTTTTCAATAAAGATCCTAGTTCAGTACGATCTACGACAAATCCGCCTTCTCGATATCGATTGGATACCGAACTTGCTTCCACAGAGCATCCATTTACAACAATCCGATTTTCATTTTGGTCAAGATGATAGACGATTGTAACTGGGCGGTCCATGAATCGGTACTCGAACCTCAATCCATCCAATTTCGCTGGGAGAACTGGATCGACCACAAGGTTACCGCCTTCCTGACGGATTCCAAGTGCATTCGAAATCAATTGATTCATATAGATTCCAGGGCCGCTTGAGTAGATGCGCCAACCACCTTTAACCGGAACGTTACCTTCACGCAGCTCATCAAAGCGTTCCTGCGCTTCATACCGATTATTGAATTTCCCGTCCGAGCTGCTGAAATACGTATTGCTTTGACGGTATTCCGCATTCGGCACAACGTCTTTAATTCCGATTGGGTTGATCGTTTCTAAGCCTTTCCAAACCTCCTCACTATAGCCAAGCTTAGCCATCGCTTCAACAAATCGGATGTGAGCATGAACATATTGCAACCCGATTTCTCGTCCAAAGTTCGAAGCTTGTTCGGCTCGTTTGAAATTCGTGCTGACTCCTCCGTTATAATGGGCAGGGCGATTCATCAAACGAACGCCATCCGGACAGTAAAGGTGTTCCTTGATCGTTTCGAAATGAGCTTTCGCCTGTTCAGGTGTGAAAAGCTCACTGATGATGCTTCGATTCATTGGAATCAGTCTATAATTGATTCCAGTCTCCGTATCAGTCGGATGCAGCATCAATTTAGCATCATTCGGATCTTCCATATATAAAAATCCTGGCAGCACGTCGGTTTGCAGCATGTAACGGTTAAAATCTTCTTTAATTCCATCGGCTAGAGCTCGTAGCTCACTTGCTTCGGATGGAGCTGCTTTTTCTAAAGCACGTGCTAGTTGTTCGACAACCTGATACGTTAATGCGACGGTCCAGCTGCTGACCATATATTGCTTCAGCTGTTGGTTCGCAGGCTGTAACGTGTCATCCCAATCCCCATCACCGTACGAAGATAAGAATGTATCGTGCAAGAAATGACTCTTGATATACGAAAGTTGTTTTTTAAGATGATCGAGTATCGTTGCTTTTTCCTCACTAAAATCAAAGCCATCACGTAAGGTGTATGGAACTTTTTCTTGTAAAATATCAAAATCACCTGTAGCTGTTATATAGTCACTGACAACTTTCAATGGCCAGACGATGACATCTCCATGGCTGTCGTCCTGTTGGATTTTGAAGTACTTATCGAACATGAACCATTGTGGCCAGTTTCCTTCATCTTCATATTGATGGGAATAAACCGTCTTAATGATTTCTTGAACTGTTCCGTAGTTTTGCGTTGCCAAGAAATATTCGGTCGGTCCCTGACAGACGTCTCGCGTACCCCAAGCCGCTCCACCATATTGCTCGAGGCCGTGTGGAACTGAGAAGTGTATGAGCATATTGTGGGTATACCACCAGGCCAGCGTATTCAGTTTTTCAACTGCATTAACGCTTGAATCATTCGCTGTCAGTTGAAATCCATTCATGACTCCGCGGTAAAACTCGCGATAGCGTTCGACTTCTTCATTCATGTCTTTCTGAACGAGAGGTCGTTCTTCACCGTGTAAAACACCTTGCACCGTCATCGTAAATTCACTCGAGGAACTAAGGTTCAATACAATGAGCGATGCTGAACCAGGTTCGATGTTTGAAGCTAATGCCTGCTCATCCTCTACCTCAAAGCCCGCTCCATCGATATGAAGACGATAAGAAAGGTTAGGGAATGTATCGGCACTATCGGATGACGGATCTGCGTAAAAGGAAACATCACGATCGTTTCGTTCCACTTTAAATGGTGCTTCGAATTCGTTGGTGTTCATCGTAACTTGATTCGTGATCAGGTATCGGTATGCAGTGCCGCTTTCCGACTTGACGCTGAGCGTTACGTCTGGCGAATCGACGGTCGTATAATTCGTAATCGTAAGGACATCGTTATCTATTTTATAGATCCATTTCGCGTAGTTGAAGCCTAGCTCGAATAACGAAGGCATCGTTAATAACCGATAGACACCATCGATTTCTACATGAATCCGTTGTCCAGAGGTTTTCATAATGTTCAGCGCGTTCCGAGTGTTCGATAACATTTTATTGAATGATGTGTTCCCGATGACAAGCTGGGCATTGAACACACCAACCATGTAAGACGTAGTTGTCATTACGTTTTCGTTTAATCGATCGTTTTGACCCGACATCAGGATATGTCCATGTGAGCGTTCAACGAGCAATTCTTTTTCTTTTAAAATGACATGTTCATGTGAATCGGTGAAAAATGAAAGTAGCGTGTCATCTTTGCGTTCCACATGATTTCGGCCTGGGTAGTTCCGATCGATTTCATCTTCCGTCATCGGAAGAGTTTGCAATGGTGCTCCGATTTCCGGTGAGAGGCTGACCTTTTCAACTTGACGCCAATTCGGTTCTTCAGAAGCGTTTACCTGCTCCCACGCTTCAGCAAGTTCCTTTTCAAATTCTAGTGAGGTGACGGCGTCAGGATGATCCTCTTTATATAGTCCATAAAAGGTAAAGCGGCACTTATCAGTTAGCTGAATGCGTTCCGATTGAAGCGCAACGTAAGCAAATTCATATTGATAGACTTCATTTGCTAAAACAGGCTTGTTCAATGCTTCGGGTTTATCCGTTTTTTTATACGATAACCCGAAAAATTGAAAGCCGTCCGTTGAATAGCCGGCAACTTTACTCAACGCACCTTGCTGTATATATGGAAAGCCGGTTTGTTGTGGTTGATTCTGACGTGAGCAAATCACATATCCATTCTCGGCATTTTCATAAACGGAATGGTCCATATACTGTGACATGTATGCCTCATTGGAGCGGACAGCCCCTTTATCTGCCAATCCGAGATCCTGTCCATAAATCAAGTCGATTTCAGCATCGCTGCCTTCAACTTCTACGTGCCAAAACCAGATTCCCTTTTCCGTTAAATGAAACGTAACTTGATACTGAACCGTTTCAAAGGAACCTTCCCATTTAATTTTTGAATCAGAAACAGACATCTTACTATTGGATTGAACACCGAACATTGGCGTAACCTTTATGCCCCCATCCGTTTCAAATAAACGTAAATAAAGATTATTTAAGGATCCGTCCAAAGGGTTGCTGATCAGTTGGTTGATCATGGTTGATTTATGAGTTGCCTCGTACAAATCTCCACTATTTAAAAAGGTGAAGTGAAAATCTCCTGCATTTAGTTGGAATCTAGAATCTGTCTTAGTTGTTATGGTCATCGAATTCTCCTTTGTCTATTGTCTAGCTTCAGTGCCCTGGTGTTTGGATCACCCCAGTCCCATAGGTCTCCTCGCGGTGTGCCTAAAGCGTCCTAGTTGCTAGTACAGGGCGCCTACGCTTTTATTTCACGTTAAGAAAGTATAAATACTTTCTATAGTATAAGGGCAACTACGACTCTGCTTTCGCCTTAAGGCTCGGCAATCGCCAAGTTTTCTTTATTTTATTAGTTCAAATTGTCGTGCCGTTCCGTCTTTGCTATTTGAACCGACATAGGCAACAAATGCTCCCGGATCGCTCTCGAATGAAAGATCCGAATGGTGATAACGCAGCTGTTCCTCCGTCAGTTCAAACGTAACTTGCTTCGTTTCTCCGGGCGCTACCATGATCTTTTTAAACCCTTTGAGCTCCTTTAATGGACGAACCACTTCACCTGCAACGTCACGAATATACAGTTGAACAACTTCTTCTCCCGCAACGTTTCCTGTGTTTGTTACGCTGACTGAAATGCTTAGTGGTTGTCCCGGTTTGATCGTATCGGCAGAAAGTGTGATGTCACTATATGAAAAAGTGGTATAGCTTAATCCGAAGCCAAACGGGAATAGTGGTTCATTCGGTATGTCTAAATATTGTGATACATATCGTTCCTGGGCATCCGGTGCATCCTTTGGCCGTCCGGTATTATAATTGTTGTAATAAACGGGAACCTGACCGACCGAATAAGGGAAGGACATCGTTAGACGACCGGATGGATTAGTATCACCATATAAAAGGTCAACTATCGCAGCGCCACCTTCTGTTCCTGGATACCACGCTTCTAACACAGCGTCCGTATGTTCGATTACACCATGTAAATCCAGCGGTCTACCATTGAATAGGACGGATATCATTGGTTTACCCAGCTTTTTTAAGGCAGTGATCAAGTTCAGCTGTGCTTCTGGCAAGCGGATATCTGCCAGGCACCCAGCCTCACCGCTCATGTCGGAATGCTCGCCTAAAGCTAACACGATGACATCTGCATTTTCAGCAGTGCGAAGCGCCTCGTCAATTTGCTCATTTGATCCAGTCTCGATGTCGCACCCTTTAGCAATCGATAATTGTCCAGAATCGATTCGGGTGCTGAACGCATCACTTAATTTAATTGCATCATCTTTAGAACCTAACCATGACCAAGCTCCAAGGATGTCGCCGTTATCTGCAAATGGTCCGATTAACGCGACTTTCTGATCTGCATTTAGTGGAAGTACGGATTCGTTTCTCAACAGAACACATGATTTCGAGGCGAGGTCTCGTGCTGTTTGGCGATGGGAATCCGATAATACAATCTCTCTTTCCCGTTCCTCGTTTGCGCCACGATACGGATTTTCAAATAATCCTAATTTCTGTTTTAGTTGAAGGATTCGGAGTACTGCTTCATCAATCAATGCCTCATTAACTTGTCCTTCTTTTACCAAGTCGACTAAATGATGAACGTAGCAAGGTGTCATCATTTCGATGTCAACGCCAGCTGTAATCGCCTTTTTGGCAGCTTCCTGCGTATCTTCCGCAACACCATGCGGGATCAATTCCTTAACGGCTCCCCAGTCGGAAATGAGGACGCCATCAAAGTTCCATTCGTCGCGAAGAAGGTCACGCATCAGCTTTTTATTACCCGAGGCTGGAATCCCATCGACGGTGTTGAATGCCGTCATGACCATTTCACAGCCAACATCGAGTGCGGCTTTATAGGCCGGCAAATAATACTCGCGTAACTGCCTTTCAGACATATCAACGGTATTGTAGTCACGACCGCCTTCAGGAGCCCCATATGCCGCGAAATGTTTTACACAGGCTGCAACTCGATCGTGATCTGTTTCTAATTTTTCACCTTGAAAGCCATGGACGAATGCTTCAGCAAATTGGCTATTCAAGAATGGATCTTCGCCAGTTGATTCCATCACTCGACCCCAACGTGGATCTCGGACAAGATCGACCATCGGGGCAAAGGTTACGTGGACCCCTGAAACTGCTGCCTCTTTAGCGGCAATTTCCGCACTTTTTTCAGCCGATTCTAAATCCCAGGAGCATCCGATTGCTAAAGGCACTGGAAAAATCGTTTTATAGCCATGAATAATATCAGACATGAATAACAACGGAATTCCTAGCCTATTTTCGGATAAGTGCGTTTTCTGGATGTTTATGATTTCCTTTGCACCGGATGCCCCAAGAACCGATCCGCTACTACGAATCACTTCTTCAGATATCCCCATGCTTGCCATAGGTCCAGTAATCTGACCCTCATTCGATGCGCCTTTATAAAAAGGGGTAGCTAACTGCATTAGCTGAGCAATTTTTTCATCTAATGTCATTTGGTCAATCAGTGAAGTTAAGTGGTTCTCATTCATGCACGGACCTCCATTGTTATACTTAGTTTTAAAAGAAAGTGATATTTTTAAGTTAAATTGAAACGTTTCGATAATGAATAAGTTGGATTATAAGGGCTTTTATTCATCCAGTCAATAAACCTTCCGCTGATCGCCTCAATAGCATTACTTCTAAAAACACTTGTATATAGGCGTTTTGAGGTATTCTGTTCGATAAAACCTCAAAAAAATCATTTATTTTATCAATAAAGTGTTGAAAGCGGATTCACAATTGATTATAATCAAAACATCGAAACGTTTCAATAGCTGTATAGTAATTCAATTGATAATTTATTATCTAAAAAGGGGGTTATACTATAAAGGCGGTTTGGAATTGGATTCGATGTTATTAATATGCTTTTTTTTAGGATGTTCAAAAAGTTTCCAAATGATAAACGGCGAATTTTTGCGTTCTTTGAAAAAGAAGTTCACTTTTCCTTCGTGCGAGGTACCGCTTCGGTAGATTACTCTTGTACTCGGTTTTTCCGGTCCTCACGTATTTCACTGAGGTTAGACGATACAATGAGGAAGAATCATTGTGCACCTGCGTCTGCAAGGCAGCAGAGAGGTCATCAAGTCAGTAGCCTTCCTCAATGTGCCTTGGGCTCACACGATGTGAGTCAGTTCGACGTTATCACAGGACGTGATGACCTTAGTCGAACTTAATACTAGTAATTTTGATTCGCATATTTTTTGAACTACATTTTTCACTTAAAAACTATTATCAATTTCGTGAGTTGAAAGGAGAATTCTTGATGAATAAGAAAGCGTTATCTCTATTGTTAGTTTGTATTCTGCCAATCTCCGCTTTATTAGCTGGATGTGCAGGTAATGGAGATGAGGAAGGTAAAACGATCAAAGTTTGGGCGATGGGTGAGGAAGGAAAGAAATTGGATGAACTCGCTAAGAAATTCGAGGAAGAGAATCCTGACATCAACGTCGATGTCCAGGCGATTCCTTGGGGCCAAGCGCATGACAAGCTGCTTACTGCAGTAGCATCAGGTGGAGGTCCAGACGTTGTACAGCTAGGAACAACATGGGTTTCTGAGTTTGCAAGTGCAGGAGCATTGTTGGATTTATCTGAGCATATGGAAGATTATCCTGAATTCAAGCCAGAAAACTATTTTGATGGTGCGGCACAAACTATGAAATACGATGGTAAAGTCGTCGGTATTCCATGGTATGTGGAAACGCGTGTACTCTATTATCGTTCCGACCTATTAGAGGAAGTTGGCTACAGTGAGCCACCAGCAACTTGGGAAGAGATGAAGGATGCTGCAACAAAGCTTTCAGAACGTGGAGATAAGTATTACGGATTAGATATTGATATTAAAGATCAAATTACTCCATTCATCTTTGCATGGCAAAATGGATTTGAGTTCAAAACAGACGAAAAGAACTTGAATCTGGACAGCCAGGCATTTACTGAGGCAATGGAATACTATACAAGCTTTTTTAAAGAAGGACTTAGTACAGCGCAACCAGGAATGGATATTGTCCAAGCATTTAAGGACGGGGTAAAACCGATGTTCATCAGTGGCCCTTGGATGGTCAACATCATTAAAGATCAAGCACCAGACCTTGATGGGAAATGGTCCGTTGCGGTAATGCCTAAAAAAGATATCGTAGCTTCTGCTATGGGTGGATCGAACTTCTCTATTTTTGAAAGCTCTGAAAATGTTGAAGAATCACTAAAGTTCATTTCATTCATGAACGAAGTAGAGACGCAAGTTGAATGGTATGAGATTTCAAATACATTGCCTTCACGAGTGAAAGCTTGGGAAGATCCAGTGTTACAGGAAGATCCTATGATTGCAACGTTTGGTAAACAATTGGAAACTGCTAAGGCTTCTCCACAAATTGAGAATTGGGAAGTAGTTGCACAGGAATTGCTTGCAGCACTAGAACGAGTTACTGTCGGTGGAGCAGATCTTGAAAAGGAATTAGATGCATATAGAGAAAAAGTTAAGGAAGCAATGAGCGAATAACAGTTTGTAAACAGGGGCTGACTCAAACGCAAGGTGCCTGGCTATCTTGAGGATAGATATAAAAAATGTTGTAGAAGACCTCAGGATGGAAGGCATGATTGGGTTAGCCTCATTTTACTTTTATAGAGGATGTTCAAAAAGTATCGAAATAATAAACTGCAAATTTCGGCGCTCCTTGAAAAAGAAGTTCACTTTTCCTTCGTGCGAGGTTTTTCCGATCCTCATGTATTGCACTGAGGTTACACGATACAATGAGGGACAATCATTGTGCACATGCGTCTATACACGCATAACCTAGGATGTAGCCTTCCTCGGTACAACTCGCAGCTTATGTGCAAGTACCGCTCGTTGCTATCGAAGAAAGCTCTCTCGGTGCAAGGCACCTTAGATGTCTTATAAGTTAGTAGCCTTCCTCAAAACTGTCGTGCCTTGGGCTCACAGGATGTGAGTCAGTTCGACGTTGTTACAAGACTTAGTACTTGCATAACTTCATTGGGGTTTTGCGCCGAGTAACCGCAGGCGCTGAACGTAACGGTTTTAGTCGAACTTCCTAAGGTTTATCTGATTCGTCTACTTTTTGAACTTAATCTAAAAGAAAACTTAGAAACACCGGAGTGTAGTAAAAAATAGGTGGGATGACACATGGGCAATGCATTCAAAAGTTTATTTCAAAATAGACATCCCTTTTTGTTTATCGGACCTGCAGTTCTGATCTTATTGGTTTTCAGCATCATACCGATTATTGTCGCGTTCGTAATAAGCTTTACGGATCTTGATTTAAAAGGGCTGGCAAACTGGTCGAATATTCAATTCATCGGATTTGAAAATTATGTTGAGTTATTTTCCGATAGAGTCTTCCATAAATCGATCTTCAACACATTGTTTTATGCGATTATTGGAGTTCCGTTGGTCATTTTCTTTTCATTAAGTATTGCACTGCTATTGAATTATGGATCGAATTTGATTTTCAGGTTCTTCCGTGGCGTCTATTATATGCCATCAATCACAAACATCGTTGCAGTCGCTGTCATTTGGGGATATCTGTACAACACGAATTATGGTCTTTTCAATTATCTATTATCTCTAATAAATGTGGACCAGGTACCCTGGTTGACTGAACCGACGATTGCCAAGCTTTCTTTGATCCTGTTGGCAGTTTGGAAGGGGATCGGGATCAACATGATCATCTTCCTTGCAGCATTACAAGGTATTCCGAAATCTTATTATGAAGCAGCGAAAATGGATGGTGCCAACCGCTGGCAAATGCTGTTCAACATCACGATTCCGTTGCTGCGCTATGCAACCTTTTTCGTAACGATTACGACCTTGATTGGTTGGCTGCAATTTTTCGAGGAACCGTTCGTAATGACGGAAGGTGGACCATTAAATGGAACGATATCGATGGCATTGTTCATTTACCAGGAAGGTTTCCAATTCAGCGAATTCGGATATGCGGCAGCAGGCTCATTCATTTTATTTATGATCATCATCATCGTGACTTTAATCCAATTCAAGTTCAGAAAGTCTGATACAGAATTTTAAGTTAAATTTTATGTGGGTTCAAAAAGGTTTGGAACTTTTTGAACATCCTTTTATCGGGGTGAATTTTATGGAAACAAATACAGTCAATAAAAAAATTGAAAAAAGCATTGTAATTGCCTTCCTCATACTAGGTGGGATTGCCGTTTCGATACCATTCATCTGGATGATTACGAGTTCTTTCAAGCCGGCAAGTGAGGCGCTTCAGATGCCGCCGACGTTATTCCCGGAAAATCCGACGTTTCAAAATTACCTTGATTTATTTGAAAAAATGAATTTCGGTGTGTATTTAAGAAACACGATCATTATCGTTTTACTTTCATTTATCGGGTTGTTATTAAATGCGATGGCAGGCTATGGCTTTGCTAAATTTCATTTCAAAGGAAAAGAACCGGTTTTTTATCTCGTATTGGCGACAATGATGATTCCTGCACAGGTTACGATGATTCCGGTTTATTTGATTTTGAATGAAATGGGATTGACGAACACGATGGCAGGGATTGTATTGCCCACACTTGCAGTAGCGTTCAGTATCTTTTTATTCCGTCAGTTCATGACGACGATTCCGACCGATTTAATCGAAGCTGCGAGATTGGATGGAGCGGGGGAATTTTACATCTTTTTCAGGTTGATTATTCCGATTGCAAAACCGATTTTTGCCGTCCAAGGAATATTGACGTTCATCGGTGCATGGAACAGCTTCTTGTGGCCGTTGATCATTGCAAATGATGAAAGTCTATACACGTTATCAGTAGGGTTATCCTTGCTGCAAGGACAATACGCGAGCAACTTCGGTATGCAGATGGCTGGTGCAGCGTTCATGGTAGTACCAATCATCATCATGTTTTCGTTCTTTCAGAAGTATATTGTGGAAGGGTTTACGATGTCAGGTATCAAATAAGAACGTAATAACGGATAGTGGGAGGTTTAATCATCCAGCTATCCTTCTTTTTTTCACGTTAAGAAAGCATAATAATACTTTCTAAAGTATAAGTGCAAGGGCCCATCCTTTAGGGCTAAGGCTCAGCCTGTCTAAAGGATTGGCGAGAGGCCTTTAGGTCATCCCTTTAGTTTTCTTTTAAATTGTATTGGAGTGTGCGTAGGAATTATGGAGAAAAAATGGTGGCATTCGTCAACGGTATATCAGGTCTATCCGAGAAGCTTTCATGACAGTAACGGAGACGGTATCGGTGATCTGCCAGGGATTATCGGGAAGTTGGATTATCTTGCTGGGCTAGGTGTCGATTTCATCTGGTTGAGCCCCGTCTACCGATCGCCTAACGATGATAATGGCTATGATATCAGCGATTATTGTTCGATTATGGACGAATTCGGTACGATGGAGGACATGGAACTACTCATCGAGGGAGCGAACAAGCATGGTTTGAAGATCGTAATGGATCTGGTCATCAACCATACGTCTGATGAACATCCATGGTTCATCGAGTCCAGAAAATCAACGGATAATCCGTACAGGGATTTTTATATATGGAGAGACGGGGTTGACGGTGGACCGCCAAGTGAGATCCAGTCTGTTTTCAGTGGCCCTGCTTGGGAATTTGATGAGCAAACTGATCAGTACTATTTTCATTTGTTCAGTAAAAAACAGCCAGATCTTAATTTGCATAACGAACAGGTGCGCGAGCATTTGTACGAGATGATGACGTTCTGGTTGGAAAAGGGTGTCAGCGGATTCCGAATGGATGTCATTGATTTGATCGGTAAGGAAGTCGATCAAGAAATCTTAACAGATGGACCTGAACTGCATCCGTATTTACAAGAGATGAACGAAAAGGTACTGTCCAAATATGATGTGATGACGGTCGGCGAAACCCCTTCAGCCACAACGGAAACTGCTCAATTTTACACAGGGCCGGGCAGAAATGAACTCGATATGGTGTTCACGTTCGAGCACATGTCCCTTGATGAAGTGAAGGGTAAGGGAAAGTGGGCATTAAAGCCACTGGATCTGGTGGATTTGAAAAATGTATTGAGCAAATGGCAGACAGAGCTTTATCAGAATGGCTGGAACAGTTTATATTGGAACAACCACGACCAGCCGAGAATCGTTTCTAGATGGGGAAATGATGGGCAGTATCGCGTCGAATCGGCTAAAATGCTTGCAACATTGCTTCATATGATGCAAGGGACCCCTTATATTTATCAAGGGGAAGAGATCGGCATGACGAACATTTCTTTTGATAGCATTGACGATTATAAAGACATTGAAACAATCAACTTTTACAATGAAAAAGTAAAAGAAGGGTTATCGCCAGCTAAAGCGCTTGAATCGATTCATGCAAAAGGAAGGGATAATGCCCGGACACCGATGCAGTGGAACGACTCGGCTAACGCTGGTTTTACAGATGGTGAGCCATGGATTGACGTGAATTCGAATTATCGTTCCATTAACGCAGACGCGGCGATGCAGGATGGCAACTCGATCTTTTATCATTATCAAAAATTGATCCGGCTGCGAAAAGAGCATGAAATCATTGTGTACGGTGATTATGAACTGCTCTATGCGGAGCATGATCAAATTTTTACGTATACGAGACGGTTAGGGAATGAAACGTTGCTTGTGGTTGCGAACTTTTCAGAGGGTACTCCAGAGTTCACCTTACCGAAGGAAGTTTCGTATAACCGCTCTGAACGAGTGATCAGCAATTACGAAGATTCATTAAGCGTGCCTGATTCACTTCAGATGCGCCCTTATGAAGCAGTCGCTTATTTGCTAAAAGATTAAAACCATCGTAGGATTTAGTTATAGTTGTATTGAATAGTTATATAGTCGGGGAATTTTAGACGTTAAACGCTTTATACGTTCGATTTTCAGTAGTAGCGGGATGTGAAGAGAATGGCAACAATCAAAGATGTAGCAAAGCTTGCTGGTGTCGCAGTATCAACGGCTTCTTATGCGCTGAATGACAGTCAAAAGGTCAGCTCTGATACGAAGAAAAAAGTAATGGATGCAGCGAAAGAATTGAATTATCAAAAGAACGGTCTTGCTTCGGATTTAAAAAGGACGAAAACAAATACGATTGCGTTAATCTTAAGTGATCTATCAGGCCCTTATTATTCCGAATTGATCCAGGGTGTTCAGAGTGTCGCGATGACAAACGGCTATGATTTGATAGCATGCAGTTCAATGGGAGGCTCTCAATCTACAGCCGTCAAGTTTTTACGAGAAAAACGCGTTGATGGGGTCATTGTTCTTGCACACAACATTGAAGATGAAACCATTCAAGAATCAGCACGACAAGGATTTCCGATCGTTGTTCTGGACCGTGAATTGAAAGGCGATTTTGTCCTTCAGGTAGATGTGGATAATTGGCGTGGCGGCTATTTAGCAACTGAAAATTTGATCAAGAATGGGCACCGGAAAATTGCATACATTAGCGGGCCTTATAATTCTCATGATAATGAATTGAGATTTCAAGGATATAAGGGTGCTTTAGCAAAGTACGGGATACCCTTTCAGTCCAGGTGGAAAATCTCAGGTGATTATACACGGGATGGCGGATATCGAGCAACGAATATGTTAATTGCGCAAAACAAATTACCTGAAGCTGTTTTTTATGCAAATGATGAAATGGCGATCGGTGGTATCCAGGCTTTTACTGAAAAAGGTATGAAGCTTCCGGATGACATCTCCATCGTCGGATTTGATGATATTCAGCTGGCGGAGTTCGTTTCACCGTCGTTAACCACGATCAGACAACCAAAATACGAAGCAGGTGCGTTAGCGGTCCACTTGATTTTTCAATTATTGTCAGGTGAAAAGGTCGAGCCGTACTATAAGCTGACTACACAACTGATCGAACGGAAATCTGTGAAAATGAAATCATTGATATAAGGTGAACCGCATGACTTGCCACTATCTTGGCAAGTCTATTTTTTTATGCTGAGGATGAAGGTGCTTGAACCAAAAGGGATACCCGGAAAATACGTGCTGCTTCAGGGCTTTTTTACTATGCGTGGCTGATATATTGTGTTCCGTGGTTGATATAATTCATTTCGTGGTTGATATAATGGATTCCGTGGTCGATAAACCGGATTCTATGCTCGAATGATTAACCGGCTTTATAAAAATATCTATAAAAAAAGGAATTTCATAGGATATTACAGAAAATTTAATTCTAAATGCTATAAGGAATGATTATTTGAATAAAAAACCCCTGCAAAAACCATTAATTGTTCTGTAACTTGAAGCACTTTTAAGAATGACACCCCAGAACCATCCCAAAACTGCACTAATAGAAAGAAGGCATGCTAGAAGTCTAGCTGGCTATCGAGGAGAACGTTCGTTAGAGTACTACTTTAGCTTTCTACCCGAAAAAGGATCCTATATCTTTCATGGCCTCAGGCTTCCCTTTCTATCAAACCATTTTCAAATGGATGTTTTGATCGTACACTTCTTCATTTATCCTGATCATTGAGGTGAAAAATATTTCAGGTACCCTGATTTTTGATCCTGAAAATAATCAACTTATTCAACAATACAAGGGAAAAGAAGAAATTTACTCCGACCCTGTTCAGCAAGTAAAACATCAAAAGCACCAACTAAGTCAATGGCTCAAACGTAATAAAATTCCTCCGGTTCCAATTAAAACGTTGGTCACCATAGCAAATTCATCCTCAAAAATCCAATCCATATCCCCCGAGATCAAAATTCCTGACATCGTCATTCGAAGTACCATCCTTTTGGAAAGAATCGAAAGACTCAAGACATCGTATACAAATGAAATACTGACGAATAAAGAAATCAACAAATTAAGCAAGCAATTTATCAAGCAGCATACCGAGAATGATCCGGATCTCCTAGGTCAATTTCAAATTTCTCCTGCAGAACTCCTCAAAGGTGTTTACTGTCCTGTTTGTGTTATGAAAAAGATGAGAAGGGTAAACGGTAGATGGTCTTGTCATGATTGTTTTTATTCCTCAAAAGATGAACATGTAACTCCTATGGAAGATTATGCATTATTAATCAGTCCCACGATAACCAATCAACAACTACGTCATTTTCTCCAACTCCAATCACCATCCACTGCAAATAAAATTTTCGCTTCTATGAACTTAAAACACACTGGTTCTAACAAAGGAAGGGTATATCATTTATTGGAGAAAAAAGATTAGGAGAAATACAAATCAAACTTTTGTATGGATTCCTTTAATTGTTTTACGACTTCTTTTTCTGTGAAAATAATTTTTTCTTCGTCAATCAATGTGCGGCCGAAGCGGAATAGTCCTTCTTGTTCTTGGTGGGATCCTTTTGGTAGGGTTTCTTTTAGTGGGAGAAAGTGCTGTCCGATAGGGTAGGGCGTGTGGAAGGAAAAACGGAATTTTTTCAGATCCTCAGACTGAATCGCAATAAAAAATAATGAATAGTAATCATCCTCGATTTCCACGATACAATCAGAATACTCGATCAATTTCAGACGGAGCACTACGATAAAAGTCCCGCTTTGACACATAGTCGAATTCTCGTTCTATGCACCAAAACTCAAAATGTTGTGGGCAAAAATTCAAATACATGAGTTTATCCGGGTGTTCGGGTTGGTAAAAGGATACGGAGGAGTAGGGGCAGAGTACTAAACGTTGAAGAGATTCATTTTTCAGCTCGTAAAAAAGCTCTGTCTTTTCTACATATTGCTCTGATTTAGTTCGTGCATTTCGAGATTTTAAACAAAGCTTGGATGGTGGCCTAATTCAGATGCAAATTTGTGATAGATTCCTTTGATCGCAACATGGTCCCCTTGAACTTTGTCTAATAGTTTTGACAAAAGCTCATCTTTTTTCGTAGTTATGATTTTTTTTGTCTAATTTCAGCAGTCCCCCTATCTGATCCTTTTTCAAATGGGTGAAATCATTTTCAATTTCTTTAACTCTAATCAGCGTACTTTCCTCCTTTCAAAAAGTTATACATATTATACCATTAGCGGGATTAATAACTTATTTCTTATTCTGGAAAATCTCCAATAATTTTGTCGTATAAAAAAACAAAAAAAGGAATCTATGAATTTACAGATTCCCGTTGTTCCTTTAATTATTACGTCTAGTTCTTTACTTTAAAGATCTCTACTAAGATTAGAGCGACTGCACCTATAGCACCGCCGTTTTCACCTAAATTCGAAAGAACAATATCGGTTTTTTTAGCGGCATTGGTCAATACTCTTTTCTGTATCGTCTCTTTGAGGGGACCAAGTATGAACTCTCCGGAATTTGAAACGCCACCACCAATTACAATACGCTCAGGATTCAGAATATGGATCAGGTTGGTAAGCCCGATTCCTAAATATTTTCCTGTTTGCTTTAGAATATTAATACAAAGCTCGTCACCACGTTCAGCTGCTTTATAGATTAATTCACCGTCGATTTGTTCAAGCTTTCCTTCTACCCAATCAGTCAGTATGCTGTCACTACCGATTGAAATCTCTTTAATCGCGCGTCTGGCAATCGCGGGTCCATCTGCTAACGTTTGCAAACAACCGTAATTACCGCAGTCGCATTTTGGGCCACTTAAGTCGATCGTCATATGGCCGAGTTCGCCAGCAATGAAATGTTCACCATAAAAAAGCTCGCCGTCGAGAACAACGCCAGCCCCAATACCTCGCCCGACGTTTATTGTAATGACATTTTTAGAACCATTGCCGTTACCGAACCAGGACTCTCCTAACGCCATAGCCCGTGCATCATTCTCCACTTTAACGAGCATATCAAACTCATATTCAAAGATTTCCTTTATCGGAATATCACGAAGGTGCAGGCTTGGTGCAAATAGGGAAATCCCTTTTTGAACATCAACTGCTCCATGCATTCCAACACCTATCCCGATAAACTTCTCTTTTTCTTTTTGATAGTTATCGATAATATTCTTAATCGCATTTCGCATCAATTCGATTAGACCTTCATTAGTCACTGATTCCGGTATGATTTCACTTGATGATTCGATTAACTTCCCATTTAAATCTGCCATTATAGTACGGAGATATTTGGGTCCAACATCCAGTCCTATAATATAAAAATTCCTTGCGTTCAACTCAAGTAAGGTTGGTTTTCGTCCCCCGCCAATGGATTCACCTTGCTTGCTTTCGAAAACAAATCCAGTGTCAATCAGTTCTTTTACGATATTACTGACTGTAGGAGGTGTTAATTGGATTTGTTTTGCAATGTCCGCCCGAGATATAGGTCCTTCTACCCGTATTTTATTTAATATAATGGAGCGATTAAGAGATTTCATTAGTTGAAAACTACCTCTTAGACCTTCGTGCATGACCATTCCCCCCAGTATAATTCGCACGTATTGTCGGGGTGCGTTCAAAATATAGTTCTTGAATTTTTTTCTAAAACTATTATAACATAAAAGATAATTAAATTAATTAATTAATAAACTATGAAAGGGGGAGGACAATATAAAATTCCAGCTGGCAATAACGTGCTTTATATTGCTATCACTTTTGATTGTAAGTGGATGTGCGGATCATCAAAATCAGTATGCCAATCCTGTTTTTGAGCCTGTAATTGCAGATCCTTCGATTGTGAAAGCAGGTGACGGCTATTATTATGCCTATGGAACTGAAGATGCTTGGGGTGAAAAAACGAAACCGAAGCTGATTCCGATTGTTCGATCGAAAAACCTGACCGAGTGGGAATACGTCGGGGAGGCCTTTAACGAGAAACCATCATGGAAAAAGCCTGGTGGTTTGTGGGCTCCGGACATTGCGAAGTACAACGGTAAGTATTACCTTTATTATTCGGTTTCGATTTGGGGTGACCCTGACCCGGGGATCGGAGTTGCCGTTTCGGATAAACCAGAAGGACCCTTCAAAGATCAAGGCAAGCTGTTTACCAGTGAAGAAATTGGTGTTGCGAATTCGATCGACCCCTATTTTATCGTAGAGGATGGAAAACCCTATCTATTTTGGGGGAGTTTTCATGGTATTTACGGAATCCAATTAGCTGAAGATGGATTTTCCGTTACAGGTGAAAAATTTCAAGTTGCGGGCAATGCGTACGAGGCACCCTATATCATAAAGCGGGATGGCTTTTATTATTTCTTCGGCTCACAAGGGTCTTGCTGTGAAGGTGAAAACAGTACATATCATGTGGCTGTTGGCCGTTCAGAAAACTTAAATGGTCCTTATGCTGATAAAGCAGGGAAAGCCCTCTTAAAGAATGGTGGTACTGTCATTTTACAAGGAAATCTGGAAGGATCCTTTGTCGGACCTGGTCATAATGCAGTCGTAACCGATGATGAGGGAATCGATTGGATTATCTACCATGCTATTAAAAAAGAAGACCCGTTACTGTGGACCGGAGCAAGCAGAAGGCCGCTTATGATTGATCCACTTATATGGGAAGACGGCTGGCCAAAGGTGGAGAATTCAGTGCCAAGCGAAACGAAGCAGAAAGCACCTTTATTGAATGGAACATAAAAACACGTCAAAACATCTCGGGGGAAAATGGAATGGGCTTGAACAGAATTCGTTCTTATTTGAAAACGCAGGACTATGACGGAATCCTTTTAAGAAAGAAAAATAACTTTTCGTGGGTGACAGGCGGGAAGCGGAATCACATTGTCCAAGCAACAGAAATAGGGGTGGCTGATCTTCTTATCTGTATAGACGAGGTTTATCTCATCACGACAAAAATGGAAGAAAGCAGAATCATCAATGAGGAGCTTAATGAGGTAGGATTCGATTTCGAAATCCTTTCAGAAGATTGGTTCAATGATATTGACCAACGTATCATCGAACACGGCAAGGGCAAACGGATTGTTACAGACACACCCTTCTATGATTGGGAAAACGTTGATTCAGCCCTTGTGCCTCTTAGGTCCTCTTTATCAAAAAGCGAGATTACTAGGTACAAGTGGCTTTGCCAAGTAGCTGCAAAAGCTGTAGAAGCTACATGTAAACAAATCTCTCCGGGACAGACCGAGTTTGAAATTGCGGGGCTATTGTCAAAAATGGTCGTCGATCAGGGGATTAATGTGAATGTAGCACTCGTTGCGACAGATGATCGGATTTATCAATATAGACACCCGATTCCGACAACAAAACCTCTTAAAAAGCATGCGATGGTTGTTCTTTGTGCAGAATACGGTGGATTGGTAGCCAACGTCACCCGTCTTGTACATTTCGGTCCATTGCCAGAAGACCTAGAGGTTAATTCTGAGAAGGTAGCTCGAATCGATAGTGTCATGAATGCCTCAACGAAACCAGGCATCACAATCGGAGAAATTGTTTCAAAGGGAATTCAACAATATGAAAGAGAAGGGCATCCAGATGATTGGAAACTGTTGCATCAAGGTGGCCTCACCGGATATTCATCCAGGGAATTTTTAGCGACACCAACAACTAGAATGAAAGTTTCTGAAAATCAAGCATTTGCATGGAATCCCGCATTGCCTGGAGTTAAATCAGAGGATACGATTCTTGTTAATGAAGAAGGGATCGAGTATTTAACGCACACAGGGGGCTGGGTTTATCAGGTTATAAAGATGGGTAGTGAAGAGTATTTGAGACCTGCTATTTTAGTTCGTTAATGAGTGTTGACACTATTGTGAATTGCATGTAAACTCATATTTAAGCAATTAGTTAAATAATTTAATTAATTAACGTGTTTTTTGTAAAAGTTAGATGTAAGCGGTTACTTCCGTTATTATTTAAATTTAAACGAGGGGGAAAAACAATGAAAGCATTAAAAAAATGGTCCATTTTCTTAGTTGTTGGTTTACTGATGTTTTCCGTTGCGGCATGTTCGAATAGCGAGGGCGGCGATGATAGCGGTAATAAAAATGAAATCACCTTCTGGGCACCATTCTCTGGGCCAGATGGACCTAAAATGAAGGAAATTGTCAAAGAATACAACGAGTCCCAGGATAAGTACAAGGTGAATTTTCAAATTGTACCCCAATCAGAATACTATAAATCTATCGATCTAGCATTCAATGATAAGAAAAATGTTCCAGATTTGCTTATTATGCATGGGGATCAAATCATTACATATGCCAAAAAGGATGTACTTAAAAATCTAGATGACATTATCGGTAATGAAGTTACGAAGGATCAGTACCATGAAAATGCCTGGGAGGGTGCTACTGTCGATGGCAGCCTTTATGGTGTTCCACTAGATATTCATCCACTGATGTTTTATTGGAACAAAGATTTATTTAAAGCGGCAGGACTCGATCCGAATGAACCACCAAAGACACGTGAAGAATTTATTGAATATGCGAAACAGTTAACGGACGCAGACAAACAGCAATATGGCTATGTTGTTCCTACACTTTGGCCGCAGCAGTTCATTTTCCCGACGATCGTAGCGCAAAACAACGGTTCGCTATTTAAAGATGGTAAGGTGAATTTTAATTCTGATGCAGTAAAAGAGGCGTTACAGTTTCAAGTGGATCTCATTGAAAAATATAAGGTTTCACCTGCAGATGTTCAACAAGACGGTGAAGTTACGTTGTTCGTCCAAGGGAAAAATGCAATGCACTTGAACGGACCGTGGATGCTTCAGCAGTGGAAGGATGCAGGCTTGAACTTCGGTGTTGCTCCAGTTCCACAACTAGGTACGGAACAGCAGGCTGTTTTTGCCAACTCACATAATTTCGTCATCCCTAAAAGTGCTGATAATGATAAAGTAAAAATCATCACAAACTTCTTAAAATTTGTTGGGGATAACGGTATGGCTTGGGCAGAATCCGGTCAGGCACCAGCTTCAAAGGCTGTCTATACAAATGACGAGTTCCAAAAAATGAAGCAACAGCCACAGGTTGCGAAACAATTTGATTATGCTGTCTTCTCACCAGATGTCGTAGGCTGGGGTCAAGTTTCTGCACCATTAATGGAAGCGGTCAACCTTGCTTTACTTGGTGATAAAAGTGTAGAGGATGCCCTGAATGAGGCACAGAAAAAAGCAGAACAAATTTATGAGCAGCAATAAATAGAAAACATAGAGATTGACTCGGAAAAAGTGCTCGTTCGCCTCTATTCAATGGGGGTAGAATCAACCACTCAGTGAGTCAATCTCTGCTTTTTATACACCTTTCGTAATCAATAAGTATAGAGATTGGAGGGGATCAAATGAACATGGAACAGCGGTCAAAACCACAGATGGCAACTGATTTGACGGATAAACGAAAATCACCTCCGAAACTGCCAATCTGGAAAACTAGTAAAAGCAAATCGAAGTTTACCTCTTCTTTGTTTGTTGTGCCCTATTTGATCATGTTCGTTTCTTTTTTGCTGATTCCATTGCTTTATGGGATTTATATTAGCTTCCATGATTATGGATTGTTAGCATCGGATCGTCCTTTCACAGGGCTCAAAAATTATAAAAAAATATTCGATAGAGATTCCATCATCAATGATATTTTCTTTTCCGGTTTATGGAATACGGTTCAATTTGTCATTTATTCCGTACCTTTACTTGTTGTAGTTGGCTTAGGGCTTGCACTTATAGTTAATAGCCTCCCTGGTAAGATTCGCGGATTGTTTCGAACACTGTATTTTATTCCTTACGCGATTTCCGTATCGGTAATCTCGATAATTTGGCTATGGATGTTGGATACGAATTCAGGATTAATCAATAATTATCTCATGAAGCTGGGATTTGATCCGGTCCCATGGCTGACGAGCCAACCATTTGCTTGGATTTCAATTGTTGGAGCGACAGTTTGGTGGACGTTAGGTTTTAATATGATCATTTTTATCAATGCGTTGAACGAAGTACCGGAAGAGCTTTATCAAGCTGCTGCGATTGACGGAGCTGGAACGTGGCAAAAGTTTATACATATTACGCTTCCAACGATTAAACCAATTATGCTCTTTGTTGTAATCACTTCTACAATCGCGTCCTTCAATATTTTCGGTCAACCGTATTTAATGACGAGGGGCGGACCTGGTGATTCAACAGAAGTGCTATTGATGGGAATCGTGGAGCAAGCATTTGAACAAAGACAGCTTGGGTCCGCATCGGCGATGGCGATCATGATGTCGTTGATCATGATTGTCGTTTCATTGGTCCAATATAAAATTTCCAATAGTAATGTGAGAAAGGGGGATGCATGATGAAAGTAAAAGGGAGAACGATCTTCTTATTAGTTCTGGCATCTCTTATTGCTCTCATTTTCATTATTCCGCTGTTTTGGATGCTTTCAACGTCCTTTAAAAATGACTTTGAAGCAATTGCTGGCGGGTTGAATTGGCTTCCGAAAGAGTTCACTTTGGAAAATTATACGTATACGTTGCTTGGGGAAGGTTTGAATGTACCTGTTGTAAAATGGATGTTCAACTCCGTGTTTGTAGGTATTGCGGGTTCGATGCTTATCGTTTTTGTAGATTCACTTGCGGCTTATGCATTAGCAAGATTGGATGTACCGTTCAAGAAAACCCTTTTTGCGATTTTCATCAGCACTCTGATGATTCCATGGGTGATCACCTTCCTTCCTTTGTATTTGGAATTTAGTAATCTTGGTTGGCTCGACACTTATGCAGCACTGATCTTTCCGTATTCCGCCAATGCATTCGGCGTGTTCCTTTTGTTTCAATTCTTCAGAGGCTTTCCAAAGGAACTGGAGGAGGCGGCACATTTAGATGGCGCGAATAAGTGGCAGATTTTCCTAAGAGTCGTTTTACCTTCAGCACGGCCTATCATGTGGACACTCGGAATCTTTTCTTTTATGACGATTTATAACGATTTCCTATGGCCGTTAGTTGCAACAAGCTCGCCTGAGATGCGGACGATCACGACTGGAATAGCGATTATGCAGCAAGGAAGCTTTGTGTCCTCATACGGAAAGTTGATGGCTTTGACTTCGATCGCTACGATTCCGATTCTGATCATTTTCCTGATCGGCCAAAAGCAGCTCATTAAAGGAATTACACAAACTGGTATAAAGTGATGACGGTAGGAGGAGAGAGATAACGATGATACGAGGAGAATATCCACGCCCTCAATTTGTTCGTCGGGAGTGGCAAACATTGAATGGAGAATGGCAATTTGCCTTTGATGATGACGATAAAGGTTTGAAAGAACAATGGTATAAGGAAAACTTTCCACAGGATAAAAAGATAACCGTACCGTTTGCCTATCAATCGAAAGACAGTGGTATTGGTGACCCGACCTTTCATGACATTGTTTGGTATAAAACAGAATTTCATATACCGGCTTCTTGGTCGGAAAAAGTAATCATCCTGCACTTTGGAGCAGTTGATTATCGTGCTTGGGTCTATGTAAATGGGGAGATGGTTGGTTTCCATGAAGGTGGACATGTTTCGTTTTCCTTCAATCTCACCCATGCGATCAAAACGGATGAAAGCAATGAGGTAGTTGTCCGGGTGGAGGATCCTTCTGAGGATGTAACGATACCTAGGGGGAAACAGTATTGGCTTGAACAATCAGAATCGATTTTCTATACGAGGACGACAGGGATCTGGCAAAGTGTATGGTTTGAGGCTGTAGAACCACAACGTATTGAATCGATCCGATGGACACCTCAGATTGATCGAGGCGATATTGATTTAGAAGCGGATTTCATCGGCCAACTAACAGAAGACACTAGGCTCGAGGTTTCGATCTCCTTCAAAGGAAGGCAAGTTGTCAAAGAGTCAATTCACATATACGAACCGTACTTGAAACGGAGCTTCAATCTACGAAACCGAATGACGGATCGCAGCAATATCCATGGTCCAGGCTGGTTCTGGACACCTGAGCATCCAAACCTATTTGATGTTCAGTTGAAGCTTGTTCATGGTGAGACGATCACCGATCAGATTGAAAGCTACTTTGGCATGAGAAAGGTTTCGACTGAAGGCGGGCAATTCCGGTTGAATAACCGTACGTACTATCAAAAGCTTGTCCTGGATCAAGGCTATTTCCCTGACGGATTATTGACTGCTCCAAGTGACGAAGCACTAAAAAAGGACATCTTGCTTGCGAAGGAAATGGGGTTCAACGGTGCAAGAAAGCATCAAAAGGTAGAGGATCCCCGCTATTTGTATTGGGCAGATCAATTAGGTTTTCTTGTTTGGGGCGAAATGGCGAATTGCTCGGAGTATTCAGAAGAGGCTGCGAGACGGTTGACCAATGAGTGGGCAGAAGTGGTAAAGCGAGACTATAACCACCCAAGTATCGTTGTGTGGCTGCCATTGAATGAAAGCTGGGGCATATCTCGGGTTGCTCATGATCAACAGCAGCAGCACCATTCGTTAGCGATGTATTATCTCACAAAATCCCTTGATACGACGCGACCAGTGTTATCGAATGACGGTTGGGAGCATACGATTTCTGATATTTGCGGTATCCATAACTATCAATCTGCAAATCAGTTATCCAAAGCTTATGAAACAATTGAATCAGCAATCAAAACGACTCCTGCTGATCGA
This sequence comes from Alkalihalobacillus sp. AL-G, assembly GCF_030643805.1. Taxonomy (GTDB): domain Bacteria; phylum Bacillota; class Bacilli; order Bacillales; family Fictibacillaceae; genus Pseudalkalibacillus. The sequence goes on along the minus strand of NZ_CP094656.1, from coordinate 3,426,481 downwards.
TTAATCTATTCTCAAGGATTCGGGTATCTCGGTGAGCCGATCATGATTACAGAATACGGCGGAACTGCATATAAGATGGATGAGACAAAAGGCTGGGGCTACTCATCGGTAAGTTCTGGAGACGAGTTGGTCGGAGAATACAAAAAACAAACGGAAGCCCTGCTGAAGTCACCCGTCATCCAAGGGTTCTGCTATACCCAATTAACCGACGTTGAACAAGAAATCAATGGTCTATTAACCTATGATCGCAAGCCGAAATGCGAATTGCAAAAAATAAAAGAAATTAACGATCAAAAGTAAAGGCAATTGACTTTGATTTTCTAAACTAAGCGAGTTTTTACAAAAGAGGCGTGAGTGGACATGTTGACAAAAGACAAGTGGATCTGGGCGGCAGGAATTGAAGACACCTTTGTCACTCAAACGGCTAAAGGTGAACGACCTTTGGATGAATATGAGTTGACCCAGCATTATCAATTCTGGCAGAGTGATCTAGATTTGGTGAAACGCTCTGGGGCAACGATGATCCGTTACGGGATTCCATGGTATAAGGTTGAACCTGTTGAAGGAGAGTTTGATTGGAGCTGGATCGATCACGTCATGGAATATTTCAGAAAGAACGATGCGCTGACTCCGATCATTGATTTGATGCATTACGGAACCCCTCATTGGTTAGTCAATGAGTTTGTCCATGATCACTATCCTTACTTTGTGTCTCGGTATGCAAAGGAATTCGCAAACCGCTATAGGGATGTAGCGACCTACTATACCCCGCTCAATGAACCATACGTAAATGCTGAATTTTGTGGTTTAAATGGGGTTTGGCCGCCTTATTTAGATGGACTATCCGGATTTTATCAAATAGCTGTCCAATTAGGAAAAGGGATCATTCAAACGGTCTATGCGATAAAAGAAGTTGTTCCGGACGCCACGATGGTCCATGTCGATGCGACAAAAAGATATGTTTCGAATGATCCACACCTTCAAGATGAAGTAGATTTATGGAATGAAAATCGTTTCGTCATGTGGGAACTTTTAAGCGGAAGAATTTTTGTAGATCACCCTTTGTACTCATTTATGAAAAAGCATGGGGTAGCCGAGGAAGATTTTCAGTGGTTTCAAAATCATGCAATTTCCTTTGATATTGTCGGTCTGAATTATTATCCACAATTCAGTGTGCATGAAGTGACACGGGACGAAAAGGGATACATTGTCTACCCTCACCGGATGGGAACGGGAATCGATCTAGAGAAAATCATAAATGAGGCGTATCGACGCTATGATGCACCCATCATGATCACCGAAACGAGCTTCAATGGAACGGACCATGAAAAAACGGCATGGCTAGAGGAATGTGTACAATCTTGTAAAAAGCTGAGAGGAACAAAAAATTCCATTGATAGGCTTGACTTGGTTTCCCTTTCTCGACCTTGTAGATTGGGGATATCGAACATCTGAAAAATCTGTGGAGGAAGAGCTCCTCCCATTTGGCTTATACAAACTGCAAATGACTGAGGACGGATTACTAGAACGAGTTAAAACGAGCACCGCTTCTGTTTTTGAAACGATGACACGAAGCGTAATCTAGATTGCTGGAATCGAGAGGGATTACGATGCTAAAACAACTGAAACAAGAGTTTCATACCCTTTTTAAGTCGGAAAATCAGGTACGTACCTTTTTTGCACCGGGAAGAGTCAATCTGATTGGTGAACATACAGATTACAATGGCGGACACGTTTTCCCATGTGCCTTGAGTGTTGGGACGTATGCGATTGCACGGCTGCGGTCTGATAAACGTGTGCGAATGTTTTCAAAAAACTTTCCCGAATTAGGAGTTATTGATTTCGAGATAGGAGATATCCATTTTGAAAAAGAGCACGACTGGGCGAATTACCCAAAGGGAGTGATGAAAGAGTTTCAAAAACATTCTCATGAGTTGCTCCAAGGTTGTGAGGTCTTGTTTTATGGCAACATTCCGAATGGTGCAGGCTTATCTTCATCAGCATCTATTGAACTTGTCACGGCTGTAATGATCAACAACCTCTATTCTATTAAAATGGAAATGATCGATTTGGTGAAGATAAGTCAGTACGCTGAAAATGATTTTGTAGGTGTAAGCTGCGGTATTATGGACCAATTCGCAATAGGTATGGGTAAAAAAGAGCATGCGATTCTATTGAACAGTGAAACACTGGCCTTCACATACAGCCCGGTCAAGCTGACAGATGCATCACTGGTGATCACGAATTCGAATAAACGGAGAGGATTGGCAGACTCCAAATACAATGAGAGAAGATACGAGTGTGAACAGGCGTTGAATGACCTGAAAAAACAACTCGATATCCAAACATTAAGCGAGCTTTCCGCCTCAGAATTCGAAAATTTCAAAGGGCTCATACGAGATGACGTCCATCGAAAACGGGCAAGGCATGTCGTATATGAAAATCAACGTACGAAAGAAGCGGTACGGAAGCTGAAGGAAAACGATGTGAATGGTTTCGGGGAATTGATGAACGAGTCGCACCACTCTCTACGTGACGATTATGAAGTGACCGGCGTTGAATTAGACGTATTGGTAGAAACCGCATGGGATCAGGATGGAGTACTTGGTTCAAGGATGACCGGTGCCGGATTCGGCGGATGTACAATCAGCATCGTTCGAAACAACCAGCTAACCCATTTTAAAGAAAAAGTTTATGATACATATTTAAAAGAAACAGGCTTAGAAGCTGATTTTTACGATGTGAATATCGGTGACGGTGCCCGAGAATTAGTTGAATAGGAGGGGTTACATTGGCAGTTCTTGTTTGTGGAGGAGCAGGATATATTGGAAGTCATGCAGTAGCCGAGTTGTTGGCAAAAGGTGAGAAAGTAGTCGTAGTGGATAATATACAAACAGGACATCAACCAGCAGTAGTTGACGGAGCCGTGTTATACCAGGGCGACCTTCGTGATGCCGAGTTCTTAGACCGGGTTTTTACGGAAAATGAGATTGAAGATGTCATGCATTTTGCGGCGAGTTCACTTGTCGGAGAAAGTGTTGAAAAGCCGTTAAAGTATTATGAAAACAATGTGTACGGAACCCTTTGTCTTTTAAAAGCGATGAAAAAGCATCAGGTGAAAAGGATCGTCTTTTCTTCAACGGCGGCAACGTACGGTGAACCGAAACGGATTCCTATCGTTGAAACGGATCCTCCTAAACCGACCAACCCGTATGGAGAAACGAAGCTTGCGATTGAAAGGATGCTTAAATGGACTGATAAGGCTGAAGGAATCCGGTATACGGCTCTTCGTTATTTTAATGTTGCAGGGGCGCATCCGGTTCTTGACATTGGAGAGGATCATGCAGTGGAAACCCATCTCATTCCAATTGTATTACAGGTCGCGCTTGGAAAACGGGAAAAGATTCTTATATATGGCGATGATTACAGTACAGATGACGGTACTTGTATCCGAGATTATATCCACGTATCAGACCTTGTCCAAGCTCACATTTCAGCATTAGAAAAATTGAGGAATGGAGCAAAAAGTGAAATCTACAACTTGGGGAATGGGAATGGTTTTTCAGTAAAAGAGGTCATCGAAACAGCCCGGCAAGTGACAGGGAAGAGCATTCCGGCAGAAATTGCTCCACGTCGAAACGGAGACCCTGCCGTACTGATCGCCTCATCGGAAAAAGCCAAAAAGGAGCTTGAATGGGAGCCTGAATATGCTGATCTGATGATGATCATCGAGAGTGCATGGCGATGGCACCAAAAGCATCCTGATGGATACATAGACTAACTTACAGGGGAGGTCATCGTGATGGATGAATCGATTTACAAGCACATTGAGTTGCTGCTTCAATACGGTCTAAAAAATGAACTAATCGAACCAATTGATTATCAATATAAAAAAAATGCGATCCTGGAAGTTTTAGAAATCGATCAGTGGGAAGAGCCAGAAATAGAGTGTAAGGAACTGCCCGATCATCCTGCTGAGCTTTTAGAACCTATTTTAGACTGGGCTGCTTCACGTGAAATGCTTTTCAACGATTCGGTTACCTTTCGTGATCTTTTCGATACAAAAATCATGGCTTGTTTCGTCCCGCGGCCTTCGGTGGTCATTCGTGACTTTTATCAAACCTATGAAAACGATGGGCCGCAAAAGGCAACGAAGATCTTTTATGAAAAGTCGAAAAAGTGCCATTACATCCGAATGGACCGGATTCGAAAAAATGATGATTGGAAGGTAAATACCGATTATGGTGAATTAGAAATTACGATTAACTTATCCAAACCGGAAAAGGACCCAGCGGCAATCGCTACAGCAAAGAGTCAAAAGGAGTCTACTTATCCGAAATGTCTTTTATGTAAGGAAAATGTCGGGTATGCCGGTCGAATCGATCATCCTGCCAGACAAAATCATCGGACGATTCCAGTACAACTTACAGAGGAAATGTGGCACCTGCAATTTTCACCGTATGTTTACTATAAAGAGCATGCGATCATTTTTAAAAATGAGCATGAACCGATGAAAATATCTAGAAAAACATTTCAACGTTTGTTAGATTTCGTAGAACGGTTTCCACATTATTTTATTGGTTCAAATGCTGATTTACCAATTGTAGGTGGTTCGATTTTAAGCCATGATCATTTCCAAGGCGGTTTACACACCTTCCCAATGGCGGAAGCGAAGGTGGAACATGCATTTGAACTTGAAGAATTTCCTCACGTACATGCAGGAATTGTGAAATGGCCGATGTCTGTCATCCGAATTTGGGGCTCTGATCGTGAACAACTAATTTCGGCAGCGGATTCGATCCTTCATACGTGGAAGGGATACAGCGATCCGAATGCTCAAGTCTATGCATTTACTAATGGGGAGCCGCATAATACAGTTACACCGATCGCTCGAAGGAGAGGAGAAGAATATGAACTTGATATCGTTCTCCGTAACAATATTACAAGTGAGAAGCATCCTTTAGGTATTTTTCATCCTCACCGAAAGGTTCATCACATTAAAAAAGAAAATATCGGCTTGATTGAAGTGATGGGACTTGCCGTTTTACCTGGCAGACTGAAAAAGGAAATCGAGTTGCTTGGCCGCTACTTAATGATGGAGGAACCACTGGATTTAATCAAAAATGACGAGACGGTTGCAAAACATACCGAGTGGGCTGCATCAATTATTGACAAATATGAGCTATTGAATGGGACGAATATAAAGGAAGTTTTCCAAAGCGAAATAGGGTTTATTTTTTCAGAAATTTTAGAGTATGCAGGTGTTTTTAAACGTACTCCTGAAGGTAAACATGCATTTAATCGATTTATCGAAAGTATCGGTACAATTAATAAAACCAATTAACCAAAACAAAAACCCCGCTTTCCTTGTGAAAAAGGAAGGCGGGGTATTTTCGTGCACTTGTTTATACGTTTTGCGGTACGGGTAGGCTGAGTCCTTTTGCGACGCGTTCTCCGTAGTCTGGGTCAGCCTTATAGAAGTGCTTGATCTGTCGAAGCTTAATCTCATCGCTTTCGACCGGTTTCATTGCACCGACGACGTTATTAACGAGACGTTCGCGCTCATCATCACTCATCAGGCGGTATAGATCACCAGGCTGAGTGTAATGGTCGTTGTGATCATACGGTATATTTTCAGCGACTCCCGAAACAGGGAAACCAGTTTGCTTATTTTGATGGGATTCTGTTGGTCCACTCTGGCTGTTCGGTTCGTAATAAACGGAATCGCCACTGTTACCATCAAAGCGCATTTGTCCGTCACGCTGGTATGTGTTTGCTTCATTACGCGGGCGGTTGATCGGCAATGCATTGTGGTTGGCACCTACACGATACCGATGTGCATCCGAATAAGCAAACAGACGGCCTTGCAGCATTTTATCCGGTGAAGCTTCAATTCCAGGAACGAATGAACCAGGGGAGAAGGTTGCTTGCTCCACTTCTGCAAAATAGTTTTCAGGGTTTTTATTCAATACCATTTTACCTAGTTCGATTAATGGATAATCCTTCTGAGACCAAACCTTCGTTACATCAAATGGATCGAATCGGTACGTTTCTGCGTGCTCGATCGGCATGATTTGAACGTAGAGTGTCCACTCAGGGTGATCGCCGTTTCCAATCGCATTAAATAAGTCCTCGGTATGGTAATCCGGGTTTTCACCAGCAATTTTTGTAGCGACTTCTTCTGTCAGATTCTTGACACCTTGTTCTGTTTTAAAGTGATATTTTACCCAAACAGCATCTCCATCCTCATTCACCCATTTGAACGTATGGCTCCCAAATCCGTGCATATGACGGAAAGTTGCAGGAATTCCACGGTCAGACATCAGGATTGTAACCTGGTGCAAGGATTCAGGCGATAATGACCAGAAGTCCCAAACGGCATTTGGATTTTTCAGATGTGTTTTCGGATGACGTTTTTGTGTATGGATAAAATCAGGGAATTTGATTGCATCACGAATAAAAAAGACCGGTGTATTGTTCCCGACTAAATCATAGTTGCCTTCTTCTGTGTAAAATTTCACTGCAAAACCACGCGGGTCGCGGACGGTATCTGCGGATCCAAGTTCTCCAGCTACTGTTGAAAAGCGGATGAACATTGGGGTTGTTTTCCCAACTTCGGATAAGAAATCCGCTTTCGTATATTGCGTCAAGTCGTTGGTGACTTCAAAATATCCATGTGCACCTGCACCTTTCGCATGAACAACACGTTCTGGTACGCGCTCCCGGTTGAAGTGAGCCAGCTTTTCAAGTAGGTGTACATCTTGAATAAGTACCGGACCACGTGCACCGGCTGTCATCGAGTTTTGGTTATCCCCAACAGGCGCACCCCAGCTCGTCGTAAGGTTCTTTTTCTTACCATCCATAATTGAATCACCTCGTAAACTTTTTAATTAGCAAACATGTACAAGAATAATGATAACACTTCTCAATAAAAAATCAATACTAAATTATAATCATTTTAAATGAAAAACTTTTCTGAAAATTCGTTAAGAAAAAGCTTATACGAAATAAGTAGCACTACATTATATGTATATGTATTTTGGGACAAATATGAATAATCGGTTGGGAGGAATGGGTCACATGTGCAGGAATAAAATGTTTACCCTAAAAGAAGCACCCTAAACCAAAATGATGAAAAGTTTTAAAAATCACAAACAAATCAATTTGGAAAGTGGTTTGGCGATGACTAAATAATTGAAAAGTTTTGTACATAGTGGACGAAGCTATCGACAAGGAGAAAAGCGCAAAGCTGAAAATCAAAAATGTCATTTTTAGAGTTATCCAATTTCCTGAAATTATGCACTCATTCTGATTGGAAACCATTTTACAGGGTAGAAAAATCAATTACACAAACAATAAAAAAGCCTATTCGATATACAAAAAAGGAGATTATAAAATGAAAAAAATCAGGCTTAGCATTTTATTGTCAGCTGTACTTTCAATAAGTATGTTGTCTGCATGTAATGTCGATGAAAACCAGGGAGCAAATGATATAAATTACGACCCTGTAGCGTTTGAGGATGAAGGTAGAAATGATGACGGGCCTCGAACTCAAACCTTCGATGAAGATCGGGATCGTACCTGGTGGTATGGGCAACAATTTCAATTAAATAATCGCTATACTGCCAGAGATGGGGATAATCGATATATGGCTCCGCGTTTTGGGCCAGACAGACAACAAGATCAACAACAAGAAAGAACCCAACCGGCACCCGCTCCAGAGCAACCACAACAAACACAACCGCAAACACAGCCTGATGGTGCAAAAGCATTAAGTGAAATCGAAAGGCAAGTCATCGAACTTACGAACAAAGAACGGCAAAAACAAGGGTTACCGACTTTAAAAGCCGATGTAAAATTAGCCCAAGTGGCACAGGAAAAATCAAATGACATGCAGGAAAACGGATACTTTTCCCATAACTCACCGAATTATGGCTCACCGTTTCAAATGATGCAGGAATTTGGTGTATCCTACCAATCAGCAGCAGAAAATATCGCCGCAGGACAACAGTCTGCTGAACAAGTCGTTCAAGCTTGGATGAACAGTCCAGGTCACCGCCGCAACATTATGAACAAAGAACTGACTCATATTGGTGTTGGTTGTGCAAAAGGTGGAAGACAGGGGATATATTGGACACAAATGTTTATTGAAAAGTAAATGTCCGCAACGGAATTAAACAGACTGACTCTTTTCTTCCCATTTACAAATGGTTTGATTCGAGTCAGTCTTTTCAACTTTTACCAGATGCCTCCGCCGTAACCTCCTCCGAAGCCGCCAAGGCCACATCCACCGAAGCCACCGCCATAGCCTCTACGATTATAGGCTGTGCCGACAATGATAAGGAGAATGAAGAGAACTACAAGCAAAGCAAATCCCTTTCTGTTATCCCAATCGCTCATGAATTTCCCTCCTTTAACAAGAACGTTGCTACATTGTATGCTTGTACCTTTGTTATGAATGGGTAAGCATGTACATTTTTAAAAAAACCAACTTATACCCTGAATCATTTGCCTGATTGAATTGAAATCTTGCTTACAATCCAAACATAATTCCTCTCGTTGAAGTAAAACCTAACGAACAGTGGATTTAAAAATGATAATCAATTTGAGGTGTAAGCAGATGAATGAAGAAGTTGAAAACGCCTTTCTTCCAATGACATCCGTTTCAAGCGGAAAAGGGAGTCTGGTTATACATGATGTGTATTGCTATACAAATCAGATCGTAAATATTTGCTTTATTAATATTCCGAACAACAAGTGGGTTCTAATCGATGCAGGAATGCCGAAATCTGCTGAAAAAATCATACAAGGTGCGGAGAAGCAATTCGGAAAGGGAAGCTGGCCAGAAGCGATTATTCTTACGCACGGACATTTCGATCATATCGGAAGCGTGGAAGCGTTAGCGGAACTTTGGAATATACCTGTGTATGCACACCAGCTGGAATTCCCTTATTTGACTGGAGAACAGGATTATCCTCCTGGTGATCCTTCTGTCGATGGTGGCCTTGTCAGTGAAATGTCTCCCCTTTTTCCGAATCATTCGATAGACATTACTGAAAAATTGAACCCACTTCCTGCAGATGGCACTGTTCCGTTATTAAGCGATTGGAAATGGATTCACACACCAGGACATACACCAGGACACATTTCATTATTCAGAGAAAAGGACCAGACATTGATTGCCGGTGATGCTTTTGTAACAGTGGATCAGGAGTCACTTTATAAAGTCATGACACAAAAGAAAGAAATCAACGGACCTCCCGCTTATTTTACGATGGATTGGGATGAGGCAAAGGTATCCGTTCAAACTTTACGGGACCTTCAGCCGGAATTAGCGATTACGGGGCATGGTGTTCCGATGTCTGGAAATGAATTGACCCGTGAATTAAATAAACTTGCAGAAAACTTTGATACCCTTGCTCGTCCGGATAGTAAAACATAATTATAAAGAGTGGCAGCAAAAGACCAACCGTTAAAGTGTAGGTTGGTCCTTTTCATTCAAAGGCAGAGGTTTTTCATCGAGAGCGCATTACTCATTTATGAAAGCATCCTTTTTCGGGTCTTTTTTACTATGGGTGGTCGATATATTGTGTTTCGTGGTCGATATAATCCGTTTTGTGGTTGATATAATCGGATTCGTGGTCGATATATCGAATTCCGTGCTTGACTCCACTTTGAGGATGGGGGAGAAGGCTTGTAATTCAACCTAAAAGGCACCTCAATTACGCGTCATCTGAATTTTTTTGTTTCAAAATAAATATTGAATTGTCGGAGAAACTGTTTTATGAGGAGTTGATGGATAATGGATTGGTTTAAATACATCATTACCCCGATTTTGATTTTTTCAGGCGGCTATCTTTATCTAAGACTTGCGGGAAAGAAGGCCGTTATACAAATGAACAGTTTTGACCTTCTTGTTGTGTTGGTCCTAGGTACAGTTTTAGCCCAGCCGCTTTCATCGAAACAAACGTTTGAAACATTATACTTTGGTTTGGCATTCGTTGTATTATATGTTTTGTTTTCCTTTCTCACCTTGAATAATAAGCTTCGCTGGTTATTAGTGGCAACTTCCACAGTTTTGATCAGGGACGGCGATATCGATGAAAAGGGGTTAAGGAAGGTTCGGATGACGGTAGCTGAATTAATGTCCGAGCTTCGAATAAAAGGCTTTGCAAATTCAAAGGATATTGAAATCGCCGTCATGGAATCGGCAGGTCAAATCAGCGTCATACCAAAAGCGACAACAAGGCCCGTTCAATCGAGGGACTTGCAACTTAACCCGTCACCAACTTTCATTCCGATCCCGCTCATTATGGACGGACAAGTTATTGATCATAATTTAAAGTTTCTTCAAAAGGATCAAAATTGGTTGAGAAATGAACTTGCTCGATACTCGTTGGATTCGGGAGATTATTCGAGTGTGACATTAGCTACCTATAATCAGGAGGGTACGGTTGATGTGGATACGAACAATCCCAACGATCGATTACAAACCCCTCAGAACTACAAGCCCGGGAATAGCAATTGATTTTAAATCAAAAATGGAGATGGAAATATGCGAGCTGTTACCTATCAGGGAAAGAGGGACATGAAGGTAATTGATAAACCTGCACCCGATATAGAGGATCATGAGGATGTCATCGTACGGATCACTTCCACCGCTATTTGCGGTTCGGACCTTCATTTATACGAAGGGAATTTCCCGTTGCCGAAGGGCTATAGTATCGGTCATGAACCAATGGGAATCGTAGAGGAAGTCGGAAAGGGTGTTACCACGGTTAAAAAGGGGGACCGGGTAATCATCCCTTTTACTGTAACGTGTGGAAGGTGCCACTATTGTGAAACGAATCAAGAAAGTCAATGTGACAATGCCAACCCTCATTATGATTCTGGCGGTTATTTCGGTTATTCGGAAAAATTCGGGGATCATCCAGGTGGGCAGGCTGAATATTTACGTGTCCCTTTTGGAAATGCCACGCCCTTTCTTGTTCCGGAAAACTGTGAACTAGATGACGAATCGCTGTTGTTTTTATCTGATGTTTTACCAACTGCTTATTGGAGTGTTTTGCATTCAAGAGTCAAGAAAGGAGATACTGTAATCGTTCTTGGTTGCGGACCGGTCGGGCTGATGGTACAAAAGTTTGCATGGATGAAGGGTGCGGAACGAGTAATTGCCATCGACTATGTGGATTACAGACTTGATTTTGCAAAGAAAACGAACAAGGTTGAAGTCTTTGATTTTACAAGTGAACCTGATATGGGGGAAACATTAAAGGAAGTTACAAAAGGCGGAGCAGACATCGTCATTGACTGTGTAGGTATGGATGGGAAGAAATCACCTCTTGAAAAAGTGGAACAAAACCTGAAGCTTCAAGGCGGGACACTTGGACCCATTCAGATTTCGACAAAGGCGGTGAGGAAGTTCGGAACGGTACAAATCACCGGTGCATATGGTGGGCTTTATAACCTGTTTCCGCTAGGACCCTTCTTCGCACGGAACGTAACTTTAAAAATGGGGCAAGCACCTGTGAGGCATCTGATGCCGGAATTATATCAAAAGATCGTTGATGGTGTGTTTGACCCGAAAGAAATCATTACACATAAACTTCCGCTCGAGAAAGCAGCACACGGCTATAAAATCTTCAGCAAAAAAGAAGATCAATGTATAAAAGTGATTCTGAAGCCATAATTCCCTATGGAAATCAAGAGGTGGTAAATCATGGATTGACTCGAACCTGTACGATTCGAGTCGATCTTTTTTATAAATACTTTTCTATAGTATAGGGCAACTACGACTCTGCTTTCGCCTTAAGGCAAAAGCAGAGTCGAGTTTTCTTTATGAAAGTTTAAAAGGGTAATTACGCCACTTCTTTCGTCGACTTTCTTAATATGAATTATGATTCTAGGGTATTTCAACTTCAATCAGGATAATCTTAGGACCTGTAAAAAGGGAAATGAGTCATCGAATGGTATACTTATAATATATATGAATTTAAGTGAGGGCTCTATTATGGCAAATGCGATTCAACTAGCGAAGGAAGTAACCATACAATCGAATCATCTCCTCAATAAGCCTCATCAGCTTAAGCTTGTTGGGAAAGGGAGGAGTGCGTTTGTTTTCAAAATAGAGTCAGAGGATAAAGTGATTAAAGTCTTTTTTCCTGAATTTCATCATCTTGCAAAGCAGGAAGCTAAAATCTATCGACAGCTTGATGATTCGGTCTATTTTCCGAAAATCTATGAAACAGGCCCGAATTTTATAATTATGGAGTATATTGAGGGGCATACGTTTTACGAGTGTTTGAACAACGGGATCCCGATTACGACAAGCATGATTAAAAAGGTGGATAAAGCATTGAATCATGCGCGTTCAAAAGGGCTTAACCCTTCAGACATCCATTTGCGAAATCTGATTTTAACCATATCTGGCGAGGTGAAAGTCATTGATGTTGTCCGATTTTCACAGCAAAAAAAATGCTATCAATGGGATGACTTGAAGGAAGCACATAACAGGTTTTACGGTAGGCGTCTTTCAAAACAGAAAATCCCGAAGTACGTCATCGAACTGGTTGCGCTGTTTTACAAAAAGGTATACGCACCTTTCCGGGTAAAAAGAGGGGGATTTTGATCCTATGAAATTGCGTACAAAACTAAGATCGAAGATGGCTGTCGCTTTTGAAGAAGCGTTTCCTCGTGTATACAAACGGTTCACTCTCAAAATATCAAAAGGAAATGCTGATGTTGTCGAGTCGAAGTTAACCAAGCCACTGCCCGATTGCAGGGTAGCGTTATTAACGAGTGCTGGCGTTCATTTAAAGAAGGATGTGCCATTTGATGTAGATAGCTCGGGTGATTACAGCTATCGGATCATTCCAGGTGATACGGAAGATAGTGACTTGGAAGTAACACATATCTACTATAATACGAAGGATGCCAAGGTCGATAAATCGATTGTCTTTCCTCTCGCTCAGCTTAGGCAATTGGGAGAGGCAGGCAAAATCGGTTCTGTTTCGGATGTGAATATCGGGGTGAACGGCGGAACGCTCAAACCAGGTCCCCACGAGCAAGAGACAGCACCTGAGGTTGCTAGGTTGTTGAAGGACGATGGTGTAGATGTCGTCCTTCTCGTTCCTGGCTGAGGATCGTGTCATAACATCCTCGGGCTGTATGCTCGAGAATTAGAGTCGGCAGGAATGGCAACAGTGATGATCAGCGTTATTCCTGGTGTTTCAGAAAAGATGAACATTCCAAGAACGCTGCAGGTCCCGTTTAAGCTTGGAAGAACGTGCGGTGAACCGTTCGATTTTGAAACGAGAAAAAAGGTCGTCCAACAAGCACTTGCGGTCACGACTGAAAATGCTGGAGTGATCGAGCAGTATACGTAACCATTAAGAGGGTTGGTTCTTTATATAAGGAACTAGCCTTCTTTTGTTTTGGCTTTGTATAAGTCTCCTCTTTAAAACAGAACATAGGCTTAATATACGACGAGGAGATGTTACGCAATGAAAAAAGGTATCGCACTCTTGTTCTCTCTTTCGGTATTGCTTTCGGCTTGTGGTGGAAACGGAAATCAAAATGAAGCAGCCTCTCCACCAAAAGAGGAAACAACCCCTCATCCACGGCTGGAACAAATTCAATCAGAACCGGGACAATCTAAAATTCAGGAGGTAGACCCTTCTGAAACAAAGCATGGGAAGACGAAAATTGAGACGATTGGATTTCTAGAGCCGATTGATGCGAATCAAGCTGTTGAAGAAGTGAAAAAGGTTGGGAAACACCTTACGTATGTAGCCTTTTTTAGCTATCGGGTAAAAGAAGACGGTAGTTTACATCCGATTAAGGATGAGGCAGCGCTCGAACAGACACGCAAATCAGGTGCGACACCGATGATGGTTCTTACCAATTTTACAGAAGGGAATTTTTCAGCCGACATCGCTCATAAAATTTTTACCGATAAAGCGGCTTCGAAAAATCTGATTCAAAGTGTGTTGGACACGATGAAATCAAAAGGATATGAAGCACTGAACATCGACTTTGAACATATTCGTGCAGAGGACCGTGATCTTTATAACGGGTTCTTGGAAACGATTTTGCCGACCGTTCGGGAGGCCGGATACACCGTTTCAACCGCTTTGGCGCCAAAAACAAGTGATGAACAATCGGGGCCATGGCACGGGGCTCACGATTATAAACGGCACGGTGAGTTAGCCGATTTTGTCGTGTTGATGACGTACGAGTGGGGCTGGTCCGGGGGTCCTCCAAGGGCTGTTTCACCAATTCCGCAGGTTCGAGCCGTACTGGATTATGCGAAGTCCGTCATCCCTGCTGAAAAAATCGTCATGGGAGCGCCGCTGTATGGTTATGATTGGACACTTCCATATAAAAAGGGCGGAGAATTTGCAAAGCGGTTATCCCCTCAAGCGGCAGCAGACCTTGCTACGAAAGAGAAAGTGGATGTGAAATTTGATAATAAATCGCAAGCTCCACATTTTAAATATACCGATGACAAAGGGAAAAAGCATGAGGTTTGGTTTGAAAATGAGCAGAGCATGCAGGCCAAATTCAATCTTGCTAAGGAGTATAAACTGCGTGGCATCGCCTATTGGGTTCTTGGCGAGGAGTTTCCTGCGAATTGGACCCTTCTGGATGATCAATTTGAGATTAAATGAGTGGTTTTCTCATAAATGAATCCGAATCAGCCGGTCAAAGCAAGTTTTGGCGGCTGATTTTTCATTAGATCAGCGCCTAGAAAATATCGGCGTGGGGCCAAATATGGTATTTCTCAAGCTGCAGATGATGAATTAGAAGTTGGACGACAGAAACCACCCAACCGCCGCAGCAAGCAATCCAATCACTAACGAGCTCAGAACATAAATGATCGTTGTCCGATACTTTTTCTCCTGTAAAAGCTGAAGCGTTTCGTAACTGAAGGTTGAGAAGGTCGTAAACGCACCGCAAAACCCGATTCCGATAAAGGACCAGGTGGATGTTTTAAGTTCACCAGATCCATATACGTTAGCAAATGCGCCAAGCAACAATGATCCTACGATATTCACAATCCACGTTCCGTAAGGAAAGGAACCTATAGTGAATTTTTTCATTACTAATCCGATTGAATACCGTGCAGCAGCCCCCATTGCCCCACCTAAACCGATCATGGATATCATCATGCGGTTTCACCTTCTCCCTGATTGCCAAGCTTAGCTAATTTATATCCTAAGCAGGTAAAGAGTAATCCGACAAAGACGCTAGCTACTATATACAATAGCGCAATTATAAATTTTTCGTCCTGAAGCAGGTTCAACGTTTCGACTGAAAAGGTTGAGAACGTTGTAAAACTACCGATAAAACCAGTCCCGATCAATTGTATCACTTCTGTCTTCATACGATTCCACCGACGGACATAGGTTAAGAGCCAGCCAAGAAGAAAGCACCCGATCAGGTTGACAGCTAACGTTCCGATTGGAAATCCATCTCCGGTTGAAACCCATTCTCCAACCATATAGCGGCAAATCGCACCAAAAAAACCACCTAAAATGACAAGAAGGAACAACATGATTCAGCACCTCGAAAATGTTGATATTTCATTTACTTTACCATAAATCTTTTGGGTTTACTTATATAAGCACATAATTATATAATGATGAAGGTGGAGGTGAACGACATTGGAAAAAGCGACAATTGAAATAGATAAGGCTGCTCAAACGCTTAAGTTGCTTGGCGATAAAACGCGGCTAACGATTATTGCATTACTGAAAAATCAGGAATGCTGTGTATGTGAACTCGTCGAAATTTTAGCGATGAGTCAACCGTCCATAAGTCAGCACTTGAGAAAGCTTAGAGATACTGGAATTGTAAAAGAAAGGCGTAAAGGTCAGTGGATTTTTTATTCATTGAACCCTGAACACGAAACATTTCCGATTGTTCAGGACATTTTAGGATATGTTCCGGACTATGATGAAAAAATAAAACAATTAGAAAACGCAGGCTTGCGAATCTGTTGTGATTAGTGGAGGTATTGGTTTGACATCAGTTCTATTGGCTTTATTTATTTTTGTAGTGACACTTATACTGGTCATTTGGCAGCCAAAAGGCCTCGGTATTGGCTGGTCAGCCTGCGGCGGGGCAATTCTTGCATTGCTTGTCGGTGTTGTTGACTTTGGTGATGTCGCCATCGTTACAGGCATCGTCTGGAATGCGACGCTTGCCTTTATTGCGATCATCATCATTTCGCTGATTTTAGATGAGATTGGCTTTTTCGAATGGGCCGCACTACATATGGCCCGAGTGGCAAAAGGTAACGGGTTGAAAATGTTCGTCTATGTGACAATCCTTGGAGCGGTCGTTGCGGCTTTTTTTGCAAATGATGGTGCTGCATTAATCCTGACACCGATCGTTCTCGCGATGGTTCGAGCGTTGGATTTCAAGGAACGGATGATTTTGCCGTTCATAATGGCTAGTGGGTTTATCGCAGATACTACTTCTCTTCCGCTGGTCGTCAGTAACTTGGTCAATATTGTTTCGGCGGATGTATTTGAGATCGGATTCATCGAATATGCGTTTCGGATGATTGTTCCGAACTTTTTCTCATTAGCGGCAAGTATTCTTGTTCTTTATCTGTATTTTAAAAAGGACATTCCTTTACGCTATGATATGTCACAGTTGAAAAAGCCAGCTGAAGCGATCAGAGATCATCGCATGTTTCGGCTTTCCTGGCTTGTTCTCGCTGTGCTTCTTACCGGGTACTTTGCGAGCGAATTTTTCGGAATCCCAGTTTCATTTGTCGCAGGTATTGTTGCCATCTTTTTTTTAGTAATGGCACGAAGGAGTTCTGCCGTTGCGACACGTAAGGTCATTAAAGGTGCTCCATGGGCGATCGTCTTTTTCTCGATTGGGATGTATGTTGTCGTTTACGGACTGCGAAATGAAGGTCTGACTGATTTACTTGCTAAAGTGATTGAAGCAGCAGCTGAACAAGGTCTTTTTGTTGCAACGATTTCGATGGGATTCATCGCGGCGATTTTGTCCTCGATCATGAACAACATGCCGACTGTGATGATTGATGCTTTAGCCATTCAAGGGACGGATACGAGCGGTACAATCAGGGAAGCGCTGATTTATGCGAATGTGATCGGTTCTGACCTCGGCCCGAAAATCACGCCGATTGGCTCCCTTGCCACACTGTTATGGCTTCACGTTTTATCTTTGAAAGGTGTGAAAATTTCGTGGGGCTACTATTTTAAAGTGGGGATCATCCTTACGATCCCAACACTTTTCATTACTTTGACAGGCTTGTATCTATGGTTACGTTTGATTTCATAACACGCTTTGGGTATGAGTGCATCTCATACGTGTTAAACGCCAAAATTGGAAGTTACACGCTAAATTTTAAAGTTACACGAGAAAATCCAGAGTTAGACGAGAAAATCCGAGATTAGACGAGAAAAACGAAAGTTGTTCGACTACGATCATGTTCAATCAAGAAAAGGGGCATAAACAATGGCAAAACCGATCATTTATTTTCTATGTACAGGCAATTCATGCAGAAGTCAAATGGCAGAAGGATTCGGGAAAAAGTATCTCGGAGACAAGTTCGATGTTCACTCAGCCGGTCTTGAGGCACACGGACTGAACCCGAATGCCGTTAAAGCGATGAAAGAGGTTGATATTGATATTAACGAACAAACCTCAGATATCATCGATCTGGAATTGTTGAATAAAGCCGATTATGTTGTTACATTGTGTGGAGATGCAAACGACAAATGTCCGATGACACCGCCACATGTAAAACGCGATCATTGGGGATTTGATGATCCAGCGAAGGCGGAAGGAACTGAAGAAGAGAAATGGGCATTTTTCCAACGTGTACGTGATGAAATTAGCGATCGAATAAAAAAGTTTACTGTCGAAGGGAAATAAACAACCTATAGAAAGGGTGGGAGTAAATGATCAATCGAATGCATGTCGCTGTCAATTGTAGTGATTTAGATCAATCCTTGAACTTTTATAAGAGCTTTTTTGGGCAGGAACCGACAAAGGTAAAAGACAATTATGCGAAGTTTGAATTGGAAGAACCTGCATTGCACTTTTCTTTAAACGTGCGTCCATTCAACAAGGAAGGTATCTTGAATCATTTAGGGTTCCAAGTAAATAATACTGAGGAAGTCCTTGAAATGGGGGAGCGCCTTCGAAAGTCTGGCCTTTTACTTGTAGACGAGATGGACACAACTTGTTGCTATGCGGTCCAGGATAAGGTCTGGGTGTATGATCCGGACGGAAATGCATGGGAAATCTTTTACACGAAGGACGATTCTGAATTTGAATCGGCAGGGGATGCACGTGACTTGTCTCTCTGCTGTGCACCACCAGAACCACAACCGGTCAAGATCGATCTGACTTCATTAAAAAAATAACGTTAATTTAGTGGGAAACTGTCAAATCGGTTGAACATTTATCGAGCAATTACTAATATGATAAAGAAGACATAAAATATTTTGACGGATGATAGGAAAGGGAGAATTGGGTGGAAATTACAGACAAAGCGAAAGAAACCATCGAACAAATCATTGAGCAAAATGGCGCAAACGGAATTCGATTATACTTTGCAGGCATGGGCTGAGGTGGTCCCAAATTGGGATTGGCTCTGGATGAGCCTCAAGAAAATGACACTTTAGAAAAAATCAATGGAATCAATGTTTCAATAGATGAACGTGTTGTTGATTTCACGAAGGATACAACAATTGATTTTCAGAATACTGAACAGGGACCGGGACTCGTTTTCCTCGGTCAAAATGAATGTTGTTGAAATCAGAAAGGGACGGAGCACTAAGTGTTTCCGTCCCTTTACATAGCGACCGTTTACTAAAGTAAATCACCCAAATCGTCGTTATGACGGCTTTATAGCGATCGTCTACTGAAGAAAATCGCTCAAATCGTTGTTATGACGGCTTCTTGTTTTATAAAAGATAAAAAATAAAGCCTGAGATAGTTGACATGATGGTGACCGAAAGAACAAAAGTGATGACAAGCTCTGTTTTAAAGATGGTTTTCAGCAAGATAACCTCAGGAAGACTTGCACCAGCCGATGAAATCATCATAGCCATAACCGGTCCGAGCGCCACTCCTTTTGCAATCAGAACCTGCGAAATCGGGATCATACTTGATAGCCGGGTATAAAGTGGGATCCCTATGATTGCGGCAATTGGAACAAGCCACCAGGATTCACTACCGAAAACGGTTGAAATCCATTCAGTTGGAACAGTGCCATGAATCAAAGCCCCTACTGCAGCCCCAATGATCAGATAAGGATATACACTTTTCATTAAATCGCGCGTTTCCTTAAAAGCGAGCTTGAGGTTGAATTTTTTATGTGTTTGATCATAACCAGACATGACGACATTTTTTATAGATCTTTCAAAACCAAGTGCACCCAACGCAAATCCAATTAAAGTTGAAAAAAACGCTGTTAGGACTGTATAGATGAGGGTTACTTTCCATCCGAGGATGACACCCATAATTGTTAGGATGGTTGGATCTAATACAGGTGATGCAAACAAAAAGATCATAACGATATCAAACGGAAGCTTTTTCTTCAGCATGTTGACGACAATAGGAATCGTCGAGCAAGAACAGAATGGAGTGATGAATGCAAAAGATAACGCAATGAAAGCAGCGAGTAACTTATTCGTGCCGACAAGCTTCTTCTCGATTTTTTCGTAAGGGATATAGCCTTGGATCAGACTGATTATGAATGAAATTACGACAAACAGAATCGTCAATTCTAAAGCAATCCATAAAAAGCTTTTAAATGTTTCTAGCAACATTTGTATCATCCTTTTCACTTTAGTTTATACATCAAAAAAAGTTGATTAATTAGGTAAAGAGAAAACCTTCTCAACAACAAGAAGGTTTAAATACACAACAAAGTTCCTCTGATAGTAAGTGGTTGACCTCATCTTGATTTAATTTGTAGTAGCTCCAGGTTCCACGGGTTTCTTTTGTGATGATCTCTGCATCAAGAAGGATTTTTAAGTGATAAGACAATTTGGATTGTGGCATCTCAATCATATCTACAAGGTCACAAACACAGATTTCACCTTTTTGCGTAAGTAAGTACATGATTTGAAGGCGCTTTTTATCAGCTATGGCTTTAAATTTAGCTTCATACTTTTCAAACGTCCGTGGGAGGGTTTCATCGGTCAGTTCGATTTCCTTCATTTTTTTAATCACCTCTTATCAAAAAAATTTGATTAATAATAGTATATACAGTGTTTTCATAAGATGCAATTATTAAATCAAAAAAAATTGATAAAACTGTTGCAAAAACCAATAGATCGGAATATACTTGAATTAATCAAAATAAATTGATTTAAAGGGAGGAAGTAAAATGTTTAATTTGTATTCCGTTGAAGCAGAAGTTGAATACAGAAAAGAACAATTTGTCAAATCGTTACCGAGGGTTGAGGAGCAGCAAAAATTGATGGTTTGGTTTAAGATCAAGCAACTATTCAGAAGATTGACATCCAAAAAGCCACTATTGGAAACTGGTTCTAAAAGTAATTACGAGTGCACGTGCTAATTTTTACAGCCATTTAATCAAAAAAAATTGATTTTAGGAGGAGTTGATTTAAATGATGAATTTTATTAAAAGAATTGCTGGAAATGATCAAGGTGATGCCGCTGATTGTTGTGGAGTGGAAATTAAGGAAATAGAAAATAATGGGGAGAAGAAAGAAGAGTGCTGTGAGGACTCAAGTAAGGGTCAAGAGGCTTGTTGTAGTCAAATTGAGAATGCAAAAAATTCTTGTTGCCAATAAAATGTTACAGAATTGGCTGTTGAGCAAACATTTTTAGGGGAAAGGGACGGAACTCTACAAGAGATTCTGTCCCTTTTTGCAGGTTGAGGTAATCAAACGCGTCCTATGAGGCCCGGGAACCTCATCAAGAAAACCTGCTGCAGCAGTTTATATGTAGGTGCGTGCTGCGAAAACGTCAGTAAAAGAGTGCCTTGCTGCTAAAAAGGTCATCTATATGTGAATAAAGTCCCATGAATGAGTTCTGAAAATTTAGTATAATCAATGAAAACGGTTGCATACCACCAAATACGTTATGCGACCTTTCTTTATGAAGTTTGTGCAAACGTTTTCGCAATTGTTTCGTAGAAGTGATTACGACATAACTACGAACTATTTAAAATTGAAAGGGGCGATATTGTGAAGGTATTACGGTCAAGTAAGATTGTCTGGTTGTTGACACTACTGTTGGTGTTTCAGATGTTTGCTGGGTTTCTGCCGGATTACACCTATGTAAAGGCAGAAGAGAGAGTTGTGCGAGTCGTTGGAAGCTTTGGTTCAGATGGGGACCCTACTTATTGGAATCCCGCATCTGATGAATTCGAAATGACCGCCGCAGAAAACGGCATGTATTATTTAAAGAAGATTCTTCCGGCAGGTACATACGAATATAAAATTGCAATCAACGGTAGCTGGAATGAAAATTACGGAGCGAACGGCGAAAGAGGCGGCTCGAACATCACATTTACCCTGAATGAGGAAAAGGAAGTTCTGTTCGTTTATAATGACCAATCACATATTGTTACAACGATGACAGAAGACAAACTTCCGCGTATCGTAGGATCGCTTCAACCAGCGATCGGTGGTGGTGATGAATGGTCGCCTGGAACGTCAACGGCGATTTTAACTGATGAAAACTATGACAATGTCTATGAATATACGACCAACATTCCAAAAGGCGACTATGAATTTAAAATCGTCCTCGGGAATGCATGGGGTGTGGAGTACCCTGCGAGTAATGTTGCGCTGAATGTCACGAGCACCCAGCAAGTCACTTTTTACTATAACCACGAGACAAAACGGGTCAGTACGAATTACGAAGCGACTGGTCCGGATGGATTGATAAAAACAGATAAACTTCACCATAACACATGGAAGGAACTGTATCGAAAGCCATTTGGCGCGGTTAAAGCTGGCGAAGAGGTGACGATTCGCTTAGAGGCAGCGAAAGGGGATTTGACAAGTGCCAAAGTGCTTCTCAAAAACTATACGACTGGAAACTCTGAGCTTATTAAAATGAATCAGGCTGGGTGGACAGAGATTGAAGGAAAAGGAGAAGTCGAGTACTGGAAAGCGGCTTTCACCCCAGAAGACAAAGGTGTTTACGGTTATAAGTTCATTGCTTACGATGGAAAAGCAGTGAAAGAATACGGGGAGGATACTGCTCAAGGAAAAACAGGGCATGCAGGGGATAAAGTGCTTGATCTCTTCCAGTTGACGGTATTCGATCCTGACTATAAGACACCGGATTGGATGAAGGAAGCAGTTGTCTATCAAATTTTCCCGGACCGTTTTTACAATGGGAATCCCGATAATGACGATGCTAAAAACCATGCTCGCGGCGATGAGCCGATCGAGCATCAGGAATGGGAGCAGCTCCCAGACAATCCTCGCCTTCAAAACTCAGGGAATTACAACGGTGATGGGATTTGGAGTAATGACTTTTTCGGAGGAGATATCAAGGGTGTGCATGAAAAACTCGATTACATTCAGTCACTCGGGGTAAATACGATCTATTTAAACCCGGTTGCTCATGCATCCTCTAACCATAAATATGACGCAACGGATTATACGTCGATCGATCCGATGTTCGGCTCACCGAAGGAATTCAAGAAGTTCACACACGAACTGAAAAAGCGAGAAATGCATCTCATCTTAGACGGTGTTTTCAATCATGTCGGTGATGACTCGATTTATTTTGACCGGTATGGCAAGTATGAAACAGTTGGTGCTTATGAGTACTGGGCACGTATTTATGATCTGATCAATAAGGAAGGGCTATCAGAAGAAACGGCTAAAGCACAAGCGGAAAAAGAATTCATTGCAGAGGGCCAAGTGTTTAGCGATTATGGGTTCCACAACTGGTTTAACATCGAAAATAAAAAGGTGGATGTCGGTACAGAAACTGAACGCTATTCATACCAAGCGTGGTGGGGATTCGACAGCTTGCCTGAAATCGCTTCGATTCCGGGTGAGGTTGCCCCTTATGATTCGGAATTGAACAATGAACAATTTGCAAATTACATCATGTATGATAAAGATTCAGTTGCAAAGTCATGGCTGAAACGCGGAGGCTCCGGCTGGCGCTTGGATGTCGCGAATGAAGTCGATCCACAGTTTTGGAGAGAATTTCGAGATGAAATTAAAAACACAAAAACGAAAACAATGGATGACCCGCTGATCCTAGGCGAAATCTGGGACGATGCATCAAAATACTTCCTTGGGGATCTTTATGATTCTGTCATGAACTATCGGTTCCGGGGAGCGGTCATCGATTACTTGAAAAATGGAGATTCGGAAGGTGCTGCGGATCAATTGACTGCGAT
This sequence comes from Alkalihalobacillus sp. AL-G, assembly GCF_030643805.1. Classification (GTDB taxonomy): domain Bacteria; phylum Bacillota; class Bacilli; order Bacillales; family Fictibacillaceae; genus Pseudalkalibacillus. Next base: position 3,403,083 of record NZ_CP094656.1, on the reverse strand, counting down.
CCAGGAGGATTATCCAAAGGAAGCATTTTATAATTTAATGAACTTGATGGGATCTCACGATACAGCCCGTGCAGTATTCATTCTCGGAAACGGGACAGACAGTGCTGAACGAGCTGAATTTGACCAAAATTATGATCATGAGCTTGGTATTAACCGTTTGAAGCTTGCGGCGACTTTTCAATTTGGATACCCAGGTGCCCCGACGGTCTACTATGGGGATGAGGCGGGTGTAACAGGCTCAAAGGATCCGGATGATCGCCGAACATATCCGTGGGGCTCGGAAAACGACAAGCTTATCGGCCATTATCAAACGCTCGGAAAGGTTCGTGAACAACATCAGGATCTCTTTGCACACGGTGATTTGGTGAACCTGCTTGCAGAAGACGACATGCTTGTGTATGGCAGAAGCACTGATCATCAATACGGGCTTGTAGCGATCAACCGCGGAACAGAAGACAAGACCGTGCAGATTGATGTATCCGAGTTTGTTCTGAATGGTGTGTCTTTTACAGATCAATTGGATAAAAGCTACAAGATTAAAATCAAAGATGGCATCGCGACACTTATAATTCCAGCGATGAGCGGTCGAATGCTCGTTACAGATCAAGTGGAAATCAACGTGCCATCAGCGGTTGAAGCTGTAAATGTTGAAGAAGGCGTTGGAGAGGTTAGGCTGTCATGGTCAGGAGATACAGCAGCTTACAATGTGTATGTGTCAACAATTGAAGGGGCATTGTATCAAAAAGTTGAGACAACAAGCGATACATCGCTCACAATCGATGGCCTGGATAATGGGAGGAACTATTATTTCGCGGTAACGTCGGTCGATGAGTTGGGAAATGAATCTGTAAAAACAGCTGCTGAAGCTGTAATTCCTCATATCCCTTTATCAGAAGGATCGTATACGATTGAAAGCATGACTGAATTTGAACCCTCTGTACTTGATCTTTCTAAGCCTAAAACTGTAGAAGCCGCTATTTCGATTGGGGAGTATACAAATGATGGTTTAGCCGAGGGGCTGAAATCGATGCTCCAGTATAAAGCGGAAGGTGCAGAGGATTGGAACATGGTTGCGGCGGACTACGTACGGCAAGGGGATCAATCGAACGTATTCTCAGCCCGATTTTCACCTTTAGAAACGGGAATCTATCAGTATCGGTATGCTTTTTCCACAGACCTTGGTCGTAGCTGGGTATACTCTAAAACCAACGCGGCTTCAATCGTAAAGGCTGAGGATGAAACTCCGCCTGCTGACACTGTTACGTTAGTACAGCCAGTCCAGGAGTCCGGACAGGTGAATCTGGAATGGAGTTTTGAAAACCCTGTTGATCCGTATATGATCGCAATCGTCCGGGATCGGGTTGTGATCGAGAAAATTTGGGATCCAGAGGCAACGAGGTATCCGGATTTACGTGTAGAAAATGGAACAACGTATACGTATTCAGTAAAAGTGTTTGATCAATTTGGAAATGCGGTTGAATCGAACCCAGTTACTGTAACTCCAGACATTGTCATGATAGAAGTCACCTTTAAGGTTCATGCTCCAGAATATACAAAACTTGATGCTAAAATCACAATGCCGAACAGCATGAACGGGTGGAATACAGGTGCATGGGAAATGAGCAGGAATGGTGCAGTGACAACCGATTGGGAATATACAGTTGAGATGCAGGTTGGTGAAGTTCTCACATACAAATATGCGCGAGATGGTTCATGGGATAAAGAAGGTCTAGCCGATCATACACCATATGATGCGACAGATGATGATATCAGTTATTATGGCTATGGTGCACCTGGTACAGATCTCAAGGTCATTGTTGAAAATCAAGGGAACAACAAAATGGTTATCGAAGACACGATTCTACGATGGGTTGATCTGCCTGTTGTCGTTACATCTCATACGAATGGTCAGTCCGTTACCGCGGATACTGTCAAGCTATCAGGGAATGCGATAAAGGAAGGGATTCTGACGATCAATGGTGAACAGGTCCAGATTAATGATGACATGTCCTGGAGCCATGAAGTCAATCTAGTTGGCGGTGAAAATCACTTCAATATCCATATCGAACCGAGCGAAGAAAATAAATCGACCATCTTTAACAATGATAGTGGAGCCATCTCCAAAAACACAAAAGGCCTCACCTTCACACTAGTGAAAAATTAATGGTTTGGGTCAGGAGCCGTTCAAAATGCTGCGGTGAATCTGCAGTATTTTTCGGTGCCTGACCCTATTAAATTTGTTACAATGGGTAGGAGCATTTTATTTTTATGGTAGAGGAGAGCATTATGGAGAGTTGGTATACAGATATAATCGAGCAATACGGTTATTTTGGCATATTTTTCATTATGGCAGTAGAAAATTTATTTCCTCCGATCCCATCCGAAATTGTATTGCCATTCAGCGGATTTATGACGACTAAGACACACTTAGGCTTCTTCGGTGTATTGTTGGCCGCGACAGGTGGATCTGTGTTTGGAGCCATTGTCCTTTATGGCATCGGACTATTAATCGATGTCGAAAATCTTGAAAAAATCATTGATCGTTGGGGTCGCATCCTCCGGATCAAAAAAGAAGATATTCATCGAGCGGATCACTGGTTTGATCGTTATGGGATTTGGACTGTCTTTTTTGGACGGATGGTTCCACTCATCCGAAGTCTCATATCCATTCCAGCGGGAATGACAAACATGGGCTTTGTCACCTTTTTGATCTTTACAACATTAGGAACGCTGATTTGGAATGTCCTCCTGATCGGAGTAGGGGCAGCACTTGGTGAGTCGTGGACGAAAATCACTCACTATATGGATTTATATTCGAACGTAATCTATACCATTCTGGTCGTCCTATTTGTGTTCGGCCTTGGCTGGTATATAAAAAGACGAAAACAAACAAAGTAGGAAATTTTCAACAGAACTATAAGAAAAGCAAAAGAGCCTAGCGTTTTCAGGCTCTTTTCTTACGTTACACTTATGAACCAATCTGTTGGAGCAAGTCAAGCGTTTTTGAAAGCTCGTTGACCGTTTGGAGGATTCCGTATTCTTCAAGAAGCTGAGGGTTGACCTCGCCATTTTCAATACTTTTCAAATAGCTGTCAATCCCTTGTTCCAATGTAGTGTTGTAACCGACAATCGTTTGGTGGACATCTTCTGCAACACCTGGAGGGTTCAGTTCATTAAAATTCTGAATGTCCGCTTTCATTTGTGTCAGTCGTTCTTCCAATTGGACACGTGCATCCTGATCAGAAACGGCTTGTTCGGCCAGGGCTGGAACTTCTTCTGCAAAGGTAGTTGCTTTATTGACATAATCAGTCGCTTCATTCACATACTCGAGTGAATCATTTACCCCCTGTAACAAAGAACAGCCACTCAAAACAGCAACTGAAACTAGTGTAATCGCTAGAATCCACTTGTTCATAAAATTTATCCCTCCATATTTTTTTCACAATCAAATGGAACTCCTATTCTATACGAAGTAGTAGAAAGGAGGTTTCATTTATTTCTTACGTCGTTTTTCAAGTTCCTGTTTCGCCCTGGGTATGATATGTTTTTTCGCAAAACTATATCCTTTTTTGACAATGAAAGCCTTCGCGATTTTCTTGAGTGTGGACATTGGCATGCACTCCTTTCTTAATAAAATGCTTACTTTCATTGTTTACTATACTTTTCAATCATCTCGTAAAGTTTGGCAAGCGGATCCCCGATGTCGTTCCGGGCCATATTCGTTTTGTATTCGGCACGTTTTGCAAAACTAACTTCAATGCTCTTTTCAAGAACCTTCTCAGCAAGGTCTTCTTCTTGTATAACCTGTGCAAACCCTTGTTTCTCAAACGAGTTCGCATTCAGGATCTGATCGCCCCTGCTAGATTGGCGTGACAGTGGTATGAGAATCATCGGGATTTGTAAACTTAAAAATTCATAAATCGAGTTGGAGCCTGCCCTGGAAATGACAAGGTCTGTCATTGCAAGAACGTCTGGAAGCTCCTCATTTACGTACTCATATTGTCGGTAACCGCTCATTGAGAAGGAATCATCCACTTTTCCTTTACCACAAAGGTGGACAACCTGATATTTTTTCGTGAGTGTGGGTAAAAGGTTCCGTACCACTTCATTCACACGTTTTGATCCTTGACTGCCACCCATGATAAGAATGACCGGCTTTGTTCCGTTAAACCGACAAAACTGAAGTCCCGCTTGTTTGGAGCCTTTTTTCAATTCATTACGGATGATTGCGCCAAGCATGATTCCTTTTTCTTTTGGAAGATGTTCAAGAGTTTCTGGAAACGTAACGCACACTTTTGAAGCAAAGGGCATCGATATTTTGTTTGCGAGTCCTGGGCTGACATCAGATTCGTGAGAAATGACAGGAATCCGGTTCATCCAAGCAGAAAGGATGACAGGTACTGAAACGAAACCACCCTTCGAAAAAATGATGCTCGGTTTAACCTTACGCAAAATCCTAAAGGACTGCGCCACGCCTTTCATTACTTTAAATGGGTCTTTGAAATTTTTAACGTCAAAATAGCGTCTAAGCTTTCCAGTAGAGATTGGGTGATATGTAACATCGGGAATTTTTTCGATCAGTTCACGTTCAATTCCATCATGTGAGCCAATATAATCTATTTTCCAGCCATTTTCTTTAAGAACTGGAATCAAGGCAAGGTTCACAGCGACATGGCCTGTCGTACCGCCGCCAGTCAACAATATTTTTTTCATAGCTGCCTCCTCAAGACATTCCGTAACTAAATAAAAATGTATACATTCTTATATATAAGCAATTGCTTTCTAGTATACAAGGAAAAATGCATAGTTCAAGACAATTGTATAACACTATAAGGAGAAGATGTGAAATATAAATTAATATAACTATGAGGGAAATGAAAATGCATATTGCTTATACCATTTGGGCGTTACTGGCTGCTTGGAAATGGGCTGATTGGCGAAATTGGAAAGATTATCATGCGACAATGCTATATATGCCGCTCATGAACCTTCTATATATGTTTTTATGTTCCAGGTATTTACTTTGGAAAGTCAACCCCGAATTTGGAATTTCTTATGCGCTTATAGAGATTATGTATACGTTCATTATTTTTCCCGCAACTGTCATCCTCTTCTTATCGAATTATCCAGAGACGAGATTAAAGATAATAATTCACAACATAAAATGGATTTTCATTTATATAGGATCTGAATTTATCGGTTCTTTATTTGGGCGTATCGAGTATCAACACGGATGGTCAATCGGTTGGTCGCTTGGATTCCTATCTTTCATGTTTCCAATGATTCGTCTTCACTATAAACATCCGGTCATAGCTTATATCATCTCTATCATCATTATCGTTGTTTTGTTAAGCATCTTTGACGTCCCGGTAGACCGTAGTGCAGAGAGGCGGTTATTAACGGTATGAAACATCAAGACCACATTCAAGATATAGTCGATGCACAGCAAGGGGTAATAATTGAAAGTTTGGAGCTTTGGAGAGAACACGGTCTCTTTTCTCCAAACTGGTGGCTGCTGCTTACCCTATTAATTGTTCCATGGATTGTTTGGTGGTTTCTGGTCGACCGGCGACGGTTATTCAAAATTTTCGCAGTCGGGATGACGATCAGCGCCATGGCCAGCTTTTTAGATACGCTTGGTATTGTTTTAGGCGGATGGATATACCAGGTTGAGTTAATCCCGATGATACCACAGCTTTTACCAATGGATTTTTCAGTTTTGCCTATCGGGTATATGCTTGTTTATCAGTATTTTCCTACGTGGAGGCGATTTCTTCTCGCTTCATTGATCACATCGTTATTCGGTGCATTTATCGTGGAACCGTTTTTTGTAAAGATCGATATTTACCAGTTGCTTAAATGGAAACACATCTATTCGTTCTCGGGTTACTTCATATTGGCAGTGTTCATAAAATGGTTCGTCGATTCAGTTCTGGCCAAAGCCCAGGCAAATATAAAGTGAATAGAAAGGGAGGGTGACACGCTTTGAGTCACCCTCCCTTTTTTAGTGTATAAGGATTTGCAGTCGATCAAAGTTAAGGGAACATTAGATCGAGTGTAGATGAACTGACAAAAGAGATTTCTAGGTCTAGGGAAGGAATCCAGTCAAGTGAAATGTATCGAAATAGTGAGACTTCATCACTTACGAATGGGGCAGTGGAATAGAGAAAGCCCACCTCCTAATCAAATGCCCTTTTATTGGGGCAAACTGATAAAAATGTAAAGGCGCAAACAATTGGATTATTCGGAAAGATAGAAACCTGAGTGCAGTGGTGTACTCAGTTTTCTGCATTTCATTAACTTTTACGTGCTTTACCTTTTTCGCTCAGTGTCATCTTCTTATTACGCGTAAGTGTTTTGATATCGTCAACGTTTTTGAATCTTAATGCTGACCAATCTTCATCAATAGCTACCTGGCGAACAGGTTCAAAACCAGTATGTCCAAGCGGCTCCCAGCCTGTATCTCTTGAAATATCAGATTTATATCGTTTCGATGATTTTTTCGGGTAGGCAAACCAGACCAATGCCTCTTCTTCTAATCTAGGCATTATTTTTTGTGCATGTGGTTCTACATCAGCTTTTTCATAGCAAAAAACGATTACGAAACCTATTTTCTCATCTGTATTGAGGTCTTTTAGAAGTGTTGTCTCATCAGCTATTTCTTTCATTTGTGTTTCAAATTCCTTAGGTGCTTTAATGACGTAGACGGATGATTGATTTTTATAGTTCATCTTTTTTAATAGTGGATGCATCGTCGTCCTCCTCCAATAATTTTCTCTCTCTAGAATACCCCTCGTGCACATAAATGCAACTTCTTGACTTCAGTTCGCCGACCTAGGCATTTTTATTATTTTTCAAACAGTACCTTGCATTGTATAGTAGGTAGATGGTATATTATTGAAAAGTCAGTATTATACATTAAACAGTACTATAAAAAAGCAGGTGATGATATAGGATGAACCCACAATTCAAGAAGGGCGTATTGACGTTGTGTGTCATGGTTCTAGCAGCAAAGAAGGATCGCTATGGATATGAGCTCGCGAATAGCATTTCAGAGAAATTTGCGATTTCGGAAGGAACTGTTTATCCGTTACTGCGACGTCTTACGAAGGATGATTATTTTACTACCTATCTAAAGGAATCGCAGGAAGGTCCCCCACGCAAGTATTACCGATTGACCGATACAGGTAAGCGGGAAATGCTTAACTTGATAAATGAGTGGAGGACATTTTCGGATGGTGTTGAGAGGATTATTAAGGAGGGGCTGGATGATGACAAGAAGTGAATTCTTGAATGAACTGGAGCGCTTGTTACATGAACTACCAGAATCGGAACGAAAAGAGATCCTATTCGACTATAACGAGCATTTTGAGATCGGGAAAGAGGAAGGAAAGAGTCAACATGAGGTTTCTGAATCACTAGGAAATCCGAGAACAATCGCAAAAGAACTTAAAGCGGATTTCCGTATAAACCAGGCAAAAGAAAATCAATCGGTAAGCAATATATCGAAGGCGGTCATTGCGACCTTGAGTCTCGGATTCTTCAATCTTGTATTTGTTTTGGGACCGTTTTTTGGCCTAGTTGGAATTATGATCGGGTTGTATGCAACAACGTTAGCTTTGATCGTTACGCCAATTTTCATTTTGATCAAGGCATTGTTGGCAGAGAACGATCAATTTATGGAATCACTGTTTTTGATCATGGCGACGGGTGGACTTGGCGTTCTTCTTTCAGTCGGAATGATCTATCTTACAAAGTTTGTTTATATCGGGGTCGTCAAATATTTACAGTTCAATGTTAAAATTGTAAGGGGGTACAAAGCGTGAATTTAGAGCACACCAAACTTGGTAAAATCGCATTGGCAGCATTCGCAATATTTTTAATTGGTGTTGGAGGAATCGTTGTAACGGGATTTCAACCCTCTAATGATAAAAATAATGGAGAGTATATAGAAGTAGTTGAGCTTAATGAAGCAAGCTCTGTTGAAGCCGAAATTGAAATGGGGATTGCTGATTTAACAGTCAACGGTGGTGCAGAAGATTTAATGAGAGGTAAATTTCATTATAACGAAAATGCTGGAAAGCCTGACATAGCATATGAAGTTAATGGTGGAAAAGGAGAACTTGATGTATCCAATGAAGATAAGGATTCTTGGTTGGACTTTGATTGGATACGGTTCGGTGAACAGACGGACGAATGGGAAATCGCTTTAAATGACAAGGTGCCGTTAGATTTGGAGGTTTCCACAGGTGTCGGGGATAGTAAATTGGATCTAAGCGGGCTCAATCTCACCAGACTTGATATTGATTCAGGAGTTGGCGAAACCGTTCTCGATTTAAGCGGGGATTGGGAAAGAAGCTTTAACGTTAGCATTGACGGTGGCGTTGGGGATACTACCATCTTTATCCCTGAAGATGTCGGGGTACGCATAACGGCGGATTTGGGAGTTGGCGGACTGAATATACAGGGACTGACGATTCAAGGTAACTCCTATTTAAATAATGCCTATAATGAATCGGATGTGAAGCTTGAGATCGATCTTGATATGGGAGTCGGGTCCGTTAATATTATTAGAGAGGATCTTAGATAACAAGCTTCCAAAATATACGTCGGTTTCCTAAATCGCTTGCACTCATATACTTTCCACAAACGAAATCAAGAGTATATTATGAAGACCTACGGTGGTGAGTGTATCAATGATACGTTGCTGCATGTCGCCACACCTTATCTTCCTTTCGGGGGTGTGGGGCAAAGCGGCACAGGAAGCTATCATGGCAAGCCGAGTTTAAGAAAAGTGTTGTGAAGCACAAGACCAAATTCGATATATCTATCCGATACCCTTCTTGCAAAAATGGCTCGGATGAATTCTGCATTTGGTTCCAGTCATGGAGAGAACAAAAAATAACCCCCCAGCTCATAGCCTAAAGTGAGGGATCGGTCAACCAGTCCACAAAGTTATCTTTAACCTCTGGAGCATGTGTGTGAATCAAGACGAATGCTTCTTTAATTTTCTTTTTTCGAACATGTTCCTTTGCAAGACCCAATGCAGCGTGCTCTTTCGTGTGGAGAAGTCGAAGCTTCGAGACGTTACCACGTCCTACCCCCGGTTTCCACATGATCCAACCCGACCGATTAAGCTCCTGCACAATTTTCTTTGCATACCGTGTCGTGATTCTCCACTCATCAGCAAGTCGACTTAGGCGCACCTCAACAAGCTCTTCCGGCGAGAAAAGGTCACATAGCTGTAAATAGTAGTGACAATACCTCATTTTAAAAGCCCCCTATACCCCTATAAAAGGGGAACAATCTTCCAAAAAATTATCACTTTTTTCCATTCTATCTTCTAGTATACTTTAAATAATCACAAAAGTCAGACTTTGGTAGGGGGTTTTTATGAAATCTTATTTTTTAAAGCGAGTTATTTATATGCTTATAACGATGTTTGTCATTGCGTCGGCAACGTTTTTCCTCATGAAACTGATGCCTGGTTCACCTTTAAGCCTTGATGCAAAATTGACAGCGGAGCAGGAGGCGAAAATTTTAGAAAAATATAATTTAGATGATCCTGTACCGATTCAATACGTAAATTATTTGATGAATTTAGCTAAAGGTGATCTCGGCCTTTCATTTCAATTTGATGGGCGCTCTGTGACAGGTATGATCATGGATAGGATTGGCCCATCAGCGTATTTAGGATTGCAATCTATGATTGTCGGAAGCCTCTTAGGCATCATTTTAGGGGCGTTTTCTGCGATTAAGCATAATACAATTTGGGATTACTCTTCTACACTCATTTCAGTCATCGGCATCTCGATCCCTAGTTTCGTATTTGCGGCACTTTTACAATATTACGTAGGTGTGAAGCTTCAATGGTTACCTGTTGCATTTTGGGAAGGGTTCGAATATACGATCATGCCGACAATTTCGCTTGCGATTTTCCCGATGGCGATAGCGGCACGATTTATGCGTACAGAACTCCTTGAGGTATTTGGGCAGGAGTATATGATGACAGCAAAGGCAAAAGGTTTGAGCCAGTTCAAGGTTGTTGTTCTTCATGGAATTCGTAATGCCTTAATTCCAATTATTACCATACTCGGCCCTATGACAATTGGGATCATGACAGGTACCCTTGTCATCGAGCGAATCTTTTCTGTACCAGGACTTGGGGAGCAGTTTATCCGGTCAATCATGACGAACGATTATCCGGTTATAATGGGGACAACTATTTTCTATTCGGTATTATTTATCTTTACTATTTTTATCGTTGACATTCTGTATGGACTGATTGATCCGCGTATTCGTTTAGATTGAAAAAAAGGGCTGAATTCGGTGTCTAGACCGGAATTCAGTCCTTTTTTGTTTTCTCGAGTTTATCCTTGAATTTGTTTTTCACCTAAGTCGTTATCGTCGTACATGTCCTTCATCAATCCTTGCTCCTGTTCTTCCTTAACCCCAGGGTGGAGTGTTCGGTGGTCCACCTCTGGAATTGCTGGCTGTTCGATTTCAACTGTTTTGCGTTTTTTTGGCTGTTTTTCCTTCATGAAGAAAACCTCCTTTAATGCTATTCAGGATTTAATCAGCATGATGCTTTTGCATTCGCTCAAATGAACGATTAAGACGGTTATCTCAACTGCTGGTATTAAAAGGTCCCGGTCAGCACCAGGTACTAAGCTTAAAAAAGCTTCTGTTATAGCATCTCCACTTCAAGTTTAATCAACGGCTCTAATTATTGGAATCGCGTGGACAATATTTACCTGTTATAGTCGCATTTATTTTGACAAAACAATAATGAAAAAGACTAACGGAGATAAAATATGAAAATGCGGCAAGTTATTTGGGTTACGTTAATAAGTGCATTGATTTTAGTGGGTTCGAATCACATTGTATTTGCAGAAGAAGGAATTGAGGTAGAAAACCTTCCGTCGATCTTTGATGATGGAACACATATCCCTGATCACATTGAATTGAAAACCTGGGAGGAAACAAAATCAATCATTCCGAAGGGTTCTGAATTTGAGGTGATTGACATAGAAACAGGGTTATTTTTCAAGGTGCAGAGAAGAGCGGGTTCTAAGCATGCTGATGTTCAACCGCTCACAAAGACTGATACGGCAATTATGAAGGCCATCTATAATGGAAAATGGAGCTGGAAGAGAAGGGCGATTTATATTATGAAGGATGGCCATGTTATTGCTGCCTCCATGCACGGAATGCCACACGGGGCAGGAGCACTGGTCAATAACTTTCCTGGGCATTTCTGCATTCATTTGCCGGGGAGTACAACACATACATCGAGGAAGGAAGACCCGACCCATCAGTTGATGATTTTAAAAGCAGCAGGAAAGCTTGATCATTATATTGAAAAAGCTAACAGTGAACAACTTGCAGATGTCTTTATGAATGCGGTCAACCAGGAGGATCATTCGATTGTTCGAAAAACAATAGAAAAAAGGCTCAGCGATGAAAAGCTGAAGCAAGTGTTTTTCATTCATCCTGCTAAGCCGATATCGGAAGATGCACCCACAAATATACTAATGACCCAATACCCGGTAAAGGTCATGTACAAAACAGACCAAGGGCTGATGAAGAAAAAGCTGAATTTGACCGTGCAACGATACAGCCTAACAGGGCGGTGGTACGTGAATATAGACAAGCTGCTCAAAAGCCTACCAGGTGAGGACGAAGCTTAACGCAACAAACCCGAACGTAATGAAGAAGGCAGCAACGATCGAAGTCCCCAATGTGAACGACCACCAATTAATCATACTTAAAATCTTCTCTTCAACAATGAACAAAATTGAAGCGCTGTGGTCACGGTCCTTCGTCTCATCTGCCTCCTTTCTCAGTTTTTCCTTTTCACTTTCTAAGGTACGGAACAGAATACCAGGACTTGCAGCAATAAGGAGGCCAATAAACCAGAAACCGATTGGAAAAATCCAACCTACCATACGAACACATCCTTTGAAATATAGTCGTTTTACATTAGTATGTACGGTTTGCTTTGAAAAATGAAAAAGAGAAAAAACCCACTCCCAGCACCCAAAAAATGGTATGATGAGAGTGGGGTGTTCTTAATGAAACTCTTGTCGTTCTTAACTATATTATTGCTGAGCTTTAGCGGACATCCAGACACTTTACCTGAAAAAAAAGGGCAAAATAAGCCTGAATCGTATGTTAAAGGTGAAGACAAACCGCTTGTCGTTTCACCACTTCCGAATGCAAAGCCACCGTTCCCACATCCGAAAGAGATTCCTAATGCCAAAAAACCTTATCCGACACCATCACCATTGCCGACACCTGAAAAAGGGGATATGGATCACCCAGTTCATATCGCGCAATCGAACCACGAAAATACTTCAAACAGTCTAAAGGACAGGTGAAAACAATCGGGAAAAGGATTCCTTTGTCCGTACCGCCATTCCACGTTTGAAGTGGGCTTCTTTATCAATCTCGATGGCATTCTTAATATCTCCGAGGTAGTGAGAAACGAGTGTTTGGACGGTAGGTGTCCGGAACATGAATACATTCACTTCAAAATTAAGATGGAAGCTTCGTAAATCGACATTTGCCGTCCCTAATGTTGCATAAGATTCATCAACGATAATCGTCTTTTGATGGTGAAATCCTTTTTGGTACGTATAAACCTTCACGCCGTATTGCAAAAGCTCACTAAAGTAGGAGCGGGTTGCATATTGTGTAAGAAAACCATCATTCTTTTCTGGAACCATGACCCGGACGTCAATACCTTTAACAGCAGCAATCAACAGTGCAGTCCGAATCTCCTTACTCGGTATAAAGTAGGGAGTTACGATCCAAACTGACTTTTTTGCGGAGGTGATCATGCTGTAATACAAATAGCTCATAACACCCTGGGATGTATCGGGACCGCTCGGCACAATCTGGACTCCGCCTTCATCTTCCGCAGGCTGTACAGATAAATACCGCTCTGTTAATAATGAATCCCCACTTACATAATTCCAATCCAAAAGGAAGACCCGATGAAGGTCACGTAAGGCTTCTCCTTTTACGAGCATATGCGTATCGCGCCAAAAACCAAAATCCGGGTTTCGTCCTAAATATTCATCACCGACATTCAATCCACCGACAAATCCGATTCTCCCGTCAATCACAACAACTTTTCTGTGATTTCGAAAATTGAATTTTTGATTGAAAAACCCTTTACGGATCGGTAAAAAGCTATATACTTCTACGCCGGATTCTTTTAAGTGACTGATATCACCATCCGACATAGTGAGACTGCCAATCCCATCATAGGAAAATCGGACCTCAACCCCTTCCTTTGCTTTTTTACAAAGAACGGCAATGATCTCTTTTCCGATTCGATCGGAACGGAAGATGTAATATTCGATATGGATGAAATCAGTTGCTGCTTGGAGCTCTTGTAGTAGACGCGGGAATTTTTCATCTCCATTCTTAAGAATCTCTGTCTGAGAGGAGAAACTGATTGTCTGATTGCTTAACGCTGTGATCAATTTTGAAAATTCTCGTTCTGATTCATGCAAATGGGTCCATTTTTCAGAAGAGCGGTTCTCATGGTGCATTATTTGCGCCTGTTCATAATCGTGTAGACGTTTTTGTTTAAACAAGTGCCCCTTTACCTGCAATTGACCCGAGTAAATGAAGAAGATATATCCGATAATAGGGAAAAATAGGATGGCATATATCCAAAGTAACGTTTTATAAGGTGATCGGTTTTCGAGCATCAGCACATAACAAATCGAAAGGGCGATGGCACCATAAAGGGTCGCTGCTGTTCCTTTTATAAAAGTGGGCTGTTCTGAAAAGAAAACAATCCCAAAGCAAAGAATCATTGTGATACATAATAAAAACTGTCGTGTTGGTTTCATCCGTCTTCCCCCCGAAGCTTAACTCACTACACATATGATACCCTTTCGAACACGGAAAAACGAGTGGCAAGGCTTTACTTACTTTCTACTGTTTTTCTTCCATGGGGGGTCACCATAATCATGTAATTTGTCTGAGATTTTATAGAAAGTCCAGGGAATTAAAAATGAAAGAATAGTACTAAAGATGATTAAATACGGTGGGAACCTGTCTAAAATGTTTTCCAACATTGTCTCATTCACCCTCCTGTTTCAGTGGAAAGAATGGATCCTGATGTACGAATGATTACTCGTCCTTCGACATTTATCTGACTTTGTGCAAAATAGTTCTTCCCATGATCCCAATCATCTTTGATTTGTCGCCATTTGCCATAGTGTTGTTGTCTAAATAAAGGTGCTAACCTTAAAAAATCCGTTTTTAATTCTTCCTGCGCTTTATTGATCGCCAAATTCGCTAATCGTTCAACCTCTTTAGCAAGTTTTTTCTCTATCTTGTTTAGAATCTCTGTGTCTGTAAAATCTAGATTTGAAAAGGATTCAACTATTTTTCCTTCCATTTGAATCAAAATAGAGAAACTGATATCTTCTTTGTTCTTAATCTTAGCCTCTATACGACTCTTCGCACCACTAATTTCAAATACTACTAATTGACCTTCTAGGTTTGTTTTTATACTTCCACCTTGTGTTTTTCCAGTAATAAAATTTAATCCTTTTGTTTCTTCTTCATTAATGGTATCGATCATTCGGTTATTATGTCTATGGAAAACCGCCCCTCCTTTGATTTTTGCCCCTGCATTGGTTAATGTTATTTTTGGAATGACATAACTGCTTTGCTCTATTAAATGTTCATGGATATCTCCAATTCTTACTGCTTGTAACATTTCAGCATTTTTATAGGCATTTTCCGCAATTGAATCAAGGTACATAACGGGAAGTTTTTCATTCTGGGGTTCAATTCCTATTATATTTTTCGCTTTCCCCTCTGATATCATTACTTTCGTACTCCTTCGCATCTCATGATCCCGAAGAAAAAAATCAAGTACATTTTCAAATGCACCGGGAACTTGAGCAACCTCATTCGAAATAATAATCATCTTTAAGTGTTCATAATAGGGTGAACGACTTGTAAGGGATGCCATTTTTTGGCTATTTTCAAACATACTCTCCTTTGTGGTTGAAAGATTGAAAAATGCTTTTTGTTCACCACCACCTCTTTGGGATGAACTACCCAATCCACCGGGTACGACGAATTGATTGGTCATCATTAATTCATGTTTCCCAACCTGTTCAATAGTTTCACCTGAAATATCAATAGCCGTTCCGATTACAAAGCCACGTTCTTCAATTTCAACCCGGTCCCAACATCCAGTAAGTAGGATGGGTAAAAACCAAAACAGAATCACATAGAGCTTTCGTTTATCCATCGCTTTTCACCCCTCTAAGCTTAGCCATGATTAGCAAACATGTTGGTACTACAACTGACATTGTTAGTCCCGTATAACTAATAAACGAACCAAACTTTCCTAACTCGGCATAGCTTTGAGGAAGCATAGCAGCAAGGTAAATTACCGGTGTAATCATTATGATCCATGTTCTCTTTTTGATTTTCTTGAAGAGAGAGCTTAATGCTATTAATGTTACATCGAATGCCATTGTTGTGGTTATGAAAATGGCCATGATCCAGATCGTAAAAAAAATTGATTCAAAGCGTTCAAAAAATCCACCGGGTATGACCACTTCTTTTGCTAATTCTATTGTCGGGTATGTTAAACTAGCTGTTACTTGATAGGAAAAGACACCTATCGTCGTGAGATGTAAAACCAAATATAAGAAGAGAGGAATTGACATTCCCAGTGCTGCAAATTTCGGCGCTCTTTTCGGCTGATTCATTAAGGCAATATAAAACAAAAGAATTTCAAAACCCGCAAAAGAAAAGAAGCTTTCTTTTCCTCCTTGTAAGTATCCGGTCCATTCTGATTGAAAGACGGGAAGTAAATTGCTGATTTCAAACAGTTTAATGTTCATTACACATACCAAGAGTGCAACAAAAAAGATTATAGGTAAGAACATTACATTCAGACGCAGTATAGCTACTCTTGAATTAGAAACCGCATAGACCACGACAAGGAGAAAAGTAAAAGAAATAACCTCAACAGGGGTACGGTCAAACAAGTAATGTTTCGATATTACCGCGATAGACCTAATTTCATAGGCCGTAAATAACAAAAGATCGATGGACATCATCAAAGTCAAAGCAAAAGCAACTGGGGTTGATATGATTGAAGATGCATAAGTGAAAAACGTCTGTCTGGGAAAGCGTGATGCTAGTTTTGCCACAATCCATGTAAAAAAAATGGCTACAATTCCTCCGATGATAATCGATATCCACCCATCTAAGAAATTGGTGGCCGTAGAAAGTAAACGTGGCAGTGATAAAATCCCAACTCCAATGACCATACCAGGAACAGAAAATAATATTTCTTTTACACCAATTTCTTCATCCCCGTATTCAAACGACTTCATGTTGATGATCCTCCTTTCTCAATGCGTCTCTCATCTTCGGTCTGCATATACCTCGGCCGCTTCGGTAACATTGTAATCGGGGCACGCAAAATGAGATCCTTCCAGTCCCCATTGAAACTAGGAGCAAATAATGTAGAATAAGGTACACCAATACTTTTCAAGTTAGCAATATGAATATTTAACATAATATAGCAGAGAATGATTCCATAAAGTCCGAAAATAGCCGCAGCAAACATAAACCCGAAACGGATGATTCTAAAGGAAATAGCAACACTGTACGAAGGGATAGAAAAGGAGGCAATTGCCGTGACTGCCACGACAATGACCATAATTGGACTCACAATCCCCGCTGAAACCGCCGCCTCTCCGATAACAAGACCTCCCACAATCCCAATCGTTTGCCCGATAGGCTTTGGCAAACGAATTCCCGCCTCTCTCAATAACTCCATCGTAATTGCCATCAAAAGTGCTTCTATAAAGGCAGGGAATGGGACTCCTTCTCTTGTAGCAGCAATCGAAAAGGCTAATTTCGATGGAATCATCCCTGGGTGGTATGACACGAGTGCAATGTATAGTGAAGGCAAAAATACCGCTATAAAAGCCGCCAAATACCTTAAAAGTCTAATAACAGTACCAACCATCCATCGTTCATAATAATCTTCAGGTGACTGCAAAGTATTTCCAAATGTAATGGGAGCAATCAGTACAAAGGGCGTTCCATCTAAAACAATCGCGACTTTCCCTTGCAATAGGGCTGATGTTACTTTGTCAGGTCTTTCTGTATTTTGAATCTGTGGAAAAGGTGACAAGAAACTATCTTCAATCCATTGTTCTACATAGCCTGATTCTGGGGCGTCATCCATGTCAATCGTATCAAGTCTACGTTTGACTTCTTTTACAATATCTTGGTTTACAATCCCATCAATATAAGCGACAATAAGACTTTTCTTTGAACGTCTACCAATTTTATACTCTTTAAAACGCAAATTGGGATCTCGAATTTTCCGACGAATAAGAACGGTGTTGGTACGTAAGTTTTCTGTAAACCCATCTCTGGGACCGCGTATTAATGCTTCTGTAATCGGTTCTTCTATACTGCGGCTTTCCCAGCTTTTGCTTCCGATGATTAATGCTTGAGCTAGACCATCAAGGAAAAAAACTGTATCTCCGGAAAGGATAGCTAGTGATACATCATCTAGAGTAGTAGCTTTTTTAACATCACTAACAGAGACGACTTTCTTAGATATAACCTCAAACAGATCCGCTTTTGATTCAGTTGAATCATCCGGTTGTTGTCCAATTTCTAATTGAATATTTTGGATAATTTTATCGTGAATTAATTTTTTGTTCACTAATCCATCTATAAAAATAACTGAACATGAATTCATAGTATTCCCTAAAGCAAATCTCCTTATTGTTAAATCATTAGGAGAATCTAATAGTTTTTGAATATTTTCAATATTCTTTTCAAGACTTGTAAATACTCGAATAGAAAAATCTTCCTTTTTTGATTTTGCTGATTGCGATTTTCTTCTTTTAAAAACCATTCTTTACCCCCTTTCATACGTTAATAGAATTGTTGACACGTTTGTTTTGTTTTAAACAGGTTTACTTTATAAGATTTTCGAGAGAAACTTGATTGGCTTTTATTAGGCCTATTAAACTAGTTGTATATGATGAAGGGAGAAACTAGAAGTAATGTCAATTTATAAATTTGTTAGAAAAAGCACTAAAAGTTTTTAGAATAGAAACCGATTTCAACAGTAAAAAGGCCAAAATCAATTGCATTAGAAACCCAAGGTTTTTTCCGAAAAAATCAACTGTTGAAAGTTAGACAAAAATGGAAAAGGCCTTAGGGCTTGGATTATGCTATGGTAATAATATGATTTTCGGAATGAATATTGGGTGGTGACGATGAAATGAAAATGAAATGGACGGCAGCGCTTCTGCTAGCAGTGTTATTGGTTGTAACTGGGTGTGGTAATCAAGACCAAGCTACCAATGAGGAAGCTTCTGATAAAAAGGAAAACAATACAGAGGAATCAGTTGAACATACTGAGTCAGAAACAAATTTTGCGGTGGATCAATCTGACTATTATAAAATGGTGGACGAGTTTCAGGTAGATCACATACACGGACTCGGTTATGCAGGCAGTGATAATACGGTATTCATCGCTTCCCATGGCGGATTGGTTGCTGTTAAGGATGAACAATGGTACCGCCCTAAGGATAACCAGCATGATTTTATGGGATTTTCCGCCACTGAAAATGGATTCTATTCTAGTGGACATCCAGGTGAAGGGTCGGACTTGCCTAATCCGATTGGTCTTGTGAAATCAACAAATGGGGGAGAACGTTTAGAGAAGCTCGGATTTACCGGTCAATCTGACTTTCACTATATGACCGTTGGATACAAGAGTAGGGCGATCTATCTGTTTAATGAACACCCGAACGATCAGCTTGACGTTGGTATGTATTACAGCATGAATGATGGTGCGGATTGGAAGAAGAGTGAATTGAAGGGGCTCCCACAAAACGTAGCGTTTCTTTTTGCACATCCTTCTGATAAAAGTATGATCGGGCTGACGTCCAATGATGGTGTCTATGTTTCGACCGATAACGGCGACAATTTTGAGCGATTTACGAAGAGTGCTATTGTAATGGCCGCACACTTCAGCGAGAAGTCTTTATTTTATGCTACAGCTCAAGGTAAGTTATACGAACAATCCTTATCGGATAAAAGTGACTTGAAAGAGTGGAAGTTACCGGAAATAGGAAAAGAGGAAACGATTTCATTCCTTGCTCAGAATCCACAGAAAAAGGATGAAATCACCTTCATTACCGCGAAAAATAATGTTTTCCAGACAACCGATGGAGGAGAAACGTGGACCCAGCTGACGAAAGAGGGCGGAGTTTAATGGAAATTAAGCTGTGATGTCGGGGTGAAAAGATAAAACTGTTCTAATCAAAGAGAGACCTGAATGGAGTTGGCTAGAACGCCTCCATCAGGTCTTTCTTTTCTTTTTCATGTCTGTACAAGATGCTTTCGTTTTTCATTGTCTAGCTCTAACGTCTAGGTGCTAGAGCTTTTCATACTGTATCGGTGTCAAGCTTTTTCTGCTTCGTTTTTTTCCCAAATGACGCTTGCACAGTATTTTATGATATCTCTGCGGCGGATGATTCCGATAAAATGCCCATTATCATCTGTAATCGGAATGAAGTTTTGGTCGGTTGCAAGTGTTATCAAGTCTTCCATATCAGCATTAATCGATATTGGAATGTTTTTAACCCGTCTTGGAACATCCGTTAAGCGGACTTTTTGTACTTCATCATACTCTTCTTCCTTTTCAAGATCCTCTTTCAATTTCCATAGCAAATCACCCTCAGTTAAGGTGCCAGCATATTTTCCTTCATCATCAACAAGGGGTACGGACGTGTATTTATGAAACGACATTTTTTCGAGGGCTTGACGAATAGTGGATTCTGGATTTAAGAACTTTACTTCACTTTTAGGCAGTAAGTAAAAGCTGATATTCATCTAAACTCTTCCCTTCAAAACAAAACTATCAGCGAAATCACAACAGAAATTGGAGTGACCACGTTGATTCATTTTACGTCCTGTAAGACGGTGTACCTTTTACACAATCAATATTAGTATAATATAAATCGTGCGAATTTCATAACCAAACAGGGAGGATTTAGGTCGAATTACACATGGGTAGCCCGAAGTAACGAATCAAAGTAATGAAAAAAGCTCACGTAAACATAGTAAAACAAGGGTCATGGTCAACGACTTTTCGGTAAGCGCTTCCATTTTATTGCAAAGCGTCCACCTCGAGGTCATCAAAGAGTACGAATCGTACCGTCTTCAAGCATTTTTCAATTGATCTAGGCGTTTAATAAGTCCGCTGCGCCAGCTATCTGCAAGTTTGTCTATTTGAACAAGCTGTTCCGTTGCTTCTACATTCTCTGGATCATGGTACACGATTTGATTCATGTAGGCGATTGATACTTTCCCTTGATGTTCAGCTATTTTTTCTAATTGGTCGCCAGATGTAACCGATCCCTCTTGAAGTACACGAAAGTAGAATCCAGAATATCCAGTTTCTTGTACATACTGGGCAAGCTTTGGTTCACCCCATTTGATCCCAAGCTTAAAGCAGGGTCTTCTAGGTTGTGAAACCTCAACGATTGCTTCACCGAGCCGAAACTGGTCACCGATATAAATGTCTTCTTCAGTCACTCCTTGAACGGACATGTTTTCTCCAAATGCACCTGCACCAAGCTGTTTATTCAGTATCGTTTTCCAATATGGATGATGGTCGATGGAGTAGACGCAAATCGCTTTATCAAGACCGCCGTGGTTGATTTTATCCGCTTGTTCATCCCCATCAAAATTGAGTTTGGACAAATAGACTTTTTCAGATACAACCTTTTGTTTGAAGATTGCTGACTTTACAGGATTATTTCCTTCCCGGATCGTTTTTGGTTTCCCTACATGAATAGATTCTACATTAATCGTTTGTGACCCCATAGGATTCCTCTCCCTTTTAAACAATACCATTATAGCAAATTGTGGAAATGTTTTATAGTGGTGACCGTAAAGGAATAGGTTTCGAATCCTATACAACTTTGGTATGATAGGAGGGGTAAACATAGAACGATTCTGAAATGTGTGGGTGGATTATGATCAATCGTCAGCAGTTAATACTTGATCTAGAAAAAAGCTTTCGTACGGTATTCCGTATGTTCCGTCGTGAACTCAATGACTTGTTTCAGGAAGAAATCACATCAACGGAATTTACCTACTTAAAGTTTATCATGGAAAAAAATCAAGTCATGACTTCGATGCTTTCTCAAGAATTCAATGTGTCAACAAGCCATATTACTGCTGTAACAGATCGTCTTGTACAGCGTGAGCTCGTAACACGGAGACGGGCAGAGGATGATCGTCGAGTCATATATCTTTGCATTACTGAAAAGGGACAGAAAATCGTTGAGTTACTCGAGGTCCGAAAGCATGAGTATATGGAAGAGAAGTTTCAACAGCTATCAGATGAAGAAATGGAGAATCTGCTTCAATTGTTCTCTAAGATTACTTAAATGTGATTTTTGGCATCGTCTCACGATTATGCCAATTTTTTTATATAAAATATGACATTGATGTAATGTCTAAAGTGTCCAGATGCTCAAGGTCGCTTCGATTCCTCCACAAACACAAAAAAGTGTTATGTGTCAGAATCTCCAGCGCTAGACGCACCTAGGCAGGGCGCATCTGTTTTTCAATAGTTCATTAAGTAAACTATTCATCACATGAAGAATAGGAGAATTTTTGATGGAACATTTAGCACTTCGCCGGAAAATTACAATTATGGTGGCCGTTCTTGCTTCCATGTTGTTCGCGGCTCTTAATCAAACCATTATAGGAACAGCTATGCCTAAAATTGTTGCAGATTTAGGTGGAATGGCGTATTTTAGCTGGATTTTTACTATATATATGCTTGCCTCAAGTGTGACCGCGATTCTTGTTGGAAAACTATCCGATATGTATGGGCGAAAGCCATTTATCTTGCTTGGTCTCGGAATATTCATAGTAGCAAGCTTCCTATGCGGAACAGCTGAATCAATCTTTACACTCATTATTTATCGTGGAATCCAGGGACTAGCAGGCGGAATGATTTTTTCCACTGCATTCGCTTCGATTGGTGACTTGTTTTCACCTCGTGAACGGGGGAGATGGCAAGGATTGATGAGTGCTGTCTTCGGTCTTGCTAGTGTATTCGGTCCGACGATGGGTGGTTATATTGTGGACCACTTCGCATGGAAATGGATTTTCTGGATCTTTTTACCGGTAGGTTTTGTAGCATTTATATTGATCTTGCGCTTATTCCCTAGTGTGCCGAAAAAGGAGCATGGCTCAATTGATTTCCTTGGTTCACTCTTTTTATCGACGACGATTATCCCGTTATTGCTCGCATTTTCATGGGCAGGAAACGAATTTGAATGGTTGTCTGTTCAAATCATTGGTCTATTTGGTTTATCGCTCGTTTCACTCATTGTGTTCTTATATGCGGAAAACCGTGTTTCAAACCCAGTACTGCCTCTTGATCTATTCCGAAACAATGTATTTACAATCTCGAATGCGATAGGCTTGTTGATCGGTATGGCGATGTTCGGTGCGATCATGTATATGCCATTCTTTATCCAAGGGGTAATCGGGACGTCCGCGACAACAACCGGTTTTATTATGATGTCGATGATGCTGAGTATGGTCGTATCAAGCACGATTGTCGGTCAATTGATTACAAAAACGGGGAAGTACAAGAAGATGGCGATCCTTGGCTTACTCATAATGGGGACCGGAATCTTTTCGTTGACGACATTGCAAGTCGATAGTACAAATATGGATGTTATTTATCGATTAATTATAATCGGCCTCGGGCTTGGGGTCAGCTTTCCGATTTTTACGATTACCGTACAGAATGCTGTCGCTTACAAGCACCTCGGTGTTGCTACTTCCTCTGTTCAGTTGTTTCGACAGCTTGGTGGAACGATCGGGGTTTCTATAATGGGGGCAATCATGAATTTGATCATGTCCGAGAAAATGAACGCAATCGGTGTGTCGTCTCCTTCTGGAAAACTGCAGGAGTTGAAAGACCCTAAATTACTCATGGACCCAGAGAGAATTGAAGCGCTCAAACAACAAATGCCTGAGGAGCAAATCGCTATTTTTAACCAATTGATGTCGGTTATGAAGGAAGCCTTAAGTAATGCGTTAAGCGGTGCCTTCCTGTTCGGGGCATGTACGATGCTTATTGCATTGACCCTCGTCTTGTTTTTAAAAGAGGTTCACCTTAAGACGAGCAATGAGGATGATGATGAAACGAAAGAGTCGATCAATATCAAAGATGAAAACCGATCACCCGTTTAAAATTTCTGAATAATAATTAAGCAGCAGCAGCCTTTTAGCGGTTGCTGCTATTTTTTGCACGTTTGGAAAGTATAACTTTTCAGCAAGAAGAATTACCGACGTTGGAGAAAAGTTTACGTCCCAAGTATAAGTGCAACTAGGGTGATCGCCTACACTATTGGCGCTAGCCAAGTTTTCTTTATCGTACTATTTAATTATACGGATCTCTCTGTTTTTCCTCCAAAAACATAGAAAGCTTGCCGATAACAAAAGTAAGGCGGGGATGAAGTAAAAGAATCGAACACTTAATAAGCCCCAGATGGAACAGATTGCAATAATAATCGCGAATTTTCGCGTTTCATAATCGACTAGTTTCAGACAAAGGTAAGCAACGATTGAAGCAATCACTCCTGAAAGGCTTGAAAGGATTGCATTTGTCATATCGTGGTAGGAACCTATGAATACAAAGTAATAACAGGACATGAGAAACCCGAAAATACTTCCGAAAAGGCCGAGCTTATATTCTGTTTCCCGCGTAGGTTTTTTAATAATTTTTCTACGTTGTTTATGAAACAATTTCTACTCTACCCCCTATGCAATTGTACAACTGGCATGTGATAATGTTATTTCTTTATAACCTATAAAAAACCTTTCTTTTTTGGTAAAAAAGCATGGGAAAACAGTAACGTTACACCGCTTTATTTTATGTATATTCGAAATAATCCCGATTGAATAAAGGAATATTCTACCTCAATGTGAAATATAGTTTTATCTTAAGGAATTTCTACTAGTCTTCAACTTCAAGGGGATGTGCTTCATCTACCTTTTGAACACGCATATGAGAGAGAAATAGGGGGTAATTTTATATGAAAGAATTTCCTAAGCTTTATACTGAGCGGCTCGTTTTAAGAGAAATAACACAAGATGACCTTGAGGCGATATTCATGATTTTTTCAAATCCTGACGTACTTACTTATTACGGAATGGATCCGATCAAGTCAAAAGAGGAAGTAGGGGACTTGATTCAAAAATATCGTGTCGGCTTTGAACATGGCACGGTATATAGGTGGGCGATTGTCAGAGAGGAAGACAATGCGTTTCTTGGGACATGTGGCTATCATAACTGGCATCATCGTTATTTCAGGTCAGAAATCGGCTATGAGCTTTCACCAGATTATTGGGGGATGGGTTATATGCAAGAGGCAGCTCGGGCGATTTTAGATTATGGGTATTCTGAGCTTGGCATGCATCGCATCGGCGCACTCATTTCACCGCAAAATAAAAGCTCGATCCGGTTGGTTGAAAGACTTGGGTTCAAGAATGAGGGGTTACTAAAAGATTACGCGTACAGTGGCGGGAATTATCATGACCTGAGTATGTATGCGAAAATCAAACAGGATTGATAAAAGATGAAAAGGAGTCAGACCCTTCCATTCAAATGGTGGGAGCCTGACTCCTTCTGCTTTATTGTTTGTCTTTGACGAGTTTTGTGTAAAGACTTGTCGTTTTAGGGGAAGATGCCTCCTACAGCCGTATAAACCGTAAAATCTATAATATCAGGTCTGATCATTTGTTCGTATAAAAATCTGTATAAGTGCGACCGCACCAAAGATTACCGCTGCCGCTAGTCCGAACCACTGAACGCGGTACCGATAAACGGACCGAAGTCATCTGCCTTGGCCAGGCGCCCCCAACTAGATCCTTCAATGATACCTCCAACTGAGACGAACAATGCAGCGATCACGCTTATAATGAGGATCCACTTCCACTGAGGAGCAATAGCGATAACCAGGATGCCGGCCATACCGAGGATGATAGGACCTGGTGGGATCCTAGGAAAACCCGGGAGGCCTACAAGATACAGGATTAGGATTCCCAATGAAGCCATGAGAAGTCCAGTAGCATGAAGCTTGGTTACAGGAGACAATTTGTTTTTCATATTCTTTACTTCCACGTTTATTTACTCCCTTCATTAATGCAGGTTTTGGTTATTTGACTTGAAAAGTGAATAAGCATAACAGGCCAAATATCCTAGCGAGAATGTCTTTCCTAATTTATGATAGTGGGCATTTCTAAATAAACACTAAACAAAATCTAAAAAAAGTATAATTTAAATCCCCTTTATTTTTAAGATAATTTTAAGATTTCATTTAGAAGCACTGTCAGCGGACGTGTACTAGTACCAGTATTGCTGCTAGCCTACTATATGTTAAATGGATTTTCCCTTCCAGAAGGAAGAGGTAAAATGGTGGAGGAAGCATTCAATGTAAATATATGGGGTGGACTACTTCCTTATTTTCATGATTGTCGAGTGGATGATACTTAAAAAGAAAGAATGATAAATTTCTACTTATGTAAGTAGATGCTCCTAAAAAGGAACGTTATGTGAACGAGGTAGAATCCCGAGAGCACAGGTGGTAATATGGATTCGAAAGCTTAATCGAAAGGAAACGAACTTCTATGTTTAAATATCTAATAATTATTGCAACCATTATATCAACGCTTATAGTCAATCCTGTTGTGTCGTCCGCCCATTCATCACTTGAGGGATCAACTCCAGCAGATGGAGAAACAGTCGAATATTCAGTTGATGTTGTCACACTGAAATTCAATACATCAATAAAAGAAGGCAGTACACTTACAATCACATCAGACACTGGAGAACAGGTGGAAGTCAGTTCTGTAAGCCTTCAGGACAACCTCATGCTTGGACAACTTTCTAAGTCATTGCTATCGGGAACGTATACGGTGCACTATGAAATTGTTGGTGAGGATAGTCACGTGGTAGACGGAGAGTTTTCATTTACTGTTAAGGTGGATTCTCCTGAAAAAGAGGATGAAGCAGCAGAACCTAAGGAAGAAGCAGATAAGCCATCTACGGATCAACAGACGGATGATGATGCAAACAATGATACTGCACAAGAAAATCCAAACGAACAAACCACTAATGAAAACGAACTTTCGAATACAGTAATTGCGATTGCAGCTGTTCTTATCGTTGCTGGAATTGGCCTTGTCTGGTGGATGCTTCAGAAGAAGGGCTCTGAATGATCATCTTTTTCAAGGGAGTTATTTATGTCGTATTCTCCCTATTACTTGGCGGGTTATTGCTTGAATCTGTGTCAAAATCAAAGAAACCAAATGTAATTGTACCGAAAGAACTGTTGTTATGGTCGATAGTGTTAGTCCCGATCCTAATGTTCATGTTCCTTTTGCAAATCATCCAATATCTTTCACAAAGTATCGGGTATTGGGAAACGTTCACTTCGGTTTTATTTACATTTGATATTGGGAAGGCTTGGCTTGGGAGTATTTTAATTGCCTTCGTGCTGTTCCTTTTAATTAAAAATAACGAACTACATGACAACACATTTTACGCGAGACTTGGGTCGTTTTTAACGGTCGTATTAATTAGTTCTTATTCGTTTGCAAGTCATGCTGCGTCACTGTATCCAATTCTTGGATTTTTCGCCCATTTTTTTCACGTCGTCGCAGTTTCAGCGTGGATCGGCATCCTTTTTTATGTAGCGTGGTGGTCCAACAAACGAACGGAATGGATTCCATTTTTAAAATGGTATACTCCGTTTTCGATAGGTGCTGTTCTCGTGCTTTCGGGCGGTGGGCTGCTCCTGACGGAAATCGTTGCACCTCAGTACATCGATTCTTGGGTGCTTAATTATGGACAAGCGCTTTTGATCAAGCATCTCTTGTTAATACCAGTACTAGTCTATGCGGCATTGCATGGCTTCTTTTTAAAAAAGTCATTGCAGAAAAGCGGAACAGTAAACGTGAAAAGGTCGCTTCAAGGGGAGTCGATCATCATCCTTGTCGTTTTTGGGGTTACGGGATTTTTATCAATGCAAACACCCCCTCACGAGGTGTGGACAACTCTTCTGCAAAATGCACCTTCTCCACTGTTTTTAAAATGGTTTACTGGAACGATTGATGAGCAAACGGTGATTTCCTTTGCGTTTGCTTCTGATGTTCTTTTGTGGGCTGTTGGGGCAGTATCGATGCTGATTTTCACGACATTCTCAATTATAAAGCGCTGGCCTGTGTGGACGGGTGTCTTGTTCGGACTCGCTTCATCCGGTCTTGCATACATGGCAATGATGTCTGGCGTAAGCTGATCAACACCTTTTTTGGTTTCGCAGTAAATTTCAGATTTTCGCAGTATCTCATTCCAATCTAACCGTCTTTTTATGGTAATCTAAAATTAGAGAGCCATAGAGGGCGGTATTTTTGATTCGGATCATTTTGAAACGGGAGGAATGGATATTGTCGAGGGTTAATACGTTAAAAGTCATTGCGGAAACATTGAATCAATCAAATGATTTGAGAGAAGTTCTTCAATCAGTCCTTGAGAAGCTTCTGGAGGTCACTGGGCTGTCTACAGGCTGGATTTTCTTAATTGACGATGAGCCGATCTATTCCTTTGTGGCGGATGTCAACCTTCCTCCAGCATTGTCTTGGGGCGATAAGGAGCCAATGTGTCAAGGGAGCTGCTGGTGCCTTGAGAAAATTTGGGACGGACGCCTTCAAAAAGCAGTGAACATCATCAACTGTAAGCGGATTGAGGATGCAATCGAACATGACTGGGGCGATACGAAAGCGATTACGCACCATGCAACGGTACCGTTAATTGCTGGTGGGGAAAAATTCGGTGTCCTGAACATCGCAGCACCTGAGAAAAATGAATTTACAGAAGAGGAGTTGGATTTGTTGCAGTCGGTTGCTTTTCAGATCGGGACTGCAATCAAACGAACACGGCTCTATGAGGCACAACAGGAACGTGCCGAGCAATATTCGAAGCTGGATGAAATCAGCCGTGCGATTTGGAAGATGAACGATATCCACCTTCTCCCCCAATATGCAGTGGATATGATCGGCCGTGTTTTTCAGCTTGAATCTCTAAGCTTTTTAATAAAAGAAGAGAATGTCCTTGCGTTAAGATCGATTTATCATGGCGGAGCTTCTAAAAACGTGCACAAACGTTACAGGATCGAGGAAAACAGCTCTCCAAACGACATACTGAAATGCCCATCCTTCTGGAAAGATGTTGAACAGTTTAACTTATCATTGGATCATGCATTTGTGATACCGCTCGAGATCGGTGACGAATGGATTGGATGCTTGGTCGGAAATGATACAGCTTCCCATTCGAAAAGCATTCATCCAGATGTGTTAAAAGCACTTGGTGACCACTTGTCGCTCGTGCTTGAAAATGCTCGACTTTACGAAAGAGGCAGAGAGTTAGCGCTGATTGAGGAGAGAAACCGGTTGGCCCGCGACCTCCATGATTCCGTAAATCAAAAATTGTTTTCACTTGGCTTGACCGCGAGAGGGTTGAAGGAATATGTAAAGGGATTTTCCGACGATGGGACATTGATCGAATCGCTGGATGAAATGCAATCCCTCTCGAAAGAGGTTGTAGCTGAAATGAGGTCGATGATTTGGCAATTACGCCCTGCTGGGCTAGAGGATGGAGTTATCGTTGCATTGAAAAAATACGGAGAATCCCTTGGCTTGAAAGTCATCGATCACATAGAAGGCGTTGGAAACATACCTCGGCTAGTTGAGGAAACGATGTGGCGTATTGGTCAAGAGGCACTGAACAATGTCCATAAACACGCAAGAACGGGTCGTGCCTCTCTCCATTTAAGACGGTCCGCTGAACGAGTCGTGTTTTCAATTCAGGATGAAGGCTGCGGTTTTACAGTTGTTTCGAATGGTACTCCTACATGGTCATTTGGTTTATCAAGCATGAAGGAACGAGCCGAGATCATGGGAGGTTCCTTGACGATCGAAAGTGAACCAGACGCTGGAACGGTCATTACCGTCATTTTTCCAATAAAAAAGGACGTTTAATAATAATCGGATGTGTATAACAACATTCTAAAGGAAAGTAGGGGACTGAAATGGGGATTAAAGTGTTACTGGTTGATGACCATCTGATGGTGCGGAAGGGGTTACGATTTTTCCTAAGTACACAAACGGAAATCGAGTTGGTTGGGGAAGCTAGTAATGGTGAAGAAGCATTGGAAAAGGTATGTACACTAAAGCCGAATGTCATATTAATGGATCTGACGATGCCGATTATGGATGGGATTGAAGCCACGAAGCGGATCAAGGGGATTGACTCTGCAGTCAAGATTATCGTGCTCACAAGCTTTTCCGATCAGGACCATGTCGTGCCGGCTTTGCAGGCTGGGGCGGATGGCTATCAACTGAAGGATATCGAACCTGATGAACTTGTACAGACGATCAAAGCGGTACATGCGGGTGAAAGACATCTGCACCCTGCAGCTACGACACAGCTTTTGAATCATGTTTCTACCGGCTCGAAACAGACCGAAGCTGAGCGGGATTTCAATGAGTTGACCCCACGGGAAAAGGAAGTTCTACGCCAGATCACACTCGGAAAAAACAACAAGGAAATTTCATCTGAACTCTTTATTACGGAAAAAACGGTAAAAACGCACGTGAGTAATATCTTAAGTAAGCTCGGGCTTCATGACCGGACCCAGGCAGCCATATTAGCAATGAAAAATAATTGGTTTGAATCATGATTAGACGAGAGAGCGTAAAAAGAGGAATTATGGTCAAAATAGGCTCGAATGACTCACTTTCTAGTTCGGTTCGGCGGTTACGGAGCAAAGTTCGGCGCTCAGGGGCAATACTTCGGCGCTTACACTTCAAAGTTCGGCGCTTATCCCCATATGTCCGGCGCTAACTCTAAAACTTCGGCGTACTAAAGCATGATGCTCAGATCTAACTCAGTATGTTAAAATCACAGAAAAAGAGGTGATTAGAATGGATCAGAAATTGCGAGACCAATTTGACGGTCTTCTAACTAAATATACAGAATTATTACTCGGTGAGGCTGATGAAGACTTGAAGGAAAAGGTACAGATGTGGGCGCTTTATACATATATGTCAAAATCGATGGCCCCACTCGTGAAGCATTGGAACGATGAATACCCAGATGCGAAAGAGGGGATGAAGGAACTCATTTCCGAGATCAAGGAACGCAATGAACAACACCGCAAGGACCAACAGTAGAGCGGGCTGAAATCGCGTTGTAACGGACCTGAGAGGAGATTGCTTTTTCTCCACTTAGGTCTCTTTATACGTTAGGAAAGAATAACTTTTCAATAAGGAGTAAAAATCGACGAATTGGAAAATCTTAAGTCCCAATTATAAGTACAAGGGTCTTTAGGTCATCCCTTTAGGGACCAAGTTTTCTTTATGATTCCGATGTTGAGAACTCAGCTAAACGGTCGTGGGCTTCGTCTTCATCAAAGGAGCTGTACCAACGATGGTTTTCTTGATCAAGGATACGGAAGTGTTTACTGATCATATTTTGCTGTAAACGGTAATTATTGACGACTTTAAGATCCTTCCACCAAACCTTCCCACCCAATGTACGATCTTTCGGGCGTTCAATTCCTTCGTGCGCTAAAATCTCAACCAGTTCAACGGGATCTCCACCAACTGCAGTACGAAGAATTTCACTATCACGAAAAAGTGCACAGATCGCTACAATCGTTGTCCAATTTGCATGGTTTCGATGCTTTTCGATTTGAACAAGTGTTTTTTTGGATAAGCCGAGAACGATGGCCATCCGGTCCTGTGTATAGCCTTTTTCAATTCGAATCAGCTTCAATTTATTTGAGATGATTTCGGTTATTTGTTCAATGGTCATATAGCTAATCGATCCCTTCAGGTGGCTTTGGTGTAATTTTACACATTAACCGAAACGATTACAACTTCAACAGTTCATTTGTTGGAAAAAATTAATTTTTGAAAAAAGTAAAAAGTTTGTCGAAAAGATGATAGAATATCCTTGAACGATAAGCCTTCAAAGATAACGTTCACATAGATTAGAATAACCTTTTGTATGCGGTTTCAGTATAGGGGGATAAAGATGGAGAATATCTTAAGAAACTTCTTTCTTTTTATGGGGAAAAACAGGGCAGCAACAAAGATGGCTAAAAAATATGGCCTTCGTTTCGGTGCAGGACGTTTCGTAGCGGGTGCTTCGTTACAGAGCTCAATTGAGGTCATTAAAAAGCTGAACGATGAGGAGTTAGCTGTCACAATCGATCATCTGGGCGAATTCGTCGATAACGAACAAGAAGCCAGAGAAATGACTGATCACTGTATTGATGCTGTAAAAGGGATTGCCGAGAGCAATTTGAACTCACAGCTTTCCTTGAAGCTTACATCAATGGGGTTGGATATTAGTCGTGAGACCGTTCTATCTAATATGAAGCGGATCATGGATGCTGCGAGAGAACATAATGTGTTCATCACGATTGATATGGAAGATGAGACGCGCTGCCAGGCAACGATTGATATTTTCAAAGAATTGAAGTCAGAGTATGATAACATCGGGACGGTGCTTCAAGCCTATTTGTATCGAACCGTTGAGGACATACAGGACCTGGATTCATATAATCCGAACCTTCGCCTTGTAAAAGGAGCTTATAAGGAGTCTCCATCCGTTGCCTTTCCTGAAAAGAGTGACGTTGATGAAAACTTCAAGAAGATCATTAAAATGCATTTATTGAATGGGAACTATACGGCTGTTGCAACCCACGACGACAACATGATTGCGTTTACGAAAGAGGTTGTGAAGGAGCATAACATTCCAAAGAATCAATTTGAATTTCAAATGCTATACGGGATTCGTGTAGAACGTCAGCGCGAGCTTCGTGATGAAGGATACAAGATGAGAGTTTACGTCCCATACGGAAACGATTGGTATGGCTACTTTATGCGTCGACTCGCTGAGCGTCCCGCAAACGTTGCGTTTGTGCTAAAAGGTGTATTTGGTAAGTAAATAGAATTTAAGCGACTCTATTGAAGGTCAGTAGAATATAGGTAGGATATCTGATCAATTGGAGCAAGCACAAAGCAGACTGCGGTTCGCTTTGTGCTGTTTTCTTCTTCAAACCACGAATTTATACTAATATGGCTCCAAAGTCTAGAATACAAGGTTTTAACATCAGTAATATAGGTTCCATTTCAATAAAAATAATAAAAGCGAGCTGAAATACATGGCTAGCTCGGAAAATACATGTCTAACTTGAGAAATACATGTCTAACTCGAGAAATACATGTCTAACTCGGAAAATACGTGTCCAATTCGAAAAATACAAGTCGAACTTGAAATCTATACCGATCTTCAAATAATCAACACTTCCTTGCATATAAAATAACCATCCCCGTTACAAAAAAAGGAATCATACATAGGTGGTGTCGAAAGTATGTTAAAAAGAGGGGAGGGTGAATATGACTATATTTGAAGAGGGAAGGGGTCAACTGCTTTCAGCCATTGATCAAATCCCAGAAGGTAAAGCTCACCGAAGGATATCCGAAGATTCCTGGTCTATTGTTGAGGTGCTCGAACATCTGATATTGATTGAAAAAGTGATTACAAAGAATTTCGTAAAAGCATTGAATCAGCAAGAAGACCATGAAACTCCTCAGCATCCAGTTCATCTTTCGGCTAGACCAAGGCCTGTAGTTGAAGCACCGGATTATGTGGTGCCAGCAGGG
The DNA here is from genome assembly GCF_030643805.1 of Alkalihalobacillus sp. AL-G. Classification (GTDB taxonomy): domain Bacteria; phylum Bacillota; class Bacilli; order Bacillales; family Fictibacillaceae; genus Pseudalkalibacillus. The sequence continues at coordinate 3,370,221 of NZ_CP094656.1, read as the reverse complement.
AGATACGAAACAATAGCAGAAGCGAAGGGAGCACTTCATCAGTCCAGAATTAAATTTAAAGCTGTTTTAGAAAACATCGAAGACCAATCAATCCTTGATAAACGATCCTTTCCGCATCCGATTTTCGGTGAGATGCAATTGGCTCAATGGATCGATTTTATCGGCTATCATGAACAACGGCACAGAAAACAAATTGAAGAAATTCTAGCAAAAGCAGAGTGATCGGGCATTTCATATACTAAAAAGACGAAATCAAATTAATTTTCTGAAATTTCTATTGCGAAAAGTGAATCTTTTTTTTATAGTAGAATTAGAAGGGTTAATTTTTTGCTCTAAAAATGAATGAGTATTCATTCAGACGAAGGAGGTACATTATGACCTACAAGATTCGAAAGGCGGCAGTCATTGGTTCAGGTGTTATGGGATCAGGAATTGCTGCTCATTTAGCGAACGTTGGTATTCCTAGTATATTGCTTGATATCGTTCCAAAAGAACTCTCGGAAACTGAAAAAGATAAAGGGCTTACATTGAAGGATCCAACGGTTCGAAATCGCCTGGCTGCTTCTGCAAAACAAAAACTCTTAAAGCAGAAGCCCGCGCCACTTAGTTCGAAAACGCATCTAGAAATGATTGAAGTTGGAAACCTGGAGGACGATCTTCACAAGCTTGGTGAAGTGGACTGGATCATTGAGGTCGTCGTTGAAAACTTACATGTAAAAAAGATTGTGTTTGAGCAGGTCGATCAGTATCGGAAAGAAGGAACAATCGTAACCTCGAACACCTCAGGAATATCGATTAATGCGATGGCAGAAGGTCGTAGTGAGGATTTCAAAGCACATTTCCTTGGTACGCACTTTTTCAATCCGCCGCGTTATTTAAAGTTGCTGGAGGTCATCCCGACTTCCGAAACAAAGCCGCAAGTTTTACAGTTTATGAGTGAGTTTGCTGAGTGTGTACTTGGAAAAGGTGTCGTTGAAGCGAAGGATACACCGAACTTTATCGCAAACCGCATCGGTACGTACGGTCTCCTTGTTACCGTTCAAGAAATGGTGAAAAACGGATACTCAGTCGGTGAAGTTGATTCTGTAACAGGACCTGTAATTGGCCGGCCGAAAAGTGCGACGTTCCGAACCCTTGATGTCGTTGGGCTCGACACATTCATCCATGTTGCCAACAATGTCCACGAACAAGTTGAAAGCCCTGAGAAAGAAGTATTCGAAGTACCAGATTTCATGTTGAACATGCAAGAAAAAGGATGGATCGGAAGTAAATCAGGCCAAGGATTTTTTCTGAAGCAGAAAAAAAATGGTAAAAGCGAAATCCTTGAATTGAATCCTGAAACCTTAGAATATGAACCGCGGAAAAAACTGAAAACAGCATCAACAGAACTAAGCAAGCAAGCGAAAAGCGTCCAAGAAAAATTGAAAGCGCTTGCGTATGCCGATGATCGAGCTGGACAACTGATCTGGTCGATTTTAAAACCTGTTCTCCTCTTTTGTGCAGAAAAAACTTATGAGATCGCAGATGATATCAAAGCGATTGATGATGCAATGAGATGGGGATTCGGATGGGAAACAGGTCCATTTGAAACATGGGATGCGATCGGACTTGAAAAATCAGTTGAGCGAATGAAGGCAGAGGGCGAAACGATACCGCAATGGATAACTGAAATGCTGGATTCCGGTCAAAACCAATTTTATAAGCAAGCAGGAACAACGCTGCAATACTATCATCATGGCGATTACGTTTCAGCACAGGAAAATGAAAAGGTCGTTCACCTGCATCGACTTAAAGGTGAAGAACGAGTTATTAAAGAGAATACTGGAGCGAGTTTGATCAACATCGGGGATGACGTGGCCTTACTTGAATTCCATTCCCCAAACAACGCGATTGGACCTGATATCATCCAAATGATCCAATATGCAATTGACGAAGTGGAAACCAACTACAAAGGGCTCGTCATCGGTAATCAAGGCAAAAACTTCTGTGTTGGAGCGAACCTGATGCTGATCATGATGGAAGCGCAGGATGACAATTTCTTCGAGCTTGATTTCATGGTTCGTCAGTTCCAGCAGACGATGGCGAAAATCCGTTATAGTGCCAAGCCAGTCATCGTTGCACCATTCAACATGACACTTGGCGGGGGAACCGAGGTATCGTTACCTGCAGCAGGATTACAAGCCTCTTTTGAAACGTATATGGGACTTGTCGAGGTCGGAGTGGGACTGATTCCTGGCGGTGGTGGAAACAAGGAGCTTTACACAAGGCTGCTCGAGCAGACACCGAAAAACGCCAAAGCAGATCTTCAAAAAATGGCAATACAGACATTTGAGACGATCGCGATGGCAAAGGTCTCGACTTCGGCCCACGAAGCAAAGGAAAACGGCTTTTTACGTCCACAGGATGGAATCAGCGTCAATGCAGACCATCTCATCTATGATGCTAAGCAACAAATCCTGTCCATGTACAACCGGGGGTACCGTCCGCCGCAACAAAAAAAGATTCCTGTAGCAGGAGAGCCGGGTTATGCGACACTCGTACTCGGTGCTCAGACGTTAAAATTCGGAAATGCTATCTCGGATCATGATTTGAAAATTGCGAAAAAGCTTTCCTATGTCATAGCGGGTGGAAAAGTCCCTGAAGGCACGTTTGTCGATGAACAATACTTGTTGGATCTCGAGCGGGAAGCGTTCCTCAGCCTGGCTGGTGAACCGCTCAGTCAACAACGGATGCAGCATATGCTTGTAAAAGGAAAACCACTTCGCAACTAAGGAGGGAAGAAGATATGCAAGAAGCAGTGATTGTAGCAGGTGCGAGAACACCTGTCGGAAAAGCAAAGAAAGGAACACTCGCCAACGTACGTCCTGATGACCTTGGTGCTCTTACGGTAAAAGAAACGTTAAAACGTGCAGATGGTTACGATGGTCCGATTGACGATTTAATTATCGGATGTTCGATTCCTGAAGCTGAGCAGGGCATGAACATGGCTCGGATAATTGGTGGTCTTGCTGGACTTCCGGATAACGTTCCGGCGATTACGATCAATCGATATTGTTCATCCGGAATTCAAAGCATCGCCTATGGTGCGGAAAAAATCATGCTAGGGCATGCCGATTCGATTCTCGCGGGAGGGGCGGAGACGATGAGCTTGATCCCAATGCCAGGTCATGTCGTTAAGCCGAATCCTAGTTTACTAGATTCAAGACCGGAATATTATATGGGAATGGGCTATACAGCCGAAGAAGTCGCCAACCGATTCGGAATCTCAAGAGCCGATCAGGATGCGTTTGCTGTTCGCAGTCACCAAAAAGCGGCGAAGGCGATTGCTGAAGGGAAATTCGAATCTGAGATTGTTCCTGTCGATGTTCCGCTTCGTTGGGTGGATGACAACAATAAGCTACAAGAAAAAATAGTCACCCTTTCAAAGGACGAAGGTGTTCGTGCAGATACCACTGCCGAAGTCCTTGGCAAACTAAGGCCAGCCTTTTCCCCAAAAGGTACGGTTACAGCAGGAAACTCGTCGCAAATGAGTGACGGAGCCGCAACTGTACTTGTCATGAACCGGGAAAAAGCCGTAGCTGAAGGACTTAAACCATTGTTGAAGTTCCATTCTTTCGCTGTTGCTGGTGTCGCACCAGAGATCATGGGCGTCGGACCAGTTGAAGCGATTCCGAAAGCATTGAAGCTTGCCGGCCTTGAGCTTTCCGATATCGGATTGTTCGAGCTTAATGAGGCGTTCGCTTCCCAATCTCTTCAAGTCATCCGTCAATTGGGACTTGATGAGGAGAAGGTCAATGTCAATGGAGGTGCAATTGCATTAGGGCATCCGTTAGGGTGTACCGGCGCAAAGCTGACCTTGACCTTGATGCACGAAATGAAGCGCCGAAATGAACAATTCGGAGTGGTAACAATGTGTATCGGAGGCGGTATGGGTGCCGCAGGTGTATTTGAATTGATTCACTGATTTGAAAAGCGAAAGCGCCTTGCTAAGATGCGATAAAGAAAACTTGGTAAACGGCAAGCAGTTGCGAAGGCGGTTACCATAGTTGCACTTATGCCTGTGGTGCAAGCGTTGGATATTCAAGAGCACAGCACGCTTTTTCGTGTTTTGTTCAGGAATCGAAGCGACCAGAACACCTAGGTGCCGGAGCTAGACACTGCGACTATTCATTATCTAATTGATAAAAGGAGGTTACTTGCATGTCAAACAGTGTGGAAAAAGCCGCAAAAGGCGGAAGCTTTCTGATTGAAGATGTTGATGCGCAACACATTTTCACACCAGAGGATTTTTCAGAGGAACAGTTGTTGATGGGAAAAACGACAGAGGATTTTGTCGTGAAAGAGGTTGTTCCGAAATTAGAAAAAATCGAGCAGCATCAGTTCGATCTTTCTAGAGATTTGTTGACGAAAGCGGGAGGGCTTGGGCTGCTCGGCGCAGATGTTCCTGAAGAATATGGCGGACTTGCACTTGATAAAATCAGCTCTTCACTCATCACAGAAAAATTCGCCCGTGCCCGTTCTTTCTCACTCAGTTACGGGGCGCATGTCGGGATTGGCTCGCTGCCGATCGTTTTATTCGGAAATGAAGATCAAAAGCAACGTTATTTACCAGATCTCGCTGTCGGGAAGCGAATTGCAGCATACGCACTAACGGAGCCGGGATCAGGCTCTGATGCACTCGGAGCAAAAACAGTCGCAAAGCTGAACGAAGCTGGTACGCATTACGTTTTAAACGGTGAAAAGCAATGGATCACCAACTCTGCATTTGCGGACGTGTTTATCGTTTATGCAAAAATCGACGGCGAGCATTTTTCAACATTCATCGTCGAACGAGATTTTGCAGGCGTTTCAACTGGACCTGAAGAAAAGAAAATGGGCATCAAGGGGTCATCGACTCGGACATTGATTTTAGAAGATGTCCAGGTGCCGAAAGAAAATCTGCTAGGTGAAGCTGGTCGAGGCCATGTAATTGCTTTTAACATATTGAATATCGGTCGATACAAGCTTGCGGTTGGTTGTGTAGGGGCAGCCAAACGTGCGCTGGAAGTCGCGATCAAATATTCGAATGAGCGTCAGCAATTCAAACAACCAATTGCAAAGTTCACACTCATTCAAGAAAAGCTCGCCACGATGGCAGCGAAGACCTATGCATCTGAAAGCTCTGTTTACCGCACAGTTGGGATGTATGAGGATCGACTTGGTGACTTATCGGCAGAAGACCAAAAAGATGGTTCGTTGCTGGCAAAAGGAATCGCAGAGTATGCAGTGGAATGCTCACTTAATAAGGTTTTCGCTTCTGAAACACTCGATTATATCGTCGATGAAGCGGTTCAGATTCACGGTGGATACGGCTTTATGTCCGAATACGAGGTTGAAAACATGTACCGTGATTCTCGTATAAACCGGATTTTTGAAGGAACGAATGAAATCAACCGTCTTCTCGTTCCAGGAACCTTGATGCGAAAGGCTATGAAAGGTGAGCTTCCATTGCTTCAAAAAGCTACGGAGCTTCAAAATGAATTGATGATGCTCATGCCTGAAGAAGTGGACAATGAGCCGCTCGCTCAAGAAAAGCAATTTGTGAAGAATGCTAAGAAGATCTTTTTGATGATTGCTGGACTTGGCGCACAAAAGTACGGTCCGAAGCTTGAACACGAACAAGAAATCCTTTCAAATGTGGCAGATATCGTCAGTGAAGCGTATGCAATGGAATCGGTCGTTCTGCGAACTGAAAAAGCGATTCAAAAGCAAGGTGCTGAAAAAGCGGCACAAAAGATTTTATTGACAGAAGTCTATTGTCAGGAAGCATTCCAACGCATCGAGTTACATGCCAAAGAATCAATCGTTGCAATTGAAGAAGGTGACCAACTGCGTATGATGCTGTCCGCACTTAAGAAGCTGACCCGCTATACTCCGATGAATGTCATCAAGAAAAAGCGCGAAATAGCCTCGAAGCTGTTGGAAGACGAAAAATACGTCATTTAAACCGCTTCTTTTCTGAAAAAACTCTCTCTCAAACAGGACTGGTCCAATCTCGGATCAGTCTTGTTCAATTTTATATTAGGCTCTGTCATAGTTTAATGTTGATTTTTATTGTGAAAATGGACTTCCATGTAACTGGAAGTCCATTGATTGTTTTTATTTGAATTTCACTTACGCCCCGTTTGCCTTCTACTTTAGTCCGTTTCTTGTTTGGCTAATGTTTCTATAAAAGCATCGAGTTCTTTTTCATTGTTTGCTTTAAACAGAATCCCTTTATCATCTGTAACGATATACGTAGGGGAATCTTCAAATAACCCTAATAATTCTTTCGTGTTTTTAACTTCACTGTTCGAATGTTTCATTACTACCCTTTGAAAAGGGACATTTTCATGGGTGTCTGGAGGACTGTATCCTCCATTTTCATTAGGTTTCGGATTGTAAATATAAAGTCCATACTTATCTTTATCCACTGTCATTTCGGAAACAATATCCTGTTTTGAATAAGGAATAACGGTTATCTTTTCTGTCTGATAGGACGGTAGTTTTTCATGATCTTCAAAAAGAGCGCCAGTCGTAACCAATTCCTTTTCATAATTCCCTTTAATTTCAATGGATACTTTTTGTTCCATTTTCAAATCATTAAAGGAATCCAGTTCACCCTTTATCACTGTATCTTTGGTTGTTTCTACTAGAAACGCTTCGATGATTTTTTCGTTTTCCTCAAAATCCATTGTTTCTCGCTGTTTATTTGTTAATGTATCTCCTACATAAACAACGAATGATTGTTCCTTTTTGTTAACGTCATTTATCTTTCCTTCGATAGTCTGTATATCATTTTGTGTACATCCTGTTATCAACAAGAATGTAACTATAATAACCCCAACATAAAACTTCATAAAAACTCCCTCTCATATTTTAGTGAACAGATAAATTTGTTTATTGAAATATCCTGCTCACGTTGAATAAGAAATAATATTTATATCGTGAAACTTTAAAGGGACGGCAAGAATCGGTACATAATACATTTTCTTTTGAAAGATTATGTCCTAATACATTGTTTAATTGCTCTTTTGTTAGGACAACGATAACCTTCCTCATTCTTATGCTCAGAGATTTTTTGCAGAACAGCGCCTGGCGAGGCCGATCCACTGAGAGCATCATTTAAATACTCTCGCAAATGATGTTTTTCTGCTGGATTTATTTTTTGAATGGCTTCAAGAATATCACTTGCTTTTCACACTCACCAATTTTTATCTATTTAATTTCATTGTAGTACATTCATTCTTGTTTATCATTATCAACAACAAACTTTAGCAGGTGGAAAGGGAGAAACGAGGCAATCTCGTTTCAACATTCTTAAAATGACAGTGGAAAAGCTTTTAAGCCAGGTGAATAAGAAAAATTACTGCGAAACTCAAGAATAAACTGCGAAACGAACTTGGTCAGCTTATACACGAATAGCTCATTAAAACTAGCGGTTTGCCACCGGCTCGATTGTGTTAAAATAGTATGGAAGCTCTTCAGAATTTACAGAATATGTTGAGTAAGGAGTGTCGGGTTTTGTCATTATCGGTTTATGAGTATCCGAGCTGTTCTACATGCAAGAAAGCTAAGAAATGGTTGGATGCAAATGGTGTATCCTACAAGACCGTACATATCGTTGAAGAAACACCATCAAAAGATGAACTTTCTTCCCTTTATCAAAAAAGCGGCTTGGAATTAAAAAAGTTTTTCAATACGAGCGGTAAAAAATATCGTGAGCTTGGCGTGAAAGACAAAGTGAAAACAGCAACAGAAGAAGAACTGCTGGAATTGCTTGTATCCGACGGAATGTTGATCAAACGACCGATTGTAACTGACGATAAAAAGGTGACAGTAGGTTTTAAAGACGAAACGTTTGAACAAAATTGGAAGTAGACGGATTGCAGGAGTGTAGTGTTTTGTAATACTATAACGAGTAGAGGTACTAATAGGGTGTTCAAAAAGTATCCAAGGGCTCATGTACCTGTGTCTACAAGTTTATCCTTGGGAAAGCTTCCTGCGGCACAACTCGTAGTGTGGATGCAAGTACCGCTCGTTGATAAACGGCGAATTTCTGTGTTACTCGGTTTTTCCGGACTTGCACATGGACGTGCTGACTTCGACGTTTTCACAGGACGTGAAGTAATTAGTCGAAGTTCCATATGTACCTGCGTCAACTAGTAAATCCCTGGGGGTAAGCTTCCTGCGGTACAACTCGTAGCTTATATGCAGGTATCTATCGTCGTTCCGGTCCTCAAAACTGTCGTGCCTTGGGCTAACAGGATGTTAGTCAGTTCGATGTTGTTACAGGACGTAACGTCTTTAATCGAACTTCTTTTAAGAAATTCTGATTCGCCTACTTTTTGAACTCACATTAAAATAGTTGAAATCATGGAGGGAATTAATATGAACTATCCAAAGGAATTGCGTTATTCAGAAGAACATGAATGGGTTAAAGTTAATGGAAACAAAGCGTACATCGGAATTACTGATTTTGCACAGGACGAGCTAGGTGATATCGTTTTCGTTGAGCTTCCTGAAGTTGGGGACGAAATTGAATTAGATGAACCATTTGGTAGTGTTGAATCTGTAAAAACAGTATCCGAGCTTTATGCACCGTTAAGCGGTAAGGTTGTTGAAATCAACGAGGACCTTGAAGATAATCCTGAATTTGTGAATGAATCACCATACGACAAGGCATGGATGGTCGTAATTGAATTGTCTGATGAAGGTGAATTGGACAAGCTCATGACAGCAGAAGATTATGAAAAAATGGTAAGTGACGAGTAGACGTTATATCCGGCTTCAGCGCATAGCCCCTCGGATCACACTCCAGCCCACATGCGGCGGCGACAGCCTCCCGGTGGTCTTCGAGTGATCTTGATGGCTACCCAAGGCGTTGAAGCTTTTTTTTGGGGGCAAAAAAATTGGTTCATGAACTTCATTGCTGGATAAAATAGTATTAATTATTCAGTAGAAGGGTGTGAGTAACGTGGATCAACAGCGTTCCCGAACGGATGTTACAAGCAAGGTCTACGGAAAAATGGACCAAGGAAGCATGTCACTGTATTTGAACAAGGATAAGATTGGTAAGATCGTCTTTACAAACCAAGGCAACCTGTATGAAATGAGCGAAGGGTTTGAATTTGATCAAGAAAAGGTGTACCGACAGGATTCAAATTCGCCAAATCAGAATAAGCAGCTTGTCGATGATTGTGAATTCGGTTGGTGCTAGGAGGTTCAACACATTTTTTAGGATTGACTCACCAGGGTCAGGTTCACTCCATGCAGTATGGTTTAGTAGGTTCATACTAATTATGCTGGAGAAGCTTGTTCGCTGCTCAGGTCAATCCTTTTTCATACAATAGGATAATTTTTCAAATTTTAAAAAGTGCATAATGTGGGTGGGGATTCGAATGTGTGACTCAAATGAGAAAGTTCTGATTGTGGAAGGGAAGTCTGACCGAAGAAAAGTGATGAAATTACTGAAGGAACCGGTGGAAATCCTTTGTACACATGGAACAATCGGCTATGAAAAGCTGGAAGCCCTTATCGACACAATCGAGCATAAAGACGTTTATATTCTTGTTGATGAAGACGATGCAGGCAAAAAGCTACGGGATGTTTTTAAACGAGAATTGCCAAATGCACAACATCTTTATACAAACCGGATATACAAGGAAGTTGCCGAAACCCCATTTCTATATTTGGCAAAAATTCTTTTGAACGCCCATTTTCAAATTAATGAATCCTATTTATTAGATGGTGGTGTATGACATGAAGTACATTTATCCCTTCGTTTTTGTACTCATACTTACCGGATGTTTTTCCAATGAGACTCCTAGCAAAGAGGATCAACCGACAGTACCGGCGAATAGTGATACAAGACAAAATCAAGCAGGACAAGTACTTGTAACGAACCTAAATGTCCCATGGCAAATCAATGTCTTAGGACCAGCTGAGTTTTATCTTTCGGAACGAGCCGGAAATATTGTACACGCAAAAGATGGCTCGATTCAGCGAGAACCCCTTCAACTAAGCAAACAAATTGTTTCAAGAACAGAAGGTGGATTTCTTGGTTTTCTATTGATTGAAAACACAAGCCCTATGCAAGCTTACATTTACCATACTTACACGGAGCAGGGCCAACTCCTCAATCGGATCGTGAAGGTTCAAAAGAATGGAACTGAATGGCGCGAAATAGATGTTATCATTGAAAACATTCCTGGAAGTCCGATACATAATGGGGGACGTTTGCAAATAGGACCTGATGGAAAGCTTTATATTACGACTGGAGATGCTGGAGAACAAGCTCTAGCACAAAACCTGAACAGTTTGGCAGGGAAAATCTTACGTGTAAACCTGGATGGCAGCATCCCGAATGATAATCCCTTTAAAGGATCCCCGATCTATTCATACGGACATCGGAATCCGCAGGGAATGGCTTGGACAGATGATGGTCAGATGTACAGTTCCGAACATGGGGCAAGTGCTCATGATGAAATCAATCGCATCGTTCCAGGTGGGAATTATGGCTGGCCAATTATTCAAGGGGACGAGGAAAGAGAGGGGATGATTACTCCACTTTTTCACTCAGGAAATCAAACCTGGGCTCCTTCTGGCATGGATGCAATCGGGTCGAGATTGTATGTCGCCTGTCTAGCGGGTGAACAAATCCGAGTATTTGATCTTGCGCAACAAACCGATAGAATGTGGGCAAGTGGATTCGGTCGGGTGAGAGATATTAACATAAGTGATGGAGTATTGTATGCCGTCACAAGCAACCGTGATGGAAGGGGAACTCCGACGGAAGAGGATGACCGTCTTATACAATTTCAGTTAGATTAATGAGAAGTTTAAAAGGGGATATCTTTGTTGTGGTAAAGGAAATCAGTCAAACAGACATCAGCAAGTTGCAAACATCGAGTAAAAAATCAGTCGTTTTTTTCTACACACCTCTTTGTGGAACGTGTAAGCTTGCAAGTCAAATGTTGAAGATCACTGATGAGGCGTTAGGGGCCGAATCAATCGAACTATTCGAATGTAATCTGAATTTGCATCCAGAAATGGCGGTGCAATGGGAAATTGAAAGTGTACCCTGTTTACTGTTCATCTCAGGCGGAAAAGTCCGAGAAAAGCTGTATTCGTTTCGTTCCGTCGATTATATTTTTGAGAAATTGCAAGTTTTCTTTACAGTTAAATAAGGGTATTTTACTAACATAAAAGGGACTTGCAGCGGTTCCTATCATTAAATAATCATCCGTATCAAATTGTTTTTAAAGAAAAACAGAAAAAATTGATGGATGATTTTTCCTTGTTTATGTCAAAATTGCACCTTTGGAAAAATTGTTTAAGCCCAACTTTAATAGGTGAAGCTTAGCTGATACTACCTTTAATCCTATGAAAAAGCAGGTCAACGAATTCAAAATCGATGGATCAGATACTTATCAGAAGATTTAAACAAGTCTGTTATAATAAGCTAGCGTTACAAATGTTAAAAGGCTTGTAACATTGTTATCAAATTGTATCCTTCAAACACTCAAAACAATGGTATAAATGAGTTATGGGATTTTTAAAAATAGAAAATCCAATTTCATAATAGGAACTCCTCAAGCAAAAAGTTTGATACTTGAACGTAGCGAGGTGGATACAAAATGACATCAATGAATTTAAACTTACTTGTAAAACCAAAATACAACAAACCATTAACAATTGAAGATAAAGTTAAGAAAATAGCCAAGGGTGACGATTACCTTCGTAATGAATTGTTGGAGGATTATCAGCCCTTTATCAAAAAAGTGACATCAAAAGTGTGTAATCAGTATATTGACCACTCCCGAGATGAGTACAGCGTTGGTCTTACTGCATTCAACGAAGCGATCAACCAGTATCAAGAGGGACAGGGGAGTAGATTTTTAACCTTCGCTGATATGGTTATACGTCGCAGGGTGATTGATTATATCCGTAAAGAAGCCCGTCAAAACCGGTATATTTTTCTCGAACCGGAAGAGATGGATGAAGAAGGGCGTTTAGAGGACAGCTATGCAGAGCAGAAGGCTGCCATCGATCATTTTGAACAGCAAAAGCAAATCGAAACGCGAGTGTATGAGATTGAGGAATTTCAAGAGCTGCTGAAGGATTATGGAATAACCTTCAAGGTTCTAAGTAAAAATTGCCCCAAGCATATTGATGCCCGTGAAAACGCAAAACAAATAGCAAAATTGCTTGCAGAGAATGAGGAGCTTGCATCCTATCTATCCGAAAAAAAGCAATTGCCGATAAAAGATTTATTAAATATGGTCTCATGCAGTCGTAAAACGATTGAGCGTAATCGAAAGTATATAATAGCGATTGCATTGATCTATATCGGAGGGTACACTTCGCTGAAGTCTTACATTGAACCCTCTTAATATCGGATGGAAAGGAGGAGACAATGAGTGAAGCGCGGAGTAGTCATGAATGTTACAAAGCACAAAGCTATAATTCTCACAAAGGATGGAAGCTTTGTGCGAGTCCGGTTAAAAAATGGTAAACAGCCTACAATAGGTCAGGAATACATTTATCCAATGGAGCCGAAGTATTCTTATATGCCCATGAAAAGAATGGTCCTGCCAGCTTTTTCCCTTGCCTTATCAATCCTAATTATTTTTGTTTTGGTCGCAGGTGCTTTTCCGTTTGGACAAAACAAGGCGTCAGCAGCAGCTTATGTTAGCTTTGATATCAACCCTAGCATTGAAGTCGCGGTCGATGATGATATGAATATCGTCAAAGTCCGTGCGTTGAATGAAGATGCTGAAAAGCTGTTAAGTAGTTCGGACGGTTTTCAAGATACGTCTTTATTGTATTTTTCCCAATCCTTATTTGAGATGTTAGATAAGAATGGTTACCTGGATACTTATCATGACCTTTTAATTACCACATCTCTAAATGATGAATCACTACAATCTGAAGTGAAGCAGTTATTGGAAGAATCCGTTAACGAAATTAGAGAAGATCCGAGATTGGTCGATATGAGTGTCGCTGTATTTACAACAACATCATCGACAAGAGACGAGGCAAATAAGCACGGTGTTTCAATGGGGAAATATCTTGTTTATCAAGATGCATTGAAGAACGGAAGAACTCTAACTCTTGAAAAGGCAAGTGAACTTTCATATACAGAGTTAAAAAACATAGCAGCGATAAAATTAAACGATGACTCTGACAAAGTGGAGTCAACAATGGAGCTTACTGTACCAATCCAGCAGGTAAGTCGTACACACAATGATAGGGATGGGGATGATTTAGTTAATCCTGACGATTCAGATCAGTCATCAACTTCATCAGAACAGCCTAAAACGAAAATTGTTGAAAAAGATAAGCCTGATGCGGGAGTGACCGAGAAAGGTATTCAAACCTTGCCAAAAAAGAACGAAAACGCTAAGAAAGAAAACTCGGAAAATGCTAAGGAAGAAAACCCGAAAACGTCGATGAATCAATCCGTAGATAAAGATGATCGAAATGTTAAAGATCAATTGCTAACCTTGCTCGAGTTTCATTTACACAAAGGGCATGGTGAACACATACCCCCAGGTCAATTAAAAAAGCTCGAGCGTTTGCAATTGGATTTTATTCATGGTAATCGTGATGACGATAAACAGCATCGATGGAAGCATGAACATCCGTCTAATACGCACTAAAGCTAAGTCATGGCAAATGTCATGACGTTTTGACGTGTTTGTTTCTGCTTATCATCCAGTCAGACAAATAAAGAGGAGGTTGACGAATTATGGTCAGCCTCTTTTGTGTTCACGATAGAAAAATATAACTTTTCAACATGAAGGATTGCCGACTTTAGGGAAAGTTTACTTCTAAAGTATCAACGTTAGCGGCCTTAAGGCCATCCCTTATGGCTCAGCCCCGCCTAATCTTGGCTTTGCTACGTTTTTTTTACCCGTTTTTGATGAGTGCTGTCGGATAATTGTGCTTGTTAGGTAGTTTGCGGAATTTGGTAGATAAACTGTCGAAGGATTATTAAAGGATTCATCTGCTTGCCCCTCGAAAAGTGAAAAGTAGGAGTAGCATTGATAGAAAGCGAGGGGACAGGATGAGAATCCATCAGTTGATTGAACTGTTTTCGGCTCATTATCATGGTTGTACATACTTATCGCCTTTTTTCCGGCTAAAGGATTACTATGTCTCGATTAATGATAATCATGAAAGCGTGACCGTCCATTTATGTAAACGTTCCTGTCAGGTAGTTCACACGGAGGATGTGAACGAGGAAGTTATCCAAATCTCTGGGAGCTATGCTTCTATTCAAATGCTCTTGTGCGGGGATGCGAGACTATCTCAACTTGTAAAAGAGAAACGGATAAACGTGACCGCTCCCTATCGTATCCAGTTAAAGCTGGAATCGATTTTTCACTTAGCTAGTGAGCAATCGAGAAATGCCGTATAATACGTCCTGAAAACGATGATCATCTGTAAATCTTCCAACGATATCATGATTAGTATTAAGTAAAATCGTTGTTGGTACAGAGGTGCATTCGTATTGGTCGTATACGCTTGTACCCTCATCAAGCAATACCGGTACGGTCATTGAAAGATTGCTGATGAATGCATCTCTTTGTCCCTTTGTTCCTTCCCGTCCAGTCACGTTAATCGTCAAGGTCACGAATTCATTATTGGAAATCGAACGATAAAATTGCTCTAGTAACGGAACCTCTCTCATGCAATCGGGACACCACGAAACCCAAAACTGTAAGAGGACAGGTTTTCCTTTAAAATCTTCGAGACAAACACGTTCTTCCGAAGCATGCTTTTTCAGGCAAAAGGAAAGCGTTTGTTCCACGCTGCATTCTCCTTTACTTTTAGAAGTATTATAGGTTAAACAGTATCATAGCATCCCATAAAAAACATCTCACATGAAATAATTATTGACACAAGATTTTTACCCATGCTACAATGCTCACATGCTTGAAAAAGCAATAATTGAATAAACTAGATCTTATCTAGAGAGGTGGAGGG
Organism: Alkalihalobacillus sp. AL-G; assembly: GCF_030643805.1. Classification (GTDB taxonomy): domain Bacteria; phylum Bacillota; class Bacilli; order Bacillales; family Fictibacillaceae; genus Pseudalkalibacillus. Next base: position 3,355,209 of record NZ_CP094656.1, on the reverse strand, counting down.
ACTGGCCCTATGAAGCCCGGCAACCGTCAAACTGATTTTGTGGTTTGAAAAGGTGCCAATTCCTGCAAAGCAGATGCTTTGGAAGATGAGATGAAGGGCTTTATACATATAAACCTTTCTGCTCATTTTTTAGAGCGGGAAGGTTTTTTTATGCACTACACATTAAGAAAAGATAAAAATACTATCTATAGTACAAGTGCAAATAAGGCTAAGCTTTGCCAAAGTTTTCTTTGCAGAAGTCAGGCTGGAAAGGGTTGAAAGAAATGATAACACTACAAAGCATCAAGAAGATTTTCCATACGAAAGATGGGGTTGTCAATGCTGTAAACGATGTTGATCTGACAATCGAACAAGGAGAGATCTTTGGGATTATCGGGTACAGTGGTGCTGGTAAAAGTACACTGATCAGGATGTTAAACATGCTCGAACGACCGACTGAGGGCTCGGTCGACATCAATGGAAACCGGTTAACAGGATTAAACGGGAAACAGCTTCGGGTAGCAAGGCAAAACATCGGGATGATTTTCCAGCATTTTAACCTACTATGGTCACGGACGGTACGCGAGAACATCGCATTCCCTCTTGAAATATCAGGTGTGGAGAAAACAGCCCGAGAACAACGGGTAAACGAATTGATTAAGCTTGTTGGTCTTGATGGTAGAGGAGATTCATATCCTGCCCAATTAAGCGGCGGGCAAAAGCAACGCGTTGGTATTGCGAGAGCTCTTGCCAACAATCCAGAAGTGCTGTTGTGTGATGAAGCTACATCCGCATTGGATCCGAAAACAACAGATTCAATCCTTAGCCTACTGGTTGATATTAATCAAAAGCTTGGACTGACGATCGCGCTGATCACTCATGAAATGCACGTCATCCGGAAAATATGTCACCGGGTAGCGGTCATGGAGGGAGGACGAATCGTTGAGCAAGGTCCGGTACTCGAAGTATTTAAGACACCAAAGCAATCGATCACAAAGGACTTCGTCAAGCAAGTTACAGAGCCAGAGGAAACCGATGAAACGATTCAGCATTTGATTCAACGCTCTGATTCGAATCAAGTTGTGAAATTAACGTTTGTCGGTGGATCGACGGAACGACCTCTAATAACTGAACTTATCCGGTCTCATCAAGTGAATGTCAATATTCTGCAAGGGAAGATTTCGCAAACACGTGACGGTGCATATGGAACACTTTTTATCCAGCTTGAAGGGGATCCTGGTGAGGTACAGAGAGCGGTCAAGTTTATAACTGAACAGGAAGTAGAAGTTGAGGTGATTTCAGATGTTAATCAATCTATTTCCTAACGTTGATTGGCAGGATATGTGGGAGGCGACACTCGAGACCCTTTACATGACAGTGATTTCGGTTAGTGCAACGTTCGTTCTCGGTATTCTGTTAGGACTATTATTGTTTTTAACTGAAACAGGGAACCTGTGGCAAAACAAACCAGTTAATACGGTTGTTGCTGCGATCGTTAATATTTTCCGATCTATTCCATTCATTATTTTAATCATCCTGCTTGTACCGTTTACGATGTGGCTTGTCAATACGATGCTTGGTGCGAATGCAGCGTTACCAGCCTTGATCATCGGGGCAGCTCCATTCTATGCAAGGATGGTGGAGATTGCGCTCCGGGAAATCGATAAAGGTGTGATTGAAGCGGCAAAATCGATGGGGGCGACTGACAGACAAATCATTTTAAAAGTATTACTTCCAGAATCGTTGCCGGCATTAATATCAGGCATTACGGTTACGGCGATTGCACTGATCTCATATACGGCGATGGCCGGGGTTGTTGGAGCAGGAGGGCTTGGAACACTCGCTTACTTAGATGGTTTCCAGCGTTATCAGAACGACGTAACCTTTGTAGCAACTGTCATTATTTTGATCATTGTTTTTATCCTTCAGTGGATAGGCGACTATTTTACTCATATTACAGATAAAAGATAGAACTTCTTGTTTCTGATTCGTCTACTTTTTGAACACTAAACTTTATTAGATAAAACGGAGGGAATCATATTATGAAAAAATTATTCTTAACATTATCGGTTTGTCTAGGAATTATCGTATTAGCTGCATGCGGGAACAGCGGTGTGGATGAAGATACATTGGTTGTCGGTGCATCCAATGTCCCACATGCTGAAATTCTTGAAGAAGCAAAGCCTATCCTTGAAGAAAAAGGAATTAAACTCGAGGTTGAAACATTCCAGGATTACGTGCTTCCGAACAAGGCCTTAGCAAACGGTGAAATTGACGCCAACTATTTTCAGCACATTCCATATTTGAAGTCTCAAATGGAAAAGAACGAAAACTATAGCTTTGCAAACGCTGGTGGGATTCATATTGAACCAATCGGAGTCTATTCTCAAGAGTACGATAGTCTTGGGAAACTACCTGAAGGTGCTGAAATCATTATGAGCAACTCGGTTGCGGATCATGGACGTATGCTCAGTTTGTTGGAGAAAGAAGGGCTCATCAAGCTTAAGGATGGAATTGAGAAAACCGAAGCGACTGTTGATGATATCGTTGAAAACTCGAAAAATTTGGAGTTCCGTACAGATGTAGAAGCCGGATTACTTCCCAAGGTTTATAAAAACGGAGAAGGTGACGCTGTTCTCATTAACACGAACTATGCAATCGATGCAGGGCTTGATCCGAAGAAGGATGCAATTGCTTTGGAAGGCAGTGACTCTCCATACGTGAATATCATTGCGGTAAACAAAGGCGACGAGGACAATGAGCAAATTCAAACATTAGTAGAAGTACTCAGATCTGAGGAAATTCAAACCTTTATTAAAGAAGAATACAACGGATCTGTAGTTCCTGTAAGTGAATAATGTTTTTTCGAAAGAGTGCTGTGATTCTAATCGCAGTACTCTTTTTTTACACGTTAAGAAAGTTTAAATACTTTCTATAGTATAAGGGTAACTACGACTCTGCTTTCGCCTTAAGGCTCGGCAATCGCCGAGTTTTCTTAAAAAAAATTGTAAGTTCTGTACAGTTTTTTGAAGGTACCTTTGTTAAAAGGATTTTCAGTGTCTTCATTAAGTCCGTTTGCCTGCCCCGTGAACGCCTTGACGTTTTTTATATAATCAGGATACTTTCAAACGAACAATCCATACTAAAAATGATTCTGAACGATATTAGGAGTGAACGAAAAAATGAAGCAAATCGGTCAACAACAAAGTAAACAACAAGTTCAACAACAAGATCTACAACAAGAAACTTTGACAGAGGAAGTATTGAGGGATTATAAGCAAGGACTAGGTACATTTACAGAAAAGATGCCAGATTTAGCCCGAAAATTTAATGCCTTTACAGAATCATGTTTTAAAGAAGGTAAGTTATCGAAAAAAGAAAAACAGCTTATTGCTCTCGGCATCAGCATCTGTTCACTGGATGAGTATTGCATCATCTATCATACAAAAGGATGTCTTGATCAAGGCTGTTCAGAAAAAGAAATACTTGAAGCGGTTGGTGTATGTGCCGCATTTGGTGGTGGAGCAGCGATGAGCCAAGCTGTGACGTTGGTACAGGAAGCAATGTCCGACCTCAATGGATTAAAGCATTGAAATTTTGTCGGTTATTATCAACACATGGACATAATGCATGGACAAGCTAGGATTCGGGATGTACGGGGTGGATTTATATAAATAGGAACTCTAAAACAACACCAGACTGTCTAAGGGGAGCAGAGGGTGAATAATCCCTTCATATCACGTTTGGTGTTTTACCAACAAATTGGTAGGGTAGATAGTGTATTGAAAAAACCCGAAAGGATTGATTTATTATCCATCAAATCGAGACTAACCATACTGGTGAAATGGAGAAGGCCATGCACCAATCACATGGGATCGGCTATGCAGAGTATGAACGTAGCCTTGAAAAACGTCTGAAAATTGAGCAGAAGCGTGACCAAGACTACAGAAAAAGTCAACAGATGCTCCATCAATTTACGGGTAAAGTCAATAAGTCATAATCTTTAATATCAATAAAAAATAAAGTGGGGATTGGCTCTATACTGGGTCAATCCCCTTTTCTGGTTATCTTTTTCGAAAATTCAGAATATAGCAAGGATTTTACTATCAATAAGAGTATCCCATTCTCAATTAGATAATTAACCTTCTTGAAAAACCGTAATAGTTATTGAGAATTATTTTAATTTGTTATAAGATTAGAATGATAACAAATTAATAAAATTGGATTATTTCATTTTTTCATGTTTTTTCGTTACAATGGAGAATGGAATAGAATTTTGAAGATGAAAATGGAGGTTAAAGTCATGTCAGCACCAAATTTAAAGATTGAAAACCTACACGTTTCCATAGAAGGCAAGGAAATTATAAAAGGTCTTGACCTTGAAATCAACGGTGGGGAAATCCATGCAGTAATGGGACCGAACGGAACTGGGAAATCTACTCTAGCTTCTGCATTAATGGGTCATCCGAAATATGAAATTACGGAAGGTACTGTCACTTTTGATGGTGAGGATCTTCTTGAGATGGAAGTAGATGAACGTGCACTAGCAGGTCTGTTTCTTGCAATGCAGTACCCTAGTGAAGTCAGCGGTGTCACCAATTCCGATTTCTTACGTTCTTCCATTAACGCTCGTCGTGAAGAAGGTAAAGAAATTTCATTGATGAAGTTCATCCGTAAAATGGATCAGAAAATGGAACTTCTTGACATGGATGAGTCTTTCTCACAACGTTACCTGAACGAAGGTTTTTCAGGTGGAGAGAAAAAGCGAAATGAAATTTTACAGCTATTGATGCTTGAACCGAAAATCGCAATTCTCGACGAAATTGACTCTGGTCTTGATATCGACGCATTGAAGGTGGTTTCTAAAGGTGTAAATGATATGAGAACCCCTGATTTCGGATGCCTAATCATTACGCACTATCAGCGTCTATTGAACTACATCACGCCAGATAAAGTACACGTAATGATGCAAGGACGTATCGTTAAATCAGGCGGTCCTGAGCTTGCACAACGACTAGAAGAAGAAGGATACGATTGGATTAAAGAAGAACTTGGAATTGAAGACGAAACAGTAGAACAGGCGTAGGTATTGAAGGAGGAGAATTATGTCAGTGGAAACGAACGAAACGAAGATTAGCTTCGATCAATCATATGTAAGTGAATTTTCGAAAACACGCCAGGAACCAGATTGGCTAACAAAGCTTCGTCTTCGTGGATTGGAACTGGCCGAAAGCCTACCGATGCCGAAGCCGGAAAAAACGAAGATTGACAACTGGAATTTTACAAATTTCAAGCATGATGTTCAAACGGATACTCTTGCTACAATTGAAGAGCTACCTGAGGACATCTTGAACTTGATTGGAAAAGAAAATCGCACAGATAACTATGTCGTACAACGCAATTCAACGACAGCTTTCAAGCAATTGTCGAAGGATTTGCAGGAAAAAGGTGTTATTTTTACAGATATCGCGACAGCTGTTCGAGAGCATAGCGATCTCGTTGAAAAATACTTCATGAATAAGATCGTATCAGCGGATGAACACCGTTTAACGGCGTTGCACGCAGCATTACACAATGGCGGAGTTTTCGTTTATGTACCGAAAAACGTTGAAATTGAAGTTCCGCTTCAGGCTGTATTTTGGCAGGACGACGAGGAAGCGGCTATCTTTAACCACGTTCTCGTTGTAGCAGAAGACAACAGCTCTGTAACGTATGTTGAAAACTATTTATCGTATGGTACTGAAAAACGATCAGTCGCAAACATCGTTGCAGAAGTTTATGCAGGGCCGAATGCACATGTTCAGTTCGGTGCGGTAGATAACCTTTCTAAAGGAGTTACAACGTATGTGAACCGTCGCGGGCACGCTGAACGTGATGCGAAGATCGAATGGGCGCTCGGTCAGATGAACGACGGAAACACGATCTCAGATAATACAACGAATTTAGTTGGAGATGGCTCAGTCGGTGATACGAAAACAGTTTCTGTCGGACGCGGTGATCAGAAGCAAAACTTCGTCATCCGAGTAAACCAGTGGGGCAAGCAATCCGATGCTCAGCTGATGGCGCACGCAGTTATGAAGGAAAGTGCGAGCTCGATTTTTAACGGAATTGCGAAAATTGAGCACGGTGCAACGAAAGCGAACAGTGAGCAAACGGAACGTGTTCTTATGCTGAGTGAAAAGGCACGCGGAGACGCTAACCCGATTCTCTTAATCGATGAAGATGATGTAACAGCAGGGCATGCTGCATCTGTCGGCCGCATGGATCCGATTCAAATGTTCTACTTGATGAGTCGTGGAATTTCCCGCCAAGAAGCAGAACGCTTGGTTATTCACGGATTCTTGGCACCCGTTGTCAACGAGCTTCCGATTGAGGGAGTTAAGAAAATGTTGACTGAAGTGATTGAAAGGAAAGTTACGCAATGACCGGAAAGGAAATTCGTAAACAGTTTCCTATTCTCAACCAGGAAGTAAACGGAAAACCGCTCGTCTATCTTGATAGTGCCGCTACTTCACAAAAACCGATTTCAGTAATCGAAACACTGGATCACTATTATAAAAATGATAACTCGAATGTGCACCGTGGGGTCCATACACTAGGAACCCGTGCAACGGATGGATACGAAGGGGCACGTGAAAAGGTTCGCCGTTTCATCAATGCCTCTTCAACCGAGGAAGTCATTTTTGTTCGCGGTACAACAACAGCGATCAATACAGTAGCGGCAAGCTATGGGCAGGTAAACCTCGGTGAAGGCGACGAAATTGTCATCACGCCGATGGAGCACCATAGCAATATCATTCCGTGGCAGCAGCTCGCTAAGGCAACTGGGGCTACGTTGAAGTACATTCCTTTGCAGGCAGATGGAACGATTGACCTGAAGGATGTTGAAAACACGATTACCGCACATACTAAGATTGTATCGGTCATGTATGTCTCAAACGTACTCGGAACGATCAACCCGATTAAGGAAATTACAAATATCGCTCATAAGAACGGTGCTGTAATGGTCGTTGACGGGGCACAGGCTGCTCCACATATGAAGGTTGATGTTCGTGATTTGGACTGTGACTTCTTCGCTTTCTCTGCTCATAAAATGTGTGGACCAACAGGCATCGGCGTCTTGTATGGTAAAAAACAACTTCTCGAAAAAATGGAGCCCGTAGAGTTCGGCGGTGAAATGATTGACTTTGTCGACTTGTATGAATCGACATGGAAAGAATTACCGTGGAAGTTTGAAGGCGGAACTCCGATTATCGCTGGAGCAATCGGTCTCGGTGCTGCGATTGACTTTTTAGAGGAAATCGGTCTTGATGAAATTGAAAAGATCGAACATGAGCTGGTCGAATATGCAGTTGAACGGATGTCTACCATCGAAGGTATGAAAATCTTCGGACCAAAGAATCGTGCAGGAATCGTTACATTCAATATGGATGATGTTCATCCCCATGATGTGGCGACTGTACTGGATGCGGAGGGAATTGCGGTTCGCGCAGGACACCATTGTGCACAGCCGTTGATGAAATGGTTGGACGTAACAGCGACTGCACGAGCAAGCTTTTACCTCTATAATACGAAAGAAGATGTAGACGCATTGGTCGAAGGACTAAAGACAACAAAGGAGTATTTTGGTCATGTCTTCTAATTTAGATCAACTATACCGTCAAGTGATCATGGATCATTATAAAAACCCGCGGAATAAAGGGGTTATCGAAGACGGTGCATTATCTATAAACTTGAATAACCCGACATGTGGAGACCGGATTAAAGTCTCGATGGAAGTGGAGGATGGGAAGATCAAGGATGCGAAGTTTGAAGGAGAAGGCTGTTCAATCAGTCTTGCCTCTGCATCGATGATGACCCAATCCATTAAAGGTCTACCTGTCGAGGATGCCCTTCGTTTATCTCAGGTCTTTTCTGACATGATGCTAGGCAATGATTACGATGAAGGGGACCTTGATCTTGGTGATCTGGAAGCTTTACAGGGCGTATCGAAGTTTCCGGCACGGATTAAATGTGCGACCCTTGCCTGGAAAGCGCTTGAAAAAGGCGTTCATCAAAAGGAAGACGAACAAAAATAGTTCTTCTAGAATCGGTCCAGCTGGTTGTCATATTGTCGGATTCGTCTTACAATGGAACAAAGGGGATGTTTAAAAAGTATTCAAAAGAGATCGTTTACTTTTTGAACCCGTAATTTTTAAAAATGTAACAGACTGATCGGCCTTGGATGTAATGTGTATCCTTTAAGGAGGGATTAAACCATGGCAAAGAAAATGCCAGAAATCGGCGAATATAAATATGGTTTTAAGGATAAGGACGTCTCGATTTTCCGATCGAAGCGTGGCTTGACGAAGGAAATCGTTGAAGAGATTTCGCGTATGAAAAGTGAACCACAATGGATGCTTGATTTCCGTTTGAAATCACTTGAATATTTTTATAAAATGCCTATGCCACAATGGGGCGGGAACCTGAAAGACTTGAACTTTGATGATATTACGTATTACGTTAAACCATCTGAGAAGTCTGAGAAATCGTGGGATGAAGTACCTGAAGAAATCAAGCGTACGTTTGATAAGCTAGGTATTCCAGAAGCAGAACAAAAATATTTGGCGGGTGTATCTGCCCAGTATGAATCTGAGGTTGTTTATCACAACATGAAGGAAGACCTCGAAGACTTGGGAATCGTTTTTAAAGATACAGATACGGCTCTAAAAGAAAATGAAGACATTTTCAAAGAACATTTCGGTAAAATCATTCCACCGACAGATAATAAATTTGCAGCATTGAACTCTGCAGTTTGGTCTGGTGGATCGTTCATCTATATTCCTAAGGGTGTAAAGTGTGATACGCCGCTTCAAGCGTACTTCCGTATCAACTCTGAGAATATGGGTCAATTCGAACGTACACTCATCATCGCAGACGAAGATTCTTCTGTACACTATGTAGAAGGTTGTACAGCACCGGTTTATACAACGAACTCGCTACACAGTGCTGTCGTTGAAATCGCGATCAAGAAAAACGCATATTGCCGTTACACAACGATCCAAAACTGGGCGAACAACGTCTACAACCTTGTTACAAAACGTGCAGTTGCAGAAGAAAACGCGACGATGGAATGGATCGATGGTAACATCGGCTCCAAGCTGACGATGAAGTATCCTGCTGTCATTTTAAAAGGTGAAGGCGCTCGTGGTATGACATTATCGATCGCAATCGCTGGTAAAGGACAGCACCAGGATGCAGGGGCGAAGATGATTCACCTTGCACCGAACACGTCGTCAACAATCGTTTCGAAGTCGATTTCAAAAGGCGGAGGTAAAGTTACCTACCGTGGAATCGTACACTTTGGACGTAAAGCTAGTGGAGCACGTGCAAATGTTGAGTGTGATACGTTGATTATGGATAACGAATCGACTTCTGATACAATCCCATTCAACGAAATCTTGAACGAAAACATTTCACTCGAGCACGAAGCGAAGGTATCCAAGGTTTCTGAGGAACAGCTCTTCTACCTCATGAGCCGCGGAATCTCTGAAGAAGAAGCAACGGAAATGATCGTAATGGGCTTCATCGAGCCATTTACGAAAGAGTTACCGATGGAATACGCAGTCGAAATGAACCGCCTCATCAAGTTCGAAATGGAAGGTAGTATAGGTTAAACCTTATCTACCAAGGGTATAACTGGTCAGAAGGTGGGTTACACCCACAAAAGATTTCAAAAAAATTAATACTTCATTTTGGCATACTGCTGATACAGATCTAACGCCTCATCCTCAAGCTTTTGGGTGACGTGGAGATAAGTATCAGCAGTTGTTTTTATGCTACTGTGCCCAAGGCGTTCTGATACGAATTTTAAGTTTGCTCTAGCTTCAAGCAGATGTAAGATGTACTGCATGACTATGTCTCAAGGCGTGTGGAGATAACACTGGAAGGTTCACACGTCTACATACTTCTTTAAAATACTCCCTTACTACGTTTGTTCGTAGCCATCGACCCGAACAGGAGGTAGATGAAATGTTGGAAAAAGCAATTGTAATCAACTCGTATGCAGATTTTCCAATTGCTGAACTTGTGGCGAACAGAGAAAAATCAGCTATTTATACACCTAAATCAATTGGTAACCAGAAGGTTAAAGAAGTAATCTTAGCGGGAGCAGATCGCGGCAACATCAAAGCTGAAAAGTTCATTGATCTTGGGGGTACTGATCGAGGAGAAACAGCGCAGAATCTTTATAAATATTATAAGGGGTTGAAGTAAATTGATTAACAAAATACGTAAGATCGACAAGGGCACAGTCATCCGGACGGTGCTTCTTTTTGTGGCATTGATTAACCAGTCGCTGATCATGACGGGTAATCCTGTTATTGATTCTGCTTACTTAGTGGGATCGATTGGATTTTCGATTTTAACGATTGTAATTGCCTGGTGGAAGGATAATATAATCACTGATAAGGCGAGGAAGTTACGTGAGAAAGCATTAAGATCACAAAGATTAATATAAATCAAAAAGCCCATCATTCAAATAAAGATGGGCTTTTGTAATTATTTATCGGTAATATTAATTTTGGGTTCATATTCACTAAGTACTTCTATCGTATAATCAGAAGTTGCAAATATATGATGCTCAATGTGTATATCGTTACTCCCTGGACCAGGCAAGCTGTCATACCATTGAATGAAATCGGAATTAGTCATTTTGTAAGTAGACCATGGCCTGGTTGCTGATACGAAATACTCTTGTTGAGCTTGAACTACCAAAGGAACTAAATCACCTTTCTTCATTTCATGAGTAAATCTACAGGCTAAAACGAAATTCCCATTAATTCTTTTGTCATATAAAAAGGAGTACTCTCTATGCTTATCTTCTAATGTTATATTAACCTTACCAACAACATTAAAATTAACTAATTCCATATCTCCCATGTCCTTAATGGGTTCCCATACTTGCAATTTTCGTTTAATCACCTGTAATCCTCCTATTAATATCTATATTTTTCGATATTCCACTCTACTGTCCATCTCATGTTATCTGTATGACTTCTGTGCAAATTAACATTTCCTTCGGGTGTGAATTTAACCCAAGTGTAAGTTCCATCACTCTTATAGTATTTTCTATATGTGGAATCTGGTGATACTTGGTCCCATTCGTATTTTGCTTTAGTATAACCGCCCGATTTGTCATAAACTTTCGTTCCACTCGAAGTTGTTTTTCGATAACTTGAACCGGATCTAACAACAGACCAATTTACAGGTGCACCGCCACTACATTCAGGAGTAATTATCTCCCCTTTGTAAAGTGGTTGCGACATTGGCTTTTGACTATATGGGTAATCGTAACACGCAGCACCTGCCGTTTCTGGCGAAACCATCAAAGACCCAGTTAATAACAATACAGTACTTAATAAACCTACAATAAACTTTTTTAACAATTATAACACTCCTCAAATAATTGAATAATCAATCTGAAACTGTACTTTAAGTAAGAAATTAGCTCCGGAACTAATTATTCATTATGTTACCATTAATATACAATTACAAGTATTGGGAAAATTCATGTAAATAATAGGTAAATATCACAATTTAATTGCATCAATTTTCTCAATACGACAAATAATTACAATATTATCAATAGAGTGTATAATACAAGATCTTTGTAGTTAATAAAGTAAGATTGCCTAAAGTACGCAATTTGCGGAATTACTTAATTACCATAAGCTAACAGTCGTTTTTTACAGTAGCCCATCTCTTCGGAGGTGGGCAATTTCTTATTATTCCTTTCTTATCCTTCTCACAAGTCCCTTTACCTGTTCCATTTCCTCATCCGTGACTTCCACACCATCAACGACCAAATTACTTCTCTTCGTATTCAAAGCATCATTGATCAACATCTGTCCGACCATATACTTGTGAAGTCTTCAACAGTTAGATTGAGGGAAATAAAGTGCTCTTGGTAAAGCTTTTCCCATTCTTTACTTAAGCTTTTATCTTCAGGAACAAAATGACTTATATCCACATAAAATCCCCCTATATGAAAATTATTAATAAATAAACAACGTTCCTAAAACTGCAAGAATCATGCCAAGGACATAAATAAAGCCTCCGTGTATAAGACTTTTGTATATAAAATTAGTCCAGTTTGTAAACCTTTTAAAATAAAACGCAAAATAAAATGTACTAATTAATGCGACAGACATCCATGTATAATATAATGAACTATTTAAAAAAATCCACTGCATAAAGAGCGCAAGTGCTGCCGTAAACGCTATATTTATAACAAACACCGAAAAACTTATTGTTTTTATTTTCGATTCCATATTCGTCTCCTTTAAAATGCCTCTGTTTTTGAGGTCTGCTTTCTAAAACTTTCTTCAGCGGTAGATTTATATCCTCCTGAATCCCTTCTTTTCACCTTCGAACAATTCTCTTTCATTCACTCTTATCTGCATCAATCCTGGGGTAGACAATAGGACAGCTCCTAAAAACAGATTTACAGTCAGCTTACATCTTATTGTGATACCCTGGTGTATCCAGAAAATCATCATCCACTTCTTTTCCCTGTAGCTTCTTACGACAGGAGCAGCAAAACCATTTAACATGTAGTAAGTTAAAATCATGCTCCATTTCCTCACCACATTTCTGGCAAGCATACTTTAATTTTGATTCCCGGGCATTTTCCTCGCTTCTTTATAAACCTCGGGGTAACACCTGGGGCAGTATTTGTTCTGAGGATATCCTAAACCCTCAGGTAGTGGCTCTAAATTCTTCGCTCTACCTATCCTCATGCAATAAGTGCAGCGGTCTAATTCTTCGCTTGGATTACTCTTCATACTTTATTGTAACGTTAATCGGCTTATCTGACTGTTTATTGGTAGCTGCATCAACGATTAAAAGAATTCCTGTGATCAAGTGCATGGCCATTCCGATAAATGGAATGATGGCAATACAACTTGTGACAATTCCTACAATACTTCCACCCTTGCCCATGCCCTCTTTATTACTGAACACAAGTGTAGTGATGTGAAGTCCAAGCATAACCAGTAACGGGATATACCACATACTCATTACGATATATGCACCGATTAATGGTATGCCTAATAAAAGCTCAAGACCCCCAGATACCCATTTTAAAGCCTTGGATGTTTTCATTTTTTATCCCCTTCCCATTCGTATAAATCCTCAACAGTAACTCCTAACAACCTAGAAAGCTTAAACGCCTTCTCGACGGGTGGGTGAGATCTCCCTGTCACCCAGTTAGAAAATTGATTCTGACTCACACCCATTTTTTCAGCTAAAAACTTTCGTTTATACCCTTTTTTGTCAATCAATACTCCAATTTTACTTTTAATCATTTTTTATCATCTTTGATGTTAATGGAAGGTTCAATCGGATAATAAAATTGGATTAAACGGACCGAGCTCTCATCACGAGAGCTCGTTTTTTGTTTTGTATGGACCCTACCTGTTGATTTTGGATCTTTTTTACTAAGCGTGGATGAATTATTGTCATTCGTGGTTGATATGTATAAACTTCACATTCCAATCACTCTGAAAATGCCTTATAAAATACAAAAAGGTGATTTTGTCTAGACAAAATATCTATTCAAATCTAATATTTAGGGTGGAGGTGTTTGAAATGTCAAAAACTTTAGCCGAAAACGCACAAAAATGTGAAATGAATTACAAAATACATTAAGCAGAAAAGCTGAACTTTAATTAAGGGGCGTTTTTCTGCTGAAGGGTGGAAATGAATTTGACGTTTTGGACTGCGCCCCGCGTTTATTTGACTTTAAGAGGCTTAATCGCACTCGCAAATACAATCATGTTTACCACGTATGCAATCTATTATGTCGTCGAACTGGGACTTAATCCTTTTCAATTGGTACTGATCGGAACGGTTCTCGAAATTACCATCGTTATCTTTGAAAGCATTACCGGCATTTTAGCGGATACGTATAGCCGCCGATTATCCATCATTATCGGAATGTTTATGCTTGGATCGGCTTACATTATTGAAGGCTCGATCCCCTTTTTCTCAGAATCGATGATGGCACTTGCGATTCCATTAATTGCGGGTGTTCTATTCGCTGAGTTCATTCGAGGAATCGGTGAGACTTTTCTTAGTGGAGCCTTACAGGCGTGGGTAACGGATGAAGTCGGAGAGGATAAGATCAGTTCGCTGTTTTTAAAAGGGACCCAGTTTAGCAGAGCTGCAATGGTAGTAGGTGTTGCACTAAGTGTCGGATTAGCTAGTATCGCGCTCAACCTTCCTTTCCTTGTTGGTGGTGTGCTATTTTTGATTCTGGGCATCTTATTAATCATGACGATGAAGGAAACGAGCTTTATTCCTGAAAAAATAGAAAATAGATCACCCGTAAGAGCGATGTATAGCACCTTTCAAGACGGGATTTCTGTCATTAAGGGCAGACCGCTTTTAATTATGGTGCTGTTCGTCACATTGTTTACAGGAGCAGCGTACGAAGGATTTGACCGTCTGTGGGAAGCTCACTTTTTACAAACATTTACGTTACCTGAGCTTGGAGACCTGAAACCCGTTGTCTGGTTCGGGATTATCACTCTAGTTGGGAATGTCCTTTCAATAATTGCAATTGAGCTTTTTAAGAAAAGGTTCGATACGACAAACCAGCAAATTGTGAAAAAAAGCTTGTTTTGGTTAACGTGTTGCCAGGTAATAGGTCTGATCATTTTTGGATTGGCAGGTAATTTTGCGGTTGCGATAGGCTGCTATTGGTTCCTATCCATTCTTACAGCAATCAGCTATCCGATCCTTGATACGTGGGTCAACCAGAATATCGACCGAAAAGTTCGGGCGACAGTGCTTTCATTTTTAAGTCAATCGGATGCACTCGGTCAAAGTGCTGGGGGACCATTCGTTGGTGCTGTTGGAACCCGCTACACGTTGAGGGCTGCGATGGTGTTATCTGGAATTTTATTAGTCCCAGCGGCCATGGTATATGGAAAAATCGCACGTAAAAGAAAAGACTTCAAGGCAGGCGAAAACCAATCAGCATGAGTGATTTTAGTTTTGAAAAAAGTAGTGTCCGATTAAAAAAAGTGGATTCCGGTCCGCTTTTTTCTTTTAGAATACATCACCTAATACTTGAAATTTCGATCAATACGACGCAAAATAAGAATACATAATAGTAGATGATCGCTTTGAAAGGAACCGAATTTTTATGATTGAAATTGGGTTAACAGGCTGGGGAGACCATGATTCGATCTACCCGCCAGACATTAGACCATCTGAAAAACTTCAGACGTACAGCAGTTTTTTTCCGACAGTAGAAATAGATTCATCCTTTTATGCTGTACAACCGATTCGAAACTACGAAAAATGGGCTCGTGAAACACCCGATCGTTTTTCATTTGTTGTAAAAGCGTATCAAGGAATGACGGGGCACTCCAGGGGGGACATTCCTTTTACGAGTGTGGAAGAGATGTTTCACCTTTTCAAAGAGTCGATTCAACCGCTGCAAGAGGCGAACAAACTGAAAATGGTCCTGTTTCAATATCCACCATGGTTTGATTGTAAACGGGAAAATATCGAGCAATTGAGAGCAGCCCGGGAAGAGATGAAGGACATCCCAGTTGCACTTGAGTTCCGCCATGAATCTTGGTTCCATCCATCGTTCCGTACGAAAACGCTTGATTTTATGAAAAGTGAAGATTGGATTCATAGCATTTGTGATGAGCCCCAGGCAGGCTCGGGTTCAGTTCCTACCGTATTGGAACCGACCCACCCGAAACATACGCTCGTCCGTTTTCATGGTCGAAACGTTCATGGGTGGCAAAAGAAAGGCAATCCGAACTGGCGCGATGTCAGATATTTATACAAATATTCATATGAGGAACTAGTGGAATGGAAAGAAAATCTGCAACAACTTGCTAAACCGGGGCACGAGGTTTGTGCGCTTTTCAACAACAATTCGGGTGGAGATGCCGCAAATAACGCACGACAAATGATCAAGCTTCTTGGGATTGATTATGAAGGCTTGGCACCAAGGCAATTAGATCTATTTTAAAAGGGCTAGCATTCTATAAACACCAAAGGAGACGATACAATGAGCGACACCCAAAAGCTTCATCTGTATCATACGAATGATTTACATAGTAATTTGGATCAATGGCCGAAAATCATCGATTATATAAAAAAACAACAGATGAAGCACAAAACGGACAACGAAGTCTCGATCTGTTTTGATATTGGTGACCATGTCGATCGGTTTCATCCGGTTACAGAAGGGACAGAGGGGCGCGGGAATGTGGACTTGATGAATGATGCGGGATTCCTGAATGCGACAATCGGAAACAACGAAGGGATCACGTTTTCAAAAAAGCAGCTGAATGAACTTTATGATAATGCGAACTTTCAGGTGCTCGTTGCGAATTTAGTAGACACAGATGGAAATCCCCCTCATTGGGCAAAACCTTATGATATCCACACGCTTCAGAACAGCTTGAAAGTAGGCGTAATCGGTGTAACTGCTCCGTTTACGACGTACTATGAATTGCTCGGGTGGCAAATTCTTGATCCTTTTAAACAAATCGAGAAGTGGTCGAATCAGATTCGGGGTCAAGTCGATATTCTTATCTTGCTGTCTCATCTTGGGCTTGAGGCCGATAAACGGATCGCCACAGAAAGTGATCAGTTTGATATTATTTTAGGGTCACACACGCATCATGTCCTAAAGAACGGCCTCCATCAAGGGAAAACGACGATCGGACAGGCGGGGAAGTTCGGTTTTAACGTTGGAAAAATGGAGATTGAATGGAACAAAGAACATAAAGAGATTCAATGCGTCATGGCTGAATGTATCGATGTCCAAGAGCATCAACCGGACAATGCAAGTGAGCAGAAGCTATTTGAACTGACTGAGAATGCCAACCAAAAATTAAACGAGAAGGTCACTGTACTCGATGCTCCCCTCGAATTGGAGTGGTTCAAGCCCTCCCCCTTTTCAGTTCTCTTATCCGAGGCGATCAGGGAATGGTGTGATGCTGAAATCGGGATGGTCAATGCCGGGTTATTATTGGAGGGACTTCCAACAGGTCCTGTAACGAAATCCGACCTGCACCGAATATGTCCTCATCCGATCAATCCATGTAGACTGCTGCTAAAAGGTGAATTCTTAAAAGAAATGATCCAGCATGCACTGACTGATGAGATGGAGCAATATAAAATTAAAGGGCTTGGCTTTCGTGGTAAGGTGATGGGAAAGATGATTTTTGACGGTGTCCAAGTCGAGAGTAAACTTCTACCCGATTATGAATACCATGTTCAGAAGATTTATGTTAATGGTGAACCTTTGGACCAAAAGCGAATGTATTCGATCGGCACGGTGGATATGTTCACATTCGGGCGTCTACTTCCTTCGGTTGCATATTCAGAAGAAAAGCATTATTACTTGCCCGAAATGCTGAGAGATGTTCTTGACTGGAAGCTAAAAAGCTTGAAAACATAGGTGATTGCCAACACTTTTTTCCCATCGAATCATATTATTTAGGGAGAAGGAGTGTGGAGGATATGATCTCAATTACCCCGATTGAGATAGAGGGTCATCTATTTACAGGAGTCACGGTAGCACTGCCGAAGACCAATTTCATGTCAATCAGCAATGACAAGGGATACATCATGTGTGGAGCTCTTGACGTTGCTCTCTTAAACGAAAAGTTAAAGGATCGAAAGATCATCGCAGGTCGAGCTGTTGGTGTTCGAACGTTGGACCAGTTGTTAGAGGCACCGCTCGAATCGGTAACATACGAAGCGGAAGCGTTAGGCATTACAAAAGGAACTGCTGGACGTGAAGCCTTACTTAAAATGGCTCGGTAATAGCGAAAGACCGGATTTGAATTGAATGTTCCAAAATAATAGCGATACAACCCCCTCCTGTTGCATAAACATAGCAATAGACAGGGGGTATACTTATGTGGAAAATGCGGAGACGTCCCCGAAATGGTCCTCTTCCATTTAAATATGTTTTCGTAATATCATTTGTGATTTTCGCCGTTTTAACGTTGATGGCATTAGTTTATATTAATAAAGGGATCGAACCAATTGTAATGAGTATTGCGGAAACAAAAAGCAAGCAAATTGCATCGCGAGCCATTAATGATGCGATTTC
Organism: Alkalihalobacillus sp. AL-G; assembly: GCF_030643805.1. Taxonomy (GTDB): domain Bacteria; phylum Bacillota; class Bacilli; order Bacillales; family Fictibacillaceae; genus Pseudalkalibacillus. The sequence continues at coordinate 3,337,094 of NZ_CP094656.1, read as the reverse complement.
AAAAAAAATAGTAGAAGATATGAATGTTGACGAATTGTTCATACGGCATGAAGAGGGAACATACAGCTTTAACCCGAAGGAATACAGTCGGATTGTTTCTGAGGCAACGATTCGGGTACAAAAATATTTAGATTATGTTGAAGCAGGTAAAATCGATCAGTTCGATACGACATTGAATGATATAGAAATTGAATATGAACGGGCCGGGGCAGATGGAATCGTTTTTGATATTCCCCTTGGTGTTGCCACGAACAATGTTCTTTTTGAAAACCTAGGACCTAGAATACCAGTCCGTTTTGAAATCATCGGTTCAGTGGAGTCTAAAATACGGATGACAAAAGTCGAAATGGGTATCAACAATACGTTATTAGAGGTTTACATTGACTTTAAAGTCATCGCGAACGTCGTTATTCCATTTTCACAGGAGAACACGGTTGTTAAAAATGAAGTATTCATTGGTAATATATTCATTCCGGGAGATGTACCGTATTATTTTGGCACAGGTGATGATGCTCAGCCTGTTATCCCTATTGATCCGAAGAAATCCAAGGAAAACCAAGAGGACGGAAATTAAATGAAACTCAGGAAGACTTGTATTAATATAGCTATTCTGTTATAATAATACCTGTCCTAAAAATGAATAAACCTTATCATTCGATGAGGTAGAGGAGCATTTATCAATAGTAACTGATGTGAGAACGACGACGATGATCATCAGTGAAAGGGATATTTGCCGAAACACAAGCGTTTGTCGGAATGCTTGTCGTTGGGGCTGCATCAAACAGGTGTAGCACTGTCACTATTCGGGAATATTGAATAGTGATGAACTACTGATCGATGGGGGATAACCGTTACGAATAAAGGTAACGATAGGTTATTTTCTATCTATCGTTACCTTTTTTATATTTTATCGACAATTATAAGCTTCGATTTTCATCGTTACTCGGCTTCTCGTTTCTCACGTTTTACAAGGAAGAATGATCTTGGTCGATGTACATACATCGTGCAGCTGCGTCTAACTAGGTTGTTAACGTGTACCTGCGTCTACAGCTTAACCTAGGATGTAAGTTTCATCGGTACAACTCGTAGCTTATGGGCCAGTATCGCTTGTTGCTCACGATGAGTGCTTCCTCGGTGTAAGGCAGCAAGGATGCAAGTGGTAGCTTTCCACTAGACCTCGAACTTCTTGCTTCTAATTCGTTACATGTGAGTGATGTTCTGCCCGGTGTTGCTTCTGATTCGTCGATTATTTGGACAAATATTTGTAGGAGGTTTTTTTCTCAATGGAAAATACGATTTATTCTTTAATCCCGCCTTTGTTGGCATTACTGATGGTTGCGTTGACGAGGCGTGTGTTACTATCCCTTGGTGCTGGGATCATTGTTGGTGCTTTAATGCTGAATGATTTTAATATAGGTGCAACGGCGATGCATATTTGGGAAATTGTAAGAGGAATATTCGTCGTCCAAAACAAGGCCGGCGCATGGGAAGTAAATACGTGGAATGTATTTATTCTGTTATTCTTACTGTTATTAGGAATTATGACGTCTCTCATTGCAATTGCTGGTGGAAGTAGAGCATTTGGGGAATGGGCAAGTAAAAAAGTGAAATCACGTGTCGGGGCTCAAGTTTTAACGATTGTTTTAGGGCTCATTATTTTCATCGATGATTATTTCAACTCATTAGCTGTTGGGAATGTCAGTCGTCCATTAACAGATCGACACCGAATTTCACGTGCTAAGCTTGCTTACTATATCGATTCAACCGCAGCTCCAGTGTGTGTGATTTCGCCTGTATCCAGCTGGGGGGCCTATATTATCGGTTTGATTGGAACGATTTTAGCAACGCATGAAGTGACGAACGTTGGAGCTCTTGAAGCATTCATTAAAATTATACCAATGAATATTTATGCAATATCAGCATTGCTTTTAGTATTCGCAACAGCACTTTTTAACATTAATTTATTTTCAATGAAAACCCATGAAGAGCGAGCTGTCAATGAAGGTCTCGTTCATGATCCGGAGAAAAAGCAGATTCCTGGCGAACAGATGGACTTGCCTGAAAGTGATAAAGGGAAAGTTGGAGATCTGATCTGGCCGATAGTCGCATTGATTGTTGGTACTGTTGCAGCAATGTTATACACAGGCGCACAAGCGACACAAGGGGAAGTTACACTTTTGGCGATGTTTGAAAACACTGACGTCGCATTATCACTTGTTATTGGGGCACTAATTGGTTTAGCGGTCACTCTTGGTTTCTTCCTAGTGAAGGGATTACCGGAAAATCATCTCGGCCTCGGAACATGGAAAGGAATCCAGTCCATGCTTCCAGCGATTTACATTTTACTGTTCGCGTGGGTAATCGTAGCGATCATCGATGAAATCGGAACTGGAAAATACCTCGCAGGAGTTGTAGATGATAATATCAACATTGCATTTTTACCTGTATTGCTCTTCGTTATTTCTGGAATCATGGCATTCGCAACAGGAACATCGTGGGGAACGTTCGGTGTCATGATGCCGATTGCTGGCGAAATTGCAGCCGCAACGGACATCACATTTTTACTTCCGGTTCTAGCAGCGGTTCTTGCCGGTTCTGTGTTTGGAGATCACTGTTCACCGATTTCCGATACGACGATCCTATCTTCTACCGGAGCAGGAAGTAATCATATTGACCACGTAATGACACAGCTGCCATATGCGCTTCTAGCTGCTGTAATCAGTGCAATCGGGTTTCTAGTGCTTGGGTTTACGCAGAGTGTCTTGATTGCCTTGTTCGTTTCAGTCGTGCTCATGCTAATTGTATCCTTCATTTTGAAAAATGCAGATGCAGTGAACGTTGATACATCACCTGAAACATCTCCAGAAAAATAAAAATTGATGGTTAGAAGAGGTTGCTTTGAGCAGCCTCTTTTTATATGCAGTAACATATTTCAATATAGAGGCAGATTTTGCGGATACAAGTGGTCTTTCGATTTTGTTCACGGATCATCTTCAAGGCTAAATCAAGTATGGGAGTATCTTACCATATTGCCGATGAAAAAATTTAGATACATTTCACTAAAAAATTTTCATTTAGTCTTTGACATGGACAAGTGTAATAGATATACTAATAACGAAATAGTCTGAAAAAACTAAAGTTTAACACAATTGGTTTAACAAAAACAGAATGGGGGAGATTTAATGGAGAATCGTGCACAATGGGGAACCAGAGCAGGCTTTATTTTGGCTGCTGTCGGTTCTGCAGTAGGGCTAGGCAACATTTGGAGGTTTCCTTATGTAGCCTATGAAAATGGTGGAGGAGCTTTTTTCTTACCGTATTTATTTGCACTTCTAACAGCGGGGATTCCTATCTTGATTTTGGAATTCACTTTAGGACATAAAAATCGGGGATCCGCACCATTATCCTATTTTAGAATGAATAAGAAAATGGAATGGGTAGGATGGTGGCAGGTCGCAATTTCATTTGTCATCGCAACGTATTATTCAGTCATTATCGGCTGGGCGATTTCTTACACGTTCTTTTCCTTTGATAAGTCGTGGGGAGAAGATACAGGCGGCTTCTTAATGGGTGATTATTTGAAGCTTGCTGAAACACCAGGTGAATTTGGTGGTATCGTTCCAGGAGTATTCATACCATTACTTATTGCATGGGTCATCACGATTGGTATTTTATTTAAAGGTGTTAAAAAGGGAATTGAAAAAGCGAACAAGATTTTCATTCCAACTCTTGTAGTCATGTTTTTAATCATCGTTATTCGTGCTGTTACCTTAGAAGGAGCTACTGCTGGGTTAGATGCATTCTTTAAGCCAAACTGGGATAGCATCATGGACGGTAAAGTTTGGGTAGCTGCCTATGGGCATATATTCTTTAGTTTATCAATCGGTTTCGCAATTATGATTACTTATTCAAGTTATTTACCGAAGAAATCGGATATTAATAATAATGCATTTATTACTGGTTTTGCAAACTCAGGATTTGAATTATTAGCCGGAATCGGAGTTTTTGCTGCTTTAGGATTCATGGCAACTCAGGCTAACCAGCCGGTATCAGAAGTAGCAGATGCGGGTGTTGGTTTAGCATTTGCCGTATTCCCACAGATCATTAACGAAATTCCTGTCATGGGTGAAGCATTCGGAGTATTATTCTTCTTTTCTTTAGTCTTTGCAGGATTATCATCCTTGATCTCAATTTGTGAAGTGTTTGTTGCAGGGATTCAGGAGAAGTTAAGCATTTCACGTAAAAGAGCGATTGCATTTGGTGGCGGTGCAGCCGCATTAATTTCGATTATTTTTTCCACAAACGGCGGTCTATATTTCTTAGATGTTATCGATTATTTTGTTAACCAGTTTGGAATCGCGTTGGCTGGTTTGATCGAAGTTGTCTTAATTGCATGGGTATTCAAACAACTGAAGCCTCTTCAAGAGCATGCGAATGGTGTATCTGATATTCGAACTGGGTTATGGTGGAGAGTTTGCCTATCCATTATTACTCCTGTCGTTTTAGGTTATATGATGTTCGATCTATTGAAACAGAACTTCCTTCAAGAGTTCGACACAGCTACAGGGAACTATGGAGGCTATGAATCCGCGTTTATCGTATTCCCAGGTGTATTCATTGCGGTTGGAATTATCGTTGTAGGTGTACTTCTTTCTCTTAAAAAATGGAAAAAAGAATCTTCTGAAGAGAAAAAGGAGGTCGTATAAACATGGGAATGTCCGGTGGCGCAATTACAATGATGGTAATTGGAATGGTGATTCTATGGGGCGGTCTCGTCGCGAGTATTATGAGCGCAGTCAAAGCTGAGCGGGCGAAAAAATAATCTTACACGTACTGAATGATTTGAAAAAGGGATTGGCTCATCGTAGAGTCAATCCCTTTTGTTAGTGTTGGGAAGGATGTGCTTCTTTAGCGTGCCAGATACCGCGTTGATTTCGATTAAGCGTGTTATGTTTCAGAATCTCCAGCCCTTTCACTCACAAGTATAAGTGCACCGCTTGTTGCTAGGAAGCTTTTACCTCGCACGAAGAAAAAGTATCAGCTTTTTCGAGGAACAAAGGGAAACGCCTACTTTTAGCTTGGCGTTCGCAGAGATTTCTTTTGTCACACTTGAGCAGGCTTCTCCCGATTTCCTTTACTTTTTCCGATTTTTAATCCGTTCCTGGCGTTCCCATGCTCTTAAATACGGATATGGATCAAAGGACCATTCACTGTATCCGTTATACCGGTACATACCATAATGGAGATGCGGAGGGAACTTACCTTGGGTTCCGGGTGGTCCATACCCAGAACTCCCCACATAGCCGATCACTTGTCCAGGCTTAACAATTGACCCTTTTCCGATTCCTTTTTCAAACCCACGTAAATGTGCGTAGTAATGATACACATTATTAAGGTCACGAATTCCAACTCGCCATCCCCCAAATCGATTCCAGCCTGCGACCTCGACAATTCCATAGGTGGTGGCACGAACAGGTACACTGTAATCGGCAAAGATGTCGGTGCCTTCATGGATTCGAAGGCCGCCATAACCACGGCGATCTCCCCATGTGTTTCTGTAACTGTAATTTGAACGTAAAGGAACAGGGAAAGATCGGTCATGTAGGCTTAAGGTTTCAAATTCCTTAAACACCTTTGCCATTCCCATTATGATGCCGACCGTTTTATCTCGATGATAATATTCCCAGAGACCGATTTTCAGGTTCTCTTCATCAGATCCGTAAGATTGTAGGTAATGGGAAAAAGTGTAGAGTACATCCTCATCGTTTTTTCGATCGACTTTACCATCACCGTTACCATCAAGTCCAACGCCTTCGAAAATTGAAATTGTAGCGGGATTCGTATCATCAAGATTCGGGTTTAACGGCCCAACCCATTGTCTTGGTGAAAAATAGATTCCGATCAACCCTTTTTCTTCAGGCAAATCCTTTTGAGCACGACGAATCGAACGTTCATACTGATCGACTGCTGCTATATAATACCAGGGGATAGAGGTGATGGCTTCCATTTTATGATATAGTGCATACCTCCCGACATCTTCCTTTTGATAGGTTGATTTCGCATTTACTTCAGTTGTTGCCAAAGTTAACCCAATCATCATTACAAAAAACAATACACTAATCCATCTCATACAGGGAGTTCATTCCTTTCCTGTATCTATTCATAATGTTAGTTTGTATTGAACGGAACAAAACATTAATATCAAATCTTGGAAATTAGGTAAGACTTGAGTTGAATGGAACTTTAAACAACAATATGATAAAGTATAGAAGAAATTAGATTGGTGCATCGGAGTAGTATGAACTCAATGCCTGAATCTTAAATCAAATCCAACATTGGAGTGAATAAGATGGCAAAAAAAGATGAACATCTTCGAAAGCCTGAATGGCTGAAAATCAAACTTAACACGAACCAAAACTATACAGGATTAAAAAAGATGATGCGTGAGAAGAATTTACATACTGTTTGTGAAGAAGCCCGTTGTCCAAATATACATGAATGCTGGGCTGTTCGTAAAACAGCGACCTTCATGATCTTGGGTGATGTATGTACACGAGCATGTCGTTTTTGTGCTGTTAAAACAGGTCTACCGAATGAACTTGATTTGCAGGAGCCTGAACGTGTAGCAGATACTGTCCAGTTGATGGGGCTTAAGCATGCGGTAATCACTGCAGTTGCTCGGGATGATTTAAAAGATGGCGGATCAGGGGTTTATGCAGAAACCGTCCGTGCAGTCCGTCGTAAAAGTCCATTCTGTACGGTGGAGGTTCTTCCGTCTGACATGATGGGTAATTATGAGAACTTGAAAGCCTTGATGGATGCACGACCAGACATCCTCAATCATAATATTGAAACAGTGAAACGCTTAACTCCAAGGGTTCGAGCACGTGCAACCTACGAACGATCGCTGGAATTCCTTCGTCGTGCAAAGGAAATGCAGCCTGATATACCAACAAAATCAAGCATAATGATTGGGTTAGGTGAAACGAAGGAAGAAATAATCGAAACGATGGACGACCTTCGTGAGAATAATGTAGACATTATGACAATAGGGCAATATTTACAGCCGACGAAAAAACACTTGAAGGTTGTGAAATACTACCATCCAGATGAGTTTGCTGAATTGAAGGAAATCGCACTATCCAAAGGCTTTAGTCATTGTGAATCAGGTCCACTCGTACGTTCATCTTACCATGCTGATGAACAGGTCAACTCAGCAAAACAAAAAAAAGCAAATTAAATCAAAACGGGATTGATCAATTGATCATCCCGTTTTTACATATTTGTAGGAAGAAATAGTTCTTTTTTACTATTCGCGGCCGAACACACACATATTTCGGTGTTTTTAGAAAAACCACACGCAAAACTTGAAATTTGCGTAGGAATTGTACAGGAAGCATTCATTTATTACTCATGGCCCACTAAAATACCAAAATGCTTCATCAATACATGAAAAAACCGGAGTGAAGGAAAATCACCAGCTCCGGTCCTTATTCAGCTCACTTTGCTTCATCCTTGTTCAAGTTTTCGTTCATTTCACCTTCAAGTTCTCCGTTTTCATTTTCGCCTTCACTGATGCGTTTTCCTTGAGGGGACTTTTTCATTTCTTTAATCAAAGCATCGAGACTTCCTTCAACATTTTCTGAATTGGCATCTAAATTTTTATAGCGTTCAATGTATTCGAACAGAGTCGTGTCATCGGAAACATACACATGATACCAGCGGGGAACAACGGATATTGCTGTTCTTTTTACCATATCCGCCATCTTGTTCCGATTCTCCATTTCTGCATCATAGACGATCAGGACTTCCTCTGAAGTTACAAGTGTGGCAGAATCCCTTACATCCTCCATTTGCATGACGAGACGTGAAATTATATCAGAAAGTTGTTTTTTGTTGATTTGAGGAGCATTCTGAACCTGGCGCCTTCCTTCTCCGATGGGAGATTGAATCCGAGTGTATCCGAAGTCATCAATTGTCTCCTGCTGTGTTTGTCCAGGGGTTCCGGCCTTTTCATTTGCCTCAATGGTCGGGTTCATTCCATTCCCGTTTGCTCCATTATAATCATCATTTACTGTGCCACACGCTGAGAGTACCATAACACTGATTATAAAAATGGCACTTAATTGTTTTTTCATTCGTGTCACCTCCTGTATATAGATTTTGCTGGAACTTATAAGGTTATACAGAAGGAACTTGCGCATCTTTTACCGAATCGTGATAAAATAGAGAAGTGAAATGGAGTGATGGCGTTGATTAACATTCAAGGACATTCTTACGATGTAATCGAAAACTATCGAGAAGGTTGGAACGAAGAGGAATTTAAATCAAGATATAGCGAAATTTTACATAAATATGATTATATCGTTGGGGATTGGGGCTACAATCAGCTTCGTCTTCGAGGGTTTTTTAATGATGGCCATGAAAAAGCATCCTTTGATACGAAGTACAGTACAGTCCCTGAATACATTCTGGAGTACTGTAATTTCGGATGCCCATATTTTATTGTGAAAAAAGTGAAAAACAAACCGATTAACAATGAGGATAAAGGTCAAAATTGAAGTGATCTCATAAAAAAAGGGCATGACAACAAGTTTCGGTGCTGATGGAGCACCTTGTACACGTAGTTGTCTGCCCTTTTTGAAATTTAATGACTGTATGGTGGCTCGTCATTTTGATTCGGATCATCATGTGTCGGATGCGCACCCGGGTACTGTCTAGGTGTATCTTGATGAAGCGACTTGTTTTCGTAGTTGAAATTGCTGTAAGGTCGTTGATCTTCATCAAAAGGTGTCGTTTTTCCGAGTGGTGTAACGATAGGTGAACCGTATGGCCCTTCTGGTAAGTCTTCAGGGACGAGAAAACGGTGCATCGTTTCTACGTTTGAAAAATCGGTATAGTGCTCTGCGGCTTTATGATAACCTCTTCGTTTCGTTTTTCTTGCCAAAGGATACCACTCCCATCAGGCATTTTGGTAACGCATCAATGATGGGGTTGATTCTCCCCATTTTTATCATACCCGCGGAATGTAGTTTCTAATTGAATCGCCAGTTAACAACTTCTACATAAATTGGAAATGTTCACGATTCATCGTTTTATTATTTGCAAAAATAAAAACTTGAGCGGGGAAGCTTAACCCACTCAAGTTGCTTACCATCTATTATGAAAGTACTTCTTCCTCTAAAAACTCACTTAATTCGTTAGCATCCTCTTCGTTAATGTTATAAGCATGCTCAATATATCCTGGTTCCTCAAGGTCATCACTGCCAATGATCGCAAACCTGCTACTCTGGATGTCCAATACAAGCACTTTTCCATAATGACGATCCGTTTTAATAATCACGAGGTCGAACCGTTGATTTTCTCCCATAAAGCTTACAAATCGCGTTTTTGTTTCTTCTGTATCATCGTATAAATAAAATCGTTCTGACATTTTACTTCCTCCTACTCCATTACTAAGTTTGGTTTATGGTCCAAATGATGCTGTGTTTTAATCGATCGGATTGTTTTCGTCTTTGCACGCATGACGATCGAGTCCGTTTCAACATGGTCACCAGATAAAAAGCGAACGCCTTCAAGCAGCTCTCCGCTTGAAACTCCAGTTGCCGCAAAGATCGCATCGTCTCCCCGTACAAGGTCATCTAAGTTTAGAAGCTGTGCAGGGTCTTCCAAGCCCATTCGAATGCACCGTGCACGTTCCTCGTCATTATACGGGACAAGTCTTGCTTGCATATCACCGCCAAGGCACTTAATGGCAGCAGCTGATATGACACCCTCTGGTGCTCCGCCTGTTCCGATAAATAAATCAGTACCGGTGTGAGGTAATGCGGCAGCAATTGCAGCACCGACATCTCCATCACCAAACAGCTTCACCCGAGCGCCTTTTTTACGGATCCGTTCCACAAGTTCTTCATGTCTCGGTCGTTCCTGAATAATGACTGTCAAATCATGCAGACGTTTGTTGTTTGCCTCCGCGACAATGTCCATTGTTTTTTCGATCGGATCGGTTAAACGAACTTTCCCTGCAGCCGCTTTTCCGACAACGAGTTTTTCCATGTACATATCGGGTGCATGTAAAAGGCTGCCGCGATCTGCTATTGCAATGACCGCCATCGCATTTGGATGTCCTTTTGCAACTATATTCGTGCCTTCAAGCGGATCAACAGCTATATCCACCTCCGGACCATGCCCTGTCCCGAGCTCCTCGCCGATATATAACATCGGTGCTTCATCAAGTTCACCTTCACCGATGACGACCGTTCCTTTCAGATTCACAGAATCAAACATGGCACGCATCGCTGTTGTCGCAGCATGATCGGCTTCATTTTTTAGTCCGCGCCCCATCCAATGTGCGGATGCTAATGCGGCAGATTCAGTTACTCGAACGATTTCTAATGCTAATTCCCGGTCCATTTTCAGTCCCCCTGTATTTTTTGTATCAACGCAATTTGAATAAGGTTTAATATAAATTCATTTCAGTCAATGATTCGTATAACACATTGCATTTATAATGATAACAATTATTTGAGGAATAGAAAAATATTAGCTGAAAGTAAGAATTTTCAATTTTTTATGATACACTGAAAAGGAAGGGTGCAATCCAATGAGGTGATCAAATTTGGTAAAGAAATCGTCCGATCAAAAAATGGTTTGGAAGCACCTTTTTTCGTCGAATCGAAAGCTAAGGTTTTTCCCGCCACATTTTTGGTTGCGAAATCCTGTCATTTCCATTTTAAAAAAGGTAAGAAAAAACACTCACCCCATAGCAGTGGTCGTATTTGAAGTAGAGTCGTTCAAACATCAAATAGATCAATATGGATCGGAATACATACAAGAATTCAAAACCGACATGCGGAATTTGTTTAAGGAAGCAGTGTGTCGATCAATCGATGATCATCAAATTTTATTTTTACAGCAGTATTGGGGCGATGATGTCGTATTGTTAGTATCACTTGAGTGTGAAAACGATGTGATCGGTGACATAGAACGATACATAGCAACAATCCACAGTCACATTATGCAACAAATTCTTGTCCCGACTAGAGATGGTGGAAATGAAAAATATTTTCAAGCGGGCTATATGGTGCTTGATACCGACGAATCAGAGGAACTTTTACAGTCGTTTCAAGATACATACCAAAAGGCACTTGCGATGGCTAAAAAGAGCGGACAAACAAATTATAATCAGATGGTCCATGAGATTTCATCAATCATTCGTAACGAACAGATCTCCTTATTTTCACAACCAATCATTAATGTGGAGGATCGGAGCGTAAGTGCATGGGAGGTACTGACCAGAGGACCGGAAAACAGTCCCTATGAACACCCGTTGCAATTATTCAGCATGGCGCGACAAACGAATCAATTGTATCCTTTAGAATTGATCGTCATTAAAAAGGCACTCGACCGGATGGAAGGTGAAGAATCAATTTTCATTAACATTACACCTTTAACGGTCTCACATGAACGTTTTCCTAATGATGTCGATCGAATTCTGTCAGAGGCTCCGTCTGTAGACCCATCACAATTGGTGTTTGAAATTACAGAACGCGAATCCGTCCACCATTATCCACAGTTAAAAGCAAACCTGAAGGCACTGAGAAAAAAGGGGATGCGTATTGCCCTTGATGATGCCGGTGCTGGATTTGCGAATCTAAATTCGATTTCTTTCGTCTTGCCTGATATTATAAAAATAGATCGTTCGTTGATTTCCAATATAAACGGAAATAAACTGAAGGAGTCGATGCTGCAGGGCTTGCTTCATATTGCCAAAGAAGCGGATGCTCTTGTCGTTGCTGAAGGTATCGAGACAGCTGCAGAAGCATTTGTAATGGAACGGAACGGTGTCCATATGGTTCAAGGCTTTTTCTATGCTCGGCCACGCTTGATTCCAACAACGGTCTAAACATGATATAGAACATGTACAACTAGCAGGAAAAGACAGGTGATAGTATGTATTTTGTGGATCGAAAGAAAATTGAGGAATTAATTCATTATCTGGATTCTTGCCTACGAACATTTGAAGATGAATCATTCAGCAGTTCGGTGAAGGATGCCTTTGCTCTTGAACGAATTGCCCATATGATTATTGAAACGATCATTGATACTGGAAACAAGATGATCGACGGGTTTATCATGCGAGATCCTGGTAGTTATGAAGACATAATTGAAATTCTCGAGGACGAAACAGTTGTAACATCAGAAGAAGCAGCTGGATTAAAAAAGGTTATTCTTTTGCGAAAAGAACTCGTCCAAAGTTATACCAATCTCGACCATCAGAATATCGAAAAGGTACTGACGGAGCACTTAAAAGAGTTAAAGGTGTTTCCGGAAAAAATCCAGAGGTATTTAACAGAGGAACTCGGTCCTGTATCAGCATTTTTACCGGAAAATCAGTGAAAGAGGTTGTTCAAAGTTATAGTCGAACTATGTTTTTTTTGATTACTTATTGAACACTTACTTAATGGAAGCTACCTTGTGGTGGCTTTTTTCCATTTCGTAGAATATGATTTAGTTGGAAAGAAAACTATAGCGAGAATAACGTTAAAAGGAAGTGGCGTTTTGATATATGAAGGATATTTAATTGATTTGGATGGAACGATGTACCGAGGTAAAGAAAGAATTGAAGAGGCGGTTACTTTCGTAAAAGCATTGAAAGCAAAAGGGGTTCCATATCTCTTCGTTACAAACAACTCTTCGAGCACACGAGAACAGGTGGCAGAAAGACTTGAACGGTTTGATGTGCCAGCTTCGGCTGAGCAAGTCTTCAATTCAAGCATGGCGACTGCTGAATACATCGACAAGGATAAACGCGGGGCAAGTGTTTATATGATAGGGGAAAAGGGCTTACAAGAAAGCTTGATGCAAAAAGGAATCAAGCTTGTACATGAAAACCCAGATTATGTTGTCATGGGTATTGACCGGGGGCTTACATACGAAAAGCTTGCAAATGCTTGCTTGGCGGTTCGGAATGGAGCAACACTTCTGTCAACGAATAAGGATGTCGCTTTCCCGTCTGAACGGGGATTCGTACCTGGAAACGGTGCTCTGACAGCAGTCGTTTCGGTTTCAACCGGAGTGAAACCGATTTTTATCGGGAAACCAGAGCCGATCATAATGGAGCTCGCAATGGAGAAGCTTGGGGTCGCCAAGGAAAAAACGGTAATGGTCGGGGATAACTATCACACCGATATCCTTGCCGGCATGAATGCAGGACTCGATACACTGCTCGTCTACACAGGTGTAACGGCGGAAAGTGACTTGTCGAATTTGGAACGGCAGCCTACACACACGATTGAATCATTGGATCAGTGGAAAATCTAATCCGCTAAACGAGAAAATTTGGAGTTAGACGAGGAAATCCTGAGTTAGACGAGAAAATCCTAAATTAGACGAGAAAATCCTAAATTAGACGAGAAAATCCCGAATTACACGAGAAGTCAATGCATTCAGCCGAGAATGTCGGTACGACGATTCATCGTCATTCCGAATTTTCAGCACTATGGGCAAGACGACTGGAAGCCGCTGCAGCAATCGCGCCTACAATATCATCAAGAAACGTATGGCATGCTCCGGTTGTTTTGTCGTTCAATGCTTTTAAAATTCCAGGCTTCAGTTTATCGATATATCCATAATTCGTAAAACCGATCGATCCATATATGTTGATAATTGAAAGGGCAATGATTTCATCGACTCCATATAGCCCTTCGTCTTTTTTGAGAATGTCTAACAAAGGTTCTTCAAGGTCCCCCTTTTCGGCAAGAACATCGAGTTGTATGCCAGTTAAAATTGCATTTTGCACTTCACGCTTTGCGAGAACGCGATCCACGTTATGAAGGCAAACCTCGAAATCGAGATGAGGATGATAAGGTTTTTGCAGATAATAAACAAGCTCTGCAATATCGTTTTCGGTCACACCCCGTTCTTGTAACCATTGGCGTGCTTTTTGTTCTACGATGTTTTGATTTTCTGGTTTTGGATTATCTGTCATGGAATGGTCCCCCATCTCTTTTTTTGTTGATCACCTGCAAAACGGTTTTGCGTTAGACAGGTTTCCTTAGTATATGGCGTTTAGGTTATGTTATGAACAAAAAACAAATTTGCGAATAAATGATAAACACTCCCAATGTTTGTGTCATAAACTACTCATAAAAGGGAGGGGAGTGAGCGCTATTGTTAGAGCGTGAAATCTATCACTATTATCAATTGTATGTAGATAAGCGCCTTCGTATAGGGGACTATGATGGATTCAGGGCACATGGTCATTACTATATCGTTGTTCCGCTACAAAATAGAAGCATGCAGTCACTACAGGATATGCAATATATGATCACCTATCTAAATGAACGGGGAGTAAACGATATCCCGCAATGGATTCCCAATCAAAAAGGAAAATGGACATCCAGCGTCGAAGGAAACGACGTCTTATTGTTCCAATTGCCGAGGTTTGAAAAAAATGAGCGGAATACAATTGGAAGTCAGTTAGGGGAATTTCATCGTGCTGGTGAGCAAATCCCGATTTCAAATCAAGAAAGCTTGCGATACAACGAATGGGTTCCGCTTTGGTCTTCACGTTTAGATCAATTGAAGGAGCGTTATGAGGAAACGAGAAGGGCTGGGGTAAACAACGAGTTTGATTATTTGTTCGTTGACTCGTTTCCATATTACGAAGGTTTAACCGAGAACGCAATCCAATACATTGTTGATTACGAGTGGGACCGTAAAAGTAAAGAAGAGGGTAGCTATACGATTACCCATGAACGATTTCATCCGAATACCTGGATCCCGGTTAAGAAGGAAGACAATCTATATAGTAAAATGCCGTTATTCTGGGTGATCGATCATCCTGTCAGAGATGTTGCTGAGTACATCCGCTTTTTGGTTACACAAAAAGCAACTGGTGAGGAAATTTCCACATTCTTGAGTGATTATACAAAAGAAAAGCCTCTTACAAGAGGAGGATGGCGTCTTCTCTATGGCCGTTTACTTTACCCATCTACCTATCTGGATACGGTTGAATCGTATTTCATATCCAACCGATCGCAGCTTAGGAAAGACTCGACAAACCGGTTAAATTACGTATTATCCGTGGAAGAAAATCAAGAGTCGTTTATGAAAAACTTTTTTAACATTAGTGCAATACCGATGGAACATGTGAACATTGAACCCGTTGGCTGGTTAACGAAAGCCTAGTCAGAATGATGTTTACTGATAACCAAGAAGATTGTGAAGGAACAAGGGTGCCTGATTCAATAAAGTGGGTCAGTCACCTGAAATACATATCGGCAATCCGAACGATCAAGTAAGGATACTCAAGCTCCGTTTACTTATAAAAAACAGAGGATAGAAAAAAGAGCGGATCATTTTCCGCTCTTTTAATCACATGAAGAAGGTATAATTTATCGGTAAAACCGAGTTTTCTTTAGGATTAAAAAACTTGTTCGAGTTCCTTTACTCCAGGTACTTCTTCTAGTAACGCACGCTCAATGCCTGCTTTAAGTGTGATTGTTGAACTTGGGCAGCTACCGCATGCCCCCATCAATCGAACCTTCACGATTCCGTCTTCGATGTCTACGAGCTCAACGTCTCCACCGTCACGAAGCAGGAATGGACGTAATTTATCAAGTACCTCTTCCACTTGTCCACGCATTTCCATTCTATCTACCCCTTTCTTACTCTTTATTATAATCATTTTCATTAAAAATTGCTATCAATAAAAGCTGAAAAAAGGTGGACAATTCGTTTAACTATCCTCTTTTTCACCCCAAGGTTAATATAATCGCACACATTTTAAGAAGTATGATGCTTGTACATCCAAAGGATTCCGGATTTCAGCAAGCGGGGAACCCTTCCAGTAAGGGCGGTGTTACCCATCAAACCGAAGCCGTGTTTTTTCCCGAGTGAACCGAGCACACCTTTAAGCTTGATTTTCGGTAGCTTACTAAGTGGTTCATTTTTCCATAACTTTAACAAAACCTCGACGATTTGGTCCCCTTGGCCTTCTGCTAATTGGGCACTTGGAGCATGTGGCAGGCTTGCGCAATCACCAACTACAAAAACGTGCTTGTCGTTCGGCAAATGATGGTGTGGTGAAAGGACGATCCGGCCAGATTCATCCTTTTCGACATCCATCTCGCGTACGAGTCGATTCGGTTGAATTCCAGCTGTCCAAACGATGGCATCACATGTAACCGCCTCATCATGATTGTGAAGGGTGTTTGGTTCAACTTTCGTAATGTTGGAATGGTTGACAACCTCAACACCATGTTCGATAAACCAGTTTTGTACATAATTGCTTAATCGTTTCGGGAAGGCAGACAGGATCGTTTCCCCGCGGTCGAAAAGCTTAATCGTTAAGTCAGGACGGCTTTCGCGCAATTCACTTGCCAATTCAACACCGCTTAATCCTCCGCCGACGACACCGACAACCCCCTGTGGAGGCAGGTTATTAAGTACCTGATACGTTTCGCGGGACCTATCGATCGTTTGGATGCTTAATGTATTCTCGGGTGCACCAGGAACATCGTGATATTTGTCTTCACACCCAAGCCCAATGATCAGGTCGTCATAATCGATAGCATCTTTGTTATCAAAGTGAATCGTTTTTCCAGCTAAATCGATATTCGACACTTCACCATATTTAACTATGACCCTCGAATCTTCGGGAAAGCTGACCCGGATATGCTGATCAGAAATTGTTCCGGCTGCAAGAGCGTAGTATTCAGTTTTTAAACAGTGGTACGGAAGTCGATCGACCAGTGTGATTTGAATATCTTCTGGGAGATCAGAAGATTCGAGCAATCCGCTTACAATCTTCATTCCACCATAACCAGCACCTAAGATGACGAGTTTTTTCATTCTGTCATTTCCCCTTTTTTCCTGAATTCCTTGTATACTAAAATCCAACAATGTCATGAAACGATCAACGAGCATGTCTTTCGATTCGCTTTCTTGTGAGGAAGACAACACATAGTGGAAATGGCTGTTGCAAACATTTGCACAGCGCTTTACATCCATTTTTTTTTGAAGTTCTCCTCTTAGTATTGCGCGTTTTAAAATCTCAATCCAACACATTGTCAATGGACTTTCATATTTGAAAATGGTCGCCCACAGGTCCCTAGTGAATTCGGCATCGAGGTCATAGTAGGCCAATAAATGTCTTACAATACCTTCTATTTGTTTTTTCATCGGTTGTGATAAAATGTACCCTTTATTTATCAAAATGAAAAGGCTTTCTAATCGCTCTTTTGCAATATGTTGCATGAGAGCTTCTTTAGTAGGGAAATAATTAAAGAACGTCCCTTTTGCGATACGAGCTTTTTCGGTGATCTCTTTCACACTCGTTTGTGCATATCCTTTTTCATAAAATAATTCTAATGAGGCTTTAACAATTCGTTCTTCGGTAATCGTTCGTTTTTGGTCGCGGTTCACAGGTAGTATCTCCTTTGGTGACCGTGGTCATTTTTAGTATATCGAAATTGTGACAAATCTACAACAATCCGTGAAAAAATGACACTGTCGGTTCAAGAAGTTGACTAGGAATGTAGTGTGGCGGTAGGATAGGATGGAAAGAAGGTGGTTGAATATGAGACCGATCATCGAATTTTGTGTCAGTAATTTGGCAAACGGATCTCAACGGGCAAGGGAAGTACTTGAAAAGGACCCGAACTTGGATGTAATCGAATATGGATGTCTGGGAAACTGTGGTCAATGCTTTCAATCACCCTATGCACTTGTAAATGGTGATTACGTACCCGCAGAAACACCAGAAGAACTTGTCGATAATATATATCAATATCTAGAAGAAAATCCGATGTTTTAATAGAGCAAGCTTAAAAGACTCATCAAGGGACTAGGAGTAGCCCCTTGATGAGTCTTTTGCATATGTCGGCGAGTAGTTGTAGTGCTGAACTCAGGGCTTTTTTACTATGCGTAGCCGAATTATCGGATTCCGTGTCCGAATAAACGTTTGTCCCGGAGGTTAATGCTTATAAATTTCCAAAATGGCATATCAGCTCACGCGTAAATTGATTTTCCTGACTGATTTACGAATTTTTACACAAAAAACGTACTTTATCCTTCGATTTATTCCTCGTAATCGTTCATTTTATTATCCAAATGCATTTTAACTAGTCTTGAACGAGAGAAAATCTTCAATCAGATTCCTACATGTTGCTTCATTTTAAAATTAAGGGATACTATTCGGCTGTGAAAGGGTACCCTACATATAAAAATGCTCTTACCGGAAAATGTATAGTAAATATTGGAGAAGTAATGTAAGAAATATCTCTTGAGTTTTTATCGATTTCTGTTACATTAAGTAATGGTTTAACGTTAGATGTCTGACAACGTACATCGATCCATAAAGAAAGCGTTTTCGTTTTACACAAAATCATAAACACATCTGGGGAGTGAACACGTATGCAAATTTTGTGGGGTACCGCAGGAATTTTAACAATCTTACTTATTGCATTTCTAATTTCAAACAATAAAAAAGGGATTAGTCCACGAACGGTTTTTGGTGGACTGGCGATTCAAATTGGCTTTGCCTTTATCGTTTTAAAGTGGGAAGCCGGACAAGCTGGAATAGAATGGCTTTCCGCTCGTGTACAAAACATTGTTAACTTTGCTAATGAGGGAATCAAGTTCTTGTTCGGAGGACTGGTTGCTGAAGAGAGTGGCTTGGGCTTTATCTTTGCCTTTCAAGTATTGACGATCATTATCTTCTTCTCCTCATTAATCGCGGTTCTTTATTATTTAGGGATTATGCAGTGGATCATCCGAATTATCGGTGGAGCAATTTCGAAACTGCTCCGCACCAGTAAAGCGGAATCACTTTCTGCAACTGCCAACATTTTCGTCGGACAAACAGAGGCACCGCTAGTCATCCGTCCATACCTTGCGAAAATGACTAACTCTGAACTTTTTGCAGTTATGGTTGGAGGACTGGCTTCCGTTGCTGGTTCAGTGTTAATCGGCTACAGCTTACTCGGTGTTCCACTTGAATATCTTTTAGCAGCAAGCTTTATGGCCGCACCTTCCGGACTTATTATGGCAAAAATCATTATCCCGGAAACCGAAGAATCTGAAACAGCTGGTAAAATCAAAATGGAAAGAGATACAGAAGCGGTTAACGTGATTGATGCAGCCGCACGTGGTGCTTCGGATGGGCTGAAGCTTGCACTCAACGTTGGGGCAATGCTACTTGCGTTTATAGCCTTAATCGCCTTGCTTAATGGATTGTTTGGATGGGTCGGTAGTTGGTTCGGTATAGAAGGATTATCTCTTGAACTAATCCTTGGATATGTTTTTGCGCCAATCGCGTTTATCATCGGTGTTCCATGGGACGAAGCGGTTCGTGCAGGGAATTTTATCGGTCAAAAGCTCGTACTGAACGAATTCGTTGCGTTTTCTGCATTCGGACCTGAAATTCCTGAGCTGAAGGAGAAGACAGTCGCTGTAGTCAGCTTTGCGCTATGCGGGTTTGCAAACCTTTCTTCATTAGCGATCTTACTTGGCGGACTTGGTGGAATCGCTCCAAACCGACGCCAGGATATCGCACGTCTTGGATTAAAAGCGATTATTGCAGGGTCACTTGCAAACTTGTTAAGTGCCGCAATCGCCGGAATGCTTATCTAAAAAATGACAATCAAAATCCAATATGGAGATGACTCTTTCTATTCGGGGTCATCTCTTTCATTTTTACAAAGACGTTACGGTGAATTTTTTGTCACAGTTTGGGGTGTCTTCATTGTCAGATGATAAAAAGCTGATTATACTAAGAAAATATAGTAGAAAAGGGCGGGAGGGGAAAACATGTCTTCATTCCGGACTACATGGCCCTATGAAAAGATGATGAAGGACATTTACATCCAGCAATGTCCGTATTGCAAAACGGAGAATATACTAACCTCATTAAAAGAAGAAGATCTTGATCAAGCAAAGGAAGGGATCAAAACTCATTTGATCATGCCTTGCTGTCATTCGAAAATGACGATTTTGAGGGCGGACGAAGATTATTTTTGGACGACGGAACAATTACGGTAAGGAGGGATGAGGCGGTGAATCAATTCAAGTTTACCAAAATGCATGGACTCGGGAACAATTACATTTACGTAGACCTTTTTCATGAACGCTTATCTGAAAACCTTCTTTCCTCAATTGCAATCGATGTATCCAACCCTAACACTGGAATTGGTTCCGATGGGCTCATCCTTATTTGCCCTTCAGAAAAAGCAGATGTGAAGATGCGGATTTTCAATAACGATGGTTCAGAAGCGAGAAATTGCGGGAATGGATTAAGGTGTGTCGCAAAATATGTTTTCGAACATGCGATCGTGGATAAAGATACATTTACGATCGAAACGCTAGGTGGCAATGTTCACGCGACTGTACATCCTTCTAAAACCGATGAGGTGATGGTCACCATTAATATGGGTGAACCTCGATTGAAGCGCTCCGATTTACCAATGGCGGGCAGCCCGGATGACCAAATAATCAACGAAACGCTTGAAGTTGTTTTTCCTGAAATGAAGGACCATGAATGGAAAATGACAGGGGTATCGATGGGAAACCCACATGCAGTCTTTTTTATTAAAGATATTGATAAAGCACCAGTTCGAACATTCGGGCCTTTCCTAGAAAAACACCATGTATTTCCAGAAGGGGTAAATGTTGAATTCGTCGAAGTAATTAACAATAAAGAATTGCATTTTCGAGTCTGGGAACGTGGATCCGGGATAACACAAGCTTGTGGTACAGGAGCTTGTGCTGCGGTTGTGGCAGCTGTATTAAATGGAAAAACAACTCGCGATCAGGAGGTAACCGTACACTTATCCGGCGGTGATTTGTTCGTTACATGGACGGCACAGGGAGAGGTGTTAATGGCTGGTCCTGCTGTCACCATTTGTGAAGGAACCTACTATTATAATAAGTAGTAGATGAATTTCGAAAGGCTAACTCGACATGTGAATACCAAAAGTCTAAGTACGAACAAAGCTAATGTGTAAATGCCCCCAGGAGTGGTGACGAATGTTAACAACATCTAATCGGGAACTGTTCAAAAATTATAATGAACATATCGAATGTTTGCGTAAAGAGATGATTCGTACCGCAAGCGTTCTAGGGTTGAATCACCCAAAAGTGTTGTACTATAGCCAGGAAATTGACAGAAAGCACAATGACCTTTTACGATTAAAACAAAACGTCTAAAGGTAAAGTCGACGACGGTTGAGCTTCACTTAGCTCCCCTGTATACTAGGGATAAGAGTATGAAAGGAGTGATTCAAGTGATTACCATCACAGAATCTGCCGTAGATCAAATAAAGCAAATGATGGCTGCTGAAGAAGACGAAAACCTCTTTCTTCGTGTCGGAGTTCAAGGTGGAGGCTGTAGCGGCCTTTCATATGGGATGGGCTTTGACTCAGAGGTAAAGGAAAGCGATACAAAGTTTGAACAGCATGGAATTGGAGTCATTGTCGACCCGGAAAGCAAGAAAATCCTTGAAGGTGTGATCATTGATTATAAGCAAAACATGATGGGCGGTGGCTTCACGATCGATAATCCGAATGCAATTGCTTCATGTGGTTGCGGCTCTTCGTTCAAAACGGCCACAAACACAGGTACACCAGAGGAATGCTAGGCAAGACCAAATAAATATTGAAATATACCGGTTTTCCAAGCGTTATTCTAACGTAAAGGAAGCCGGTTTTTATTGATCAAACAACGTGAAAATAAGTAAAATGTTATTGAAAATTGTGGAAATTAATTAGAGGTTTAAAGTAGATGAACTATGAATTAGCTTTAATTAGAGTAATAAAAAATCCATGGATTCGGTCATACTAATTGTTGAAAGGAGTTGACCGTTAACATGGATGATAGAACGGCACGTGACCGCAAGCTGTCCAATATCAATTACTTTACGTACGGATTAGTTCTGGGGATTCCGATTATAGGATTATTAATTTTCTTGCTTTATTACAATATGTGATGATAATAAAGGACTGACCCAATTACCTGTGGATCAGTCCCTTTTCCGATTAAAACAAGCTTGTACTATGCATTGGTTGTACTTTTGCGTTCGGATCGATGTAGGATTTTGCGTTATTGATTGCTGTCGGTGCTTCACCGAAACCAGTCGCAATCAACTTTACTTTTCCTTCATATGTACAAACGTCTCCAGCTGCATAGATACCTGGTATGTTTGTTTCCATACGAGAGTTTACTACGATCGAGTTCTTTTGGATGTCTAAGCCCCATTCCTTAATTGGACCGAGTGATGAAATGAATCCATAGTTGACGATTAAAGAATCGCATTCGATGACTTCTTCTTCGTCACCTTTTGCCTCTTTTAAAACAACCTGCTTGACACGATCGCCATCGCCAATCAATTCTTTAATCTGATAAGGAGTCTTGATGTTGACTTTTGAACTCATCAATTGTTCAACACTGTGCTCGTGTGCACGAAACTTTTCTCTGCGGTGTGTTAATGTTACTTCTTTTGCAAGGGGTTCTAGCATATTTGCCCAGTCAATGGCAGAATCTCCTCCGCCACATACAACTACGTTTTGACCAGCAAATGCATTGATGTCGTTTACAAAATAGTGAAGGTTGTTTCCTTCAAAGCCTTTCGCATTGTCGTGCTCTAACCGACGAGGTTGAAAGGCTCCTACGCCAGCAGTAATAATAACTGCCTTTGAATAGTGGACTTCCTTGTCCGTCGTCAATTTAAAAACGTTATCCTCTTGTTTTTCCACCTTTTGAACGGATTGCTCCAAGGCAACAGAAGGATGGAACTGAAAAGCCTGTTCCTTTAAATTGTTTACGAGATCCTGTGCGAGTACCTTTGGAAATCCTGCTACATCATATATGTATTTTTCAGGATATAGTGCCGCTAATTGGCCTCCCAGCTGAGGCATACTTTCGATGATTTTTACTTTAAGCTGCCTCATTCCTCCATAAAATGCGGTGAACAACCCAGTCGGGCCACCGCCGATGATCGTCACGTCGTAGACATCATGTTGCTCGGTCATATGTATTACACCCCCAGTTAACTGTTGTTTCTATTATAAGCTTTATAATGATTTAAGAAAAGGGACAAACTGTTTTACATAAAGGATGTTCAAAAACGTCTACAAGTAAATGCACCGAGGCTAGGCTTCGCGGTGCAAGGCTGCTAAAATGTTTTAAAGCAGTTGCCTTCCTCAAAAGCGGTCGTGCCATGGGTTCACCCGATGTGGGTCCGTTCCATGTTATTCCAGGACGTAACGTTTATAGTCGAACTTCCTGTACGTCTTATCTGATTCGTCTCCTTTTTGAAAGGACGCTTCAAAGAGGCTCGGATAATCACAAGATTAGGTTGAAAAGTGTTTGGAAAAGGACTATGATTAAATGTGGGACAAAAATGGAGAAAATGTGACATTTTGCGTACTAGTACGTGAAATACGTAACAAACTTTTCGGAATTGTATAACAATAGAGCTTTGTCCGGAATACTACTATTTAAGAAAAGGTGGATGGGATCTTATGAGCAGACCACATATTGTTATTCTTGGAGCTGGGTACGGTGGAATTATGACAGCCACTCGTTTAACGAAAGAGCTCGGTATGAACGAGGCTGAAATCACACTCGTAAACAAACATAATTATCACTATCAAACAACATGGCTTCACGAGCCGGCAGCAGGAACAATGCATCACGATCGTACGCGTATGCCGATTAAAGAAGTCATTGATACAAATCGAGTTAATTTTGTTCAAGATACAGTTGTTTCGATTGATGATGCAAGCAAGACGGTCAAGTTAGAAAATGGAGAACTCAATTATGATTATCTCGTGATTGGTCTTGGTTTTGAATCGGAAACGTTCGGAATTCCTGGAGTAAAAGACTATGCGTTTAACATTCGCAGTGTCAACACAGTTCGTGAAATAAAAGAACATATTGAATATAAGTTTGCAAGCTATAACAACGAGCCAAACCCTTCTGACAGCATGCTTACCATCGTTGTTGCGGGTGCAGGATTTACAGGGATTGAATTCATTGGTGAAATGGCTGATCGCATTCCAGAGCTTTGTGCAGAATACGATGTACCACGTGAAAAGGTACGCCTGATCTGTGCGGAAGCGGCTCCTACCGTACTTCCAGGGTTTGATGAAGAACTAGTTGAGTATGCGGTTAACTTACTTGAGCGTAAAGGTGTTGAATTTATGCTAGGTACGCCGATTAAAGAAGTTACCGAAGACGGTGTCGTTCTTGAAGAGGGAGAAATCAAGTCTGATACAATCGTTTGGACTACAGGTATCCGCGGAAATTCAATCGTTGAAAACTCAGGGTTCGAAACGATGAGAGGCCGTATTAAAGTTGAGAAAGACTTACGCGCTCCTGGTCATGATCACATCTTCATCGTTGGAGATTGTGCATTGATCATTAATGAGGAGATCAACCGGCCATTCCCTCCAACAGCCCAAATTGCGATCCAACAAGCATTCACTGTTGCTCGTAACATGAAAGCGATCATCAACGGTGGTAAGACGGAAGGGTTTGTACCAGAAATTAAAGGTACCGTAGCCTCTCTCGGTAAAGGCGAAGCAATCGGTAAGGTTGGAAACAAGAAATTATATGGCGCAACAGCAGCGGCTATGAAAAAGATAATCGATAACCGTTATCTCTTCTTACTCGGCGGAATACCACTTGTTGTGAAAAAGGGTAAACTGAAGCTATTTTAATTGAATCATACGTTAATCTATGACTCATTAGGAGTTGGACATTTCCGAGTTGGTATAGCATATGTTTTTATAACAATGCTCGTATTGACGGTGTCTGGCTTTCTAATTGAGTCATTTTTTACATACAACATAGTCGGAGGAGGAGAAAATGGATAAAAGGAAAAACGTTTGGCTCGCGGTATCGGGGATTGTTGAGCATAATAACCAGTGGCTCGTCGTAAAAAAGAAGTATGGGGGTCTGAAAGGAAAATGGTCCTTTCCAGCTGGCTTTGTGGAAGAAGGGGAGACAATTGATGAAGCGGTGAAAAGAGAGGTGTTTGAGGAAACCGGTATCGTAGCGGATGTTTCAGGAATTGCAGGAATCCGTTCCGGTGTAATTCGAGAGACGATCAGCGATAATATGATTGTTTTTATGATGAAGGCAGTTGGAGGTGAGCTGAATCCGCAAGAAAGTGAAATTTCTGAGGTATCTTTTCAAACTGCGGACGCTTTATTAAAAGATCGGGACTCTTCCTTATTGATTCGATTTTTCCTAGAATCGACTGATACGAAAGGTTTTTCAGTACATCCTCTTAACCCAGGAGACCAATTCAGCTATACGAGTTATAAAATCTTCAATATGTATTAAAATCATTCGAAAAACAGAATATAAAAGAGAAAGAGCTTGTTGTATCCGTTTACATGAACGTATATCGTCAAAAATCAGATTTTTCAAATAACTTAAAAGCTGATAGTATTATCTGAAAATTCAATTAAAAGAGGTGACTACCATGAATCAAAAGCAAAAGCTAGGCAACCCTCGTACAGAAAATTGTCAATATTGTAAGGGAACAGGTTACTTCCAATTGCTACTAGGCGGATCAGAAACATGTGACCGCTGTGGTGGAAGTGGGCGTAAGCACGCTTAGGAAAAGCACTCATCAATAGGTTAGAATCAAAATGATGAATTCTTTATGAACACTCAGGTTTAAATGTGGAGCCCCCTAATGCAAGTCATTGACGCTCATGGTTGAAATAAAGTAAACTAGTCAATGGATAAAGAGGGGTGACCATTATGGCTAATTTGCCGTTGACTATTCCGACGTTGATCATTTCAATGCTCTTATTTATGATCTTGTTTTTTGGAATCGGCTTTTTATTGAATATGCTATTAAGAATGACTTGGATTATGGCTGTCATTTATCCAGTAGTCGTGATCATGATTGTTGACAACGTGGAGTTTTTTCAATATTTTTCAGAACCAGGTGTTACATTTTCTAAGCTTGCGGAAAGCTTTGTGCTCTTGCATTTTTCGGATATATTCGTGCTTATTTTCGGGCTTGTCGGAGCAATTCTCTCTGGCGTAGCAATCAGAATGTTGAGGGTCCGAGGATACCAGATGTTTTAGCTTAATTGAAAAATCACTTAGGTTGGCTCGCTACTAGTGGGTCAATTTTTTTTGGTTCTTAATGCGAATCGAATTTTCTGTATATTTTGAACTATTTTTCCCTCTCATGAATAATAGCTAGTCGTTTTGGAAAGGATTAGCTTGAGAGGAGTGAAGAGATGCAGATTTCTAAAACATTATTAAGACGCACTCTTATGACTTTTCTATTCGCAGCGGCTTTGCTGACAACGGTCGGAAAAATATCTGGTGTAGAAGCCTCCGGTATTGTGCAGTGGGCGAATGAAAAACATATTACAATCGATACAGAAGTTTTCAGCAGTGTGAAAAAGAAGACAGGCCTTATGTTTAAGTCATTATTAAGCACTACAAATCAAACCTTGAAACTATCATCCGAGACCGCACAGGCTAAAACGCTGGAGCAGTTAGATTGGGAGCAATATCCGAAAGTAAAGGTTGTAGCGACGGGTTATACTGCCGGGGTCGAGTCTACAGGTAAGAAGAAAAGCCACCCTGCTTATGGAATTACAAAATCAGGTGTGAAGGTTCGGAGAGATTTGTATTCGACGATTGCAGCAGATCCATCGGTTTTTCCGATTGGCAGTATATTGTACATTCCTGGATACGGCTATGGGGTCGTCGCTGATACGGGTTCTGCGATCAAAAGCCACAAAATCGACCTCTATTATAAAACGGTTGAAGATGTCTATGAAAAGTGGGGTAAGCAAAACCTTCACGTCTATGTAATTAAAATGGGTGACGGAAGCATTTCGGAAAAAGAGCTGACCGCTTTAAACGAGCAAAAATCAATGCAGGTTTTCAGAGAGCAAATGTTCCAGCCGCCAGAGGATACTTAATATGAAGATGATCCGAGGACCAAAGCAGATGCAATACCTTGCTTTGGTCCTCTACATTTATGATTCAACTTTTTAAAAGTGGATCTTCAGTCTCAAGCTTAAAAGCTGGATATTTTTCCGGATGGAGGATTGCGGCAATTTTTTGCAGTCCAATCAACAATCTCGGAGATGGCCTGCAAAAGAAAGGCTCATCCAGCACATGGACATTATTATTTCGAAGGGCTTTCATTTCGTCCCAGTTTGGGCGTTTCCAGAGTAAGTCGGGTTTTACATTTTTCGTTTGTACCCCAACCCAAACAAGACAGACATGATCCGGTTCACGGTTACGCACGTATTCCCAATCGGACTCTACACTCGCCTTATCAACATCCTGAAAACAATTTTCAGCTCCAGCAAGGCTACTTATTTCCGTCAGCCAATTCTGTCCCCCTGGAGTGAAAACAGGTTTCGGCCACCATTCCCAGTAAAGCGATGGACGATCGGTTACTGTCCTCGATATGCTACGATACTTTTCAATCACTTTTAAAAACTCAGCCGCAACCTTAGCTGCATGTTCTTCAATACCCGTCAGTTTTCCAAGAGTTTTCAGATCCTCCGCAATCTCCTCAAGGGTATTCGGATTAAATATATGATAAGGAATGTTTCGCTCATTCAAACGTTCAATATTTTTCTCCATTCCCGGTACACTTAAGGATGCAAGCACAAGGTCAGGCTTTAACGATTCAACCCGATCCATATCTATATCAAGATCCGGTCCAAGCTTAGGCAGTGATTGAACTTCATCAGGCCAATCCGAATAATCATCGATTCCGACAAGAGAGGATGTAAGGCCCAAATAGGCAGCTAGTTCAGTATTGCTTGGGCAAATGGAAACAATCCGCATATTTTTCTCCCCCTATTCCATGATTAGATGTG
This sequence comes from Alkalihalobacillus sp. AL-G, assembly GCF_030643805.1. Classification (GTDB taxonomy): domain Bacteria; phylum Bacillota; class Bacilli; order Bacillales; family Fictibacillaceae; genus Pseudalkalibacillus. The sequence goes on along the minus strand of NZ_CP094656.1, from coordinate 3,309,215 downwards.
TAGTTAAGGTTACTCTTTAAACGTTTTTACACTGATCCAAGCCCAAAGTACAAAGCAAAGCTCAGGAATATCCCAAGTATTGCTCCAAAAAACACTTCGCTAGGGCGGTGCCCGAGTAACTCTTTAAGCTCTAACCGTTTTTCTTCATCATTTTTTTTTGGCCAGTTTTTAATTTCAGTCGTGAGTTTTTGAAAATCACGAACGAGACTATTAAGTACGGCTGCCTGTTCTCCTGCATGCCAACGAACACCCTTGGCATCATACATGACGATGATGCTGAATACCGCCGTTATCGCAAATATGGTTGATCCGACGCCTTCAACTAATCCGACTGAAGTCGTTAAAGCCGTTACACCACTCGAATGTGAACTGGGCATTCCTCCCGTACTGAAAAACAGGCTCCATTCAAGTTTTCTCGAAGAAATGAACATGATTGGTATTTTTATAAATTGGGCGAACAATATCGCAAAAATAGAACACCAGAGTGGAAAGTTTGAAAGTAGCGTTTCCAACGAGGTAACTTCCTTTCGTGATTCGATTTGTTTTAGTGTAACATATTTATAAATACCCAGTAATGAGACGATCTAAGCCTTGAAAAGAGAGGGGGGAGTTTGATGCCTGAAGATTACCCACTTGAATACTATCAGTTTTTTGTTCACTTTAATGAAGGTGATTATTACACGTGCCATGACTTGCTTGAAGAAATATGGATGACAGATAAACAAAATGTATTTTTAAAAGGACTGCTGCAAATGTCGGTGGCGATCTATCATTATGAATATGGAAATGTAAAGGGTGCACGGATGATGTTTCGGAAAGCGAACGAATATTTACAGCCGTATTCACCCGGATACTGGGGGCTCGACCTTACCGATGTGTATACTTATTTGAAAACTTGTTTGGCTCGAATCCCGCTTGATATTGATTCGGTTCCATACGAACGAGTAAATGAACTCCCCAAACTGCCTGAAATTTTGTTATATTTAAGTGAAGATGTTTAGGTTATCGAAATATTTCGATATAATAGAGGAAACTCAAAAAGTAATAAAAATTTGTCGGCTTTTTGATTAGTACTTTTAAAGCATAAAGAAATAAATGAGGGGGAATTAGATGTTCACAGTCAATAGCGGGTTAAACCTTAAAAATGAATTGAACACTTTACTAGTAGGTATTTTTAAGGATGACAAGAAGCCAACTGGGATTGTAGAGGAAATCGATGAGCAATTAAGTGGTCAGGTAGCTGAACTTTTCCAAAGTGATGACCTTTCTGCCAAGCTGAAAAAAGTTACAAAAATTCATACGCTAGGTGGTTTAGGGTCGAAACGAATCTATTTCGTAGGGCTTGGCCTAAAAAAAGATCTTACATACCGTAAGCTGCGTGATACGTTTGGAAAAGCAGCAAAAGAGCTGAAGGAAAGCAAGCATGATGATGTAGCGGTTGCGCTCGATTCGTTCACATCCGAGCAAGTTGGAAACGAACAAACGGCTCATGCGCTTGCAGAAGCTTTTGTTATGGCAACATACGAATTTGAGGATTATAAGGAAAAGAAAAACGAAAAACGTTATGCGCTTAAATCAGTTAACGTTTTTACAGAAGAAAACACCAACTCCATTGAAGCCAGCCTTAATGATGGGGTGGCTTATGCGGCAGGAACGAATGTAGCCCGTGATTTAGTGAATACACCTGGGAACCTGCTAACACCGACAGACCTTGCTGAAAGTGCTGTTACAATTGCTGAAAAACACGGCTTTGAATACGATGTACTTGAAAAGGAAGATATGAAAGAGCTTGGAATGGGCGCATTGCTTGCAGTCAGCCAAGGCTCAGAGCAGGATCCGAAGCTCATCGTCGTCAAATACAAAGCGAAAGAAAACTGGGATAACGTTTTAACATTCGTCGGGAAAGGGTTGACGTTTGATGCTGGCGGCTACTCAATAAAGCCGGCACTTAACATGCACGAGATGAAGTCCGACATGGGTGGTAGTGCGGCCGTACTCGGTGCTATGGAAGCGATTGGACGGATAAAGCCTGATGTAAATATCATGTTCGTCATTCCATCGAGTGAAAACTTGATCAACGGTGCTGCGATGAAACCGGGCGATGTAATTACTTCAATGAGCGGTAAAACGATTGAAATCACAAATACCGATGCAGAAGGACGCCTAATTCTTGCTGATGCGTTAACGTACGCAAAAGAGCTTGGTGCGAGCTACATCGTTGACCTTGCCACATTAACAGGGGGCGTTGTCGTAGCACTCGGCGATATCGCGACAGGCGTCATGACCAATGATGACGAGTTCCACGGATTGTTCAACGAGTGTGCCGAGGCAACTGCTGAGTATGTCTGGCAGCTACCGTTGTTCGAACCGTATACGAAGATTTTAAAAATCAGTAACGTAGCAGACCTCGTGAATTCTGCTGGACGTTTAGCACATCCAGTACAAGGCGGCGCATTCCTATCTGAATTTGTTGGGGATACCCCTTGGGTCCATCTGGACATCGCAGGAACAGCGTACAATAATAAGGCGAATGCGCTTGGGCCAAAAGGTGCAACTGGCGTCATGACGCGCTCGCTCATCAAACTAGCTGAGCGTTTCGCAACGAAATAACTTTAGATTTTTAAAAATGACTGCCTAAGGGGAAAAAGTATCATCCCCGATACTAGGCAGTCTCTTTTTATGTTTTCTGTGCAGTTTAATTCGAAGTAAGATCGAATCAACTTCCGCTGAGGTCGAATAACTGTAGAGGATGTTGTTGGAATGAGGACTTTTTTACTATGCGTGGTCGATATATTGTGTTCAGTGGTCGATATATCATATTCTGTGGTTGATATAATTCGATTCGTGGTCGAAATATTAACATCCGGAGTTGTTTTAACGTATAAGGTTCCATAAATATCTCCTCACAGCCACTCAATTCTTTTAAAATGCACCACAATGTCAATTATCTGAACAAAAAAAGCTCCGATTTGAGCTTTTTTTACCTTTTTTAAAATTTTTTAGCGCAAAAGGGCAGTTGCAACCATTGGTAATAACCCCCTAACTTCAATTCGTTGACAGCATTCAAAATCCGTGTTAAATTGTACATTGTTTTAGTACATTAGTGATTTATCATAGTAAAGTATATAGGTCAACAGGGGGATTACATCATGAATGCAGTTGTTATTGCGGTTTTAGCCATGCTCGTTTTGAGCTTAATGAGAATACAGGTCGTACTCGCTCTCGCTATTGGTGCACTGATCGGTGGACTTAGCGGCGGTCTTGGGTTCGACAAAACGATTGCTGCTTTTACAGAAGGACTTGGGGGAAGTGCAACGATTGCTTTAAGTTATGCGCTTCTCGGTGCATTTGCACTTGGACTATCTAAGACAGGCTTGCCAGAATTACTCGTGTCGAGCGCACTTAAGCTAACAGGAAAAAATGGAGAGTCGAAAAAGAAGTCGATGTCGAAGGTCTTCTTATTATTTATCATCATTACGATTTCGGTGTTTTCACAAAATTTAATCCCGATTCACATTGCTTTCATTCCGATTTTGATTCCGCCTCTTCTATTGATCTTCAACGAGCTGACGGTTGATCGGCGTGCTCTTGCCTCTGCCATTACGTTTGGGTTAACAGCACCTTATATTCTACTTCCGGTTGGGTTCGGGTTGATCTTCCATCAAATTTTACAAGAAGAGATGTCGAAAAGCGGGTTGACGGTAGATCTAGCTATGATCCCAAAAGCAATGCTATTACCTGTTGCAGGAATGGTGATTGGTCTGCTTATCGCATTGTTCGTTTCGTACCGGAAATCCCGTCGCTACGAAAATAGAGAGCTGACAAAGGATGAAAACACAAATTCGGAACGGCCGACCTACACGAAGCGGTCGCTTACTTTTGCAGTAGGTGCGATCCTTGCAACCGTGACGGTCCAAATCGTGACTGAGTCTATGATCATGGGTGCTCTATCCGGAATCATTATTTTATTCATGAGTGGATCCTTTACGATAAAAGAGTCCGATGTCATCTTCACCGATGGAATGAAAATGATGGCCTTCATCGGTTTTGTGATGATTACGGCTGCTGGTTTTGCTGAGGTGATGCGAAGGACAGGAGATGTTGAAGCACTTGTCGAAGTGACATCAAGCCTTTTTGCAGGGAATCAGGTTATCGCGGCATTAATGATGCTGCTCGTGGGACTACTCGTGACAATGGGAATCGGTTCCTCGTTTGCGACGATCCCGATTATTGCAACGATCTTTGTCCCGCTCGCTCAAGAATTGGGATTCAGCCCGCTTTCAACGGTGGCGATTGTTGGAACTGCGGCGGCACTTGGGGATGCAGGTTCCCCAGCATCAGACAGTACGCTTGGACCGACAGCAGGACTGAACGTAGATGGACAGCACAATCACATTTGGGATACGTGTGTACCAACGTTTTTACACTATAATATCCCACTCCTTATTTTCGGATGGATTGCTGCCATCATCTTTTAAAAACCAGGGATGTGACAGCTAAGTTTTTGAGCCTGCCACACCCTGCTTTAACGTTGCTTTTGATCATCAATGTAGTGTATATCTGGAATCCATTTGCTCATGTGAGTTTTGATTTCTGTGTACATACTTTGTTTGTCAGGTAGGTTCACGAGCGGATGGACAATAAAATCACGATCAACCCATGTTGGTAAAAACGATGGATTCTTCAAGGTAATCGTTTCGAATTCACCTTTTACATGTTTTTCGATCTCAATTTGCATAATGCCGCCGATATCTTTATAATCCCAGCGCTGTCCCGATAAAAAATTTCCGAGAGAGTAGGCAACGAATGTACGGCTTCCATCAGCGCGATCAATCCATGCGGGTGGCTGCAACACGTGTGGATGGTGTCCAATGATGATGTCTGCTCCTGCTAATGCAACTTCATTAGCGACAAGTTTTTGTTCATCATTCGGTAATCGCTCGTATTCATCACCGAAGTGCAGACTTACGACAACGACATCTGATTTTTCATTAGCCTTTTTGATATCGGATTTTATGATATCAAGTTCAATCAGGTTAACAAGATAAGGCTTTCCGTCAGGGACAGGAATTCCATTTGTTCCATAGGTATAGCTGAGGAATGAAAACACAATGTCATTCTTCTCGATCACACGAATAGTTGAACGGTCTTCGGATGAGCGATATGCGCCCGTGTACTTCATATCAATCGTATCCCAATGATCAATTGCGTTGATGATAGCTTTTTCACCTCGATCTAGTGTATGGTTGTTGGCAATCGTTACAATGTCAACACCAACACTTTTTAAAGCATCCCCGACTTCATACGGGCTGTTGAAGGTAGGGTACGTGGATACTCCGATTTCCGTTCCGCCAATCATCGTTTCTTGGTTTGCCATCGTAATATCAGCGGATTGAAGATAAGGTTTTACATTTTCGAACATCGGTGTAAAATCATATTGATTGGAATCAGTCAAAGCGGTATTGTATACAGTGTCGTGGATTAAAATATCACCAATCGCCATAAGCTCAACAGTGGTTGTTTTTTCAGCAGGTGGTGGTTGAACAGGTGGCGGTTCTTGGGGTGGATCAGGCGTTGGTTGCTCAGTTTTTGCTTGAGGTTCGGTGTCATTCGAATTATTTAGTATCGTTCCGGATAAACCAATGCTTAAGAATAACATGAAAAAAAGGATAAATGACACAACTAACAATGAGATAACTGTGACCTTTTTCATAAATAACCCCCTTAATTCCATTGTAATGCAAAAAATAAAATTAAATAGCGGGTAAATTGGTCGATTGATGTCGAATAAGATAGAAGAGGTGTTTGGTTTGATAAAAGTTGGATTAGGAGACTATTCACATTGGGTATTTTCTTCGGTTAACGCAGAATTTATCGAGGAAAGTCATTGGAAAAACGTTTATTTAAATTTTGAGCTAGAGAAAGGCTCTATCCCAGAAGAATTGACGGAACCTTCGATTTTAGTTGTCATTGATGAGGATACTGTGATGGATATGGTGCTTCAAAATGAAGGCGTCGATTGTGAGTACAAATTGACTGATCTTGAAAAAGAACAGCTTGTTTTATTGTTAGAAAAAGAAGGAATGTTGGGGTGACTGGATTTATATGGTCAACCCCTTTCCTATTGCCCCTCCATTTGTAATGAACGAACCGATTTCTTCGCTAATCTCTTCAGGTACTTCCTCTGGTAACAAGTGACCTGCATTTTCATAAATCCTCAGCTTGGCATTTGGAAGATCCTTTACCATCCGTTCTCCAACAGGCAATGGAATGACGCGGTCATGTTTTCCCCATAATAGCAGGACCTGCTGACCCACTTCATGGAGTTCTTCAGGCAGCATATCTCCTTCTCGGTGTCGTAATAATCGAACCAACGCATGAAACGTTTCCTTATCATCAAACGGTTTTCGATAGCCTTCAATTAACTCGTCATTGATCAGTTCGGGGTTGTGAACGACCAACAACAGGTTTTCATGAACCCCTTTCTTTTCGATCCATCTTTTTAAAACGAGAACAAAGAACGGAAGGTACGAACAACGGACGATAAATGGACTTGGACGTTTAATGTAACCCGAGCAACCGAGTAAAATGAACTTTTCAAACCGGTCCGGTGCTATTCGTCCAGCATGCATTGCGACTTGCCCACCCATTGAATGACCGATCAGGACCGTATTCCGGATTTGCAAAGCATCCAGAAAATCGACAATTAATTGACCGTAATTTTTTAATGAATAGTAAAAGGTCCGTGATTTTTCGCTTTGACCGAAGCCTGGAAGATCGACTGCAATGATATGATACTGTTCTCGCAATAACGGAATAAGCCTGCGAAAACTGAAGCACGAGCTTAAAAAGCCATGAATCATAATGAGTGTAGGTGTGTCATTTCTTGGCTGCCCATACTCTTCATAATAGAGGTCGACATTTTGTACCCGTATTCGATTAGATGGATTGATTTGTGTTTCAGGTGACATTGTAGCGTTTAGTTCCATTCGTTCCACCACTTCTTCTATTTATAGTACCGTTTTTGTTTGGAAATTTTGATTGATCATTCTTAGGATTTCCATTCAAATCATCCTCATGTAGCCAATAATTGAAAAAAAGGGCGCATTTCCGCGGATATCCTTCTTCCGTTTTTCGAGGTTGGTACATATTTTATTATGAAGAACGATAAGGAGGTTTAGGGGAATGCCTCAATATTACGATAACGAAGAATTCGACTTCGAATCAAATGCGGAAGCTTCTGACTCCGATCGACCATATGGCTGTTATCCAGACTATAAGCCGTATCCAGGTCCGCCACCACGGCCTCCTGTAAATCAGGTCGCAGGAGCCCAGACAGGTCCCGCAGCAAATTTGATGTATTGTTTACCAATCGGGGGAAATGGTCAAGTAGCAGGTGTCCAAACACCACAAGTAGCGGGTGCACAAAGTCCATATAACATTTCACCATATGGAGGAGGAGCACCATTTTATCCTCCATACCCACCCTATCCGTATGGGGGATATGGTGGAGGCTGGGTCTGGGCTGTCATTGTCATCCTCTTCATACTGTTGCTGATCTGTGGTGCTTACTGGTGGTACGGTCGTTTCCGGTAAGAAGGGAACTATGAGGAAAAGGGCTTGAAGTGTCAAGCTCTTTTCTTTAGTCCTCTAGAAATTGGTACAAGCGCACAGATGATGAACGTATTGTTTCATCCAAATTTTGGGCAGACTGTTACATATCTAAGCGATGATGGAGGTTCGGTATGCACTCTAGATATACAGTTATTTATATTTGTGAAGAATATCCTAGTGGAAATTGTTATTACTATAAAAGAGAGCTTATTACACATGATTCGTGGCTTAATGTGGATTCAATTGCATGGTCTGCACCACGCCCCATATCGAAACGTACGTTTTTGGAACGGAAGAGAGCAGGGTATCGAACAGAGTATCGAAAGATCCAAAGACCACCTGCCAAGGTTTATCCCTTCCCGCACTACCGAAATCAGTACTCTTCCTTTGGAGCAACGAGGTGGTAGGAACGTTTCCTCATGGTCAGGTTCATGCGGACAGTTTGGGGCAAAAACCATACGGGCAATTTCACCCAATCACCTGGAGCCCATTGGTTTTAAAAAGATGGATTGTGGAATGAAACTTAATAGATGCATTAATTTGGAAGGGAGTTTCAATTGATGGACAACTATCGAATTGCGAGAGATACCCTTGGGGAAGTAAAAGTACCAGCAAACGCATATTACGGTGCACAAACGCAACGTGCCGTAGAAAATTTTCCGATCAGCGGCTTACGTTTGCCCCACTCATTCATCCGTGCTCAAGCGATCATTAAACACTCTGCTGCCATTGCCAATCGAGATATAGGAGAACTTGAGGAAAAGAAAGCAAATGCAATCATCCATGCAGCTGAAGAAGTTATGAATGGTCGCTTTGACGATGAATTCGTAGTCGACGCGTATCAGGCTGGAGCGGGTACGTCTCAAAACATGAATGCGAACGAAGTTATTGCATCTCGAGCGTGTGAACTACTCGGAGGTGAACGTGGAGACTGGACAATCGTTCATCCGAATGACGATGTCAACATGGCACAATCGACGAATGACACCATTCATGTGGCGATTAATATCGCGGTTGCAGAAGAATTGAACCGTGTTTTTTATCCTGCGATCACGAAAACGATTGAAGCACTTGAAACGAAGGCCGATGAGTTCCATCCTTTTATAAAATCAGGACGAACCCACCTTCAAGATGCAGTACCGATGCGGTTGGGTCAAGCTTTTGAAGGATATGCTCAAAGCTTACGGAACGCCTACGATAGTGCAAAGGAAGCGGAGCCGTTTTTATATGAAATTGGTCTTGGCGGAAATGCCGTTGGAACGGGAATCAATGCGCATAAGGAATACAGTGGCCGAGCGATTCGTGCAGTAGCAGATACGACAGGGCTCCCATTCAAACAGCCTAAAAACCGATTTAGCTTCATGCAGAATACGGGTGCGTCCATTCGTGTCAGTCATGCACTAAAGGAAGTGGCGATTCACTTGATCAAAGTTTCAAGTGATTTCCGCCTCTTAAGCTCTGGACCAAGAACAGGCATTGCTGAACTGACATTACCAGCCGTCCAGCCTGGATCATCGATTATGCCAGGAAAGGTGAACCCCGTCATTCCGGAAAATCTCTATATGATCTGTTCACAGGTGATTGGAAATGATACATGCGTAACAACCGCTGGAATTGGAAGTCAGTTGGAGATCAATCCGATGATGCCGATCATTGGTTACAATGTCCTGCAGTCGATCACGATACTTTCTAATGGTATGGACACGTTCACAGATAGATGTGTGAAAGGAATTCAGGCCAATGAAGAGCGGATGAACGAGCTTATGGAAAAAAGCCTCGCACTAGCGACGGCGTTAAATCCCAAAATCGGCTATGAGAATGCGGCCGAGATTGCGAAAGAGAGCTTTCGCACTGGAAAGACAGTCAGAGAGCTTGCAATCGAAAAAGGAGTTGTTTCGGAAGAGGAAGCCGCAGATTTACTCGATCCTGAAAAACTTGTGTAGTACAAAAGCATTGCAAAAGGTGACACGAAACACCTTCAGCAAATTCGTGGTATCCTACGCTTCTTTTGTGGACAGTCCGATCGCGTGTTTACTGTAATTTGACCTCATACATCGTATTTGATTTTCATAATGTGCCCGTTGTTTAAAATTAGTGAAACATAGTCAAGTTATGCAACGTCAAACTAGTAGAGGTATAATTAAAGCAAAGTTTTCAAAGCCTATTTATGGAAGATATTATATAATTCGACGATTATGAAAAATATCACCAAAAAAACGTGACATTTCGAGTGTCGAAGTTTATACGAATGCCACTAGAATATAAAGGTATGAACCGTTATAATAGGGGATATGAATTTTGGAAAATGCGACTGCATTTTAGTCGTTTGATGTAGGAGGCAAGGCTTATGTGTGGATTTATCGGTTATATGACTGATTCAGAAAATCCAATCGAACAACAAGAAGTTGATCTACTTAGAGAGATGACGAACCTAATCACACATAGAGGCCCTGATGATGAGGGTCATTTTTATGATGAGTTTATTCGGTTCGGTTTTCGCCGACTAAGTATCATTGACTTAGAAGGTGGACATCAACCGCTTTCATATGAAAACGAACGATACTGGATCATCTTTAACGGTGAAATATATAATTACGTCGAACTTCGCGAGACGTTAATCGAGGCTGGTTATGAATTTGAAACCCACTGTGACACGGAAGTCATTCTTGCGAATTATGCGAAAAAGGGTGCCGAATCGGTAAAGGATCTCCGTGGAATGTTCGGTTTTCTGATCTGGGATAAGGAAGAAAAACTACTCTTCGGTGCTCGCGATCCATTTGGAATCAAGCCTTTCTTTTATTTAGAGGAAGAAGGGACACTATACTGTGCATCCGAAAAGAAAAGCATTCTGCAAATTCGTGAAAAGGATGAGGTCGATCCTGAATCGCTTCATCACTATTTAACGTATCAATTTGTTCCTGAGCCGAGAACGATGTCAGAGGGAATTCGCAAATTATCACCAGGTCATTATTTCATAAAACGGCCAGGCGAGAATATGTCGATCCAATCGTTCTGGAAACCTTCATTCATAGCAAAAGTAGGACCGATGGATAGGACGGTAGAAGAAATTCGAACCGTACTGCGGGACTCTGTAAAAGTACATATGCGCAGCGACGTTCCTGTCGGAAGCTTTCTTTCTGGCGGAATTGATTCAAGTGCGATTGTGGCGCTTGCTAGAGAATTTAATCCAGCAATCAAGACTTTTACAGTCGGCTTTGAGCGGGAAGGATTCAGTGAAATCGATGTAGCAGTATCTACGGCAGCAGCATTGAACGTTGAAAATATTCATTATATCGTTCACCCAGAAGAATTCATCAACGAGCTCCCGAAAATCGTTTGGCATATGGATGATCCAGTGGCAGACCCGGCAGCGGTCCCGTTGTATTTTGTTGCTCGCGAGGCAAGTAAACATGTAACTGTTGTCCTCTCTGGAGAAGGGGCAGATGAATTGTTCGGTGGATACACAATCTATAATGAACCCAACTCACTGAAGGGATACCAAAATTTACCGTTTGGACTTCGCAAATGGTTAAAGCAGCTTTCTACCATTATGCCAGAGGGAATGAAAGGAAAGAGCTTTATCGAGCGCGGCAGTATGACAATGGAAGAACGATACATCGGGAATGCCAAAATGTTTACAGAGGATGAAAAACAATCCCTGTTAACCGATTATCATGCAGAGTGGAACTATATGAATGTGACAAAACCACTTTATGAAAACGCAACAGATTATGAAGACGTCCACAAGATGCAATATGTTGATATGCATACTTGGTTGCGCGGTGATATTTTAGTGAAAGCCGATAAAATGACGATGGCCAACTCTTTAGAGCTTCGTGTACCATTCCTAGATAAAGAAGTTTTCCGTGTTGCATCGCAAATCGCTCCATGTAGCACCGTTACAAATGGAACGACGAAATATGCTTTACGTGAAGCGATGAAAGGTATCGTCCCAGACTCTGTACTGCATCGGCGTAAGCTTGGATTTCCTGTACCGATCAGACACTGGCTGAAAAATGAGATTTACGATTGGGCGAGATCATTAATTCGACAAAGTCCGACTGATTGTTATATAGATAAAACAATTATTCTGCAAATGCTTGAAGATCATCGGAATGGAAAACGAGATTACAGCCGAAAAATTTGGACTGTACTTGTGTTCATGATCTGGCATCAGATTTATGTGGAAAAGATTTATGATTTTCAGGAAGTTTTTCGTCAATCTGATGCATCCATCAAGCAAGCCGTTACAAACTGAAAGGCTGCTGAATCGGATTCAGACTGAAGATGAAAGATGAAATGTAAAAGGTAGCAGGAGGTTGTCTCCAACTCAGTTGAGCCAACCTTTTTTATTGGTGATAAGCCTTTAAAAAATGCTGAAGATACGGCAAAAATGAAGCTTGAACAGTTTTTGTATAATAAAGATTTCTATGTTATACTGTTAAAGTTAAAAAATATCTAGGAGTTGTTACTTGTATGAAATACGAAGTTGGAAGCACAGTTGAGGGGAAGGTTACCGGGATCAAACCGTTCGGTGCGTTTGTTGCCCTGGATGACCAGCATCAAGGACTTGTTCATATTTCTGAGGTTTCTCACGATTACGTGAAAGATATAAATGATCACCTATCTGTGGGAGATTCAGTTGAAGTCAAGATTATGAACGTAGATCAAGATAGCGGAAAGATTTCCCTGTCTATCCGCAAAACACAAGCTACCCCTGAACCAAAACAACAACCGCGTCCTCGTCGTAAGCGTCCAGCTCAAAACGATAACGCACAAGGGTTCAATACGCTTGAAGATAAGCTAAAGCTTTGGTTAAAAGAATCCAACGAGCGCCAAGCACAAATTAACAAGCGCTTGAAGAAATAAAGAAAGCAGCCATTTTCGGCTGCTTTTTTGGTGGTTTTTTTTACAATGAATGACGTCAATCAGGTTATTTCTGTCCGCGTTTCACGTTCATATTCTTCGGATGGTTTAAATAGCAGTGTCAGACTGTAGAGTCCGGCGAGACCTACAAGGCCGTACACGATTCTTGACAGTGCCGAATCCTGTCCTCCGAAAACTGCTGCTACTAAATCAAATTGAAAAAACCCAATAAGTCCCCAGTTTATCGCGCCGATAATCGTCAATGCCAATGCAGTACGTTGTAAACCACTCATCACTAAATCCTCCTTCATTAGATAAAAGCATATACCTTATTCTTATTTTGGAAAATTATCCTTATATTATTCATGCATTATCAAAAATTGGAAGAATAAGTCGAATACTATTCGTAAAATCAGATTGCTTTACTTTGGTTAGCCTAATCCGAGATAATATTTATAATCATTTTTAAATTTTAAGGGAGGTACATAACATGGAATCATTTGAGTTTCGAAATCCGACGAAATTGATATTCGGAGAAGGTAAAATCGAGGCACTCGCTACAGAAGTACAGCACTATGGAAGGAATGTTCTCGTTGTGTATGGCGGCGGAAGCATCAAGCGGAATGGCATATACGATCAAGTGATGGAACAATTAAGCTCGATTGGGGCTGAGGTTACAGAACTGTCTGGAGTTGAACCGAATCCGAGATTGACTACTGTAAAAAGGGGGATCGACCTCGTAAAAGAGAAAGATATCGACTTTCTACTTGCTGTAGGTGGCGGAAGTGTTATCGATTGTACGAAAGCAATTGCAGCAGGCGCAAAGTATGATGGAGATGTTTGGGACCTGATTACAAAAAAAGCGAAGGTCAAGGCTACCCTTCCATTCGGGACCGTATTGACATTGGCTGCGACTGGGTCTGAAATGAACTCTGGTTCGGTCATCACAAACTGGGAAACGAATGAAAAGTATGGATGGGGCAGCCCGCTTAATTTTCCTAAGTTCTCGATATTAGATCCGAAAAACACGTTTACAGTCCCTGAAAATCAAACGGTATATGGAGCGGTCGACATGATGTCACATGTGCTCGAATCGTATTTCCATCCTGCAACGAATACGCCAGTACAGGAACGGATGGGTGAAGCAATTCTCTTATCGGTAATAGATACGGCACCAAACGTTTTAGATGACCTCGAAAATTACGAGTATCGAGAAACACTTCTTTATAGTGGAACGATGGCGTTGAATGGCGTGTTACAAATGGGTGCTCGAGGAGACTGGGCAACACACAATATTGAACATGCTGTTTCAGCGATCTATGATATCCCGCATGCTGGCGGCCTTGCGATAATATTCCCGAACTGGATGAAATACAACATCGATACAGCAGAACGAAAGCTGAAGCAACTCGCAGTTCGCGTGTTTGGCGTCGATCCATCTGGTAAAAGCGATCGTGATCTAGCATTAACAGCAATCGAGCGTTTTCAGGAATTTTGGACTTCACTTGGAGCACCAACCCGTCTCGCGGATTATGACATCGATGATTCGAAGCTTGACTTGATTGCAGATCGTGCAATGGCTCGTGGTGAATTCGGCAACTTCCGTACCTTGCAAAAGAATGATGTACTTGAAATCTTGCGGATGTCCCTTTAAAGGAAATAGAAGGAAAAGCTTTCTAGTTTAATATCGATTCCTTTGAAAAAGGATTATTTTCTTCTTAATTTTAACTATTGTTATTTCTGCTTACCAACTGTATGGGGAATCGATATTACTAACTTCCCAGATAAGTTGAAGTAGTACATTTGCATAATGTATCGGTGTTTGAAGGCGAAAGTGGTTCTGACTTTCGTCTTTCTTCATTTTCCTTGAACAGATTGTACATGAAAAGGACTGACAGAAATGGAATTGAAACAACTTAAGACCAATCGATATACCCCGTCACATGCGGAGTTTTGGCGGGTTACAATCGCTTTGATGGCTGCATCAATATTAATCTTTTCTGCTCTTTATGCTTTTCAACCACTCTTACCTGTCTTTGTAAAAGTATTTAATATATCGGTTACGGTTTCCAGCTTGCTTGTGTCTTCTTCGGTCGTAACGATGATCATCGGTCTTTTTGTACTCGGTTTTTTAGCCGATCGATATGGCCGAGTTGCAATCATGCGTGTATCCCTTGTGATGACGGTGGTTCCGTTAATAGCGATTCCACTAACCGATTCATTCGAATGGATCATTGCTTTGCGGCTTATTCAAGGGTTTTTCATTGCCGGTATTCCAGCAGCAGCAATGGGATATTTAGCCGAGGAAGTTGACCCGAAACATCTTGGACTTGCGATGACACTATACATATCAAGTAATGCGTTAGGGGGAATGGGCGGACGAGTCTTCTCAGGCTACTTAACCGACCTATTGAGCTGGCAAACAACGTTTTTCGCATTAGCAGGCTTTGGAGTATTCGCAACCCTGCTATTTATCTTTTTACTGCCGAAAGAACGTTTCTTCCGAAAGGTGGGACAATCAATTCGTACCGACATCAGGGGAATGTTCGTCCATTTTAAAAATCCGACACTGATTTCACTGTTTATGATGGGACTGCTATTACAGATTGTTTTTACCGCAATCTGGACGTACTTGCCGTTTTATCTTCATGAAGAAGAGCCGTTTGATTGGCCATTAAGATGGATATCATTTACTTATTTTGCTTATGCGCTCGGTGTCATCGCACCACCTCTTGCCGGTAAACTTTCAAATCAACTCGGCCTTCCAGCAATGATGTTGTCCGGGTTGTCAATACTTGCAATTGGCACATGGCTAACCGCCGTCCCATCGATTCCTTATATGTTAATCGGACTGGGACTGATCTGTACCGGATTCTTTATTGCCCATTCGATGGCTGCTGCACTAGTCAGCAAAACAGCAACCCATCACCGTAGCGGCGCATCAAGCTTTTATTTGATCAATTATTATGTCGGCGTGGCGATCGGAAGTACTGCTGTCGGTAGGCTATGGGATCATTATTCCTGGATCGGCGTCATTAGTACGAGCTTTTTATTGATTCTCGTCGTCTTTTTCCTACCTATTTTTAAAAAGCTTGAAAATTAGGATTTAAAACCGAATGGGTGCAGTTTTTTCATTATGAAAAGATAGTGCAAGCCGGCTGATTACTACGCACTACTTACATTAAAGGCGGAGCTCCTGTCCATACTAAAGGCGGGAGGTGAGCCAGACTATGATACATATTTGGATGGCTGCTTTAATGTTATTGGTTCAACCCGTTGAGCAGCCTGAAAGCTTAACGATCATCCAACAAGACCAGACCATTGCAGTAATTAACCGTGAAGACTTTTCCATGAATATCCCAGGTACGCCGATGGTTGATATTCAAAAATACAATGAATTCACTGAGAACCTTGATCAACAAATTCACAAAGATCCTATAAATGCAAAACTTGATGATCAGGGAAGTATCGTCCCGGGGCAGGTTGGCTACCGGCTTGATCGACAGATGTTCGAGGAACAGTTTTATGATTATTTCTTTGGTATGGGTGCCTCTAAAGTAGAAGTACCAGAGATGGACATTTATCCGAAAGTAGACAGTGAATTACTAGCTCACATCCGTGTACAGCAAATTGGTCAGTACGTCACATACTTCAACGTAAATAATGAAAATCGCACGCACAATATTTCCCTTGCTGCAGACGCGATGGACAATTACGTCATCTTTCCAGGTGAGATCTTCTCTTTTAACAAGGTAGTAGGGAAGAGAACGCAGGAAAAGGGGTATATGCGTGCCCCTGTCATTGTAAAAGGTGAATTGCAGGAAGGGGTGGGTGGAGGAATCTGTCAGGTGTCTTCGACATTGTTCAATGCGGTTGATCAGGCTGGGCTTAAAATTGTGGAGCGATACTCTCATAGTAGGCGTGTGCCTTATGTTCCACCTGGGCGGGATGCGACAGTCAGCTGGTACGGTCCCGACTTTCAATTTTCAAATAAATACAACCAACCGATATTGATTCGTGCTAAACGATATGGAGGAAGTATGGTTGTTAAACTTTACTCTTCTGATGTAATTAATTATCAACCTCGCAAAGTTCCAAAGGCATCAACTGAGATACCAGAAGAAATCAACTTAAATCAAGACATCCGCATTTCAAGTCCAGAAGATTAAACACATTCTCTTAAATGAATATCTGAAGTGTCCAGAAACCGTTATATTCAATTAGATTGAATTCACAGTCGAATCGTGGGTCAGTTATTTTTTTCAGTTGTATCCGTTTTCATTTATACTGTTGCTTGATTTCAATTTTTCAATCCGATAAAGTGAGTAATGGACAGGAAAAATGAGATGGAGGAATACAATGACTTCACTAACATTTGATTATACAAAAGCACTGACATTCGTGGGCCAGCATGAGATAGATCAGTTCAAGGATCAGATTGAAACGGCTCATCATGCATTACATAACGGAACTGGAGCAGGCAACGACTATATTGGCTGGGTTGACCTTCCTAACAACTACGACCGGGAAGAATTTGAGCGCATCCAAAAGTCAGCAGCAAAAATCCAAGCAGACACGGATGTGTTACTCGTAATCGGAATCGGCGGGTCTTACTTAGGTGCCCGTGCCGCAATAGAAATGCTTAACCATTCGTTTTACAATATGCTCGAAAAAGAAGAGCGCACAACACCACAGGTCATTTTTGTCGGTCACCACATCAGCTCAACCTATATTCAGGACCTTTTTGATGTTTTAAAAGATAAGGATGTTTCGATCAACGTCATCTCGAAGTCTGGAACAACGACGGAACCGGCAATCGCTTTCCGTATTTTCCGTACATTCCTAGAAGAGAAATACGGAAAAGAAGAAGCACGAAAACGAATATATGCTACGACGGATCGTGAAAAAGGTGCTCTCAAAACACTGGCAAACGAAGAAGGATACGAAACGTTCGTAATTCCTGATGATGTCGGTGGACGTTATTCAGTGTTAACAGCAGTTGGATTGTTGCCAATCGCGACAACTGGAGTCAACATTGAGGAAATGATGAAGGGTGCCGCGGACGCTTGCGAAAAATACAGCTCCGCTAGCCTTTCTGAAAATGAAGCGTACCAATATGCAGCAGTTCGGAATGCTCTTTATAACAAAGGGAAAACCGTCGAATTGATGGTCAACTATGAACCAGCACTTCATTTTGTTGCAGAGTGGTGGAAGCAGCTTTACGGTGAAAGTGAAGGAAAAGACAACAAAGGGATTTTCCCTGCAGCAGCAGACTTTTCGACTGATCTGCACTCACTCGGTCAATATGTTCAGGAAGGACGTCGTGATCTGTTCGAAACAATCCTGAACGTCGAACACCCGAGACAAGAAGTTACCATCAAGGAAGACGAAGGAAACTTGGATAAACTGAACTTTTTATCTGGAAAAACGATGGACTTCGTCAATAAAAAAGCGTCGGAAGGAACGTTGCTTGCCCACACGGATGGCGGAGTGCCGAATCTGATGCTGAACATTCCAGAGCTTACCGCTTATCATTTCGGATACATGGTCTATTTCTTTGAAAAAGCGTGTGCGATCAGCGGTTATCTGCTTGGGGTAAACCCGTTCAACCAGCCTGGTGTAGAAGCGTATAAGAAAAACATGTTCGCACTACTCGGCAAACCAGGATTCGAGGATTTAAAAGAAGAACTCGAACGCCGACTTCGAAACGAATAATTCCATAGATTGAACGAAGTAAGAACGAGTGAAATTAAAAGCTCGTTCTTTTTTTAGATAAGAAAGAAATAATTTTGATAGTAACTCCGACTCTGCTTTCGCGTTGGCAATCTCCGAGTTTTCTTTATGAAAGTAGTGGAAAATGGACACACTATGACCAAGTATGCCTGAAAGGAGAAACTACATGAGAGAAATCGTATCAAAGCTAGAGGGAGAACAGTACGAACTAAACGAGCTTGAATTTACGCTGAAACCACTCGGATATGACATCGGCGGTGGATGGGAATATGATCACGGCTCGTTTGACTACAAGCTCGATGACGAAGAAGGCTATATGTTTTTGCGGGTTCCTTTTAAAGCGATAAAAGGGGAATTGGAACGCCCAGGATGTGTGGTAGAACTACAATCCCCTTATTTGTTGCACCATGTCTACCAACGAGGACTCGATGACAATGTTACATCTGGAAACTCAAGTGCCACATTGAACCAATTCTCTGAACCCCAAGACCCAGACGGATCAATCGATGACAAATGGGTGGAAGCGGGGGAAAAGCTAGTCAGAGAGCTGGAAGACCAGCTGTTAGTCTAATCAAGCTTCTCGAGAAAAGTACTCCCAATGATTCTCGATGATTGAACGATCGTATCTGCACCAGCACGTTTCGCATTTTCATAATGAGTTTCAGTTTTGATTTCCACAATAACTTTAACAAGAGGTGAGCAGCCTTTTAATGCAACCAGTGTCAAGATCGAATCCATATCGGCTTGTTCTTCACTCAATTCGGAGTTCGCAGTAATGATCACATAATGAGCGGAACGGACGTTAGCCTTCATGAGTGTTGCATCTTCATAAGGCTTTCCGTTGATAAAATGAACATTACCATTACGAGTAGGATTTTTGTTCAATGTACGGTCGACTAATACGATGTCAAGCCCTGGCTGATCTATCTGAAGTTGATCAATGAATACTTTTGATCGTTCATTCCAACCAATTACAATAACATGTCCTTCATCCGTAAAATTTACGTTTCCTTTGACAAGACGGGATTGGCGTTTGATTGTATATGTGGCAGCCTGTGAAAACAAATAGGTAATAAAGGTTGTACCCAAAAACACCATGAGAATCGTGACCAGTTTTCCGGGAACCGTTTTTGGAACAAAGTCACCATATCCAATTGTCGAAATTGTAACGATAGCCCAATAAATCCCGTTGAAAATCGAGGTGATATTGTTTGGCTCAAGTAAATGGATGATGGTTCCGAATATAAATAGTACCGCGATGACAATAATGAACAATCGAGCAACTGCAGGAAGCCTTAAATAATATAAAGATATGGTTTTCATGATTCGGTCACCTTTAGGATTAGTCGTGTCATCCTCACAGTATATCCATATTTTGTATGTGAAAAACATTAGAAAGGAGGGAGATTTATGCGGAATAGACCACTTGGTGTATACTTAGTCAACTTGTTAATGGGTATTATTGAAGCACTGATTTTATTGCGGATCATTTTAAAGTTGTTTGGAGCAAATCCATATACACCATTCGTCCAATGGATCTATAACCTGACTATGCCTTTGTTGGCTCCATTTCGAAATATTTTTCCATCGCCGGTCATTGCCGAACGATATGAGTTGGAGCTAACGAGTATCTTTGCCTTGATTGTATATGGACTCCTAGCGTATTTTCTTACACAATTCTTTCTCATGCTCAATTCACCAAACGGAAAAGAGAAATAATATAGCCTGCGACTCTTGTCAAATTGAAAGAGCATATGCTATACTTTTTCTGTTAATTATCATAAAAATGGGGCATTAGCTCAGCTGGGAGAGCGCTTCGCTGGCAGCGAAGAGGTCAGCGGTTCGAGCCCGCTATGCTCCACTTACTCGAAACCCTTGCACCGCAAGGGTTTTTTAAGTTGTTTTGTTTTACCCATATCCAATTCTATTCGATATTTGTTCACGGATGTTCACAAACTTGTATCGACACTATTTGAAATCACCTTTTGGATCGTCTCCTCCAGCTTCTATGCAGCTTCTTCCTGCAGATCATACGATACATGAGAATACGTCTTCAGCGTGATCCCGACGTCATGATAACCCAGCCGTTCGGACACGACCTTTGGATTGATCCCATTTTTCAAGAGCCAGGTCGCATGAGTATGCCGCAGAGCGTGAAAGTTGATTCGTAGGACACCTGATTTTTCGATAAGCGAGTTGAACTCCCGGCGTAAATTGTCGGGATTTTTAAAGCCTCCATACAGATTGGGAAACACTAAGCTGTTATCCTCATACCCATCTTTTAGTGTGTCTTTCAGGGTATCTTGATCTTCCTTATGCTTGACTAAAGCTTTTACAACATATTGGGAAATGGAAATTTGTTTTCTCGAATTTGCCGTTTTGATGTTGGTCAATGCATACCCTAAACTCTTCGTCGTCGCCAACGAACGGCTGATCGAGGATTTTTGATTTACGAGATCTACGTCGGTCCATTTTAAACTGTATATTGAAGTTCACTTGCCTTATATAACTTTTCATTTAAAAATTTTTTGATATAACTCCACTTAATGGATCTATGGTAGTTGGCTTCGATCCAAAATATATTAGTAGCTTCCTATTTATATTGATAAAAAAATAAAAGATAGATAATATGGGATTCCATTGAGTTTATATTTCGATTTCTCAAAGGGGACATAGTCCAGTTCAATAAAACAGTTTTCTGGAGTAAAGGGATTTACCAATTATTTTTCTTAAGCTTATAGTAGCTTGAAAAACCTAGTAAGATGATTTACGGTGCCTTTTTAGGGAAAGGATAAGAAAAAAGATAGAGATTCAAGAACTGCTGGAAACGTGAAATTTACACCTCAAGAAAAGAGATAAGAAATACAAAGAATTAAAAAATATTCTAAATTTATCATGTAGTTAGAGCAGATTATATGAGTATATAGATCTGCTTTTTCTATTGGAATTTAATAATCTTATTAACTACTTAATAAACAAATTTTGTTATTTATTAGTAAATTATTCATATATTCTATAGCTATTTTATTAAACATTTGTTACCATAATTATGTAATTATTTGAGAAAGGAGGATAGAGTTTTATATAAAAATTTCAGGAGGTAACAATGTTTTATAAGCATCGATTATTAAAAATCACTTGTATAATTACATTAATTATGGGCTTGTTAACTTCTTACATAGGTATTGATTCTGTTCAAGCGGAAGGTATTACAAACCAACAAACTAGTTCTTATGACTCGCTCATGAGCATTATTAACTCTGTTAAGGAAGACCAGAACTGGATGTCCAAAAAGAATAACGGTGAAACAAATGGGCAGTTAATTGAAAGGCTAGAAAATGAAATTGCTGTGCATGAAGAACTCAATATTAATCGGGTTACAGACCAAGATTTCTTCCCGTTGTTGGGTGAATTCATTGAAAGGTTAGATAGTAATGAGCAAAAACTGGAAGTTTTAGAGATTGCTATACTATTAAACGAAAATCTTCTCAAGGACATGCTTTTTGTTATGTCTTACCAAGATAAAAATTCAAATAAATTTAAAAAGGAAGCTCAAAATAAACTTGATAACGCTGTCCATCATTATGAGAAAAATCATGTGAAACAATCCATTAAGAAGATAGAGGGTTCTACAAATGCTATCTTTAAATCTTTTTCAGAACATAACTTTAATTATAAACTTGAAAAAGATGATGACCAAGAAGGATTATATA
Source organism: Alkalihalobacillus sp. AL-G (assembly GCF_030643805.1). Classification (GTDB taxonomy): domain Bacteria; phylum Bacillota; class Bacilli; order Bacillales; family Fictibacillaceae; genus Pseudalkalibacillus. Next base: position 3,287,289 of record NZ_CP094656.1, on the reverse strand, counting down.
ACCTAGAAGAGATTGTTCTTAAAACTAATCCCTTAAGTAAAGATACAGATGGGGATGGATTAAATGATTATATAGAAACATATTCATATTCATTAAATCCGTTACTAGTTGATAGTAATGGAAACGGTGTGAATGATGGTCAGGAAGATACGGATGAAGATAGGCTAGTGAACATTCAAGAGCAAAAATACGGGACAAGTCTTGAAAATGAAGATACGGATAGTGATACTCTAACAGACGGATATGAAGTTCAAAGAAATCTGGACCCATTATCTATGGACACCGATAATGACAAATTGAAAGATGGAAATGAACTAAAATTAAATACTGATCCGTTAAATGAAGACTCTAACGGTAATGGAGTGTTAGATGGTGATGAAAACTATGAAATTACCATTAAAACACCTGAGGACCAACAAGATGAGACCGTTAAACCATCCGTTACAATGAAATCAAAAGGGGAACAAGGCTTTTCCACAACCATTACAAATATGGAAGGTGAGTCTGTACTACTTGGGAATGATATTCCTGGATACTTAGGCGCTCCTTATGAATTTAATACAGAGGCGAATTTTGATGAGGCTACTATTTCATTTGAATACTCCAATGAATTCGCTGATTTAGAGGGTAGCGACTTTGTACCAGCGGTATATTATTTTAATGAATTTACAGGCTTATTAGAAAAGGTAGATAATCAAGTAATTGATTATGAAAATAATACTGTACACGCTACCGTTGAACATTTCAGTCAATATATCCTTTTAAACCAAGTCAAATGGGATGAAACTTGGAACAAAGAATTTGGTAGAGGCAGTAGAGATTCAGGTGAAAATGATGAAATAGAGTATATTGATATTGTATTTGCCATTGATTCTTCTGGTAGTATGCAATGGAATGACCCGGAAGATCTTCGGAAAACTGCGGTTAAAAACTTCGTAGACAGATTACTTGAAAATGACCAAGCTGCAGTCGTAGACTTTGATTCAAATGCAGAAGTAAAAGTAGAACTTACCACGGATAAACAGAAAGTTAAAATCGGTGTAGATACTATAGATTCTAGTGGTGGAACTAATATTTATTATGCAGTAAATGCTTCTATTAATGAACTTCTACAACGAGGTACCAATAGTAAGAAGTATATTTTGTTATTGACAGATGGAGAAGGTTATTACAACAATTATGCAACTCAACGAGCAATTGACAATAACATTACTATTTACACTATTGGACTAGGCAGTGGTGTTGATGACAACTTATTGAAACATATTGCCGAAGAGACTGAAGGAAAATATTATTTTGCTAGCAATCCCCATGATTTATTAGACCGATATGATGACGTAGCAGATGATACTACAGCACCATTCAAAGATACTGATGGAGATGGTTTATCAGATCATGAAGAAGAAAATGGTTTCCGTTTGGCTAATGGGACAGTATTAAAAACAGATTCAACGAATTCAGATACGGATAACGATACTATTCCTGATGGTTTTGAAGTTGGCGAATTAGTTAATGTACCAGGTTATGGTAATATGTATCTATTTATAAGTAATCCATTAAAGCAAGATACAGACAACGATGGTATGACAGATGATATAGAAATTCAGCCTTTATTGAAGTTTGATTATGACAAAAACGTCTTTGTTGAAAATGAATATAACAATGCACTGTGGTATGATTCTGATGCGGTCGATTATACTATCCCTCTTCTATTTGTACATGGCTTAGGGGGTTCAGAGGGTACTTTTAAAGATTTTGTACAGTATATTGATAAAAGTTACACCCAAGACCATAATATAAGGCATTTTGTAGCTGAGAGTGTAAACGTAAGTACTTCTGGTCTCATATCTTTCGAACATCCAGACGCATCAACTGGCATTGTTCAACATACCAGTCGTGTTACAGGTAAACAAGCTGATGTAGGTCATGGTACTCCAACTATTTCATTAGAATTTAAGAATAGTAAAGCTCACTTTCAATCACAAGGTGTATGGGTGAAAAACGTGGTTGATTCAATACATTCTAAATTCGGGAACAAAAAAATAAACATTGTTGGTCACAGTATGGGAGGAATTGCTACTAGCTATTACATGTATGATAACCCTTCTACTCCTGTAGATACCTTTGTTACACTGGGTACACCATTTAAAGGTTCAGGTTTTGCCTATATGGCTTTTAGTGATGCAGAAAGGGATCTTAGACCTAATAGTGATGCGATAAAACGTCTACAAAACCCGCTTCCATCAAGGGTAGATATGATGTCAATTGCTGGTTATGGTGATTATGAACCACCGGCACCTGTTCCTAAAAGTAAAGCATATTATCTTAGCAGTGGTGACGGTATAGTCTCAGTAGAAAGTGCTTTAGGAGCAAATCACAACAGAAAAGTTGATGTGTTGGTTGACGGGTATCACACTAAACTCTGGGCGCCGATCATCGGGAATCTTCCCTATTCAATTAATAATGAAAAAGATAATATAAAAATCATTATGGACTTTATTTATTACAACAGAATACCTCCCAAGAATAAGTACGGTGTCAGTGCTACTACACACAACTCTATAAATTAACAAATAAAAAACCGGACAATATATCAGATGAACTGTATCCTGAATAATGGACACTTACAAAAAAGTCCATTATTCGGGGTTTTTTGTGTTAACTCAAACAGAAAACCCGTTATAATCAAAACAAATGGAGAGAACTGGGAATCGATTATAAGTAGACGATTCTTTAATGAATTTCAACGTAAACAACTAGAGAACAATCAAAATGTTAGGCATGTATCAGATCGTTCAATCAGTTTTCAACCAGAGTTCAAAGTAAAAGCTGTGAAGGAGAACTTAGAAGGAAATGGTCCTATGGACATCTTCAAAGAGGCTGGATTTGACGTAGACATCATTGGTCATAAAAAGCCGAACCAATGTTAAAAGCGCTGGAGAAGAACTTATCAAGAATTAGGCAAAGAAGGGTTCTTGGAAGAACGTCGAGGAAAAGGGAGCACTGGCCGTCCATCGTCTAAGGAACTGACAGCTGAACAAATGCTTAAGAATGCAGAAGCACAATATGCAAGGTATGATCAGCTGCCAGTGAAAATTCGCATCTGTGAATCGGAACAGCTATTATGCATGGTTAAAAGCAGAAACAAATCGCATGGAAAGAGAACGGAAAGATGAAGCAGACTTCAATCTAATTAAGGATTCCAAGCAGGGAAAATCGGGTGAACGGGCTATGTTAAGAAGATCTATCGGCTTATGAAAAAATTCAATCTTTAAACCAAGATTAGACGTGCTAACCCTTACAAGAAGATGGCCAAAGCAACACAGGAACATAATACGTGTCCGAACCTTCTTTTTTCAAACCTAATTTTTTATTCTAGGCGAAATCTTAAAGGAAATTATTGATAAAAAAATGCTTCCAATTAGTGTAACCATATAAAATATTATTAAAAGAGAGTCAGAACCCCAAAACCCTAAGAATCCTAAGTATTGTGAGCTCATAAATAAAAATAATAAGAGGAGAGCAAGTAAAAATCTTCTTTTAGAGAATAAAATAATAATTCCTATAATACTTAAGAAAATCCCAATCATACCAATTATCATTTGAATATTCATCCATATCACCTTTAAAAATTAATTGTTATATACTATTTACTCTATCACTAATCATCTGGAATTGGTATCATATTATGTTAATTCAAGGGAAAATGAACTTATGATTGTCCACAATGTGGGAGTAGATATTAACTATACATTGTAGTGAAAGCAATTGATTATTATTATTATATTACGGTAACAATAGTTCCGTTAGAATAAATTGAGAATTTAAGTTAATTAATGGCCGAGTTACTTCCTTTATAAAAATCACATGCTCACGTTTGTTCGCAAATGTTCACAAGCTATATAAAATTATTTATTTTATATAGCCCCTGTGCATTAACTTTAGTGTAATAACACGTGTATTTAATAAAAATGTTAAAGCTGGCAGCGAAAAGGTCAGTGGTTCGAGCCCGCTATGCTCCACCATACAAATCCTTTAATAGCACTATTTCTTCGTTACAAAGAGATAAGTGCTTTTTTTCTCAACTTAAGTGATCATACTTTGGAATGCCAAATTGAAACTACCTGCTCCACTCTTCTGGAACAGGTAGTTTCAATTTATTAATTAAGAGACAATCTGATTGGATCATGGTCTGATACATGTAATGGAGTCGATGGATCAGTTTCATTATCAATCGCAAAATCAGGGTTCAATTTTGCAGAATTAATCGAGCTGACTTGAGTTGTCAAGTTGCTGCTTACAAGCATATGATCAAGGAATTGTGCTTTTCCAGTATAGATATAACTGAATGCGTTTTCAATCGGGATGTCATAAATGAGATTTGTAAGGTTTGCATTTGTTTCAAGAATATTTAAAGATTCCTCGTCCTCGAAAGAGTTCAAGTCGCCCGTTACAACAATTTCGTACCCATTTGCTGCTTCATTATTGGCTACATCCGCTACGAATGATGCCTGTTCATTACGGCATTCGTCTGATCCACCCTTTGATTTAAAGTGGTTGTTAATAATGGAAATAGTTTGGCCAGAATCGGTTTGTATCCGTAAAACAAGCGGCGGACGACTGAACAGTAGGTCGGTGCCCGAAGGACCGCAACCATCTTCTACAGTTGTTGCATACTTCCCGAATTGTTCTACACCTAGAACATCCATGCCTTCTTTGACAAGATAAGCAACATCAATACCCCGACCGTCACTTCCTTCAATGAGGTAAGGTGTATAGGTAGGCCCACCGTCTTCGGAAATTTTTGAAGCCAACGCATCAAGCACCTCGATTTTTTCTACTTCCTGAAGTGTAAGAATGTCAGGGGAACCGAGGTTATTACGGACTGCAAGTGATAGTTTTGCTGTCTTCGTATCAAATTCTTCCTGTGTAATCGTTGTATTGGAGTCTCCAGGAGAAACCTCAGAACCTACAGCAAAGTAGTTTTCGACATTAAAAGTCGTTACTGTCAATTCTGTCGTCGTATCTGCACTTAAAATGTTTTCGGTATGGCCTTCATCAGAAACGGATACACTCCCAGTATCCCATTGTAAGGTATATGCCCCGAAGTTATAGTCAAACGGACCGGTCGGATTTCCGGTGATCGTGTCAAATGTGGATGCACCCGTGATATGATTATCGAGCAAGTCATCGATTTTAAAATAAGGAGTTGTGGTATCTTTTCGATCGACTCGGGAAGTCGTACTTCCTGGAACGACGAATGTTTCATTATACTTGTTGCTTCCGGCGACAACGGTCGCACTCGTTACTGTTACAAGCATACCTTCGAGGGATTCGAGGTCAGCGTAATTCATAGAGGAGGTTATTTCTGTAGGTGTCGGCATACTGCTGGATCCGATTACTTTCGGCTCTCGTCTCGCATTCAATTCGGTTAATCCATAATATTCAGTTACTTTTGCTGTTTGACTTACAACATGTCCGGCTATGATTCCACCCGGCCCGTTCGATCGATAGACAAAAATGCCTTCAGATGTAGTACGGTCACCATCCTCAGTCGTATCCTGGATCCAGTATCCATTACTCGTTGTTGCAGTTACAGTTCCACATGTCATCACATCTTTGCCTTCAAGTGGCGAGGCCGATCCGCTGCCTTGGATATCGTGGATTTCGTAGTCAACATTACTATCCATAATTCCTGAACAATCTGCCCCACTTGATGGACCGCCTCCAGGAGGGGCAGCTAGTGAGGTGCTGGGTGATATTGATGGACTGAATGCCAAAGTTCCACCAAGCACAATTTTTTGGAGCATTCTTACCTTCATCAAATTACCTCCTTCATCATTTGGAAATTACAATTCAAGTAAACCAATCAAATGCTAATTTAAGAGTATTAAAGTATTGATATTTAGTAAAGAATGCATTTTGAACCAATTAATGGATTTATTAAGTAAAAAAGTAGTATTTAATGAAATTTTGTCAATATATCTAACTGAATACATTCTAATTTATTAATATTTAAAGTTTTTGGTCTGAGTATTTTTCAGACCGTAGTAGGAGATAATGTTACATCCTCTGCTGGAAGAAAATTGCTCGTAAATGCTTGAAAATAATAAGTGTAACATAAGAGAGTTTATCAGTATGGCCTCTCAGAATGAAACTGGGGTAGGGATAAGGTTATCCCCTTTATACTGATCACTTATGTTTTAGAGGAGGGAAATAAATTGATTAATCATTATTCCATTCAATGGGAAGTAGATTACAGGCAGTCGTATCATAAATGTACAGTGAGGATTCCTACTAAACCATACGGCAGGATGCTTAGTTTTTTGTTCAGAAAATCAAAAAAACTTGATGTTATAAAGAAGTCCACAGTTAGGTAGTTTGATGTGTCTAAACGGAGAGTCTTAGAGCATTACTTTAAGTTGAAAAGAAAATGGAGGGAATACTATGTCAAATGTATTGATTATTAGTGGGAGCGCTCGGAAAGAAGGCAGAACACCATATTTAGCGATTGAAGGGTCAAACATTTTAATGATGAAACATCAAACAGTCAAATATTTTTCTTTACACGATGAAGAGCTACCGGTTTTCAATGGTGATGAAGAACAGGACTACCTTGAAAGTGTTAGAAAACTGAGGGATATGGCGAGAAAAGCGAATGGATTCATCATTTTTACACCGGAGTACCATAACGGGATGAGCGGCGCCTTGAAAAACGCCCTTGATTATTTAAGTAAGGAAGAATTTGAAAATAAACCAGTTGCAATTTGTTCAGTGTCAGGAGGTGGAAAAGGAGGGATCAATGCTTTAAACAATCTTCGACTTGTCCTGAGAGGACTTCAGGCCCATGTCTTACCTCAACAAGTAATTGCAGATCCTAGTGATTTTAATGTCGACAACACTTTGATAAATAAAGAGATAAAGGACAGGTTAAGCTTGCTAATAAAGGAGCTAATCATAATGCTTAGAGTCAAAAGCGAGTTGTATAAAGGTATTACAATATTTTAAAACACACGTTTATCGTACAATCTTAATGTTCGTGCAATCAGTCTTGACACTTATTATCGGAAGGAGTATTTTAGAATATATAATTTTATAAACCGCTGAGTCATATAAAATGAGCGGGGGAACCAAATCTGGTAAACATTGTTTATCTTGGGGTGAATCTTAGCATACTAAAGCTAAGAAGGAATACTCTCAATTCCTAATCCGACAGCTAACCTCGTAAGCGTACTGAGAGAAGGGTGCATATCGTGACCATTCTTCGGAATGGTCTTTTTTGCACTTTATGAAGTTAAATTTTCAGCAAGAGGTAATTCGATGTAATGTGAAAATTTAAAGTGTAAAGTATAACGCAACTACGGCTCTGCTTTTACTTAAGCCCCGCAGTCGCCGAGTTTTCTTTAGGTTTTATGAAAGGAGTAAACAACATTGAAGAATCATAAAAACAGGCAGTTTGCGGTTCTCGGACTTGGACGTTTTGGCGGGAGCCTTGTTCAAGAATTTCACGAGTTAGGTGTAGAAGTATTAGCCGTAGATATCGATGTTGATAAAGTGAATGAGCATACCGAATTTGCGACACATGCCGTACAGGTAGACACCGTAGATGAAGGAGCTCTAGAAGCATTAGGAATCAGAAATTTTGATTATGTAATCGTATCCTTTGGAGAAAACTTACAATCCAGTATCCTGACTACTCTTCATTTAAAAGAACTCGGAGTTAAAAATGTATGGGTGAAAGCACAAAATGAATACCATCATAAAGTTCTTGAAAAAATCGGGGCCGATCGAATCATCCATCCTGAACGGGACATGGCGATCCGAGTAGCCCACCATATTGTCTCTGAAAAAGTCCTGGACTTTATCGAATTGTCCGATGAATACAGCATCATTGAGGTGGTTGCCACTGAAAAAGTAGCCGATAAATCGTTGTTGCAATTAGATACTAGAGCAAAATATGGGTGTACCATCGTTGCGATAAGGAGTGGAAAAGAAATCAAAGTAGCTCCCTCTGCTGAAGAAGTTGTTTTAAAAGATGACGTCTTAGTATTGATTGGCCATAACAAGGATTTAAGCCGGTTTGAAGAAGAAGGTGTTTAATGAATGAATGCTAAACGCCATGTGGTAAATTCAAGTCCTCCGCAAATATTATCGCTTATGTTTCTTTCTTTTATCATTTTGGGGACTTGCTTATTAAAATTGCCGATTTCTACAACAGAGGGAATCACTTGGCTCGATGCCTTTTTTACAGCGACATCGGCCATGACGGTTACAGGTCTAATTGTAGTCGACACAGGACAAGCCTTCAGCTTAACCGGAGAAATCATCATTCTTTCTTTGATTCAAATCGGTGGTCTTGGCATCATGACTTTTGCCGTCCTGATTTTTATACTTTTAGGTAAAAAAATCGGCATCAAGGAACGATTACTCGTCCAACAGGCACTTAATCAAACTAATATCGGCGGAGTAGTATATCTGATTAAAAGGTTATTTTATTTTTCCATAGTTATAGAATCCATCGCTGCTTTGTTATTATTCCTATATTGGCTACCTGGCATGGGGTGGAGACAAGGTCTTTATTCTGCTATTTTCCATTCAGTTTCAGCATTTAACAATGCAGGATTTTCCATCTACTCGGATAGTCTGATGGGTTTTGTAGGGGATCCGATTGTAAATATGATCATTTCTTTTCTATTTATTTTAGGGGGGATTGGATTTACTGTTATTTTTGACCTGATAAAAAGTAAAAATTTCCGGGATTTGTCCCTTCACACAAAATTAATGGTCATCGGAACGATTGTAACAAACTTCATTGCGATGTTCTTAGTTTTCATTTTGGAATATAGCAACCCTGAGACACTTGGGAAATTATCTTTTTTCGATAAAGTATGGGCAGCTTATTTTCAAGGAGTAGTTCCAAGAACAGCCGGATTCAACTCCATTGATATTGGAAGTATGGATGAGGCAACTTTATTTTTAATGATGCTATTAATGTTTGTGGGAGCAGGAAGTGCTTCTACTGGTGGCGGTATTAAATTGACTACGTTCCTGGCAATGGTGCTGTCTGTGCTTACCTTTTTAAAAGGAAAAGAAGATGTGATGATCTTTAGGAAAACGATAACGGATCGAATTGTTGTCCGTTCTCTGGCAATCGCTATTATTGGTATTTCTGTCATTTTTCTTGGTGTTTTTATTCTTGATATTACAGAGAATGCTCCATTTATCATGATCTTATTTGAAACCATATCTGCTTTTGGTACAGTCGGATTGTCCATGGGATTGACAGGAGATTTGACATGGATCGGTAAACTGGTGATCATTTGCGTCATGTTTGTTGGGAAAATTGGTCCGTTAACTTTGGCGTTTGCCTTTGCATATCCGGAAAAAAGCAAGCTGCGCTATCCGAAAGAGGACATTTTGACGGGATAGATTTTCTGCAGATTTATTTTGATGAATTTGTGGCATCTAGTCCAAGGGGAAAACGGATGCTTGTTGTTTCTAGCTACGTTCATGTTAAGGCTCGAAAGATCAAAATTAAGCATTGAAGGGTACAATCATAAATTAGTTTAGATAACAATTCTAAAATGTATCAATCCAGTCAGTTGACTGAGGATTTTAGAGAAAAAATAATTATACAGATAAAATCAGCCTGTAAAATAAGCGTTTTTATTAGATGAAAAGCTTCATTTTCAGGGTGCATCCATTTACAATTATTAGTATTTTATCGTACTCCGAGCACTCCTTTTTCAGGTATGATGCACGTACCGAAATGAAAGGATGTGTAGAGTTTGACAAAGATTTATTTGGATCCCGGACATGGCGGGAACGATTCTGGAGCTGTCGGAAACGATCTTCAGGAGAAGGACTTGAATCTCACGATCAGTTTGAAGGCGAGGGATATTCTTCTAAGTGAGTATCAAAACATAGAGGTTAGAATGAGCAGGACATCCGATACGACACTTACTTTAGACCAACGTACCAATGATGCGAATGCCTGGGGTGCCGATTACCTTGCTTCCATCCATATCAATGCGGGAGGGGGCGAAGGCTTTGAAAGCTATATTTACAATGGCACCTATGCGGACAAAGCGGAAACTGACCAGCTGAGGGTAATCATCCACGACGCGATCACTGAAGAGACTGGATTCTTTGACCGTGGGAAAAAGGAAGCGAACTTTCATATGCTTCGGGAATCAAACATGCCTTCTGTTTTGACGGAAAATGGTTTCATTGATGATGCAGATGATGCAGCTAAATTAAAGATGCACACCTTTCTTGATAAAATCGCGCGAGGTCATGCAACTGGTTTTGAAAGAGCCTTCAACTTAGTAAAGAAGGACGTCATATCAACAGATGATATGCACCGGGTCATCGTGGACGGAACGCAGGTCGGTGCCTTTCAAAATGACCAAAATGTGCTAGATGCTGTTGAACAACATTTAAACACCTCTTATCAAATCCTCGTGGAAAAAATCTAACCGAATCGTTTTTCATTCTAAAAACCTGGTGTATGTACCGGGTTTTTTCTTTTCCATAAATTTACGCTCATTTTTATTAGATTATTGTAAGAAAAATAACGGGATATTTACGATACAAAATGACAGAGTTTCTTCCTTCCTTCCGTTGTTATTATGGTAAAACAAACAGATATTCTTTTTTAATTCAATCATCTTTTTTGAAAGAAAGGGAGGTGAACTGTTGACAAAGTCGGGACTTATTAACTGTTATTCCAAATTAATTCCATCTACAGGTAATTTAAGCCAATGTTTTTTCCGGCTGTTTCGTCGATATCTATGACATTTCTCCTAATTATTGAACACATGTAAAATTGAACATTAGAATTTACAGTTTATTTCATTCGAAAAATCTTATATAATGGGAACACACGTTCCCTATATTGTGTCAAAATGGGAACAAAAACAAGATGGGGAGGAACAGACAATGTTGCATCATCAATTATCAAAGAGCGAGCGAAAAAAGTTTGTCAAACGAATCGAGTACCATCTACGTAATTATAATAATTATAAGGTTGGGATACTCCATTTAAAGAAGCAGCTCGATCATATTCTTCCTAAGACCACCTCAACGTATGAAGCACGAGAAGAATCTTTCAATAACTATGGAAGATCCAGTTCAACAGAATCGGTAGCAATGGAGAGGATGGAAGGTGATTACGCACAACAGCTGGAACAAGAATCGAATGAATATTCTTTGATCATTGAAGCAATAGATGACGGTATGAAGGTGTTGGATGAGATTGAATACAAGTTTGTAAAATACCGTTACTTCAACGACTGGAGCATTGAAAAGTGTGCGATGAAAATCGGCTACAGTGATAAGATGTTGTTCGTGATCCGGAACCAATTGATGGACAAGCTGCTGATCAGTTTAGGAGGGATCAAACATATATGACAAAAAGGGGAAACAAATCTGAGATTCAAATAAAAAAAGATCAGATCGAGAATGCGGAACACCCTGATCTGACCAAACAATCCTTATAAGCATTATAACAAGAACAAACGTTTCCAACAATAAAAAACAAGATTAGGCAACTCCAAATCATTGGGGTTGCTTTTCTTTTGCAATAACAATGAAAGGGGGTGACTGAAATGTACGAGGAATTCCATGTTGAAGAGCAATTGTCGGTAGACGAGTCCATTGCATTAAAAAAAGAGAGGCTTCAAAAAGAAATAAGGATCGAAGCCGAGATAGAGAATGAATTGGAGCGTGCAAGGGACTTATGCGGCCCCGTCAAAACGTATTTTATCAAAACCAACGATTGCTAAGGAGGGTATTATGAGTTTATCAAATTTTCTTAACCAAACAGTAAACGTTACCTTGACTGATTCGAGCTACGTTTATGGCACATTGACCGAGGTGGATGACGTTTTGAACATCATCTATGTCGAGTATTCTACGAAAGGGAAACACATACCGCTTACAGCAGTGAGAGCGATTGAAGTTCAGAATCAATGACTATTACAGAAAATTGTAACGAGGGGGACTTTAAATGTGGGTATATGTAGGGCATGCAGCTGATCCATCTTATTATGGAGGGGCTGATAGAAGAGGACAATATTTCTTTGAAATTGATGGATCTTTTAATAGCAGTACTGGAGCGGCAAGGTTTAAAACCTGGGATGCCGCTACGAACCAGTGGTATGAAAGCACCCGTTGGGAAATCATACCAGGAGAAAGGGTGTTCAACAGCTACGCAGAATCACCAGATGATTACCGCTTGTATCGGCTATATGATTTCAACTGCCGTACTTATGGCGGTTGGTGCTGTGATCCTCACGGAGGGTCAGCCTATACGCTCAGATATGAAGGGCGTCTATATGATCCAGATCGAATGTATCTGGGACATCGCCAAATTCTTCCAGCAGGTACAAGGGTCCATATTCCATACGGATATGGATATACGCATTCAAACTATACGAGTAATCGTACATTCGATCTGATGAGAATCAAAGGTTATTATGACAGCTCAGGAAATTATCATACGATTGATTCGAACTACAACTGGCTGGATGAACCAGTTGTCGATTATTATCCGAGCTCTTACAATATCAACACGTTTTAACAATAGGCAACTTCATTCAAATATTTTAATAGGGACTGAGTTTCGTAGCTTATCAGTCCCTTCCATTCATCAAAAATCCAATAATTTCCTTTTTTCTTCCTCGAACTCTTCTTCAGTCAACACTCCAGCTTCCTTCAGTTTAGCTATTTTTTCGAGCTGTGTGTACTTGTCTGAGGACTTGCTTTTCCCCGAGCTGCTTCCCGCTTGACCGTTTATTTGATTTTGTATCGTTTTCACGAACTTCGGTAGATTGTCCAAGTAAGACCCGTAAATACTTGTAAACTCTCTTTCTTCACCAAGGCCGAAAATCTCAAGAATTCCATCCGATCTTTTTATGTTGTATTCGATGGATTTTATTTTTGAATATGGCATATCGACGATACGTAATCCTGAAAACATTCCCTTTGATAAATAGATAAGCCGCGTTGAAGTAGCCGCAATGATTCCATGTTTCCCTTCATAAAACCCATAGGTTGTATCAACTATGTGTTCGGAGTCATCGATGTATTGATCGAGTTCCTTTAATAGTTTTTTACTCACTCTAAAACCTCCTAAGTCCATTTTAAGGCTTGACACTACTTTAGCATAATTTTACCATATTTACATTTGTGGCCAGTATATCGAAAGGAACGTTTTATTCTTGTGAAGTTTTATAAGAGTTTTATATGACATAGTTGAGAGTTTGGTAGCTTGATTCTGTCTTATAGTGGACTTACCGGTTGAATAAGACCGGAAAAAACATTTAAGAGGAGAGATTTTCATGGCGATTTCAGGAAAGAATGCAACAGTAAAAGTTTCAGTGGATGGTGCAGCGTTTAACGTTGTACAAGACTTGAACGAGGCAACGATGCCGATGGAAAGTGATAACCAAGATATTTCGACATTCGGATCGGATCACGTGAAAAGGCTTCAAGGATTGAAGGATACAACTTTTGAATTATCTGGCTTCTATAACGCAGATGATACAAATGGTCAAATGGCCATCCGTAGTGCACTAGTGGATAACACCGCACTATATGTACAGTTCCTACCTGATGGAACAACAGGTTTCCAACAGGAAGTTAAAGTTGCAAGCTATGAAGTTTCCGCAGCAGTTGATGGTGTGGTAGAGGTTTCTATTGAACTTGAAGGAACCAATGCAGTAACACTCGTATAAGGGGGGAGTGCTAATGGCAACAGCAGGCTATCGAGCTCAGGTGAACGTTTCAGGTTCACCTGTAGCCTTTACTAATGAATCAACAACCGCAAACATGACAAACACAATCTATCAAATTAACGATCCACAAAAGCGTGTCCTCGCACGGGAAGCTGCCATCACAGTTGAAGAAAGCTCAGATGGTGTTACGTGGCAGGTAGTCGATCCAACCGTCTATACATTGAATCGATTGAATGGATCTGTCGAATTTCCAAATGGAACAACGGCTCAGGTTCGCTTATCCGGGGAGTATTTACCGATGTCAAAGGCTGCAGAAGCACATGAATATACGTATACGCTAGAGGCCGACAACCAGGATGTACCGCTATTCGGCTCTCCGAACAACCGTAGAAGTCAAGGGTTGAGGGATGTGACCGGGAGCTTGACCAATTGGTATGAAACGAACTCAATCTTTCAGAATGCGATCATGAACAACCAGACATTTGTCATCGACTTTTATTCCGATACAGCAAAAGCTGAGCCGGATTTAAGGGTTTGGGCACTCATTTCAAGTGATGAAGCAAGTGCTGAGGTGGATGGAATGGTTGAAGAAGATGTTGAATTTGAAGGTACTACTGATATGGAAGGCAGGATGATGACAAATGGCTAATCTACGTGACCAAATTCTAAATAAGAAAGACATCGATTCAGAACTCGTAACAATTCCAGAATGGGATGCTGAGGTGGATGTAAGAGGACTTTCAGGTTCCGCCCGAAACCGGATATTGAGTAAAGCAATCGATAAAAAGGGAAACGTCGACCTCGACTCGATTTATCCGGATTTGATCATTGCTTCTACCTACGATCGTAATACAGGTGAACGGATCTTCGGAAGAGAAGACCGTGATGCGATCAATGCCAAGAGTGGAAAGGCATTGGAACGGATCACGCGGGTTGCGATGCGTTTGTCTGGATTAGATGATGGAGCAATTGAGGATAAAGTAAAAAACTAAAAAAACACCCCGAGCGCAGGTTTTATTTCGACCTCGCGGAGCGCTTGGGGTGTACTGTTTCTGAGCTGTTGGATCGGATCAGCTCGAGTGAGTTGAGTGAGTGGGTTGCCTATTTTAAAATCCGCGAAACGGAAGAAAAGGAAATGGACAAAGAGGCGAAACGCAAATCGAATGTAAGCTCAAAAGATCGATTAGGAAGAAGGTGAGCAATTTGAAAAATTTAATTACGTTACTTCAGAAATCCAAACGGTTCAAGGCAATGGGAGATAGATTGCAACTATTGGGCAACAAGATGAGCGAAACATCCAAGAGAATGAAGGAATTTGGTAATACCTCGAGGGAAACCGGTGAAAAGATTTTCGGTTTTTCAGAAAAAATGACTGGGTTCGCCGTACCGATACTTGCATTCGGGGCAGCGGTCATACAAGCAACAAAATCGACGCAACAGGGTCAAACCGCATATAAGCAATTCCAAACCAATCTTCTAGCCCTTCAAAAAGCAATCGCACCGATCGGTATCGTGCTTTTAAACCTTGCGAATCAAGTGTTGCCGATCATTGCTGCCAAAATCAAGGCGGTGGCGACATGGTTCCAAAACCTATCACCGGTGCTACAAAAAATCATCATTGGAATCGGACTTTTTGCTATTGCAATCGGTCCAATCATCTCGGCCGTCGGATCCCTGACTTTATTGATCAGTGGGTTAAGCACTGCGATGGCATTCCTGCTAAGTCCTGTCGGATTGATCATTGCAGGCATAGCAGCACTAGCCATCGCCTTTGCGATTGCCTGGAACAAGTCTGAAACGTTCCGAAATGCAATGATGCAGCTATGGAACGCGATTTCGACAGGATTCATGAACATTGTTGCCGTCGTCAAACCTGGAATCCAAGCGTTCATTACCTTTTTTATGAACCAATTCAATCAGATCAAGGCGTGGTGGATGGCGACATGGCCAATGTTAAAGCAGGCGTTCCTGAACGTTTGGAATGTGATCTGGACAGTATTGCAACCGATCGTAAATGGAATCGTGCAATTGATGATATGGGCATGGCCGCTCGTAAAAGCGATCATCGTACAGACATGGAACAACATCAAGAATGTCATCACTGGGGCCATCGGCATCATCCAGGGAGTCATCACGTTATTTGCCAGCCTGTTAACGGGTAATTGGTCGCGTTTATGGGAAAGCGTCAAGTCGATCCTTGCAAATGCCTGGAAGCTGATTTGGAATCTCATCCAAATTTGGGGAATCGGAAAGGTGCTCGGACTGGTCGGAAAGCTGGCAGGCTTTTTGTTATCAAAGTTCAGAGGCATGTGGTCCGCGGTTTTCCGCACTGTCGGTGGTTGGCTGTCAAGAATCTGGCAGAGCATCTCGGGATGGGTATCTTCGGTCATCAGCAGGGTGTCCTCGTTCGGAACTGGCATAATCAGTCGGTTCACCTCGATTTGGAATCGGGTGAAAACGACGGTCCTTTCAAAGCTTGCGAGCATCAAAGATAGTATAGTCGGAAGGTTCAACAGCATCCTTAGTTGGATAACAGGTCTTGGAGGACGTTTTTATGCAGCAGGTAGAGGATTGATCGATCAGATAAAGAACGGGATCACCAATGCGTTCAGCAGTGTTCTGAGTACAGTTCGTAATTTAGCTTCTAAAATACGCGACTATTTACCGTTTTCGCCTGCTAAAGTAGGACCTTTATCAGATTTGGATAAGCTCGATTTTGCCGGGCCGATTCGGGATTCAATCGGCAGAGGCTTGCCGAAAGTCCAAGCATCGATGAACCATATGCTGAAGGCTCCTGTATTGGATCAAGGTTTGATGCAAAGTAATCGTGCTGGTGGAAGTGGCGGCATCAACAACAACTTTTATATTAGTGAGATGGTCGTTCGTGAAGAGGCGGATATCGATCGGATCTCGCAGAGGCTGTATCAACAGCAACGGCGATCACTTCGTGCATCGGGGGTGAATGCGTAGGATGAAAGATTTCGGATTTACGTTCAATGGCAGAAATAGCCTCGAGCTCGGAGTATGGACGCTTAATGTTGATCGGCCTTTACTACCGAGTGTGACAACCAAGATGATGACGATTCCTGAACGGCATGGCGCACATTACTTCGGATATCAATATGAACCATTAGAAATCAAAGTGTCAATCGCTTTTGATGACCCTGATTTGGTTGGTGTACAAGAGAAAAGGCACACCATTGCGGATTGGCTAAATCCTGAAGCAAGCCTTCAACCACTGATTTTTGATGATGAACCGGATAAGCAGTATGTTGCTGTCCTATCGAAGGATTCGGAGCTTGCACAAACCTTGACGTTAGGAAAAGGAGAATTGACCTTTCTGGTTCCGGACCCGTTCGCTTATGCGGTAAGCGATGATGTTTTTACGTACACAGGAGCTGGAGCTTATTCATTTGATCGACAAGGGACCGTCGACTCCTACCCGTTGATTGAGTTGCAGGGAACTAATGCACCTTCCGATCGAATCAGCATCTCGCTGAATGACAGTCATCTTTCCTTCCTCGGCACACTGAATGGCGGGGACACATTGATTCTCGATTCAAATCTCTTGACCGCGAAAATCAATAGAGCAGATGGTACTGTCGTCAGTGCAATGAACGATATCAATAATTTAGACTTTCCGATCACGGTTCCTGGAAGTAACCAGCTGGATATATCACCGACAGGGGCATCGACGGTCACCTTTTTTAAAATAACATGTCGAAGCCGTTGGATTTAGGAGGGAAGTAAGTATGTCAAAAACACCTTATCAAGATTTACAAAGTGTGGATATCCTTTCTGCACACATTTCAGGTCTTCAGCACTCGATCAATAAAATAGAGGAAATCTTGGGTATGAAAAAACAGTCAGCGGCAAATCACCCGTTGAATCCGGTTACGGACCAGGAGGATCCTGCAGCTCGTTACCGCATTTATGAGGGCTCGATTCGGAACTGGCTGGCGAGTCCAGCCCCGATCGTTTATCGGAATGGAGAAGAAGTTCCCGCAAGTGAATATGTGATCCAGCCTGCATATGGAGTAATCACTTTTCATGAGTCGCAAGCACCGAGTGATACAATCACCGTCGATATGGAACACATCATTGCAGCTGATCAATTTTCAGATTCATTGCCAGGACTTTCTCCAGTACTTCATTTTCCCAGCTACTGGAGAACACACTGCTTAAATTGTGCAGCTCTTGCGACAAATGTCTTGATTGCAGCAAATCTATTCGATGCATTTCCTTTTCCTGTGACGGAAACGACTACTTACGATGCAATCGCCATCAATGTAGATACGACGAGTGCTGCCGGGACGAGCGCAAGGCTTGGAATCTACAAAGATAACGGAGCGAACTTCCCTGGTGAGCTGTTACTCGATGCAGGGGAAGTACCTACAGATGCTGCAGGACTCCAAAGCACTGCCATCGACTTGACGCTCGAACGAGGTCTTTACTGGCTGGTTCGAAATTCTGATGATGGACCGCAAATTTCCGGGATCAACAGAGAAAATGCAATATCACTTGGTATGGACGACTCCTTTGTTGGTGCGGCTGCTGCAGCGTACCGGGCAACCTACTCGTATGGAGCATTACCAGCTTCCTATCCATCTAGCGGGACGCCGTTGTTCCGTAGTTCCTATGCATCTGTATGGATGAGAAGGGCGTGATCCGCCTATGCTCTATAACGATCTAGGAAATGCAACCTTCAACGATCTTGGTGCCATTCAATATAATTCCTTTGTTAAGCCGGCGAGCACAACGTTTTTTACACGTCTACCCGGTGCTCGTCCAGTCATCTTGAGTCAAGATCATCAGGTCGTAGCAGTCATTGAAAACGTCAGCGAAATGACATTGAACCAAGAGATCAATGGGGCAGATACGATGGATTTCACTGTCCCATATGATGATCCGAAAACGAGTTACTTGGTCAATGAAAATATTGTGCAAATCGTTGAGAAGCAGTATGTAATCCGAATGGTATCCAAGTCAAGAGCAGATGACGGAACAAAACTTTTGGCCGTCTATGCAGAAGCGCTTTGGTATGACCTTCAATATACAGATCCATTATCATCTGCACAATGGATGGACGTGACACCTGATATTCCAATCCAAGATATTTTAGCTGGGACAGGCTGGAACGTCGGGACGATTGAAGTGGATACGGACCGGAACCTCGTTATCGAATCAGGGGTCACCAATCGTTTGAAGCTGCTTCGGGAAGTTGCAGACATCTGGGGTGGGACGCTGATTTTCGATTCAAAGGAACTTAAAGTGAGCCTGATTGAAAACAGCTTCCCGGACCCAGGAATCGGCATCATATACCGGAAAAACCTCAAATCGATCAAAGCATCCTACGATACACAGGATTTGATAACTCGATTATATCCTTACGGGAAAAATGATATGACGATTGAGGATGCCAATGATGGGGTTCCATATATTGAAAACTATCAATATACGAAACAGGTAAGGGTACGTTCGTTTAAAGACGGACGGTTCACTAACCCGTTCCATTTAAAAGAAAAAGCTGAGTCGATCCTATCGAAGCTATCTGTACCGCGAGCCTCATATCGTGCAACGGCTGCAGATTTGTCAAACATGACCGGGCTTGAGCATGAAGCTTTTGATCTTGGTGCGATGGTGATGGTCCATGATGAAGAAATGGAGATTAACCTGAAAACACAAATCGTCAAATGGAGTTATGACGTATTAGAACCGTGGAATACGGAATTAGAGTTATCAACTGTACAGCCGGGCCTTGAAGATCTCTTGAAATCAGTAACTGAAACGACGGAAATCTTTCAATCGGAGGATACATTGAATCAACAAGATATGCTTGATCTGATGGTATCCAATTATTTATTGAATTCACGAGCGGATGACGGGTATGCCTATTGGACGAACAACGGATGGGATATTGACAGCTCGGAAGGGTATAGTGGCCCAGCTTCCTTCAAAGCCGTCGGTCAATATGACACAACCAAGACATTGACGCAAACCGTCTACCCATCCCATCGTGACAGTTATTCACTGAGCTTCCGTGCTGCTACTGAAAATCTTAATAAAGGACCGAATGGAAAAGTGGGTGTCAATGTCACGATCACCTATAAGGATGGGTCCAAAGAAACCAAGTATATCCCATTAGCCTAAAAGGGGGATTTACAGCAATGATCATGTTTGATTTTAAAAATTCAGCGATTCAGGTGAACATGGCAAAAACAGTCGCTTCACTCGAGGTGGAACTGATTGCACAAGATTTCGGCGGTGAAGTGAACATTACTGACTTGATATTGCAGGGTGGTCAAATTGCAACGAATTGGACCCTGCATCCTTCGGAAATTCGGTGGTCGATTGATGGGTGATGGACATGATTACAAATAATCAATGGACTCGGTACTTTCACAGTGTTTATCCTGAATCAGACAAAAAAGTAAAAGAAGTAACAGTCGATTTTTTAGCGGTGGATATTGATGGGACTGTACACCTATCAGACATTCAAGTTCAGGGAGGACCGACAGTCACAGCGTATCGTCCTTCCAATGAAGACATCTTACAACAGCTTACGTTTTCGATTGATGAGACGGACAATGCACAAGGTAACGACGTGTATGAGGGCGAACCGCCTGAAGTATATCCAAACGTGAGAAATCGATTTTTCAATATTTGCGGGAGGGGCCATGATGTTGTGGTGGTCCCGAACGTCTTTCATGAAGATTATACGAAAGAGCTGTTGACGACAGGCTTGGATCTCACATTATACCCGAAGGACGATTACGATTTGCTGAAGATTTCCACCAATTATGGAACTCTTTTACCGAAAGAGGAACAACAATATGGTGAGATCAATGAGCTTACAGGTGAAAATCACCCGTTGCACTTCAGGTATACAAGAGAGTTTTTCTTTCCAGGGGGCGAAACAGGGGATGAAATAAGGCTGATGTCCTCGATACGTAATGCTTCAATCAACGGGAAGAGGAAATCACTTGGACAATACGAGATGAACATCGGTGGTCAGACCTTCCAGATTGATAAGCAGCGTTTCTTTGCCCTTCCATCAGGTTCCATACGCTTTCGGGTCGAGTTTTATAAACTAGTGACAGAGTCGTTGACCCATGAATGGGAAGGACAGAAGCCTGTTTCCTATATGAAGGATACCGGAATCGGTTACTGGGGTCTAGCAGAATTCACACAATGGTCAGAAGGGAGGTCGAAAATGTAATGAAATTCATGAGCTGGTCGATGAATGCTCCATCAACCTATCAATTCGATCAATATATGCAGAAAATCAATGGAACATGGAAAGTGATCGATCCAGATGCAATGCAAAGCTGGAGTGAAAGTCAGCAAACCTATGTTCAGATGTTTGATAAATATCATGACAAGATTTATGCGATAGGGATGCATGAGTTCGGTGTCACTGCTGAAGGGACCATTTACGATTACCGTAAGTCAGAGTCTGACCTAGTGTTGAATCTGGATGAAACCGCGATTGACCGTTGGGTTCCGATAAGCCTCCAATATCAAATGGAAATCTATCCTGATGTGAAATGGTCGATTCAAGCAGTCTGTTTCGGAAGTGCAAAAGTGAATGCATTGCTTGACAACAGCCCGTTGGCTGATGGAAGTCTTCCTCAGGACAATTACCTTCGACAACTGAAAAAGATTGCAGAGCTTTATCTTGAGGCAGGGTACCCGATCCGCGGGATTGAAAGTGATTTCGAAAAAGTCGGGACGCGGGATGATGACGTCCCTGATTATACGAAATACCAATTGCTGTTAGAACGGGTGAAAAATGAGGTATGTCTTCCTCTGGGGCTTGAACTGCGGGTCAATCTCTATGCGATGACTGGAGACATGAATCCTTATTATTATGCGTGGCATGATTATAAGACGATGGCAGCGGCCAAAGATATGAATGGAGAACAGGCGATTGATGAATTTCAGCTGATGACCTATGATTTCACCTATGCCTATTCAGCTCCGGGTCCATCTACACCTATTTGGTGGCTGCAAAACGTACTGCTGCATGTTGACCAATCTCTTCCTAACTCGAAAACTTTCATCGGAAACGCAGGCTATGGAAGGCGCTGGGGACTTGATAACCAGCAGCCTGGTCGAGCAGTAACGTACAAGCAGTTGATGGAATGGCAAAATGGAATGTACATCCATAACGATGGTGAAAGGCTGGCAGATGGCACGTTTCATTGGAAAAACCAGAGCTGGCTTCCGTTTACCGGCTTCAATGATCCTGCATCCAACTACCAGCGAACCTATTTGCACCTATACGACCGATTCGATCCCAAATATGCGGATCCGGTCGTTTTCGATGGAAGCTCGACGGTTAACCAAAGTGCATATGGCGGGGATACGTTTTTTACGAGCTATTTCAAAAAACAGAAGCCGACGATCAATGGGATTCGACGTGTCCTCAGTACTACGGATGCGGTGATGACAGGGAACGTATCTTCTAATGGATCTTTTTCAATCGGAACCGACGTGTTAAATCAAGAGAAAACTTTCACTTCTTATCAAGTTGGAAAAGCAAGATATTATTATGATACAAATCTAGCTGCTTGTGTTCGGGAGGCTGGTTCAACAGGTGAAGACGGTGAGATCTCCTTTTCTTTCAATCTATCAGCGGGCGGATCCTACCGTTTGATTGCGATTGCCTATTTTCCGTTCTATACGAATGATACCGTTCACGCGGTCATTAACGGAGAACCATTGACAATAGGCGGCCCGAATCTTCCTGATTGGTATCCTTACATGGTTGATGCCTACCATTATTATGACTGTGGCTCCTTCGATTTTTTGCAAACGAACACGATCAAGATCCAGCCTGGAAGTGGATACATTGCCGGGTTCATCATTTGCGAGGAATTTGACAGTAACTTCAACGGCGGGATGATCGATTACAATACGTACCTCACCCCCTTTCAAAAGCGAGGCATTGTTACAGAGGAAGGTACAGTTATGAAAACACAGGGGCTTTTTCCGGCAAAGATGACGATGACAGGAGAAGTGATCCGGCGGGAACCTCGCCCTGCACTGATCTGGGAGGATTTATTTTCCCATTATCTAGGAAAACCGGAGGCTGTCGATCTAGCTGGAAGAACGAGTTATTATGCGGAAGCGAAACAAAACAACTTTAGCCGAGGATCTGGAACGATAGAGCACCGTGAATCGGACGGTGGTTATGTGTGTATCGACGGTTATTACGATACCGGAATGAGTAAAGGGACATGGAAGGTCCAGACGGATGGCGCTGGCACCTACGTATATGGGGACGGACGATCGTCTTGGAGCCAGATGATCTTGAATAAATCATTCTCAACAAATCTCCAGATTGAAGCGGATATCCGGATCAGTACGAGTGATGCCTACCCGGTCGGAGGTATCCGGCTTTTATCTCAGCAAGAAGGGTATACAGATGATGGTTATTTGTTTCTTTTGGACTATCGTCAAAACAAAATGACCCTCGTCTATGAGAAGAGTGGAGAATCACCGATCGAAGTAGATTATAGCTGGATGACACAGGAAATTGTCGACTTGAAGGGTAAAAAAACGACGGTCAAAGCAGTAGTCCTGAATGGAAAGATTTATGGCTATGTAAATGGTTGGAAGTATCTAGAGTATACAATGCCAACTGATAAAATGAGGAATTTCGGGAATTACGGAGTATATGTGGATAACGGTCAATTACGATGCTATCGGTTGTCGCTATCATCAGTCGATAGATATGAGCCGATGGAAAAGCTGAGGGTCGAAATCGATGGGCAATCGTATGGGTATGGCGAAGTTGAAAGAACCGTCGGATATGATGAATTCGGATACCTTAAATACACAGGTTTGAATGTGAGTGAGGATACTGAAGTGAATTTTGACCCTGAACGGTTTGACCAGGATTATCAGAACCTCCCTCTCGCAACACATACAAGTTGGCAGGGGAGGAAAAACGTCCGTGTTCAGCTGATGGATGCCGGGATCTGGTTCCGACAACTTTATATCGGGGATGCAGAAGGATATTCCGTAGCCTGGAACAGTGATATTACCGGATTTATTACGACTTCGGCTGAAATCAACAAATATGGTTGCAAAGGCGTAGCGATGTGGACGATGGGGCAGGAGGATCCGAAGTTGTTTGTATATTTACCGGCAGCAAGAAACGAATTGTTTTAGAGAGCGCAGTCCCTATTTGTGCTCTCTTTCTCTTATTTTTAGAAATAGATAGGGGTGAATGACCATGTCAAACAGTAACGGTGTCCATATACCGTTAAGAGAAATGTATGACGCGCACAAGGAATTGGTTAGAATCATAGATGAACTGAATGTAGGTATGGGACGGATCGAGGAAAAGCTGAATATACTGGGTGCTTCATTGAAGGAAGCGGATAATCGAAGCCGAGAAGCGTTAGACATTGCTGAAACAGCATTGGAACGAGCGGATCGTGCGTTAATGAAAATTGAGGAACAGGAACGTGAGAAAAGAGAGACACGTAAACAGTTCTATGCTTCCGTGATCAGTTCCCTTATCCCATGGGTGATTCTAGCAATCTATGGCTTGGTTTTTCTTGTCAAAGAGGGAGGAGTATCATGATGGATATTTCTGAGGTAGCATTAATTCCATTAATTACGGGACTAACGGAATGGATGAAGCAGATGGGGCTGCCGAAGAAATACAGCTCTCTTGTTGCTGTGATTTTCGGTTTATCGATCAGTATCATATATGTATATCCACAGCAACTGAAAACAGGAATACTATTCGGACTGATGCTCGGATTATCCGCTTCAGGATTCTATTCCAGCTCAAAGGTTCTACTAAGGAAAAATAAAACGAGTTGATATAGTTACATCAACTAAAATTAGGTTGACGAATGAATGTCAATAAAATATTACAACCCTGATTACTGAAACTTTATTGTTGGAATCAGGGTTGTAACGATGTTAAACTTTCCTCGCTCGAAAGTGGTCTGCAAGAACTGGCCAGTTTTGCGGGAAGGATGGACCAAGCACCCAATAGCTGATTCCTCGAATTCCATAGTCTTTGACGGTTTGATATTTGACATTCACACTCCTTGCATCCTCAAACCAAACCTCATGCTGTTGTCCGGTTTCGTCTGTGTACCGGAAAAATGGCGACTGATACGTTTCGTCATACTCGATTGCCACCCCATATTGTAGAGCAAGATTCACTGCTTCTTTCGGGCTTACCGTCCTTGCGTATGTTCCCTCAACCCAAGGAATTTTCCAATCCCGTCCGTATAACGGAACTCCCATTAGTATTTTATCTCGAGGAATCGCAGTTACTGCATAATCGAGAATATCTCTGACCTTATTGATTGGTGCAATTGCCCAAGGTCTACCGCCTGCCCAACCCCACTCATAGGTCATGAGCACGACGAAATCGACAATCTCTCCATGAGCAGCATAATCATGGGCTTCATAAAGCAGTCCTTGTTGTTCCGCGTTTTCTTTTGGAGCAAGTGCGGTTGAAACCGAATACCCTTCAGGACGTAACCTTGCCACAACCCGTCGAAGGAAGTTGTTGTAATTCTCCCGGTCCTCTGGATACACATATTCAAAATCGATGTTCAAGCCTCTGTACCCTTTTTCTCTTATCATGTTTAAAATATTTGTGATCAGTGTCTCTTGAAGCTCGGGATTCCTTAGTAGAATCGCAGCACGATCTGAGCTGAATTCGGTCCCGACAAAGTTCGTCAAAACAAGAAGCGGCGCAACATTTCTCTCCCAAGCAACAGCAATGATTGCTTGGTCATTCAACGGTGTCAGACTGCCATCTTCACTAAAACCATGACTGAACGGGGTTACATAGGTGAAAAATGGGGTCAATGGTGCGACTAATTCAGCACCTGGCTGTAACATTGTGGTCGTATAAGCATTCACATCGATGACTGGTTTCGGCGCATCTGGAATTCGAAGCCGTTGGCCGCTGTAAATCACCGCGGGGTTCTCGATCTGATTCGCTTGAGCTATTGCTTCGACGGTCGTATTATATCGTCTTGCAATCACCCATAATGTTTCACCGGGTTGAATCGTATGATATAAGACCGGAATCGTTAATACCTGGCCAACATAAAGGACTGAAGGGTTAACGAGTCGATTTACGATTAAAATTTCTTGTATGGTCGTTCCGAAACGTTGAGCAATCGCCCAGAGCGTATCACTAGGTTGAACTGAATATTGTGGGTAGGGCGCTGGAATGACCAGTGCCTGCCCAATTACGATTCTATTGGGGTCATCTAAATCATTGGCTCGGACAATCTGATTCATATTCACTCCATACTGTTGAGAGATACGCCATAATGTATCTCCACTTTGCACGACATGTATTTGCACAGCAACCTCTCCCTGTAGTAGTTCTTTTTTACAATATTCACTGGAAAGAAGTTGTGTTAATGACTAGATGGATTGTTCTTAGATATCTATAACCTAAATATTGATGAAAGGAGTATGATGTACCTATTAGGGAAAGGGGTACGAAGTATGTTTGAAAAGAAAAATACAATAGCTAAAATCTTAATTATCATTGGTGTAGCTATAATGGGTATAGGTTTTGTATTTGGTTTAATCGTTGGTACTAGTAGAGAAGGGCTTCTATGGTCAGTTGCATTTTCCACTTGGTTCTCATCATTCGTATACGGAATGATCATCATCGGTTTATCGGGGGTGATCGAACTACTAGATACAAAGTTAACTGTAACCAACAGCCTTTTAGAACAGATAAAGATTCCCGATAAAGAGTTTAATCTTTCCGATGTACATAAAAACGAGCGACCAATACAAAAAGGTGAAAAACAAGCAGAACAACCAAAGAAACCAGAAAATCTTTGGTTATTGTATGATGAAGACAGAGAACGAATCAAGGATTTATTTTCAAAAGATGGAAAGATTGTTGAGAAAATCATTAAGACACCAGTTGAAGATCTCTGTTTTGTAAAATTGAGTAGTGAATCCTTTCAATAGATAGAAGTCGGCGGTTTTAAGCCGATCATTATTGAAAAAGTGATGTGGAGCGAGGGAGTCATTAAATTTTATAATGATGTTATTTCGGATAATGACCATTAAAATGCTTGGCTTCTGAAACCGAGGTGTTTACAAGCCCTTTGTTATTGATCGGAATCATTTGTAAAATATATTGTATTCTCCCAGTATGTCGTGATACGATATACAGTAAGTAGTAATCCTATATAGAGGAGGAATGATATGAAAACAGAGCTATTAAAAGGGAGTACAGGTATCATCCTATTGTCGTTACTTTCGGAAAAAGATATGTACGGGTATGAGATAACCGAAAAGGTAAGGGAAATCAGTGAAGGGTATCTCAAATACAAAGAAGGAACGTTGTACCCGGCATTGAAACGACTGGAATTAAAAGGGTTAGTGGAAAGCTACTGGGAGAAATCAACTGACGGACCACGCCGTAAGTACTACCGGGTTACAAAGGTAGGGTTGAAGGCATTGAATGATCAAAAACAAGAATGGAATATGTTTCAGTCTGTCATGCATCGAATCGTAGGTGATGGAATTGTCGGAACGTGATTCGATTAAGGAATTCAATGACTACATTAAGACACTGACTGCTGATTTACACCTTGAAAATGAAGAAAAGATGGAACTAGAGGAAGAATGGATACAGCATTTGTATGACCACTACGAATCATTACGGAGACAATATGTAATTGAAGAAGAGGCCGTTCGCACCGCAATCGATCAATTTGGAGAGATTCAAATGCTTCAAGATGAAGTGAATCAAACGTATCCAAGTGCGGTTAAGCAACATGCTCAAAAAGAGATTACGATTGGAATTGTTTGTCTTGTGGCAACTCTTATCGGACCGGCTATTCTAATTGGAGCACGTCCGTATGTCCCATTTTTACCTCTCATGTTTGCTTATTTCATTTATCGTTTTGTTATAAGCCAACAGAAGAATGCGATTTTATCCATAGTGGGATTTGCTGCAATTTACGGCTGCTTTTTTCAATTTTTACCCAAAATAATCAATTCACCCCTAACATTTGACCTTTATATTGACCAGCTTTTTTCACTAGAATGGAATCAATTAACTGGACCGGATGGACTTTTTCAATTCGTAACATTACATATGATGTGGTATGTAATTTTGATCAAACAGTTGTTAGATCGTAAAAATTATAGTCCATTATGGAAAAGAATGAGTAATGTAAGCTTTCAATATTGGGCAATGCTTTTAGTTGGCCTTTTTCTTGCAAGATTCCAATCGAGTGGAGAAATGGGTGTCCTATTTTTAAATGTATTTTTGTTATATGCATTTTTACAACAGATTGTTTCAGTTCAGGAATTCAAACTATGGAAGGAAAAGCTGGTACGTCTGATCGTATCTTAATGGGGGAGAAGTATGAAGCGATTTGCTAAAAGTGTTATTCCCTTTTTGATCGTCATGTCAATCGTAGTGTATATGATGGATTTTGGAGACGGAGAAATCGGATATGAAATTATGACCTATGATAGTTTACCAGAAAAATTCAAACAAAACTATTCTGAAATCGGCCCTGATGGTAAGGGGATGTTTGAATTCAATGGCCACACGTATATAACGATTTCTACTGAACCTGGCGAGAAAGTTGAAGTC
Organism: Alkalihalobacillus sp. AL-G; assembly: GCF_030643805.1. Classification (GTDB taxonomy): domain Bacteria; phylum Bacillota; class Bacilli; order Bacillales; family Fictibacillaceae; genus Pseudalkalibacillus. Next base: position 3,258,921 of record NZ_CP094656.1, on the reverse strand, counting down.
CTTTTTGTAGGAAATGCACAGGATGGAATCGGGAAAGAAATCCGATATAAGGTTGTAAAAAGAGGGAATGGCGAAGAAGCTAAAGTCATTCACGGGTCTTTGGGTGATTTTACCCTTTGTGTAGTCAGACTAGAGAAAATTGTATCTACGCCATTTGGTTTTATGAAAGACTAGACACTGTTCAGAAACATGTGCGAATGACTTGCGCATGTTTTTTTGTGAAGGGTTTTAGCAGTATTTGTCTAATTAGAAATGAGGGAGATAGATTCTATTTTTAAATTGACAAATTTGTGCTTTTTTCATAATCAGGCACGATCAACATTAAAGATGGTGTCTTTTTCAAATTATTGTGTCCCAATTTCGGAGGTTGAAATATGAAGACCATTCTACTAATTTTATTTCTTATTGCACCAATAATTGGACTTGTTTTTATTTATAGGAAGCGCACAGACGAAGAAGGAAACTTGATTTTAAAAATGATTGGGTATTATATGCTCGGAGCTTTTACTTTCTCACTCAACAACTGGGCGATTCCAATTGGTTTCTTGGTATATTTAATAGCCTTTCACCCGGTGCAAAATATTAAGGTGAAACAACTGTCAGCTTATCTTGGTTTAGGGGTATTTGCTTTACAATTGATAATTTCCCCAATCGAGAATTATATATTCGAGTGGCCGCGAGAGGTTGAAGCAAGCGGGGACAACTTGTATTCTTTCAATTTTCAAAGGAATTGGGAGAAGATTCAAGGAGAGTTTGATATAAATAACAATGCTAAACTACAAAACTTCGAGGCAGAATATAGTCAAGAAGGCGAAATCAGTCAAATGAATTTTGAAGTTGTCAGTCAAGAGCGATCAGGAAAAGTATACAATCGGTATTCCTATAGTGTAGAAGAACAAGTTTTTACTGTACACAGACATCGTGTAGGAGGCGGTTGGCATCGAAACAATATGATAACAGCTTCGTACTTTTTCTCCAAATTGGACGAACTTGATTTGAAGGAAATTAAACCGCAAAATTCCTATTCCTGGTATGTATTGAAGGGCGAGGGGAACCGGTCATCCTATGCCGTATATGATGGAGAAAAATATATAGTTAATAGCGAAAAGATTACAAAAGTTGAAAATTATGAACTTCCCATTAAAGGCTATATGATCACTTCTTGTGGGAAAGATGAAATAACGGAGCCGGTTCGGTTGAGTTGTCAGGAACGAACACAGTTCTTTTTCGATGCAAAGTACAAAAAGAAAGATGAAGTTCCTTTTACCTATCAAGAAGCCATTGCGATTTTAAGAGGAAATGAAAAGGTGAACGATTGGGTGGATAAACATATGGCATCCGATTCAAGACGGAAAGAGAATGGGAAGTACTACATCAAACAAAAGGGGACATGGGAGGAAGTTACGGAGGAAAAGTTCAGGACAAAGATTGAACCTTTTCAACGGCAACATGAACTTCGTGATCAGAAATGGTACATCACGTATGAAGCTCGATTTGGGGATCTACCGTATAAGCTTGAAGGGGTAGTTGATGTAAATACCGGAGAAATCCTTTCTGTTGAGACGATGGAATAAAAGGGGATATTGACATGACAATCAACTTGTTGCCGAACTTTAAAATCAAACACCGGGGGTACATTTCTGAACAATTCATTGAGAGGGGAATTGGTGAATTTCATCTGGCCGCTACGTTTGTGGGGACGTTACCATACGGAAGAAATGCTAATCGAGCGGATTATCGATTAGTCCTTAAGGAAGAACAGGGGACTTGCAGCACAAAACACGCTCTGCTATCGGCATTATGTAATGAACAAGGAATCGCAGACATAAAATTAGTGACTGGAATTTATGAAATGGATAAAAGGAATACTCCAGGAATCGGACAAGTCCTTGAAAACCATAGGTTAAACGCGATCCCAGAAGCCCATTGTTATTTGAAATATGACAATGAACGATTTGACTTTACCAGACTTGATGTAAAAAATGAACCTATTGAGGTATTTTTAACAGAAGAGGAAATCCAACATGATGAGATTGGACACCATAAAACTCAATTTCATCGTTTATATTTAAATAAATGGATACAGGATAATCGGTTAGAGGGTCGTTTCGATGTAGACAGCCTATGGAAAGTTAGAGAGGAATGTATCAAGGCATTGTCGACAACTTAATTAATTGGAGGGCAAACTTTTGGCTATATTATATGATGGTATCGGAAAAACCTATGATACGACACGGCGAGCTGATCCTGAAATTGCGAGACGATTGAAAAGCCACCTGCAAGTTTCAGACGGAGCATCAGTTGTTGATATTGCTTGCGGTACTGGCAATTATACAATTGCGTTAGAAGGATTAGGACTACATATGACTGGTGTGGACATTTCAGCAGAGATGATCACGAAAGCAAAGTCAAAATCAAAGTCTATCAAATTGGACATAGCTGATGCACAGAATCTACCATACTCAAAAAGTACATTTGACGGGGCAACTTGTACTTTGTCCATTCATCATTTCGACAATCTTAGTGCCCCGTTCCAAGAAGTATTTCGAGTGATTGATAAGGGGAGATTCGTAATTTTCACCTCATCTCCTGAACAAATGGAGAACTATTGGCTTAAAGAGTATTTTCCCGAAGCAATCAGAGACTCAGCAGAACAAATGCCATCCTTATCAAAAGTAACCGATACACTAAGAGAAGCTGGATTTGCAATCATTGGACAAGAGACCTTTTTAATGCAGCCTGACTTACAGGATTTTTTCCTTTACAGCGGGAAATATGAACCGAAGATGTATTTAGACGAAAACGTACGTTCAGGAATTTCCACTTTCGTAAATATTGCTTCAAGGGAAGAAATTGAAGAAGGTTGTTCAAGATTGAAAAGAGACATCGAAACGAATAAGATCAATGATGTTTTAGCAAACTACAGCAGTGATCTAGGAGACTATGCTTTCGTCATTGCTGAAAAGAAATAATTCAGCAACAGATGGATGTTGACAATCGTATTGTTCCTTTGGATCGCTGAAAATATAACTACCTTTTTCGGCGCGTGGCAATACCCGAACCAGAGAGACGGTTTGGGATTGGGTGAACCTTGGGAAGATCAGCTCATTCGTTGAAGTTCTTGTTGAACTAGAGTGTGTTTCAATTTGAGGCGTATATGGATATCAATGCAGGTTATGCACTTCACAAAAGGACTCGTTCCTTAATGTGAGGTGTTTTTTTATTTTTGCCATTAAGCAGAAAGTAGATAATTGTGTCTATCGGCTTATTTTATTAAAAGGTAATTGACAATGATAATCGTTTTCATTTAAAGTATAATGCGTAGTGATAATCATTCTCAATAAAAAGAGTGGAGGTAAGATATGAATCAATTGATCTTTTACAGGGAAAACGAAAAGACCGTCCTAGATTGTTTACATAAAAAGCATCCAGTATACTCAACCATTTTTCAACGTTTTCTTCCGATGGCTCGGAAGCGTACTCTTCATCAGCTGATTCAGGCACTTTTAAGAGAGGAAGTTGTAAAAGCAACGTGGTACAAAAAGGATGGCGACTTTGAAGTCACCATTCCCGTTTATGAGGATGGGAAGCTGGTTGTACCCGTATCCAAAAGATATTCGCTACACCATATCGAGATCAGCGGAGATCTATTCTACTCCTTTAAAGGCAGCAGGAGAAAAGTCGATCATCCTGTTGAATTTATAAAATTGCTTTCTATCAAACAGGAGAGTTTAGTAATTGAACTTGAGAACTCAGTGGTCAATTATGCTCTTGCTTTAACCGCTGCTGAATTACGTAAAGAAAAACTGTCATGGGGAGGAGATGTATTTTCCTATCTTCTTAAAGAAAAGAAAGTGAAACCTAACTTCAGTCCTCTTGTATTTGCAGAACAGTGGGTGATCGAGGGTCATACACTTCATCCCTGCTCAAAAACAAGACTAGGCTTATCAACAGATGACGTGATGAATTTTTCACCGGAGTGGGAAGGAAATCCAAATGTAATTCCAGTTGCCGTCCATCGGGATCATGTAAGGATGTCGTCAATGGATGAGTATTCCATGACAGAAATGCTGATTAACGAATATCCCGAAGTAGAAAAGGCATTTCGTGAGCTTACATCTAAAGGACTAGGGGATTACGAATTGATTCCGATCCACCCTTGGCAGTTTGAGCATACGATCAAAATTCGCTTTCAATCTGAAATAGATCAAGGAGTAATCGTGCCACTTGAAAAAACAAGTATTCCAACAGATGCACTCATGTCTTTCCGGTCACTTGCCCCAACAGGCAGCCGAACACATCATCACATAAAAACAGCGGTCGATGTCCAGATGACAAGTGCGAAGCGAATCGTATCACCAGCTTCTGTATCGAACGGCCCAGTAATCTCTGCCCTTTTAAAGAAGATTCAACTAAATGATCCGTCAATCGGGAGTACGCTACAGTTTTTAGCGGAAAAAGCCGGTGGACATTATCAGTCCCATGCCAATGAGGAGGACATGTTTTTAATGAAAAACCTGTCCGCTCTCGTACGAGAAAATCCTGAAGCAGACCTACAAGATGAAGAAATTGCTGTACCAGCTGCATTCTTGATCAGCCAATCTCCTTTTACAGGGAAGTTAATTCTAGTCGAATTGATTGAGGCGTACGGTCGGTCAATGCAAATAAATATGGAAGAAGCTGCGATTGAATACATGAAGGTCTACACAACAGTACTATTTCCGGGTTTGATCACGTTAATGGTCAAGTATGGGATCAGTTTAGAAGCTCATCTCCAAAATGCGATTCCCGTGTTTCAGCAAGGACGACCAGTTCGTTTCCTCCTCAGGGATAATGGTGGAATTCGTATCAAACGAGATCGACTGGACCAAATGACAGGTGCGGAAACGATTGATAACAGCACGAATCTATTAACTGACTCTACCAAGGATTTGTTTACGATGTTTTCTCATGCTCTCTTTCACAATCATGTTGGCGAAATGATTGTACATGTTAGCAAAGAACTTGGTATCGCAGAAAGAAAGGTGTGGAGATCCGTGAAAGAAGTCATCTATTCAACGATTGACGACCTGAAAAAGGATGAAGATTGTAGGGTACAGGCAGAGGAATTGGAAAGGGAACTCTCCTCACCTTTCACATCTTTAAAAGCGCTCGTCAAAATGAGGCTGAGCGAACAAGTGTCGGAAAATGCTTACGTATCCGTACCGAATCCAATGTTGGAACAAAAGGAAGGTGTATATGAACATGCTGACTGAAACAGTAAAAATAAATACATCATCGGAACTACATAAGGAAGAGAGACAATGCCTCCAATTTCTACAGGAACATCATCCACAACTCGTTTCTTATTATCTAAATGTTTTAAATCAAGGAAGGAAGGGGGTGCTTCATAAGCTTGCTGCTTCTTTACTACGTGAAGATATTATTGGACTTTATTCAAAATCGATTACGATGAAAAAAATCGGTTCTGTTTTGGTCATCGGCTTCGAAGGGTTGAATGAAAGCTGGAAAGGGTTGCTGCGTCAACTTCAACAACAAAATCTTCGCGAAGAAATCTCGTATCGCATTTATCGTTTGGACCAACAGCTTCTCGTATTCCCGATCGAAAAAGAGTTCGCTTTTGGCAGAATGATCCTAACAGACGATATTTTGCTGATCAAAGAAAAGAGGGTTCAAATCGTGGAGACGGCAGGCGAGCTGCTTTCGATGATTGCCCACAAGCTTCCGAGAGATGTACAAAACCTACAAAGTGAGCTGGATAATGGAACAGGAAATTACCTTTTAGCACTTTCTTATCTTGAACAATGGAAGCAGGAAGTACAGAAGGAAGCGGAAGGACTGAACGTGAAGACGTCGACGGAATATGCACGTGTTAAAAATTCCCAGGACACATTGTGGAGTTCTTCACTCTTTTTTGAACAGCTTTCTACGGAAGGACACCATTTACACCCGGGTGCCAAGACAAAGACAGGTATGTCACCTTGTGATGTTTTCCGATTTTCACCTGAATTTCATCAATTGCAATTGATTCGCTTTGTTGCGGTAAAAAGGGATAAACTGATTTGGACAGGGGATCAGCCAGACTATATTGAATCTGCGTTTCCTGAGATTATGAACGATTACGAGCTCGCGATGAGGAAAAGCGGCTTGAATCCGGAAAAATATTTGATACTCCCTGTTCATGAATGGCAATATGAGCATGCAATTCCCTCGATCTATTCATTTGAGATTGAGAATAGAGAAATCATTTTTTTAGATGATATAACGATTCAAGGATCACCGTCATCATCATTCAGAACGATTTGGCCGAAAGTTACTGGAAAGCCAGCGTTGAAGCTTGCAATAAACAGTCAGATGACTTCAACGGTACGATCGATTTCAACACAAACTGCGATGAACTCTGTCACTTTTACAAATATGATGAAACAAATCTTGGAAAGGGAGCCGACTCTGGATAAATTCCAGCCGATTAACGAGGTGGCAGGCTATAGCTTTCGATCTCATCGTACAGATCAGTCAAGAAACCTGACCGTCGTGGTGAGAGAAAGCTTGGATGGGCAACTCCAGCAAGGTGAGTTAGCGATTGCAGGCTGCAGCTTATATAATAGTTCACCAGTTTCAGGGAAAACGATATTAAGTGAATTAGTGGACGAATATTGCTGTCATCAAGGACTCGATATGCATCAGGGGGCCGTTTCCTTTTTAGAAGACTACCTCTCTATCATCATTCCTGGCTATTTAACTTTAATGGTGAAATACGGAGTGGCGCTTGAAGGACACTTGCAAAATAGTGTACCTGTATTTAAAAATGGGCAGCTGGTTCGGTTTTACTTCAGAGATTGGGGAGGGTCGAGAATCTTCCTCGAACGCCTCCACCAACAAGACATCAAACCCGAATTTTATCCTGACTCGGTATCGGTAACCGATCGCGAAACGGATATGTGGAACAAAATCTATTACACAGTCTTCCAAAATCACTTAGGAGAATTCATCGTTCAGTTATGTCAGTACTCTGAATTATCCGAGGGTCTATTATGGGAAAAGGTAAGAAACGCTTGTGATGAAAGCTTCAAATCTCTGTTATCTCAAGACATCTACTCATCTAAAAAGGATTCAGAGCGTCTATATAAACCATGTGTAGAGCATAAGGCATTGACGAAAATGCGCCTGTATCCTGATCATGGTTATTGTTACAGTACCGTTCCGAACCCATTGTCGAACAAGGAAGAATCAGCTTGGAAAAAATAAACACCTTTCCGCTACAAGGATTTTTTGCACTGCAATCTACATCCTTCCGGAGATTTTTATATGGGAGCTTTCTTATCCGCACCTCCGAGTGGATGGATTTGACGATACTTAATTGGGTCGTTTATCAATGGACGAATTCGCCATTGATGCTTGGTCTATTAAATGCATGCAGGCTGTTGCCGATTTTCTTTTTCAGCCTCCCAGCTGGAATTCTGGCTGATCGGTTCGATCGCCTAAAAATGCTGACCTTGGCCTATTTTGGACTGTGTATTTCGACATTCCTAATCGCTATGTTCGTCCAAGAAAAACTTCCGATCTTCTGGTTGTTAACAGCGATCACGGTTCGGTCCTTCTTATCGACAATCGAAGTCCCGATCCGAAATGCCTTTTTGTCAGACCTTGTCCCCAAATCCATGCTGGCGAACGGGATAGCGATCCAAACAACAATCATCAATTTGTCGAGAATCATTGGTCCTGCGCTTGCTGGCGTATTACTCGTTCATTCAAGTCCCGGTATACTAATGTATTTTGTATCACTTGGTTCTCTATTTGCAATGATATCCTTATTTTTAATTCAACCGATCGAGCAGAATGGGAAGTCAGATGAAAAACAGGGAAACAAAGAATCAATCAAAGAAACATTCCGATATATTGATCAAAACCCGAAAGTGCTCTCTGTCTTATTAATTGCGATCGCTCCAATGGTTTTTGGTTTTCCATATACGACGATGCTTCCGATTTTTTCAAAGGAACTTCTCGGAATGGGACCTGACGGGTTTGGATTATTGCTCTCCGTTTCATCCGTGGGAGCCATTGTTTCTACGATCCTATTATCGATCGGACAGCCGAATAATTCTCGGAGGTTGTTAGTCTTGTCAGCACTTGGTTTTGGAACAGGGCTGTGCTTCTTTACTTTATTTAACCACAGCTACACCCTTATCCTACTATTCATGTTCTTGATTGGATTAGCAAGCCAATTTTACAGGACTTTGAGCAGAGTGGTCCTTCAATTAAACGTTTCAGAACGATACAGGGGAAGAGTACTCAGCATAGCCTTAATGGATCGCGGTTACATCCCTTTAGGAGCGCTGATTGTCGGATGGGTTGGAAGTTCCTTTGGAGCCTATTCAGCCGGCCTTTTCATGGGATTGGGCTGTATTCTTTCAACCTTATGTATCACCCTTCTAAGAAAAAATCTATGGAATGGACAGGAATGAAGACAATGATGTTAACTATCGAGGATCAAGAAGCAGCAGTAAATGAATTTATAGATTGTCTGATTGAAAAGAGGGCGGAAGGGGATTCCTTTTGTGCATATATCTACAATTTGAAAAAACTGAAGGATCATGCAATCAGGATCAAACAATCTCTACCGGATTTTTGTTATCTCTTTTATGCCATGAAAGCGAATCCGGATATCCGAATTTTAAAAGTACTGGATGAAATAGTCGACGGCTTTGACGCAGCTTCAGCAGGAGAAATCCAGACAGCAAAAACGATTTCTATAAAGCCGGTTATATTTGGAGCACCTGCAAAAAAAGAATATGAGATTAAACATATTGTTCATGGAGATGTTCAATGGACGAATGTTGAGAGCTTTCATGATTTGAAACGACTTCAATACTGGGGAGATAAAGCGGGTACGACCATTCCTATTATTGTTCGAGTGAACCTGAAGGATGACGTCTCTGATAGCCATTTGAAAATGTCTGGTGTTCCAACTCAGTTTGGGGTGGATGAGCGGCATGTCCCGCAACTTTTAAGAAAATTGTCGGTTTCTCCGAACTTAGAATTCAAAGGCTTTCACTTTCATGCGATGTCCAACAACCTTGATGCCGAAAGACATGTTAACTTTATCGAACTATGTATCAAGAAAGCTATTAGCTGGAGTAGAGAACATCGGCTTTCCTTATCTGTTGTCAATGTCGGCGGAGGGGTTGGAATCAACTATTTTAATGCCGATGCACCATTTGAATGGGATATTCTCTCACAAGGTCTTCATACTTTGCAAAAACGATACGGAGCGGAAGGGTTTAAACTGATTCTCGAATTAGGACGCTATATGGTAGCCGATTGTGGATATTACACTGCCGAAGTGATTGACATAAAAGAGAACCATGGAGAACAATTTGCGTTATTGAGGGGAGGCTCTCATCATTTCCGTTTACCGGCTGCATGGAAAATGAGCCACCCGTTCTTCGTTCATCCGGTTGCTAAGTGGGATTACCCGTTCGAACGGCCGATGATTTCAAATTCATATGTGACCATCACTGGTGAACTCTGCACCCCAAACGATGTATTAGCGAAACATGAATATGTAAACGAATTGAAAGTAGGTGACCTTATTATTTTTATGTTTACAGGTGCCTACGGATGGTCGATTTCCCATCGAGACTTTCTATCTCATCCTTACCCTGAAGTGCATTATATCGATTGATCTAAAACCTTTTTAAATGGTTACCAAGGTCAGCTTACGGAATAAACTGACCTTGGTAGTTATAATTAGTCATATTGCCCAGATAAGACCATGTACGTTTCATTATCCGCATCAGCATGCTCTGTCATTTCACTATGATTTCCATAAACCTCATCAAAAAGATACCACCGTTTATGCATGTTGACTTTTGGCAGGGTTCCAGGACTGATACCGTTATTGTCCATTTTGTCATCATCAGACCCAAGAGCGGTATCGATATTCACCCAAGTATCGTGAATTTCTGGCGTGCTGCTAAAGAACATGCCGCTTTGATTAAATAAATCGGTAACGTCCTGATGATAACTGTAATATACGTGATTAGGCGTTCCGTTAAGATTTGGAGCAAGTATCCATCTGTTTTCGATGTTATTCGGCACATCATCCTTCTCCCAAGCACCTACAGCAAAGTACAACGTAAAATCATGATTATTTGTGAATTGGTTACAGTAATCGTCTCCAGAATCTGTACCCCATAACTCACTTCCAAAACGATCCATGTCGGTTCCGAAGAACACTCGGTCTGATCCGAAATGCGGGGTGCCAAATGTCATCAAACGGTCCACATAATAACTGTAACCTAGATTTTCGATAAGATACCTTGAGATTAAACCGCCTTTACTATGTGCTACAAGATTTATATCATCGTAGGAGTTGATGTAGCCTAAGCTTTCTAAATCCCCAATATAATGTCTCAACCAAGCTGCACCTTCTCCAACATGACCATTATGTTCATAATTGAAACCGAAAAGATCAACGTTTGGAGTGTAGTAGAAATCGAGATTCAGCTGCCAGCCTAAATCACCTTGGTCACCAGCATCGCCTAAATAGTGGACATCATAATTCCCATAAGAGGAATCGTATCCATTTGAGTATTCTCTTCCGGTAAAGCTTTCATAACTATTGATATATTCATCCGCCTCTGGGATATTGTCGTCATTTTGCCAAAGCTTATCAAATCCCCATCTTGATGTATTCGAGTTTAATCCATGAACCATGATCGTTGGCTGATTGCCGCTTTCGGTTGATACGGCGGATAAGGTGGCGTATGTTTGAGTGCCATCTGAATATATAGACCCAATCTTATAAAAGGCTTTGCTGACTATTTGTTTCGACCCGCTCATTTTTTCGTCCCTAAACTGTCTTTTTTCTTTAAAAATGATGATATTAGGGTCGGTTATAGCCTTGCCCTTTCGATCAGTTTTCCTTTGACTTCGCATTTCCTGGCTGATTGTTAACCCCGGAATACCAGCTATTTGAATGTTTTGATCAATAGGTACTTTTGATAGTTTAGTAAGGTTTGCATTAGCTGGGATCTTAGACGTTTGATAGGCTTTTTCTGAAACGACAACAAGGGTTCCTCCACCTTTGAATTCGGCAGTTATAACTTGTTCTTCTTGTTCATACTGTTGTGTTTTAACAGGCTTCAACTGTCCTGATTTATGTCTATAAATGAGAAGGAGAGGATCATCCAGCTTGGTGTGAACCGGAATTTCAACGTTGAATAGCAACCCCTTGTTAAGTGTGTCAAAATATATGGTTTTGATCGTATTGATTTTATTCAGCATGATGATCGGATTTTGTTCCATTGAATATTGGCCATAAATCGAACCTACACCAGTCACATTCCCTTTAATCCCGAAATCATTTTTAATGAGCGGTACCGTCCTTGTTTCTTTACCATCTTCAATACCATTTTTGTTTTGATCAGGATCTAAAGGGTTTTGGTTTAATTCAAAAAGTTCATCACCATCATCCAATCCGTCATGATCACTATCTGATTTAGTTGGATCTGTAGTATAGCTTGACACCTCATCGCCGTCACGAATTTGATCATAGTCCGTATCTTCTTCGAGTATGTTCAGGCCCATATCGTCCTCTTTCTGATTCGTTAAACCATCATGATCATAGTCTTCATCAGGTGCGAATTTTAGAGTGCTGTTTATTCCAGTTCCTTGAACAAATTCACCCGTCTTTGCCATACTGGTTGGGGATAAGATAGAGCTTACAAGGGCAATAACTGTTAAAAAAGCAAAGCCTTTTCTCATCATTAAACCTCCTAGATTAAGATTCTGTGACAGTACGATGTGTCTTCGTTAATTCCCAAAATGTAATAGCACACCCTTACAAAATATGTTATTTCTATATCTACATTCATTTAAAGGAACCATTAACGATAATAAGGAGAATTTTACTAACCATTTCAACAATAATTGGGCAATAACGACAAACACACGAAAAAAGGACGACAAAAAGAGCCTGGATTTTTCACCAAGCTCATATTCTTTCAACTAAAGGAAATCTTTTTAGTTTTATCGGCTGATTTTAGAGAAGAACAAAAATAAGAAACCGATGATCCCCAAGATGATTAGTCCAATCGATAAGTAATAAGCAAATTCATTTACAAAGAAAGAATTTATTGCACCAGTAAGACCAATGACCACCAGCAAAACAGGTATTGAAAGTTTAATAAAGTACCTTCCATACTTCAAATGAATCCCACCTTAATTCCCATATTTCAACCTTCTATTAACTAATATACTTTATGATTAGGGGCTCCCCATACTTAACTTATATTTCAATCCTTTTTTGTGTATATCCTTTTTAAACGTATGAATGTAAAGTTTGTATCAGTAGCTGAATAATCTTTTTTAATATTCCTTGACATGAATATTCCTTATGAGGTATATTATATTCATGAAAACAACTTTGAATGCTCTTGCTGAGCCCAACCGATTGTATATTGTAGAACTTTTACGTGACGGACCTCTCACAGTGGGGGAAATTGCCGATCGACTCGGGCTTAAACAGCCACAAGCTTCCAAACATCTTCGTGTACTTAGCAACGCAGGGCTTGTCGAGGTGCAAGCAGTCGCCAATCGACGGATCTACAAGCTGAGGGCAGAACCGTTCAAAGAACTTGAATCCTGGTTGGAATCCTACCGACATATCTGGAACGAGAGGTTCGACCGCTTGGACGATTACCTGCAGGACCTGCAAAGAAAGGAAGTGGACCATGACGACAAGCAGTAGTCCTGCCAATGTGTATTAAAAAAAACTTACTTACAATGAGGCGTGCCCCATGAACGACTCGAATACTCCCATGGCGATGGAGAAAATGAACGTTTAAAGAGCAATACAATAAAACTGAGCTCACGAGGCGAATGATCTTCAAGTCTGAAGAAGAACTTGACACAGTGTTTACGGAGTATCGAGCAATTGAGGGTGCAAAAATCGACACTCGATCGTCTTGAGGAACAATTGTTGAAGTTTTAAGAACCCCTAACCTGAAGGAGGAGTAAGTATCTTGAAAAAATTGACGATTACCTACTGGATTTTCACAGGGCTGTTGGTAGCATTAATGCTTTTAGGTTCTATTCCCGATATCATGTCTACTCCCGAAGCAGTTGCCTTATTCAACCATCTGGGTTACCCTGCCTATCTTCTACCCTTTATTGGAATTGCCAAATTATTAGGTGTGGTAGCGATACTGATCCCTGGTTTTCCTCGACTTAAGGAATGGGCATATGCCGGATTTGTAATTGATTTGACTGGTGCTATGTATTCAAGCATATCAGTAGGTGATCCTGCCGGTGGTTTGGTGATTTTCTTTATTGGATACATTTTGATAGCAGGCTCTTATGTTTTCTATCACAAAAAACGAAAAGCAGTTTCATCGAATCCTATAAATATTAACAAAAGTGTAACGACTAATTAAAAAACATCGATAAAGGAAAACAAACATGTAACGAGAAGTAGTCCTATAATGAAGTCATACGTTGAATATTCGATCAGCATGACCTTTGCTTCATAAAAAAATATTAGGAGGAAGAGTATGTCTGAAAACAAAGTAACAAACAACATCACAACGAACGTCGAGGGTCGGGTTCTTGTCCTGGAGCGTGTTTTCGACGCACCGCGGGACCTAGTGTTCAAAGCATTTTCGGAATCAGAGCACTTAGCTCGATGGTGGGGACCAAAAGGATGGGAAACTGAAAATCGCACGTTTGATTTTAAGCCTAACGGTGTTTGGCATTATTGCATGGAGTGTACAGATAGAAACCAAGGGGAATTTTATGGCCAAAAATCTTGGGGAAAAGCGGTCTATCAAGAAATTATCGAACCGGAGAAGATTGTCTACACCGATGTGTTTTCAGATGAAGAAGGTAAAGTGGCTGAAGGTATGCCAGAGATGTTGATAACGATGACGTTTGTTGAACACGAAGGGAAGACGAAACTGACTACGCGTACCCAATTCGCGTCAGAAGAAAATCTTCAGCAAGTAATGGATATGGGTGTCGTCCAAGGGATCTCTTCACAATATGAACGTCTTGATGAACAACTGCAAGAAATGCAGTAGGACTCAACAAAGGCTAGGGGTGACCCGAAAGGAAATTAATTATGTCCTTTTGAGGTCGCCCTTTCTTTTTCACCTCAAATTCTTAAAGAGGTATACGAAGGTTGATGTTGTATATTTCCAATAAATCTTTGAAAGCAGGTCGTTCATTTCCGTCTCTTCCAACAACGTGTGTGGCTGTTACTAATGCGTTTAATACAGCTTCTTCAGTCGCTTCACCAACTGCCCTGAATGCTGTATCGATTTCCTCTTCATGGATGGTCGGGATGGAAAGGGGCTGGGCTGGTTTCTCGTGAGGGACTTTTATTGCGGTCGAGAAGCCAATGACGACATCGCCGCTTCCATTTGAAATGTTGGAGCCAGTCCGTGATAAGCCTGTCACGGTACGTTTGATGATACGGTTCAGCTGTCTTTCGGAAACGAGAAGGTCTGTTCCGACAATGATCATGATTGAGCCTCTATCTTTTTCCTCATTAGACTTCAATAGTGCATCCTTCAGCTCTTTGCCCACCGGTTTGCCATTTATCATCAAATCGCTTAGCATTCCGAAATTTGCCAACACTAATACACCCATCTTATAAGACCCATGTTCGAGTTTCATAAGCCTGGATGCGGTTCCAATTCCACCTTTCAGTGAGTAGCAAAGCATTCCCGTACCTGCGCCAACCGTTCCTTCCATAAATTCGGAGGAAGCATTCTCCAACGCTTTGAAAACATGTTGCTCAGTAACAAACCTTGCACGAACGTCATTTAGCAGCATATCGTTGCATTCACCGATGATCGGATTCACCGTTCCAGTCGTCCGTCCTATCTCCGGATTCTGTTCGAGCATGTATTCGATCAAGGCATCAGCAGCGGTTCCGATGCTTAGCGTGTTCGTTAGAATGATTGGCGTCTCAAGTGCGCCTAACTCGTTCATTTGTATCGTTCCCATCGTTTTTCCAAAGCCATTGATCACATGGCTTGAAGCGATCAGTTTTTCCTTAAATAGGTTTCCCTGATGAGGCACAATCGCCGTTACCCCCGTTTGACTATTCTGATCACTCAGCGTTACATGACCAACCGTAACCCCATCAACATCTGTGATCGAGTTATGTTGTCCTGTTTCAAACTTCCCTATATCTACCCCGTAATCCCTAATCCTTTTTTGATTATACATAAAAATCCACCTTTCACTCCTTCTCCATTCTATAAAAACGTGATTGTTTCCTTCTGCATACGAAGATTTTATAGCTTTGTTCCTAACCGGTTGATCCTGAAAAAAAGACGTTTAAACGAAATCACCAAGTAAACTAGTAATCTCGTTTAACCTCCAGTACTACCTAATCTAAGCATTGTTTTAGAATGGATTAAAGGAACGGGGCACTTGCCAGCCCCTGATCAAGTATTACGTTTTCCTTTCGATTTTAGAAAAGAATCGACTGACTCATCCAACAGACTTTCCCGATTTGGATCTTCATTGACATCTGTATCCACTTCCATTTCTTGTTTGAAAACACCGTATGTATCATCTTTGTCAAATTGATTTTTATTTGTCACCCGATTATCTCGGTTCTTTTTTTGATCTGACAATATAATCACCTTCGCTCCTATGCATTTGAACTTAGTATGAACAATTCGATCAAAAAAATAAATCCAATTCTCCTTTTACAAATGTTTAAGGATATTTAAGGAGTAATGAATAAATAATCGGAAAAAATAAGGGAAATTGAGCACAATGTCTACAAGAAGGAAGGAGAACAAAATGGACAAGAAACAAACGGAGTATAAACAAAATAAAGAGTATGAGAAAAAGCCGGAAGACGGTTTGTATGGAATCGCCCCTGAGGATAGCCTTCAATCAGTGAACTTCGCAACAACGGAAAATCCTTATTTAAACGAACATTCCGAAGCAGAGTCTGATAACGAAAAATAACCATATCAACTCACTGGGTCAAATTGTGTAATGCCTCTAAAACTGACTTATTAGAGGACATTAATAATGGAGGTATGAATAATGGTCGATGGACAAGAGAGAGATTACATCACAGTTGAAGATGAGAATGGCTTAGAGAAACAGTTTTCGGTTGAGGGTTTATTCGATATAGAGGACCAAACCTACGCATTATTAAGATCTGTAGAAGATATAAAGGATACGATTGTGATGCAAGTGGAAAATGAGGAAGACGGACAGTACCTTATAGGCATAAATGACCCGGATAAAAAAGAAATGGTTCTTGATGCATACGAAATAGCCATCAATGCGAATCCAGCAGATTAAGATGTAGAGGAGAAGGAATTAGAATGGACGATAAGATTATCGATGTAGTGGATGAAGATCTAAAAAAACAAATTGAAGATGAAATTAAGGGCATGACATTCACAAAAAATTTCCGATCTCCTACTGCGGAAGAGTGGTATGTGTTTCTGCCAAATTATAAGGATCCTGTCACAGGTGGTGCACCTGGTAAAACCATTATCCATTATAACCTTTACGACACCAAACATATCTTTATCAACACGACAATCATTTTCGATGACCCAGCCCTACATAAGAACGAGCTGCATCGTCTTGTTTATGCGATTTCAGATGAGATTGTCAATCGACTTGTCGGGTATGCGGACACACTTTTATCGGTCCATTCAGGTGAAAATTCATATAATGCGGAATACAGACAATGAACTAGAGTCTAGTTAAAAGGGCGTAAACTTATTCAAGCGATGTATAGCTAGGTCCGATAACAAGCTTGGTTAATCCAAATATCGACGCGATCGTATGCATAAGGTCAACCAATGTCAATTCCGGTTGACCTATTTTATAGCCTTCTGATAGGAACTTATGTGCAATTTTCCGGATTATGGCACTCCCCCAAACATGACACTTGTCATATATCATAGTGACGTTTATGACTTCTCCAGGACGAGAATCTTTTCTACAATAGAACTAGATATTGTTATCCATGATGTGTTTTGCCCAAGGAGGAAACATGAGATGAGGAAAAAACTAGCAGAATTAAAAAAAAATGTAGCACCTTTCGAAAAATCTGATACCAAGTCAAGTATTAATCAGCTGATTAATACTATTCCGCCGTTCTTCTTGATTTGGTTCCTTGCATATCAAAGTCTGTCCGTTTCGATTTGGTTAACCCTGGCATTGGCAGTTGTAGCAGCAGGTTTCGTTGTCCGGACCTTTATCATCTTCCATGACTGCACGCACCAATCCTTTTTCAAAAACAAAAAAGCGAATCGAGTAATAGGTACCATTACCGGAATCATTACCCATTTTCCGTTTGAAAAATGGAAACATAGTCATACCATTCATCACGCAACAAGCAGTAACTTAGATAAACGTGGTACCGGAGATGTTTGGGTGATGACGGTTGATGAGTATGCTGCTGCTTCATTTTGGGGTAAATTGTCGTATCGCCTATATCGAAATCCATTAGTCATGTTTGGGTTAGGCCCATTCTATCTTTACTTTATTTCGAACCGTTTTAATGAAAAAGGGGCAAGAAGAAAAGAACGATTGAACACGTACTTGATCAATTTTTCGCTTGCCGCTATTTATACGCTTTTAATATGGACAATCGGTTGGCAGGCTTTTCTTATTGTTCAACTCCCGATTCTTTTCGTATCAGGATCACTCGGCATTTGGCTCTTTTATGTCCAGCATCAATTTGAGGATTCCTACTTCGAAACTGAGGAAGAGTGGGATTATGTAAAAGCTGCGGTAGATGGAAGTTCCTATTACAAACTCCCGAAGCTGATGCAATGGTTGACAGGGAGTATTGGATTCCATCACGTTCATCACTTGAGTCCTAGAGTACCGAATTATAATTTGGAAAAAGCACATGAATCGACACCGCCGTTACAAAAAGCAACGACAATTACATTTGCTTCTAGCTTACAATCCATACGTTTCCGTTTGTATGATGAAAAAAACAAGACATTTGTAAGCTTTAAACAAGTTAAAAATCATCTAGGTAAAACAAAAACCAGAGCACAACTGAAGAATATAAGACCAAGCCTTCAAGAAAAATAAATACAATGCGAAGACCCTTCCATTTAGCATTGGAGGGGTTTTCTTGTATATATAAGCCTTTCCTCATCCTAAGAGCTGGTGTGTTTGCTTTTTGTTATACTTAAATGAATAGTTGGATAATAGGCTGAAATCATAAATAAAAATGGAAAAGAGGGGGCCGCTATGCAGAATTGGTATCACATTATCCCGAAAAATACCGGGCTTAGCTCCTACGTATGGATTATATTTTGTATTCTGCCTTTCTATTTTATTTTTCGCTCATCATCAACAATGGAAATTGTTTTCGGCATATTGATGTTTTTGCTGTTCTATGCTTCATACCGGCTATCCTTTATTTCTAAAAGTTCGTCTGTCTATGTATGGGTGAGTATAGAAATGGCTATAAGCATTGTCATGACTTTGCTTTTCGGTTATGTATATTTTGCGCTTTTTTTAGCGTTTTTTATTGGAAACATTCAAAATAAAATCGGGTTTTTAACGTTATATGTAGTTCATCTTCTTAGCACTATTGCTACGATCAGTATCGTGTTTTTTTGGCAAAGTGAAATGATGCTTTCCCAATTACCGTTTATCATCATTAGTTTGATTGGTGTCATCCTATTGCCATTCACAATGTACAATCGAATCAAGCACGAAAAATTGGAAGGTCAATTAGAAGATGCAAATAAAAGGATTTCGCGGTTGATGATTATAGAAGAACGTCAGCGAATTGCACGTGACTTACATGATACTCTGGGACAAAAGCTCTCGCTCATTGGATTGAAAAGTGATTTGGCTGGGAAATTAATGTACAAGAATCCAGATTCAGCGAAAAACGAAATCAATGATATCCACCAAACGGCACGGACAGCATTAAAAGAAGTGAGAGAAATGGTTTCGGATATGAGGGGATCAAAACTGAAAGATGAAATTACCCATGTCCAGCAAATGTTAGATGCTGCTCAAATGGAATTCAATTTTAAAGGAAATCCAGAACTTACCACTACTCCTTTATTGGTTGAAAATGTGCTTTGCATGTGTTTGAAAGAAGCTGTAACGAATGTTGTCAAGCATAGCGAGGCATCATCCTGCAGTGTCTTAATTGATCAATCACCTAATGAAGTACTTATTAAAGTCCATGATAATGGAATTGGTATATCACCTAAAGTGGATTCCCTAACACGGCATGGACTACGGGGGATGAGAGAACGGCTGGAATTTGTGAATGGAAGTTTAGAGATTGAATCATCAAATGGAACGATACTAACTATTCGTGTACCTAATGTCATTCAACAAACGGAACAGGGGGGATTAGTATGATTCGAATTGTCATCGCCGAAGATCAACGAATGCTGTTGGGAGCTCTCGGGTCTTTACTTGACTTGGAAGAAGATATGGAAGTCGTCGGTAAAGCAAGGAACGGAGAAGAGGCATTGGCTATGGTGAAGGAGCACCAGCCCGATATCTGTATCATGGACATTGAAATGCCATTGAAAAGCGGACTTGATGCTGCCGAAGACTTAAAGGACAATCCTTGTAAAGTGATTATTTTAACAACCTTCGCCAGGACAGGGTATTTCGAACGTGCTCGGAAGGCTGAGGTAAGCGGTTATTTATTAAAAGACAGCCCGAGTGAGGAACTAGCGAATTCAATCCGTGTGATTATGGACGGTCGACAAGTTTATGCTCCTGAATTAGTTGATATTGCATATGGAAACAGTAATGGAAATCCACTGACTGAGCGTGAAAAACAGGTGATTAATTTGATTGCCGAGGGAAAGAATACGAAGGAAATTGCGAGCGAGCTCTACCTTACCAATGGGACTGTACGGAATTATGTTTCCGTCATCCTCGATAAACTCGATGTAAGCAACCGGATCGAAGCCATTTCCCGATTTAAGGAAAAGGGTTGGTTTAAATAAAATTCTCCCACTTCCGAAGTATGAAGCTTCCAACCTAAACACCCTAAATAATGATTTTTAATAAGATATGATCCGGGCAAAAAAACTTAAGAGGGGATATTTTTTTAGGCTCAGGATAAAATAAAAAAAATTTTAAAGGGGGGAAATTTAGATGGAAGTTGAAAAATTAACACCTGCTGAGATTTCGAATTTGTGGAATTCCTATATTAGTAATACGATGGCTCAAAACGTCACCAAATATTTTAATGCAAATGCACAAGATGAAGAATTACATAACATCCTCGAATATGCAGAGGAAATATCGATAATCGAGGTTGAAAAGTCTAAGGCATTTTTAGAAAAAGCGAAACAGCCTCTTCCACAAAGGTTTGAAGAAAGTGATGTGGATATTAATGCCCCTGCAATTTGTACAGATAATTTCACTCTACTTATTAAGTATAAGTTAGTTCAAGATGCGCACATTGTTTATTCCTTGTCTTTAAATACTAGCACGCGTAAAGATCTGCGTGAGTTTTATCAAGAATGTCTTAAAAACTCGGCGGAACTTTACAACCGATTGGCAGATTTAATGATAAAAAAAGGGTTGCAACATCCTGAGGTTCATATTCCAACCACAAATCACATCGGAAAAGTCAGCAAACAAAGTTATTTGGCTGGGTGGTTTGCGGACCGTCGTCCAATAAACACAATGGAAATTAGTCAACTGGTACATAATTTGAAGTCGACAGAAGTCCATAAAACGTTTTTGAAAATCTTCAGTCAAATTACCTCATCCAACGAATTGAGGAAGCATTTTGAACGTGGAGTTGAAATGTTCCAAAAGCACTTGGATATTTTCCAGTCCGTCCTTACTGAAAATGACTTGCCCAAATTACCTACTTGGGAAAGTGAACTGACGGATACAACTGTATCTCCGTTTTCAGACCGATTAATGTTGTATAAAATGACATTATTAACCTCAGCAGCAGCTGGACGATACGGTAGCGCACTTTCAAGTGTACAGAGAAAGGATTTGGGCACTCATTTTATGCGTATAATGGCGGAAACTTTACAATACGGGGAAGACAGTTTAAATCTAATGATTGAACGTGGCTTTATGGATCAAATGCCAATGGCAAAAGAAACACCCTCAGACCCTTCCTCAACGTGACGGGCTATGGAACGACCATCGATATGATATTTATCACCTTATAATAATGAAGTTCATAACTACAATCTGAACCTCCTTTTAAGTACGATGGTAGTAACTTAACAAAAAGGAGACATACAAATATGAAAAAAAGTTTAAGCGTCGGATTGATGGTAGGTATCTTATCAGGGCTAGCAGGAATTGTCACGGCCTATGTTATAGGTTTTTCGACAGGACTATGGTTCGACCAGTTGACCTGGCTTTCAATCGGGCTCGCTTCGATTGTTACTAATTTTGTAGGTGCACTGATTTTCGTAAAATGGTTAAAGAAAACGGAAAGACCGAGACTCTATTATACGTTCCTCGTAGCTATAATCACTTTGGTGATGACACTCAATGATATTGCAAACCCACCAGAGGTAGATTTCGGTATCGTAGCACACCCTCTCCATATAGTCGTGGCTTTAATTTCGATCTGGCTTGTTCCGAAATGGCTCAAGCAAGAAAAGATCGAATCCGTCCAAACCACCATAGATAAAAATACATCTGATGTCCATCATTAAATGTTCATTGAATGAATTTTTACTGAACCCTTCCTTCTTATACAAACTTTTCCATGGTACGATAAATGCATATCAATTAATTGGGAAGCGATAGTAAATGAATACATGGCGTTCAATTAAACATCCGAGAGTAGCAATGCTATTGATGCTGTTAATCCTCCCGTCCAGTTATTTGTTTTTTATGCCAATAGATTTAAAGTATCTATTGTTGTTTATCCTTCTCGGGGCCAGCTACTACAAAAGTATTGTCGATGTTAAGCTCCGACTCGTATATCTTGTTGTTCAGTTATTTATTGTAGCTGTAATAGGAGCGTTCTATACACCCTGGAGCTTATGCTTAGGTTTTTATCCAGCTATCGTGACCGGGATGTTGGAATCCTATCGTCGCATTACACAAATGGTGATCACGATGACTGCCTTCTTTGCCGTTGCAATCTATTTCTTTTATGAGCAAACAATGAACACATGGCAGCCGTACTGGATTCCGGCAGTTCTCTTACTGAACGGGATTCCTTATATAGCCAGGGTGTTTCAACGCTCATGGGAAACGAGCATGAAACTTCAGGATGCCAATGAGGAGATCGCTCGACTTGTGAAAAATGCGGAACGACAACGTATAGCACGAGACTTACATGATACGTTAGGGCATACGTTATCGATGATCACTGTAAAAAGTGAGTTGGTAGAACGGCTCATTCCCCAATATCCCGATCAGGCTCTAAAAGAAGCACGCGAAGTTCAAACGATTTCACGATCCGTTCTACTTCAGGTCCGGGAGCTAGTCAGTGACATGCAAGCCATCGATATCGCGGAAGAAGTCCAAAATGCTAGAGAGATGCTTGAGTCTGCTGGCATTGAATTCAACTATGAAAAAAATAAAACGATCGCTGCAGCGCCGACCATTCGATTTATTCTCGGGATGTGTCTCCGTGAATGCATTACAAATGTAGTTAAGCACAGCGGTGCCAACATATGTACCGTAAGTCTCCATGAAGAATCGGATGAGTTTGTGCTTTTTATACAGGATGATGGAATCGGTATGGAAAAAGAGAATACGAGACATGATCAATTCGGAAACGGCTTATTAGGAATGAAGGAGCGTCTGTTGTTGATCGAGGGGAAGCTTAGCTATGAATCTAGTAAAACTGATGGAACAAAAGTGACGATTACCGTACCAAAAAAATAGTCCAGCGATAAGGAGGGGATCAAATGCATATTGTCATTGCAGAAGACCAAGGCATGCTTCGAGGCGCAATAAGTCGATTATTGGCGATGGAAGATGATATCAAGATTGTCGGAGAAACGGACAACGGTGAAGAAGCACTCCAGTTAATACAAAAACATAAACCGGACATCGCCCTTTTGGATATTGAAATGCCAACACTTAGTGGGCTGGAGGTAGCGGAAAAGTTAAAGGCGGCGGTAAGTGACTGCAAGGTTGTCATTGTCACAACCTTTGCTAGAAGCGGTTATCTTCAACAGGCAGTCAAAGCTGGTGTCCAAGGATATTTGTTAAAGGACACTCCTGTATCCGAGCTTGCCGAATCCCTTCGCAAGATCAACGCAGGGAGGCGCGTGTTCAGTCCTCATCTTACCTTCTCGATGATGGAAGAGACGAATCCACTCACCGAACGGGAATCCGAAATACTAGGCCGTTTAAAAGATGGTGATTCAGTAAAGGACATCAGTAATAAATTATTTTTGTCACCAGGGACGGTCCGCAATTACATTTCAGAAGTGATTCAGAAACTAGAAGCGAAAAACCGTATCGACGCTGTCACCATCGCTGAAAATAAAGGCTGGTTGAAACGTTAGTAGAAAATAGTATGGGAAGATGAATCGAGGTTTCAACCGCAATTTCTCAATTCCGATCTTCGAATTTATATGGTCAACTCTAAAAGCATGAACAAGACTATGGTTTTTAAGGAATGACTGAATATATAGGCTTAAAAACATATGTAAAACAACGCATATGTTTTTTTAGTAATCAATAATTTCTAAATATTTTTAATAATTACTTGCTTCACTGAAGAAAGAAAGTTAAAATGACAATAGATTATAATAAGGAGCCTTTTAGATGACAAAATTACGAATAGGGAATCGAGCTTTAATCAAAGACATGAACCGGTCGACAGTAATTAACACCATACGGAAGAAAGGACCGATCAGTCGAACTGACATTTCCATTACAACCGGACTTGGGCTTTCTACCATTTCCAAAATCATAGATGAATTGATGAATAATGAATTGGTGAATGAAATAGGCGCAGCTACTTCAACTGGCGGGAGGAGACCTATTTTAATCGAATTCAATCAAAAAAGCGGCTATGCCGTCGGAGTCAAAATTATGGAAGACCACCTCGTAGTAGCACTTACAGACTTAGATCCCACCATTATCGAATCCATTGAAATTCCTTTTTATACAAATGATGAATCAACATCCGTTATCGACTTAATTATTACCAGCATCAAAAAGATACTTACACAACAAAAGATTGATCTTGATCATTTAGAAGGAATTGGAATTGCCGTTTCTGGATTGATTGATAGTAAACGAGGTATTGTTGTCAGGTCATCCTTATTAGGCTGGGAGGAAGTAGACCTCTCATCACCGATCCATGAAGCATTTCGGACACCTGTTTTTTTGGATAATGATGTCAACGCTTACACGTATGCTGAAATTGAAAAAGGATATGGTACAGTTCATAATAACTTTATTTGTATATCGATAGGTGATGGAATAGGAGCAAGCATCGTCATCGATCGGAAATTGTATAAGGGAGAATTTGGTGGAGCGGGTGAATTCGGGCATTCTATTATTCAATTAGGGGGAAGACAATGTCATTGTGGCCAAAAGGGCTGCCTAGAGATGTATGCTTCTAACAAAGGTTTAGAGGAGGAAGCAGCGACATTGATACCTGAATACCCAGATTCACAGCTTCAAAATCACCGAATTAACATTGAAGAGGTACTAAAGGCAGCGCTTGAAAGCGATGAGTTAGCGAAGGTTCTCTTTAGTAGACTAGGAGATTATTTAGGAGTCGGATTGATCAATGCAATCAATAGCTTTAACCCAGGGACGATTGTTCTGATCGGGGAAGGGATGGTTGCTGAAGAGTACTTTGTTCCTCAGGCGATCCAAAGAGCTAAAGAGAACTTCTTCTATCATGCACGCTATGATACCAATGTGGTTACCTCTACTTTAGGAAATGATGCATGGGTGAAAGGGGCTGCCATTCTCGCGATTGATCAATTATTTCAACCGCCGATTTACGAACAACAATAACAAGAAGGATTAAATCATCAAGGGGGGATCACATGGTCGGTGATAAAGGCTTTAAAAAGTTTTTAGTCATCTCATTGTTTCTGCTTCCGAACTTTATCGGGTTTATTTTCTTTATCGGTATTCCAATTTTGGCTTCATTCGGTTTGAGTTTTACAGAATGGGATTTGATTTCAAACCCCTCGTGGGTCGGATTTGACAATTATATTGCACTAATAAAGGATGAAGAATTCCGCTCTGCCTTATTCCATACGATTTACTTTATCCTTGGCTATTTACCATTAGTGATGTGCGGTGCGCTGACAATTGCCCTTATACTTAATAAGAAATTGAAGGGCCGGATTTTCTTTCGTGCTGCCTATTTTGTCCCAGTCATTACATCTTGGGTTGCCGTGTCACTCATTTGGAAATGGTTGTTTAACCCTACATATGGACTTATTAATTACGGGCTTTCTTTAATTGGCATTTCAGGACCCGCTTGGTTACACGACCCGACGTGGGCAATGCCAGCGATCATTTTAACGAGTGTATGGAAGGATCTAGGCTTCGTAATGGTCATCTATTTGGCTGGACTGCAAGGCATTTCACCTACATACTATGAAGCTGCTGAAATTGATGGAGCAAACGGATTCCAAAAGTTCCGTCATATTACACTACCATTGCTCAGTTCGACGACATTTTTTGTTCTTGTAATCTCTTTAATCAACTCGTTTCAAGTATTCGATCAAGTGATGATCATGACTGAAGGAGGGCCGGCTGGGTCAACCTCCGTCTTAGTAGAAAGAATCTATAAGCATGCATTTGAATATTACGAAATGGGCTATGCTTCAGCTATTTCTTGGGTCCTGTTTTTCATTATCTTCGGTGTAACCCTTATTCAAATGAGACTGCAAAAAAGGTGGGTTGATCATGGAAACTAGCACGCAACGAGAAATTGATACCAGGTCCGAATCTAGTTTAATAGCAACGTTGAAAATGTTGAAAAAGGGACTGTTTTACTTTGTTATCATCTTAGGTGCCTTAGTAATGATCGTTCCTTTCGTTTGGATGGTCTCTACGTCATTGAAGACATCTGGAGCGACTATGGTTTTGCCTCCGCAGATCATTCCTGATCATGTGAATTGGGGTAACTATCAAAAGGTAACTCAGGCGTTTCCGATATTAAGATTTTTAGGGAATAGCCTGCTGGTTGCAACGGTATCTACAATCGGTCAACTGATTTTGTGTTCAATGGCAGCTTATGCATTTGCCAGGCTGAAGTTCAAGGGACGAGATGTATTGTTCCTATTATATTTAGCAACCTTGATGGTACCTGCACAAGTCACGATGACACCGCAATTTATCCTAATGAAATATTTAGGGTGGATCAATACATATGAGGGGCTGATCTTACCTGGCATGTTCAATGCTTTTGGAACCTTCCTTCTGAGACAATTTTTCTTAACGATTCCTAGGGAGCTTGAGGAAGCTGCATTCATGGATGGGGCAAGTCATTTTCGTGTTTATTGGCAAGTGATCTTGCCTCTAGCGAAACCTGCATTAGCAACATTGACTGTATTTGCTTTCATGCAATCGTGGAATAACTTTCTCTGGCCACTGATTATTGTAAGTGACTCAGATATGATGACTCTTCCTCTTGGCCTATCGATGCTTCAAGGGCGTTGGGAAACCGATTGGAATCTAATGATGGCAGGGGTCGTGATCAGTGTATTGCCCGTTTTATCGGTTTATCTGTTCGCACAAAAGTACTTTATCCAAGGTTTAACAATGGGGGGATTAAAGGAGTGATTCCCACTGTTCTCTCATTTTTAATAAAAACTACTGAAAGCGTATTCAAGGTGGTGGTCGTCCAATTTCGAGAAATCGTTGTTTTTTCGTTTGGGCAAGCAAATTCATACAAAAGGGGAGTTTTATTATGAAAAAGGGATTTTACTGGTTATTTATTTCTATTTTCATTTTGGTAGCGGTTACAGGGTGCTCGTCCGATACCAGCTCTAATGATAGTGAAGATGGGCAGGTAACATTAGAGTATTTCACGTTTTCACCAGGAGAAGCACATGAGAAGGATTTAAAGAAAATGATCGAGGAGTTTGAAAGTCAGAACCCGGATATCAAAATTAACTATGAAATGGCTTCTTTTGAAGATTACTTTACTAAACTTCAAACTAGGTTAGCTGGTGGAGACGCGCCAGATACGTTTGAGTTGAACTATGAAAACTTCGTAAATTATGCGGCAAAAGGTGCTCTAAAGGATTTGGATTCTCTTATCAAAGAAGACAGTGATTTCAATCCGGACAAATTGAATCCACAAGCTTATGAAGTATATCAATATGATGGGAAGCAATATGGAATGGTTGAAAGTTTCTCGAATGTCGTATTGTACTACAATAAAGATTTATTTGATGCGGCAGGAGTCAATTATCCGACAGCGGATTGGACTTGGGAAGATGAACTTGCAGCAGCTGAGAAGCTCACGGATGAAGGAAATGGTGTATGGGGGACCTACGCGCCGTTCCAGTTCTGGGAATTTTATAAAACGATCGCACAAAATGGCGGATCTGTCTTTAATGAAGATAAAACAAAAGCAACGGTGAATAGTCAGGAAAACATTGAAGCCCTCCAATGGATGGTGGATAAAGTGAACAAATACAATGTGACGCCTTCAGATGAAGATATGTCTGGTCAATCCGATAGTGATTTGTTTCTTTCAGGGAAAGTCGCGATGCTCCGTACAGGAATCTGGATGATGGATTCGTTCAAGGATGCAGAGTTTAACTGGGATATCGCGCTTGAACCAGGCAATACACAGAAGGCTCATCATTTCTTCGCAAATGGATTAGCCGTTTCTAAAGATACAGAACATCCTGAAGCCGCTTGGAAATGGTTAAAATTCATGAGTGCAAGTGATGAAGCAGCAAAGATCCGGGTGGAGAGTTCTTGGGAGCTTCCGGCTGTCAGTGATGAAGCGTTAGTTCAAGACTACATTGCGAAAACACCACCTGAAAGCCGTGAGGTTGTTTTCAAGGCATTAGATACCTTGGTTGTACCTCCAGTCATTGAGGATTGGAACAAGCTGACAGATGCATTTACCAAAGAATTAGATAAAGTGAAATTAGGTGAGAAGACGCCTGAAGAGGCATTGAATGACTTACAGCCGGTAGTGGAAGATCTTATTAAATAAACAATGATCCACAGTCCGATCGAATCGAAAAGGAGATTCCTCTTTTTCGATTCGATTACTACTTGTAGGGAGCGAACATCATGGAAAACCAAAGATACCTTCCGACGGGAAACGAGTGGGTTTCGATACCGACCCTGTTCACGGATGGAAGCATTGAAAATATAAATGTACTTAGCATGAAATATAGAGGACTCTTAGAACTATGTGGGAGTGAGGATCAGCCACTTCTACAGCCTTTTGTCAAACTTGCTGATGAAAGAATCAAATGGAACCTCACCTGGGAGAGGGAAGATCATTGGGTACCGATATTCACTGGCAAAAGCGATAGCCTTCTTTTTAAAGGAGAAGTTGTTACCCCGATAGGTGAAAGAGGGTTTTATTATCATCTTTCCTTAGTCAATGAGAGTAAAGAAATAAAGCATGTTGATTGGGGAATGGATGGAAACTGGCTGAACACCCTACATACAATCAATGAAAGCAAGGTCATGAACGCGAGGAAGAGTGTGGTGGAAAGCGGCTGGAACGAATCCATTCTCTTTGAACTCTCGAATGAAGCACCATTCCTATCATTGGCTCCAATGACGTCAACGAATCTCGACGATATCGATTACACATATGACGAGCAAACGGATCAGATTCATTTCTGTCTTTCCCAATCTTGCAAAATCAAACCTGGTGAAAAGAAGGAGTTGTCATTTTTCTGGGGAGTTGGATTAGAAGAGGTTGGAGCGGCGACATCCTCTAAGGAGATGCAGAGAAAAGGAACGGAAACGCTGAAGGATGAACTGAAATCCTGGCTTCAGAAGCGGGCTCTCACGACCGAAGACCCAAAGCTTGATGAAGTGATGAATTTGAATCTTTTCTTCAATTACTTCTACGCCACAGGGCAAACCCTCGACACCGAAGAGGACGTACTCGTGACATCCCGAAGCCCACGCTATTACGTAAGTGCAGCATACTGGGACCGAGATAGTTTGTTATGGAGCTTCCCGTCGATTCTGATCACGGATCGAAAACGGGCGAGAAGCATGCTCGATTATGTTTTTACGAAACAACGCAGGAATATAGGGGTACACAGCAGGTACATTGATGGTGTCGTGCTTGAACCAGGCTTTGAACTGGATGAATTGTGTGCTCCGATCATCGCGCTTGATATGTATGTGAAAGAAACAGGAGATCGCGATTACCTTCGTCACCCCCACGTGCAAGACACGGTGATCGAAATCATCGAAAAGATTGAGGATCACAAGCACGCACAACTCGATCTATACGACACGTTTTTGCAACCGACCGATGATCCGATCGTTTATCCATACTTGACGTACAATAACGTCCTCGTCTGGAAGGTGATGCATATCGTCGCCTCGTTTGCGGAGCAATTGCTCGTACCTTTGCAATCTGACAAACTAGCAAAACAAGCAGATGAAATCAAAAAAGCGATTTACGATCAAACGGTCTTCGAGGAAGAAACAGGAACATGCTTCGCTTGGTCGGTTGACTTACGAGGGAACCATAACGTGTATGATGAACCGCCTGGAAGTCTGCAATTAATTGCGTACTATGGCTTCTGTTCCTTTGATGATCCGATTTATCAAAATACGGTCCGACTTATCCGATCCGACCGATATTCATATGCATTCAAAGGAAAACCATTCGAGGAATTAGGCTGTGCGCATGCTAATCATCCTTGGGTATTAAGCATCGCCAACAGCTTTTTGTCTGGAAGAGTAGAACAGGCACGGGATCTTGTGATGCGGACATCGATGGACGGAGGCATCGCCTGTGAAAGTATCGATGAGTATACCGGTCTACCAAGAACGGGAGAACACTTTGCCACGTGTGCAGGATTTTTAGCTTACGCGATTTATCATGCCTATGGAAAAGGAGAGAAGCAGAAATGGACACAACAAAGCGATACCCAGCCATTGGGTTGATCGGTAGTGACCATACCTCAGCCTTATATGGCGTAGAAAATGGAATCGTGGATTGGCAAGGTATGGGTATCCAACATTTCTTCTATAAAAATTACGAGCAGGATTTGATCCATTCCGCGACCACATATATACAGCATGAGAACAACGTGATCGAACTGGGCAACCGGCGAATCGATGGACAGCATCATCCTGTCCATCAGCGTCCGGTATCGACATCGGTGGAGGAAGGGTTCCTGTATGAAACGATGTTCGAATCTCAGGAGGTCGATGGCTTAGTTTGGCAAGAACGAATTTTTGCAACAGAGGACGACAAGGTTGTTTTTGAAACGACATTCAGAAATCGATGTGATCAAGCGGTTGCCTTTGAGACAGGCGGATATGTGATCCTCCGAAATCCGAACAACGGTAAAATAGTGCAAAACGAGGGGATTTGCTGGGAGAATAATAGGCAACACCTTCACATTGCGATGGATGGTGAATCAGATGATCAAGCCTACATCGAATCCCCGACCGGCTTCGTCTTCCGGACCCAGCAGCAAATGCTGAAAAGGAAGGCAGGGGACGGTGCCAAGGCTGAATCTCCGAATATGATCGGGGTAACGACGCGAAAAAAGCTTACGATCGGACCTGGTGAAAATCAAACGGTAAGATGGGGAATCGGTTCAAGCGAGCTTGGTCAGACTGTGCATTGGGATTGGGAGGACCACCTATCTGATGCACACACCTACTGGAAAAACTGGTTTGCAGATAAAGATCTGTTCTCTTTATCGTTATCGCGTGAAGTTGAGCGTCATGCCAAGGCCAATTTAGTTGCCATCAAGGCAAGCTTACTTGATGGATTCGTCCCTGCAGACATTACAGGCCATTATTTCTCAATTGGATCGCCTTGCTATTATGCACGGGATGCGATGATGATCACCCGAGCGTTTTTGCTCGCAGGTTTTACAGAAGAAGCAAAAGAGATCCTTATGTATTTGAATGAACGCAGGACCCGAAATGATTCCGGCGAATTTTTTCAGCGGTACAATGCGAAGGGCGAGCCTAGCGAGGGCGCGAACAATAATGTCTTCCATCAGTTCGATTCTCAAGGGTATTTTTTAAGAAACGTGTACACGTATTATGAGAAGACGGGTGAATGGCTGATGCCTTTCGAGGAAGTCCAAAAGTACGCAGATGTGCTCCAGCATTTCCAAGGGAGGGAAGGACTGATCGGTCCGGAAGGCGGTGTTAATGAAGGGGTTTTTGGACCTGCATACATTACGTCCTCCAATATGTTTATCTACGGTGGTTTGATGGCTGCGATCGAGATGGCTCGCCTTCATGATCGACAAGATAAAGCAGCGGATTGGGAGCGGTTAGCTATTTCGATCAAGCAAGGAATCGAATCGACCTGGATTCCAGAGAAAGGCCGTTTCGGTTACGGGTATGTCGATTATATTGAAGAAGTGATCGAAAAATACGATACACCGCAATTCTTCGGGCCACTTTACGGCTACCCAACAGATGATCGGGTGCGGAAAATGAATGAAACGCTCACCGAGCAAGCAAGCTTTTTCGGAAAAGGCATCGGATACTCCGAGCAAGAATATCACCATGGACCGTGGTTGTTCAATACAGGTGCATGTGCACAGCTTCATTCATTATTTAAGGAAACCGACAAATATGAACAGATCATAGATTGGATGATCGATCATTCAAACGGGTACGGGTTGATGCCCGAAGCGATCGATGGAAACGATGAAAGTCTTCCATTCATCAACCCATTGACGTGGGCATGTGCGGAGTTTGTTTCTTCTATTGCAATCCGTTGCCAATCGAATGTGAACTAGAAGGGAGTGCACAGCTATGACAATCAAAACATCAACAGTCTCGTTGCTGGAAATCCATTTGAACCAGCTACGAGTTGAAGAGAAAATCGCAGAACAACAGCTAAAGGACCTTCAACCTGATGCAGACGCCCATTTTGTCGATTGGGGCATCTGGATATGGGCGTTGTCCGAACAGGTCGGGAGATTCAGGAATTTTCAACTGTTCGACTATTATAAGGATGTGGTCGATGAAGGTGTTGCAATCATTCGGGATGACTGGAACCAGCCTCACGGGAGCATTTGGGAAGAGAACAATAAAGAAGTACATACATCCACGATCAGCATCGCATATGCAGCATTACTCGGCTTAAAAAACCATGCACAAAAGAACGAATTGCAGCCGACGATTACGGAAATCCGCGACTCGATCTTTGAGCATCATCTGTCAGGCGGGATGCTGATCCGTGCCATAGGCGTAAGAGAAATTGCGATTGAGCAGCTTTTTTCAGTGATGCCGTTCGGTTTATTTTCACCAGAGGATCTTGTCATAGTGGAAGCGGTAAAGGAGATGGAAGAAAGACTCGTCACACAGGAAGGCGTATTTTCGAATCGCGGTGTTCCACAACCGTCTCCGGGTAGTGCGATGTTGCTTTCTTGGTACTTTTTCGAAAAGGGTATCGATCATAAAGCCCGGTATTACTATGAACTTGCAGAAAAAACGACCAGTGATGGCCACCCTTTTTATCGTGTGCTGAAGGAGATTGTCAATGAATATATGAAGGAGGACCTTGAGCAAGGGGACGTAACGATTGTCCATAAACCATACGGTCATGACAATCCGTACAGAAGAGAACCGACCGAGCGGAACCCAAGAAACCCAGAAGCAGGACAACAGGTTACCGTCCATTGCCAGCTGCTCGGCGTTAAGCATCGAGACATCAAGAAGGTATACCTTTATATCGACAATGGCAGCACAACTACGATCCAACCGTGCACATGGAAGAAGGACGAAGAGGATATCGTATGGAATGCCAATTTCACCCCACGCTCGTCACACTCAGTCCTGACCTATTGGTTCGAGGTCGAAACCATAACAGATACGGTAAAGAGTGATACCTATTCCCTTTCCATATACAAACGGGTTCAATTAGAAACTATTGAGAGGAAAGCAGAGGATGGCCACTATGTTTGGTTGACTGGTACAACATCGGGTCGAGCTGCCTTTCTATTTTTCAGTAAAGGATCCGGTGAATTCGGAATCACCCTCGACCGGCCGAATCTAGACTTCCATAAGCTTCAGGGTCGCTCGATTTTTAAGATCGGTACAGGTGAACTGCATGTTTCCGAGCACTCTTTCTCGATTATAAAAGGAACGAAAACCGTGTTATGCAGCTATCAAGATCTAACGTTCCCAATTGTAGAATGGCTCGAAAATGATTCAGGGTTCATCCAAAGGATCGAGTGGAACTTCCATACTCCTTTGAAGGAACGGTTCTTTGGCTTAGGGGAACGGTACCACAAGCTGGAATATCGCGGGGACGAAATCGATTGCTTCGTCTATAACCAGTACCGTGATCAAGGAAGCCGTACGTATATGCCTGTCCCGTTCTTTGTGAGCTCGGAAGGATATGGGCTGTACCTAGACACCGATCATTATTCTGTCTTTGATTTCGCTCATCATTTCAGTGATCGGCTTCACATCCGGAAAGATGTCAATAATTATTCCTTGGACGATGCCTATTTCCTTTATACAGGCACACCGAAAGAAGTCGTCTCTCAATTCACATTCCAAACAGGGAAAGCAGAGCTACCTCCTGTCTGGGCATTCGGTCCATGGATGTCGAGCAACAATTGGGATCGTGACTCGGTCGTCCGTGAGCAGGTGAAAAAAACAACTGAACTACAGATTCCATCTACGGTTCTTGTCATCGAGCAATGGAGCGATGAAGCGACGTATTATATTTTCAATGATGCCGAATACGACCTCAAGCCAGGGGGAGAGGCGCACCGCTATGAGGATTATCGCTTCCCGGAAAAGGGACGTTGGCCGGATCCGGAATCGATGTTCGATCATCTCCACGAAAATGGGCTTAAGGTGGTTCTCTGGCAAATCCCGATCCAAAAATATTTGAACCGTCAGCACCATCCTCAGAAAGACAAGGACGAGGAGTATATGATCGATCAAGGATATTGTGTGATGGATGAAAAAGGTTCGCCTTACCGTATCCGCGAGGATTGGTTCAAAGAAAGCTTACTGATGGACTTTACAAATCCGAAAGCAAAAGATTGGTGGTTCGGGAAACGCCAGTACCTGCTCGATATCGGTGTCGATGGTTTCAAGACAGACGGTGGAGAATTTGTATTCGGCCGCGACCTTCAGTTCCATGATGGATCGACCGGAAGTACGATGCGTAATCGTTATCCGAACGACTACATCGAAGCTTATTATAAGTTTGCGACCGAACACCATGATGGCAATGCACTTACATTCAGCCGAGCTGGATACACGGGTGCACAAAAGTTCCCTGCACACTGGGCGGGTGATGAGCGCTCGACATTCGAGGCCTTCCGCAACTCACTGATTGCAGGATTATCGACAGGGATGTCCGGCATTCCGATGTGGGGCTGGGATCTTGCTGGTTTCAACGGAGATATCCCTACTGCCGAGCTCTTTATCCGTTCATCGCAAATGGCGGCGTTCTGCCCGATCATGCAATATCATGCAGAGAGCAAGGCGGAACACAATCAGGACCGGACGCCTTGGAACATCGCCGATCGTACCGGGGATCAACAAGCGATATCCGGTTATCGGTTCTTTGCGAATGTCCGTATGAACCTGCTTCCGTACATTTATGAACAGGCTCGCCTCGCTGCGGAAAAGGGGATTCCGTTAATGCGCTCGATGTATATGGAGTACCCAGAGGATGAAAAGGTGTATGACATATATGACCAGTACTTCTTCGGGGATCATTTGCTCGTTGCACCGATCATTGAGGAGGGTGCCGTTGAGCGTGATGTGTACTTCCCAGAAGGAACATGGATCAACCTGTTTACGAATGAAATCCATGTTGGTTCAGCAGTGCGACGAGTAAGAGCCTCGCTGATGGAGATACCGGTCTTCGTAAAAAAGGGCACCGCACTGATGACGAATTGTACAGATGATCTTTCACTCGGAAGCTGGGTCGGAAATGAAGTTGAGCAGTATACCAACCCGGTTCTTCGAATCTATCCGGAAGAAAACATGAATGAATTAGTCAAGGATCATTTGGGTAATGAGTGGACGGTAACCGCTGAGGCAGGACAGGACAGTTTCTTAATGCTGAAAGTTAAAGGTCCAAAGCCTATAACAGTATTAATCCCTGAAACTATTAGTACTAACATGAACGTGCAAGTGAACGGACAACAATACACAAAAAATTCAAATGGAATGTTTGTGAACAGTTTTTAATTAAATAACAATCTAACAAATAGGGACTCAATGTAAAGGTTGAGTCTCTTTTTCGAGAAAAAACATGGAGGTATTTAACAAATTTTGTCTAAAGTATATAGAATGGAAGCATTTTTTTGACCAACTGTTGTTTTAACGAAATCTAACTACTTATGAGGCAACACAGACGAAAATTAAAAGATAGTAGCTGATGGGTTTCCGACAGATAGGTGCTTATTCCATTGCTCTCATAAGACAGTATCACAAAGGGGAAATGCATGAATTCTGTAAATAAAAGTGATATTAGGGAAGGTATTTTTAAAACACTTAATAATAAATTCGGATTAAAAATATTAAACTTTTCTCAAATTGATTTAGGTTATTTAAATTTAAAATGGAAAGTAAAAACTGATGTAGGTGACTTATTTGTAAAGCAATATAACAAAATTCGTTATCCTGATCATAGGATAAATGAGCTAGAGATTTCTCTGCATCATCAAGCCAAATTACTTCAAGAGGGCATTCCTTGCCCACAACTATATGCTCATAATGGAAAGTATGTAAATAGAACGTCAGATGGTACTAATTTTGTTTTAATGGGTTTATGCGAAGGAACTAATATAAAGCCTGGAGCAGCGAATGAAGAACAGGTTTATAGTTTGGGAAAAATAATCGCGAGGATACATCAGATTCTAAATAGTGACAATGCAGGTAAACCGCCATTACACTGGAATCTACGTTCGAAGGATAGTATGTTAAAAGACTTGCAGAATAGAAGATGTGAAGCTATTAGTATGGATTGTGACAAAACTATCTCCATACTTGATACTCAAAAGAAAATAATTGAAACAACTAATCTAAATATTTTCTCAGATTGTGAACAGGGATGGTGTCATTGGGACTTATTTTCAGATAACATTTTATTTAAGCCAGATGGTGTCTCAGCAATCCTTGATTTTGATAGAATGCACTATGTTTATCCAGAATTTGATATCTCAAGACCTATATTATCGTGTTGTATGAAAGACGGCCGAATAGATGTAAATAAGGTTTCAGCGTTTGTAAAAGGTTATCGGGAATATCAAACACTAACGAAACAACAATTAGTACGTTCAATTAAATTAACTTGGTGGAAAGAAGCTGAATGGGTTCGAGTTGAAGAAAAGCAGAACTCCTCTCTAAAAAGGTTTACAGAAGAAAACATTTGGGTTGGTGAAAACTGGGATCATCTAGAGAGTTTATTTGCAAAAGTCTGAATGGTTAGGCACATTTAACCGTACTGTCACAAACTGCTGTGCATATATGATTATTCATTAAAGCGGAAAACTAAATAAGTATCACAAATAATGTAGAAACAAAGGGAAAGAGCAAATCTATAACATAAAGCATCAGAAAGGTTATTTAAAATTGATTGTGGAGATATTTATCTTCAAGAGTTTTCCATTGAAGACGCTGATAATAAATATAGGATTTCAAATCTTAACGCAGTAGCTATAATTAACAATGTTCCATCAAACAAAGTTATTGAAAAATGCGGATTTACTTATCTGAGTCAAAAGTCTATAGATAATGAACAATATAATCACTATATTTTGAGCAAGCCAGAGTGAATGAAAAACCATTAAAAGAAAAATGTTGTTGTTCCAGAAAGGGGCTTTACTTTAAGAGGGAAGTAAGGCTTTTTTTATAGCAAATGCAAGCTAGCATTTCAATTAAAGAGATTAAGCTAAAGCGGCAATAGATCGAAGCTTACTCTAGAAAACTGCCCAAGTGTTAAACAAAAAAGATGATAATGAACGTGTAAAATGAGGGATTTCTGATTGAATGCTTTTTTGGGGGAAATTAAATGGGATTTATTTTAATTCAATTTATTACATTTACAATAGTTAGTTCTATACTCTTTTTTATCACTGAGAAAGTAAAGAAGGGGAGAGTATCCTTCTTATCTAATGTACTCATACCCTCATTAATTTTATCAATACTAATGGCGATTTTATTAGGGATAGTAAGATTTTTAGGATGGGATGGTTAATTCTTCTTCAATAGTAAGATACCAATGCAGTTAAGTATTCATAGTTCATTTGATAAGCTAAAAAAGAATGTGAAACGACGCATAATTAAAGAAACGTACAATTGGAAATCGTATATGTTTTGTTACTGCAAAAAAGAAAGAGATATAGAGGTTTTTAAGGAATAAGGTTGATATATAAAAAAAGTATAAGAGTTGGAGGTTTTCTAAATGTTGAAGCTGTTTCAATATAACTGGCAAGTTCGAGACGATTGGTTTACCTGGTGCGAGTCGGTATCAGAAGAAGAGTTATTAAAGAAACGGGTTGGTGGGGTCGGCAGCATTCTTTACACTTTATTTCATATTGCGGATGTTGAGTATAGTTGGATTCAGGGTCTGCAAGGAAAGCCGGATCCTGAGGAGCCACCGTTTGAAGATTATGCTAGCTTGAAAAAAGTGAAAGATCTTTCAAGACAATTTCACCTGGACGTAGAGCCATTTATGACCTCGTGGACAAGTGAAATGGAATCCAGGGTACTCTCAGAAACCGATTCCAATGGGGAAACGGTTAACTTCAAGCATGGAGAAATCATACGTCATGTCATTGCCCATGAGATACATCATATAGGGCAGTTATCTGTATGGGCACGTGAGATAGAAAGGAAGCCAGTTACCGCGAACCTTATTGGAAGAGGGTTATTTACCGATTGAAAACTAGCAAAATCGTTTCAAAGTTATTTCTCACATCTAAAAACCAATTGAACTAAAAACCTGGAACCAACACTTCAAGCGATTCAAGAGATATTTTTATTTAAAATCAAGATTGTTTCCAAAAAACTAACGGCCTTTCCTCGATTGAATACCGAGAAAAGGCCGTAGGATTTTTATACCGGTTTACTTAATTGCTTATCTTCAATCTTCTTATCGATTTTTTCCATTTCTTCTTTGCTTTTTACTAAATCTATTTTATTTTCTATAACTAATTGTTTGAATGTTTGTCTTCGTGGCTTTCTCATTGTTATCAACTCCTTTAATGTATATTCTATCATCTATTATTCCCTATTAGTCTATTATTTATAACAATTTTGTGAAAATTCGATTAAGTGCATACATTTTTCCCAAATTAAGGAGTTGATTGTTTCAAAATAGCGACGTACGTCTCGGTTAACGTAGCTCAGTTTATTGCACTACTGGTACTTACTTCATATTGCTTGACCTCGATCACATCGGCGGCGACGTAGTGGTCGCTTCCTATGTTCACGAGGTGGGGTGGGTGTGGTGAGCGGGCTGGTGCCTCGACCTGTTCCTGCGGTGTGTCCCGTAAATAAGGATTCGTCCTCGGAATCGATGCCAGGAGTGATTTCGTGTACGGGTGGATTGGATTTCTAAAGATTTCTTCTTTCGATGCAATTTCGAGCATGTGCCCTAAATGCAAAACGGCTACTCGGTCACTCATATGATGGACGACGCTCAGGTCATGCGAAATGAAAATACACGTCAGGTTGTATTCCTTCTGCAGTTCCTTCAGTAGATTCAGAATTTGTGCCTGTACCGAGACGTCCAGCGCTGAAACAGGCTCGTCGGCAATGATCAACTTTGGCTTCAAGGCCAATGCTCGTGCAATAGCGATTCGTTGACGTTGCCCGCCAGAAAATTCATGGATTCTTTTCTCGTATGAGCTCTGTGGCAGTCCTACTTTGTCGAGCATTTCCATTGCAAGCTGTGTCCGCTCTTTTGGGCTGTGCAGCTTCTGGATAAGCATCGGTTCCTCTAATATCTCACCAACTGTAAAGCGTGGATTCAGTGATTCGAACAGGTTTTGAAAGATCATTTGGAATTCGCGTTTGAGCGGCCTCAGCTTCTTATCGTTCATAGTCGTTATGTCAGTTCCATCGAAATGAATCGTTCCGTGGTTGGGTTTATACAGGCGCATCAACGTTCGTCCCAGTGTCGATTTTCCAGAACCGGATTCCCCGACAATCCCTAACGTTTCGCCCTTAAACACATCGAACGAAATGCCATCCAACGCTCGATGTACCTTGCGACCTTCATAAAAATAGTTCGATAGACTTCGTACTTTAACAAGAGGCGTTTTCAATGTCCGACCGCCTCGGCTTTCTCTTTAAAAAATCGCACAAAGTGCCCTGGTTCGACTTCGACCAGTTCGGATGGCGCATGATACGATTTTTGCGCCAACGAGAGCGTCTCAGGGGCAAACGTTCTCCCTTCATATCCCTTATCCTCGTAAGCAAAATCCTTGATTGTCAGCAGCCGCTCTTTCGGTTCGCTAATATTTGGTATGCCGTTCATCAGACCTTTCGTATACGTATGGATAGGGTGATCGAATATCGTAAATACATCTCCGGCTTCGACGATTTTTCCGCCGAACATGACATAGACACGATCTGCATACTCGGCTACGAGTCCGAAGTCATGGGTGATCAACAATATCGACGCATCCGTTTTCTTTTTGTAGTCCATCAAGAGCTCCATGATTTGCTTTTGGATTGTGACATCGAGGGCTGTTGTCGGTTCATCGGCAATAATCAGCTTAGGGTTGCATGAGATCGCCATTGCAATCAAGGCACGTTGCTTCATTCCTCCAGAAAGCTGAGCAGGGTAGTCATCATAGATTTCGGCTGGATTTTGAAACCCGACGGCAGCTAGTAAGCGAAGGACTTCCTCCTTCAGCTGATTTGGTTTGACGATTTTGTGATACCGCAGTCCTTCTGTAATTTGTCGGCCGATTTTGAATGCTGGATTGAGAGACACCATTGCATCCTGGAAAATCATCGAAATGCCTTTACCGCGTACCTGTTCCATTTCCTTTTTAGGAAGCTGTAAAAGATTTTTTCCATCGAAATGAATGCTTCCGCCTTTCACCTTTCCGCTTTTAGGTAGCAGGCCGAGAATCGATAGAGAGGATATGCTTTTTCCGGACCCTGATTCACCGATAATCGCCACTGTTTCTCCTTTGCCAACAGATAAATCCACTCCATCAACCACGACGGATTCCTCATTTTTCATTTGAAAGGCAACCTTCAACGCTTTTATATGTAGTAACATTTCATCGTTCATAGCTTTCCCCCCTTAAAACTAGCTTCGTTCGGACTTGATCGAGTTTTGGATGCCATTGATGACTAGGTTCATTGCAAAGATCGTCAACCCGAAAAATCCTAGTGGTATCAAGACAATATGAGGCTTCAGCATCACTTCTTTATAGTTGCTCCCGATCAGTCCTGACCATTCGCCCGACATTGAAACGAGAACATCACTTACATTGAAAATATCCCCAGTCGTGAACGTTTGTCCTCCGCCCAAAAAGACCAATAAAACGCCGAGATGTGCGAGTAGGAGCAATACTGAGATGATCTGTTGTGCCACCACCAATAAAAACCGCGATGCCATCTCAGGTAACACATGCCTTCGATATACATAACCCGGCTTTGCCCCGAGTGTGAATGTGCTTGATATGTATTCTTTTTTCATAATCGAAGACATGTCTTTTGATAACGTGGATACGAGTGGTGGTACGCCAATCAAAACAAGAATGATGCATTGGATGACAAGTATTTCCGTAAAGCTTTTTCCGCTGTCTACTTGTTGAAAGACGAGCGGTGCAATCAGAATGTATGCGAGAATCGACGTCGGAACAAACAGCGTTGATTCAAAGATATCCTCGAAAACAGGACGCAGCTTTTTCGAATAATGGTTATAAAAGATCGAAAAGATCCCAGAAACGGCAACTCGGATAATAGCGATGCCGAAAGCGATCAAGATCGTATATTTGGCTCCATCAAATAAAAGAAAAAGTAGATTTCGTCCAAATCGATCCGTTCCAAATGGAGGAACTTGCGATGGTGTGAATGGTGCAACTCCGACTAATTCTCCATCCTTGTATAAATACGGCACTTGTTCAGGTGCTGAATAAAAATGATGAAGGGTAAAGCTGATCAGAATCATTGCTCCCATAATGAACGAGCCAATGAGAAACTGTGGTTGTTTTAATAGTTTCAGACTCATGCCGCACCCTCCTCATTTTTACCGGTAGATTGATAGATGAATGATTGTGCCAATTCAAATAGGAAAGTGAACGGAATCGCAATCAGCATGACAGAAATAAAGAACATGAAGCTGTTGAAGCTGAGCATTGTCATCATAATTCCATGGATATTGAAGACATATTCCATGATGAAAAGATTTGAAAGCATGAACACAAAGATTGTTTTAAAATATAAGAACAGATTGAACAACACGTTTTTGAACACGTGTCGAATTAATATGTAGTGATCACTCAAACCCATTGATTTCGCTACTGTTATATACGGCTTGTCCTGTTCTTCGTTCATTAATAGGAACGTAATTTTGAAGAGTTGGATTGTCGGTAAAACGGATAAGGTCAAAATCGGTAATAGATAGATTTTGTCATCATATAAAGTCGTGACATTTGCGATGAGCAAGCCTGTTTTTTGATAGATGTACACGATTGTAAGCTGCAAAACAATGACGATGAAAATATCGGGAAGCGATTCAAATAAACTGATGAGTCCATAAATCATTCTTTTAAGGCGATGGTGAAGGATGGACGTACAAAAGGTAAAGAAGATCGCAAAACATAACCCGACGAGAAGGGCTCCCATAAAAATCGTCATCGAATAAAAATATTTTTCAAACAGATCTGGAAAAAGGCTGTACGTTTTATCGTTTAGCGTGTACTCCCATAGGTTCACCTTCTGATCGATACCATGAATCAAGGATGGCAGGAAGCTAATAAGAATGACCCCAAGCATTATAGACCTAAGCTTATCAAAATAGTTCTCGACAGAAAACTTCATGAAACTCCCCCGAAATCATCTCAAATCCAATTTCATGTCGAAAAATGGATTTATTTTACACATAATTGTACCTAGAAAAGAAGTCCTTGTCAAAAATATTCAGATAATTTAAATAGACAAATTCAACAGATTACTAGGGTATACGATTAATCTTCTCTAAAACTGGGTCATAGAAGAAAGAACATACAAATTAGTATGTATTAGGAGAGATGGTTCATTTCAGAGCCTGTCCACACCAATATGGAGGATTTTCATAAAATATCGTGGGGAGGTGAGTAATTATGGCGAAACAAATTTTGGATTATTTCGTAAGCGTACCAGCATCCGCTAACAATTCATTAAACCGGGTAGTCCCTGCATCTCCCGCCAATATAAAATTAGCGGAATTCGGCTTGTCGATTCCCGATCCGACGAATTTAGTTGAACTAACAGCAACGGTAGGCTGGACGGCAACACTTGGAAATCCGGTATTACTGTTTAAAATTTTCAGAGGGTCGCAAATCATTTTTTCAACAATTGATGAAACCGATATCAATGTGGCGAATGTTAAAACGCAATCATTTAATGCAGTAGATTCTAATGTACCTGCAGGGCAACGGGTTTATTCGTTGACGGTTGAGCAAATAAGTGATGAACCACTAATAAATACTGCCTCAGTTACAGGTCCAGTCACCTTTACGGGATTGGCGATTGGTGACTAATCATTTTCATAATAAGCAAAATCGTACAAAACGCATGGTTCCATGCGTTTTCTTATCTATTGTAAAAACATCTATATCGTTTTATGTAGTGCATTGACAGCTTGATGTTCATCATCTTTTTTTACATAGATATCGTATTGTGTATTATCCTTGAATGTTCGTTCTCGGGAGTTCAGATCGGTCGGGATTTGAGTTTTGTATTTAACTCCATGGTTCTTTAATCTGGAGATGACTCTGATGTAGTCGTTATATCCAAAAGCAGTATAAATCATCTGCCAGTTCCTTTTAAAAAGTGAACGGTTCAAGGAGCTTATAATGATGACTCCGAAAATAACTATCAAAAAAACCAATGCCGGGTTTGACATGAAACTACAACTCCCTCTTTATCCTTCCCACATAATCTTAACATAAAATTCCATCAAAACGTTTCTTGAAAAATTCCGGCCATTATAAAAAAATAGCATGTTGTTACCGATATATAAGATAACTACATGATAAGAGGGTGATCGAGTTGGTAAGAGAATATAATCGAAGGCTAGATGCAGTCAGGATAACCATTCAGAATCAACTTCTCGAATCAGTAGACAAGCTTGGTCTGACACACTCTCGAACGGTCCGTCTAAGTGAAAAGCTTGATAAAATCATTATTAAGATGATGAAGCTTAAGTGAAAACCCGTTAAATGATTGAAAGTTGAAATCGGTTGAGTTATTTCTTTGCAAACAAATAGAGTGCTGCCATCAGAAATCCAAATGCTAGGATCCGCTTCCCGTCGATTGGAATGGGTTTCATGCCGAGCCAGCCGAAATGGTCGATGATTGAGCTTGTTATGATTTGAGCTGCAATAACGGCGATCAATGCGGCCGCAACTCCAATCTTCGGGACAGCAAGAACCATCGCAAATACATAATATGCTCCGAGTACGCCACCGATCAATTGCCACTTTGGAACTGAAAAGGTACTTAATAGATTTCCTTTTCCGAAAAAGAGCATCATCAGGAATAAAACGACTGTTCCAATCAGAAAGGAAACAAATGCACCTTCAATGACCCCGATTTTTCTGCCTAGTCCACCGTTAACCCCAGCCTGAATGGCGACCGCAACACCGCCAAGAAAAACAGTGACAACCATCAAAATGTTCATAGCCCGACCTCCCTTTTCTTTCTAGGTACTTATTACTTTATCATAGTGCAAACGATATTCTCTAAACCTTCTAATATTCTGAAAAATCGACAAAAGAACAGAATCTTCCTATTATGTTTCTACAATCTTTTTAAATTCTATGTGTTATGTTTTTGATAAAACTAGCAAATTTCACTAGTTTTTTTCGACGATAAAATAAAAGGGGGATAGAAATAATTTTTTGACAGGCTTCATGAAGTTTTTCCACATTGAATAAAATAATGAGTAGATGTTCCATTTCTTTGATCCTCACATACGTATAGCCGGAGCTCTTGTTCGGTTTCTTTTTTTCTAATCACTCCACTTCTTACTTTG
The DNA here is from genome assembly GCF_030643805.1 of Alkalihalobacillus sp. AL-G. Lineage (GTDB taxonomy): Bacteria > Bacillota > Bacilli > Bacillales > Fictibacillaceae > Pseudalkalibacillus. Next base: position 3,214,556 of record NZ_CP094656.1, on the reverse strand, counting down.
CTTAAAAGCAAAACCAGATAATCACATCATCAATTTCATATTCGTATTTTCGCTACATACTAGATTCAGGGAGGAATGACAATGTCTGATTTAGTTAAAATTGGGTTGATTCAAGCAACACATGATGTAGATGGAAATGAGCCGGTTGAAGTCCACAAGGAAAAATCAATTGAGAAGCATATCGGACTTGTAAAAGAGGCGGCTCAAAAGGGTGCGCAAATCATTTGTTTACAGGAGATCTTTTACGGACCTTATTTTTGTGCGGAACAAAGCTCGAAATGGTATGACTCTGCTGAGGAGATACCGAATGGTCCAACGACGTCTAAATTTCAGGCGTTGGCTAGGGAACTTGGTGTTGTTATCGTTCTGCCAATCTATGAGCGTGAAGGAATTGCCACCTATTATAATACGGCTGCAGTCATAGATGCAGACGGCTCCTATTTAGGAAAATATCGAAAGCAACATATCCCACATGTAAAGGTTGGAGATGAGGGCTGTGGATTCTGGGAGAAGTATTATTTTAAACCAGGAAACCTAGGATATCCAGTTTTTGATACCGCTTTCGCAAAGGTCGGGGTGTACATCTGTTATGACCGACACTTCCCAGAAGGTGCAAGATTACTAGGGTTGAGCGGAGCCGAAGTTGTTTTTAATCCATCCGCAACGGTCGCTGGACTTTCGGAGTATTTATGGAAGCTTGAGCAGCCTGCCCATGCGGTTGCGAATGGTTACTATTTAGGTGCAATCAACCGGGTTGGAACAGAGGGACCTTGGAATATGGGTGAGTTTTATGGCCAATCGTATTTAGTTGATCCACGTGGAAACTTTGTCGCAATGGCGAGCCGGGATCAGGATGAAGTCATTATCGGTGAGATGAATAAGAAAATGATACGTGAGGTTCGTGATGTGTGGCAGTTTTACAGGGATCGTCGTCCGGAGACGTATGGAGATATGACCGCTTTACTACCTTAGAAAACATTGGTTTTGTGCAGCGTTTGAACGATACATTTCATTTTAAAGGGGGCTAAAAGACTTGGCTAAATCCGAAATGGCACGTATTTCATTGACGGATCTGAGCAGAAATTTTCAAGAGGTCGAACCAGGACTTACAGGCCGTGAAGCAATTGAGGAGGCGAACCGCTGTCTCTATTGCTATGATGCGCCCTGTATACAGGCATGTCCGACAGGGATCGATATCCCCACATTCATTAAAAAGATTGCTTCTGGAAACATGAAGGGTTCCGCAACAACAATCATGTCTGCCAATCCTGTAGGAGCAAGCTGTGCACGGGTATGCCCGACGGAGGAATTGTGTGAAGGGGCGTGTGTCCTCAATCATTCCACAAAACCAATCATGATTGGAGATTTACAGCGTTATGCGACGGATTGGGCGATTCATAATGATCAGGTCCTTTTTGAAAAAGGTGCTTCGAACGGTCGGACGGTTGCCGTTGTTGGCGGAGGTCCAGCGGGGTTATCCGCAGCACGAGAGCTTGCGCGACTCGGCTACAAGGTAACGATTTTTGAGGCATCGGAGCAAGCAGGGGGATTGAATACGTATGGCATTGTTTCGTTTCGTCTTCCACAGAAAATCTCGTTCTGGGAAGTTGATCAGGTTAAGAGACTCGATGTCGAAATTCGTACGAATACAGAGGTTGGGAAGGATATTTCGGCTGAGGAGCTGTTGAGTTCGTTTGATACGGTCGTGCTTAGCGCTGGAATGGCGAACGTACCGAATCTTGGAATTGAGGGGGAAAAGCTTGAAGGTGTGTACGATGCGATTGAATTTGTGAAAGAAACGAAAACAAAGCCGCTGAACGATGATCTTGTTGGAAAAAATGTCGTCGTGATCGGTGCTGGCAATACCGCGATTGACGGTGCAACCTGTTCGGTTCGTCTAGGCGCTGGTAATGTGAAAATTTTATACCGCCGTACGCAGGAAGAAATGACGGCATATGGTTTCGAGTATGAGTTTGCAAAGCAGGATGGTGTTGAATTCCGTTGGCTTACCCAGCCTACGAAAATCATTGGCGATGAAAATGGCCGTGTGAAGGCGATCGAATGCCTTCGGATGGAGCTCGGTGAACCTGGCGCGGATAGAAGAAGGCGTCCGGTCCCTGTTGAAGGATCTGAATTTACGTTACCTGTAGATGCGATCGTTAAGGCGATTGGACAGACACGACACCAGAGTGTGATCGACGCGTTCAACCTTGAACACGAGAACGGAGTCGTTCAAGTTTCTGGAACGTACCAAACCTCCAATCCAAATGTCTTCGCCTGTGGTGATGTTGTGTTTGGGAAAGGAAAAGGTGAGGCGATGGTCGTTACCGCAGCCCAGCAAGGAAAAGACGTCGCCTATGCGGTCCATCTTCAAATTGAGAAAAATTCTGTAACGGCCTAGACGAGATTCAGTTTAGTTCTAGAAAGGAGACGAACCGATGGCTGATTTACGAACGAATGTGGCTGGGATCAAATCGCCCAACCCATTTTGGTTAGCGTCTGCCCCACCGACCAATTCAGGCTACCAGGTACAACGTGCTTTTGAAGCAGGGTGGGGTGGAGCGGTATGGAAAACACTCGGGGATCCGATTTTAAACGTTACTTCACGTTTTGCGGCGGTGAGCTATAACGGTCAACGAGTAGCAGGTTTCAATAATATCGAACTGATTACCGATCGTCCGCTTGAAGTCAATCTTAAGGAAATTTATGAGACGAAGAAGAAATATCCTGACCATGCGATTATTGCCTCCTTAATGGTCGAACCGAAACAGGAAAAATGGCATGAAATTGTTAAAAAAGTGGAGGAAATCGGGGTGGATGGGCTTGAATTGAACTTCGGCTGTCCGCACGGTATGGCGGAGCGTGGAATGGGATCAGCCTCCGGGCAGGTACCTGAGCTTGTTGAAAAGCAAACGTTCTGGACAAAGGAAGTGGCCCGGACACCTGTCATTGTCAAGCTGACACCAAACATCACCGACATTACCGCAACCGCGGAAGCGGCCGTACAAGGCGGGGCGGACGCGGTCAGCATGATCAATACGATCAATAGTTTAGCAGGCGTTGACCTCGATACGTGGAACACGATTCCGCATGTCGGCGGAAAAGGGGCTCACGGTGGCTATTGTGGTCCAGCGGTAAAGCCGATTGCTCTCAACATGGTGGCTGAATGTGCAAGACACCCGAAAATCAATGTGCCGATTTCTGGGATCGGTGGTATTTCCGACTGGCAAAATGCGGTTGAATTCATGCTGATGGGTGCTTCAGGTGTTCAGGTGTGTACGGCGGTGATGCATCATGGGTTCCGAATCGTTGAGGATATGATCGAAGGGTTGGACAATTACCTCGATGAAAAGGGCATCGCATCCGTAAATGACATTATCGGGGCAGCAGTTCCGAAGTATTCGGATTGGGGAAATCTCGATCTCAATTATAAAATTGTCGCTCGGATCAACAATGATGTTTGCATCAACTGCAATAAATGTCACATCGCCTGTGAAGATACCTCACACCAGTGTATCGATATGTTAAAGGACGGAGCTGGGAATTCATATTTAGAAGTGCGTGAGGAGGATTGCGTTGGGTGCAATCTTTGTTCAATCGTCTGTCCAGTTGATGGGGCGATCGATATGATCGAAGTCGAAAGTGAGAATCCTCCGATGACCTGGAATGAACGTCAGGCAGCACTTTCGGAACCTCGATCGTTGTTTGATCCCGTGAAATAGTCTAAGTCTCTTTTTACATGCACGGAACTCTCGACAAATGAAAGGAGTACTGCATTTATGAAAAAACTAATCAAAAATGGAACGATCGTAACCGCGTCTGATACGTATTCAGCAGATCTTTTAATTGAGGGCGAACAGATCAAAACGATAGGGGAAAACCTCGATGTGCAAGGTGCAGAGGTCGTGGATGCAAAGGGCTGTTACGTTTTCCCTGGTGGAATCGATCCCCATACACATCTCGAAATGCCGTTTGGAGGAACCGTATCGAAGGACGATTTTGAAACAGGAACAATCGCTGCAGCCCATGGTGGTACGACGACCGTCATCGATTTTTGCTTAACGAATAAAGGGGAACCGCTGCAAAACGCAATTGACGTTTGGCACAAGAAATCAAAGGATAAAGCGGTCATCGATTACAGCTTTCACTTAATGATTTCTGAGCTCAATGAAGAGGTGCTGAACCAGCTGCCTCGGGTCATGGATGAAGAGGGGATTACATCGTTCAAAGTGTTCATGGCGTATAAAAATGTATTCCAAGCCGATGATGAGACCTTGTTCCGTACACTCGTGACGGCAAAGGAACTTGGCGGACTCGTAATGGTGCATGCTGAAAATGGGGATGTCATCGATTATCTTGTCAAAAGAGCATTGGACGAAGGGAAGACCGATCCGATCTACCATGCATTGACACGCCCGCCTGAGGTGGAAGGTGAAGCAACTGGCCGGGCCGCTCAGCTGACAGGTCTCGCAAACTCTCAACTATATGTCGTCCATGTATCCTGTGCAGATGCCGTCAACCGGATTGTAGAAGCACGCAACAAAGGTTATGAGGTGTGGGGCGAAACGTGTCCGCAATACTTGATGCTTGATAAAACGTATCTAGAAAAGCCAGACTTTGAAGGAGCAAAATACGTTTGGTCTCCGCCGCTTCGTGATAAGTGGAATCAGGAGGTCCTTTGGAAAGCCTTGAAGAACGGCCAACTGCAAACACTCGGCTCTGACCAATGTTCGTTTGATTTTAAAGGGCAAAAGGATCTTGGCAAGGGTGATTTTTCTAAAATTCCAAACGGCGGACCGATGATTGAAGACCGCGTCAGCATACTCTTCTCAGAAGGTGTGAAAAAGGGACGAATCACGCTGAATCAGTTCGTGGACATAATGTCGACCCGGATTGCCAAGCTGTTCGGTCTATTCCCGAAAAAGGGGACGATCACGGTTGGAGCAGATGCAGACCTTATCATTTTCGATCCGACTGTGGAACGGACGATTTCTGCGAAAACCCATCATATGGCGGTTGATTACAACGCCTTTGAAGGGATGAAGGTAACGGGAGAGGCGGTTTCGGTTCTTTCGCGTGGTGAATTTGTCATCCGTGATAAACAGTTCGTTGGGAAAACCGGTAAAGGTAACTATATAAAGCGTGCCAAATACAGCGAGCTTTTACATGAAGTGAGTGAAACATTGACTATCTAAACAGTTTTACCTGACATCAATTGCGAGAGCTTAACTTTTTAGGGGAAAAGGAGTGATTGTCTTGAGATCAAGGTCAAAACCAAGCTATTTAAAATCTCCTGACTTGCTGCCGATCGGCCAAGAGGGGAGAAAGATTACAACGCTCGGCTTTTCATTCATGTGGGTTGGTATGGTTGTCGTTCTTGCAACGTTCGCAATTGGTGGGGCTGGTGTTATCTCTTTACCACTTCCACTCGTTATCCTTGCCACTATCATCGGAACCGTTGGGATTGGTATATTCATTTCGTTAATTGCAGATATCGGTATTGAGCATGGTCTATCATTTCCGGTGTATATGCGGGCTCCTTTCGGAACGTTAGGAACACATATTCCATCGATTGTCCGCGGGGTTGCAGCGTCGATGTGGTTTGGTATCAACACGTACTTCGGGGCAACAGCAATGAACGGAATCTTGAATATCATATACGGATTCGATAATTGGCTCGTCTGTTTCTTCATTTTTGCGTTCGTCCAATTGATAAATACAGCTCTTGGTATCAAAGCGGTGGAGCGATTTGCTGATCTTGCAGCACCTACGATCATTCTTATTTCGATCTGGATGTATATGGAGTTGTCCAACACTGCCGCTACAGAAGGGCGGGATGTGTGGACGTGGGCGGAAAACCCTGCCACTGGCGCTGCTGCGTTTACGGCTTTTCTTGTGGTGATTTTCAGTAATATGGGATTTTGGGCGACGTTAGCTGCAGACATTCCAACGATTTCTCGGTTTATTAAAGCTCCGAAATTCGAACGGAATTGGTTTAAGCGGAATAAAGGTGCTCTCATCGGAAGTTTGGTTGCGATGCCGATTACACAAACGTTTATGATCATCATTGGTGCAGTCGCCTATATTGCGGTCCAAAATTATGATCCGGTGGTAGCATTGCAGGAAACCGCGACAGGATGGGTACTGGGTGTTCTTCTCCTAATGATCGTGCTAGCACAGTGGTCAACAAATACCGCAGCAAATGTCATCCCTGCAGCAACGATTTATTCAAATGTAGGCGGTTCAAAGTTTCCGTTTTGGGCAGGTGTATTTACGGCAGGGATTGTCGGGACCGCCGTTCAGCCGTGGAGTCTATTCGGTGTCATCATACCGGTTTTACTTTTTATCGGTGGAATATTATCGGCGATTGTCGGAATCCTTTTTGCAGACTATTACCTGTTACGGAAGCGCCGAGTAAATGTTTATGATCTCTACAAAAAACACGGACAATACAAGTTTGATGGTGGAGTGAACGTCGCTGGACTTCTGTCGTGGGTCATAGGCGCCGTTGCCTCTTACTTTATCCCGAGCTATTCCTTCTTAGTCGGGTTTATCGTTGGTGGTGCTTGTTATTACTTCCTGTCGAAATACTGGTACTTCCAAAAGTATAAGCAAGCCGAAATCGAAGACCCGAGTGATGAGAAGTACTTAGGGATCACCGTCGGAAGAGACTGGAACCTAGATGAAGAAAGTGCTTCAGCTCCTTTAAAAGAAGCATCAGGAGCACCGAACATAACCGTAGACCCTTAATCATTCGGGATGTGAACTAGAATTTTTACTCGGAAAACAGGAGGAGAGTTAGATGTCAGAATACAAGGAATTTTTGAGTGAACGCGAAAAAATTGATTACTTACTTGAAAAAGGCTTTGACATAAAAAGAATTCAAGAAAATTTAAGCGGAGCGTTTGTCCGGTTTCAAGCTTCCGACAGGGAAACGGAGACGCTTCACGTAAAGACAGCGGAAGGGCGTAAGTATGTTTCGAATTTGTTCATTAAACAAAGATTGAATGTTTAGCGGTTCTAATAAACGAAATAAGGAAGGGGATCACCGATGGAATTTTCATTGAAGTGCAAAGCGAGTGTCTTTCCGTGTGAAGTGACAATCGATGAGGACAATGGTCGGTATATGCTTCGAAAAGCTGATTCTAGCGGGGAATTCTTTAATACCCCAGAGGAACTGGCTCGCTGGGTTTTTAAAAATTGGTCATTGGATGACTTTGATGAAATCGACTCCTTTCAAAAGATGCTGAAGATATTGGAATCCTACCTGCACACTAAAACTAATTAGTTTAGTAAATCACATAATGGAGGTTCTTTACAAATGACAGTTACACAAAAGGATACGATGAATCTGAAAAATTATATTAACGGAAAATGGGTTGAATCAACGAGTACAGAAACGTTAGAGGTTCCAAATCCAGCGACGAATGAAGTGCTAGCCCGTGTCCCGATTTCTACGAAAGGAGATTTGGATCAAGCGGTCAAAGCTGCGAACCTAGCGTTTCAAACGTGGAAAAACGTGCCTGTACCAAAACGAGCCCGAATCATGTATAAGTTTCACCACCTCATTTCGGAACAGCATGAGGAGCTTGCGAAATTAGTAGTTCAAGAGAACGGTAAGGCATATAAAGAAGCTTACGGAGAGGTTCAGCGTGGGATCGAGTGTGTTGAATTCGCGGCTGGAGCCCCAACGCACTTAATGGGTGAAACGTTGGCGAACATTGCGGAGGATATTGATTCAGAAATGTTTCGTTATCCGCTCGGTGTTGTTGGCGGCGTTACACCGTTCAACTTTCCGATGATGGTGCCGCTCTGGATGTTCCCGCTTGCAATCGTGTGTGGAAATACGTTCGTCTTGAAGCCTTCCGAACGGACGCCAATCCTCGCAAACCGATTAGCGGAATTGTTGACAGAAGCGGGACTTCCAGAAGGTGTGTTCAATATCGTACACGGGGCACATGATGTCGTCAATGGTTTACTTGAGCATAAGGATACCAAGGCGATTTCGTTTGTAGGTTCACAGCCCGTCGCTAAATATGTATATGAAAAAGCAGCCTCTGCCGGAAAGCGCGTCCAAGCATTATCTGGTGCGAAAAATCATCATTTCGTCATGCCGGATGCCGATATGGAGAAAGCGGTCCAGCATGTCATCAGTTCCACATTCGGTAGCGCTGGGCAGCGTTGTATGGCGTGCAGTGCAGTTGTCGTCATTGGAGACAACGATCGATTTGTCGAGGAACTACGTAAAAGTGCTGACAGCCTTACGATCGGGAATGGGATGGATGAAGAAGTCCTCTTGACTCCGGTTATCCGTGATACACACAGGCAAAAAGTTCTCGGCTACATTGAAAAAGGGATTGAGGAAGGCGCGGACCTCATTCGTGATGGACGCCGGGAAATGTCTGAAATGAATGATGGCAATTACCTTGGACCAACTATTTTTGACCACGTTACACCAGATATGACGATTGCAAAGGATGAAATTTTTGGCCCGGTTCTCAGCCTTTTACGAGCAAAAGACCTTGATGAAGGACTTGATCACCTCCGAAAGTCTCGTTTCGGAAACGGAGCAACGATTTATACGAAGGATGCGAAGGCAGTCCGTCAATTTCGTGAGGAAGCGGATGCAGGAATGCTTGGAATCAATGTCGGTGTTCCCGCAACGATGGCATTTTTCCCATTCTCAGGCTGGAAGGATTCGTTCTACGGAGACATGCACGTAAACGGAAAAGACGGCATCAACTTTTATACACGCAAAAAAATGATCACCTCTCGTTATGACTACTAATAGTGTCTCGACTACTAATAGAGGAGGAAAACAAATGGTCCAAGTCAATCAAACTCATGACATTTTAAAAAAGGATGAACAATTCGTTTGGCATTCAATGAAACCGTACAATCCGAATGCAACGCTTGTGGCGACAAAGGCGAAAGGCGCATGGGTAACCGATATCGACGGAAAGAATTATTTGGATGCAATGGCAGGCCTTTGGTGCGTTAATGTCGGTTACGGACGGACCGAGCTGGCAGATGCTGCTTATGAACAGTTAAAAGAGATGGCTTACTTTCCGTTAACACAAGGCCATCTTCCGGCTGTAAAGCTTGCCGAAAAATTGAACGAAATGCTTGGCGGAGATTACGTGATCTTTTTTTCCAATAGTGGCTCGGAAGCGAATGAGGTCGCCTTTAAAATCGCCCGCCAGTACCATCAGCAAAGAGGTGAGCATAACCGCTACAAAATCGTCTCACGATATAGATCCTATCATGGCAATTCGATGGGGTCCCTTGCCGCCACGGGTCAAGCACAGCGGAAATATAAATATGAACCACTCGCACCAGGATTTCTCCATGTCTCCCCTCCAGACACCTATCGCATGGAGGATGCCGATAAAGCAGAGATTCATGAAATGGCGTGCGTTCAAGAAATTGATCGAACGATGACATGGGAGTTGAGTGAAACGGTCGCCGCGATGATCATGGAACCAATCATTACGGGTGGAGGGATTCTGGTTCCGCCAGACGGTTATATGAAAGCAGCGAAAGAGATTTGTAAAAAGCACGGTGCACTTTTGATTGTCGATGAGGTCATTTGTGGATTCGGTCGGACTGGGAAAGCATTCGGTTTTCAAAATTATGGCATCCAGCCAGATATCGTGACAATGGCAAAAGGAATCACAAGTGCATATTTACCGCTCGCAGCAACAGCGGTTCGTAGGGAAATTTACGAAGCTTTTAATGGAATTGAAGAGTACGACTTTTTCCGTCATATTAACACATTCGGTGGAAATCCAGCCGCGTGTGCACTTGCTTTGAAAAACCTTGAAATTATGGAGAACGAGAAGCTGTGTGAACGGTCAGAAGAATTAGGTGATCATTTACGCAGCGATCTTCAGGCGAAACTACAGGCGCATCCTTACGTTGGTGATATTCGTGGAAAAGGACTGTTAGTAGGGGTCGAGCTTGTCGCAGATAAAACGTCAAAGGAACCACTTTCTACGGATCTTGTGAATGAAGTCATCACAGCGTGTAAAACGAATGGATTGATCATCGGGAAGAACGGGGTGACGGTTGCAGGCTACAATAATGTGCTAACACTTGCACCGCCGCTGAACATCGAGCACGACGACTTAAGCTTCATCGTCACGACATTGATCGAAGCGATAAACAGCCTGAAGGTCTAATCGTTTTAATACAATAAGCATGTGGCTAAGCAACACAACCACATGCTTTTTTTTATTGGCTAAATCGACCTTGACTGGATCATAGTCAAACGGTCTTTCCCAACAGATATATACGGTCCAACAACTGGAGTTACTTCAAGCGTGATCATAAAATGAAAGGTCCTGAATCTGCCTACCCTCTTCATTTTTAGGACATCGATTGGATATACCAATGGGTTATCATACAACAATTTAGAATAATAGTCGTGGACGGCCGTCTCGATAGTCTCAAGAAGAAAAAGCATTGACATATCCTGAAACATTAACTCTTTCGAATCTTGAGATGGATAGCGGGTAAGAGGAGTTGGAATCATAAGTATTCAAAGCGTTATAGGTCTCTAAGATGTCAGCATTATGTTTTAATAAGTATATGAAGATTACAGTATGCTGGAGGTGCTTTTGGTGGAGAATCATACACAACTCGCTACGAGAACAAGTCGAGTCTTTGCTTTTTTGATTGATCACGTCATTATATCTTTTATTATCGTTATTCCTTTTGTGTTTTATATGATGAATCAGGATAATAGCGAATCTGGAATAGTATTGACAGTTTTTTGGATAGCAATGTTTTTTGCTTTTATTTTTTATTCATTGAAAGATGTAGTTAAAGGGGTAAGTATAGGGAAGTGGATTTTCGGATTAGGCGTTCGGGATGAAGATAATTTAAAAACCATTCCACCGCTAACAAAGTTAATTTTAAGAAATTTGACTATAGTTATATGGCCGATTGAATTTGTCGTATTAGCGGCTAGGAGCAATAAACAGAGATTAGGAGATAGACTAGCTAAAACAGCTGTTGTAAAAGTAAGAGAAGTGAGCGCTATTAAAAAGATTATTGCAGTGTTATTAACCATCATTTTATTAGCGGTAATCATGTTTGTTTCGATTGCGTTCATGTTTAAAGGAACAGATTCCTATCAAACGGCAGAAAACTACATAGAAGATAGTAGTCAGATTATAAGGGAAACAGGTGGAATAGAAGGGTTTGGATTTTTACCAGCTGGTAGTATTCAAATAACCAACGGATATGGTGAAGCATATTTTACGATCAAAGTAAAAGGTGAAGAAAAAGATATTTATGTAGACATTTATTTAACGAAAAAACCAAGAAACGAATGGGATGTTCAAGAGATTCATTACTCTGATTAAACATTGGTAAAAACAAATTCGAACAGAATGAAAATAGAAGGTGATTACATGTTAATTCGAGTAAAACTAAGCGATATATTCGAAGGCATTGATATGCAATTTGACGGCTATAGTACATTCTTGCATACAAAAACAGGAACTGTCCTGTCTGTTGCTGACGATAGTCTTAGAACCGCTGAAGATGGAGAACCAGTAGATCATTTATCCAAGTGGCAACAGGAGGAACATGAAACTGCTATTGATATTATAGAGAATGATGAAGATTACGTAAGATTACCAAATCAATATGAGATCCATGAATATGAAATGATAGAGGACTTTTGTTTTACCATTCAAAAAAAAGAAACACGTGAAAGATTGTTTAAAGCAATAAAATGTAAGGGTGCCTTTAGAAGATTCAAAGATACGATACAAGTTTTGGGAATTGAAGATGATTGGTTCACATACCGCGATGATCGGTATAAACAAATAGCAAAAGAATGGTGCCAAGAAAATAACATAAATTTTATACAATAACCTTTGGAGGAAACTTCCTATGCACTATGGATGGATTGTCGTTTGGCTTACATTTTTCGCGGTGCTCCTTGCAGCAGGCATTCGCTCGATAACTGGTGTGATTATGATCCCTTTGGAGCAAGAGTTTGAATGGAGTCGTTCTGCGATATCCTTTGCGTTTGCAATTAACCTGACACTATATGGCTTTTCCGGTCCGTTCATCGCGGCTGGATTGGAGAGGGCGGGGATCCGAAAAACGATGGTTTATGCAATGCTCCTGTTGGTGTTCGGATTGATCGTAAGTTTGTTTATGTTCGAGATTTGGCAACTTCATCTGATCTGGGGAATTATAATCGGAATTGGATGTGGGGTCTTTCTTACCGTTCTCTCTGCGACGGTTGCGAATAACTGGTTTGAAAAACGAAGGGGAATGGTGCTTGGTTTGCTTATGGCAGGTACGGCTGCAGGGCAGATGCTTTTCCTGCCGTTGCTTGCCTATTTAACGGAGGAATACTCATGGCGCGCAGGGCTGTATGTTTTTATCGGCTTGGGAGCACTAATGATACCGATCATAGCCATCTGGATGAAGGATAAGCCTTCAGAGAAAGGCCTGCTTCCTTATGGGATGATAAAACAAGACGTTAGTCCGATTACGACTAAACGACAGAACCCAGTAAAGGCAGCCTTCGAAACCTTATGGACTGGTGCTCGTTCTGTACCGTTTTGGTTACTATCAATTAGCTTTTTTATCTGTGGATTGTCAACTACAGGACTTATCGGTACGCATTTTATTCCAGCTTCGACTCACAATGGTATTCCTGAGGTACAGGCCGCCAGCTTGTTCGCATTCATGGGTATTTTTAATATTATCGGGACGATGTTTTCTGGTTGGTTGTCTGATCGGCTTGATAATCGTTGGCTCTTATTTTGGTATTATGGCCTGCGGGGATTATCTCTGTTAGCGCTACCGTTTGTGTTGGAGGACCAATCGTACCTATTGCTAATTGGTTTTGCAGTTTTCTACGGACTGGACTGGATTGCGACGGTTCCACCTACGATCCGATTAGCCACGGATTATTTCGGAAAAAAGCGTGGAGCAATTATATACGGATGGGTTTTCGCTGCTCATCAGGTGGGAGCAGGAGTTGCTGCATTTTTGGGCGGCTACTTCTATGAAATTTTCCATGGTTATACGATTACATTTATATCTGCAGGAGCACTATGTATCGTCGCTACACTGTTTGTACTCAGCATCAAGAAGATACCACAAGCCGATGTGAAGGCAACCGTAGCTTAGGAGATGTGTCAGCTTAGAATACAATCTTACAAAAGCTCTTTTTGATAAAAAGGAACTAATAGGGCAATTAAAATAACCATTGCTACAACAGAAATTCCAATCCAAGTATAATTTTTTGTCCTACATGAAATTACAAAGTTTAATAGAAAGAAAGAGCAAAAGACAATCATAGCGAATAAGTGGAACCATATAATTTGTGTGTAATAATAAGCTATTATTGAAATAACCCCTAATATAGGGTAAATCTTTCTCAGGATGTTCACTCCGTCACCTCAAGTTTTCCCCCAGAAAGCAAAATGGGGGAGTTTTTTTAACAATCAATAGCAACTTTATAATATTTTCTATTTCTATTTTATAACGCTCTTATTAGAAAATTAAAAATAGCTACCCACTGGTAATTCTTTTTTATAAATGAAAAATCCCTTTATTTCTTGAAGGAAATATACCGATGGAATCGAATATGGAAAAATGGTCCAATTTTGATAGGGGTGGGACAAGTGTTCATACAACAACCATTTGACCAATTTTTAGATTTGGAATACGAGAGAATTAATGAAAGCCGAGTGAAAGTAAATTTACCGATCAAGCCATTATATATAAACAGCCTTGGGGTTGTCCATGGTGGTATCATTTCTACACTCGCTGATGTTGCGATGTGCAATACGATAGAACCTGATGAAGAGAACCAACAGAAGGTAGTCACGGTCGACTTGAATGTAACGTTTTTAAAAGGTGCAAGAGAACAAAAGCACTTAATTGCATTTGCCGATTTAATAAAGAGAGGAAGAACTCTTTCACATGCAGAATGTCTGATTTATGATGAAGCAGATAATTTGATTGCAAAAGCGAAAACAACTCTTTTTAATAACTGAGGTATAGTGGACGTTCAACTGAAATTTAATATGGAGGATTAGCGCATGAATCAAATAGTAGATCAAATTAGAATTGTAGAATACGATCCTAGCTATGCTGCCGCTGTAGCAGAAATGTGGAACAACAGCCGTGATGGCTGGGGTGGAGGGAATTCCATCCAAACCGAAGAGCAAGTGTTGAAGCAAGAGGCAAATTCGACGAACCTTCATTTATACTTGGCGTTAGACGGTGAAAAAGTAGTCGGCTATTGCAGTCTGGGAGAATATCGTGAGGACGAAGGTGCCCTCTATATTCCTTTACTTAATGTCCGAGGCGATTATCATGGAAAAAAGATCGGGAAAATGCTCCTTTTAAAAGCACTAGAACGATCGATCGAGATGAAATGGCCTCGTCTTGACCTATACACATGGCCTGGCAATACGAAAGCCGTTCCATTATATAAAAAATGCGGATTCTTTTGGGAAGAACGCGATGATGCAACCCACTTGATGAATTTCATGCCAACGGTCTTACATACTGAAGCGGTTCAAGACTTTTTTAAGGATTTGAATTGGTATGAAGCGAGCACAAGAACAATTGAAGTAAAACCGGACGGAAACAAAGAAAATGATTTCCATTATTATGAGTATTCTTGGTCCAACGAAGGCCGATTACTGAAAATGGAGTTTGAACGGTTCGGAAGAGGTCTCCGTTCGATTGAGACAGACGATTACCAAATTACTGCAACGATCGAAGACTTTAAACTCGTATTCGGCTCAGAATATAAGATTCGTTATCACATCAAAAACAAGACAGGGAATCCGCTGACGATTTCCTTTCAAGGTCAAGATAATAGTAACATCCGATTCTCGTTTGGAAAAGCGGTCGAGGTCGACGAGGAAACGACAGTCGAGGCTCCGTTTTTCGTCGGGAAGGTGGAGGAAGAACAGAGCATTTGGAGAACGCATCCGACCGTCAATACAACGGTGAAAATCAATGGGAAACAAGCGTCGTTCAAGGTTGGCCTGATGCCGAAATTCCCAGCAAATGTAGAGTGTCATATTACGGATAACCTGACGTTCGTCGGTAAAACCGCATCACTCTATGTTGACATCGTAAACAATTACAAAGAGGAAGTTGCCTTTTCGTTTTCACTTCCAGAAAGTGATTTGATGCAGCTCGACCGAAACAAGGTCGAGGTTACACTGGAACCGAAATCAAGATGCTCCGTGCCAATTCGATATACGTTGAAAAAGCACGGATTTTACAGTCCGGAAATCAAGGTGACGGCAACGAAACAAGATGGTTCTTCGGTGACCTTTACAAAGAAAATCGCTGTCGCTTTTAAAGGGATCGGTGCTGGTTTTACCGGTGAAAGTGAGGATATGTATCACGTCTATAATGGACAATACCATATGTGGTTGGAGAAGTTCGACAACTGGTTGATTCCAGGCAAGGAAAAGACGGATGACCAGGATTCAGCTTTCATTTATCCGAAGCTAGGCAAGCCTTTTTCTGAAGAGTTTTCAAAAATCCGAGCAGAACGTGTCGAGTTTTTCGAGGGTGCACGTTCGGTTGGCTACAAGGCGACGTATCAGTCAAAAGCATTTCCGGAAGTGAAACTAAATGCAGTTGCGAAGCTATACAGCGAGGGGCTCATCGAACTTCATTATGAGGTGGAGAACATCGGTGAGGATGCATTGGCGGAAGAGCTCTGGCTCAATAATCCGATCTTTCATAACCTTGAGCGAGCAGTCATTCCGTACGAAAACAAGCTCGTGGAAATGAAGGATTCGATCGGTACGTTCCACGAATATTGGAAAGGCGATTCGGTTACGGAAAACTGGATCTTTTCCCGGGATTCCGACAATCCTCGTGGAATCTGTTGGTCCTCTTATGACAAAATCAATTTCGGTGGCTGGTTCGTCTACTTCGAACACCGAATCGGTAGATTGAAAGGTAAGGAATCGGTCAAAACGAATCCAGTATTCATGACCATCGGCGCATTCCAGGACTGGCATTCATTCCGGGAATTTGCACGGCAACAATCGGTTGAAAAGGAACCGTTGACCGACCATCTCGCGTTTGAAGTTAATGGAGACAATCCGTTTGTATTTAAAAAGCAATCGATCCCTGTTCGTGTCACTGATTACAAGGCTTCTTATTTTAATGGAACGATCGATATACGTCTAGACGACACGATTTTAAAGACCGAGAAATTCACAAAAGAGGATACGGTAAAAACGAAGGAATTTTCAGTAGAAGTAGAGGGCGGACGGGATACCGGAATCCTATCTTCACATATAATCTTGGACTCTATTGCAATTCGAGAAGATTCTCTTTTTATAAAAAAGGGTAGTGAATCGGTTCGTTATGAAACTGGTGAAAAAGAGGGGATCAGCACCTACTCATGCAGCAATGGTCCGTTGGAAATTTCCGTTGCCCCTGACTATTACCCTAGTTTATTCTCATTGAAGGCGAACGGTCGCGAATGGCTGGACTCCTCCTTTCCGAAGGTACACCCGAAATCATGGTGGAATCCGTGGCCAGGTGGAATTGGAAATTCCCTTCGTAAAGTGAGTCCGAATTCGATATTGAAGGAAAAACGGCATACAGAGTTCGCGACCGTCTACGATACGAAAGGGAACAAGTGGGAAGGGTTGAAGGTCGTCGTCAAATTGCGTGAACATGAAAAATACAAAGGGTTCGAATTCCATCAATATTTCTTGCTTTTACCTGGTTCACCTGTCCTATGCCAAACGACAGAAATCATCCAAAACGCAGGAAGGTTCATGGATATGAAGAACTGGGACACGTATTGTTTCTTTAATCCGAGTGACGATTCCTCGAATGCGTGGGGGAATTTCCAGAACGTGACCGGTGAGTGGCAAAAGGTTTATGGCGGTAAAGGAGAGCAAGAGATAAGAGTAGGTCGCAATGTCGTTTTTGGAGCGGATGATCACGAGGAAAGACTTCAAATCATCTCGGATATGAATGAAGCAAGGCTCGAGTCCTACATCAATAAAGAAGTGATGATGTTATCTCTCCAATCGAAGCTAAACATTGAACATGGAAGGAGATTTTTTACTACACCAGTCTTTTTCAAGGTTGGCACGGAGGTTGTCGAGGATCGTGCCCTCGATAGCTTGAAATCCATCCGATTTTAAAAACTCTGGCAAACTTTTGAGGGGTTCATACGGACAGTTCAGAGCAATAATACAGGCAAACTGTCCTCATGAGGTGTTTATACGTACAGTTCAGAGCAATAATCCGATTAAACTGTCCGCATGAGGGGTTTATGCGGACAGTTTAAAGCAATACTTCGATCAAACTGTCGTCATGAGAGGCTTATGCGGACAGTTCAAAGCAATTATCCGATTAAACTGTCCTCATGAGGGGTTCATACGGACAGTTCAGAGCAATAATCCGAGTATACTGTCCTCATGAGAGGTTCATGCGGACAGTTCTGAGCAATAATACAGGCAAACTGTCCTCATGAGGGGTTTATGCGGACAGTTTAAAGCAATACTTCGATCAAACTGTCGTCATGAGAGGCTTATGCGGACAGTTCAAAGCAATTATCCGATTAAACTGTCGTCATGAAAGGTTTATACGGACAGTTCAGAGCAATAATCCGATTAAACTGTCCGCATGAGGGGTTTATGCGGACAGTTTAAAGCAATACTTCGATCAAACTGTCGTCATGAGAGGTTTATGCGGACAGTTCAAGGCAATAATCCGAGAAAAGTGTCCTCATGATAGGTTCATGGGGACCATACACGAAAAAATAGATATCATTAAGTGATCAAGAAAGGGTAGCTATGAAAATCATTGACGCACATATGCATTTTTCAGAGATTGAAAGCTTCAAAAAAACAGCCACCGACCTATCAAAAGTCAATTATTCGTATGATGGTATCGTGAAGGAGTATGAGGACGCGAATGTTGTCCTGGGAATAGGGATGGGGTTGGTTGAAAAAGAGAAGGAGGGGTTTCCGGATCCTTCTTCCCCTACACCGATGGGATTGGATCTTGACGCACGTATCCCGGCATCCATCGTTTATTGTGTGGGGGTCAATCCTTATCAGCTTGAATCACAGGACTTAAGCGACCTCGAAAAAACGCTCGATGATCCAGGAGTTGTTGGAATCAAAATCTACTTAGGCTATTATCCTTTTTATGCGTATGACGACGTTTACCAGCCTATTTACAAGCTTGCTGCAAAATACGAGCTTCCGGTCGTTTTCCATACAGGCGATACATATTCTGAACGTGGATTATTGAAGTACTCACATCCGCTGACATTAGACGAAGTAGCCGTACAACACCGTGATGTGAACTTTGTGATGGCACATTTCGGTGACCCATGGACATTAGATGGTGCTGAGGTTGTATACAAAAACCGGAATATGTTTGCCGATTTATCAGGATTAGTGGTCGGAACTGCTGCTGACATTAAACGGTATCAAGATTCACCACGCTTCTTTAATCACCTGAGGCATGCATTGACGTTCACCGATAATTATAAAAAGTTCTTGTTCGGTACAGATTGGCCGCTCGTACCAGTTGAACCGTACATTGAATTCGTAAAAGACATCATTCCAAAGGGGTATCACGAGGATGTGTTCTACAATACTGCATTGAAGGTATTCCCTAAGATAGAAAAATATTTATAAAACGAGATATCAGAACACCGGTCGGTTTATCCAATCGGTGTTTTTTGAATTCCGCATTTATGATTTCCCGATTAATCCATAAAAGAACAGTTGAACGAGCTTTTCCTCAGAAATTGAAGCTTCCTCATTTTTATTTTGCAAGTTGGTTTTTTGCTTGGTCAAGTAATGCATCTCCCTTTGGTACATTGAAAAGTAGAAGAGTAAATCTGAAGTTTGTAGGTTTGGAGCGATGTAACCTAGATTACTTCCCATCTCCATCAATTCAATAAAATAAGGGATTAACTGTTCTTTTTGAAACTCCTCAACCATCTTCAGGAATGGTTCCTTTTCATTGATTTCTTCCAAACATGTATTCATAAAATTTAAAATCAAGTTTTCGTTCATCATTATTGATTTTATGATATCTGGAAAGGCAATGTCTCGTTTTAAAGATGTATGGTACTCTGCGACTGTACTTTCCATTTGATTTTTCATGATATCCATTAGAAGAGAATCTTTACTTCCGAAGTAATTATAAATACTAACTTGTGACACTTTGGCTTCCTTTGCTATGTCTTTGATTGTGAATGGTTCTAACTTAGATAATAGCTTAAGTGCCGCTTGCCTGATTTGTGACTTTTTCAACTCACTCCGCTGTTCAAAGCCGTTCAAGTCCTCCACCTCTGTCTCTAATAAATATATTTTTGAAATATAAACTTTAAAATATTTCAAAAAATTCTTGTACTGCTAGTTAGTAAAGCATATAATAATTATGAAACATTATCAAGTTATGATTTCAAAACTTCAATGAAGAGGTGTATGGTATGAGTTTATATCAATATAAGGGAAAATCCATGCCTCAGCGTATCGTATTAACCATTATACAAACCGTCATTCTTGCTACTTCGGGATGGATTTTATTTGGAGGAGAAGAGACATTAAATAGTTGGTGGGGTTGGACATTGGGACCTGGAAATGGGTCTAGGCAGCTGATGTTGTTGATATTGTATATGATTGTTTACATTAGAATGATGTTCACAATCTACTATTTGTTGAAACGTTCGATTCACTGGGAGGAGGCATTCAGCATTCCGTTTGCATTCGGACTTTATTACATCGGCTTTTCTTTGTTCAGCTTGACAACTGCAGAGGCGATTACGATTTGGGATGGCATGATTGTTTTGTTGTTTTTAGCCGGTTCTTGGGTCAATACGTTTTCAGAATGGAAACGGGATCAATGGAAAAAGCGACCTGAGAACAAAGGGAAAGTGTATGATGAAGGATTGTTCAAGTATTCCACACACATCAATTATTTTGGCGATGTGTTATGGGTGACTGCCCTTGCTCTTTTAACTCGTAATCCTTGGGCACTTCTGATCCCTCTACTTCTGATTTGCTTGTTCGTTTTTTATAACATCCCGATGCTTGATCGTCATTTGGAGGAGAAGTACGGGAAGGATTTTGTAGAATATCAAAAAAAATCTAAGAAGCTGGTTCCCTTTATCTACTAGTTGCTTATTTCAAAATACAGCCTTTATTTTATATACCGATGAATAGTATAGTAGAGTTATTGATTACTAACATTGAAGGGAACGATACAATATGAGCATAAATGCAGTAGATCCTTCACGTGATTATGCACTACAATTAGACAAAGAAGATGAACTCGCAAGCTTTCGAAACGAATTTTACGTAAAAGAGGACGCAATCTATTTAGATGGAAATTCACTTGGGTTACTTTCAACACGTGCAGAAACAGCATTACTTGATATATTAGATTCCTGGAAAAAGCTTGGGATCGACGGTTGGACGGAAGGGAAGCACCCTTGGTTTTATCTCTCAGAACAGTTGGGGGAGATGTCCGCTCCGCTTGTTGGTGCTAAATCTGAAGAAGTAATTGTAACCGGTTCCACCACGGTCAATCTGCATCAGCTCGTTTCAACTTTTTTTGAGCCAAAGGGTAGCCGAACGAAAATTTTAGCGGATGAATTGACGTTCCCTTCCGATATATACGCACTCCAAAGCCAACTTAAGCTGAAGGGGTACGATCCTGATGAGCACTTGATTCAAGTGAAAAGTAAGGACGGACGAATCGTCGAGGAGGAGGACATCATTGCAGCGATGACGGATGACGTTGCCCTGATCATGCTTCCTGGTGTCATGTATAGAAGCGGTCAAGTGCTTGATATGAAGCGGTTGACTGAGGAAGCACACAAGCGGAATATCGTGATCGGCTTTGACCTATGTCATTCGATCGGGGCTATCCCGCATTCGTTAAGTGAATGGGGCGTTGACTTTGCGTTCTGGTGCAATTACAAGTATTTGAATGCTGGGCCTGGCGGGGTTGGCGGCTTGTATGTGAATGAAAAGCATCTCGGGACAACTCCGGGACTATCCGGATGGTTCAGCTCTGACAAACAGAAGCAGTTTGACATGGATCATCAGCTGACTCCGGCAAACAATGCAGGGGCATTTCAAATCGGTACGCCGCACATGTTGAGTGTCGCCCCATTAATCGGGTCGCTTGAGATTTTTAACGAAGCTGGAATCGATCGCCTTCGTGAAAAATCGTTACGTCTAACGCGTTATTTGATGGATTTGATCAACCATGAGCTAAAGGACTTTGATTTTAAAATCAGCAATCCTTTAGTTGACGATCGGCGTGGGGGACACGTCTACCTTGAACATAAAGAAGCAGCACGGATTTGCAAAGCGTTAAAAGAAAACAATATCGTACCGGACTTCCGCAACCCGAATGGAATCCGTCTTGCACCCGTTGCACTTTATAATACTTTTGAAGAAGTGTGGAAATCGGTTCAGATTTTAAAAAAGATCATGGAAGAAGAACAATACAAGAAATTCGAAAATAAACGCGGAGTTGTAGCATAAGGAGTGGATCATATGACAAACAACAATCAACCTAAAAAGGAAAAGTATGTAACAGAAAAAGGAATTCATACCGACTTTGTCAATAACATGACGTATGGTGAGTACCTGCAGCTAGACAGTCTTTTATCCAGTCAAAAACGCTTGTCTGGTCATCACGATGAAATGCTTTTCATCATCATTCATCAAGTCAGTGAACTATGGATGAAAATGATTCTTCACGAGTTGAATGCAGCGATCGACTCGATCAAAAAAGGAGAGCTTCAGCCAGCGTTTAAGATGCTCGCTCGTGTATCGAAGGTTCAATCGCAAATTATCCAGGCATGGGATGTTCTTTCAACGTTGACGCCTGCCGAGTACTTGGAATTTCGAGATAAGCTCGGACAAGCTTCTGGCTTCCAATCGTACCAATATCGCATGATTGAATTTGCACTCGGCTACAAAACACCGCACGTATTGACGATTTATAAAAAAGACCCGGAATTGCATGCGCATCTAAAAGAAGCCTTCGAAGCACCAAGCATTTATGATGTTGCCATTCAGGCACTTTCAGAAGCTGGATTTGACATCAATCCAGACCTGATGAATCGTGATTTCTCTGAAACGTATGAAGGGGATGAAACGGTTCAAGCAGCTTGGGTAGAGGTATATCGTAATGTCGATCAATATTGGGATCTGTATCAGTTGGCGGAGAAGCTTGTCGACATTGAGGATTGGCTACAGCAGTGGCGATTCCGGCATATGAAAACAGTCGAGCGGATCATCGGTCATAAAATGGGGACAGGCGGATCATCCGGAGTTTCCTACTTGAAAAAAGTACTGGACCATCGATTCTTCCCAGAGCTTTGGGACATCCGAACACAACTATAAATCTACTCAATAAAAGGCATGTGGTTTCCATGAAATCATGTGCTTTTTTATATTGGTTGTTTCATATTGATTTTAGCAACGTCCACATCGCTTAGATCAATGTAATGTTCATACGTATTGCTAAAAAGAATCTCGACAACCCTCTGGATTGGTTGAATTTGATAAAGAATTTGAAAATCGAGTTGAGCAAATGATAAAATTTCTGCCTCCCAAGCATCAACTTATTTTTCCATGGTCAAGCCAATCTGTAATTGAAATATACCCATAGGAAGTCTTAATTGAAGAAAGGAAATAAAACAATAATCGCTGTTTGATAAGTGGAATCGTTGTTATTTTTACCCTAGACCATAACGGATGGAGATACGTTAAAGACATGTGGGTTTATTTAAAAAGTAGAAAATTTACTGTAAAAAACCAAAAAGGTTTATTAAAGGCGGCGATTTGTTTCAAAAAGTGATTGCTCTTTGAGTAATGAGGAAGTTAATGTTTAATGAGAACTTAGAGCTCAAGGATAACTTAGTATACTTTTATCTCGGGAGTATTTAACGCATTATTTGTTCGTTAAAATGACGTATAATATGAAAAGCTGAATATGATTTGTCGACAGTTTCCGTGGCTATCTTAAGATTCTGGAGGTCGATCAGCTGAAACGCCAGATGATCGATGCGCCCATGGAAGGTGCGAGTGAAGAGCCCAAAGACAACTAACGTGCGTCAACTGAGAATCAAAAAAGAAATGGAATTGGCTACGAAGCAGTGTGGCCAAGAGAACTAGGATTGGTCCCACGATGAGTGATATTCCACCTACCCAGCTTCCGGGAAACCAGAAGGGATTATCCTTTATTTCATTCATTTTTATCTCCTCTAAGAAATTTGTTTTCATTATTAAAAACTTATGACCTTAATTGCTTTACACCTTCCTTAATACTCCATATAGCAACACCTATCGTGATCAGAGCGAGTAAGATCATGCTGCTGCCAACTACTGTGGAATTAGGCACACCTATTCCTTCTACTTGTGTAGATAGAAAATAGATGATCATATAAATGATTACCATAAAAATAAATGTTGTAATTGGAATTAAATGAGATATAAGTGCTCTTTTTCCATGCCGCTTTATTTCTTCATACCCGAATATCATGGTAAGGAGTGGGAAAAAAAATGGCGCGAAAAAGAAACTAAAATAGCTTAATGATGATAAAAAATTGCGATCGGAGAACATACCTGTACCCCTTTTAACTTTGATTTTACGTTGAAAGGAACTGTCTCCCTTTATTAACTCATCGATACTGATTTCAAATAATTCACTTAGCATAATTAAATTTTGAATATCCGGGTATCCTTTTCCACTTTCCCATTTATAAATAGCTTGTCTGGTAACATTCATTTTTTGTCCCAATTGCTCTTGTGAAAGATTTTCATTTTTGCGTGCCGTCCGAATTTGATCACCAATTTTCATGTTATCTGCCTCCTTCATATTCAGTTTATCGTCTTGATCATTATAAAGCTATAAACGCTTGGTATACATATGACAACGCTCAGTTTACATTGAGGAGAGGGCTTTTTAACAGCGGATTTTAGAGAGGAGTAAAGGGTAGGAAATATAAATTATTTGAATGATAATGTTTTTGAAGAAGTAAAAAAATATCTTTATTTCTATATGCCCATATAATTGAATAAGATTTTTTGTACATACGGTCTTCATCATTATCTTTTATTAAATAAACGATCCCCTTGTATCCACCAGAGACACAAGAGGTCTTAATTTTACTATAAGTTAAATTCTTCTTTCAAAAGATTTCTAACAACTTCATTACCTGTCAGATCTACTTCTATTACATCTGATTCACCACTTACATTAATTGAAAAGTGAATAAATGGACAGCACTGATATTCATAAGATATCCATTTCACAACTTTTATTAATACCGAAGAACGATTGGGGTAAATAAATGTATACCCCGAAGTTGTTTCTTTCACAGAAAGATATGTGCTCAATTCATTTCTAAGGTCGTAATAATAAGATCTTTCCTTAGAGTTAATAGCAAAAAGATTACAAGAAAGGTTCAGTGTGTTTTTGCTCCTACAATTATTTTGGCTCACCGTTTATATCTCTCCAATCATATATTATTTTTATTTTAAAGTGATCTAGGTCTCGGTTTACTAATTGAGTGTTAAATTATAAAAGCTCAATTATCTAAATATTCTTTTGGTTTTCAAATATAATCCTCCTTCACGAATTGTACGTTTTACAAGATTTAGAACAATCACAGTCCTCATTTTTATTATATTGATAGGTTTTTCTTGTTAATAGATAAACAACCAATGATAAAGCACTTAATACGAGTCCCCATTTCCAAAAACCTAAACCTATACCCGCGATTCCAGCTAATCCAATTAAAAGCGGCGGAAATAAACAACACAATGTGCATACACCTACTAAACCAATACCTGCTACTGTTTTTTTCATGTATAATTCCTCCTCTTATTTGTAAAAGTATAATACTTAAAGTAAACTTTAAGTCAAGAGGTGATTAAAAATGAATTCTTTACTTACAATCGGTGATTTAGAAAGAGAAGCAGATATCAGGGCATCTGCGATACGATATTATGAATCAATTGGATTGCTTCCGAATCCCAAGAGGGTCAATGGGCAAAGACGATATACAAGTCAAGTATTGGATCAAATAAAGTTTATAAAAATAGCCCATTCAGCGGGTTTTAATAATCAAGAGGTTATAATTCTTCTGGAAGGTTTCGATCAACAAACAGCTCCGTCGGATCGTTGGAAACAGATGGCAAGCACAAAACGCGTCGAACTAGAAGAAAAAAAGAATCAAATCAATGCTATGCTCGATATCTTAAACTCTGGATTACAATGTAAATGTTTAACCTGGACGGAATGTTTTGCCAAAGTAAAACCAAATGGAAAGTGCGATTAGTGTTAGGTTGAAGGGAGATACAATATTGACGTTAGTGATTTTTCTTTTTTTGTTAGCTGGACTTGCTGAAATTGGGGGAGGTTACCTTATTTGGCTATCTTTAAGAGATGGTTATCCATGGTATTGGGGTGTGTTAGGAGGGGTAGCATTAGCTTTGTATGGTGTTATTGCAACCTTCCAAACATTCCCCTCATTTGGGAGAGTGTATGCAGCGTATGGAGGAGTTTTTATAGTACTATCCATTTTATGGGGGTGGGGAATTGATAAAAAAACTCCTGATTTTTATGATTGGATTGGAGCATTAATATGTATATTTGGAGTGTCAGTAATGTTGTGGGGGCCACGCCACTAAACATGGATTATTCCAAAATCGGAGGTATTACTCATTAATGAAATGAATCTTGTCTTCATGAAAAGGGGGCTTTAATTTAAGAAGAGATTAGCTTCTTATTATTGAAGTAAAGCCTCAGAATACTTGAAGAAGTAAAACAACGTAGAAATTAATATACTTTCAGACGTAAGGAAGGTAGGAATTTTGGTGAAAGTAATTTCAATTATACAACCCTGGGCAACGCTTATTGCTCTTGGTGAAAAAAAGTTTGAAACTAGGTCTTGGAGAACAAAGTATAAAGGGAGTTTAGCTATACATTCAAGCAAGAAAATTGATCGTACTGCTTTTAAAAGGATACCTATAGTCCAAACATTGAAAAAACACGGAATTGTCCTCTTAAACGACTTACCAACGGGAATGATACTTGCTACTTGTAATCTCGAAGGTTGCTTTGAGGTTATTGAAGATAAAGGAGATTCAGCTGTATTAGGTAATGAATATTACATTGCATCAGGAAATGAATATCACCTTGGTGATTTTAATAAAGGTAGATATGGTTGGTTATTATCTAATGTGAATGTCTTGGATAATCTAATTGCTGCAAAAGGACAGCTGGGTTTATGGAATTATCATGAGTTAGAATAATTCAGAAACCGTATTCAGTATCAAGGAACAGTTTGCTTGTTTATCAAACACAGGCTTTAATTATAAAAAGCGCCATTTTTCAATTAACGTACGCGGTTTTGATAATAGGGGAAGAGAATACAACAGTTATGAACTTCTATTAGATTGATATATGAACAATAATAATTAATGGTCAATTGTTCCACAATGGGGGCTTTTTTGAATATCACTGATCCGAAATTTCCAGAACGATCTTCCGTTAAAGGGCGCTTTTCATAATAGGGAAAGCGTCTTTGTTTTGGAATATACTACAAATTCACTACCCGGCTAAAATTACCGCAGTAACAAATATAAACTGCAGGATTGTTCTTGGTAATAGGGAAGTTGCTGGTCTTTCACCAATCTTGACACTTAACTTTGCAGCACGAATATTAGCCGGAAACATAACAATTAGTAAAATGGCCAAACATATCGAAGCGATACTTGAAGTGATTGGTATCAGTAGACCTATAGCGCCAGTAATCTCTAATATTCCTGTAATAGTTACGATGAAATTGGGAATTGGCAACCAAGGAGGTACCATTTTAATAAGATTTGGACGTCTCTTTCCCCAATGCGCCATTGCTGTAAATAAGAACATAAGAGCAATAGCGAGGCGCAACGATGTCTGCCATTCATTCAAAGGTAATTCAAAAAAACCAATTACACTAAACATGAGAAAAGTAACAATTAGAACAATAAACGGAACCATTTAATTCATCTCCTCCTATTAATTAAGATGCTTTGGTAACCATAAGATACAAAATAACTACAGGTAATAAAGTTGCTGCAATTCCAAAAATTGCCCAATAACGAGACGCTTTCCGATACTCATTCGAAATGTTGCCATCGTCTATTGATCGGGCACTGTGACGGATCATACTTCGCTGCATCGGTATTAGTATCACTAACCAGATAATACCGGTTAATACAAACAGGAATAGTGACAAAGTAAGCCAATTGAAAGTATGCATTGAATAGCCTGATTGAACAGCCATTAGATTGCCGGAAACAATGATGATTATTAATCCAGGCAGTGTAAAGATGAAATCAGCCAACATTACGTTTTTCACAGTGTTATGAATAAGCTGAGGATCCTTTTTTATGTCAGCACTAACTTTCCAAAATGCTGCCGTGATAATATTCCCAAGAAAAATAACTACTCCAAAAATGTGCAAAAACAACAAAACGTTCAATGAGTTCGCACCCTTTCTTTTATTTTTGTTTTGATTGCAGTAAGTCCGCCATAAGTATTGAAAAATCATCTGTACTGAATGCGTGGGAATGATTGGAGATGGAACTGCGCATACGGAACCCGTTGGAGATCAGTATGAATAACTCAGCTGTCTTATCTGCATTAACCGATGAGGGGATGACCCCAGCATGCTGACCGGCTGTAATCCATTGTTTGGACAATTGGACGGCCTGATGGTAAAATTCATTGATTATTTCACTGACAGCTGGCTGATCATTCTTCGCTAACAAATAAAGAAAGATTCGATTTGTTGCATCGTGGGGGTCTTGTAGTGGTGGCAATTTGTTAACGATTTCCTTCAATGGTCCTTCAAACTCTTTTTTTCCTTGGTTTACTTCGGCAAAAAAGCGCTCATTGATTTCCTCCATCCTCTCCTGTAAAACTAAAGCCAATAGTTCATCCTTGCTTTTTACGTAATGGTATATAGCTCCTTTGGAAAGTCCCGTACGTTTAATAATGTCGTTCAGGGTCATATTGTTACACCCTTTTTCTAGTACTAATGCTTTTGTTGCGTCCAATAGTAACTTTTTTGTCCGTTTTCGTTTCGATTCCCGGTCCAATACTTTTCATCCTTTGTCGTCAGATTTATTGTTAAGGCTAATATAACATACCGACCGTCGGTATGTAAAGTAGTTAAATAAAATTGAGTAAAGCTACTTCTCTTATTATTATGTATAGGATGGACTAAATTTGGCGTATCTTTAGGTATTTCATATATTCCCGTACACGATGATAAAAAGTTTTGTAAATATTAAAAAAGGGTAGAGCACTACTAAAGGGAGGGAGATTATATGAGAAAACATATAATCATGTGATGCATCTGAGTTCCCTATGATTGATATATATTCCAACCCGTCCTCTTTTCCTATGACAGTTAGTAAATACTCGAAAGGGAAGAAAGGAGAATGATCATAATGTATAAGAATATTCTTGTTCCCATTGATGGGTCCGATGGAAGTAGGCAGGCATTAGCAATAGGTACTGACTTGGCAAAAAAAGACGAGGCAGAATTAACGGTGGTTCTTGTCAATGAGGAAATGGTGATGCCATCTTATCGTGCAGGCTACCCTATAAGTGGGCAGCATCCTGGAGTCTTGGAGAAAGACTTAAGACAAGCTGATGCAAGCGTTGAAAGACATCAGGAATTTCTAAGTGAGGCGAAAAGTGATGTACAGACCCGTCACCCCAAAGTAACGACTCAATTATTAGAAGGAGAACCAGCACATTCAATTTGTGAGTATGCAGAAAGAAAAGACATGGATATCATTGTCATTGGTAGCCGCGGCCTTAGCGGGTTGAAAAAATTAGTTTTAGGCAGTGTCAGTCAAAAAGTGGTATCTCATGCGAATTGCCCTGTACTTGTTGCAAAGTGATTCAACAAGAAGATAATTTTTTTAGAAATATAGTTTTGAAGCTTATATAATAAGCCGGCATCCAATATGGACCAGCCGGCTTTTTTAAATATGATATCTACATTAAAACAAAAAGGGTTTAACCTTTTTTTCACGAAATAAATTGAATTGGGGATTTGATTTGTTTTGGATAAGGGGACAAACAGTTTGAAAGACTTGGATGTTAATTATGAAAAGAAGAAAATACATAAGAGGGTATTACGGTTTCTTACAATAGGCAGCTTGTTAATTGTTGGACTGATCACCTATGCTGTTTATTGGTCTTTTTTTGACATGGCGAGGCTGCCTGCTGGTGAATTTTTAACTGAAGAAACGTCTCCAGATGGGAGGTACACATTGAAGGCTTATGTTACGAACGGTGGTGCGACAGCCTCGTATTCCGTCCGTGGTGAATTAGTTTTTAATCAAGTAGTTGATAAGTCGAAAACGATCTACTGGAACTATCGTGAAAATAAGGCATCGATTTCATGGAAAGATAATAATACCGTCGAAATCAACGGGCATAAGCTCGATGTGCCACACGAGGAATATGATTTTAGACATGATAATTAAATAGCTTAAAGATGGAGTGCGTTATGCTGGAGAAAATAATAGATGATTTAGTAAAAAATCAAATACTGCCTGATTCTATCAGTCATTGGAATGAACTGAAAGGTGGAACTGAGAGTACTGTTGGGGTTATCGGCACCAATGCTGAACCGAACATGTATATACTGAAATCGAACAACCCTCAACGTATTGCTGAAGAAGTGCGATTTTATCAAACCTATAAACTGCTTCAATTGTTACCGAATATACAATTTGTAGATCCTGCATACCGGTTTTTCATTTATGACTATGTACCAGGTGAAACGAATTATTGCTCTGGATCGAAACAGGCACTCATGTATGACTTGATCACTCATTTCGTTCAGCATTATGTTCAACCTGAGTGCTTAGAGGAGTACGAATGGGTTGAGGATCCGAAACATGTAGACGAGGACCTCAGTTATTCTAAATCTGTAATTGGATCTTATCTTAAGGATGAGGATCATCTTTTGGTAAAGGACACTCACTTATACAGAAGAAAGAGGCTTAAGAATGAACAATTATATGTTTTACATGGGGACTTCGGTGTTCATAACTTTTTGTTTGATCAACGAAAGCTGACAGGAATTATCGATCCGATCCCAGTGGTTGGCCGTAAAATGTATGATATTCTTTATGCATTTTGTTCGTCACCAGATGATTTGGAGTTTTCGATTTTACTGAACATTGTTGAACAGCTAAAAGGTACATCCTTTCACGAAAATGAAATAGCAGAGGATATGATTCTAGCATTATATTTTCGAGTTGCTACGTGTATAAAACACCATCCGAATGATTTGAAACAGTACTTACACGCATGGAAAGTTTGGAAACAATTATTGAAAGATGGGGGAGGAGTACGATGATATATATCGCATTGTTACGAGCTATCAATGTTGGTGGACACAAGAAAGTGAAGATGGCTGATTTGAAGCAACTATTACAGTCAATAGGATTACGACATGTAAAAACGTATATTCAGAGCGGGAATGTCCTGTTTGAGTCAGATGAGGACATGGTCTTGTTACGAGAACGAATTGAGCGAGAATTCAGCGGAAAATTCGGGTTCACCAGTACAATAGTTTTGAGAACGGCAGAGGAATTTGATACGATCATAACCAATTGTCCATACGACTTTGAAAAGTTGCTAGAGGTCGAAAGCATACATATCGCTTTTCTGACGGAAGAACCTCCAAGCGATGGAATCGAGCATGTGCGATCTTTTAACAGTGATGCAGAAGAGTGCCAGTTCAATGGTAAAAATGCTTATCTATTGTTCAGGGAAGGTGTGCGGAATTCCAAGCTGGCCGTTCAATTTCAAAAGATAGGTGTTCCCGTAACGATGCGGAATATGAAAACAGTACATAAATTAGCTTCGATGGTAAAAACGATACAGGATTGATGTTTCAAGTTCAAAAGGGATTGACTCAATAAACAGCTCGTAATCAGGCATAAAAAGGACTTAGCACAGAGTCAATGATCTGGGATGACATGGCACCCTCAATCCGACCCTCCCATACATATATTGAAAAGGGTTCAGGGGGATGAGTTCGAATGGCGCTTTGGATTGATGTTTCTGTAACACAGCATAGGCTTAAATTGTATGATGCGAGTCGTTTGCTAAAAACGTACCCGATTGCAGTTGGGAAAATCCTTACACCGACGCCTACTGGTGAGTATTTAATCGTGAACAAAGAGATCAATCCTGGGGGGCCATATGGTTCAAGGTGGATGGGGTTGTCGAAGCCTCATTATGGAATTCATGGAACCGATGACCCGTCATCTATTGGGAAAAATGTTTCTCTTGGATGCATCCGTATGCATAACAAAGATGTCATTGAACTGTTTTCACTTGTTGATATTGGGACCCATGTTTGGATTCACAAATGAGAACGTGGTTGACTATTTTTAAGCCAACCACGTGAGTTGATTTATCAAATAGGCGAGAAGACCCCATCCCCAAGGAATGGGAAGGGCATAGCCTAATGAGTAGGGTGGGGATGAATCGCCTTCGGACAAGGGATGGATCTTCCCATCTCGATTGTCCGATTCATTATTTGGCTATTTTTTTGGAATGGTTCCTTTTTTCTTCTCTAAAATGATCCCTTATGATACAATAGGAACAAATGTTTGGTTTCGGGAGGTGGAATCCATGTTGGTTCATCGGGCCTTTAAATTCCGACTCTATCCAACCAAAGAACAAGAAATTCGAATCGCGAAGACCATCGGCTGCAGCCGTTTTGTTTTTAATCATTTCTTAGATCGTTGGAATACCACCTACCAAGAAACAGGTAGAGGATTGACGTATAGTACGTGTTCGAAGCAACTAACCCAACTGAAAAAGGAAGTCCTATGGCTAAACGAGGTAGACAGTGTAGCCCTTCAATGTTCATTGAAAAACCTTGCGGATTCCTTTTCGCGATTCTTCAAGAACCAAAACAAATCCCCACGATTCAAGTCGAAAAAGAATCAGGTCCAATCCTATACAACTAAATATACAAACGGAAATATTGCGATGGTTGGAAACAAGATCAAATTGCCCAAACTGGGACTCGTCAAATTTGCAAAAAGTCGGATCTTGAAGGGACGCATTCTGAATGCCACAATCCGACGAAACCTCAGTGGTAAATACTTTGTGTCTATTTTGGTTGAAGCAGAAGTGCGTAATGGGTCTAAAACCAACTCATCCGTAGGGATTGATGTCGGACTAAAAGACATTGCCATATTATCAGATGGAACGGTGTATGAAAATCCTAAGTTTTTTCGAACTTTAGAAAAGAAACTGGCGAAAGCACAACAAGTCCTATCTAGACGTCAAAAGGGGTCTTCTAATTGGCATAAGCAACGGATTAACGTTGCCAGAATGCACGAGAAAATTACAAATGCACGAAACGATTACTTGCATAAAATCTCTACCGGTATCGTCAAAAACCACGACCTTATCGGGATGGAAGATTTGCAGGTATCTAATATGCTTAAGAACCACAACCTCGCAAAAGCCATAAGTGAAGTAAGTTGGTCAACATTCCGTTGCATGCTTGAATATAAAGCAAAGTGGTACGGCAAACAGATCGTGGTGGTACCCAAGACGTTTCCATCCAGTCAACTTTGTTCACATTGTGGCTACCGTCATAAAGACGTTAAGAATCTTGCATTACGTGAGTGGGACTGCCCAGAATACACGACGCATCATGATCGAGATCTTAACGCAAGTATGAATCTTCGTAAGGAAACCTTACGATTAACCGCAGGAACTGCGGGGATCGCCTAATCCATAACCGGCGGGTGCGCTGGTGTTCTTAGGAATCCCCTACTTCAAGCCACTCGTAAGAGTGCTAAGTGGCGGGTAGTTCAACCTATAATCACTTCATTGATGATCCTAGACGGTTCAATTTTTTCAGGATTTTTACCAAATTTACTTATTTCATATGGGAGGTGTTTCTTAAATTCGTTCAGGTAACTTTTTTCACCCATCAAATAGGTCTTCTTCCAGTTGTATTTCTTCGCTTTTTTCGTAATCTTTGAACCTAACTCCTTAAGCCACCTTTGTTGATTAGCTTCAAATCGCTCCTGAAATTCGTCCTTCTTGTTCGTTTCGGATCCATTCACCGAACCGGCAAGTGGTCCCCAATGTTCTCGCCAATCCTTTATGTCAGGCTCAAAAGAATAGTGGTACTCATCTACAAGAACGCCCATCTCTGTCTCGAGTACGGTTGCGTCTTCTTTATTAATGACGACGATACCGCTGTACGGATATTTGGTTTGCAAGTTTTCTAGTTGATCAAGGACTGGATACTCTTCCCAGTGAAAGGATGTTTCGATCGGGATTTGCAGGTCTTCGATGGTCCATAGTCGTTCATCCGGGGTTGCAAATAGGACAATACTTCTTTTTAAATCACGTTCGCGTTCGGTAATGGTCTTGTAGATGCGTTCTTTGAGTTGTCGAAATCCCTTCAGTTCCTCATGACTTCCCATTTCTCCGACGTATTCCTCGAATTTGTTTAAACCGTTTTTCAGTTTGATTTTCCATTCTCCACCTTGCTGATTCCCGCCACTGCGATCCGTATTTAAGTAGAGTGACATAATCTTTTGCGTGCCGGTTGCTCGTATGTCCTTTAATTCGTTCAGTTTTTCGGAGAATTTCATTAGTACCTCCTTTAAAAATAGGGTCTTTCACTCTCATACCGCAAATCATTGAAAGTTAAACATCAAATTTATCATTTAGAGGACAGAATTCTTCATCAGGACCTATCACAACCGTCAAATTTCCGCATAATACCGCTTCCTTTTCGAAATATTCCGTAAAATCTATTTACATATAGATGTACTTGTACTTTAATAGAAATATCTCCATAGAAGAGCCGATTTAGTATTTGACTCTATTTGTCTACAAAAAGGGCTCTTTTGCACGTTAAGAAACTAGCCCAGCAAGGTGGTAAAACAAGGATGGATAATTAATTCGTGTTCAGGGGGTATGGTTATGCCGATGGAAGAGGAAATAATGGGAATGCTAGTCGGAGGGTTTTCAATCGTTATCGGGATTACAATTCTCTTAACAATTTTCTTCTTTTTGAAAAGTAAACGAAAAGGGTATCTTTTTGTATTGATGCATTTTCTGCTTTTTTCAACAGCGGGTTATTTTCTATTACATGCGATGAGGATTGATCCAAATCATCAGATGGCTTCTGAGGAGAGTTCACTTCAACTAGGGATTGCTGGTGTCATTTGGGCAGCAAGCATGGTGTTCCTGATAATTGGTCTTTATACTTTTTCTGTCAAAAAAACTAGACTAAAGTTGTAGATTAATAACCTACCTTTTCCTGAAGAAAAACTTTCTAGATTATTATAGTATGTACCTATAATCTTCAATATGGAGGTATGTTATGAAGCTTTTTCATTATCACTATTGGACAGAACAAGTCGAAGAAATGGAACAATTTTATGTGGAAAATGGGTTCAGTGTAACGGGACGATTTGCAAAGGGAAAAACCTATCATCCCCCATTGACTTGGGATGATTTTAGGGAAGAGGAGCCGGTATTTCGGATTATCGAAGTTCGAAGAGGAAAAGTGAATGTAACCTTTGGTGCTGGGAAGAAACCGATCTTTGACCATATCGGCTATTTGGTAAATTTTGATGAACATGATCATCTCTGTAAAAGAGCAGAACAATTCGGGTGGAATGTGCAAAAAAATGAGCGCCGAACCTTCCTTTCAACTCCTTTTGGACTACGGGTTGAACTTCAGGTGCGAAGAGAGGTTGTTGAAGAAGAGGATTTCGAGATCAGGAACATGCTCATTGAAACTAAAAAGATTGAGGGATTGGCTGAATTTCGTCAACTTTTTCAAGATGCTGATGGTAATGTTGAATTCGTCCGTGGGAAAAGCCAGCTTTTAAGAGAAATCGGAATCGAGCATTGCTGCCAACCAATTTCCATCATCGATCCATGCGGTGTAAAACTTCGAATCGGGAAAGGGTGAATCAAAAAAACTGATTCACCCCATTACTTTAATGAATAGACTTGTTCATTGATTCTTCCATCCTTTTAAAATACCAGCGAATGGAGAACCAAAAGATGGCGTAAATGATTAAGAAGGTGATCAAGCATATGATGATAGGCAGTGGTTCAGCTGGTACCCATCCAGTTAGTAAAGCGATTGGAAAAAATACGATCAAAGAAAGAGTCAGGTGTATCACTATTTGTCTTAAAGGGCTCCAATCCTCTTGATCGAAGATGAGAGAACCAATTCCAAAGTATATGCCTACTACGAGGCTGCCCAGCATATTTGCCCATACTTCATCTAACGACACTGTGATCTGCTGTATTTTTAACACCGTAAGCATACAAAAAGTAATCAATCCACCAAAACCAATCCCAATGATTGCTCGTCTTAATACTTCAAATACCATTTTTGTTACCTCCCATGATAATTTTATCTTTAAGGATCTGGACATATTTTCTTGTCACATATTCCTTGTTGCCTGACTTGAAATAGACGCAGAGATTTCCATTGAACGAGAGCTCGAAACGCTCGATATGGGTAATGTTTCCGATCACTGATTTTGAAAAACGGGTAAAATTTCGATCTTTTAACAATGTCTCCACTTCATAAAGCTTTAATTTGAGCTCTACGGTTGCCTGCTCAACCACAGCAAAGACTTTACGGTTTTCTGCATAGACGAATTCAATGTCATCCGGTGATAGAAGGATTGACTGCTCACCTTGAATGCCGACAAGCTTTTTAGCATTCGCCCCATTCAATTTTTGTAAAATTGCTTCCAGGTCCTCTGTCCAAACATTTGACTGGATGGTGATTGAGGACCCCTCATACTTATCATTGATATCAATGTGTATTTTCATATTCCCAACACCTCTATGAACATTATGAAGCACTATGTAAAGGTTTCGCTTTGAAAAACGCATAACCTGCAGAAATAGGTGACTGAAATACGATAAAGAAGTCATTATGTCTTTTAATAAAAAATGGAAGTATGAAAGCAAGTAAAATTTACGTTAAGATATAGGAAGCCGATATAGTAAGTGAACACCATCGATTAAATGATACATATAAATTCAAGAACGCAGGAGGATCAGCATGTCAAAAGATAAGGAAGAACAGCGTAACAAGATTAAGGTCATTCAGTTTGATAAAGATAAAAATCGTCTCGTCGAAAGTGATCAGCCGAATGAGACGTTTGAAGATGTTGGCGGATTAGAGGAAGTAAAGAAGAAAATCCGGACCCAGTTCATCATGCCGCTGAAAAACCCTGAATTTTATAAAGCATATGGAAAATCAGCGGGTGGGAGCCTGTTATTGTATGGACCTCCAGGCTGCGGGAAAACATTCATGGCAAGGGCTGTAGCGGGGGAAATCGATGCGAATTTCATCCATCTTGATCTGCAGTCGATTTTATCGATGTGGGTCGGTGAATCCGAGCATAACCTGCACAACATATTTGAAACCGCCCGGGAACAGAAACCGTGCGTCTTGTTCATTGATGAGCTCGATGCGATTGGCGGGAACAGGCAGAATCTTCGCCAACACCATGAACGGATTCTCGTCAACCAGCTTTTACTCGAGTTGGATGGATTGGAATCCTATAATCAGGAGGTTTACGTGATCGGGGCGACCAACACACCGTGGTATCTCGATCCTGCATTGAGACGACCTGGAAGGTTCAACACACTTATTTTCATGCCGCCTCCAGACGAGAATGAGCGGAAAATCATACTTGAATTAAAAGCAAAAGATAAACCTCAAGAAAAGCTGGATTTTAAGAAAATTGCCGTTAAAACGGAGAACTTTTCTGGAGCGGATCTCGATCACCTTATCCAAGATTCAATCGACATGGCCATTGAGGAATCAATGGAAACCGGCGAACTCAAGCCACTAACGGACAGCTACTTAAAAAAGGCATTGTCGAAACGGAAGCCTACGACACTTGAATGGTTTTCCACCGCAAAGAACTATGCAACGTTCAGTGATGTGAACCAAGACTATCAGGGTATTTTAGAATATATGAAAAAGAATCGTATAAGGTAGGTTTACTTATGATTTCAAATAATGAAAAACAACAGTCGATTCAAATTGACAAAATTGAACAGTTGATCGAATGGGGCAGGATTAATGAAGCAATCAAGGAAACCGAGCAGTATATCCAAATGAACCCAGATGATTCCCTAGGCTATGCCTTACTTGCGAAAGCTTACTTACAAGGTAGTCAATTGGATAAAGCGCTACATTGGTCTGAGGAATCCCTTAAAAGGGATCCAAATGATTTAATAGCTTGGCAGATTCGAGTCCTCGTTTATTTTAAAAAAGATGACTGGGATGAATTAAATCAAGCAGTTCAGAGTGGTAAAGAGTTGTTTCCATACAATAGCTTTTTCTATTTCTATGAAACGAATTATTTTGTAAACAAAGGTAAATTCAAAAAGGCGAAAGAGGAAATGGAAACATGCTTGGAGCTAGAACCTTACGATAGTCTGAATTTAGCCTTTTATAGCTATATTGTTAGTCTGTTAGGTGAAAAGGGACTTTCAGAGAGCGTAGAAAAACAGGCACTTGAACTTCAACCGAACGGATCAAGTACTTATTTATATTTAGGATGGGCCGCGCAACAAAGAGGTGATTTTGAAAAGGAATTGACCTTTTTTGAAATTGCCATTCAAAGTGAACCATCCAATGAGCAGGTAAGGAGTGAATATTTAACTGTCCTTCAAAGAAAATATAAGCTTTATCGATTCCTTACATTCCCGCAAAGGATGACAAAGAAACAAGCGCTATTCATTCTACTTCCAGCATTCATCCTTTTAAAAGGTTTTGCACTTTTATTTTTACTTGCGTATGTTGTGATGCACTGGGTGACGAAGCTTCTCGTCCATGTGAAAGTATTCGGTTGGACATTGCCTAACAGGAATTAGAGAATTACCCGTATTTATCGTCCTTACGAGAGGGACGTTTAAGCAATATTTTTAAAAAAGGTGATGCCGGAATCGGGGTGAATCATGAAAATACGTTCAGTTTTTAGTTCAGACTACTATACCATCTCCTCGTTACTGAATGACTGGTGGGATGGGCGTCAAATGTCCAATATGCTGCCGAAACTTTTCTTCGATCATTTTAACGATACAAGCTTTGTTGCCGAACAGGATGGGGTGATAATTGGTTTTTTGAACGGTTTTTTATCGCAGTCTCGGAGTGATGAGGCTTATATTCATTTTGTCGGCGTTCATCCTGATTACCGGAAACAGGATGTCGGTACTCAGTTGTATAATCAATTTTTCAATGTAATAAAACAAAATGGTCGCAGTGTAGTCCGCTGTGTTACGTCTCCTGTCAACAAAGGATCTGTTGTTTATCATACGAAGATGGGCTTTGAAATCGAAAAAGGGGACAGGGAAGATAGTGGTATCCTAGTCTTTAGTGACTACGATGGAAAAGGTGGCGATCGGGTTTTATTCGTAAAAAAGTTAACTTAGAACCCTGTCCTACAGAGATGAAATTAAATACCGTATTTTAGGTTTGAACAATCAAGCAAGATAGTAGACAACTCCTAACTGAACAAAGGGGTTATTTTATTTGAAACCTTTGTCGTGTAGGTACGTATATACTAATTGATAGGGGGTTGGCAGATGAAAGTTTTCATTGGATCGATTATTATCGTTATATTGCTTTGTATTGGTCTATGGTTTTTGCTATCACCTTCATATAAAAAGGTTGGGAAAGCTGCCAAGAAATATAAAAACTTCTGGGGGGAAACACAAAATGGAAATAGTAGAGAAAACAGAAAAGAAACCGACGAATAATCGAAAATTAATCGGTGGTATTATCGTAGGGGTTGCGCTTGTGCTATTTGTTGCTATCGGCTCATTATTTATCGAAAAAATTCCGAACGGGTATGTCGGTGTTGTCTATAGTCCGAACGGTGGTGTTCAGGATGAAACGTTAGGGCAAGGGTGGCATATCGTTGGCTTGTTCGATAAGGTGACGAGATATCCTGTTCGTATGCAAACGGTCGAATATGATAATATCCAAGTTGCAACATCAGACGGTAAAAACATAACAATGGATTTTGCTTATAACTATAGCATTCAGCCAGATAAAGTGGTTGCTTTGTTCAACAAATTCGGTCCTGTTGAGGTAGGAGAAATCGAATCTACCTATTTAAGAACAAGACTATGGGATGCTGGACGGAAAGCGATTGCTAAATATTCAGTAATTGATACGTACGGTCAAAAGTCGGCAGCTGCCGGATTAGAAATACAAAAGATCTTTTTCGAGGATGTTGGGGAGTTAGGATTTGTTATTGATGATTTGACGCTAGGGGTTCCGAAGCCGGATAAAGCGACACAAGAAGCGATTGATGCGAGGGTGCGGGCTTCCCAAGAATTAGAACGTAAACAGACAGAGTTGAAAATTGCTGAGGCTGAAGCCAAAAAGAAAGTAATTGAAGCCCAGGCAACTGCCGATTACAATAAAATCATTAGAGAATCAATGACACCTGAAGTTATTCAATATATGTGGATTCAAAAGTGGGATGGTCAAATGCCGAAAGCAACTGGAACAGGAAACCTTATTCAAATTCCGATTGGTGACGATCCGGTTAAGGCAAATCAATAATAATCAAAAGGACTGACCCACGTTGATCTGGGTCAGTCCTTTAATTGTCACAACATGCTATTGTTTCCTGTTTATTTTTCCTCAGTTCATCCAACCTGTCCCACACTTCCATAAACCATTCTCGGTCTTTGGTAAGGAGGGCAACATCAATGAGGTTTTCGAGATAAGCATCTTTATCATCGATTGTTTTCGTTAACGGTTCGATTCGGTGAATAAATATTTCAATATTTTTTCCGATAATTTGTGTATGGTCAGAAATTGTCACGTATATGTTGACTGTACCGTTATCCGGATGAATCGAATGAATATATCCCTGGATCATTTCATCATTGATTGATTTTCCTTTTATCCAATCTCCAGTTTGGATAATTGGCAGCTTTAGATTACTCATTTCAAATTCCTCCTATCCAAAATCCCTTTTTAAGAATAGTACTTCTTTATTTATCATGACATCTTTACTGGGTTATTACCCCAATTCTAGTAAATGTAATCCTGTTGTCATGCTTATTTTAATAATCTACTTTGTAAAAACATCCCTCGAATTGTGTTAGTTTAACAGGAATAAATAAAGGTAGGAATTCACTAGGCTTCTGTGGAATAAGATAAGAGAGTATTTATGTATCCATTCTACTAGTTAACGATACCTCATCTAATTATTAATTCATCCGTTGCTTTACTTCTACCATGGAAATAGAGAATCCCATATATGAAAAACTTAATAAACTCTCATTTACGCAGGTCAATTTTTAATTGTACTTACTTTTTTCATTTGTAAAAAAGGAGGAAGCGTTTATGTATGTAACCATTGGGACGTTGTTCAACCAGACGGTACGCAAGTTTTCAAAAAAAGAGGCACTGGTTGATGCCGGATCAGGAAAACGCTGGACATTCGAGCAGTGGAACGCGGAAATCAATCAACTTGCGAATGCGTTGATGGATTCAGGTGTACAGAAAGGGGACAGGGTTTCCACGTACTTATTCAATGCACCCGAGCTTGCGATGACTTTTTTTGCCTGTGCAAAAATCGGAGCCGTTTTGAACCCGATCAACTTTCGCCTGAAGTCGAAGGAAGTGGTCTACATTCTCGAAGACGCAAAGCCATCCGTTCTGTTATTCGAAACAGCTCTTGAACCGTATGTTGCGGAAATTTATAACGAATTTCCAGAAACCTCGTTCTGGTGTATCAGCCCTGACACGCCGGATTATGCAGTGAATTATCAAGAGAGGATGAACGATGCATCATTCGAGGAGCCGAATGTGGAGGTTCATGAAAATGACCTGTACGCTATCATGTACACGAGTGGGACGACTGGTCGGCCAAAAGGTGTGATGCACCGTCATCGCGATATGCTTGAACAAAGTGTCACTTGTGCATCGGTTAAAAAGCTTACCGCTACCGACCGTGGGTTAGTTGCTGCTCCGATGTTCCATTGTGCGGAACTGCATTGCTGCTTTTTGCCGAGAGTTCACGTTGGTGCATCAAATGTGATCATTCACCATTTTGATCCTGTTGATGTTTTAGAAACGGTGGAAAAAGAAAAAATCACGGAGATGTTCGGCGCTCCGACGATGTGGAACATGGTGCTGCAACAGGATCTTGGCCGTTATGATTTGAGCAGCTTGAGAATGGGGCTTTATGGTGCAGCACCAATGGCTCCGGCTTTGGTGAGGTCGTGTAAGGAGAAGCTTGGAATCGACCTCGTTCAAGCATATGGAATGACAGAGATGGGACCTGCGATCACGTTCTTAACAGAGGATGAGCAAATCTCGAAGACTGGATCGGCAGGTCGAGCGTGTTTTAACCACGAGGTCCGTGTTGTCCGGCCGAATGAGCATGGTCCGTCCCATCCAGAGGATGTATTGCCTCCTGGAGAAATCGGGGAAATCATCGTTCAAGGCTCAAGTATGATGATCGGCTATTACAACCGCCCTGAGGCAACGGATGATGCGATGTATAAAGGCTGGTACCATTCAGGAGACCTCGGCTATATGGATGAAGAGGGCTTTTTGTATGTGGCGGACAGGGTGGATGACATGATTATCACTGGTGGAGAAAACGTCTATCCGAGAGAGGTGGAGGACGTACTTTATGATCATGAAGGTGTTCTCGATGTTGCTGTTCTCGGCACACCGGACGAAAAATGGGGAGAACAGGTGACGGCGATTGTCGTTAAAAAAGATCCGGATTTATCGGAGGATGAACTCGATCAATTTTGTAAGAGTAGCTCTTTGTTAGCAGATTTCAAACGACCTAGACGATATATATTCACTGAAGAATTGCCGCGTAATGCAAGCGGAAAAATCCAAAAGTTTTTATTAAGGAACGAGTTTAAACGGGATAAAGAGTCTCAACGATAGTGGACCGGGTAATGACACGATAAGGCGGTAAGGTCATGGTTGAGATTGTGAACAGCCCTTCTGAAAATTTTCAAGATGTTGTTCAAAACATATCCAAGGGCCATGTACCTGCGTTTACAAAGTCAATGCTCCGAGGTAAGCTTCCTCGGTACACTCGTAATCTTCGTGCAAGTACCGTTCGTCGCTTCGGTCCTCAAAACAATTGTACCTGGAGCTTCTTGTTTCTGATTCGTCTATTTTTTGAACTCACATTAAAAGGAGGAATTCACTATGATGATGAACATTCCACTCACATTGTCGGCAATGGTCGAGCACGCGGAAAAGTATTTTGCGAAAAAAGAGATTGTATCAAGGACAGCAACTGGTATTACAAGGTTGACATACGGCGAGTCTTGTAAGCGTATTCGTAGGTTGGGGAATGCACTGACGAAGCTTGGAATGAAGCAAGGAGATCGGATTGGTACGTTTGCATGGAATCACCATCGACATTTGGAGGCTTATTTCGGTATCCCTGGAATGGGTGGTGTATTACACACGATCAACATTCGCTTATCTCCTGACCACATCTCGTACATTATCAACCATGCAAAAGACAGGGCATTATTGATTGATGCAGAGCTTTTACCATTGATTGAAAACGTGAAGGACGAGCTGACAACGGTTGAAGCATTCATCATTATGACCGATGAGGATGAACTTCCTGAAACGTCGCTTAAGAATGTATACCATTATGAACAGCTGCTTAAGGAAGCGGATGATCGTTTTGAACTTTTAACGAATATTGATGAAAATGCGCCTGCTGGGATGTGTTACACGTCTGCGACAACAGGGAATCCGAAGGGCGTCACCTATACGCACCGGGCGATTGTTCTCCACTGTATGGCGTTAGGGCTTGTGGATGGTGGTGCTATTTCTGAGTCAGACGTTGCGATGCCTGTCGTGCCGATGTTTCATGTAAATGCATGGGGAATCCCATTTGCGGCGTTATGGTTTGGAACGAAGCAGGTACTGCCTGGTCCTATGATGACACCAGCCGTTTTAGCGGAATTGATCGAAAAGGAGAAGGTAACGATAACAGCAGGAGTTCCAACGATTTGGATCGCACTTTTAAAAGAGCTCGAAACTGGAAAATACGATACGAGTAGTTTACGAGCGGTTCTATGTGGAGGTTCCGCTGCTCCAAAAGGTATGATCAAAGCGTTCGAGATAAAGCACAGGATCCCATTCATTCACGCCTATGGAATGACGGAGACGAGTCCGCTTGTGACACTGTCCAGGTTGAAGAGTTACCAGACCGATCTGGAAGATGAGGATCGCTTGGATGTCCGCAGTAAACAAGGCTATGTCGTTCCGGGTGTTGATATGAAGGTAGTCGGTCCGAACGGTGAGGTGAAATGGGACGGCAAAGAAATGGGTGAGTTGTTGCTGCGTGGGAATTGGATTGCAGATGAATATTTTGAGGATGAACGAACAGATGAAGCGTTCCGCGATGGTTGGCTGCATACCGGTGATGTGGTAACGGTTGATGAGGAAGGCTGTATTAAAATCGTCGACCGGACGAAGGATTTGATCAAAAGCGGTGGCGAGTGGATTTCATCGGTCGATCTCGAAAATGCTTTAATGACACATGACGGAGTTTTTGAAGCTTCTGTCGTTGCCATCCCGCATGACGAGTGGCAGGAGCGGCCGATTGCTTGCGTTGTGTTGAAGGATGAGGCAAAGGATAGTGTAACGAAGGAAGAATTATTGGACTTTTTAAAACCGCAATTCGCGAAATGGTGGCTGCCAGATGATCTCTTGTTCATGGATCAAATTCCGA
Organism: Alkalihalobacillus sp. AL-G; assembly: GCF_030643805.1. Classification (GTDB taxonomy): domain Bacteria; phylum Bacillota; class Bacilli; order Bacillales; family Fictibacillaceae; genus Pseudalkalibacillus. Next base: position 3,170,661 of record NZ_CP094656.1, on the reverse strand, counting down.
AAACGTCCGTCGGGAAATTCTTGAAGCGAGCGTTACGGGATCAAGTAAGAGAACTTATGAAAACAACCTCGTAAGTTGGGAAAGGGGGGGGATAGATCGAGTTCGTGATCTATCCTTTTTCGCACGTTAAGAAAGTATAAATACATTCTAAGGTCAACTACGACTCTGCTTTCGCTTAAAGGCTCGGCAATGGCCGAGTTTTCTTAATGTTATCTAACAAATCTTCTGTACACATGGGTGTTTTGAAGAGGCTTGAAGCCGAGAGAATAGTAGAGGTTTTCAGCCGATTCGTTCCCTTCCATGTAGCAAATCCGAATGACGTCATTCCCCCTGCTCAATATTTTATTCATACCATATTGAAGCGCTTTTTTGCCGTAGCCTTTTCCTTGATAAGAGGGAGCGACCATTAGATTATCAATTGTTTCCTTTCCAACGGTTACGGATGCTATGATGTTGTCGTTGTCTAATGCTAGAAAGATATTTTCCTTGTTTTTCGCATTTTGTGTTCGATCCTCTTCAGTTAGCGGGACGAGGTAAGGCTTGATGTCATTTGATTTTTGGATTTCATGATAGCACTCTTGTTTGATCTTTCCATATTGTTCGTAGTATTGATCTTCGTATTGAACAAAATCGAGATCAACCTCAGGTAAAGAATTACCTATGTAGATAAGTTCAGGCGAACCCCACCATTTGTGAAAGCCGAGTTTTTCACAAAAAGGGGCTGGATCTTGGATATCCACTCGAACATAGGCATTGAGAACATCAAGTTTCTCTGACTTTATATAGCCCATCAACTCATTGTGGAGAGCAGTGCCAATCCCATGTCTTCTGGATTCTGGCTCAACGTACAGCTTGAGTTCTGCCACTTTTTCATTGGCTTCATTGTCATAAAAAGTTGCATAGGCAAATCCCCTTAGTTGATTGGCGGCATAAACATAAATTGTTTTTGCATTGTTATGAATCTCTTCAACGTTGTCCACTTCATAACCAGTATCGATGCTATTGATCAAATCCTGAAGATGATCTTTATCTTCCAATCGAAATTCTCTTATCATTCTCGAACACTCCTCTGTTTTACATACATTCTCGTTCTCTTCACTTTTCTCCTTGTTGAAAAGGTGGTTTCAAACAATGCTGTGGCTTATACTTGACTAAACATACTGAAAAACAAGGAGTGGACGATGACTCCATTTACGAAAAATGTCATAAAAATTATAAAAGGAATTCCTGAGGGTAAAGTGATGACGTACGGGCAGATTGCGAGGCTTGCTGGCAGTCCGAGAGGGGCAAGGCAGGTCGTTCGGATCCTGCATTCATCCAGTAAAAAGCATAAGCTTCCATGGCATCGAGTGATCAACTCAAAAGGAGAGATCGGTTTTCAACACGATGAGCCATTCAACGTTCAAAAGCTTTCCCTGCAGAGCGAAGGCATTGAGTTTATTGCTGAGAACAAAATCGACCTGAAGCGGTATCAGCTTCACCCGGATGAAGAATTTTAAATAAGCGATTACACTACTGTGGTCGTTTTCCTTTTACTAAAACAAAGTCCTTTTTTACTATGCGTGGACGAAATATTGGCTTTCGTGACTAAAATGAATGCCTTCAACTAGAAAAAAGTCTCGATTGGTCAAAAAGCTACTAATTTGAAGCGACTTTGTTAAAAATCGCTCTATGCCAACGAAATTTCATCTACAACTAAAGTCTGAATGAGGTCGTACGCATCTTGTAGGGCTTTTTTTGTATGGAAAGTTCAATCCACGTCCCGACGATACCGAATTGGTTCTGTTTTACACTGAAATCACAATAGAAAAATCAACCAATCAGAAGGAGTGATTTCAAATGAATAGAAAGCAAGTTGTGATGATAACGGGTGCGTCAATGGGTCTTGGAAAAGCAGTGGCAAAGGCGTTTGCGAAAAAAGGTGTCTCCCTCGCCATTTGTGCTCGAGGGGAAGTCAAGTTACAGGAAACGGCACATGAATTAGAAGCACTGGGGGCAGATGTTCTTGCGGTTACGGCCGATGCCTCAGATCCTCGAGATATTGAGCGATTTATTTCCCTCGCTGAATCAAGCTTTGGCCAGATTGATGTCCTGATAAACAACGCATCGATGCTTGGTCCGAGTCCGATGCCTTGGCTAGCCGATTATCCAGCAGATGATTTTTCAGAGGTTTTAAAAGTGAATGCGTTCGGTCCGTTCTCTGTCACGAAGCGGGTGCTGCCGGGAATGCTGCAGCGCGGTGTCGGTTCAATCATCAATGTGACGTCAGAGGCAGGAAATGTAGGGTATGCAGGTTGGGGTGCGTATGGTGTTTCGAAGTTTGCGCTTGAAGGATTGACCGAAATTTGGGCAGATGAACTCTCAGATAGCGGTGTTCGCATCAATATGGTCGATCCAGGGGAAATGGATACGGAAATGCACGACCGAGCCGTTCCAGATTGTGATTATGAACTGGCGAATCCGGAAGACCTTACCGATGTTTTCCTTTATCTTGCATCCGATGAGTCGACCGGCACCAATGGAAAAAGATTGGAAGCACAAAACTTCACAGTAGGAAGCAGGGATTGAGATGGCACTTGCTGCTAAAGATCCGATGAAATTTGAACTGCCCAGTGAGTTGAATGCAGCTAAACCAGCGGAAAGAAGAGGAATAAGAAGGGACCATGTTCGTCTGATGGTCTTGGATCGAAATTCTGGAAACAATCAACATGATCAATTTTACAAATTGGAAAATTATTTGAACGAAGGTGATTTGCTTGTGCTCAATACGAGTCGGACTCTGCCATCCTCTTTTTCGGTGGAGATAAGGCGCGCCAGCCGCTTGATGGCCCCTGAGGCTGAAATCCGACTGGCACAGCGAAAAAGTAACTCCGTTTGGAAAGTGTTGGTTGTTGGCCAAACAGTGAAGCAAGGGGATGAGTTGATTTTTTCCGGAAGCCTTCGAGCGCGGGTTTGTTCGTGCAGCACCAAATCTCCGCTCGTGACCGTCTCTTTTTCAAAAAGAGGGATTGCTTTGTATGATGAGCTATACAAGCTTGGTGAGCCGATCCGCTATGAATATATTCATGACAATTGGCCGCTCGAATACTATCAGACGGTGTATGGGACGGTTCCAGGTTCCGTTGAAATGACTTCCGCTGGCAGGGCGTTCAGTTGGGAACTGCTTTCTCGGCTAAAAAAGAAGGGCATTCAGATTGCGCCAATTACGCTTCACACTGGGCTCAGCTATTTTCTGAATGATCAATGGAAGGTCGGTCCTGCTGACAGCTTGGAGGAATATGAGGTTCCTGGAGTAACGGCTGATTTGATTCGGAAAACGATAGCGGGAGGCGGTCGTGTGATTGCGGTCGGGACAACGGTTGTACGTGCGCTTGAATCTGCCGTCGATGGTTCAGGAAATCCTGTGCCGCAAAAGGGCTGGACGAATCTTCACGTGCATAGTGATTTTCAGTTGAACGTAGTCGATGGACTGATTACAGGCTTTCATGAGCCGGAAGCGAGCCACCTTGATATGCTGTCGGCATTTGTTTCACCACATATTTTAAAAAATGCTTATCAAGAAGCTGTTCACCGCCAGTATCTTTGGCACGAATTCGGAGATATGAACCTCGTTTTGGGAGGAAGTGCCGATGAAACTCCATCACTTGGGCATTGAAACGAACAGCTTGGAGCGCTCGATATCCTTTTATAAGCAGTTTGGTTTTAAAGTGGAATCGAAACTAGAGCTGATGGGGGAGACGATCGTATTTCTTCAATTGGAGGAATTCAGGCTGGAACTCGTTCAGGCTGACTCATTAATCGACCAAGCGACCTCGATTCATTTCGCATTGGAAGTAAAAGATGTAGATGAGGTTCTATCAAACTGGAGAGATCATCTTATTATCCACGAAGGACCCTATAACCTTGAGAATGGCTGGAAAACAGTGTTCATAACAGGTCCAAGCGGTGAGGGCATTGAGCTTTTACAAACTTAAAGAAAAAAACGAGGTTGGAATCAAACCTCGTTTTACTTTTTTTTTATGTTTTTTGTACCGGTTCGGCGTTTAGATGGGAAAGTTCAGCGGTTAGAGTAAAAAGTTCAGCGCTCACATTCTAAAGTCCGGCGCTCATTTATAAAACTTCGGCGGACTAAAGGATGACCATCCAATTTTACGCATGTGTTAACGCCTTTACAGTCAGCTTATTCCGTTTTCCGATATACTAATTTAAAAGATTTGGATTCTCATGGGCTGGGAGTGAAAGAACGTATGGATAGAGGCAATCCTCAGATTGTAAAAGAAAAACTAAGCAAAGCTGTCGAGCTTTTAAACGAAAAGAACATTGATACGTGGCTGGTGTTAAGCCGACAAGGTTCGGACCCATGTCTACCCTTTGTATCTGGCGTCGATTCAGAACAAACCTCGGCTATTTTCATTAATCGCAATGGACGGCACGAGGCCATTGCTTCTGAAACCGACTTCGACTCTTATTGTGCCACCCAATTGTTTTCAGTTGTACATCGGTATGAGGACACTATGGATACAGTGTTCAACGACGTCTTTAACTTAATCAATCCAGAAAAACTTGCACTGAACATTTCGCTCCACGATCATCTTTGTGATGGATTGACGCTTGGAATGTACAAATGGCTAGAAAGCGTCGTAGGAAGTGAAAAACTCGCGATTATTGAGGTGTCCAGTGAACCGATTCTAAAAGAGCTGCGCAGTATCAAATCACCTTCCGAAATTGAAGCAGTTCACAAGGCAGTCAAGAATACGACTGATGTGTTTAACGAGGCGTTTTCACAAATGAAAATCGGCATGAGCGAAAAGGAGATCGGCGCTCTTTTTGTAGATGGAATGAAAAAGAGAGGGGTTTCGAATGGTCTTGGGGACCCGTTCGATCCACCGCTCGTATGCATTGTCCGTTGTGGATTAGCACACCGTAAGCCCGGGGACCACATCGTCGAGCCGGGGGACATCGTGATTATTGATTTCAGTCTTCGTTGCAATGGGTATGTATCGGACATCGCTCGTACGTGTTACTTTTTAAAACAAGACGAAGTACATCCGCCTGATGATGTGCAGCATGCGTTCCAAGCCGCCGTTCAAGCCATAACACAATCGATTGAAGTACTCGTTCCAGGTTTAAAAGGTTACGAGGTGGATGCAGCAGGGCGTAGCTGTATTGAATCCCACGGTTATCCGACGATCCGTCATTCAGTCGGGCATCAGGTCGGACGAGCTACTCACGATGGAGGAACGATTCTTGGTCCTCGGAAAAATCCTTCACGACCTCAGGTGGAAGGGACGATTCGTGTCGGTGAAATTTATGCGATTGAACCGACCGTCATTCAAGATGACGGGCTCCCATGTATCCTAGTTGAGGAAAATGTTCTTGTCACCGATGACGGTCCTGTCATTCTCAGTGAACGTCAGCTCGAACTGGTCACGATTCCATACAGAGGGGTGAACTAAGTGGATTACTCAATTCAAAAAGAAAGACTCCAAGATGCCTCCCAACTACTTTTAAAACAAGGAATAGACGTATGGATGATCGTAACGAGTGAGGGGAGCGATCCGTGTCTGCCGATCGTGACAGGGGTCGAAACCGTCGGACTCGGTGTTTTTCTCATTACGAAAAATAATGAGCGAATCGCAATCAGCAGCACGATTGATGCACAAGACATCGTTGAAAGCGACCTGTTTCATGAGGTGAAAACCTACCAGGGGAATGCAGAAGAGGTGCTTCAAGAAACGATTCGAATTATAAAACCCGAACGGATTGCGGTCAATTATTCACAGGAGGATCCCGTTGCGGACGGATTGACGACCGGCCGCTTTAGGTGGCTCAAACAAACGTTAGACGATATTTATCCGAACGAATATGAATCGGCGGAACCAATTTTACAGCAGCTAAGAAAGATTGAGTCAACATGATTTCAGCAGGGATGGAGTGAAACGTATGAAAGCAGAAGTGATTATTGTTGGTGGGGGGATCATTGGCTGTTCAATTGCTTTTTTCCTTGCCAAAAATGGGCAACGTGATGTTCTTGTCATTGACAAAGGCGGTATTGCATCTGGTGTAACGGGTATTTGCCCTGGTGGGGTACGACAGCAATGGGGCACTGAAATCAATTGCGAAATGTCAAAAGCATCGGTAGATTTTTTTCAACGGATAAATGAGGAGCTTGAGCCTGAGCATCCGATCCATTATCGTGAAGTCGGCTACTTGTATACGTTTCACAGTGAGCAGACTCTAGAAAACTATCATTCCCAGCTCCAGATTCAACACGAGTACGGAATTCCAACTGAAGTTCTAACACCATCTGAGGCGAAAGCCATCATCCCTCATTTGAATATTAATTCAGTCGTTGGTGCTTCCTTTTGTCCGTCAGATGGGTTCGTTGATGATGCTTATCATGTGACGAACAGTTTTGCCGATGCTGCTAAGCGGAGTGGTGTTCGTTTTATAAACGATGAGGTTATCGGTGTTGAAAAAGCAGGAGATCGAATTACCGGCGTTCAATGTAAAAAGAGAGGCAAGATCGACTGTGGAGTCCTCGTCAATGCTGCTGGGCTGGGCTCGAAACATTTAGCTGAAATGGCTGGGGTCAACCTACCAATCGAGGAGGAAACAAGAAGAATATTATATACGAACCGGGTTGAGGAACGGGTACTTGAACCACTGCTCGTTTCGTTTGAAAAAGGATTTGCCGCGAAACAATTGACCGATGGAACCATCTATCTAAGCTATCTTGGTACCGATTTAAAGCCACCCTACGATTCTTTTGATTTTCAAGTACGAGCAGCGGAGGTAGGGATCGAGCTGTTTCCTAAATTAGCAGAGTTAGAGTTTCGTAGCCATGTCGATGGACGGTATGATTCTACTCCAGATCACCAAGCGATATTGGGAAGCGTAACCAGCTTAACAGGTTACTACCAAGCGATTGGAATGAGTGGACATGGCTTCATGATGTCACCAGCAATCGGACGAGCGATGGCGGAAATCATCTTGGATATCCACTCCACGATTGATGTGTCGTCCTTACATTTTCGCCGTTTTGAAAAAGGTCAGTTAATCAAAGAACCGAGTGTCGTATAAAGGGGGAATTGAATTTGCGTACATTTATCATTGAATTTCCGAATGAGGGAGTACAAATTCGTGCGGAATTATTAGAGGAAAAGGCACCTAAGACGTGTGAAGCGTTTTGGAAGGTCCTTGAGGTACCATTACATACATCTGGAAAACACGCCATGTATACGGGGAAAGAAGTATCGGTCCAGTTTCCAAGAGAACTTTGTGAACAAACGGCTCTCCATGAGGTTGCCCCGGAAAATCAGACGTGCTTTCCGCAACCAGGTGAACTTCTTTTTACCTATGTTGGCCCTTATGCATGGGGAGGAATACCAAGCCCGATTTATGATGTCGGTTGCTTTTACGGACCAGATGCACGAACGTTTTTCCCGATGGGTTGGCTCCCAGGGAACCGATTTGCGATGGTACATCGAGATGATCTCGAAGCCTTCGCAGAAATGGGAGCAAAAACAGGAACCCACGGTATCCAGCCGATGACTTTCCGGAGGGCGTGACTGCCTTGCTTCCGTATTTAATATGGCATGAGTACTTATAAAAAAAGGAGCCATTTATTGGCTCCCGTGACTTTTAATTATATTGATCATCCACCTGGATAGTGTTCTCTTTCATGAGATTCCATGCTACCTTGTAATGACCAATAAAGTTGAACCAGTTGACTTTCATACATAAAATGTTGTTTATAAAAATGAATGTGTCTTTCTGGATCTCTGTGTTCATAAAACTTTGCTAAAGTACCATACAAACTGGTCAATTGAAGAAGTCTGACCAAACGTGGATCCATACCTATTCCCTCCCGTTATGTCGTTATGGCTAACATATGCGGATAGGTATTTTGTGTATAGGCAATAGTCCATTTTCCAAATGAAGACGTGTATAATTATATCGATTCTACTCCTAGTTGAAAGGATAATTCAACTAACTGTTGATAACGATTTATACGATGCTGTGATATGATTTAGTCTAACAGGGCGCACTGTTCAAACTTTTAGAACAAAGGAAGGGTGCACATGCTTAATACAAAATTAATCGGATCGTATATTTCGAGTTTAAGAAAAGAGAAGGATATGACCCAAGTTGAGCTTGCCGATAACGTTAACGTGAGTCATCAGGCTGTTTCAAAGTGGGAAAGGGGTGAATCTCTTCCTGATATTGAAACCTTGATTGAACTTGGAAAGCTGTTCAGGAAATCGGTAGACGGTCTACTTAGCGGAGGGCAAACTGATCAGGGCTTTAAAAATACCGATTCGTTTGTCCGCGAATTGTCAGCAAATCGTCTCGGTAAAGCTGCAGACTTGATCAACAATGGCGAAACCAAAGTGGATGGATTCGTTTCCATCGCTCCTTTATTGAAGGCGAGTACCATCGATAAGATCACTGGACATTTGACAGATCAAACACTGACTTTAGAACACCTCGTCGAATTGGCGCCATTTTTAGAGCAAACATCTTTAAGTGAACTCATTGAGAAAGTTGATAACGAACATATGTCCAAAGAACAAGTGATCTCAATCGCTCCATTTGTGGATCGTGAAACGTTAAAAAACTTTGTGAATCCAGACGAGAACACGATGAATTTAGAAGAAATCATTAGTATTGCCCCTTTTTTAGGTGATAATCTTGACCAATTAGTACTTCAAACTGATCTTACTACTTTGGAGTTTGATGATATCAATGCTTTAGCTCCTTTTGCTACAAGTGAGGCACTAGTAGATTTAATTGAAAAGGCAATAGCCGAACCATTGACACTAGAACAAAACATAAGGGTTGCACCGTTTCTAGATGACCATGCAGATCGTTTTATTCAACAAGCTGCAATTGATAGAGTTACATGGGATGAGCTGAAAGACATCGCCCCGTTTATTAAAAAGGACACTCTTGCAACGCTTGTAAATAAAGCTTCGTTAGAAAAGGTATCATTTAGATCTCTCATTGAAATCGCTCCTTTTTTAGGTGATCAACTTGAACCTATACTAAATGAAATCGAGGTCAACGAAATTACTCCAGATATACTCGCTGAAATCGCACCATTCGTAAGAAAAGAAACGTTAGCGAGGTTGATGGAAACCTTTACAAAATAAACTAGCTGGAAGGTATCCAAGAGTGAACACTCCTGGGTACCTTTTTAAATGTAAGTTACTGAACAAGCAGGTTGGTTATTAAAAAACGCCACGTAGATTCAAGAGGAAGTAAAGTTTTTTTGTGGAAGTAAACGAAGGGGTTTTACTGAAGAGTCAAATTAAACAATAGTTAGAACCAATACACTGCCATAAGTAAGCAGAAAATGACAGGATGAAATGAAAGAGCATTGGTAGTATCTTGATAAGGGAGTGAGCAATATGGCGTGGGTGGAGTCATTACAGAAGGCGATCGATTATATGGAAGAGCATTTATTGGATGATATCAAAATTGAAGATATCTCTAAACGAGCAAATGCATCGGCCTTTCATTTTCAACGTACTTTTACGATATTGACTGACGTTTCTGTTGGTGAATACTTGAGACGCCGACGTTTAACATTAGCTGCACAAGATTTATGTAATTCGAACTCCAAGGTAATTGATCTTTCCTGCAAATATGGCTATGACACTCCCGAGGCTTTCTCCAAAGCATTCCGTAGACAACATGGTATATCACCAAGCGAAGCGCGAAAGTACACGGGAAAGCTGAAATCTTATAACCGCCTAGTCATTAAGGTGAGTCTAAAGGGAGCTGAACCAATGCAATACAGAATTGTCGAACGGGAAAGTTTTCAGGTCGTAGGAATCAAACAGGAATTTTCATATGCGAATGAGGAAAATCTGGACGGCATTCCGAAAATGTGGGATGAGCTTAACCTAAGTAGAACCGATCAACGATTGTTCAAGTTGAACAATGGGCAGATTAAAGGGGTTCTCGGTGTATGTGTCGATAAAAGTAGTGACGGGTCTAAGCTGATGGATTACTGGGTAGCGACCGAATACGATGGCGACACACCTGATGGATTTATGAAGCTTGATATCCCTGCATCGAAATGGGCAATTTTTGAAGTTCACGGTCCAATGCCGGATGCCATGCAAAATGCCTGGAAACAGATTTTCTCAGAATGGTTTCCATCCAGCGGCTATGAACTCGCTAATACACCGGAATTAGAGGTGTATTCCGATGAAGATCCATCAAGTCCTGATTTATATTCAGAAATCTGGATACCGGTAAAGAGTAACTGAGGAACCATCAGGTAATATATACTAAAGAAGCGTGTGGTTCAATCGAATCACATACTTTTTTTATATGAGTCTCAATACTTGGTAAACTAAAGCATCCGTTACATCTTATCTCGAATTAGAAACAAAAAAATAGGAACAATAGTAAATATTGGAGATGAAATGAATGGATGGATTTCAAAAGGAATTAATCACCTTACAAAAAAAATACGCTACTTTAGCAATTGAAAATTGGTTCTCTGTATCAGTATTTACTTGGAGCTGGTGGTTTCTTGTTTTCGGTTTAATCTTACCATGGTTAATCTTCATTAGATATCTAGATAGGAATAGAGTCCTTCATATTTGGAGTTTTGGTCTATTGGTTATCATTATTACAACCTTTATTGATGACTTAGGGAGTGAGTTGGGTTTGTGGATTTATCCTATTAAGTTTATTCCTCTAGGTCTATTAGCATATCCATTTGATTTTTCAATCTTGCCGGTAGCTTACATGTTGGTATATCAATGTACTAACACATGGAAAACATTTAACATTTCTCTTTTTGCTCTTGCCATTATTTTTGCATTTATAGGTGAACCTATTTCAGTTCGGATGGGGATTGTTGAATATGTGAATTGGGACTATATCTATTCATTTGTTTTCTATATTTTCACTGGCATAATAGTAAGGGTTATTATACAAAAATGGATCGATATTCAAGAATCAAGAATCGTTAATTAAATACTCCTTACTCTATAACATAACGTTGAAGTCACACATTTTAGCATATGGGCTAATTTTTCAGCAGGACATATATTCAACAACGTAGAACCATTTAAGAGCTAACTATAAATGTTTCACTAGTTGTTTAAAGAGAAAAGTTGGGGATAATTGATGATTACGGAAAAGCAAAAGATGCGTTCAGACCTGCGATTAGCGTTAGGGCGAACCTTTTACCGATCAAAACGATACTTGGAATGGTTGAAAAATTATCAGATGTTTGCGAGAACGATAGAATCCGAACCACTTGACTACAAAATTGCCGGGCATCATTCGCCAATTTTTCGTAAACTGAAGGATGTAGACATGTGGTATCAGCATAATAAGGCTACGAATCTTAAACTAGCAATCGAAAATCTTAATGGATTAGTTGTTAATTCTGGAGAAACGTTTTCCTACTGGAGACAAATCGGGAAACCGACAAAGCGAAAAGGATATTTACCGGGGATGATTTTGACGTTCGGTAGCTTTAAACCAGGGGTAGGAGGAGGGCTTTGTCAGTTATCTAACCTGATCTACTGGATGACGCTTCATACACCATTAATAGTCACTGAACGCCACCGCCATAGCTATGATGTTTTTCCCGATTCGAATCGTAAGCAGCCTTTTGGAAGCGGGGCCACGTGTGCATATAATTATTTGGATTTAAGAATTTACAATCCTACTGATCAACCGTACCAGCTTATTTTAAAATTGAATGAGAAGGATTTAGTAGGAGAATGGCGGTCTGCGGCTCCGAGACTTTATAACTATGAAATCTATGAACAGGATCATCGAGTTTCCCCCGCGATTTGGGGTGGTTATATTCGTTCAAATAAAATTTATCGAAAGACGAGTAACCAGCAAGGCCAATGCGTTGACGACGAGCTGATCACAGAAAATCACGCACGGATGATGTATGAGCCATTGCTGCAAAGTAGTAATGATTCTTGAACTACCCGCCACTTAGCACTCTTACGAGTCGCTTGAAGTAGGGGATTCCTAAGAACACCAGCGCACCCGCCGGTTATGGATTAGGCGATCCCCGCAGTTCCTGCGGTTAATCGTAAGGCTTCCTTACGAAGATTCATACTTGCGTTAAGATCTCGATCATGATGCGTCGTGCATTCTAGGCAGTCCCACTCACGTAATGCAAGATTCTTAACGTCTTTATGACGGTAGCCACAATGTGAACAAAGTTGGCTGGATGGAAACGTCTTGGATACCACCACGATCTGTTTGCCGTACCACTTTGCTTTATATTCAAGCATGCAACGGAATGTTGACCCACTCACTTCACTTATGGCTTTGGCGAGGTTGTGGTTCTTAAGCATATTAGATACCTGCAAATCTTCCATCCCGATAAGGTCGTGGTTTTTGACGATACGGGTAGAGATTTTATGCAAGTAATCGTTTCGTGCATTTGTAATTTTCTCGTGCATTCTGGCAACGTTAATCCGTGGCTCTATGAACCAACATGGTTTCCACCCCCCTCTGAACCAAACGTTTGTTCCTATTATATCATAGGGTTTCATTTTAGAGGTAAAAAAAAGTAGCGATTCCAAGAAAAATAGCTGAATAATTAGTCGGATAATTGAGATGGCAAGATCCATCCCTTGTCCGAAGGCGATTCATCCCCACCCTACTCATTGGGCTATGCCCTTCCCATTCCTTGAGGATGGGGTATTTGTTAAAAGGTTGCATGCTCCGTATATGCAATCTTTTTTTATTTCTTAAAACTTTTTCAGCATCAGCTGTGTCATAGTTATATAGAGAGAGATCGTCAGGGGGAGTAGGAATGGACGAGGATATCGTGAGAAAGGCACAAAAAGGGGATGAACAGGCATTTTTTCTAATCATCCAATTATATAAGAATGACCTATATCGAGTTGCTTACCGTTATTTTCGCAATGAACATGATTCGCTCGAGGCGATTCAGGAAACCACTTTTCGAGCATATAAATCGATTCATAAGGTAAAAGAGCCAGCAAAAGTGAAATCGTGGCTAATCCAAATCACATCAAACTATTGCTTAAATGAAATTCGGAAACGGAAAAGGCTTGTATACTCTGATTGGATCATTGAGCAAAGTGATGAAGCTATAGGTATGGATGTAGATGAAACCTTGTTCTTGGAGAGCCATATTTTTCAGCTGAAGAAAAACCTTCAAAAAGTCATTTTACTGAAGTACTTTCAAGGTCTAACATTAAAAGAAATTTCATTTACGTTGAATAAGCCTGAGGGAACCGTAAAGACATGGTTATACAAAGCATTGAAGGAATTGCGTAAACGAATGGAAAAGGAAGGTGTCGTCGATGAAAGAGCATAACATAACGGCCCCTAAAGCAATCGATCAATACATACAAAATGGAATTCACAAAGGTAAGCAGTATAAAAAAAGGAAAAGGCAAGGATACACAAGTATGATTGCGACTCTTGGATTGGCACTCTTGCTTGTCACTTGTATAAAGGTTTCTCCTGCTTTTGCAAATGCTGTACGCGATATTCCTGGCCTGTCGGCAATCGTCGAGTTGATTGAAGGCGATAAAGGGCTGGAAGATGCGGTGGAAAACGACTTTATCCATCAAATAAACTCGAGTGACATCCATTCGGAAATCACGTTTTCCATTGACCACATTATTGTCGATCAGGCGAGAATGATCCTTTTTTACTCGATCAAGACTGAAAGAGAGCATAATTTTCTGTTTTTAAAGGATTTGGAGTTATTTGGCGATGGAGAGCCGCTCATGGCGAGTATCAGTTATGGTGCACCGAAGGAAAGTGTAGATCTCCAAAAAAATAAACAAATGAACGGTAAAATCGTTGCAACTTTTTCTGATCAGATAGATGTACCTGATGAACTTACCGTTTCAACACAATTTAAAGCTAGGACAATACAAAACAAAATTCCAGATCAAGGTAGTATACTTGATGCAGCATGGAAAGTTAAGTTTGCAATTAATGATGAATGGTACAAGAATACTAGAGAAGAAATTGCCATTGATAAAGAGGTGAAAATCGATGGACAAACGATGCATTTTGAAAAAGCAGTCATCGATCCGACGTTAACTGCTATTTACGTAAAGTTTGATCCTCAAAATGAGATGCAGCTGTTCACATTTGACGATTTAAAAATTGTCGATGACAGCGGTGAGGTGTGGAGTCCACCTGACGGACTCGTCTCAACTGGTTCGGATGATAAATTTATCCTTTATTACGAAAGCCCACACTTCCGTACGCCGAAAGAATTGTATTTGAAGGGCAGCTCCATCCGGGCAATCGATGAAGACGAACAAACGATAGTGGTGGATCTCACAAATAAAAAGCTCACAAAAGCGCCGAGCGACGGAAGAATCCAACTGAAGGATTTGCAGGTGGTTGGAGACCGAGTAGAGCTTGAGTTTGCTGTAAAAGTTGAACCGCAGGATGAATATCACATTTATGAAATTTTTAATCAACAGCCAATTAACTTAGATTCATCGGTTCAGCATGGTAGGACCTTAAAAACTTGGCAAAAACCAGAAGAAAATAAGGTTGTTCATAAATTTTCAATCAATAATCCAGATCGTAAAACGAAAATTGTTTTAGAATTAAAAGATTATCCAAGTCGCTTGGTAGAACCTTTTAAAATACAGGTTAAATAACTTTGTCTAAGAGTCTAAGGGGGCTTTATGAAAAAGGTACTGATAGGTTTTGTGATGCTAGTGGTTTTAATTGTCATCTATTTAAAAATCGGACTTCCTTGGGAATATTGGTCGACAAAAAGTGCTTTCGAGGATCACCTTGAACAATATGATGAAAAGATGGTTTTAGATGAGATCCGATTCGATTTCATGCACGGGAATAGGTATCACGGAACTGCATATGTTGAGAATAATCCTGAACAGCGTTTTCATATCGGGGAATTAAGAAATGCACAAATTGAAGACGGTTATGAATATGAAAAATTGCATAGGAAAGCTAATAAAGAAATCGAAGCGATAATAAGAACGTACTTACCAGAATATAAAAGAGTGGGTGTCGAACTAGTTGGTTTCAAGGATCGAGAGCTTGAGATCAACGTCACGATATCGGAAGTGGTCTCTCAACAAAAAAAAGATAAAATCCTAAAAGCTATTGAGAGCAAAGGCTATTATACGAAACAGTTATTTTTTCAAACGAATTGAATAGAAGAAAAGAGGATGACAATTTGCAGTCATCCTCACCTTTATTATTGAATTTTAAATGAAGCTGAGTTATAGTTAGTTGCATTTCCGCTTGGATCGTAGTTCTTTTCAACGTTTCCGGCAGCATCCATTGCAAACCAATTAACAGTAGTATTTTCTTCAAATGCGAACGTTTCAGCGCCTTCGCGGGTTCCGTTTATTTGAACCTTGTTCGATTCGAAGGTTGGTTTTGAACCATCCAAAGTGTAGAAAATGGTTGCTGGCTCACTGGATTTAAAAGAGATTTCAACTGAATTCTCATAGTTTCCCTTTTCAGGTGTAATGCTTGATCTCGGTGGCTTTTTGTCTTTTGCAAATTGATAAGCGACTTCAAACAAGCCTGTCATACCGTTTGCAAATTCCATCGCTTCGGCATGTCCTTCTTCAAAAGGAGGCTGGAATCCGACTCGTTCCCAATCGTTCTCTTCCTCATTCCAAATATCCGCGCCAACTTCGAAATCCCACGCGTAAATCCCATAGTCGTACCAAAGGGCATCAGCTGAATTTCCTGCGGCAGAATAAAGGACATCAGGGATCGGACCAGTACGACTTGGAAGGATTACCGTTCCTCGATATTTTTTTATTTCGTCTAAAATCGTATTGGAAGCTTGCCAGAAGTACGCCTCTTCACCAGCTGTTGGTCGAGGGAGTGGTACCCTGTTTTCATCATACGATCCTGGAGGCCACATGAAGTATCCACCATAGCTATGAATATTCATTCCAAACTGGATGTTCGGATTTTGCTCTGCTAACCAGATCAAGTTTTGTGCTTCAGGCTCAGACAATTCTTCAGGTCCTGCAAATACGGCACTTGTGCAATTGGTTGAAGCACCAATATTGCCATCGTATACAGAGCCTACTGTATGATTTCGGTTCAAGTCAACACCCCAATAATTTCGGGCGTAAGGATCGGTGTATGGAGTCTCGACACAGTGGTTGGTCATGTTTTTCCGTTGCCAGTTGTAGTCATACATACTGTAGTGAGCGCCATCTGGATTTACGGTCGGTACGATAAAAATATCCAGATTGTTTACGAGTTTACGTGTTTTGCTGTCGGTCGCGTAATTTCGTAGTAAACGCTCGGCTGTTTCAATCGATACGAGTGGAGTCACCCATTCCCGTGCATGTTCCTGTGAATAGGCGAGGACGCCAACCTTGGATCCATCACGATGTTTCCCGATGCGAATTGCTTTTACCGTGTAAGGATCCCGTGATATAGAGTCAGGTGCACTTAGATTATTATCAAGCTGTGAAGAAGTTGCAGAAACGACTCCATCTCCTGCATATTCTCTGAATGTAGCCGCACTTACAAGGTTGCTGGCCTCATCGTTAAGTACTCCTACAACATCGGCAGCTGAACTGCTGATTTCTCCGTTGTCATTGGTAGCAAGTGAAACGGTAATCGCTTGCTCCTCTACTTCAACAGAAAGAGCAGCGTTATCTTCCGCTGGATTCGTAAGGCTGACGGTTATGTCATTCCCACCTTCATGCCCCCATTCACTAGAGGTAACAACGACCATCGAATTAGGCTCATCACCGAGTACAGCTTGTGCTTTCCGTCGATATCCGTTCGTTTGATTCGGGAGCTCTACGATTTCAGCTAACTCGGGATATTCTTTTGCAAGCTGTTCGATTCGGTTGGTCACTTCTGTCGGATCCATATAATGATCGATAAAATCCTGGACATAGTGTTTATTTCTGTGATCCGGCTTTTCCTCATCGATCCATTTTGTGACATTGGCAGTTGCAGAACCGCCAAGGCTGCTTTCAATAAGGATTTGGTCCGGTACTTTGTCGATAGGAATAAGCAACTTGTGATATAAGTATTCTCCCATATCATCAAGTCTTTGGAGAGTAGCTTCCTCCTGGCTTGAATTCCATGATGCAGTCAATGTAACACCTTTAGATTCACCGGCACTCGTCTTTACTTCCAGATATAAGAACGTACCAGAGTAGTTTTCAAAGAAATTGGATCGTAAAACCTTAAGGGTGTCCTCTTCAGCAGTGACTTGAGTTAAGTTTTCAACTTTTTCCTGACGTTGAGCAATCCGTTGCTCGGCTTCGGCTTTCGTATAGACAGTCTCGAATTCAATGCCTTTGATTCGAAGTTTTTGTAATTCGGAAGGTGTTACGATTGCATCTACTTCAAGGGAACCATCCTCATTCCGGTGGACGTGTTCTGTCAGGTCAATTCCCGAAGCGACGAGTTTGTCCAGTTCCAATTGGTTTGGAACATGAATCGAAACAAGGGCTGCCTTTTCCTGAAATTTAAAGGTTGTACTTTCGGTTGCACTTGTTACATTGGAATTCCAAAAAGGAGTCGCGATTAATAATGTTGATAGGATTACAAACATTATCGTCGTAAATCGTTTCATCATACCCATTTATAAATTGCACCTCCAAAGATTTGTATCATTAAAAGTCAAGGTCAGCTCCTTTCCTTCGGGTTACGAAACATTGTAAAGTATATTGTCTGAAAATTGTGTCAAATAATGCAATAAAGTAAATCGCCATTTTAATAGAAATGATTGGTTAGTTAGGAAATGGGAATCAAATAACATGAAAAAGAGAGGCTCCGGATGGAATAAGCGTGTCGAACTTTATCAAAAAAACACAAATTTTTGTGGGAATTTAGGAGTTTGGTAGTATCCTTTAGCAAATTGACGATCGACGGCCAAGGAAAATGGAACACGTTTGAAAAAGTAGTGGACAAGGTACAATCACTATGAAGGGAAAAATTTTAAAGGAGTGATGGTTAGTGAGTGATGTATTGTTTACTGCACATGCAACAGCAAAAGGCGGCAGAAGAGGTCATGTCAAATCCGAGTCCGGGTTGATCGACCATGACCTTTCGATGCCGTCTGATGATACGGATAAAAAAGGGACGAATCCTGAGGAGTTATTTGCTGCAGGATATGCGGCATGCTTTGATGGCGCTCTAAATGTTGTCGCTTCGAAAAAGAAAAAAGAGATTGAGACCAGCATAACGGCAGACGTCAATTTCATGAAGGATCCAGACGATAACGGATTCAAAATCGGAGTCGTTTTAAATGCGGAAGTGAATGGGGTTAGTCAGGAGGAAGCGGAAGATCTTGTGGAAGCAGCACATCAGTTTTGTCCTTATTCAAAAGCGACAAGGGGAAATATTGAAGTTAAGCTGAATGCAAAAGCCGTTTAAATCAATGACGAGGTTGAGCTCATTTGAAGCCAGCCTCGTTTTAAAATTGGTAAAAATCAATTATTAAGTGAAAATTATGATTCATTCCTTCAAGAAATGGTTTACAATGGAAGAACCAATAAACAAGGAGGCAATTTACATGAAAAACTTGTTAAGAAATCTAACCGTACAAACATATAAGGGTGGGACACTTACTTAATAGTAAACGGTGAACCCCCTTATATGTGTTGAAATAACTAACACAAATAAGGGGTATAACATGCAATTTCCAGTAAAAAAATTTTTCTCATATTATAAGCCGTATATAAGGTTGTTTTTTACGGTATTGGCGTGCGCTTTTATCACATCTAGCATAACTCTGGTGTATCCGTTGCTCGTCCGGTATATAACGAAAGACGTTCTCGAAGGTGACTTGACTACTGCACTAAATGAAGTGTATTGGATTGGCGGGTTGATGCTTGTTTTAGTCGCAATCCAGAACATCGGGAACTATTTTGTGGACTACAAAGGTCATGAAGTCGGTGCTCGTATGGAAAGTGATTTGCGAAGCGAGCTATTTGAACACATGCAAAAGCTTTCCTTCAGCTTTTTTGATAAAGAAAAAACAGGGCAGCTCATGTCGAGGATTACGAACGATCTTTTGCTGCTTTCCGAGCTGTATCATCATGGACCAGAAGACTACGTCAAATATTTCGTCCGATTCATCGGAGCATTTGTCATCCTGTCCTTCATCAACGCACCACTGACGATTGCAGTGTTCTGCTTCTTACCATTCTTAGGGTTCTTTTCTTTATATTTTAATAAGAGATTGAACAAAGCCTTTAGAAAGAATAAAGAAAGGATAGCGGACGTAAACGCTCAGGTAGAGGATAGTCTAGCTGGCACCCGGGTTGTAAAATCGTTTGCCAACGAGGACGTTGAGATCACGAAATTCAACCGGGAAAATGAACGTTTCCTCAATAGTCGAAAGGAAGCGTATAAGTTAGAAGCTTATTTTTACAACGGTGTTGAAACAACCATTCAATTGATCACGATCACAGTCATTCTTTTAGGAAGCGCCAGTATCGTCGGTCACACGTCGGATTTAGCAGATTTGATCACGTTTTTACTGTATATCGGTTATATGGTGGAACCGATTCAACGGCTTACTTTTATGAGTACGCAGTTCCAGGAAGGAGTCACTGGCTTCCAGCGCTTTTATGAAATTATGAGTCTAAAGCCATCCATCGAAAACAAACCGAATGCTGTGATTCTACAAGACGTGTGTGGTGAAATTGAGTTCCAGCAGGTCTCCTTCCGTTATGAAGACCATTTGGACGATGTCTTGGTTAATCTATCGTTTCGTGTACAACCTGGAGAATACGTTGCGTTAGTTGGTCCGTCTGGTGCAGGTAAAACGACGTTATGCTCACTCATTCCTCGTTTTTATGATGTAGGAGAGGGCCGTGTGTTGATTGATGGTGTTGATGTCCGTGAAATCGACCTGGAGTCCTTACGAACGAATATTGGGATCGTACAGCAGGATGTTTACCTGTTCGGGGGAACGGTGATGGAGAATATCCGTTATGGAAATCCTGCTGCGAGCGATGAGGAAGTGATGGCTGCGGCCAAACATGCCAATGCCCATGACTTTATCAAGAGCTTGCCAAACGGCTACCATTCCGAGATCGGGCAACGGGGTGCCAAACTGTCAGGAGGCCAGAAGCAGCGATTGAGTATCGCTAGAGTATTCTTGAAAAATCCACCAGTGCTCATTTTTGATGAGGCGACAAGTGCGCTTGATAATGAGAGTGAAAGCATCGTCAAGAAGGCTCTGGAATCGTTAGCGCAAGGACGTACGACCATCGTCATAGCCCATCGACTTTCTACGATCCGCAATGCCCAGCGAATTATAGTCCTGAACGAAAACGGGATCGTGGAACAAGGTATGCACGATGAGTTGATTAAACGTGATGGAGCATATGCACACCTGTATTCCAAGCAGTTTGAAGTACAAGTATAAACGTGTTATTAAAAAAATCGGCTCTCCTTAACGAAAGGGGAGTAGCCGATTTTTTTTTATTATCCGCCGATGTGGGACATCTCTATTTTAGATGAGCGTTTCGTATGTTCGGTCCGTTCTTCAGAATAGCGGTCCTGTCGTTTGCCCCAGATGTTTGAAATCAAATGCGCCATTTCTTCATCAGTTGCCTCATTCCGCATTGGCCCGCGTAAATCATAGCCTTTCGATGCGAACAAACACGTATATAGTTTACCTTCTGCAGATAATCTGGCTCGATTACACGTTGAGCAAAAGGCGTCGGTGACAGAAGAGATGATTCCGATTTCCTCGTTGGTTCTTTTATAGCGGTATCGGGTTGCCACTTCACCCTTATAATTCGGATCGATAGGTTCAATCGGCATTACCTTGTTAATTTGACTAATGATTTCTTTTTTCGGAAACACATCATCCAGCTTCCATCCGTTCGAGTTCCCAACATCCATATACTCGATAAAACGAAGGACATGACCCTTTTCACGGAAAAACTTTGCCATCGGAACGATATCGGAATCGTTAACGCCTTTTTGAACGACCATGTTGATCTTTATCCCTAGCCCTGCTTCTTCAGCGGCATCGATTCCTTTGAGGACCGTATTGACGGAAACATCTCGTCCATTGATCTTTTTAAAGCGTTCATCATCGAGCGTGTCTAAACTGATGGTGACGCGATGAAGTCCGGCGTCTTTAAGCGCTCGGGCATATTTTGGCAACAGGGAACCATTCGTCGTCATTGCAATGTCCTCGATCCCATCAATGGAAGAAAGCATCTTGACTAGAGTAGGGAGGTCCTTTCGCATAAGCGGTTCTCCACCTGTAAGTCGGATCTTTCTTATTCCAGAGGTTTTTCGAAAAATAGCTGCAAGACGTGTAATCTCCTCAAAGCTCAACAGCATATTCTTTTTCAAAAATTCATAATCCGGTCCGAAAATATCCGCCGGCATGCAATAATGGCATCGGAAATTGCATCGATCGGTTACGGAGATTCTTAGATCCCGAAGAGGTCTTCCAAGCCGATCATTGATACTCATCGTTCGTCACCACCTTTTAAATGTCATTATTAATTGTTGAGTGTAAACCGTTCAGGGTGTGTATACACGTTCATTTTATCACCACGTATAAATCCTGCAGTCGTTATATTCAGTTCCTCAGCAGCTTGAAGGGCAAGCTCTGTCGGTGCAGATTTTGAAAGCAGGATACCGACGCCGATTTTTGAAGCTTTTAATAGTATTTCAGAGGATATCCGTCCACTGAAAACGAGAATTTTATCCCGTACTGATATTTTTTCAATCAAACAGTGTCCGTAAAGCTTATCAAGTGCATTATGGCGTCCGATGTCTGTCCTAGTGACGACCATTTGCTCATCCGTACAAAGCGCTGCATTATGGACACCGCCTGTCGCTTCAAAAACATCACTCGAAGATTGCATTGCTTTCATGAGCTGAATACACTGTTCGTATGTGATCGTTTGTTTAGTTGTGGCGGTTTTAGCCGTTTTTACATCGTTTTGAAAATAAAAGGATTGCCGGCTTTTTCCGCAGCAGGATCCAATAAAGCGTTTTGTCTGACTTTCAATAGAAGGGGTTATCTTCGCGGTTGTTTCCACATAGGCAAACCCTTTACTTTCATCAATTGAAATCGAATCTATATCTTTTTGGTAATTTCGGATGACTCCCTCAGAGCCTAAGAATCCGATGACCATTTCCTTTAAATGTGTGGGTGTACATACCATTGTAGCAAACTCAATACCATTTAGCATAATAGTGAGGGGAAACTCGGTTACGATGATATCCTCTTTTTCGGTAAGCACACCGCTTCTATACGTTAAAATTTTTCGTTTCGTTGTCATATTGTTGGACATAGTATCCCTCACTCTAAAACAAAATAATTGTTGTTGATATTGGCCTATGGTAATATTTTCTATAAATCGTCAAAGTTATTGACACATTTCCAAAAAAGGACTTGATCTTTTGACACCCAGACCGTCTTCTTAGAAAAGTGACAGACCCAAAATTTGAAAAGGGGAGAAGCTTGTGTCTAAGAAAGTAAAAAATCGTTGGCTCATTGCTGCATCTGGAGTTGGAATTCACTTGTCGATCGGTTCAGTGTATGCCTGGAGTGTTTTTACAAAGCCACTGATGAATGAATTTGGTTGGAGTCTCAGTGATGTTTCCTGGGCGTTTAGTATTGCGATTTTATTTTTAGGTTTGAGTGCTGCATTTATGGGTCATTTCGTTGAAAAGCATGGTCCGAAAAAATCTGGAATGCTCGCAGCGTTGTTCTTTGGTGTCGGTTTACTTGGTTCGGGTTTTGCGATCAATATTGAATCTTTAATCTTATTGTACCTCACTTACGGTGTATTAGGTGGAATCGGGCTTGGGATTGGTTACATTGCCCCGGTTTCTTCGCTTGTAAAATGGTTTCCGGATCGACGTGGTCTTGCAACAGGCATGGCAATCATGGGATTTGGATTTGCTGCATTAATTGCAAGCCCGGTCATGAATAGTTTGATTAATTCAGTCGGTATAGCTGCTACGTTTTATATTCTAGGTGTCGTCTATCTCGCTATTATGCTTGTATCGTCAGCCTATCTTGCACCGCCACCTGAAGGGTGGATGCCAGAGGGATACGAAGAAAAGATGGCGAAAAGAAAAAACAAGACAGCGGATTTATCTCAGCTTACTGCGAATGAATCGGTAAAAACAAGCCGTTTTTGGTATTTGTGGTTCATGCTGTTTATTAATGTAACTTGCGGTATTGCGATCATATCGGTTGCGTCACCAATGGCGCAAGAAATCGCTGGGCTAAGTGCAGGTGCCGCGGCAGCAATGGTAGGGATCATGGGTCTTTTTAATGGAGCCGGTCGGATTGGCTGGGCATCGTTCTCCGATTATATAGGTCGTGCCAATGTTTATACTGCCTTTTTTGCGATCCAAATCGTCTTGTTCCTATTGTTACCTGTGACAACGAGTGCTCTGCTTTTCCAAGCAGCCGTTTTCATTATCCTTTCCTGTTACGGGGGCGGATTTTCTTCCATCCCAGCGTATATTGGCGATCTGTTCGGAACAAAACAACTAGGTGCGATCCACGGATATATTTTAACAGCATGGGCGGCGGCTGGCTTAGTTGGCCCGATCGTAGCTTCATGGATACGTGAGGTTACCAACAGCTACACGTTGACATTGTATGTTTTTGCTGCGGCATTCCTTGTAGCTTTAGCATTGTCACTTGTTGTTCGACTTGATATTAAGCGATTACGGAATCAACAAGAGAAAAAAATGGCGAGTTGAGTTTTTTTGGGGGTCGTTATCGCCCTTTCGGTTGGGAAAACTATATTCGATTATGATCGATTTTTCGGGATAAAATCAGTGTATTTTCCCAATAAACAGTTGAGGAAATCCATGCTATACTGAAGTAGACAATCCCCTTAAAACTCTGACACCGCCCATACCTTTTTAGTGCAGGCTGATCTAGCTTGCACTACTTTTTTTGCGATTTTTCCCAGATTAAAGTGTGAAAAAGAACAGGTTACACTGACAAATTCACTTTGATGATGAAAGAAGTTCTGTTAAATCGATGAAACTGTATGGGAAATAGGGGGCTGTCGAGTTAATTCAACCATTTAGAACAATAATTCGATCATTTGAGGGATTATTTCAACCATTGATAGTAAAAAGGTGTTAAACAAAGGTTCGTTTGGGTTGATTTGGTTTATTTCCACCGAACAGAGGGTAAATAAATTCTGTACACCAGCACCAGCGTATGTAAGTCATCATGATTCAGGGGGTGGCCTAATTTACAGGCCATCCCTTCTTCCTCATCACATTAGACAAACGTCCGATCTAAGTAAAGGAGTATATTGATGAGTATCTTTGCGATTGATGCATTGGAAGGTCGTCACATTCTTATCACTGGTGCAAGCGGGGGAATCGGAAGTGAGACCGCCAAAACACTAGTTAAGATGGGGGCAAAAGTAACACTGACAGGAAGAGATACGAAAAAGTTGGATCTGATAAAACAAGAGTTGCTAGAGATTACACCACCTGGGAACGTCTATATACACATAGCGGATTTAACCAATGAACAGGAACAGGAACAATTGGTAGATTGTGCTGAAAAAGAGCTAGGTATCATTTATGGCCTCGTCAATAGTGCAGGTGCTTCTGGTGGAGAGGTCGTTGAAAAGATTAACAAAGATGATCTTGAATTAATTATGGAATTGAATTATACCGCAACCGTAATGCTTTCAAAAACTGTGTATATACGGATGAAAGGAAATCTGGAAGGCAAAATTGTCAATGTTTCATCTCTATCTGGTTTACGTGGGACGTATGGGAATACCGCATATGCAGGATCAAAATTTGCATTAATCGGTTTTACCCAGTCATTTGCGTTGGAAGCGATTCGAAATGGTATAAATGTAAATGCTGTTTGTCCAGGTTATGTAAATACCGCAATGGCGCGAAAGGCAATTGAGGCAAGAGCGAAACGAAACGGCCTGGAATATGAAGAGCAGCTTAAACAAGCAAAGGAGGAAATTCCCTCTGAACATTTAACAGAACCAGAAGAAGTTGCAAGTACAATCGCATTCTTGTTGACGGATGCGGCACCGAATATCGTTGGGGAATCCATTAAGCTATCTGGTGGTAGTGTAATGCGCTGACATGCTTTTTAATAAATGAAAAAAGGGCTGAACCAAATCAGCCCCTTCCCCTTAAGCACGAACGGCTTCTTTTAACTGTTTACCAGGCTTGAAAGCAGGAGTTCGCGTTGCGGAAATCTGAATGACTTCCCCAGTTTGTGGGTTTCTGCCTTTTCGTGCCTGACGCTGACGGACTTCAAAACTACCAAAACCGATTAACTGTACATTTTCTCCGTCAGTCAGTTTTTGGGTAATTGCGTCAATTACCGCGTTCACTGCGGTTGTAGAATGTTTCTTAGATAAGCCAGTGCTTTCAGCGACTTGTTGGATAAGATCACGTTTGTTCATGTGTTTACCTCCCTATATTTTCTGGGTATCAAAACATTATGTATCTACCATTCTTACCGCAATTTAAAAAAGTATACATACTATAAAGATTTATCTAAATATTATTACTGAAAGCATACAAAAAAGGGTAACCCAATAAGATTACCCTCAAATATATTATAAATGCTTTAAACCTATTGTAGCTCAGGTAAAATACGGACTTCACTCTCCATAGGGGAGCTACAGAGTGGACAAGATGGACTTGAATCAAACGTGAGCCCGTCCCTCATCCAACCAGAACAATCAGGATTCGAGCAACTCCATACTTTAGTTTCTACTTCAGGAATGGGCTCTTGTTGGTTTTTAGAAAAAAACGCCATGTCTATTCCACCTTCATTTTTTAATGTATTTACTTTAAGTATACCCTTTTCTTGAAAATAATATAGGAAAAGACACTCAGAACATCTCATTTTGTTTAAAATAGCCTCATATAATTACATAAAACAGAGGAGGAAAAGGATGGAGCTCTCCTACCAGCGAACTATCAATTATGCACAAAGAAGCCTTTCAACTTTTTTCAATGAGTACCGAGTTTTCTTTGAAATATACCGGATTCGGGGATGGGTTTGGAGTGTTTTCACACCATTCATCATCTTCGTACCCGTCTATTTATGGTATGCGGCGTTTGACCATTTTAGTTTTGCCTCGATTATACAATTTGGATTAAGTGTAGTTCTATTGCTTACTTGGATTTGCTTGCCTGCCATCTTTTTATATCTTAATTCGGATCGACATATCATCGCTAAAATATGGTTTTGGGCGTGGACTGGGCTGATGCTTGTATCAATCGTCTTATGGGGTATGTGGCTGAACGGTTAATCCTGTGGGAAAAATATGATTGAATTATGAATAAGGAAATGCGAAATCCAACAAGACACAATCAAACTATAACAAGCATAAGGGATAGCCCTTTAACTGGGCTATCCTATTTTTGTATTTCCGTCTTAGGTCGGAGACGAAAACATTCTTCGGATTGTTAAATTCTTTTTCGTTACACGGTATCCTTACTTTACAAGAACGGTTTTTAAAGTGTGGAAAAGAGGGATTTGTCAGGTTTTGTCTAAATGGTATAAGCAGACCTTTCAATCTCAGAAAATAATTAATATAAATGGTGTGAGGTGGTTCTCGATGAAAATTCGATCCGGTGGGCAGTTTGTATTTGCAGTGATTTTCGTCCTAGTAGGAATTATGTTACTTCTTGTCAATTTAGGTATTATTTCCGTGGAAATAAATGAAGCAATCTATTTTTTGTTCCCTTTTGTCATCGCGATATTAGGACTAAAGTTGCTTATTGAGTCGATTTTCAGCAAATCAAGACGCGGTTCCTGGTTTTGGGGCTTAATCTTAACAGCTTTGGGATCTTTGCTCATAGTAGATCGATTCGGTTACATTGACTTTGATATTCAAGACATTTGGAAGCTATGGCCGATCCTCATCGTTTACATTGGGTTGAAAATGCTTTGGGGACGTGGGTCGATCCATTTCAAACATGAAAAATGGGGGAAAGCGAAAGGTAAGCGTTCGAATGTTGGGAATTTAGTTACTGATGTATCGATGAAAGACGATAACTGGCAAGTAGAACCTATTGAAGAGTGGAATGGTGTTGCGGACTATGACTTTGATTTCACGAAGGCATTTATACCGGATAAGGACACGCCGATCAATCTCTCAGGCTGGGTTGGGGACATTAAGATATTCATACCTGAGGATGTTGAGTTTGCGGTTACTTCGAATACAAAGGTAGGAAGTATCAAGATCGGCAACTATAAAAAGGACGGTATGATGAAAAATTCAACCTATAAGTCAGAAGGCTATGAATCAGCAACTCGTAAAATAACATTTGATTTTAGTTTTAAAGTATTAGATTTGCGTATCAATAGGGTTTAGGGGTGTTGGAAATGAATAATAAACAAAGTGGTGTGCGTGCTACAATCTATCGAA
Organism: Alkalihalobacillus sp. AL-G; assembly: GCF_030643805.1. Taxonomy (GTDB): domain Bacteria; phylum Bacillota; class Bacilli; order Bacillales; family Fictibacillaceae; genus Pseudalkalibacillus. The sequence continues at coordinate 3,143,254 of NZ_CP094656.1, read as the reverse complement.
CGCACCTGCTTACGTCCGTGTACACAACAGTACTTGTCTTTTTCTTATTCCAGATTTTCTACTACTTCAACCCAGATGCAAATCGCATCTATGTCAGTGTAGTTGTGTGTATTGCAGTGTTCCTTCTATCACTCGTTTTAGGAATGTATTTTAGTTTTAAAAGGAGTCAGGACCTTATTGATCGTTTAAATGAAATACTCGTCGGTGTTGCGAAGTTGTCCCGCGGGAACTATGAATACCGAATTGAGGTCTTAGAGCTAGACGAAATTGGTACGATTTCTCATGAAATTAACGAGCTCTCAGAAAAAATCGAGAAGCAAGTACAATCCTTACAAAAACTGGCGAACGAAAAGGCGAATTTGGCAGAGAAGGCTCATACGGCTGCAACGATTGAAGAACGTCAACGGTTAGCACGTGACTTACATGATGCGGTCAGTCAACAACTATTCGCGTTAAATATGATGTCATCTGCTGCTTTTAAGCTTTTCGACTCTAAACCCGATGCTGCAAAAGATCAGCTTGAGCAAGTGGTTGAACTAGCAAATAAAGCACAGGGCGAGATGAGGGCTCTTCTTTTGCATCTTCGTCCTGTAGAGTTATCGGGAGAATCATTGAGTGAAGGGATTAAAGGTCTCGTAGCTGAACTAAGGAAGAAATCCGGAATCGAAATCGAATCTGAAATAATGGATACACCTGAGCTTACCCGTGGGATTGAAGATCATTTATTTCGTTTGGTTCAAGAGAGTCTTGCAAATGCATTGCGCCACTCCCGAGCAAGTAAACTGACAATCAATTTGCAGCGAACCGAGCGGCATATCCTTTTACATATTCGAGATAATGGAATTGGATTTGATCCAAATCAAACGAGAAAGACGTCTTACGGATTAAAAACAATGCAAGAGCGATGTGATGAAATTGGCGGCACTTTTTCTATAAAATCAGCAAAAGATCATGGGACGACAATTGATGTTCGCGTCCCGATTCAGATGGGGGATGAGGTTAATGGAAACAATTAAACTATTTCTTGTTGATGATCACGATATGGTTCGTCGTGGTCTAAGCTCGTACCTGATTACTGAGCCGGCATTCGAAATTATCGGGGAAGCATCCAGTGGTAATGACGCGGTACAAAGGGTTAGAGAACTTAAACCTGACGTAATCTTGATGGACTTAATTATGGAGGACGGGAATGGAATTGAAGCGACGAGGGAAATAATAAAGTTTCATCCCAATTGCAAAATCATTATTCTAACGAGCTTTTACGATGATGAACAGGTGTTTCCTGCGATTGAAGCTGGCGCATTCAGCTATGTGCTCAAAACGGCATCAGCTGAAGAAATTACGTCAACAATCAAAAAAGCATATACAGGGGAATCTGTTATAGAATCCAAGGTTGCACAAAAGATGATGAATCGGTTCAGGGGAAGCCAACGTTTACCGCACGATGATTTAACACCAAGGGAGCGAGAAGTGCTTATATTGATCGGTGAAGGTAAGACGAACCAGGAAATCGGCGACACACTTTTTATTGGAATTAAGACAGTAAAAACGCACGTCAGTAATATATTAAGTAAACTGAACGTGACGGATCGGACCCAGGCTGCAATCTATGCGAATCGAAACAATCTTACTTAATATGTAAGTGGGGATTACCGAAATACACAAGCATCTTCTATATATCCCTTTTTATAATCACAAAAAAAGCGATGGCAAAAGCCACCGCTTTTTTAATGCTATTCGATTGGTGCTTTGAAGCTTGTTTCAGGATCGTTTTCCTCGGCTACAATTGAGTTCTCGCCTTTCAGTAGCGGCTGGTCATTATAATAAGCCACTTGATCGATATGGTAGCCATATGCAGTGATCATGTAATCTGATACAAGATTTACAGTGATTTCGTCTCCATCAACAGTGACCCAGAATGATGATTTGGTTCCATCATGCTGTGAAATGACGTTTCCGTTTTTATCTTTTACATATACGAAGTCGTATCCAGCTTCTGTTTCAAATTGAGAGAAGTGGATGGCAACCTTTTGTGCTCCAGGCTTCGAATACGTATGACCGCTATTGTAATCATTCGGGTAAGGATGTGGTGTATCGGCTGTAGCCGTTTCATAATACCACTGTGCAGTACTTGATGAATCGGATGGATACGTTACGTTCAATGCATAAGCAGTGGTTGTGCTTGATGCACCGTTATATCCAACAGCTTTTACATAATAAGTTTCTGTGCTTGATGCTGAATAAGAGATTGATTCACTTGACGTACCTGCATTTTCCGATTGAGCGACTAAACTACCGTTACTGTTGTACAGGTATACGTCATAGTCGCCAGGTAGATTTGAAAGGCTTACAGAAATGTTTCCTGTACTTGATGTATTGAACTTATAATAGTCAACATCAGATGACGACCAAATAAAGGAGTTATAGTTTGTACCGCTAGTTAGTGGACCATAGGCTGCACTTATTGAGTCATTTGGTTCATACGTGTCACTAGAACTTGAACCACCAATCCCGACTGCTGAATATCCATCGGCAACAGCTTGATATTCTACACTGCTTGACCCATACAAATCAGCAGCTGATTGCAGTAACGCACTTCTAGCATCGTTAAAATCAGATTGAGAAGTTAAGTAAGTCGTAAGGGCCCGATAGTAAATATCCCCCGACTTGTCTAAACCGATGTCACTTCCGATGTAGTAAAACGCCTTGTTTGGAATCCCGCTGTTTGTATGGACACCACCGTTATCTTCAGATGTGTAATAATAGTCATCCATGTGATCAGGCTGATTATATGCAGGAGGGTTTGAAATGCTTCGTAACGCATCCCCTGATGTACCTGGTGTATACACATCTTCTCCTAATAACCAGTCAAAATCACCAGCGCCGGCCTCTACGATTACAGCGAAAACATCAGACATCGATTCATTCAATGCTCCTGACTGATCCTGATAAACTAGATTTGCAGATGTATCGGTCACAGCATGTGTCAATTCATGAGCCACAACATCTAATGAACCAGATAATGGATCGAATGTGCTTCCGTCCCCATCACCATATACCATTTGTGAACCATTCCAGAAAGCATTGTTGTAATTATTTTCATAATGGACTGTGGAAACGATGTCAGATCCATTACCATCATAGCTGTTACGATTATGTGTGTTATAGAAATAATCATAGGTCACACCAGCATTATAATGAGCATCAACAGCAGCACCATCAGTAAAATAATTATCTGAATCTGTTACATCGCTACCTGGAAGTGATGTACCATTGTTTGCTGTGTACGTGCGAATAATTCCATTCATTGGTTTCGTAGTATCATAGAGATAATACGTACCATTTTCCAACCATGTATTTAATGTCTTCGTATCACCGTTCACACCAACACCAGAACCAGTCTCAGCACTGTGCTGTAGTGCATTATAATGATTAACTACTTTTCCATTGACAGCGCTGACAAATACGAACTCTCGCCCAGCAATCGGGTTAATATATTGTAATTCGACTAAATAGACCGGAAGCCAATGGCTTTTGTCTTTATAGAGATATAGAACAGCTGTCGGTTCAGCAGTATAACTTTCCTCAGTCGGAATAAAATCTAGAACCTTTTCTGCATTTTTAACTGCATCTTCCTTTGAAACTTTTACTCTCTTATTCCACTTAACATGATCTAGTTTTGGCTCTACTTGTCCATTGATGGCAACAACTTTTCCGTCCGTGTTCGTATGTAACGAAAGTTCTGCTCCATAAACAGGTATGTCATCTACTGTGAGCTGAGTTTTATAATGAGTCATCCCTAGCTCATCCTTTTGGACATCTACTACTTGAAAATCACCAGCTTGCAAATCAAAAAGTTGTTTATGGTTCTCCAAGTATTGAAGGACCTCAGCTTTAGAATTGACCACTTTGTCTGATAAAACCCCAGAGACAAAGTCTGGAATTCCCCGTTGTTGATCCCAAGAAACCTTCAGCTCTTTCTTAGAACTATTTTTGTCATACCCATGTAGAATTTCGAGTTGTTTTTGTTTCTTATCAATCTTGTCATTCTTTACTGTTGCGGCATTACCGTCCTGTGGAAGTAAAGAACCGCTAAATACAAGTGAAAGTGCTAAACCAAACGTAACCCCCTTTTTCCTGAATTTTTTCCTCGCGTTGTTTTGCATAAAACTGTATTTCATTTGGTCACCCCTTTTTATTTGGATACCAAAAGTATAAAAATATTCCGAAAATTTATACAATAGGTAATTACAACCATTTATGTCGGATTAGCGAGTTAAATGGTTCATAGGACCTATTTTTATGGAGAAATTTTGTTCTTTGCTTAACAAAACAAAAAAGAATACATTAGGAAAATAAGGGTTTTAATTAATGTATCACTGCTTTTATCGGTTGAATTAAAAACCTAGTTAGAAGATAGGATTAACAATGAGGGGGTCTTTTTCACTAGCAAAAAAGAGGTGGATTCAACAGAACAATTTAATGTTTTGTCGGAATCCGCCTCATCTAACAGATTAAGGGTATTTATTTTTTTATATCCATTTACAGTTCATTTAATTGTGTCACATTTACCGTCATTTCGTTTTCGGGTTCATTTTTCAAATAAACTCGTGCCGTATGTCCAGCTTCATCGACTTGTTGGATCCAAATCGGATTGCCTTGATAATGAACCATTATTTCTTTCGGCGATTCGAGGATTTGTTTTGCTCTTCCAGCATCCATTCGTTTCCACTCCTTCATTAATTTCTCACCATATTGTTTGTAATGTTAAAAGTTTTATGCGTTTTTGTGCTACTATAAACGTGAGATGAAATGATACGGCGAAGGATTATAAACCTTAATAAAGGCAGATGAGTTTCTTGAATGAACGATATTCCAGACAGATTTTATTCCAATCTATCGGTCAAACAGGTCAGGAAAAGATTGGCAAGAAGCATGTATTACTAATTGGAGCTGGAGCGTTAGGTACCAGTAATGCTGAGATGCTTGTAAGAGCAGGAGTTGGCAAGCTGACCATAATCGACCGTGATTATGTTGAATGGAGCAACCTCCAGCGGCAGCAGCTCTATACCGAACATGATGCTGAGCAGAAGATGCCTAAAGCGGTTGCTGCGAAAAAACGGTTAACAGAAATAAACGGTGAAGTTGTCATTGATGCTCGAGTAGAAGAGACGACCCCACTAACCATCGACAACCAAATTATTGGAGTTGACCTTATCCTGGATGCCACCGATAACTTCGAGACACGGATGCTCATAAATGATGCTTCACAAAAATGGGATATTCCATGGATTTATGGTGCATGTACAGGGAGTTATGGGCTGACTTTTACGATTATCCCAGGGCAAACTCCTTGCTTAGCTTGTTTACTAGGCAAAATCCCTTCTGGAGGAGAGACGTGTGACACAGCAGGAATTATCTCCCCGACCGTTCAAATGGTTACCTCCTATCAAATGACCGAATCATTGAAAATATTAGTAGAGGATTGGGATTCGCTTCGAAACACGGCAGTCTATTTTGATCTTTGGAACAACCAACACATGAATCTTCGTGTGGCATCTCACAAGAGTCCGAATTGTACTTCATGCGGTAAGGATCGTCTTTATCCATTTTTAAATGCAGATTCAGCTTCTAAATCAACGGTTTTGTGTGGTAGGGATACAGTGCAAATTCGTCCGTCACAAGGACAACTACAAGATCTTTCATCACTAAAGCAAAAGCTTGGAAAGGTGACAAGGAACCTTTCAAGTAACGATTACTTAATCGAGGTTGAATTGGAGCAAAAACGTTTTGTCATTTTTCAGGACGGTCGAGTTCTTATTCATGGTACAAAGGATGAAAAAGAGGCGCGTGCACTCTATCATCGTTATATTTCAGGATAACAATCAGAAAAATCATAAAGTTGAAATTGCTATAGGAGCTCATCAACAAGATGGGCTTTTTAATGTTGGGAAAATCAGCCTAGAAAAGCATTGTTTTCAATAGGTATTTATAAGCTATTTTCCCAATACAAGCCTTCTTACATATATGGTATCCTTAATATTGAAAATTCTGAAAAGTGGTAGGGGGAGGTGTCGAATCAAAGAAAAGAATTTTCGGACAAAAGTTTGTCTTTAAAGTTTTTAACCTCTTAGTATCCATTGACCTCTAGGTGTTTTGCCTCATGAAACCATCCTTGAATCAACTTCTCAGTAATCCAAATATTTAAATAAATAACGGGGAGAGAAGAAAATGAAAAGATTATTTTCTTTGGTTTTAACGGTTGTATTAATGGTTTCTATCTTTGCATCAGGAGCATTTGCAGCAAATGTTGAAAAGGATCAAACTTCGGAAAAACTACGTGTACTGATTTCCTCAACGAATCCACATGCTAAAAACGAGGCGATGTCCAAATATGGAGTAAGATGGAATTTCGACAATAAAGGATTTACGACGAATGTTACCGAGCAGCAGTTTGAAGCTCTTCAGAAAAATAAAAACTTGGACGTCTCTTTGGTTAATAAAGTATACCTGGATCGTGTTAGCCAATCCGCTTCTCGAAGCGCGGTTCCTTCCGATCAAACACCTTGGGGAATGGAAGCGATGTACAATGATTCCTCTTTACAGGCAACAAGTGGAGGAAGCGGTGTACGAGTTGCCGTACTTGATACGGGAACATACACTGAGCATGTTGACCTAGCTGGAAATGTGGAACAATGTAAGGACTTCAGTTCCAATCGCTCTCCGATTTTAAACGGACAATGCAGTGACAAAAATGGACATGGTACTCATGTTTCCGGAACAGTACTAGCGAATGGTGGAGCTGACGGACAAGGTGTTTATGGTGTTGCACCTGAAGCAAAGCTATGGGCTTACAAAGTACTTGGTAACAGCGGCTTTGGTTATTCAGATGACATTGCAAATGCAATCATGCATGCGGCTGATGAAGGTAACAGTTTAGGTGTACATGTTGTTATTTCCATGTCCTTAGGATCTAGCTCAAAAGATAGCTTAATTGCGGATGCTGTGACGTATGCAATGGACAATGGAGCTCTTGTTGTAGCGGCTGCGGGTAATGACGGACCGGATCCAAACACAATTGGATACCCTGGTGGTCTAGCAGATGCGGTTGCAGTAGCAGCACTTGAAAATGTACAAGAAAATGGAAACTATCGAGTTGCAGACTTCTCTTCTAGAGGAAATCCGAATACAGATGGAGATTTCGTCATTGGTGAAGGTGATGTAGAGGTATCAGCACCGGGTCGTGCAATTGAATCGACTTGGAAGGATGGCGCATATAATACAATCAGCGGTACATCAATGGCAACACCTCATATTTCCGGCTTAGCTGCTAAAATCTGGGCAGCGAATCCTACTATGTCAAATGACGCTTTACGTACTGAACTTCAAAACCGTGCAACAGCGAATGACATCAGTGGCGGACTTTACGCAACAAGCGGAGATGATATTGCTTCAGGCTTCGGATTTCCAACAGTCCAGTAGCTCAACTTAATATTACAATGTAAGAGGGCTGATCCACAATGGGGTCAGCCCTCTTACTTCATTCCGCAGTAAAATTCCTGTCTGGCAGTGAATTTCTCGATTTTGCAGTAAAATCCCCAATTTCGCGGTAATTTCTCAATTTCCACAGGGATAATCAAGATTCCTCAGATATATCAATTCCAATCATGCCATGGATTCAGATTCTGTCCACTCAATGGCCCCAAATCTTCAAAATCTGAATTTCCCCTATAAAAAATCCAATATTCAGGTACATAAAACTGATTTCTTCACTCATAAATATTGAACTTCGTCACAAAATTATCCAGGACAAACAAAGTCAGCCACCTTGTTGGACAGCTCCTTATTAATTGGAAAATAACACCCAATTAAAAAGTTCCGAACCTTATTCCGAAATTGTACGTCTTACTAATGTAAAAGGACAAAGGAATAATGGGGGTAAATAATGATAGAAGTAAAAAAGCTGAGTCATCAGTTCGCTATAGGAAAAAAGGGAAAAGAGACCATAGTCCCTGTACTACATGATATTAGTTTAACGGTACAGAAAGGAGAAATCGTGACCATTGTCGGAAGAAGTGGTTCTGGAAAATCAACGCTACTTAACTTGATCAGTGGTTATTTGAAACCGACAAGCGGTGAAATTTTTATTGATTCTGAGAAAGTCAGTGATCTGAACGAAAGCGAATGGGCAAATTTTCGCATGAACCATTTAGGGTTCATCTTTCAAAGCTTTCAGTTGATTCCAAGTATGACTGCCTTTGAGAATGTCGAACTTGCACTTACCCTTAAAGGTGAGAAGGAAGCGGAACGGAAAAGGAAGACAGAACAAATTCTCCTTAAAGTAGGTATACAGGATTTCATGGATCATTATCCGAGTGAATTATCCGGAGGGCAACAGCAACGAGTCAGTATCGCAAGGGCATTGATCTTAAACCCTCCGATCATATTAGCTGATGAACCTACTGGTAGTCTGGATAGTGAAACAGAAAATGAATTACTGGATTTTATCCAACAGCTTAATCGCGATCTTGATATCACTTTTCTAATTATCACTCATGATGAAAAGGTTGCCCGAATTGGAGATCGAGTTATCGAATTAGCAGATGGAGCAATGAATGAGGGGGCTTTGCATCATGAGGTTTAAGGATCAGTTTCAATTCGTACGAAAAAATATGAAGAAAAATAAGTCACGTGTGTTTATGACGATTCTTGCAACGGCTATGGGCTGTGCCTTCCTGATTGTACTTGCCTCAGTTGCATTTGGTATCCAGAAATCGGTTGTTACCGATGTTACCCAAGGGCGTTTACTTACTGAAATACAAGTGTTCGGTAAGAATATTGATGAAAAAGTTGATGGTATTACCATAGACGATATCAATTACTTGAAAACGGTAGACCATGTTAAAGCGGTAACTCGGAGACAAAGGGTAGGACAAACTACGACTTACCATATTGGAGAATATATGAGCAGCGGTAGTCCGATTGCAGTTGATTTTCCTTCAGAAATAAAATCGGGCTTTGAACTGTCTAAAGGACGACTTCCGAAATCTGGTAATGAAATAGTTGTCGGTTACAACTTTGCCAGCAGTCTAGCAAAATGGAATGGTGAAGGTAAGCCTCCGGTCGATGAAAAAGGCAACGTTAAAGAGAAGTTTACGTATAAAGAAAATGTTTTAAATAAAACGATTGAACTCGAAGTGAAAAAGTATGAAGGGAGTGAAGAGAAGGCAAAACAGTTTGAACTGACCATCGTCGGGATTGGAAAGAAGCCAACGAAGGAATGGGTAAAGAATCAAAATGTATTGATCTCAGAGAAAACTTTATCAGAGATTGAGGCTTTTACGGATACTCGAAACGGAATTCTGATTCCTCCAGATATGCAGGGAAGTAAATCCCCAGATGTTCAACCGCCAGATGAAAGGGTATACAGTCAGGTGAAAATATTTGCCGATAACGTTGAAAATGTCGAAGGAATTGTTGAAACGATTAAGAAAAAAGACTATGCCGCCTACTCAGTAGCTAGCGAGATGAAACAAATAAATCTCCTATTTTTAATTGCAAAAAGCGGACTGATATTTATTGGTACGATCGCGATCCTCATTGCATCGATTGGAATTTATAACACGATGACCATGGCAGTTACAGAACGTGCTCCGGATATTGGTATCATGAAAGCGATCGGTGCAAATCCAGCGACGATCAAAAGGATCTTTCTATTAGAGAGCAGTTATATTGGAATTCTAGGTGCTTTGTTCGGGACAATTGTAGCGTATGGAATCAGTTACGGTGTAAACCTTTTGCTTCCGATCATTTTTGGAAGCGCCTTTGGTGAACAACCTCCAGAGGACTTTGTTTTCTCCTACATTCCAGTAGTCCTTCCACTGATTTGTGTTGGAATTTGTCTTGGTGTAACAATTCTCTCTGGTCTACGCCCAGCGAGCAGAGCAACTAAAGTCGATGTTTTAAAAGCGATGAGAAGAGAAGTGTAACAATAAGTTGAGATGTCTTGTTTTAATTCGTTCAGATAACGTAGAGCAAAAGTAGAAATAGCATAGATATCGAGTGTAAAATCGAATAGGTTTTATACTCGATTTTTTATTGTGATAGTATGTTTTAGTTTGTTTTAACAACCAATATAAATGGCAATTAATTTCAATTATGAAATATAGTGGAAACTGAATAGGGTGATTCAATCAATGGAAGAGGTACTCGTTCATCCGGATGGCACAACAATTACACCTTTGGATCAAGGCACAGATAAACAGGGAGTACCTAATTGTTGAACATTTGGCAATGAAACGAGGTGCTATGAGCGGCCCTCATTGGCATCGAAATCTAACGGAATCATTTACGGTTAAGGAAGGGAAGATGCGCTGTCACTGTAGATGGCAAGGAGCAGTTTCTTGGACCTGATCAACATATTAGGGTTCTTTCTAAACAGGTACATCAATTCTGGAACGAGAGCAAGGATCGCATGTAGGGTATCATTGTTTTATTATTAATTATTTTCTTTTTTGTGCTTTTATATATACTTTTTTCATTTACTAATTAACTAATTAAATAAGCGAGTGGGTACTCAAGAAAACTGTGGCGATTGCTGAATTTAAATTTTGATTTAAATCAACGACATGCTACAGGGGCTTGCTGAATAATCAAAAGCCCAAGTAGCAAAAGGGTTTATCCGATGTTTCGTCGAATTCATATGCAAGGATATTATGAGTAAAGCCTATAATAACTTGCATCTGTGGAGGTAAGTAACATGTATCAACCAGTGTCCCATAGGAATCAGCAACTACTCTTAGCCGGAGGTATTGGCGGGTTATGAGAACAATAAACTTTACAGTCTTGCCGCCACCAAAGGTATTGAGAAGCGACATCGAGTGCCTTCGGATTGCCTCGCATACGGGTAGTGAAGCACTGGATGTTAAGGTATGTCCGAATGGCCTTCCTGGTATTGTGTTCCAGCTTTCTACTGATGCTTCAGCTGCTATAGAAAGTATTGCGACCCGCTCGGCACAAATCTCGAATATTCCAATATTGTTTCTACATGGACAAGGTTCCGAACCGAGTGTCATGCACTTTAGAAACAAGCCGTACACGACAATACAAGTGGTCTTCAAGTCTCACGCGCTCTATACGCTGTTTGGTATGGATGCATCCTCGCTCAACCAAGGTTTTCTGATGCCCGACCAATTTGGCGCAAAAGAGCTTGAGAAGCAGCTTTTAGCCACCAAAACAAATGCCGAGCGAATTACTATGCTCGGCGAATTCCTTATCACAAAGCTGGAGAAAACGAATAAAAGAGATGAACTCATCGAGCAGGCGCTGGGTTTTATTCGTTTGCACATTTCAACTGTTACAGTGAAAGATTTATTGTCGGCATTTCATATTTCGGAGCGTCAATTCCAGAAGCGTTTTGCCCGAGTCGTCGGCATGCCACCCCAGTTGTACATTCGAGTAAAGCGAGTGAATGAGGCACTGAGGATGATGAATACGGGGCAGTACGAACGATTTTCGGATATCGCTTACGCGCTTAACTTTTACGATCAATCGCATTTTATCCGCGACATCAAAGCGTTTTCCTGGGTTACGCCGAAAAGCATTACGAATAAGGTGAGTGAATTCCATAGCGATGAGGCCGGGTCATCGTATTTATAGCAAAAATGACGGCTTTGTACAATTTTATATCACTCTTTCCAATTATAATGGGAATGTAAAACATAAAGGAAGGAGCATTACGATGCGAAAAGTCAAAATGATTAACCGAGTTTCTATTGATGGTTATTTTGCCAGTCTCAACGAAATGACTGGAGGTATGGACTGGTTCGTCCCAGACAACGACGTCGATAAAACTACTCACGAGATGGTGAAGGCAGATACGCTCATAGCAGGCAAAGCTACTTTTGAGTTGTTCGAGGCTTCATGGCCGCCCGTTCTGCGCGACCCAAACGCCCCTAAAGAAATGAAGGCGTTGGCACAAGAGCTGACCGACATGAGAAAAATTGTCTTCTCGGAAACGATGAAGATGTCCGACTGGGAGAACACTGAATTTTATAGTAGCGATATCACTGAAGTTGTAAAGAAGCTGAAGGAAGAAGATGGATCTGACATTCTTATCATGGGTAGCGGCACAGTCGTTCAGCAACTTACTAAGGCCGGGCTAATAGACGAGTATGTGTTCATTCTGACACCAGTCATCGCTAGTGGAGGAAAGCCACTTTTCAAAGAGGTTAATCAAAACGGGCTTACATTCCTCCAAGCCAAGAGCTTTGCATCTGGCAACGTGCTGCTGCACTACGCTGCTGCTGAATAATTCGCGGTATGCTGGTAGAACCTTGCCTGTGGTAGCCGAGTATTAGGCAACAGATAATAACTATTTAACTTTGTTCAGTCTGTTCCAGATAAGGGGTGATAATTAAGTTATCGCCCCCTCTATGAAGAAGTCACCAGTTAGTTAGCCTCTTCGTACTTTTTTATACTCTATTAATACAACCACAAATTCTTCACTTAGTTTAACATTACCGATACCTGAAGCATCAATTTTAAGAGTAATGGTATCTAAACTTATATCCTCATCAAGTTCACCTACCATTATATCTAATTTCATTAGACTGGGACCCAGGTAATTTTATAGTGAAAAGTGTTGAACCCTTGATTAAGTTTCTCCTGTTCAGCTAAAGGAGGCATATCTGTAAAAAGATATGCTTCCTTTTTTATGAAATAAATCATTGAGTTAGATTCATAAATTTGAAATAATTGTAATTAAAAATATGAGTTTATTTTAGAGTTCCTTAATGAATAGGAGGAGAACAGGTGAAGTAGCTTCCTTAATTAAAGATAGATTGGCTAATTACCCCAAACTCAAACTATCAGAAATAGCTTATTAAATACATTGTAAAAAAGGAGTCTAAATGAATACAAAGTTAATATTAATTGAAGGTTTACCTGGATCAGGTAAAACGACTATTGCGAGACTTGTACATGATCTTTTGAAAAAACAAAGGTTGGGTGCACGACTTTTTTTAGAAGGCAATTTAGATCATCCAGCTGATTATGATGGTGTGGCTTTTTATGATAAAAATGACTTTGAAAAACTTTTGAAGGAATACAGCGATTATCAACATATGTTACAAAATAACGTGATGATTCAAGAAAATGGGTATTTCATTCCTTATGCAAAAATGAGTGAAAAATACGGTAAACAAATACCTGATCAGCTATTTGATGATATTTTCACACATGATATTTATGAGCTTTCATTTGAAAAAAATGTGGAACTCATAACAGAAAGGTGGAAGGGTTTCGGAGAAAAAGCACATCATGAACATTCAACTTATGTATTTGAGTGTTGTTTTATGCAGAATCCAATGACCATTGGCTTTGTTAAATATAATAGGTCGTTTGAAGAAGTTTCAGACTATATTTTAGGGTTAGGCGAGAGTATAAAAAGATTACATCCGATACTGATATATGTGTATCAAAAAAGCATTAACAAATCATTTGAAAGGGCACTAGCTGAACGGCCAAAAGCATGGTCAGAAGGATTTATCGAATATTACACGGAACAGGGTTACGGGAAAAGCCGAAATTATCATGGGGTAGATGGAACTATTGAAGTGTTAAAAGAGATGAAGTTATTTGGAAAAAGAATCTATGACACTCTTGATGTGAAGAAAATTTGGCTTGATAATTCACAATTAGATTTGGACAAGACCAGAATAATATTAAAAGAAGAATTGGATAGATACTTTTAAATTAAGATAAAAAAAGGGGGGAATCAAGTCTACTGTTGCCCCCTTTGTTCCGTTTAAGGGGGCTTATTCAAAATAGTGTAAGCCTTTTTAATTTATAGGGAGAAATTATGAATCTCAAAAATGTTGTAATTGTGCTTTCTGTATTCTTAAATCGTTAGGTAATATTATTTATAATGTAGCTTCCAAAAGGGGCCAGTTGAGGTGTCGTTCAAAGAAGCAGTTAGAGTTGAAAATTACGTATGTTAATACTCTTATTGCTGAAGGACGAATGGAACATATTTCTGAAGAAACGTTAAAAAGGGTAAATCAAAAAATGAGTGCAGGTACAAGTTTTAAGACTTATCAGTTGTTAGAATTTGATAACGGCGAAATGGTATTACTTAACTTAACTCCGAACGAGAAATAATGAAATTCAGGATGTAGTAATCGTTCCTGAAGGGCTAAGATCTATATTTAAATAACTGCAATTTACTTAGTGGCTTATTCCATTTAAGGGGGCTTTTCTGTAACAAGGAAAGCGTCTTGCTTTTTGAAATAAAGGATTGTGATAAATCACAAATTTTGAAATAATTGGGATTAAGTAATCGGGCGTTATCTGGAATAAGATTAAAAAATGTAAATTTGAAAGGAGTTTGTTATGAGAACAAGCAAGAGTTGGATTTTACCCGTTTTTTTCTTTGTCATTTCAATTTTATTAGCAGGCAAAGGACTTGAGTTACGTTCATTGAGAACAGATGTAGATGGAACTGGAATGGGGGTATATTTTTTATTCATTGAGATTAATGATAGTGTTCCAGAAAAAAATATTCCCTCATATGCCTTCGGATTCTTCATCTCAAGTTTGATATCCCTACTTATTTCTTTTGGTCTGTATTTAAGCACATGCATTAAATCGAACAAAATAAAAAACTTAATGTAAAATAATCGCTGTTACATAAACTGGAGCTATTAATCGCTATTTACATACTCAAAAATTTGCAGTTCAATTTAAATAACAAGGGGTTACTTATATGAGGCTACTAAAAATACTGTTTGTATTTTGGTATTTTTTGTGAGTGGTTTTACTGAAGAAAAGAATAGATTAAGTCAGGAAAAAGCTGAGCAATTGGCTTTTGAAGCCTTAGAAAAGGACTATGATGGCTATATCATAAATGAACAAGATCGAGAACCGTTTGTGACTGTTAAAGTGTTGAGGTCAGTAAGAAACAAATTGGATACTGGATGGGATATATATTTTACCTCCACGAAAGTTAGACCAAAAGGAAAAGAAATTGCAGTTTATTATGTAAGTGATAGTAAAGAAGTCTCTAGCCGATCTTGGTATGGATATTAGGTATTATTATACAAACGTTGGCGATTGTTCAATAAGGAGGTACCTTATTTTGAAGCTACCATTATGGCTTTGGATTTCAGTAGTTTTGTTTAGTATTGGTGAATGGGCTGCACTGCCCATATTAGCAGATATAACATCTCATGCTCGCAATGTTGTTGATGGCATTATGATTATTATATTTATTGTTTATCCTTTATTCTTTATTGCTTCATTGCTTTTGTTACCTAAAGGAACACGAAAAAAAGGTGTCTATATTCTATTGATACCAATAGTCGTATATATACCATTAATGTTGGATTTGTTTCCGAACTTATAATACATGAGAATTAATATTTTTTCCAACGGGGTGATTGCTGCACAAGGTGATCGCCTTCCTCTTACTAAAGAATTGGAAAGGATTGTTTAATAACAATATAGAAAAAATTAAGGTTAAAGATGACTCAATCGTTGTTCCAAAAGAAAAAGGAGTATATGTCTATTATGTACAAGCTGATTGGAAGCAAGGGGACGGAAATTATGCGTTCTCGGTAAAAGTAAAATAAATAATCCTTCTTCATTTTCAGCTTAAGGAGGCGATTCTTCAATAAGAGATAATGTTTTTGGAACTCAATTATCCTAACGTCTGTTAAACAAGGAGGGAGGATAATATGAAGTACAAGTTTTTATATTTATCAATAAAATTGTTATTGATATCAGTCGTTGGTTGTTCAAATAATCAAGTTGAATCGAATAAAGATAGTAATGAATATATAAAGAAAGTTGCTTGGGAATATATTAAAGAAAAAGGTTGGAATGATTCTACTAATAAAGATTGGCAAAATGCAGAAGTCACCCAAACAATTGCCGACAATAAATATGAGTTATTGAATAATGAATATGAAGGTGAAAAAGTGATGTCTGTTACTTTTGAAGATAAAAAGAATGCTTTGGTCGGTACACCTATTATACTTGTTGCTCCTGATACCAATGAAGTAATCGGGTATGTGGCAGGTGAATAGTTGATTTCTTATTGAACTATACCAGCTAATAGTGGAAAACTATTTATTCCAAATAAGGGGAAAGAATTGAAGATCAAGGAATTGTAGCGACCTCATTTCTAGTTTTACTAACGGGTAAGTTACTTCAAAGCTTAATCATTTAATGAAATATATTGGAATAAAACTAAATCAAATTTGTTTTGGAGGAATCAAATGAAGAAAGGGGTATTGATAGTTGGCGGGTTAATAATAGTATTAGGTATTGTTGCATTCAATAGTAAATTCTATTACCCACCACTACCTATTGATTCTATAAGTAAAAAGGAAGTCATAAATTCTTTAAATGATTCTTCAACAGATATTGTGAAAATAGCTGAAGAAAATGGTTATGAGTGGTTTATTACACGAATGGAACAAGGTAAAGCATACAAAAATTTAAAGCGAATGATTAGCGATAATGGGTGGGAATTCAAAACTCAAGAGGGTAGTGGCTATTTTTTTGAAAAGGATGATAACACACTTATTGCAACTACACAGATGTGGACAGGAAATTATGTTATTGTTAAAATCCCAAAGAACTGGAAAAGGTAGTTATTTATGATTGTGAATAATTGTACTTAAACGGGTGCAATTCATAAATATTTATATACGCTCTTAGTCCATTATAGGAGGCTCTTCTTTAATTAACGAATTCTTTAACATAATGAAAATGTAAGTAAGGGATAAAAAGGAGTGAAATGATGAATGTAAAACCTAAAGTCATCTCAATTGCTGCAGTATCTGGAGGTGGAAAGACTACTGTAACAAAAAAATTAGGCAGTAAGTTAAAACATTCTAAAAAACTATTCTTTGATGAATATGACTTTAAAGATTCACCAGAAGATCTAATTAAATGGGTAGAAGAAGGATCAGATTATGACCAGTGGAATCTAGAGCCTTTCGTCTCAGATATTCGGTCCATCTTAAGTTCTAAAGAAGCTTTATCATATGTATTGCTTGACTACCCATTCGCATATAAAAATAAAAGTATGCAAAACCTCATTGATCTCTCTATTTATATTGATACACCTTTAGACATTGCAATGGCGAGACGTTTATTAAGGGATTACACAAATAGATTAACGTCTAATATACATAACGAATTAAAGTTTTATATAAGTTCCGGCAGAATTGCTTATTTAGAGATGGAGACTACAATCAAGGCAGACTCTGACTTGATTATTGATGGTACTTTACCTGCCGATAAAATAGTTGATCTAATCGTCCAAAAGATAAAAAGTAGAGGATTATAATCAATGTTCCAGAAAGGGGCATATCCAAAATACGATATGCCTTTATATTAATGTAATAAATCATTGAGTTGGATTAACAGTTTGAAATAATTGGTATTAATCAAGAGGACAGGATTGTTGAAGAAATATTGAAGGGTGGGGGAATTATGGGTTCAAGAATAATGCACTCGATTATTGGTAATAAAATTGCAGAGGCTTTATCAATAGAAGATAAAACATCTTTTTTGCTTGGAAGCGTTGCTCCAGACGCTGTTCTTTCACACGAAGAAAAAAACATATCACATTTCTTTGTAGGTGAAGTACAAGATTATTCAAGAAGTGTTGATTACAAAGGATTTTTACATAAATATAGTCCGCAAGTAGAAAGTAAAAATGATTATATATTGGGGTATTGTGCACATTTAATTGCTGATGATATATGGCTAAGAGGTTTTAATCTTTCTTGGTTAAGGAACAGAATGGATGCTGATGAAGGATTATATAAGTTATACCATAATGATTTTCTATTACTAAATGGAAAATTATTAGAACACTATGGTTTTACAAATGAATTGAGAAAACCGTTTAGTCATTTTCCGGCAATTTTAGACTTGGAAGAGGTTAAGTTCAAAGACGTTGAAAAATTCGTTCCTTATGTATTAGGCGATATGGAGTACAATAAGGAAGTTTTAAATGAAAAACTTAATGTTTTTACGTTTAATCAGATAGTTGGTTATATAGAGACATCAGTTAATGTGGGGTTATTGAAAATAAAGCCTATACTTACTTAATAGATTTTAAAAAAATAATCTTCAACGAAGGGGGAGATTGCTAAATAAACGTTCACTCTTGAATAGTGAAGAAATGCCAGTTTTGTCTTTCTATTTAGATGTTTTCATATATTTAATATCCATTATTTGTTCTGTTTCATTATTAAATTTAATATCAACAAAAACACCAAATTCTTTGCCTTCTTCTTTCAACCATAATTTAAACTTTTCTGTTGAGTATTGTGTTCCTTTTTCCCTTCCAATATGAAGATAGTCAATAATTGCTGCCTTTGGATATTTTTCCTTTGTTTTTTGCATAGCTATTTGCCCCCATTTCGCATGTGGAGGAACTTCTTGATTTCTATTTATAGCATTGTTTGGACTTTTTGATGTTGTATAATTTTCAAACAATAGTATACAAAGAATTAACTGGATGGATATTACTAACTTCATTTCTTAAAACCTTCTTTTTTGTCTTAATCTCTTTGTAATTGTTAAGGGTTATTCTTCTTTTAAATTATACAATTGCAGGGCATATCTGGAATAACGACTTGTTAAAAACCGGTAAAAGAGCTTGGGTTTGCCAAGCTTTACTTATTCGCTTGCAGGTTTTTTTGGTTTCGGCAGGATTCATGATTAAAGCCTATTAATATTGGATCTCAATGTTTACTGGCACTTAATTTTTTTACTTGGAGATAGTTTTTTAGAGGTAATCTTTTCAACAATCCAATCATTACTGTATCCCTTTTTTATAAGGGTTAAGTATACCAAATAATGTGGAGGATTATGTGGTCCTTCAAAAGTCCTTGCTCTTAATCGAATTTTGTATCCTGGTTGTAATTTTTCAATGTTCAATATTTTATCACAGTCTGTCTGAGTAACTTTACCAAAGTATTTGTCAACAGCATTACTGATAACAGGTGACAAAGTAGATATTAGAGTATCTTCGAGCAATTCTATATTGTCATCATTAAGATTGTTATTTGCTTGGACACTAGGGGTTAGTGTGAAACCAATTATCAAAACTGTAGCTATAATGATTACGAAGTATTTTCTCATTGTTCAATTACACCTTCAATGTTAGCTATATTCTTAACATCCACATGCTTTTTGAAATCATACATAGCATTTGCTATTCCTGAAAAGGGGGCGTTTATCTATATAGGGTTACGTCTCTTTTTGTTGAATACAAAACAATTGTGGCAGGATTGTGTGGAATAAGATAAAAGGATAAGGGGGTGATAGAGTATTTCTTTGTATGAGGAATGCTTTTTATCTTTGTCTAAAATTAAAATTCTCTTAACAACAAAAACATTATAAAAATTAATAAAAATTTATTGAAAGACAATAAATAATATGTTAAATTCAAATTGATAATAAATAAGTGAGGTGCTTTTTATGAAACGAGGGTCAACACTCTTTTTAAGGATGGCTGTTTTTCTTATTGGAACTCCAGGTCTTGCTTTCGGTATATTTGGCGGACCTTGGATAGCTAAAGAAGCAGCAGAAGGTAATTCGGAGTTCGCTTATGTACTATATGGCATTGTAATAGTTATGTATGTATCGGCGATACCGTTTTTTGCTGCATTATATCAGGCTTTTAAACTTTTAAGTTATATTGACAAGAACAAAGCGTTCTCAGATATATCTGTAAAAGCTTTAAAAAATATAAAATATTGTGCAATCACAATTTGTGGCTTATATGTGGTTAGTCTGCCATTCTTCTATATTTTTGCGCAGTTAGACGATGCACCAGGTATGATTTTAATCGGATTGATCCTTACTTTTGCTCCAATGGTTATTGCGGTCTTTGCTGCTGTTCTCCAGAGGCTATTACAAGAAGCTATAAATATAAAATCAGAAAATGATTTAACGGTCTGAGGTGAATAACATGGCGATTATAATCAATATTGATGTGATGCTGGCGAAACGGAAGATGAGTGTAACGGAACTTTCGGAGAGGGTTGGAATCACGATGGCGAACCTTTCGATATTGAAAAATGGAAAGGCAAAAGCGATTCGATTATCAACATTAGAGGCGATTTGTAAGGCATTGGAATGTCAGCCTGGAGATATTTTGGAATACAAACCTGACGAAGACATGCAAGGGTAATAAAGCACGGATATATATCAGTGTGAACAAAAGGACGAAATGTCCAGGTGCATAATTGAAGGAGGATATGTATGAAGAACGAACCTATCATCAGCTTGAGTAATGTGACCAAACGGATTGGCCGGACCACCATCATCGACGATCTTACATTTGACGTACCAAAAGGGGAAATCTTCGGCTTCCTTGGTCCGAATGGAGCCGGTAAAACCACGACAATCCGCATGATCGTCGGACTAATGTCAATCACCAAGGGTCAGATACTGATTAAAGGGAAAAGTATCAAAACCGAGTTCGAGCAAGCGATCCGCCACGTTGGCGCCATCGTGGAAAGTCCCGAAATGTACAAGTATCTGAGCGGGTACCAGAATCTTGTTCATTACGCCCGTATGGTTCCAGGTGTGACGAAGGAACGGATTGATGAAGTGGTGTCGCTCGTAAGGATGGAAAAACGCATCCATGACAAAGTAAAAAAGTATTCGCTCGGCATGCGCCAGCGCTTGGGAGTGGCACAGGCACTGCTGCATCGGCCGTCACTGCTGATTCTTGATGAACCAACGAACGGGCTTGACCCCGCGGGGATTCGCGAGTTGCGCGATTATTTGCGGCATTTGACCCGTACGGAAGGGATCACCGTTATCGTCTCCAGCCATTTATTGTCCGAGATGGAGCTTATGTGTGACCGGGTCGCCATCCTCCAGCAGGGAAAGCTGGTTAATGTGATGCCGATTCAGCATTTTACTGGTGAAAACGATCAAGCCCAAACGTATCTGATCGAAGCACAGCCGCCAGAACAGGCGTTGAGAGCTTTAAGGCAAATAGATGGGGTTCAGGAGGCCAAACTGACTGAGGAAGGGCTTGTCGAGGTCGCCACCGAGCGGGAGCGTATCCCAGACATTCTAGAAGGGCTGATGCAGAACGATATTCGTATTCGCATCTATGGGGTCCAGGTGGTCTCCCAATCTCTGGAGGAACGATTCTTGGAAATAACGGGGGGGAAGCAGATTGGTTAATCTAGTACGCAATGAAAACATGAAGATCTACCGGCGGATGAGAACGTGGATCCTGATCGGACTCATGGCAACTTTTGTGCTTTATTTCAACTTCATTGAATGGCATTCCGAAGGAAAAAATGCGCAAGGCGAAAATTGGCGGACAGAACTGGTAGAGGAGAAGCAGGACATAAGTGAAAGGCTAAAGCAGCCTAAGATAGGTGAAGAAGACCAAACTTACTACAAACAGCGGATTGCCACCATCGACTATCATTTAGATCAGAATATTCGCTCGACGGAAGGGACGATGTGGGATGGCGTGAACGGTTCGGCCAGTCTTGCGATCGTGATTACCATTTTCACCATTATCATTGCGGGAGACATTCTGGCGGGAGAATTTTCGTCCGGTACCATCAAGCTGTTGCTCATCCGGCCAGCCAACCGGGTCAAGATCCTTTTATCCAAGTATATTTCGGTTCTGATGTTCGGCATTCTGTTGTTACTCACTCTGTTCGTCCTATCCATCGGGATGAACGGAATCTTATACGGCTTTGGACACATGGATCTACCGTTGATCACAATGAATGAGGAAGGCCAAATCGTCGAGAAGAATATGGTCGTCAATCTGTGGAAAACGTATATGCTTAACAGTATATCTACAGTCATGTTCGTAACGATGGCGTTTATGATTTCGTCCGCATTCCGAAGCAGCACGATGGCGATCGGATTTTCCATCGGCGCCTTGTTAGGGGGACATATTATTCTGGAGGCCCTGCAGCGGTACGATTGGAGCAAGTACCTGTTGTTCGCTAACACCGATCTTACCCAGTACCTGAGCGGACATCCTTTCCAAGAGGGAATGACGTTGTCTTTTTCCATCTGGATGCTTGTTGTCTATTTCCTCACGTTCAATCTGATTTCCTGGCTCCTTTTTACACGTAGAGACGTGGCAGCCTAAAGTTGCCGAGGGCATAGGGGTATAAAGATTTTTCTATATTGAAAAATGGAAGGAAAAAAGCGATTCGATCATCAGTAGAAGGATTTGCAATGCTTTAATAACTTAATCAGAAGATGTTTTAGAATACGGAAGTGATGAAGCTATCCAAAATATGAAGAGCAGGAATGTTTAACTTTGTAGGGGGGAAGTTCAAATGAATTTAACCATTCAAAATGATTCTAAGAAACAACCAGTGGAGGCACAAATCAAAAGAGCGTTCAAACAACTCATTCGTTTTGGTTGGGAGCAGGCGTTATCCTGTTTGTTTCCTGTCGTTATTTTTGCCTCGTTGGCTTTAACCCAAATCATGCCGCTTCCCTTCCTGCCACGTTATGACTGGCTGCTCATCATCTGCCTTCTGATGCAGGTTTGGATGGTGCGTTCCGGGCTTGAAACACGAGATGAACTAAAGGTTATCACAGTGTTTCACCTTATTGGACTCGCTCTTGAACTTTTCAAGGTACATATGGGTTCTTGGTCTTATCCGGAGGAAGGATATTCTAAAATCTTCGGGGTGCCTTTGTATAGCGGATTCATGTACGCGAGTGTAGCGAGTTATCTTTGCCAGGCATGGAGGAGACTGAAGGTTGAACTGGTTAAGTGGCCACCGTTTTTAGTCGTTGTACCGCTTGCAGCTGCGATTTATTTGAATTTCTTCACCCACCATTATTGGATTGATGTTCGTTGGTGGTTATCCGGACTCGTCATTATCGTCTTTTGGCGATCATGGGTCACATACGAGGTGGACGAAACTCGTTATCGTATGCCACTCTCACTTTCTTTTGTGCTCATCGGATTTTTTATATGGATAGCCGAAAATATCGCAACGTTCTTTGGAGCTTGGGAATATCCAAACCAAACCGATGCATGGAGTCTCGTTCATCTAGGAAAGGTGAGTTCATGGCTCTTATTAGTGATTGTTAGCTTTCTTATAGTAGCGATGTTAAAACAGGTTAAGGGGAAAAAATCCACGAGGATAAACGCTAGTCAATTTTTATAACTGTTAAAAACCCTCTTTATAGATCGATTTTTTTGAAATAATTGGTATTAATCAGCTGGGGCAGGTTTGTGGAACAAGGAAAATATCTTGGAGATGATGAAATGGCAGAAGAATATTGGAAGGATCTTATGCTGGATGGAAGCGTTACTTTGTTTTGGAATAACAATATTTATGAAAAAAACATTGAAGCGGTAAAAGCAGAAGGTTTTGATATATATTCATTTGATTGCATTAAGTGGGAAAAAGACAATTTTCACAAAGAATTAGCCAATATTCTTGGATTTCCAGCTTATTATGGTGAGAACTTAAATGCTTTTAATGACTGTTTATCTGATATGATTCCTAACAATAAAGGGTTTGTATTGGTATTTAGGAACTACGATATTTTTGCAAAGAAATACCCTGACATTGCTTTTCGTATTTTAGATATTATACAAATAAATTCATGGCGATTTCTAATTGAAGGTACAATATTATTAGGGTTCGTTCAATCTAATGACGGAAAATTAACTTTTCCTCCATTAGGAGGAATGACTGCCGATTGGAATAGAGAAGAATGGTTTAATAAAAATAGAGGTTTATAAATCTTGTTGAACAATGGCGGCGATTGCTGCAACAAAGGTGGAAGCTTTTTTCTAATTGAAGAATCGGGCAGTTTATCGAATACAGAGTACATAGAATAATCCTAATTTCAATAGAGAGTTGGAGAGCCAGTGGAAAAAGGATTTCCGATCATTGAAACGAAAAGATTAGTGTTAAGAGAAGCAACAACAGAGGATGCCAATGATATGTTTAACTATTTATCTGATGAAGATGTTGTAAAACATATGGGATTAGCGCGTTTCCAAACAGTTGAAGACGTTTGGGATGAAATCAAGTGGTATCACTCTATTAAAGAAGAAGGTACTGGAATTAGGTGGGGAATTACACTGAAGGATGAAGGGAAGCTGATAGGAAGTTGTGGCTTTCTTAATATCGTTGCCAAACATTATAGAGCTGAAGTTGGTTTTGAATTAAGCAAGGATTACTGGGGGAAAGGAATCGCTAGTGAAGCATTAGAAGCTGTTGTTAGATATGGGTTTCATCACTATCAATTAGAAAGAATTGAGGCTTTAATAGAACCTGCAAACTCCCCATCGCAAAAACTAGTAGAAAAGCAAGGGTTCAAAAAAGAGGGGTTGTTAAGACATTATGAATATACTTGTGGGAAATTTGATGACTTATATATGTATTCATTCTTAAAAGGAGACCTCAACCTTATTTAACACTAATTATTACGAGTGAGCCCCCACTCACCTTGCGAGTGGGGGCTTATTCGAAGAGAGGTAAGCTTCCTTTTTTATGAAATTAATGATTGAGTTAACCGCAATATTTTGAAATAATTGGTACTAATCAACAGTGCAGTAATGATGTACAAGTATAAACGGTTACATAGAAGATAAAAAATCATTGAGTTGGTGATAGTTTTGTCAAAGAAATCATTTTCATATTTATCTGCACTCTTTTTTGTTTTATCGGTTTTTCCTCTTCTAGCAGGTTTAACTCGGTGGGGTAATGGATTATATGTCTATGTTCTAAATATAAATATCTACTCACCTGTGATTTTTGGAGGAATAGGATTGTTATTTGCTTTGTTTGGGATGAAGGGGAAAGTAAAAATCGGTCTTGTTTTGTTGAATATATTAGCTTTATGCCTTTCTCTTTTTTTATTATTTGTCGCAATATATGGTTTTCAAGAACCTTAAACAATCGTCTTCCCTATTTTGCAAAATATAAATCTGCAAAACAATAAATTTTGAAAGGAAGTATAAGGGGGTAGATAAGTTATGGTTTACAATATTCGTAAAATGGAACAGAAAGATATAAACCAAGTTCAAGAAGTTGCTAAAATGAGTTGGAATGCGACTTACGTGAGATATAAATAAAATGTCTATGATTTTTTATGTTTTGTAACAGAATATACGTGAATAGAACTATGACAAAATAATCAAAGGAGATAGGATGACACATAATAATAAAGAAATGGGATGGAACTTTGATAACAGTTATGCCCGTCTGCCGGAATCATTTTTTGAAAGTACCGAACCAACCCCTGTACGTTCACCTGAGTTGGTCATTCTCAATAAACCTTTGGCAAAATCTTTAGGTTTGGATGTAAAGAAGCTTCAAAGTGAAGAAGGAATAGACGTTTTTGCTGGCAATAAGATTCCCGAAGGTGCTTTACCGATTGCCCAGGCTTATGCCGGTCATCAGTTCGGGCACTTTACGATGTTAGGAGACGGTCGGGCGGTGCTGCTCGGTGAACAGGGTACTCCATCAGGTGAACGGTTTGATATTCAGCTCAAGGGTTCAGGCCGAACACCTTTCTCCCGCGGAGGTGATGGCCGAGCGACAATTGGACCGATGCTGCGCGAATATATCATCAGTGAAGCCATGCATGCACTTCGTATTCCAACCAACCGTAGTCTCTCTGTTGTGACAACCGGGGAGTCCGTGATTCGCGAAACGGAGCTCCCTGGTGCCATTCTGACCCGTGTGGCTGCCAGTCACCTCCGTATCGGCACCTTTGAATACGTGGTGAAATGGGGAACCGTGGAAGAACTTCGGACTCTTGCTGACTATGCAATAAAGCGTCATTTTCCAGACATTGAGGAAAATGAAGATCGATATCTTTCACTGTTTCAAGAAGTGATCAAGCGTCAAGCTGGTTTAATTACGAAATGGCAACTGGTCGGTTTTATCCACGGGGTGATGAACACCGACAACATGACCATCAGCGGAGAAACCATCGATTATGGACCATGCGCCTTTATGGATGATTATGACCCGGCTACGGTATTCAGTTCCATTGATGTTCAAGGCCGATATGCCTATCAGAATCAGCCGGCTATTGGCCAGTGGAATCTCGCGCGCTTTGCTGAAGCCCTTTTGCCACTGTTTCATGAAAAGCAAGATCATGCGGTTGAACTTGCCCAGGAGGCTCATTCCAAGTTTGAGGATTTGTATCATAGTCATTGGCTTGCGGGGATGAGGAAAAAGCTAGGAATCCAGAACGAAGAGGAGCAGGACAAATCTTTGATCGAAGACCTTCTCCGTATCATGAAGAAGCATGGTGCCGACTTTACCAATACGTTTCGTGCCCTAACGTTAGATAAGCCGGAGGATACGGCCATGAATGGGACGACGGAATTTACTCATTGGTATGAGCAGTGGCAGGCGAGGCTGGACCGACAGGAGGAACCGAAACCTTCTTCCTATAAATTGATGAAGAACTCGAATCCTGCGGTTATTCCTCGCAACCACCGGGTAGAAGAGGCGCTTGAGGCTGCAGTGGAAAAAGGAGACTACAGTGTGATGGAGCAGCTTATTGAGGTTCTTTCAAATCCTTATGCGTATTCTCCTGAACAGGAGGAATACACCAATTTGCCGGAGCCATCAAACCGCCCTTATCGAACCTTTTGCGGAACCTGAATAGAGATGTTAAGTGTTTAAACTAAGAGCCCATTTCCCCTTTGGAATAAGGGCTCTTTTTGTAATGCAAAAGGCTGAGGAGTTAAAAACTCAAAAGTTGATCAGATAATTGATGATCAGTCCGACGGAAAGTGAGAAGCCGAAAACCGTATGCATTTGAGCAGTTGCTCCCATGGCAGGCATCAACTGTGCTGGTTTCCGCTCCCCATTAAACAGTTTAATAGCCTTGATTGCCTTTGGAGTACTTAGTAGCACGAGTAGTAGCGAAAAAGGGCCGATTCCTATAATTACTAATGACAAAATCCATGCATAAGAAAATGCGAACATTCCGCCTAGAAATTGTACAGCCCTTTTATGGCCTAACAAAATAGCAAGTGTTTTCCGGCCTTTTTCGCGATCACCGTCTAAATCACGGATATTATTGGCCATCAGGATTGCCCCGATCAGTACTGAAATAGGAATGGAGATCAGTATGCTGTTCGTCGTTATAAAGCCGGTTTGAATATAAAACGAGATCAAAATGATGACAAATCCCATGAAGAAACCAGATGCAAGCTCCCCAAGTGGTGTGTATGCAATCGGATATGGTCCACCTGTGTAAAAATAGCCGGCAGCCATACAAAGCGAACCGATCACCGCGATCCACCATGTGGTCGAAGCACTGATATAAGCTCCTAATAATATTGCAGCCGTAAAAAACAGGATAGCAACATTCATCACGGTTTTCGGGGTGATTCCATCCCGTACGATTCCCCCGCCGATCCCGACTGATTCGGATGTATCAAGACCTCTTTTGTAATCATAATACTCATTGAACATATTCGTCGCTGCTTGAATGAGCATCGATGCAAGTAACATTGCGCCTAAGAGGGACCAACTGATCGAAGTAAAGTACATCGCAAGTGCAGTCCCGACAAATACGGGTACGAATGAAGCCGTTAACGTATGGGGGCGTAGCTGCCTATACCACACCTTCCACCGTGATTCTGTTCGATTGGTCGTTTCAGTAATTTGTTGCTGCATATTCGTTCACCTTTATTTTCAGAAGAATGTAGCTAAAAGTCTATCATTCTTGCTTTTATTGTTGGAGATCAAGCTTTCTTAGTCCCTTCTAAGTTTATTCAAATGGCTAATAGGTGTCAATATCTCTAACTGGAAATACATGTGAACACCGATTGATGGAAAATCAAGCCTTTTTCCTTTATAATGGTATCGGATAATAAAGATAAAGAGCCATATAAAAGGAAGTTCTTGAACACGCACTTATATCGATGTATATTTTGTACGTCGGATAGATGTTGGAGGGGCAGACTGTGACAGCGGTAAAACAACATGAATTAATAGATCTCTTGGAACGTGCTAGTGAAAAAGCACGTGAACTTGATATTGAAATCCTAGTAAGTCACCGGATACATGTAGATCTACAGGACCCAGTCCTCGTTTATAAAAATGGCCAGCTTAAATACGAAGGGAAACGATCGTATTGGTCTGATTCGAACAACCGGATTCAGATGGTCGGTCTAGGTGAAGCAGTAAGACTAGATGTTCATGGTTCGGAACGATTCGAAAAAATCAATTCATGCTGGCAGTCAATTCTTGAAAATCGAATTGAAAATGAGCGGATCAATTATATACCAGGTACCGGCCCTTTGTTGATGGGAGGCTTTTCGTTCGATCCTATAAAAGAGAAAACACCTTTATGGGTAAACTTTCCTGATGCAAGCTTTGTCTTACCAAGTTACTTATATACAGTAACAGATCAAAAGGCTTTTCTCACACAAAATATACTTGTTGACGCTGATGCTGATCTTAATGAGTTGTTCAATCGAAGCATGGAAGAACAGGCTGAAATACTCACCTCTATCCCAGAAGTGTTTTCGACACCTTCTTCTCTTTCTTATCGTTTAACGGATATCGAACCAGAGGAATGGAAGAATACGATACAAAACACGACAGACTTGATTAAACAAGGTGAGGTCGACAAGGTTGTTCTAGCTAGAGAAGTGTTCGTGAACTCTTCAGGACCTATTTCAGTTTATGATACGTTAGTCCATTTAAGAGAACACCAAAAACATAGTTTTGTTTTTGCAATAGAAAGGGCCGGGCAATGCTTTGTCGGTGCATCCCCTGAACGCCTTGTTCAAAAGCAGGATGGTGAAATCCTCTCAACATGCCTTGCTGGCTCGATCCGGCGCGGCGAAACTCCGAGAGAAGATGATCAATTAGGGGACGAATTACTTTCAGATATGAAAAATAGAGAAGAACATGCATTTGTTGTCCGTATGATACTAGAAGCGTTTGAACAAGTCTCGACTTCTGTTCAAGTCCCTTCTGAGCCGACTTTGTATAAGGGGCGTGACATTCAACACCTGTACACTCCGGTTGTCGTAAAGGAAGCTAAGGATATTCCACTATTGGAAATCGTAAATAAATTGCACCCGACTCCGGCATTAGGTGGGTTCCCTCAAAAGAAATCCGTTGAAGTCATTCGGGATGAGGAGCGTCTTGATCGTGGTTGGTATTCAGCACCGGTTGGTTGGATTGATTATCTTGACCAGGGTGAGTTCGCTGTTGGGATCCGTTCTGCACTCCTATCAGATAAACATGCTTCATTATTTGCAGGCTGTGGGATTGTTGCTGATTCTGATCCGGAGAGCGAATATGAGGAAACACTGATTAAACTAAGACCGATGCTACATGCATTAGGAGGCACACAGAAATGACACTGGATGCATTAACAGCATATGTAGGGGCTTTTGTAGACGAGATCAGTAACACTGTAAAAGACGTTGTCATCAGTCCCGGGTCTCGGTCAACACCATTGGCGCTTTTGTTCGCACAACACCCTGATGTTCGTGTCTGGTTAAACGTTGATGAACGTTCAGCAGCATTCTTTGCTCTTGGGATTGCAAAAGCGAAACAACAACCGGTAGCACTTGTTTGTACATCTGGAACTGCTGCTGCGAACTACTATCCAGCGGTGATTGAAGCGTACGAATCACGGGTTCCGCTTTTAGTATTAACAGCAGACCGTCCACATGAGCTTCGAGACGTAAGTGCACCACAAGCGATCGATCAGCTTCATCTTTATGGGAAGTATGTGAAGTGGTTTCACGAAATGGCGATACCGGATAACAGCGATGACGTGCTTCATTACGTCCGATCAACGGCAGCACGTTCAAGTGCGACGACTCTCTCAGGAAAAAAAGGTCCTGTCCATTTGAATTTTCCACTTCGAGAGCCTCTCGTACCGGACTATCAAAACGATGAGGCTTTTTGTGCTGGAAAAAGCAAGGATACCCCTTTCGTGCAGCTGGCAACAGGACGCAGAGATCTTGAGGACAATGAATACAGCAGGTTTGGTGAACAGTTGTCCGATGCAAACAGAGGATTAATTGTTTGTGGACCTGGAGACTATAAGCATGCAAGTCAATCGATTAGTGACCTTGCGGAGGCGCTGCATTTTCCAATCCTAGCAGACCCGCTTTCCCCAATGAGATATGGAACGCATTCGAAGGATCATGTGATTGAAAATTATGATGCCCTTTTAAAAAGTGAGATCATCCAAAAGTGGAATCCTGAGCTGATTATTCGATTCGGTGCGATGCCAGTGTCCAAGCCGTATCTTCAATTTATTAAGAAACACGAGGAATGTGCACATTTGATCATCGATGAAGGTGATGGTTGGAGAGAGCCCACACATCTCGGTGGTTCATTGATCTATGTAGACCCGGATCGATTTGCACGAAGATTGTTGGATAGCATTCGTAGTGATAAACGCGATGCTAATTGGTTTGAAGATTGGAAGAATGCGAATACGATCGTTCTGGAAGTAAAGCATCAATATACCGAGGCCACAGAAAATCGGTTCGAAGGGAAGATTTTCTCTCAGCTTGAAAAAACCCTTCCTGAACACACGAATCTTTTTGTCGGAAACAGTATGCCGATTCGCGATCTGGACTCCTTTTTCGGAAAAACTCGGTGCAATATTCGTACATTCGCAAATCGTGGTGCGAACGGGATCGACGGGGTTGTCTCTTCTGCTCTCGGGATTGCAGCTACTGGAGAAAGAACGGTACTTGTCATCGGAGACCTTTCCTTTTACCATGACATGAATGGGCTGCTTGCCGCAAAGCTTCACGATCTCGACCTGACGATTATTCTTGTTAATAATAGCGGTGGTGGAATCTTCTCCTTTTTACCACAGTCCAAGCATTCGGATCATTTCGAGCACCTGTTTGGAACTCCGATAGGGATTCCTTTTGAGAAGGCAGCCTCAATGTATGATGGCGAGTATGTGCTGGCGGAAAACTGGAACGAATTTGATAAAGCGTGTGAACGAAGCCTTAGCGAGAAGGGTCTCCATGTAATCGAGCTCCAAACAGACCGAAAGCAAAATGTTGAGCTGCACCGAAGCTATTGGGAAAACGTCCACCATGCTTTATTGGAATGGCAGGAAAAACGTAAATGAAACTTTTGATTAATAATGTACGGATTCATGTTGAAATCCATGGCGATGACGGACCAGTCCTCGTTTTATTGCACGGTTTTACCGGATCGATACGAGAATGGGATCCATTTATTCAAAGTTGGAAAAAGGACTTTCGTGTGATTGCCATTGACTTGATCGGCCATGGGAAAAGTGAGCATCCAATGGACTTCAAACGATATTCGATGGAGGATGCCGTTCGGGATATTGATGAAATCCTAAACTACTTTAACGTTGAAAGCGCGTTCTTTTTAGGGTATTCTCTAGGAGGAAGGGTCGCATTATCGTTGGCGATGACCTATCCGAATCGGGTTAAGAAGTTGATTCTCGAAAGCGCCTCACCTGGACTTGAATCAGAGGAAGCCCGTTCTAAACGAAGGCAACAGGATCACCAATTGGCCGATCGTATTAAAGTGGAAGGGATTGAGTCCTTTGTTACTTATTGGGAGTCGATTCCACTCTTCGCTCCACAACAACGTTTACCGGAGGCAAAGAGAGATCAGCTCCGGGCAAGAAGGTTGGAAAATTCCACGGTCGGCCTTGCGAACAGCCTCCGTGGAATGGGAACCGGCGAACAACCTTCCTGGTGGGGAAGGTTAACTGAGCTGACTGTTCCGACATTATTAGTTGTAGGGGAGCTTGATCAAAAGTTTTGTGTGATTGCGGAACAAATGTCGGAAAGGCTCCCGAACAGTCGAATGGTCGTTGTGGAAAATGCTGGTCACACCGTACATCTGGAACAAATCAAAAAGTTTGATAAAATAGTTATTGAAGAATTACATAATAGGAAGGATGTTTAAATTGGCAACAGTTGAATGGATAGCTGAACGAAAGTATGAAGATATTCTATATGATACGTACAACGGGATTGCAAAGATTACGATTAATCGTCCTGAAGTACACAACTCATTCCGTCCAAAAACAGTTCATGAATTAATCGATGCGTTTGCTTACGCGCGTGATGATTCAGATATCGGTGTAATCGTATTAGCTGGTGCAGGAGATGCTGCATTTTGTGCAGGTGGTGACCAACGAGTTCGTGGACATGGTGGTTATGTAGGTGAAGACCAAATCCCTCGTTTGAACGTGTTGGACCTTCAACGTCTAATCCGTGTTACTCCAAAGCCTGTCGTAGCGATGGTTTCAGGATATGCTATTGGTGGAGGACATGTCCTGCATATCGTTTGTGATCTGACGATTGCTGCAGATAACGCAGTATTTGGACAAACAGGTCCTAAAGTAGGAAGCTTTGACGCTGGATATGGTGCAGGCTACCTTGCACGTATCGTTGGACATAAAAAAGCGCGTGAGATCTGGTACCTTTGCCGTCAATACGGTGCACAGGAAGCACTTGATATGGGCTTAGTCAATACCGTAGTGCCACTTGAAAAACTTGAAGAAGAAACGATTCAATGGTGTGAGGAAATGCTTGAGAAGTCACCTACTGCACTTCGTTTATTAAAAGCATCCTTCAATGCAGACACAGATGGATTAGCGGGCCTTCAACAAATGGGCGGAGATGCAACCCTTCTTTACTACACAACAGATGAAGCGAAGGAAGGGCGAGACGCTTTCAAAGAAAAGCGTAAGCCGGACTTCAAGCAGTTCCCTCGTTTCCCGTAAAAAGAAAAACAGTATCAGTGAAAAGGGTGACAAGTGTGTCGCCCTTTTTTATACGTTTTGAATACTGGCTGTAAATAGCGGATCGATCGGGACCTTTTTACCATGCGTGGTCGATATATTGCATTCCGTGGTCGATATAATTCGATTTGTGGTCGATATATCGCATTCCGTGGTTGATATATTTCATTCAGTGATCGATTTATCGGTTTTGTATATGAATTGAGAGTTAAATAAGGAAGAATTCACTTCAATTCCAGTGAATTCTTTACCGCATTATCGATTTTTGGAGGAAAATTTACGATGTCGAGTCAAGAAATGAGAAATTGGTTAGGGCAACGAGCCTATATTACGCCAACTCGCACCGCTCTCGTCTATGAAGGTAAGGAATGGTCGTATGAGGAACTGGATCAAGCTTCAAGACATTTGGCCAACCAGCTATCAGGAATAGGTGTGGAACATGGGCAACATGTTGCGTTTTTAATGGGGAATTGCCCAGAAACTGTCATTCTGATCCATGCGATCCATTACCTGAATGCGGTGATGGTTCCCTTAAACGTGCGCCTATCTCCATATGAATTAACCTATCAGCTTGATGATTCAGACACGGATTGGCTGATTGTAGACCTACAACATTCAAAGCTAGCTGATGAGTTACAGTTTGATCAGACATTTTTTATCGATGATGTGAAGAACGCCAAACAAAGGGATGCTCGAACCGAGGAAACGATTCACCTTGATTCCTTGCACTCGATCATTTACACGTCAGGAACGACTGGAAAAGCGAAGGGTGTTATGCTGACGTATGGCAATCACTGGTGGAGTGCAACAGGATCTGCACTTAATCTCGGGATACATGAAGGTGACAGATGGCTATGCTGTGTTCCACTTTTTCATGTGAGTGGATTATCGATTGTCATGCGAAGTGTGATGTATGGAACGGCAATTGTTTTGCATCAATCGTTTGATCCTTTTACATTCAATCAATCCATTCATCAGGATCGGATTACGATCGCTTCGGTTGTGACAGTCATGCTTTCAAATGCACTTGACCGGGAAAACGGTGCTCCGTACCCGGCATCGTTCAGGTGTATGCTTTTAGGTGGAGGACCAGCGCCGCTCCCACTTTTAGATGCGTGTAAAGCAATGAATGTGCCCGTCTTTCAAACGTACGGTTTGTCGGAGTCTGCCTCGCAAATTGTTACACTGGCACCAGAAGATAGTTTGCGAAAGCTAGGTTCGGCGGGCAAACCTTTACTTCCCTCGCAACTTAAAATTGTTTCTGAAACAGATCAGAGTGAGGGGGAAATTTTTATCAAAGGGCCAAACGTTACCAAGGGCTATTACAAAAAAGAGACCGTTAATAAGGAAACGTTTCATGACGGCTGGCTGGCTACTGGTGATGTCGGTTACCTTGATGAAGAAGGCTTCCTTTATGTCCTTGACCGAAGAAAGGACTTATTCATATCCGGCGGTGAAAATGTTTATCCTGCTGAAATCGAAGCGTGCTTAATCGGACATGAAGCTGTAGCTGAAGCCGGTGTTTCTGGGGTTGATAGTGAGAAATGGGGGAAGGTTCCAGCTGCTTTCATCGTTTTGAAAAAGGGAGCACATGTAACGACGGATCAACTTATCGCTCATTGCGAGGAGCATTTAGCCAAGTATAAAGCCCCTCAAAGAATTCAGATTGTTGACTCGTTGCCGCGAAATGCATCCAATAAATTAGTAAGACGAGACCTCCAATCCCTATTGAAGGGTGAAAATGTACATGATGAACGTTAAAAAAATTACCATTCATACGATCGAGCTTCAGTTAAAAAATCCATTTGTAACGGCTCTCGGCAAAGTCGAAAACAGACCCTTTTTGATTAGTGAGGTTGAATTTGAATGTGGGATCATCGGTTGGGGTGAGTGCTCTGCCTTTCGTTTACCTTGGTATACAGAGGAGACAACGGAAACCTGCCGCTATGCCCTTTCAACATTTCTTATACCCGCAATGTTAAATCAGCGGAATTTTCAACATCCAGATGAGTTATCGAAGCTGACCTCTCAATTCCGTGGGCACCATATGGCTAAATCGTGTTTGGAAACCGCCCTCTGGGATGGGTACGCCAAGAGTCAAAATAAGCCATTATATGAAGTACTCGGTGGAACGAGGGATCAAATTGAGGTAGGGATTGCTATTGGACTGCAAACGGATAAACCTACGCTTTTAAAAAAAGTGGAAGGTGCTGTTGAACAAGGGTATAAACGGATAAAAATAAAGATACAGCCGGGAACAGATATCGATGTCATTGAATCAATCCGTGAAACATATCCTGATATCCCTTTAATGGTAGATGCTAACTCAGGATATACATTGAATGACACTGATCGGTTGAAGCGATTCGATCCGTTCAATCTTATGATGATCGAGCAGCCGCTCAGGTATCTGGATTTTGTAGATCATGCGAAATTACAACAACAGATGTCCACACCAATTTGTCTCGATGAAAGTATTTGTTCACTCGATGATGTCCGGACTGCAATCGAACTCGGAAGCGCACAAGTCATTACGATTAAAATGAGTCGTGTTGGAGGACTTTCCGAAGCGAAAAGGATTCATGATCTCTGTTTGAAGAATGGCTTGCGTGTTTGGGCAGGAGGGATGCTGGAAACCGGAATCGGACGTGCTCACAACATTGCCCTTGCTACCTTGGATGGTTTTACGATTCCAGGAGATATATCAGCCTCTGCGAATTATTGGAGGGAAGATATCATCGAGCCGGAAATTATTGTCGACCGTGGCTCAATCCATTGTTCTGAGCAGGCAGGTATTGGTTATGACATATCAAGACAAATCCTTGAACAGCATCGTACTGAACTACAAATCTATACGTGAAAAGAAAAACTGAGTGGAAATGGTTCTCCACTCAGTTTTTTTAGTCATCCATTTAATGTGCTGCAGGCTGGATCGCTCCACAAGCAACACGTTTACCTGCTTTACCATCAGGATCAGTTTTGTAATCGTCTGGCTTTTCATGGATCACTATCGCACTGCCGTCCTTATCAAAAAGTGAATTTGGTTTACCTTTTTGTAAGGTCACATTTTTAGTAACAGCGGTGGCTTTAACCATGCCATCTTTGTTTACATCGATGTTTGGTAAATCACCTGCATGGAATCCTTTCGGGTTTTCAAATCCATGTTCCTTCTTACCCGGGTTAAAATGCTCCCCAGCAGACTCGAAATCCGGTGCTATACACTTTGCTACTTTATGAATGTGGAATCCATGGGGTCCAGGTGAAAGGGTAGAAGCCATAATATGAATTTTAACCCCTTCCTTCGATTCTGTAAGATGGGCAGTGCCAACCTTTTCTTTCTTAGCATTATAGAGCTCTGCCATAGCAGTAGCCGGAGCTTTTTGATCTAAGTTCTTCCCTTTGATGTTTGTAACGTTTACCGGCTTAACATCTGTACCTTCTGCTTTTGCTGTATCTTGGCTCCCACAAGCAGTGATCATTCCCAATACAATTACAACTACGGAAAACATAGATAGCTTCTTTTTTGTCATAGTAATTTCTCCTTCTTTACTTGATCAATTTCCTCTTCTATCTTTTACGGAATAAAAGAAAAATATGTAAAAATGAGTAAATATCACTAAACCGCTAAGTTTTGGTCAAAACAAATAGGAAAAATTATTTCCTTAACTTTCAATATTTTCCTAACTTGTATACAATATAGGTAGAATAATGAAAAATATGTCGAAAACAAAAGAATTTTATTTAGGGGAACGTGGGCGTATGTTTAATCGAATTCCAGCAGATCATCTGCAAAAGATTTTTAACAGTTTTTTGGATATGGTTTTTCTAATGGAAGTAGAAGAAGGGCCAAAATTCCGATATATCACAGCAAATGAAACGGCATTAAAGTATTCAGGGATGTCACAGGCTTCTTTCGGAAAACTGATGGAAGAGGTCTTACCTGAAGGGGTGTTCAGCAAGCTTCAAAGGGCATATGAAATTGCTTATCAAACGAAGGTTCCCTATCATTACGAGGTAGAAACCCACACGAACAACGTAAAAATGATCGGAGAAACCATTTTAACCCCCATTTTTAATGAAGAAGGGGAGTGCAGTCATATCCTCGCAGCAGTTCGTGATGTGACGAACAAAAATCACGAAATTCAGCAGCAAAAAGAGATGGAAGCCCAGCTTAAAGGGCAGAAGCGGATCTTTGAACTGATTGCTACCGACACAATGCTCGAAGAAATTCTTGAAGTTACTGTAAAGACACTTGAAGGTCATATTAACGACGTATTATGTACGGTTCATCTCTATTCAAAGGAAAAAAATGTCTTGCAGCTTGCAACCGCACCTACCATAAACGAGGAGTACGCAATGCAGCTTTCTGAAATGGTACTTGGCGAAAACGTGAGCGGATGTGGAAAGGCGGCCATCTTAAAGGAGCCTGTCGTTATTGAGGATATTGAAAATGATCCACTATGTGCACACCTGCATCATTTCTTTTCAGAGCACAAAATAAATGCATATTGGGTAATGCCGATTCTCTCAAGTAAAGAAGAGCTGCTTGGAATTGTTACGGTTTATAGCTTGAAGCAGCGCATTCCATCATCAGGTGACGAACGTTTGATCAAAATGTACACTGACCTCGCTGTACTTGCTATTGAACAAAGACAAACAAAGCAAGCCCTCAAAGATAGTGAAGCTCGCTTTCGGATTATTAATGAAAACATGCTTGATTTGATTGTAACGCTGGATCCTAAAGGAAAAGTAAACTATGTTTCACCTTCCTACCGTAAAATATTCGGAAAGACTGCGAATCTAGGGAACTCCTTTTTGGTACATATTCATGAAGATGATAGGCAAAACGTCATGAACAGCTTTCAAACGATGATTGTAACGAAAACAAAGCAGGATGTAGAATGCAGATACCAGCATGAATCGGGGGTATACATCGTTATCGAAGCAAGAGCTGTACCGGTTCTATCGGATTCGAATCAGGTCAAACAAGTCGTGGTAGTTGCTCGGGATATTACAGAACGGAAGAAAACGGAGGAAACGATTAAAGAAATGGCTTATCACGATTCATTAACAGGTTTGCCGAACCGGAGGAAATTTCAGGAGGACCTTGACCGAATGATTGAAAAATGTCGTCACAGCAATGAGGTGATTGGGGTTCTTTTTCTTGATATGGATCGTTTCAAGGTTATAAATGATTCATTAGGTCATGCATTCGGTGATCGTGTTTTGCAAGTGATTGCTTCAAGATTACGTGATGTACTGCAAGATACGGGAATGGTCTACCGAATGAGTGGAGATGAATTTACTGTACTCATGCCGTGTATTCACAATACGAGTACCGTCGTGTATTTAGCTCAGGAAATATTGCAAATCTTTGAGGAGCCATTACTGATTGACGAACATGAATTTCGGATTTCTACCAGTATCGGTATTGCACTTTACCCCGATGATGGGGAAGATGCTGAAACGCTTCTAGTCTATTCAGACATGGCGATGTATCGAGCAAAAGAAAAGGGTAGAAATTCGTTTCAGTTTTACAAGCCGTCGATCAATGTGAATCAATATGATCGGTTAGTGCTTGAAAATGAACTACATAAGGCTATCGAAAACGATGAATTCATACTTCATTATCAGCCTCGATTAGATGTCAACACAAAAGAGATTATCGCTGTGGAAGCGTTAGTACGGTGGAACCACCCAAAGTGGGGAACCCTGTCTCCAGGAGAGTTTATCCCGCTTGCTGAAGAGACAGGTTTAATCGTTCAAATTGACAATTGGGTGCTTGAGTGTGCATGTAAACAAAACAAAGAGTGGCAGGAAAAAGGGTTTAGACCGATACGGATTGCGGTTAATTTTTCAGCTAGGCAATTCCTTCAAAGACAACTAGCAGCATCTATATGTAATGTATTGACCGATACAGGGATGGATGGTAAGTGGCTCGAGATTGAAATAACGGAGAGCACTCTGATGAAATATGAGGATAGTATTATTCAAAGCCTTGATCAGCTGCATCAAATGGGTGTTCGGATTGCGATCGACGATTTTGGAACAGGCTATTCATCATTAAGCTATTTGAAAAAGTTTCAGGTACACTCATTAAAAATCGATCAATCGTTTGTAAAAGGAATCGCAAATGGATCTGACGAGGCAGCGATATCGAGTGCAGTCATCATGTTAGGTCATAGCATGAAAATGCGTGTAGTGGCAGAAGGGGTCGAATCAGCCGAGCAATTTGCCTTTTTGAAGCAACAAAGATGCAATGAGGTCCAAGGATTCCATTTTTACCGACCGATGGATGAACTTAAAATCGAGGAAGTTTTATCAAATCACCCTGTCGTTCATTCCTGAATCCAGCATATCATCTGTTCTACAATACTTTTTCTCCCCATAAAATGTTCTAATCAGTTTTGTGGAAGGAGGGGGAGAAAGGATGACATCTGCGGTACTCTCTTGTTTTGCATTTATATTAGGGACAGTCGGGGTATGTGCATTAGTGAAACGGTTCATTTCTGTTGACACAATCGACCACGATGTCTATCATTTATGGGAAGAGTATGGTTATACGAAGAATGATTATCTGAATAATGATTATTAAAGGTTGTTCAAAAACCTTCATTTTAAACACATACTAAGAGGTTCGTAAGGGTCAGAATTGAGGAAACAAGCTGTGCTGCAAAAAACAATACGACTTTGCGTATGGATAGGCTGTCTGATTGGCATCATCATCGCGATTCAATACATTGATAATAAGTTGTCCACGACTGCTGCTCAAGATCCAAATGCAGTACAAGTAGTTGCAATCGGGGATTCTCTGACCTATGGGAGCGGAGACCCGAAAAGCGTAGGCTACATCGGGCGTGTTAAAGAGCATTTAAGTCTTGCTTGGAATAAAGAGGTCTCGGTACAGCGGTATGCCGTTCGTGGATATCGGACAGACCAAATCATGGTCCACATTCAAAACGCGAAAGCTCAACAATCGATTCGTACGGCAGATTATGTGTTTTTATTTGTCGGAACAAACGATTTTATTCAGGCAGCAAGACGGGATTTCCAAACGATCAATCCATTAGAGATGGAACGAAAGAGAAAGCAATTTGAAAATAATCTATATCAGTTGATTGGCCAAATCCGAAGGGATAACCGTCATTCACCCTTAATATTACTTGGAATGTACGATCCATATGGAAGTCTGTTGAATCATGATCAGATCAGCGGGATACTTAAAAAATGGAACAACACAACGTTCACGATGACGAAGGAGTATCCTAACACGATTTTCATTCCTACGAACAAGGTATATCTTCATAAAAACAAAGAAGAGTACTTCAGTGATTACATTCATCCAAATCCAAAGGGATATGAACTATTGTCGAACCGGGTCATCGATGGAATGAGGGAACAAGGGCTTTTGCTTGAAAACTGATTGAGTAATGTAAAAATGAGGGTGGCGTCAATCCGGCTGCTCTCTTTTTCGTTTGGACAGATTGTCATTATGAAATGGTTGAATTATAAACTTGAAACCCACCTCATTAAACGAAAAACCGAGTGAGGCACATGCACCCTCACTCAGTGGTCCTTTTTCCTATTTAATTGGCATTTCGGAGTTCAACTTACCGTTCATGTCGATCATAAAACCGATCTCACGTCCGAGTAGCTGCGAGAGCTCTTTCGACTTCTTTTCACTCTCTGATCTAATCTGTTCTATAGTGAGTTCTCCTTTTAGCTTTGAAGAACCTACAATAATCATTAATTCCCCTTTTTCAAAAAACACGATTCTCATTATTTCATACCTCCAAAGTGGATTAAGTTTATCTACTGTACCCATACATAGTTTTCGCCTGTTTGGGATGAGGATAGGGGGGTATCAGCCTTGAGAAAATTTTCGTCATTTTGTAAAAGTTTGTCATCAATTGACTTGAAAAATGATATGATGGAGTTAACTGGGATAACAGGAGGCTACAATCGTGGATACATTTGCAGATCTCATACTACTTGTGATTTCATTATTCCTGACAAAAATCGAGACATTGATAATGATGACTTGGGCATTTCTTGATTTTCTACTAGAAAACTTCTGGATTCAATTTGCTCTTGTCACTTTACTTCTTTACAGTACGTTAAGAATTGCAGAAATTGTCTATCGTTGGTATATGTATCACAACTATATGCATCGTAAGATTGAAAACAGCCTTGCAAGTTTCATAGATTTCGAATTGTTTTTCCGAGAGTTGAGCGATAAAAAACGCTCGAATGGGATCGGACCAGATTTGAAATTTACGAAAAATCGACTTCATCAGTACAATACAACAGAATTAGGACTGCTCACCTCATTTGTACGTACGCTTTATAGAGGCTATCGGGATTTACGCCCAGGGGTTTGGGTTGTAGCGTTCCTATTCGGGATTGCCGCATCCTATATTTTAAATATTATCGATTTTGATCGAATTGCACTAAGTCTTGAGCTCGTATTGAAAACGGGTACGATTATTGCTTTCTGGTATTTAATAATACTGTTCCGTTATACGAACCGAAAAAAGAAGGTAGCTCAATTGATTGGACTAATGTCAGTGAGTTCCAAGGAAAAACAGGATCTTTCTGAAGAGGACTTAGAAATAAAGGAATTCAATCCATCACATTGATTTTGGGAAAAAGGAAGGTTGTCATTCGAATTCCTCGTCGAAGAGAGATTAGATGGCGACCTTTTTAACAGGTATTGATCCGATCCGTCTTAGCGTTGATCTATTCCTTTAAATTCCAATCTATCCACTAAAACCTCCAGTGGTAAAATCCCGTACCTTACTTTGACACGAAAGCGTTGTCCGTTATCCAAAAGCGCCAGGGCAGATGGATGTGTTCTCCTGCATAATCGATGTTGATTCTCGGACCTATTGAAATTTCGGATTCATATACATCTGTTCCCTCGGTGACCATGACTGGAGAATTGGTTAATGACCATCCATATTGCTTCATCGTTATTCCCAGTGCTTTACAGAGTTTTCCAGGCCCGTTCGTAAGTGTTTTTAAATGCGAATTTTTAAATGTATGTACGTTCGGAAATCGATTTTGCAGCATCGTTTCAACACCTATCGTTGGTTCGATCGCCCGAATCAGAATCGCCTCCGGTTTTCCCTCTGGTCCCGATACAATATTAAAACAGTTGTGCATTCCGTAAATAAGAAACATATAAATAAATCCAGGAGGTCCAAACATGATTTCCGTCCGTGTTGTTCTTCGTCCTCCGAAGGAATGTGCGGCTTTATCCTCAGGACCTTTGTATGCCTCTACCTCTACGATTCGTCCTCCGACTTGCCCATTTTCACTTTCATAGATCACTTCTTTTCCGAGTAATTCCTTTGCGAGTTGCAAGGTTGGTTGTT
This sequence comes from Alkalihalobacillus sp. AL-G, assembly GCF_030643805.1. Classification (GTDB taxonomy): domain Bacteria; phylum Bacillota; class Bacilli; order Bacillales; family Fictibacillaceae; genus Pseudalkalibacillus. The sequence goes on along the minus strand of NZ_CP094656.1, from coordinate 3,101,072 downwards.
CATAAAAGGACTTTGAAAGTTTCATTCGATTCACCTCTTTTGAAATAAAACATAGTAAATACTAACTAAGGGATGACAAATTTCGTCATAAATAGTATAATATACATAAGATTCTGAAAAAAGGGGATATCTTATAAATCGTAGGATAAAGGCAAACCCATTGAAAAATGGCGTCGCAAAGCTAAAGGGGCTTCATTGCGGACAAGCAATATGCCAGCCAGCTGCCATCACGATTTCGCTTTTCTTCGGTTTATGAGATGTTTGATGAGGGAGTTGGAATGGAATGACTTCTTATCAAGTCTTATTGCCGATGGCTATGTTTTTAATTGGGTATACGAGTATTCTGGTGTTCATCAAAACGGTTGTAAAAGGCATTTCTGAACGCTGGTTCAACATGCTGTTCAATGCTGGAATATTTTGCGGCGCCGTTCTATGGGTTTATCTAGTTTCATTACATAACGGTGTCTAAAAAGGTGATGAGATTATTAATAAGCAGTTGTTGTGAATGCACGACTTGTTTATATGGGTGACTGATTGATTATGGTCATCCTTTTTTCGTACGATGAAATCTTGTCGTTTTTTGTTTTATTGGGATAATATATCACCTATAGAAATAATAGGAATTTAAATATTTTGAAAAAATTCAATATACTAAAAACGGTCTAAAGCCTTACGTGACAAGTGTTTCATCTATTTCCAATATTTAGATTGGGTGATTATTCGTTAAAAACCCTTTCTACATCAACCTTATATGTTTATAATGTTAGTAAGGAACTTTTAAGGGGGATGGATATGAGTACTTCAACGATGTTGAGATTGTCTGATGAAGAAAAGGCATTACTATTAGATGTGGTGATCCAACAAAAATACGCTTCTGAATTGGTAAGCTGCGAGCTGACTGATATTGAAACAGGGCAAAAGAATAGTGAAGAAAAGAGAATTCGTAAATTAAACGATTTGTTTGTGAGACTACATAAAGCTGGTTGTTAAACTAGTATTACTCTTTTAATAAGGACTGACTGGGGGGTCAGTCCTTTGCACGTTAAGAAAGTATAAATACTTTCTATAGTATAAGGGCAACTACGACTCTGCTTTCGCCTTAAGGCTCGGCAATCGCCGAGTTTTCTTTATGCGTTCAGAATGTATTTAGCCCATCAGCTTTCAGCTATACTTATGAGTCAAGTAACCCTTTTCTCCTTGCTTCCATTCGCCATTCAGCTTCTTTAATCCAACGTTTCGATGCACTTTTCCGATTCCTCAAATACGTCCAATAGTTGGAGTATATAGGTGGTCTGCATTCAGTCGGAACTTTTCTTGCATAATCCCACCAATTCATTTTGTTATTTTCTAATTGAATAAGATAAAGGTCGTATTCTTTTGTCATTTTTCCACTCCTATAGTTCTTAAATTTACACTTCTTATAGTTGTTCAAAATCGAACCATATGATAAAAGAATTTTGAACAAATGCTTCTACATTCATTGTTTCATTGAACTAGGAGAAGTATTCATCTAAATCCTAATTTTTACAGCATCAATACATTACTTCAATAAAATTAGTTCAAAGACTTCATTCATCCTTTTAAGAGATTGAATCTTCCTCTTCAAAGGATTATGAAATCGCATAGGTTTGCCAATCGTTCTAGGAATGGTTTTTTCAAAATATAATAACCATATGCTTAATTCATACGATTAGACCATTTTGAAGATAAAAAGAGGGCAGCGGTGTAATCGCGTGGAATATTAATCAAAAATCCACTTGCTGCTGATTTGTCCACTTTTTGAACACACTTGAATGGGGGGAATGTCCAATGATAGAACAGGTTTTATTGTTTGCCTCCGTAATGGCCCCGATAGTAACGGGCTTAACTGAAGTGGTAAAACGAACGGTTCATATTTCAAAGCGTTACGTTTCCTTAGTTAGTTTATTAATCGGAATCGCAGTTGGTTTGTTGGCATACCCATTAACAGACTTAGATTGGGTGTTAAGAATTTGGGCTGGTGGAATAGCTGGATTAGCAGCAACAGGCTTGTATGAGTTCGGAAAATATAGAATTGTACCGAAAAGAAGGAAGCGTTGAAGGGGGCTGAAGCTGAGTCAGCCTCTTTTTTCTTATTTGTTCAAAAGTTGAGTTCCAATAGTTGTCTTAGTCATATAATGTAATGGGGGAGTACAAGCTGGAGGTTTTAACATGGAGTGGACCTATTTTTTAGTGTCCATGGTAGTCAGTGTTTTCTCTACCTTAGGTGCTGTTTATTTTAGACAAAAATTAAGGATGAAAGAAGATTTAATTCAAAGGCAGCAAACAGCGAAGGAACTTGCAAAAACCACTTTGATGCAGGAATTACAGGATAATCTGAAATTATATTTACGTAAAGTACCTCAAAATGGTGGCAGTTTACAGGATTTTTTAGAACATGGGAATGTAGAGATCCAGGGTACAGAAAAAGTGTTTGGAAAAGTGTATAATTTTCGTCTGGATGAATGGGATGAAGTAAAGTATGAAATTGCAAAGTTGGATCCTAAACTAGCTGATCAACTGTTCCGGGTTTATCAACAGGTTGAAATCTTATATACTCACAGTCTTGTCGATTCACCTATTTTCAGAATAGACAGGCTAGGATTTCGTGATTTTACAGAAAACTGCGAAAACATAATAAAAGAATTAATGACCTGAACGAGGTTGACCCAACAAGAGTGTCGGTACTTTCTTACATTCAACAGCTTAATGTTGGTAGGAGTCCGAACACTGATGGAGTCAACCTTTTTATTCATACACAATTAGATCAACATGCCATGATTCGTCATGATTTTTCATTATTCCATGAAAACAAATGCAAATTCTACACGATGTCTAAAAAGACGAAAATATTGACGAACGATTTTTTTAGTCCTTTTGTCATAAGTCACTATTAATAGGCAGGGGATTACACACTACCAATGGAATTCAGTAATAAATTAACATGGAACTTTTAGGGAATGTTTACGTATAGTTAGGGAAAGGTATAGTACTACTAATAGTTGTTTAAAATAATGATAGTTAAAAAGATATAAAGGGGGAGAGAGCAGTGAGAAAAGGAATTTTATCTTTTGGAGTAGGTCTAGTCATCGCTTTAGGTGCATTTTGGTTATGGCAACCTTCTGCACCACAAAATGTAACGTCGGGTGAACTTCCGAAAAAGGAATTTGCGAAGGAGCCAATTGAGCTTCCTGCTGAACTAGTAATGACATCCAGTTCGATAAAGCTTGAGGAAGAATCGAAAGAAAAGGTACAAACTTATACAACTGTCCATACCCCCGAACCGAAACAACCAACAAAAGGTGATTTTCTGCAAATTGCTGATCACTTTATGGATGAAATCGTCCAACCAGCCGATGATGAATATAAAGTAATGACATTCACGACAAAACAACAACTTGTTGAATACTTAAGTCAATATTCCTCGCCTGAAATTGCACGTTACTATGTTGATGGATTATATGAAGAGAAGAATGGTGAACTGTACATCATACCAACTGAATTGCCACCATGGATCATTATGGGCGAACCAGCAGATTTGACGGAAGTAAGCGAAGAGAACTACACCTTGACCCAAATAAATAAATCAGACCTATATGGAAACTATAAAATCAACTTAACGTTTAAAGAGCAGGATGGGAAATGGAAGATTAACGATGTTGAGTATACGTACAATTAAGAAAGTGGGTGGTTTAGGCCAGTCACTTTCTTTAGGGCAAAAACTTGGCGCTAGCCAAGTTTTTTAAAATTAGTTAAGGAATATTGGACAATCGATTGTTAGTTTTCATACAATAGTTTAAAGAAGATGCTGAACATCTAGTTGAAAAGAAAGTGTTCGAATGAAACAAATACATTAGGACATAAGGCAAATGACAATTGGAGTTATGACAATATGAATCAATATACCTTTCAAGATTACTATCAAAATACAGTTGAACTATCTTTTACAGATCTTCCCTATTCAAAGGAACCCAAGCACGTATGGGTGATTTGTCAGTTTAAAGGGCAGTGGCTTTTAACCGAGCATCCGAGAAGAGGAATTGAGTTTCCTGGAGGTAAGGTCGAGAAAGGCGAAACAGCTGATGATGCCGCGGTACGAGAAGTTTATGAAGAAACCGGTGCAACTGTTGATGTGTTAACCTATCTTGGACAATACCGCGTGAAAGGAAAAGGTGGTACCATTATCAAAAACATTTACTTTGCAACCATTGAGAAAATGAAAGTAAAGGCCCACTATTTTGAAACAAATGGACCTTTGATGATGAAACAATTGCCGAGTTCATTTAAGGAAAACAAATACAGTTTTATGATGAAAGATCAAGTTCTTCAACGAAGTCTAGAATATCTGTCCACTCTGACCGATAATGATTGATTATTCATCGATTTCTGAGTCGCCTCTCAAGAATGCCTACCCCTGTATACATGATGGTTGCCATAATTGCAATAATGAACAGGCTGAGCAGGACGAGGGTAAAGTTGAATACTTGGAAGCCGTAGATGATCAAATAGCCGAGTCCTTGTTTGGAAACAAGAAATTCACCGACGATAACACCAACCCAGGAAAGACCGACGTTCACTTTTAACGTAGATATGATGGCAGGAATAGCGGCTGGTAATGTGACCTCTCTAAATATTTGCCTCTTGTTCCCACCAAACATTTGAACGACTTTTATATAGTTCGGATCGGTTTCCCGAAAAGAGTTGTATACGACAAGTGTAGTGATGATAAGTGAGATCAATACACCCATTGCTATGATTGCGGAGTAACCTGGACCGAGTGCGACAATCAGGATCGGACCAAGTGCAACCTTTGGCATCGCATTCATGACAACTAAGTATGGATCTGCGACTCGTGACATGAAAGGAATCCACCAGAGAAAAGCCGCGAGAGTCGTTCCGAGAAATGTCGCGATAACAAATCCAGCGAGTGTTTCAGACAAGGTGACCAAAACATGTACGTAAAGAGTTCCATCCACGACTTTTTCATAAAACAGCTGACTGATGCTCGATGGTGAGCTGAAGAGAAGTGGATTGATCCATTGTAATCTAGATGCAACTTCCCATAATATGATAAACGCGAGCAGGATGCATAGTTGGGTAAACAAAACATGTATTTTTGTGGAGCGTTCCTTCTGTAAAAAGTTCTGGTATGATTGTTCAACTTGTGTTTTCAAGGTGATTCAACTCCTCCCAGATACTCTGGAAGATCTCTTTATAGTCTTCGTGATGCCTTACATCGAACGGTTTCATGCGTTGCAGGTGCTCTGGTACCGAGTAAATCGATTTGATTTTTCCTGGGTTAGCTGAAAAAACAAGAACCCGATCTGACATTGCGACCGCCTCCCCGATATCATGGGTAACGAGAAGGGCGGTTTTTTTATGTTCCTTTAAGGTTTTAAAAACAAGATTTTCAAGGTTAAGCTTTGTTTGGTAATCGAGTGCTGAGAAGGGTTCATCTAAGAGCAAAAGCGATGGATTTGTCGCTAGCGTCCGAACAAGTGCAACACGCTGACGCATTCCACCTGACAATTCGTGAGGAAATTTTGCCCGAGTATCACTAAGCTTCATTTGCTCTAGCAGTGCTAGGGCAAGGGAACGGTTAAAATCATTTAACGTTCCACGTATTTTCAATCCAAGGTTAATATTCTCTTCAATCGTTTTCCAAGGTAGTAGGTAATCCTGTTGAAACATGTAGCCGATTTTCCGATGTGGCTTCTTTATTGTCTGGTGGTCAATCGTAATGGTACCTGATGTAGGTTTCAGTAATCCCGCGATCAAGGATAGCAAGGTTGTTTTCCCACAGCCGCTTGGGCCGAGGAAGGAAACGAATTCTCCTTCCTCGATTTCGAGTGAAATGTCATCCAAAGCAGTTGTTATCGATTTTGTTGAGAAATAGGCATGGGTTAAGTGTTTAATGGTTAAGAACGACAATTCTATCCCCCCTTGCTTATTTCGCGACACTTTCAGCTATTTCTGTATTAACGAGAACGTCGTGTTTGACCTCTTGAGGGAGTTCTCCCGCCTCATTCATAATCGTTTGCAGGTTGTTCCACTCCTCAACGTCAAGGATCGGGTTTGTTGCAAAGCTATGCTGACTCTTGTAGCGGTCTGTTACGGTTTCGATCAAATCGATCGGGGTATCCTTAAAATACGGTTGTATGACGGTTGCGATTTCTTTCGCACTATGGCTGTCTACCCACTGCTGTGCTTTATATAAGGCGCGAGTAAAACGTTCAACTACGTCTTTGTTATCCTTTAGGAAGCTTTCTTTTGTCATAAAAGTCGTGTAAGGAATTTTACCGGATTCCTTACCGAATGAAGCGACAATGTGTCCAACACCCTCGATTTCAAATAGGCTTGCAGTCGGTTCAAACAGCTGTACATAATCACCCGTACCTGACGCAAATGCGTTCGGAATGTTTGCGTAATCTACGTTTTGAATCATGTTCATATCTTCATGCGGGTTGATACCATGCTGTTTTAGAGCAAATTCACCGGCCATTTGGGGCATACCGCCTTTTCGTTGTCCGAGGAAGGTGCTGCCCTTCAGCTGTTCCCATGAGAACGTCTCCGGCTTCTCTCTCGCAACGAGGAAGGTTCCGTCGGTTTGGGTAAGCTGGGCGAAGTTGATTACAGGATCATTTGTACCTTGTGCATAAACATAGATTGATGTTTCAGAGCCTACGAGAGCAATATCAGCACCGTCTGATAACAGGGCGGTCATCGTTTTATCTCCACCCCATGTGGTTGTCAGCTCGATTTCGATTCCTTCTTCTTCAAAAAAGCCTTTTTCAATCGCCACGTACTGAGGAGCGTAGAAAATCGATCGGGTAACCTCTGCAACTCGTACTTTATCGGCACCAGAGTTGTTTGAGCACCCAACTGCGAAAAGTGATAGTATGAATATTGCTGTAAATGCTCCTATAATATAACGTCGAAACCATTTGGTCATCGTTATCCCTCCACACACTTATAGATGTATTAGTCTATGAAGGGACATAAACATGTGTGTTCGCCTACTGAAATAACAAGGGGATGTTACATTGGAAAATCCAACATTTATACATAAGCAACGATATCCATCTCCACATTCGGAGATCAAGTTATACATCGTGACATACTTAAGCCAGGGCCTCCGAGTAAAAGGGTTGTTAGCAGAGCCGACGTGGGGAGGACGCTATCCTGGATTGCTATATTTACGAGGCGGGATTAAGCAGGTCGGAAAAGTACGAGTTGCTCGGATCATCCAGTTTGCCTCTCGAGGCTTTGTCGTTTTAGCTCCCTACTACCGTGGTAATGAAGACGGAGAAGGGCACGAGGATTTTTGTATGGAGGATCGTTACGACGCCTATGAAGGGTTAGCTGTATTGGGGAGTCATTCTGTGGTTGATACCGACTCGTTGCATGTTTTCGGTTTTTCGAGAGGTGGGGCAATGGCGCTTTTCACCGCAGCACATTTTCCCGATATCGTGAAATCGGTCGTTGTGTGGGGTGGTCTATCTGATATGAAACTCACTTACGAAGAGAGGACCGATCTCCGCAAGATGCTGAAGCGTGCTGTTGGGGGATCTGTCTATAAGTATCCCGAACGGTATGAGAATCGGACGCCATTGTCTGTGGTTGGATCCATCCGTGCTCCGGTACTGGTCATCCATGGTATCCATGATGAAAATGTTGGATTTGAACATGCTTTACGATTAGAGGAAGCGTTAAAGAGGCACGAAAAATCATATGTGACCTGGTATTTTGAGGATGATCATCACTTTTCACCGAGAAAAAAGCGACAGGTCACACACGAGCTGCTTAAGTGGATGCTGCGTAACGTCTAAAGGACGTCCCAAAGGCGTTCGGGACATCCTTTTTAATCAGGAGTCTTTCACCTGTAAAATATAACGTAAGTAGTCGAGGAAAAGATCAGCCTGTTCATCGGATTGTAATGTATGATCCTTAAGCAGTATTTTAAATATGCATAGCCCGTCAGAGAATGTAAGGATCGTACTAATGATGATATCAGTAGGTGCCTTCGGCGAAAATTCACCGCTTCGGATTCCTTTTTCGATAATCGGACGGAAAAATTGAAACGCGTTTTCGTACCTCTCCTTTGCGTACTGGATCCTCCTTGAATCATTACGCCCTGTTATGAAAAACTCAATGATAACTGGACCTAGGTTCTCGGCAAGCGGTTCAGTTGGAGGCTCATCTTCGTCCCCTTTGATGAGTAATTTCAACAATGGCCAGCATTCATTTGAGGATTCGATCAACTCATGGACTTCTTTTAAATTTTCCTTTAGTTCTTCATCTAAAACCGCTTCGAACAAATCTTCTTTGTTCGAAAAGTAAAAGTATAGACCCCCTCTACTAACTTTTGCTTTATTCATGACATGCTTCATTGTCGTTTTTTCATATCCATTTTCGGTAAAAACTTGTTTTGCTGCGTTCAGTAAATCACTTCTACGCTCTTGCTTGTGTTCCTCGCTGACCTTCGGTGACAACTCCATCACTCCGTTCAACCCTATTCCGGTTCAGAAAGGCAATTGATCCAATGCATGCTAGTAAAGAACCGGTTGCTATGAATGTAGGTATTATACCAAATTCAGTAGCAAGCCATCCACCAAGAATAGGTCCAATGATTGTAGCGGTCATCATGATGCTATTGATTAGACCGAAAACTCGACCAGTCATATGAACTGGCGTTTCCACCTGAACATTTGCCTGAAACGGTATGAATACCAACCCACCACTCAATCCTGCAACAAATGCGATTCCTGGTGCCCATAAAAAAGGAAGCGGGGTGTTATATACAGTAAGTGCTGCAAGACTTGCGAAACTGACTCCAGCACCGACGACGCCGAGTACAATATACAGAAACGCTGGGTATTCGTTCTTTTTACTTAAGATAGCACCTACAACGAGCATGCCAGTACCTGTTCCGGTGATTGCAGTACCTAAAAGAGATGGGGACGCATTTTCAATCTCACGGAACAAAATGACGATCTGTGAGTCTGCGAGCTGCAAAACGAGAAGGCTTATTGTCAATAACATCAACCCGTAAAAAAGGAATGCATTTTTTCTGATGAATTGAAAACCAAGTACAATCTCGTGGGAAAAGGATTTCTTTTTACCTGTATCATGTTCTGCTGCAGTGTCAAAGTTTCCTTTTGGCAACAACACGATGATGATGGCGGATACGATAAATGTCAGGGCATCAATATAAAAAACCGGGATGATTCCGACAAATGTAACGAGTAAGCCGCTTAACAATGGACCAATAATCTTGGAGCCTGAATCGATCATTGAGCTGATTGCCATAGCGGGCTTGATTTCTGTATCCGATAAAATTTCCTTCAGCTTTCCGTTTTTGGCAGGCATAAATAGAGCAGAAAGCAGACCAGTAAAGAAGAGGCAAATGTAAATGACATATAGGTTTGAAGCAAAACTGATAATGATGATCAGGATCGCACGGATGACATCTGAAGCAACCATAAGAAATTTACGTTCAACTCGGTCGGCAATAACGCCGCCTACTGTTCCCATAACGGCCATTGGCAACGCCATCGAAAGAATCACGAGCGACATCTCAAATGGAGTGGCCTCCCAGCGTAAGCCTACAAGTGAAAAGATAGCGATAATGCTTAACCAATCACCAATGCTCGAAATGGTTTGAGCGGAAATCAAAGCGACAAAGGATTTGTTTCGTAAAAGAGAATTCTTCATGTGAAAACCTCCTTAGTTCCAAAAACGACATTAGTGTCTTTTTTATTATATCGACACCAGTGTCGTTTTTCAACCCTTTTTTTCACTCGAAAAACCCTCATCGATGTTGTATTGATGAGGGTTGAAGGAAAATTTCAACTAAACTATGGAAAAAACCTGAGTGGAAATCCACTCAGGTTCGTTAGACTCAGACTGTTGGGCCTGCTTTTTTAATTGTATCGCTGACGTTTGTGAATTTCTTGAAGTTTTCCTGGAACTTTTCAGCAAGCTCTTTCGCCTTTTTATCATAAGCATCTGGGTCATTCCACGTTTTCTTCGGTTGAAGAACGTCATCTGGAACACCTGGACATTGTATTGGAATATGAAGACCGAAAACCGGGTCTGTCACTGTATCCATGGAACGAAGCTCTCCTTCAAGAGCAGCTTGAACCATTGAGCGAGTGTATGGGAGGTCCATACGTTTTCCGACACCATATTCGCCACCAGACCAACCAGTGTTGACTAAATACACGTCTACATCATGCTGCGCAATTCTTTCACCGAGCATCTCTGCATAACGTACAGCAGGAAGCGGGAGGAATGGAGAGCCGAAGCAGGTCGAAAATGTCGCCTGAGGTGATGTTACACCACGCTCGGTTCCTGCAAGCTTACTCGTATACCCGGAAAGGAAATGATACATTGCTTGATCCTTTGTAAGCTTACTGATCGGAGGTAAAACTCCAGATGCATCTGCTGTCAAAAAGACAATCGTATTCGGGTGACCGGCAACACTTGGTGTTATCACATTTGGGATTGCATCAATCGGGTAAGCAGCACGCGTGTTTTCAGTCATTGACGTATTGTTGTAATCGACGATACGCGACTCTTCATCGGAGACAACATTTTCTAGAACCGTTCCAAAACGAATCGCATTCCAGATTTGTGGTTCCTTGTCTTGAGAAAGGTTGATACACTTCGCGTAACAGCCACCTTCAATATTGAAGACACCGTTGTTTGCCCATCCATGCTCATCATCACCAATCAAGCGGCGGTTTTGATCAGCTGATAAGGTTGTTTTCCCAGTTCCGCTCAATCCGAAGAAAAGGGCAACATCTCCTTCCTGTCCAACGTTTGCAGAACAATGCATAGAAAGGATGTCTTGTTCAGGTAACATATAGTTCATGACTGAAAAGATGGATTTCTTAATTTCACCAGCATACTCAGTACCACCGATTAGAACGACACGCTTTTCAAAAGAAATGATGATGAAGGTCTCAGAGTTCGTTCCGTCCACTTCAGGGTCCGCTTCGAATCCAGGTGCTGAAATCACCTGGAAGTCCGCCGCAAAGTCATTTAAATCGCTTTCATTTGGTCGTATGAAAAGCTGACGTGCAAATAGGTTGTGCCATGCGTATTCATTAATGACTTGAAGTGGAAGCTGATAAGTTTTGTCTGCACCAGCAAATCCCTGGAATACAAAAACTTCATCTTTTTTCGTTAAGTATTCGATGACTTTTTTATATAGGTTATTAAAACGCGCTTCATCCATTGGCTGGTTAACCAATCCCCAGTCAATTTTGTCTTTTACAGAATCTTCAGCTACGATATATTTATCTTTTGGAGAACGTCCAGTATATTTTCCTGTTTCAACCTGTAGGGCTCCTGTTGAAGATAAAATGCCTTCTTTACGTGAAAGCGCTTTTTCAACGAGCATAGGGGTTGATAAGTTTTGTTGTGTAGTAGTTTTACATAATAAATCTTCTGTTAAGGAAGTAATTTGCGTTGAATTCATATAAACCCATCCTTTTTAACATAAAGTTTGTACGTATATACCTTTTTCGTCTGAATTAGTATAACATATTTATTTTAATAATGTATACTATTTTTCCGGTTTTGTGACATTTGAAACATAGGTTACGGTATAAATAGGTCAAATAATCCGAACATAATGTTATAATGGAGTAAGTTCAACATATATGTTCGATTTGAGGGATGATTATGGGACAGTCAAATGTATATTATGATCGTGATTGTATCCTATGTAAACAAACAAAAAAGCGGCTTTCCCGGTTTGATTGGTTCAATCAATTAGCATGGGTACCCATTCAAGAGATAGACGATGCAAGTCCACAGCTAGATCGTTTTTCAGTGCAGGAAGAAATGCATCTTATCACGAAAAACAGTACACTCTATAGAGGCTTTTATGCAGTACGACGATTAAGCTTACAGTTACCTCTGCTGGCTCCAGTTGGCGTTCTGCTTTACATTCCGTTCGTCGATCGGATCGGCAATCCAATCTATCGGTGGGTAGCGAGAAATCGTCATCGATTTTTCAAGGATGAGTGTGAGGATGGGGCATGTCAAATCCATCAAAAACCACATGAATAGTTTAACCAAAAACAGATAGCTCTTTCTGAAAAATGTGCTAGTGACCCAAGAAAAAATTTTAAGGCGTACCCTCTTGCACAAAGGGTACGTCTTAATTCACTTGATAAAAATTATTGTGAGTTCTGTTACTAATAATCCATTAAGAAAATAAAGTTAATTCTCGTATATTGAATAGTTCTAATTGGTGTTTGTAATGATATGTAATAAAGCTCAATTAAATAGTCTGAAAAAGTATTATACAGATGCAAACATCAGAAAGGATCGTATAAGAGATGAATGTTTCTCATCATGCAAATTTAACCTCTTCAGAACAAGCAACGTTATGGAATACATATATTGCAGATACACTATCCATATGTGTATTAAAGCATTTCTTGGGAACTAATAACACTCCTGAAACAAATCCTATATTGGAATATGCTATATCTATTTCAGAAGATCACCTCAATTTTTGCTAGTGAAAATATCCCCATTCCTAATGGTTTCAATGAACATGACGTTGATCTAAACACTCCAAAACTATGGTCTGACATCTTTTATCTTAGATACCTTGAACACATGGGAAGAACAGGACTATCAACATACGCTCTAGCTAAAGCAATAACCACCAGAAAAGATATAAGAACATTATTTAAAAGATGGTTAGATCAAACCGACAAATTATATGATATGGTCTGTGATTTTTCATTAGAAAAAGGAGTTTATATAAGACCACCTGATACTTCATATCCAACACATATATCCTATGTTAATGAAAATGGTTTCCTAGGTGGATTTTTTGGGGAGAAAAGACCATTACTCGATATTGAAATTTCCCACTTGGGAACCAATATTGAAGTATATAATGTGGGCAAAACGTTACTGTTAGGCTTTAGTCAAGTAGCTCAATCTGAAAAATTACGTGATCATTTTAAAAAGGGGTATGAAATAAATAAAAAGCATGTAACGTTATTTTTAGATATATTAAAGGAGAATGACACTTCTTACCCATATACATGGGATAGTGGAATTACTGAATCAACGAAAGCTCCATTTTCAGATAAATTATTACTTTTTCATACAAATATGATAGGTGCAAGTGGGGTTGCTGATTATGGGACTGCCATAAGTGCGAGTATAAGAAAAGATTTAGGGGTTAATTATTCAAGACTGTTAGAAACAACCCAATATTTAAATGATGGAGCAAAATTATTAATAAAAAATGGTTGGATGGAAAAACCTCCTTCAAGTTTGGACAGAGACGAATTAAAAAACAAGCCCAGGTAATTTATTATCCTAACCTACTTTGTTGGTCCATTATGAAAGCGAGCACCATTTTATGTAATCGCCCCTAAAAGGCAACAAATTCCGTTGACAATGGATAGTTACTTCGTTATTATATTGTGAGAACGGCTACTCTTATTCCGAGTAGGTGGAGGGACAGGCCCGATGAAACCCAGCAACCGACGTCTTGTGGCGAAAAGGTGCTAACCTGTAAAATAAGAGGGTGAAAGGTATACAACGATCCTGAGCTGACCAGTCTAGGATACCGGCACCTCCTCTATAACATTTTTCGAAAATGTTCAGATTAATGGAGCGTGCTAGTTCCTTGTGTGGCAGCCCTTTTTTACGTTTTGGCTATTTTTCTATGGGGAATTTCGCCTACCAAACCTATGTGAAAAGAACATATTCATAGATGGTCTCATAGCCTGCTAAAGGGATTATTCTTTCTCCAATTTCTATCTCAAAGTCGATGAAGGATCTCATTAAGAAAAGATATCTTATCCACAATAGTCAGCGTTTTGTGGATGTGCCTTGCTTTCTTTATGCGTTCCTTCTACGGAAATGAGTACCGTATCAATTTACTTCGATTCACTTCGAATCGTCGAGGAGGTACCATTATGGAAAAAAGCAGACGATTGTTTACATCTGAGTCTGTAACAGAAGGGCATCCTGATAAGATTTGTGATCAAATCTCAGATGCGATTTTAGACGAAATTATAAAAAGCGATCCGAATGCCCGTGTTGCTTGTGAAACCTCAGTCAATACAGGATTGGTTCTTGTTGCAGGTGAAATCACGACTACTACGTATGTAGACATTCCTAAAATTGTTCGCGAAACAATTAAAGGAATCGGCTATACCCGTGCTAAATATGGTTTTGACTATGAAACTTGTGCGGTATTGACTTCCATTGATGAACAGTCTGCTGATATTGCTCAAGGCGTCGATCAGGCTCTTGAGGCAAGAGAAGGTCAAATGACGGATAAGGAAATTGAATCAATCGGAGCAGGTGATCAGGGATTGATGTTCGGGTTTGCATGTAACGAAACACCTGAGCTAATGCCTCTGCCAATCTCATTGTCCCACAAACTTTCCCGACGTCTGACGGAAGTGCGCAAGAAAGAAGTGGTTCCATACCTTCGTCCTGATGGAAAAACACAGGTGACAGTTGAATATGATAAAAATGATCAGCCGATTCGAGTTGATACGGTAGTCATTTCGACCCAACATCATCCGGAGATTACGCTTGAACAAATTAAGCATGACTTAAAGGAGCATGTCATCAACCCGGTCGTACCTAAAGAGTTGATTGATGAGGATACAAAATACTTTATAAATCCGACTGGACGTTTCGTAATTGGAGGCCCACAGGGTGATGCAGGTCTGACTGGACGTAAAATTATCGTCGATACGTACGGCGGATATGCTCGTCATGGTGGGGGAGCGTTTTCTGGTAAGGATCCTACCAAAGTAGACCGCTCTGCCGCGTATGCAGCACGTTATGTTGCGAAAAACATCGTCGCTGCCGGACTTGCAGATAAGTGTGAAGTCCAGTTTGCGTACGCAATTGGAGTGGCTCAGCCTGTCTCAATTTCGATTGATACATTTGGATCGGGTACCGTTTCTGAAGAAAGACTTGTCGAACTCGTTCGCGATAACTTCGACCTTCGTCCTGCAGGCATTATAAAAATGCTTGATTTACGACGCCCAATTTATAAGCAAACTGCTGCTTATGGCCATTTCGGACGTGTGGATATCGATCTTCCATGGGAACGTACTGATAAAGCTGATATTTTAAAAAATAACGTGTAATGAACACAGGACTGACTCCCGACCGTTTTGTTCTCCTGAAAGTTGGAGGCGAGACGCTGGAGCCGGTCCTTTTTTGTTGTACCGGAAACAATAAAAAGAATACTAAAATCAATGTCCTAATTACACTTTTAACAATATGGGTGATAAAATAGGAAAAGTGGATATAAATAGATTAGTAAATGGCATTGGAGTGAATGAGATGTACAAACGAGTTCACCATGTTTCGCTAGAGATAAAAGAATTAGGTCGGGCAAGAGCATTCTATGAAAATTTACTCGGGCTTACGGTCAGTCCTCAACGTCCGGATTTTGATTTTGAAGGTGTATGGTATCAAATTGGTGATACTCAGCTTCATTTGATTGTAAATGATTCGGCTAACGTCGATACAAAACCGACATTGAACAGCAGAAGCGCTCATTTTGCGATCCGTGTAACCGCGATTGCTGAATTGATCGAACGCTTTGAAAATCAAGGCATTCCGTATTTGAATAAGCCAGCGAGTAAGACAGGCTGGCACCAAGTGTTTGTTCAGGATCCAGATGGGAATATCATTGAATTCAATGCTTAATTACGTTCGCCTTTGACTTTTGAGTAGGCTTGCCCGCGTTCGACATACTCTGTTCGGATCCGTTCCATATCCTTTAAGTCATCTTCATTTAATGGCCGAATTACTTTTGCAGGTCTACCGAATGCGAGTGTGTTAGGCGGGATTTTTTTACCTGGGGGCACGAGACTCCCAGCACCGATAAACGCACCTTCACCGACTTCAGAACCGTCGAGTATGAGTGATCCCATTCCGATCAAGGCGTTCTTTCGGATTGTGCAGCTATGTAAAGTGACTTGATGACCAACCGTTACATCATCTTCAAGTATGAGTGGTGTATTCGGGCTCTGGTGAAGCATTGATAGATCTTGTACGTTAACGCGTTTCCCAATAAAGGTTGGGGCTACATCTCCTCGGATAACGGTATTGAACCAGACGGAGGTTTGCTCTTCAATCGTCACATCACCGGTGATGACTGCGCCTTCTGCAATAAATGCGGAAGAATCTATTTTCGGTTTGACGTCTTTATACGGATAAATCACTGATACCATCCTCTTTCATAAAATGAATTGTATTGGGTTCATGTTCAAAAACATATTATCGATAATTATTAAATTAAGTTCTTTTTGAACATCCTCTTGTATGAAACCATCTGCAGTTTAGCAAATTATGGTGAAGAAGAAAAGGGGGTACCGATATATGTGGATTTGGAAAGCTGATTCAGCGAAAGCAGTGATCGTGATCGTTCACGGTGCAGGAGAGCATCATGGTCGATATAAGTGGCTTAGGTCTCAGTGGATCTCGAAAGGATATCATGTTGTTATGGGAGACCTTCCAGGACAGGGTTCAACCCGGCGGAAACGGGGGCATATCGAGTCCTTTGACGAGTATATTGAAGTAATCGAATCATGGGTTATTCAAGCCCGTCAGACTGATTTACCAGTCTTTTTATTCGGTCATAGCATGGGTGGACTTGCGGTCATCCGAGTCCTGACTGAAAAAAATCTTCCTGTAAAAGCTGTATTGCTCTCATCGCCTTGTCTTGGGATTATCAATAAGCCCTCAAAAGCGGTGGATACAGTGGCGAAGGTTTTAAATAAGGTATATCCTAGCTTACTCCTGAATGCAGATCAGGGTTTAGGTAACGGAACAAGGTCAGAGGAAATGATAAAACGTGATATAGAAGATAAACTTCTCGTCAAAAAAGTATCGGTAAGGTGGTACAGGGAGTTGGTTTCAGCGATTAAGCTTGCCCACCGAACAACCGAGCGTTTCCCAGACATACCTCTCGTTCTCGTACAGGCAGGTAACGATTTAATTGTGGACAAATGGAAGGTGAGAGAATGGTTTAATAAGCTCCCTCTCATTGAAAAGTCATATAAAGAATGGCCGGATCTTTATCACGAAGTATTGAACGAACCGGAACGAGATCAAGTTTTTCAATATCTGAACCACTTTCTTGAACGATTTATATTAGAAGAGGGTGTTCAAACGATCCGAGAAAGATAGCTGTTGAATTTTTTGCTTGATCATGCACTAAAAGTATTGATTAAAAGGAATGATTGTATGAAAATCCCGTCATATCCGTGGACATTGATGAAACGAGTGTATAAGGAAGTGCTTCCGTTAGTTCATGGGGAATTGGACCATTGGAAGGGAAGAGCTCAGTTTATCCCGAATGCTGAATTGAGAACACAGGCTTTAGCAAGTATCGATTCGAAAACCTTTCATTGTGAAGGAGGCGGGATCTATGCCTTGCTATCAAGTGGGCAGGCTCGACAAAAGGACGTCATAAAGTTTGTTGTTGCTTACCAAACGATCAGTGATTATTTGGATAACTTATGTGACCGCAGCACCTCATTAGATCCTGTCGATTTCGCACAGCTCCATCGATCCATGCCACATGCGTTGACACCAGGTATGGATCTGGAAAACTACTATTCGTATCGTGAGGAGCAGGATGATGGTGGGTACCTGCATGAACTTGTCACAACCTGTCAGAATGTACTTCGGCAACTACCTGGTTTTCCGTATATTGAACAAACGTTGAAAGAGCTTGCCGAGCATTACTGCAATTTACAAATACATAAACATGTGAAAAAAGAAGAACGGATACCACGATTGAAGGATTGGTTCGAACAAAATAAAGAACACCTTCCTGTAATGAGCTGGTATGAATTTTCCGCTTGTGCTGGTTCTACGATTGGGATTTTTTGTCTCGTATCGTATGCGACACATGATGATTTTCAATCGGATTGGGTTATTAAGATCAAAGAGGGCTATTTTCCGTGGATTCAAGGTCTTCATATTATGATGGATTATTTGATTGATCAAGAGGAAGATCGTCATGGCGGGGATTTGAATTTCTGCTTTTATTATGCAGATCAAAACGAGATGATTACCCGCTTGCTGCATTTCTTTAAAAAGGCCGATGAGTCGACGAGGGAACTGCCTCATGCAAGATTCCATTCGCTTGTGACAAGAGGACTCCTCGGTATGTATGCGTCAGACGAAAAAGTTCGGCTTCAAAAGGATGTCCGTCAAGTTACAAAAAGGCTAATGCGCGAAGGTGGCATGACAGCCTACTACTATTATTGGAACAGCTTAGCTTATCGAAAAATAAAAGCATAGTTCACTAAGGGGTTGACTGTATATGAGTCAATCCCTTTTTAGACGTTAAGAAAGAAATGCTTTCTATAGTATAAGCGCAACTAAGGCGACCGCCTACTCTAAGGCTTGGCGCTAGCCAAGTTTTCTTTATAAGTCAGCGTTTTTCAACTGCCATCACAAATGGTGGATCATTTTTTTGATTTATAAATTGATAGTGAAGCACATGTGCTTTCTTTTGATCAAGACTGCTTAAATAACTCAACAAAGCCTCCTTTTCCTCTTTTCCGCCTTCATGTCCATGATAAACGACGAGAACAATCAAGCCGCCTGCAGTTAAGATGTCGAACAGTTCTTTGATGGCATGGATAGTAGAGTCTGAGCGGGTGATGACCTGTTTATCACTGCCAGGCAGGTAGCCGAGGTTAAAGATCGCTGCTTTAATAGTGCCGTGGACATCTTCAGGAATCGCTGTTTTCACGTTTGCATGACTTTCGAGAAACAAGGATACCCGATCATAGGAACCTTTTTCAGTCAACCGTCGATTTGTAGAAAGGATCGCATCTTCTTGGATATCGAATCCATACACCCTCCCGCTTGGACCGACTAAATCAGCAAGAAATACGGTGTCATGCCCATTGCCTACAGTTGCATCGATGACGATATCGCCAGGACGAACTGCTTTTTGTAAAACATCTTTTGCAAAAGATAAAACAGGGACTAAGTTCATCGAGCGGTCTCCTCCACCGTTGAATATCATTCTACATTTTTTTAAAAAAACTTCTTAGATACTAGTAGCATTTTAGCATGTTTGTGCTTAGCAGCCAAAAGTGTGTGTTCCTTCAGGAGTTACATGGCAAGTACAGGAGCTGCACGCCAAATTCCCGAGTTACACACAAAATAGATGCTAAGCCAGTTGTGAGACGCATAATCGGACGATAAAAACCATAATTGGCTGTAAAACAAACGAAACCGAGGCGGTTGAACAGCCATAATACGGAGGTGAATGCCGAGATTCAGCAGCGAGTAGGTACCTTCAGTGGCCCACGGAAAAACCCCGGTTGTTCATTGAAAAACTTCAGTGTTTTATGGCGAAATTTTTCACTGTACTGTGTGAAAGTGGGTAGAAGGATATAATTTTTGGAAAGGCAGAAAAAACAATTGCCATTCATTGCAAAAAAGAATACAATCTTTTTGGTTAATATGAATGGAGGTAAGCCTATGCCTAAAGCGCTATGGTTACTCGTTATTGGAATGGTCATCAATGTGACAGGCGCTTCTTTTCTCTGGCCTATGAACACGATCTATATCCATGATCATCTCGGTAAATCTCTCACGATAGCAGGACTCATTTTAATGGGAAATGCAGGCGCTGGGGTACTTGGGAACCTGATTGGTGGAATGCTTTTTGATAGAATCGGAGGCTATAAAGCAATTTTAACAGGAATCGGTATTACACTTGTCAGCTCATGCAGTCTTATTTTCTACCACAGCTTTATTCCATATATCATCTTTTTAATCGTACTTGGCTTTGGTTCGGGTATGGTTTTTCCAGCTATGTATGCAATGGCGGGTACCGTTTGGAAGGAAGGTGGAAGGCGGGCATTCAACGCGATATATGTTGGGCAAAATGTTGGGGTTGCAGTCGGAGCGGCGATCGGAGGTTTTCTAGCCGCCTATGAATTCTAATGGATATTTATCGGAAACACAATGATGTATGTCCTCTTCCTGATCATTGCCTTTAAAGGGTATCGCAACCTTTCTGCTAATACGCAGGATTCAGGGGTAGCGAGTATTCTTGATGAAAATAAAGCAGTGAAAAATCGTACGAAATTTAATGCGTTGATTCTTTTGTGTGTTGGATACTTTATATGTTGGCTCGCCTATGTCCAATGGCAATCGACCATTGCTTCGTACACTCAGGATTTAGGAATCTCACTCGAAAGCTACAGCTTGCTTTGGACGATAAATGGTGCATTGATTGTGTTGGGGCAGCCTTTGTTGGCGTATGTGGTCAAGCATTGGGTAAAAACATCCAAAACACAAATCCTAATCGGAATTGTCATTTTTATGGGGTCGTTTTTCATCGCATCCCAATCCAACGCATTCAACGGACTACTGACAGCGATGTTGATTTTAACTATTGGAGAAATGCTGGTTTGGCCTGCCGTTCCTACAATAGCAAGTGATCTTGCACCTAAGGGAAGGCAAGGCTTTTATCAAGGCGTTGTAAACAGCACTGCGACCGGTGGACGAATGTTCGGGCCAGTAGTCGGGGGATTGATTGTGGATTTAACGAATATCCAGCTGCTATTTATTATTTTATTCGGACTATTGATCGCAAGCTTTACGATTACTGTACTGCACGACAGAAAGCTCAGTACAAAGGAAGAGTTTAAGATTGTATCTAAAATTTATTAATTACACAGATATACAGTTGTTAAAAGCTCACTCATTATCATAATGGGTCGGCTTTTTATTTGAATTTCTGGAATAATATCCAACAAAAGAGTGAATTAGAAATAGTAGGTGGAAAATTGGAAAGGTGTGTACGAGGTATGGACAAGAAGGTCCCAGCAAACCAACACCAAAAGTGGTTCCGGTTCACATTTGCGATTGCAATAGTCTTGATTATTCTTTTCATCGTGCTTGGCTATTTCCATGAAACCCTTACGAAATTTGATATTGTTATTATGGAACAAATTTGGGATCTGCGAAACGGGGTTTTTACACAATTTTTTATATTGATCACGTATGTAGGCTCAGCATATGTCTCATATCCGCTCCTGATTGTTTTATCCGTTCATTTTTTTGTGAATGGCCCCAAACGGCTTTCAGTCATTTTAATTTTTAATCTTGTTGGTGTTCGATACATGAACGGGTTTTTAAAAGATATATATGGTCGGACAAGGCCGGATGGCAATCCGTTGGTTGATGTCGGCGGATTAAGTTTTCCGAGTGGCCATACGATGAATTCAACTGCATTCATCGGTTTACTTAGTTATATACTTTGGATTTATTTGAGTCAAAACGGAATAAACAAAAATAATTCATTAGTCGTAACAGGGGTTCTTATCTTCTTGATTGGTTTGAGTCGGGTGTATCTCGGTGTGCATTATCCTAGTGATGTGATCGCTGGATTTGCAGCAGGCGGTATCTGGTTGCTACTCTCAATGGTACTTTTACGATTATGGGTACCAAGATCGATGATCAAAATAGATAAGAATCGAAGCGACTAAATAAGGACATATACGAAGATGGGTATACAAGAATTAGGGTTTGTGTACCCTGTTATTAGACCATTTTTCCAGAAAAGCTTGACAAATGTTGAGAACGTGCATAAAATACAAATTAAAATCTTTATAAATTTAAAAGGCAATGAAGAGGATTAGTAAAGTAGTGAACGGAACAAGAGAGTTGGCGACCGGTGAAAGCCAACCCGAAAGCTATTTGAACTCGCCTCAGAGCCATAAATGTGAACGAAAGAGTAGCATTTATCGTATCTCCGCGATAAGGAGCTTGAGTGAGCGCGATTTTTTATGTAATATGCGCTAATGCGGGTGGTACCGCGGGTAGGTTCGTTTATTCAACCTCTCGTCCCTGAGTTTTGTTTATATCAGTGGCGGGAGGTTTTTTATATTTTTAGAAAAGATTAGCTTCAGATCTCAGCGTTTTCTGGTTCTTCCGGTCCTCACTTAGCTGTACTAAGCTCCGGTCCTCGGAACTGCGACGCCTTGATTTCTTCGCTCCTCTTTCCTAAAAGGTTGGCGAATGATTAGCTGCGAATTTCGGCGTTAACTCGTTTCTTCGGTCCTTCGGTCCTCACTTAGCATTGACTAAGAATTCGCAGTTAATTTTCATTTTTCGCAGTTCTTTTTCAAATTTCGCAGTTAATTATCGGATTTCTTTTAGGCCCCCTAAATCATTTAGACACCAAAATCATTCTCCCTTATATTAAAAATAAGCTATTTTAGCTACTTGGGGGAGGTGATTGGTTATGCCGAAGAAAAAAATTGAGGTATTAGAGGAAGTAAAAAAACAATATGTCCGGATGGCCCTCGAGACCAATAAGATGAGTTCCACGGCAAAGGGTGCGGGGATTTCCACAGAGACCCTCCGAAAGTGGATGAGGACCTATGAAGATGAGGTTCGAGATGAAATGGAAGTTGAAGGAACAGAGGCCTTAACCCCACAAACATCCAGAAAAGAATTAGAAAAGAAATATGATCATGCCATGAAGCTACTAGGCGAAAAAGAATTAGAAGTAGCGATGTTGAGGGAACTTCTTAAAAAAAACAAATCCCAATACTAGTGCAGCTTGAAGAAATCAAAATGTGGGTGCAAGAAGGGTTTTCTGTGATCAAAGCGACAGAGGCTTTCAACTTCACCAGGTCACTCTATTATTATTACGAGGCCAAGGGGGCAAAGAGGACGTGAAAAAAAGAGGGCGGCCGATTCCGGGCTACTCGGTATCCAATCAAGGGGAAAAGATTCCGGATGCGCAAATCGCAGAATATCTGATGGAACTTTATTGGGACGAGTGGTTGGGAGCTATGGGCTACAAAAAATGGACCCTATATCTAAAAGACCACCACTCCCTGATCATTAGTAAGCATAAAGTGTACCGGATGTGTAAAGGGCTAGGAATTCTAAAAAAACCGAACACAAAAAAAGCAAAACACCCAAGAAAACTTGCGAGAAATCGTACGATTACAGGCTCGAATCAACTCTGGCAAGTCGACATCAAATATGGAAACATAACGGATTCCAACGCCTTCTTTTACGTGTGTAGTGCGATTGACGTTTATGATCGAACCATTGTTGGTTATTATTGTGGATCGGTTTGTAAGGCGAAACATATTACAACGATGTTGACAAAAGCACTTATACGTCGGAAAGTGCACTTTAAATCTGGGGAATTTGAGAAGAAGCTGATTCTTCGAACCGATAACGGACCCCAGTTTGTGAGCGAAGACTTTGGCAACTTTTGTGACCATCACAAGGTCTATCATGAGCGAATTCCAAAGAAGACACCAGACATGAATGCTTATATTGAGTCCTTTCACAGTGTGTTACAGAGAGAGTGTTTTGACCGATATGCATTTGGATTTTACGAAGAAGCCTTTTATTATGTGGATCAATATATCGCTTTCTATAACCATTCTCGTTATCACGGAAGCTTGAAGCCACACACGCCTCAGAAGTATTATGACTTATCTCGAAGAGGGCAGATCCCGAGCACAAAAGTGAAATTATAGAAATTCTACGATAGAAGGAGAATGGCTGGGCATGTGTCCAAAATAAGGGGGCCCAGCCGATTTCGCAGTTAATCCAGCTTTTTGGCAATCGGGATCACAAGATGCATTCATATTTAAACCATAACAGAGAAAACCATACTTAAATTAATCAGAATGGAGTGGTGTTTATGTCTTTTCACCATAAGCAGATTGAAAAGAAGTGGCAAGATTATTGGAGTGAAAATAAAACATTCAAAACTGAATTTGAACCTGGCAAAAAGAAGTTTTACGCATTGGATATGTTTCCGTATCCATCTGGAGCAGGCCTTCATGTAGGGCATCCAGAAGGTTATACAGCTACGGATATCGTTGCAAGAATGAAGCGGATGCAGGGTTATAATGTGCTTCATCCAATTGGTTGGGACGCATTCGGACTTCCGGCAGAGCAATACGCGTTGGATACTGGGAATGATCCGGCCGAGTTTACCAAACAAAATATCAATACGTTCCGCCGTCAGATTCAAGAGCTTGGTTTTTCCTATGACTGGGACCGAGAAGTGAACACAACTGATCCAAACTACTATAAGTGGACACAATGGATCTTTTTACAGCTTTATAAAAAAGGTCTTGCTTATATCGATGAGGTTCCGGTGAATTGGTGTCCTGCTCTTGGAACGGTGCTCGCTAATGAAGAAGTAATCGATGGGAAAAGTGAGCGCGGCGGTCACCCGGTCATCCGTAAGCCGATGAAACAATGGATGTTGAAAATCACCGCTTATGCTGACCGTCTGTTGGAGGATCTTGAAGACCTGGATTGGCCGGAAAGCTTGAAGGAAATGCAGCGGAATTGGATTGGACGTTCAGAGGGTGCTGAAATCATGTTCGATATTGAAGATCATGATCAGACAGTTACCGTCTTTACGACACGACCAGATACATTGTTTGGTGCAACGTACATGGTTCTTGCACCAGAGCACTCGTTTGTTGACAAAATCACAACTTCCGGACAAAAAGATGCGGTTCAGGCTTATAAAAAAGAAATCGAAACAAAAAGTGATCTAGAGCGTACCGAGCTGTCAAAGGAAAAGACAGGTGTTTTCACGGGTGCGTATGCCGTGAATCCAGTTAACGGTAAAAAGGCTCCGATCTGGATAGCGGATTACGTCTTGGCGAGCTATGGAACGGGTGCGATCATGGCGGTTCCAGCACATGACGAGCGCGATTACGAATTTGCAACGAAATTCGAGCTTCCGATTGTGGAAGTGGTCAAGGGCGGCGATGTTTCCAAGGACCCATACACAGAGGATGGAGAGATCGTCAACTCGGATTTCTTAAATGGTATGAATAAAGCGGAAGCAATCGATGCGATGGTCCGATGGCTTGAAGAAAACAAAAAAGGCGAGCGGAAGGTTACGTACCGTCTTCGAGACTGGCTCTTCAGCCGTCAGCGTTATTGGGGAGAACCGATCCCGATCATTCATTGGGAAGATGGAACGATGAGTGCGGTCCCAGACGACCAGTTGCCATTAATCCTACCTAAAATGGACAACATCAAGCCTTCTGGTACGGGCGAATCCCCGCTTGCGAATGCTGAAGGATGGGTAAATGTAGTCGATCCTGAAACAGGGAAAAAAGGCCGCCGTGAAACGAATACGATGCCACAGTGGGCAGGTAGCTGCTGGTATTATCTTCGTTACATCGATTCAGACAACACGGAACAATTGGCTGCTCCTGAAAAATTAAAGCACTGGCTTCCGGTCGATCTTTATATCGGTGGGGCTGAACACGCGGTACTTCATCTGCTGTACGCCCGGTTCTGGCATAAGGTTTTATATGATGCAGGGGTTGTTCCGACGAAGGAGCCATTTCAGCGACTCTACAACCAAGGGATGATTCTCGGTGAAAACAATGAAAAGATGAGTAAGTCGAAAGGGAATGTAGTGAACCCGGATGATATCGTAAAAAGTCATGGTGCGGATACGCTTCGTCTATATGAAATGTTCATGGGACCGTTGGATGCCTCGATTGCATGGTCTGAAAATGGATTAGATGGCTCTCGTCGTTTCCTTGATCGGGTTTGGCGTTTGTTCGTTGAAGAAGATGGATCACTCGCTAGCAAGATTCAAGATACAGAAGCGACCGAAAGCTTTGAACGAGTCTATCATCAAACGGTTAAAAAAGTGACAGAAGACTTCGCAGAGCTTCGATTCAATGTCGGCATCTCACAAATGATGGTGTTCATCAATGATGCTTATAAGCAGGATGCATTACCGAAATCGGTGATGGAAGGTTTTGTGAAATTGCTTTCTCCAGTTGCACCACACATCAGTGAAGAGTTATGGGAAAAGCTTGGGCATGCAGATACCGTTACTTATTCAGAATGGCCAATCTACGATGAAAGCAAGCTTACTGAAAACGAAGTGGAAATCGTCGTCCAGATCAATGGAAAAGTTAAAGCAAAATTGCTCGTGCCTGCTGATGCGAATAAAGATCAACTCGAAGAAATCGCACTAGCAGATGGCAAGGTAAAAGAAAACGTTGAGGGGAAAACAGTCAGAAAAGTGATTGCTGTCCCTGGAAAATTAGTGAACATCGTTGCAAATTAATGTGTTTGGAAAAGCTGCCAGCTGTTGCTGGCAGTTTTTTTCTAGCTGAAAACAGGGATCATTTTACTATGCGTGGCCGAATTATCCGCATACGTGGCAGAATTATCGATCCGAGGGTTGCAAGATGGACTTAAAAGAACTTGCTTCATAAATGTAAAATTTTATCATTTCATTCTCAATTTCTTTACTTTTGCATTTAAAATTCGTAAAATGAGTGGCGGGAACATCAAAAATCAAAGCCATTTTTCAAATAGATGTGAAAGGATGGGTGGCCACGGATGGAGTATCAAGAAGTCCAAACGATTACACCTGCAGAGGTTGAGAAGCTTTTAAGAGAAGGTAAAGCGATTTCGATTATAGATGTACGAGAAGACGAAGAAGTGGAAGCTGGAATAATTCCTGCTGCAAAGCATATCCGTCTTATGGAAATTCCTGAACGGATGAGTGAGCTTGAAAAAGGAACGGAGCATATCATGGTTTGCCGTTCAGGTCGTCGTAGTGAAAATGCTTGCATGTACTTACAGGATCAAGGCTATAAAGTGAAAAATATGGTTGGTGGAATGCTCGAATGGGAAGGCGATACCAACTAATGGTTGAAGGGGGAACAGGAGATGATGTTTGAAATCATCGTGACGCTTACAGCATTTTACCTCTTTTTCTACTATTTCGTTCCTTATATGAAGCTGAAATCTGTTCAACAGGATTGCATCGACCAGCACGATTTTTGCATGATTGATGTAAGGGATTATAATCTGGCTTATCGGAATCCATTCAACAGCGTTTCACGAAATATCCCTCTTTCTTATTTGCAACGGACAACGAAAGAAGAAGAGGTTTGTGATAAAGATATTGTTATCATTGCAGAATCAAAGCTAGCAGCGGCAAAGGCTGCACGGATTTTGAAGCGGAGAACTAAACGTTTCATTTACTATGTTACCGTAACTTGACAAAACTAGCAGATTTTCGCTAAAGGAAATCGAGCACCCTCGGAGGAATTGTAGGTATTACTACAACTTATCGGGGGTGCTTTTTTTATGCGAGTAAAGCTATTTGAAGCAGAGCATGAAGAGGATTTAGAAGAAGAGATGAATACATTCTTAACGAATGTTCATGAGACCAATGTCATTGATGTCCGTTATCAGGTT
Organism: Alkalihalobacillus sp. AL-G; assembly: GCF_030643805.1. Lineage (GTDB taxonomy): Bacteria > Bacillota > Bacilli > Bacillales > Fictibacillaceae > Pseudalkalibacillus. The sequence goes on along the minus strand of NZ_CP094656.1, from coordinate 3,073,760 downwards.
TCGATGGCTGTCGATGAATATAGTGATGGACTCGAAGCGGTTTATAGTTTTTCAGCCATGATCCTATACCGTGAGTAGCTTTCCTATGATAGACTTGTAGAAAATGAGATTTGGATGTGTTTGGATGCTGCGATTTACGATTTGTTTTATCATAAAGGGTTCGGAACTTCTGATGCTCAATCGAAATAAGGCTCCGAATAAAGGGCTTTGGAATGGTGTTGGTGGCAAAATCAATGCTGGTGAGACGCCTGAGCAATGCATCGTTCGAGAGGTGGCTGAAGAAACTGGGTTACAGATTAAAAAACCACGATTTACTGGAACAGTCCAATGGGAGAACGACAACCGTCTGATAGGTGGCATGTACGTCTTTGTCTTCCACCTCGACAAAGATACAACCTACCCGACTCCGGTAAAAGTGGATGAAGGGCTACTCGATTGGAAGAGCATCGATTGGCTTCTTGAGGTCGATAACGCAGGCGTCGTCAGTAACATTCGATTTTTTCTAACAGACATGTTGAAGGACCCCGAACCATCGGAATATCATTGCTACTACATCAGTGGAAAATTGAATGGAGTAAGAAAGATGGAGCTATCACAAATGTAATAGCTCCATTTTTTTACTTTAGGTATATAATTCCTCTGCTTTTTGACGAATTGCCATCAGCCGCTTTTCATCATTATTAAACGTTTTAAATCCGAATTGTTCATATAATCCTTGTGCATCTTTCGTCATCAAAAGAAAGGATCGTAATCGTTGTAGTCCAGGGTGGTCAAGGATTTCTTTCAGCAACCATTTCGAGAGCCCTTTGCCACGGTGTGCTTCATCGATAAATACATCTGCTAAATAAGCGAAGGTCACATAATCGGTTACAATCCTGGCAAATCCGACCTGTTGTTTCAGGTTGTTATCCTCGCCTGAACGATAAACCCCGAAACATAAAGAGTGATTAATTGACGTTTCAACTGTTTCTAGATCTATTCCTTTCGCCCAGTACGAATGCTTTGAAAGATAGTGATGTATATAAGGAATATCTAAATGTGAACGATCTGTCGAAAGAGTGTACTCATCAAACTGTTTAGAATCCCCCATATTCTCCTCCTCTGGTTATTCACCTGCTGCATTTGTTCCGGCAAGGTGGCCTGTTACAAAGGCACACGTAATGTTATAGCCTCCTGTATAGCCGTGTATGTCTAAAATTTCCCCGCAAAAATATAGGCCATTCATAATTTTCGACCGCATCGTTTTCGGCTCAATTTCTTTTGTCGATACGCCTCCTCCTGTTACAAATGCTTTTTCAATCGGCAGTGTTCCGTTGACATTGAATCGGAACTCTTTAATAAGTCCTGAAAAATCACGTAAAAGACGATGAGATAACTGGTCGTAAACTGTATTCAAGTCGATTCCGGCCTGTTGCAATAAAAAATGCAAATATCGTTCAGGAATCCAGCCCTTCAATGCATTCTTGATCGCTTTCTTCGGTTCATCTTTTAAAATCCTGACCGCTTCTTGAAAAATTTGTTCCTTGTTTTTATCGGGCATCAAGTCAATCTCCATCAAAACGGAATTGTCTTTGCTCTTCTTAAGAGCCTTTACGACGAACTGACTACATCTTAACACTGCTGGTCCTGATATTCCGAAATGAGTAAAGATCATGTCCATCCGGTGAGTTATGATTGGTTTCCCATTCGGTTTCAGCACGCTTAGTGCTACATCCCGTAAAGACAACCCTTGTAACGTTTTTTCTTTGATAAAGGATTCCTTCGATGTAATTGGAACCTCGGTAGGGTACAAATCGGTAATTGTATGTCCGGCCGCCTTCGCCCATGAGTAACCGTCCCCTGTAGATCCAGTATGAGGAACCGATTTACCGCCAACCGCAATGATGACAGCTTTGGAATGAATGGTTTCGCCGCTGTTCAATGTGATTCCTTTTACCTGATCGTTGCCATAAATCACTTTTTTGACGGCTGTATTCTTTCGTATTTCGACACCGAGCTCTCGGATCTTTTTGAGCATGGCATCAACGACTGATTGAGCTTTGTCAGAAGTCGGGAACATCCTGCCATGATCTTCTTCTTTCAACTGGATTCCAAGGCCTTCAAAAAATCCGATGATATCCTCATTATTAAAGATGTTAAAAGCACTGTACAGAAACTTCCCGTTGCCTGGTATATGCTTGATAATCTCTTCAATAGGCAGTCGATTGGTCACATTACATCGGCCCCCTCCGGAAATTGCTAGCTTTTTCCCTAGCTTGTTTCCTTTATCAACAAGTAAAACTTTAGAACCGTTTGTCGCACTGGCTACTGCAGCCATCAGCCCTGAGGGACCACCGCCTATTATGATTACATCGTAGCTTTCCATTTGAACACCTGCTTTTCAAGATCTAAAAAGACGTTTTTTTGCTCTGGATTTTTTGAACACACCTATTCTTACTAAACAGAAAGATACCATTTTTAACTGGAAAAAGAAAACGTCTGTATGGCAAAATCCTGTCCACTTTAATAGAAACCGTTTAACGAATGCTATGGTACTATGGTAAAATACATTAGATTAGATGTTAGGAAACTGGGGAGAAGGTACAATCTATGTCAAAGCTGGTTCGTGGTACGCTGATCCTTACAGCGGCTACATTTTTTTCAAAATTTCTCGGACTTATTTTTGTAATTCCTTTAGAACGGCTTTTCGGAACCTCCGCAGGTGCATTATATAGTTATGCGTATCAGCCCTATACCGTCATTTTAAGTATAGCTACGCTAGGATTACCACTTGCAGTTTCGAAATTCGTCTCCAAATACAATGCTTTAGGTGATTATGCAACTGGGAGAAGGCTGCTTCGGACAGGTATGTTATTAATGTCTTTAACCGGGTTGATAGCCTTTCTCGGTTTATTTTTTTCAGCAGAGTGGATCGCTGGTTTCCTTGTAAAAGAAGGTAGCAAGGGGAACTCGATCAGTGATGTCACGATGGTGATCAGACTTGTTTCAACTGCACTCATCATCGTTCCATCGATGAGCTTGATCCGTGGTTATTTCCAAGGCTTTCAATCAATGGGTCCAACAGCCTTGTCACAGGTTGTGGAGCAAATCGTCCGTATCGGATTTATTCTCATCAGTGCTACCCTTATATTAAAAGTTTTTGGCGGACAGGAAAGCACGGCGGTTGGCTTTGCAACGTTTGCGGCTTTCATCGCAGCACTTGCATCCCTCTTCATTTTGATCTGGTATTGGAAGAAGCGTAAGCCGCATTTGGACAAGTTGGTTAAAACGAGTAAACGTCAACGAATTTCTCTGGTTAAAATGTATAAAGAATTGATTGGGTATGCGATACCGTTCGTTGCCGTAGGACTAGCAATACCGCTTTATTCTGTGATCGACACATTCACAATCAATAAAGCGCTCATGAACGCTTTAGCGTATTCTCAACCGGAAGCGGAAACGTTCTATGCAGTAATGACGACGTATTCACAGAAGCTAATCATGATCCCTGTTTCCTTATCAACAGGTTTAGCACTGACGGTTATCCCGTTGATTACGAGTTATTATACGAAAAAAGAAACGCATATCCTTCACAATCAGGTTACGAAAACGTTTGAAATCGTTCTATTTCTTACTGTTCCCGCAGGTGTGGGATTATCCTTGTTGGCGGTCCCTGCTTACTCATTTTTATTTTCAGAGGAGGTAGCGACTGGTGGATATGTATTAAGTTGGTATGCACCAACAGCAATTTTGTTTGCATTGTTTTCAGTATCAGCTGCGATTTTACAAGGGATCAATCAACAAAAGTTTGCTGTTTATAGTTTACTAGCAGGTGTTTTCGTCAAGCTTAGCTTAAATTATATTCTGATTGCCTCTTTCGGAATTGCAGGTGCAATCATTGCAACCAATTTTGGATATCTAATTTCTATTTCAATCAATCTTTTCATTATAAAAAGAGAGACCGATTACAGCTTCAAGCCTGTTTTTAAACGAACAATTTTAATCGGAATGTTTATCGGATTGATGACGTTAGCAGTGGTGGGAGTTAAATCGGGAATAGAGTCCATGTTTGGGGCGAATTATGGAAATTCCTGGTTCTCAGGCTTAGTGTTAATTGTCGGAGTTATTGCAGGAGCGGGAGTCTATCTGTATATGAGTCATTTTTCTGGGCTCCTACAACATATTTTCGGAGATCGTCTCGAGCGTTTCCTTCGTAAAAAAAGAATGAGGTCGAATGGATAGAAGGTCAATTCAGGCCTTCTTTTTTTTTACATTAAAATGGATAAATGAGACCTATGAATTGTTCAGTTGTTCAGTTTTTCATCATACCAAGCTAGCTGTTGGCCGATACCGAGTCCTTTCATCGGGATTTCATATCGGTAGCCTTTCTGTTCGAGTATGGGTTCAAGATGATCCCGGTATACCTTGCCTCCATGCAAACTGACCACGATATCCTCAGGAGATTCGTATTTTTGGAAGGTATCAATCACTTTGCGTGCCCAAACCTTTTTCTCCATGATCGAAAAGGTTTTAATAGATAGATCGTACGGTTCTAATGTATCATCTGGTAACAGAAGACCATCTTTTGCATTATAAAAGTAAAATCGAGCATAATGTTTTTGTGCATATTGAACCGATTTTTGAAATAATGGACTTGTATAAAATTTAAGTACAGATTCCGAGTGGTCTAGCTTTTTGCGACCTGTAGCTAATAGACCCACCTTTTGTTTCAATGGTACCCCTCCTTTCGTACTAGTTGCATCTTTTTTATTATACCCTTTTTTCATATGAATAAGCCACTATTTTACAATTGATAGGAGTTTTCGATTTGCGAATAGATAAATTACTAGCCAATATGAATTACGGTAGTCGAAAAGAGGTCAAAAAACTTCTGAGAAACGGAATGGTCACAGTTAATGGGCTGACAACAAAGGATCCAAAGCTACACGTAAATCCTGATACCGATCTAATTGTTGTCGGCGGTGAAAAAGTGACGTTCAAGGAGTATATTTATTTGATGATGAATAAACCCGACGGTGTCATTTCTGCAACCGAAGATGTATCTCATCGGACTGTGCTTGACCTGTTAGCAGAGGATGATCGTGCTTTTGATCCGTTTCCAGTCGGTCGCCTTGATAAGGATACTGAAGGACTGTTACTACTGACCAATGACGGGCAGCTAGCTCATCGGCTGTTATCACCGAAAAGGCATGTGCCCAAAACCTATTTTGCAAAGGTGGAAGGGCGAGTTTCAGAAACGGATCAGCAGTCGTTTTCTGACGGTGTGAGATTGGATGATGGTTACGAAACAAAACCTGCACAGCTGAAAATCCTATCAATTGGCCTAGTTTCAGAAATTGAACTGACGATTACAGAGGGAAAGTATCATCAAGTGAAACGAATGTTTGAAGCAGTCGGTAAACGGGTTGTTTATTTAAAGCGGATCAAAATGGGATCGCTTCCTCTTGATGACAACCTTCCCCTGGGTGAATATCGTCATCTACAGGAAAAAGAACTTGAGACCTTAGAAAAGGACTCTCCACAGCCATGATCTTCACTTTGGTTGTATGCTCGGCAATCGCCGAGTTTTCTTCATTTGTTTGATTCTCGTTTTGTTCGGGTATTAATCAATAGCAACAAATGAAAAGGAGAGTTGTCTCATGCTAATTGTAGGAAAAGATCTTTTAGATAAGACGATAGGTTACAAGGATAGTGGAGATTTAACTGATCACACTGTAGAGGACATTCTTCTTGAAAAAGACACCTACGTATTGGATTACATTTTATATGTGGAGAAAAGACCATCGGAAGGCAATGAGAAACAGCGTGTTGAGCCTTCCATGATGAATGTAGTGGGCAGCACTGGTGGACAAACAGCTATGAATACACCGCCTGTTACAAGTGACGATAGCTTTACAAAGGATTATAGGGAGGATATCTTCTATGTCCCGTTTTCCCATGTTGAGGAGATTCTAAACGACAAAGTGCTTATAACTGGTATCGATCAACAGCTTCATGATCCGGTTGAATCAATTGCGGTAACTGGATTGATTGATAGGAAAGTGAAGACCGCTAGTGGAGATTCACTTGGTAAAGTGAAAGACATAGTCATTGATTGGGATATTAAAAGAGTTGTAGGACTTTCACTAGCCGAAGGATTTTGGGCACGTATGATGTCGGAGGAAAATAAATACATGCCACTCGAGGGCACGATGGATTGGACAGTGGATGAAATCATCGTTTCCAACCATCTTAAAGACCGCTTAGTTGAAGATGTTCAGAATGTGAGGATGTAGCCAGCACTGAAACTGAATAAAATCCAGCAAATAAATCAAAATAAAGAAGGGATTGTCCCGACGCTTGGACGATCCCTTTTTGTTTTATATTAGAATTTAAGCATCGATGTAATGTCTAGCTCAAGCGCCCAGCCCCTCAGATCACTTCGGACCCTCTGCGGCGGATGTAGCCTCCTGGTGCATTTCCAGTACCTTGCGGCTACCCTGAGCGCTTGCACTTTTCTAATTAAGCCAATTTGACTTTTTTCGAGGTTGTTTCCCATTTCCCTCGGGCAGGACTTGATACTAAGTTATTATACGTCAGTACGTTTAAATCTCGCTGAATCGTTCGTTGTGTCGTTCCAAACTCGTCGACAAGCTGCTGTGTTGTAACCGTCCCTTTTTCGTTAATGAATAAATAGATCGCTTTCACACGGTTCAACATACGTTCAGTCGAAGGACTCAAACAACCACTCCTTACTTTTTAACGATCGTTATAACAATTGTATCCACTCTTTGTTTAAATATTCAATCTTTTCAAGAGATGCTTTTAAGTCACCGGAAAAACGGTGAATCAGCAACAATCATTGCCCTATCGTTATTCTGTTGACGGACTAGAAGTAATCAATATTTGTGTAAGGTCTGTCCTTGTAATATTCCTTTTCCACTCTAGATCGAGTTTTCGAGTAGAATAAGATTGCTTCAAACCTCCACCTCCTAGTTAAAAATATTGTATAATAATTCTGTCAATAATTCAAAGGTCAATACCATAATTTGTGTTATTCTTAGTCGGAAAGGGGGAAATATTGTGTACGTTCTTAAAAGGTTATGGGTCAAGGTAATCAAGTTGAACACTTGGGTGTTGTTTGCTGCAAGCATCCTGTTGATTTTATTCAGTACATATATCATGGTGGCAATAGAGCCTGAGACTTTTTCTAAGCCATTTGATGCATTCTGGTGGGTGATGACTACTGTGACCACTGTCGGGTACGGGGATTTTTATCCGAGTTCGATTGGTGGAAGGCTGTATGCAATTTTCTTATACATTATTGGAATCGGTCTTATCGGGGTTGCAATCGGGAAAGTTATTGATGGTTTTGGAATGTTCAGGAGACGGAAGGAGGAAGGGCTTTTGACATATAAACAAGAAGGACATATCGTTATCATTGGATGGTCACAAAAAGCGAGGTTTGCAATTGAGGAAATTATGAACGGTGTGGATTTTCAACAGGAAATTGTCATTATAGATCAACTTGGGAAATCCCCGTTTTTACATGAGAGTGTCCATTACATACAGGGGGACCCTGCTGAAGAGGATGTTTTAATGCGTGCCAACTTGCCAAAGGCGAAGGCGGTTTTGCTTTTTGCAGATGATACGATTCAGGATCCGTTACTGACAGATGGGAAAACCCTACTTATTGTAACGTCAATTGAAAGGTTGTCTCCTGATATTCATAGTACTGTTGAAATCATGAGTGAGGCACATATTAAAAATTTCCGCCATGTGAAGGTGGATGAATTTATTCTGTCTCACGAGACGATCTCTCGCCTTGCCGTTCGTTCTGCGATCACAAAAGGGATTTCAAAAATATACAGTCAGCTTATGAGCCGTGGAATTGGGGATAACCTTTATGAAATCAAAGTAAGATCCCACTGGAAAACGTATCGCGATGCGTTTGATGAACTCTTTAAAGAGGGAGCAACCTTAATTGCAGACGGGGAGAAAATGGACATCAACCGTAGAATGGATGATGAAATTTCCTCTAAGTCGCAGTTATTCGTTATTTGTGACCATACAAGCTATGAAATGATACAGAGTAAGGCTTAGACTGGAGGAGAAGTTCGGTGAAAGTCAATTGGAAACAAGAAGTGGAAAACCGAAGAGAAGATTTCATTCAAAATTTACAGTCTTTTTTACAAATCAAAAGTGTCCTCGATCCGGATACGTCAAAGAAAGGCGCACCGTTTGGAGAAGGCATTCGTAAAGCGCTGGATTACCTACTTGAAAAAGGCGGGTCAGATGGATTCCAAAGTAAAGATCTTGAAGGTTATGCCGCTCATCTCGAATTTGGCGAAGGTGAGGAACTTGTCGGGATCCTCTGTCATATCGATGTCGTTCCTGAGGGAGATGGCTGGAGCTCGGATCCATTTGCCGCTGAACTTCGTGACGGTAAAATTTTTGCGCGCGGAGCGATTGATGATAAAGGGCCGACGATGGCTGCATATTATGCCATGAAAATCATTAATGAGCTTGGACTGAAGCTGAACAAACGGGTACGGATGATCATTGGTACGGATGAGGAGAGTAATTGGCAATGTGTAAAGCACTATTTCAAGCATGAGGAGATGCCGACTGTCGGGTTTGCACCGGATGCCAGCTTTCCAATCATTTATGCTGAAAAAGGCTTGTTCGATTGTGAATGGAAGCAGGTCAGTACGTCAGAATCAAACGGTGGGGATGTACAGTTATTATCCTTTCAATCTGGGAGACGGTTGAATATGGTGCCTGATCATGCTGAGGCAGTTTTAGTGGGGAAGATGAATCAGGAAACACTGTCGGCTGATTTTGAACGCTTTCTTGAAGAACATCAGGTGGATGGCGATGTGAGTGTAGAAAATGACCATATTACATTGCATCTAGAGGGTCTATCTTTTCACGGCAGTCATCCAGAGAAAGGGAAGAATGCAGGTTTTTATTTATTGAGATTTTTATCCCGTTTTTCCTTCGATCAAGAAGGTCAGAAGTTTATCGATCTTGCTAATGGTTATTTAACCGATGACACGGAGGGACGTAAACTTGAAATCAAGGATGAGGATGATATTACTGGGCCTCTTACTTTAAATACGGGAATCATGAGTTATTCAGTTAAGGAAGGCGGAAGGTTTGGTTTGAACCTTCGCTATCCTGTCAAACACGACTTTAAAACGACACATGTAAAATTGATCAAGACTGGTGAGCAATACGGTTATCAATTGAATGAGATTGAACACCTGACGCCTCACCATGTTCCGAAAGAGCATCACTTGATCAAAATACTGATGGGTGTCTATGAAAAACAGACTGGGGAAGAAGGCCATTTGATTTCAATCGGTGGCGGCACGTACGCTCGATCATTGGATGCTGGGGTAGCATTCGGAGCATTGTTCCCGGGTGAAGAAGGGTTAGCTCATCAAAAGGATGAATATGTTGATGTTGACAATATTTTAAAAGCTGCAGCCATATATGCTGAAGCGATTTATGAATTAGCGAGATAAAGTTTTAGTTAAAGTCAGGATCCTCATTTTGTGGATTCTGTCTTTTTTACACGTTAAGAAAGTATAAAAATGCTTTCTATAGTATAAGCGCAACTACTCTCTGCTCTCGCCTGAAGGCTCGGCAATCGCCGAGTTTTCTTTATATCTTTGTCCAACTCACTCGTTATGAGGACAGAAAATGGCGAAACATCGAACAAAGTGTCTTCATGGAAGGTTTATGAAGACAGTTGAGCGAGGAAAAAAGGGGAAGCGCTCGCTATGGCGGGTTCATACGGATGGTTTGGAGCGGGAAAAAGGGAAAACGCTCCTCATGAACAACCAAAGAAAGGACCAGAGTAAAATCGGAAGTCAATCTTTTTGCAAACTCTGGAAAGTAGGGTACAATCGACAATGGAATCATTGTATAAGAGGGATAGGAGACACACACATATGTATCGAAGCGTAGACAAGACCTCTGTAAATATCAGTCTATTTTATTTGTTCTTCTTTTTCGGAATGGGAACGCTATATCCATTGTTGAGTGTATACTTAAAGCAGGAAATTCATTTATCTGGGACACAGATTGGAGCAATCTTGTCTGTCAGTCCAGTTGTCATGATTATCGCCCAACCGATTTGGGGAGTAATTTGTGATTATACAAGGAAGCCTAGAGGTGTGCTGCTTTTAGCATTGTGCCTAACAGGATTACTTGCAATTCCGTATTCATTTTCTGATTCGTACATAGCATTTATCATATTCTCGATTTTACTTGCAGTTTTCCAAAGTGCAATCATCCCAGTATCAGACAGTATTACATTGAATTATGTTACGGCGACGAAAAAAGATTACGGTAACTTCCGCTTGTGGGGAGCGGTGGGATTTGCATTGGCAGTTTTTGTAATGGGAACTCTTGCTGAAACAACGGGATTAAAAATAATTTTTTACTGCTTTGCTGGTGTACTTATTTTATGTATGCTCTTTGTACTTTCAATGCCAAAAGAAAACAACACCATCCAAGTCGATCTAAGAACAGGAATTTCCAAGCTGTTTCGGATGCCGAAGTTTGTTTTGTTCTTGTTCACGACATTTTCCGTGTTCGGACCGATCCTTTCGAACAATTTTTATTTTGGGCTTTACATTCAGGAGCTAGGGGGGACACTTATTGGTGTGGGGATCGCCTTTTTGCTTGCAACCGGTAGTGAAGCACCTTTTATGAAGTTTTCAGGGAATTGGATCCGGAAGGCGGGTATCGAAAAAATTCTTATAACTGCAACATTGATATCGGCACTTCGTTGGTTATTCTATTTTACTGAACCTTCCTTGGCTGTTGTATATGCCACAACGATTGCACAAGGACTTTCAATCGGACTCTTTATCCCTGCTGCACTTCAATATGTTCGCGAGATTGCACCGAAAGATATTAAGGTGACCGCTGTTGCCTTATACAGCTCAGTTGGAAATGGACTTGGAAGCTGGTTCTGTACATTTTTCGGAGGAATGATTTACGAAGCGTTTTCGCTATTTGCTATGTACCTGTTCTTCGGGACCATGACGTTTGTAGGATTGATTCTTCTAATCATAAATTTCTACTTTTTAAATAAAGCTAGCACAATAAAAACAGGATGACGCCCGGGTCACCCTGTTTTTTACTTTATTCGGTATGTCTTACCAAGAAGGTGATCTTGCCGAGGTACTCTCCATCTGCGAATGCTTTGACATTCCAAGTCCCTTCTTTTTCAAATCGCGGACCATCAATATGGTGGAAATCTGCACCGTGTATGCCAGCCATCAAGGAATCAAAGGTGCTGACAAAGTGTTCTATTCCGGATTCGTGTTGTCCAATAATGATGACAGGACCATCAGAAATATTTCTGAACAACCACGCCACCTTTTGCATATGGTTTTTCCCAGTGACCAAGACGGGGGCATTCGGTGTTACGCTACTTTTTTCAATTAAGGAACGTATTCCGAAATTGTATCCCCAAACATTATCGTCTTGGAACAACATGTTGTATTCAGGAGGGTCGTTTTGTTTCCGTACATCAATTGAAACCGTACCAAGCTTCTCATCCTCATAAAAAGCCGTTAGCTTCCATTTTCCTTCCTTACCAAACTTGACGACGGCCGGGACCGCTAAACGATCGTTATATTGTTTGGCGTATTGTGTGGAAACATCCCCTTTCCAAATCATCATTTCATGTCCATCCGAATGTTTGGCTTTGATTCGGAGTTTATACGGAAAAAGCTCTTGATCTGGAAACGTGAAAATAACAGATTGTGTAAGGCTGCCGCCTTTTGCCAACAGACTCGGTTCAAAGTGATCGAAAAGGATCATCTTCTCATCCCAGGAAACAGTGCTGATTTGGAACCCCTCATCTCCAACAAACCCATTGGTATCCCATTTGGCAAAGGATTCCTCGTACGTTTTCATTGTTACTGGCGAAAGGTTCAACGCTCTCTTGTATTGGGATTCTGAGGATGAAGAATCGTCATAAGTTAATGTGAGTGATTCTTGGTTTCCATTCCATGTTACTTTCACCTTAATGGACTCATTTTTATAAATAATATCATTCGTAAGGTGGGAAGTAAGAGTATTGCCGTTATAAAAAGGATTAGATTCATTTAATTCAGAACTAAACCCGGGTCCTTCAATCTTATAACTAAAGCCAGAAATGGATTTTACATCCTTACCCTTAAAGGTTAAATGAAGGTTGGATTCACTTGATCCTTCGAGTTGGACTGTATTATTTTGTTCAGAAACCAATTGAATCGAGTTCGAAATCACCTTTGCCGTCCAATGTTCACTTTCATCGGAAAATATATAATGTCGTTTGGTAACCTTAGCCATTTCGGTATCCTCAGGACTTGATGATGTAAAAGGAGAGAAAGATAAACCGGAAAAGAATATCGTTACAGATCCTATGAAAACGAACAAAACGATGATTGCTGCACTGAACTTCATAATCGGCTGCTTTATAAAAAAGGAGTTCGACCGGTTATTCAGTTTCCGCTCCAATCGATTATATGCTTTTTCATTGCGTTTCAACGGTTGAAAATCATCAAAGAGGTTATCGGCTTTTTTGTTCAATATGATCACCTCCATCATTTTGATCACGATTTAAAAGTTGGATTGCCCGAGCTAGCCTTACACCGATATTGCTTGAGGTTAATCCGGTTATTTTCGATATCTCTCCATAAGTGAAACCGAAATAGTGTTTTAAAATAATCAACTCGCAGTCCCGTTCGTTGAGCGAGTCCAGTAACGAGAAAAGTTCAATATTTTTATGAGGGGATGGTTCATTACTTTGAAAGCGTACATGTTGTTTCAGTCGATCAAATAAGCGCTTGAGTGAGCTTTTTTGCCGATATTCATTAACCAAGGTGTTTCGGGCAATTTGGAATACCCATGTCCGCAATGAGGATTCACCTCGATAGTTTTCAATTGCCTTCATTATTTGCAGAAAAACGGTTTGCGTCATATCCTCTGCATCTTGGTGGTTGTTCAGCCTTAAATACATGAAGTTCAATATGTCATCGTAATAATTTTCTAAGCATTGATTGAGTAACTTAGACCTCTCCGTATCCATTCCAGTGATCCCCCCTCTAATAGGTAGTCGCAATTATGTATCACTTTCTTACAATTCTTTTCAAAGAAAACTTGGTAAAGCCAAGCCTCGGCGCAGGCTGAACCTTAGCCCTAAAGGATGACCTAAAGGCCCTTGCACTTGTACTAAAGAAAGTATTATTATACTTCTTTACGTGAAAAAAAGAAAAAACCTCCCATTCCAGGAGGTTTAGCAGTCACTCTATTTTACTTCAAAATCAAACAGGTCGCTTGAAAGGTAGCGTTCTCCTGAATCACACGTCATTGAGATGACCACATCATCAGGTGTCAGATCTTTTGCCGCTTGTATTGCAGCGTACACTGCTGCACCAGAGGATGGTCCGACAAGGATTCCTTCTTCTCGTGCAAGCTTGTGTGTTGTATCGTATGCTTCCACATCGGTAATTTGTTGGATTTCATCATACACATCTTGGTTGAGAATCGACGGGATGAACCCTGGGCTTGTACCGACGAGTTTATGCTTACCAGGCTTTCCACCGGACAATACAGGGGATCCTTGTGGTTCAACTACCTTGATATGAAGTTTTGGCATATGTTTTTTCAACGTTTCTCCAGTTCCGGTGATCGTGCCACCCGTACCCGCTGGTGAGACAAACATTTTAAAATTCTTACCGATTTCTTTTGCTGCTTCCAAGATCTCGATTGCTGTCGTATTCCGATGGGCATCAGGATTCGCTGGGTTTTCGAACTGCATGGGCATAAAGCTGTTCGGGATCTCGTTGACGAGCTCCTTTGCCTTTGCGATCGCACCGGGCATCTTTTCATCTCCTGGAGTCAATACGACTTCGGCTCCATATGCTTTTAAAAGATTAATCCGTTCCTTTGTCATCGTATCCGGCATGACGATCATCGCTTTGTACCCTTTGGCTGCTGCATTCATCGCCAATCCGATTCCTGTGTTGCCGGATGTCGGTTCGATAATCGTCGAGCCCGCCTTTAATCTTCCTTGTTTTTCTGCCTCCGTCAGCATATTGAACGCTGCACGGTCTTTAATGCTTCCACTCGGATTAAAAGACTCTAGCTTCAAATATACATCAGCGCCGTCCGGATCTGGTAAACGATTCAATTTTACAAATGGTGTATCTCCAATTAGTTCAGCTATGTTATTAACGACTTTCACTTTATACACTTCCTTAAATTCGGTATCTTAAATCATCGTTCTAAGTATATCAAATCCTAGTATTCCTCTCTATTTTCCCGTCTTAGTCATATATCTTTTTACATTATTAGTAGAAAGCGTACAAGACATTCGCTCTTTTTGGTAAACTAAGAACAAACTAAGTATGGAGGTTGCGATGGGACGACATACATTTTTGGCAGTACCATTACCAGAACGGATCCAACAGCAAATCGCCGCATTCTCTACACAAGCAAAATCGGTTCTTCCCCTGAAAAAGTGGACGGGGACAAGGGACTACCATATTACACTTTCTTTCCTAGGCGATTCATCAGAAAATCAATTGAATGGACTGAAAGCTGAACTCGAGAAAAAGATGCTGTTTCATAACCCTTTTCATCTAGTGCTGAATGATATAGGTGTTTTCGGAAATCCGTTGACCCCGAGTGTTTTTTGGCTTGGTGTAAATCCATCTGAGCCGCTTTCATCGCTTCAAGGGGATGTAGAGGCAGCGTGCAGTACTGCAGGCTTTCGTATTGAAAACAGATCGTATCGACCACATATTACAATCGGGAAACGGTGGAATGGGGCAGCAGGACAATCTGTATCGCTAAAAGAATTACCAACTCCTGATTACCTTGAATCACTCGACTGGAAGGTGGATGAAATAATCCTTTATGAGATTCATCCACAGCAGCAACCGATGTACGTTCCATGGCACCGATTCAGACTAGATCAGGAAGAACACTAATGGCGGTTCATTTACGAATCGGTATTCAAGTTCTTCTTTGATAAGGAATTTATGTCATAGAGACCTGTGTTCAAATCATTTTACGTAACCGACCAGGAAGTTTTATCGGATTGCAGGATTAAATGACTAGCTAACTATTATTTTTTTGGCTTGTTTCAAGATTGGAGGAAACTATGGCACAACTACTTAAATTAGAGGACTGTGTATCGAGATATGAGTCCGATGTCTTTCGTTATACGGGCCAATACATACGGTTAAAAAGAGATCGCTGGAAACGGGTCAAAACAAATTGGCAAAACCGAAGAGCTGATGAAGCTTCAGTTCAAAATGAACCTGAGGAAACTGTGAAAGAGAAAAAGTGGTGGCAAAAAAAGGTTGGCGAGTCGAAACCGTTTATCGAGGATATTCATGATATGGACAGCCTTCCTGATTTTGAAGAACTAAAAGAAAAGTATAAAAGAGAACTCTATCAATTTCAATTAAAATGGGCGAGTTCAACATTGCGAGAAAAGTCACCTCTGACACAGAGTAACCAATCCGACCCTTATTTGAAGTTCCTATTAACGGAGCTGCCCGATAACTACCTTGTTTTGTATAAACCGGTCGTTCAATTAAAACAAGCAGCCACACAACTTGAAGTTATCTTAATCGGTCCTGACTCCATTCACTGTCTCGTTTTTCTTGATCTTGAAAGAGACAGTATCGTTTCAGGGTTGAACGAACGTTTTTGGAGGGTGGAGGGCTCTAAGCATACAAATCAATTGATTAGTCCTGTACCAGCAATCCAAAGAATGAACTATTTTATAGATACGGTTATCGATCACGATCAATTAAACATGAAGATCAATTATACACTTGTTGCAAAAAAGGGCTTTGTAGACAACGATTCAGTCCCATCGTACATAAAAATCGTTGATCGACGGACATTCGAGGAATGGCATTCGAGGCTTAAACGACAGCCTAGCCCGATAAAATTCACTCAGCTAAAAGCAGCGAAAGCAATGCTCGACCATTGTATCGTTACAGCGTACCATCGTCCTGAGTGGGATTCAGATTCAGAGCAGTGGTTTTCATCACCGTCGGATTAATGCACTGGTGTCAATTCGCCATTTTTTACGAAACAACAATGAAATGTGGCCTGAATCAGACAGTTGTTTTCCAGGATAAAAATTCAATACAGTAATAGAGGAAATACGGTGCATTTTGTTGAAAAAGGTTAAAGATTACCGAAAAGAGAGTGGCCGACAAAAATGAAGAAACTTCTGATTTTCATCATCAATCCTTGTGCGGGGAATGGCCGGGGGACAAAGGTTTGGAAAAAGATTAAGCGTGAACTGCAACGGAAAAACGTTCATTTTCGAAGTTTCCTGACGGAACGACCTGGTCATGCAGAAGATCTTGCGAAGCAAATGGCACACATGCATCAGGACCATTTGAAAGGGATCATTGCAATCGGAGGAGATGGTACCGTCCATGAAGTGATCAACGGTCTCGTTCACCATGATCGAGTACCTGTAGGGTTCATATCAGCAGGCTCTGGAAATGACTTTGCAAGAGGATATCATATCCCGAAATCGCCAATAAAAGCGTTAAATCGAATATTGTCCTATCGTCCTATTCGCGTAAAGCGTTATGACCTTGGCGAGTACCGACTTGAAAAACGCAAGCATAAGCCTGGCTATTTCGCCAGTTCTCTAGGTGTAGGCTTTGATGGAGAAGTGACAAAGCAAACGAATCAATCAAAGTCGAAAGGATTATTCAACAAATTCGGACTCGGCACTCTTGCCTATGTTTATATGCTTCTAAAAGTTGCGATGACCTACAAGCCGTTTCACCTGGACCTTACAATCGATGGACGAGAATACCGATTTGAAGAGGTATGGTTTGCAACAACTACGAATATTGAGCACTTCGGTGGAGGGATGAAAATCAGCCCCGGTGCGAAGCCTAATGATGGGATACTGAATATTTGTATTGTACATAATTTGTCCCGTTCGAAGTTGTTTTTCTTATTTGGGACCGTGTTTTTCGGAATACATACAAAGCTGAAGGAAGTTGAGATGTTTACCGGAAAAGAAATTGAACTATCAACAATGGGGCCGGTCACTGTGCATGCCGATGGAGAGGTCATTGGTCAAAGTCCTGTCAACATTGAGGTTAAACAAAGTCGATCAATTATCATCTAGGGTTTTCCTATTTTGAATAATCGTAGAGTTATGCTACGAATTTATCGGGTTCTGTGTTAAAATATTGTATCTGTACTGTTTTTCTAAAACATCTTAGCATTTATTACATCATGTCGATACTATAAGTGTGGGGCAATAAGTTCAGACAGATTAACATTTGTCAGCATTTGATTCTTTTTGTACCTCCCTTTACAGGTAGAATGACGAAAACGAAGGTGAACACATTGAAACATATTCTTGGAAGCGGCTGGCAGGTCAAGCCTGCAGGCGGCGCAACCGGTGAAGCGTATATCGCTCAATTTGGAGAAGAAAAGATTTTCCTTAAACGGAATTCTTCACCTTTCCTTGCTGTTTTATCGGCAGAGGGCATAGTCCCAAAACTCCTATGGACAAAACGCTTGGAAAATGGCGATGTGATCACCGCACAACACTGGTTGGATGGCCGTGAATTGAAGGCTGCCGAAATGAGTAGGGATTTGGTTGCCAAATTACTATCCAAAATCCACCGTTCACAGGAGCTCGTTTCAATGATGCATCGGTTGGGCAAACATCCGGTGACACCTGCTGAAGTTGTAACTAAACTTGAAGATAAACTAGATAAGAACGATAAGTTCCGAAATGAAATACAACCATTTTTGCACTTTTTAAATACAAATGTCCAAAACGTTCATACCGATAATTATGTTGTCTGTCATGGTGATGTAAACCATAACAATTGGCTTTTGAATGATGAAGAACACTTGTTTTTGATTGATTGGGATGGGGCTGTCATTGCAGATCCCGCTCTTGATCTTGCGATGCTGCTATACTGGTATATCCCGAATCATGAATGGGA
Source organism: Alkalihalobacillus sp. AL-G (assembly GCF_030643805.1). Lineage (GTDB taxonomy): Bacteria > Bacillota > Bacilli > Bacillales > Fictibacillaceae > Pseudalkalibacillus. The sequence continues at coordinate 3,055,758 of NZ_CP094656.1, read as the reverse complement.
ACAATGGCTCCACTCCTATGGAATTCAATTGACAAAGCCTCTTCAAGTTCGAATGCATTGGTACATTGTTGCCCAGACGATTGATTCTGTTTTCTGGCACATGGATCGCGGTCAAATTGAACAGGCTGATTATTGGGTGGATTATCTATCCCATTTGGATCAGTACATCTATCATTGAACACACAAGAGGGCTGCCTCAGGTCAAGCGGTTCTTAAATAATTCGCACATTTATACGCAAGAGATTTCGCAAATCGAAGTCTCTTGCGTTTTATACTGTTATGCAGTTTTCCAAAAAAGCCTTAAAATTCACATGCTGATTCGCAGGGTGTGAAATATAAACTGTGGTTATGAATTTAGACTTTCACATATTCGAGAAAAGGAAGCGTTGTCTAAGATAAACTGTACCCTGTAGAGTAGACACATTAAAAAAAGGTCTACTCTGCAGGGTCTTTTTGTGTACAATTAGAGTGAAAAATGGGATGGGAGAACACACATGAGTAAAAAATGCTTCACAAAAAAAGAGATCGAACTATTATCAAAAAATCCTTATGTTAAGTCCGTTACTTCAAAAGCCATCACCTATACTGATGAATTCAAGCAGCTGTTTATTGTTCAAAAGGAACGTGGGAAATTCTCTAGAGAGATTTTTGAAGAGTACGGGTTTGATACAGAGATTATTGGAACTAGACGTATTAAATGTTCTGCTGAAAGGTGGGGGAAAGCCTATCGTAAAAATGGAGCACTGGGACTTCAGGATGCAAGAAGAGGACAATCAGGAAGACCAAGGAAAAGAGAACTTTCCAATGAAGAAAAATATGCAAGGTTAGAGGCGGAAAATAATTTATTGAAAGCAGAGAACGAATTGCTAAAAAAGATAAAGTTCGCCGAAAGGGGGCTAAAGAAAAAGAACTGATCTTATCAGCTGATCAGAAGTTCGTCCTCATTCGATACATCATTGAGAAATATAAGTTAAAAAACATGATCACTTACCTTTGTAAATCTGCAGGCGTATCTCGTCAAGGCTACTATAACTATTTTTCAGCGAAACAAGTAAAGCGAAGAAGGGAAAAAGAGAAAAAGGATGAAGTTGTCCGGGATGTTATTCTCAAAGCCTTTCACTTTAAGAACCGTAAAAAAGGAGCCCGCCAAATTAAAATGATACTGGCAGGTCAATTTAATATTGTCTATAACCTTAAAAGAATCGGGAGAGTCATGAACAAGTATGGCATTGTATGTCCTATCCGGAGAGCGAATCCTTACAAGCGTATTATGAAAGCCACCCAGGAGCACAAAGTCGTTTCGAACCAGCTTAACAGAGAGTTCAAACAGGAAGTACCTTATAAGGTGCTGCTTACAGACATCACATATCTCTACTTCGGGAAAGGGGAAAGGGCTTATTTATCAACCATTATAGATGCCTCTACCAATGAAGTATTGGCCCATAATGTTTCGGATCGAATTACGCTCGACATCGCTATGGACACGCTTAAGAAGTTAAAGAAGAATAGGAAGGTTAAACTGGCTAAAGGAGCCTACATCCATTCTGATCAAGGGAGTCATTATACCAGCCCTGTATATCAAAAGTTGGTGAAGAAACATCGACTGGGCCAGTCCATGTCCAGAAGGGGGAATTGTTGGGACAACGCCCCACAGGAATCCTTTTTTGGTCATTTCAAAGATTTAGCTGAAATAAAATCCTGTAAAACACTGAAAGATCTTAAACGGGAAGTAAAAACTGCCATTAAATACTACAACTCCTATAGATACCAATGGAATATGAAAAAGATGACCCCCGTTCAATACAGAGATCATCTTCTTAACGCAGCCTAGCCTTTTTTAAAATTGTCCTTTACAAGGGGTACAGATTAAGAAGGGCTAAGCCTCTTTTTTTGTTTAATATCTAACTATTGCGCAGTTATGTTGAAGAAGAGGGTTTATCCACGAACTGGGGAAATGATTTGTTAAAATGTAATTATATTATAGTTAAGGAGTGGTATTATCAACAAAAAGACATTCTTTTACATATTTATTGTCGTAGGAATATTAGTGTTGCTTTATTTAATGACTAATACTTTTTGGGAACTACAAAAAGCGCTAGATAAAATGTATCAACCGCAAGTTCCTCTTTTAAAAATGAGTTTGTGGGCATTTTTATTTGGAATTTTGATTGAATGGAACGCCTTAAGAAATATTATGCAAGGCAATATAAAAGTAAATTGGCTGTTTATTCCTGCAATTTTCTTAGCGATTGTATGCTTTATTCCAAGGTTATACTGGAGCATTTGGTTTGGGGTAGCAAATCCATTTTACATCGAAATGTTCAAAATGGCTGAAATTCAGATACTACTTACTGCTTTGTCGGGTATTTTATTGGTCCGATCATTTAATAAAATGGTGTTAGAGTAGTGAGTTGTTATTATCGCTCAGTTTATCCTGATATTGGCTGCAAAATCCTTAGATATATCAGCTCCTGATGTCTCTCTTGTTCAATATGCGAGGGGGCAATAAATGAATATCAATTGGCTGGACTCATTTATTCTTTTATTCAAGACCGGGTTCAAGTTATGAAAAAAAATTTTAAAAGGTAAGGGAGTTTTTTAATAGATCGCTCTTTCTTTACATAAATAATGAAATTAAAATAGGCTCTTTTCATACAATACTTTTGAGGTGAAAAAAATGCCAAGAGTAAAATATACAAGTGCGGACGTTGACTTAATGGCTAGGATGATGAGAGCGGAAGCCGAAGGTGAAGGGAAACAAGGAATGTTGTATGTCGGAAATATAATTGTTAATCGTGGCGTAGCGGATTGTTTAGATTTTGCAAATGTAAGAACAATCCGAGAAGTCATCTATCAAGTGCAAGGAGGAAACTATTCTTTTGAAGCTGTTCAAAAGGGTAATGTATTTTATAACAGGGCGAGATCTGTTGAGAAAAGATTAGCAAGAAAGAATTTGGATTATTGGAGGCAACACCCAGCGAAGTATGGTCTTTGGTATTTTAATCCATACGGTCCATGTCCTCAGACATGGTTCGGTCAACCTTTTTCTGGTCAATTTAAAAATCATTGTTTTTATGAACCAGCAGCTGGAACATGTGCGAGTGTTTATTGAGGTGAAGCTTGCTCATTTTTAATTGTTTTGGTGATTTTTATTATTTCAAGCTAGAATCAGTTAAGCAGGTCATTCCTCTTTTAAGAATTTAATGTCGTCATCCATTGCATCAAGTGACCCTGATGACCTTGTATATGCCCATTAATTGATCCAGCTTGGTTGCCTTGCTGACTGTATGTATGTATGGATGACAACGTTTCTCTCAATTCGGGGGGAGTACTTGGATTTTGCAGTAATGAATTTGTAAGTCGTTCTAACTGCTGGCATTCTGACTGAGAACCACATTGATCGAGTTGGTGGGTTCTTAATATATCTGCAAGCAGAGTAAGCTGATCCTTTGTTTGTAATGGCATTAACGTATTCCCCTTCCGACACTTTTGTCATTAGGATGTGTCAATACCATTGCTTTATACAGTTATTTTTTGGCACCCCAGGTAAAAAGAATGGCGATTCCAATCAAAAGAACAAGTGGAGGAGCCCAAAAGATCAAAAAATTGTCCATTATCATTCACCTTCCTTTATCTTCTTCTATTTTCCCCAAACGAACATTTCAAATCAACAGTTTAAACAAAAAATGGGATGACCTCATTGAAAGTCAATCCCATTTTTTTGCAGCAAAAATTCTATATTCAATCTATTAAAATTGAGATGCGTATTTGATTTTTGTCTTTTGTGTACGTTTACTTTGCTTAAGTGCAATTCGTTCAATTGGATAAACAACAAGTGCATATCCAGCGAATATTCCGCTAAATACAGTCAGTACGGAAATTTCTGCTGTCTTTGATGCAGCTTTTTTTAGTAAGATCATGGTTTTGTTAAATTCACTCCTAATTTTTTATGAGGATGTTCAAAAAGCATTATATTCTTTTACTTTTTGAACTCACATTAATAAAGACAATTCTTAACCAAATACAATCATACCCTTGAAAGCGTTTACGACCCTAATGGAGTGAAACGGTATTTAATGTAATGTAAGAGCATGACATTACGTCAATGTACTTTAGAACACTTATATGAATAAATGCTCGATTATACGCTCATATACTCTCTTATTCAAGGGATAGGTGGATGATTTTAACAATTACGTGTCAAAATGCTGGTAAAAATAAGACGTTGTAACAAGTTCATCAAATCATGGTAAAATGACAAAGGCAAAAACAATCGTAGAGAAAGGGTAGTATTAGATGAGACTTAGAAACAAGCCATGGGCACAAGAAAAAATAGATCACCATTCAAATATTGTCGTCGCCGACCCTGAAAAGTGGCAAGGAAAATGGAGAGAGGTTTTCGGAAACGATAATCCGATTCATATTGAAGTTGGCACAGGGAAGGGACAGTTTATTTGTGGAATGGCACAACGTAATCCTGATATCAATTTTATAGGCATTGAGCGTCAAAAAAGTATCATTGTTTCGGCTATTGATAGAGTAAGCGATACGGAATTAAGTAATGTTCACCTTATGAATGTGAATGCGGTAAACCTGAGGGACTATTTTAAGAAAAACGAGGTTCATAGAGTTTATCTGAACTTTTCCGATCCGTGGCCCAAAAACCGACATGACAAGCGGCGGTTGACCTATGCAACGTTTTTAAAAGCCTATGAAGAAATTGTAATCCCGAACGGTGAAGTTCATTTGAAAACGGATAATCAATCCTTATTCGAATATTCCCTATATAGCTTTTCAAAATACGGCATGCTGATCAATAATGTCAGCCTTGATCTACACAATAGTGATTTTGAGGGAAATGTCATGACAGAGTATGAAGAAAAGTTTTCTGCACTAGGTAATCGTATCTATCGTTGTGAAGCGGTATTCAGAAACAAATGATGTAAACGAACCACTCTCAGAAATATCAATCCATATGCTACAATGGGATAAAAGAGAACAAAACAAGGAGTGGTCAAGCATGGAAACGCTTCAAATTGGTGATAACAAACTGCACTGGTTAAATGGCGGAGTAACCCATATGGATGGAGGCGCAATGTTTGGGGTTGTGCCAAAGCCCCTTTGGGAGAATAAGTACCCGCACAATGAAAAGAACCAAATCGAGTTACGATCAGATCCGATATTCTTTCAGTATGAGGGGAAAAACATATTGATCGAATCCGGTATCGGAAACGATAAATTTAATGAAAAACAAATCAGAAATTACGGCATAACAGAACAGTCCAGTATTGATAAGGAATTGGAAAAACTAGACCTTACAACGGATGACATCGATATCGTATTGATGACACATCTCCATTTCGATCATGCTTGTGGTTTGACCAAGCCTAATGGGGATAAGTTCGGTTCAACATTTAAAAATGCAATCATTTATACTTCCGAAACGGAATGGAATGAGATGCGAAATCCGAACATTCGCTCCAAAAATACTTATTGGGAGATGAATTGGAAAGGAATCGAGTCACAAATTCAAACGTTTAAAGAAGAGGTTGAGGTTCTTCCGGGTTTGAAGATGGTGCATACTGGCGGACATAGTGACGGCCATTCAATTTTACAGTTTACTCAAGAAAATGAATCCTATGTTCATATGGCAGATTTGATGCCGACTCATGCCCACTTGAATGCACTGTGGGTACTTGCCTATGACGATTATCCGATGACTTCGATCGCCCAAAAGCAAAAATGGATAAGCAAAGCGATCTCGGACGGGGCATGGTTCACCTTTTATCACGATGCCATCTATCGAGCTGTTAAGTTTAATAGTAATGGTGAGATTACGGATTCGGTGAAGCGGCAACGTTAATTGACGAAGACACGAATAAACAACATGTAAGAAACTGGATGATAAAAAACGTCACATAATTTATGAAAACCTGTTACAATTACCATAGATTTTGACAGTAATAATAGTGTAATATATTAATTGGCTCATAGAGGATTACTTATATATGTCAGGGAGGGTATACCGAAATGAAAAAACAACTTACAGCCATTATCATGGTTCTTACATTACTATTTACAGGAGCGGCGAATGTTTATGCTGCTGAAGCGCCTGAAGGTATGGAGAAAGCGACTAAGGAGTTCCTTAAAGAGGAATATTATGATTATAAGAGTGACACATTGGATTTGAATTCCGATACTTTTCAGAAATTCGTAGTGGAAACACCAGCTGAGGAAGGGAAAGAGTCGAAAGAGATTACAATCTATGCAGCTCTAGCAGATTTCCAAACTGTACGTGATAATATTTTCACGTTTGATCGCAAGGAAACTGTATATTTCAATGCAACAGATGGAGTTATGATGACTTCTACAGAAATTGCAGCACTAAATGATAAATCGTTGAGTGCCTATAAAGATCAATTCGAGCATTTAGGTAAAAAAATGAATCTTGGCTGGATCCTATTCCTTCATTCATTGTTGCTCATCGTTCCTGCTTATTTCGTGTTTGTATGGGGGAACCAAGTTTATTCTATAACTCGCTTTACAATTAAAAATAACCTATACAACCAACATCATACATTTAACTAAGGGTAACAATACGATATAAATGTGAAATAAGAAGGGGTTGACTAAGGTACGGTCAGGTTCACCCTCCGATTAGCTTGGAGGTGCCTTACACTGTCATCGGTCAACCTCTTCTTTCATTGCACGTAAAGAAAGTTAATAAGGTGTTTTCGCTTTTCGGTTCAGTTAGAGGGGCTCAGTTCGAGAATCGCGCCAGTTTCAGCATCTACGGTAAATTCATAGTGTTGGTCAAGGCATGTTAATCCACCTTTATACACGTTATAATCAAGTTCATTCAGAGCGATGGTTTCCTTGGTTGTATATATCCAGGAGCCGTCTATCTTTTCTGGAAACTTCTGTTTAACTTTTTTCAATGCAAGCTCGGGTGAAACCGATCGTTCAGACACTTGCTTTGTAATGAAAACACCTGCGATAAAACCGATTGCAGTACCAAGTAAAGTTGACGTCTTCAAACAGAAAACTCCTTTCAGAGGGTTATCGAACATAGGCTTAGCTTCAAAAAGTCGACAAATCTGGATTTGTCGTTTATACTTTGGTTACTTTTGAACAACTCTTTACACGTTAGGAAGTATAACTTTTCAGCAATAAAGGTAAATCGACGTTGTAGAAAAGTTTAAGTCCTAAGTATAAGTGCAACTAAGGATCAGCCGACGCTATGCTTGGCTGATCCAAGTTTTCTTAATTATTATAACAGAATATTTTATTGAGGGTTCGAAATTCCCACCCCTCGAAAAACAAAACTAGGGAGCATGAATAATTAAATTAAGCTTATTTATTCAAGAACTGGCTCTTCAGAGAGTCTGTTTGCTCTACTAGTATGCATATCGGTATAGATCGATGTGCAGCAAGTGACATGGAGGAAACGGCTGTCTGTAAATAGAGGTCAGTTCTTTTTTTCGTGAACGATACAAATTCGATTTTTAAAATGAAGGAGGAGGTCAATTATGGACTTTCAAATACCGAAACGTGTGGAACAGATTGACCGGGATATCCAACGGAATGAGCTGAAATATCACAACAAGCGTGTCGCTGTTGTAAAGGAGTTTACGTTTGATGCTGCTCATCACCTTCACTGCTATGAAGGAAAATGTAAAAGCTTGCACGGACATACGTATAAGCTCGTCATTTCCATTAGCGGCTATGTAAATGAGATCGGAATAACCGTTGACTTCGGAGCCATCAAAGAAATGTTTAAAAAAGAAATCGATTCCCGCTTGGATCACCGTTATCTGAATGAGGTTCTTCCAAACATGAATACGACCGCAGAAAATATGGTCGTCTGGATTTGGGAACAACTGGATGAGCATTTAAATACAAACGGATATAAAGCAAAAGGAACACGCTTGGAAGAATTAAAGCTTTTTGAAACACCGACAAGCTATGCAATTTTAAAACGAGAGTGGATGGAAAATGAGTAGAGAGTGGACGATACCTGATCAAACTGAATATTACGAATGGAAGCTTCCGATGGTCGAAATTTTCGAAACCGTTGAAGGTGAAGGGAACATGGCTGGTTTTCCGACTGTTTTTGTCCGGGTGTTCCATTGTAACCTCAGATGTTCCTGGTGTGACACGGATTATAGCTATGCACCTTCGAAACATGAGTTTGAAGCAACAATCGAAGAAATCATTGAACGTATAAAGGAATTTTCAAGCCGACGAATTTGTTTTACCGGTGGTGAGCCGCTAATCCATCGTGAAAAATCGGCCGCTTTACTTTTGGCGATGTGTGACCTTGATCACATCCAGGACATTCACATCGAAACAAATGGTGCCATTGATTTAAAACCTTTTGAAAAGTTACGCAATGCATATAAAGAAGTCAGAAAGAAAGCTCGATTTATCATGGATTATAAACTTCCGGATTCAGGAGAGATGGAGCGGATGATCTATTCGAACTTTGATTTGCTTCAACCACAAGACGAAATCAAGTTTGTAATTGGCAGCGATGAAGACTTTGAAATCGCAACCTCTGTCGTCAATAATCATCATAAGCTGGGGCAAGTTTTATACAGCCCAGTTTGGGAAACAATGCCCCCGGACAAGCTTGTAGAAAAGATACTAGCTGAGCCTCTTCCGGAAGTGAAATTAAGTCTGCAAATGCATAAAATCATATGGGATCCAAACAAAAGGGGGGTTTAGCAGTGAAAAAAGCAGTAGTCGTATTAAGTGGTGGCCTAGATAGCACGACCTGTATGGGGATAGCAAAGGAAAAGGGCTACTCACTTTATCCCATTACATTCCATTACGGTCAAAGACATAATCGCGAGGTCGAACAGGCAAAAAAAGTTGCAGGCCATTATCATGCGCCCGACCACCGCATTGTCAACGTCAGTTTTTTACAGCAAATTGGGGGCAGTGCATTAACAGATGAATCGATAGAGGTTAGGAAGGATGGCGATGAAGACGAAATCCCTTCAACCTACGTTCCTGCAAGAAACATGATTTTCTTAGCGTTGGCAAGTGCTTATGCAGAAGTCATTGGTGCAGAGGCGATTTATATTGGTGTGTCTGCAGTTGATTACAGTGGCTATCCGGACTGCCGGCCTGAATTCATTAAAAGCATGAGTGAAACTGTCAATCTCGCAACAAAAGCTGGGACGACAGGTGAGAATTTTCAAATTGAGGCACCACTAATGCACCTTACGAAAAAAGAAACAATCGAAGAGGGCGTCAGGTTGAATGTTCCGTATGAATTAACAACTTCGTGTTACATTGGTGAGGAAGTCGCTTGTGGTGAATGTGACAGCTGTCGATTAAGATTGAAGGGGTTTGAGGAAGCAGGTAAGAAAGACCCGATTCAATATGTGAGGTAAGTCAGGAAATAGCGGAACACAAAAACTTACGTTACAATAGTGAATGTGAGAAATATTCTGGCAAATGAAAGGAGAAACGATGAAAGAAGAAACTTTAAAGCTATTTCAAACATTGACGGAACTACAAGGAGCCCCTGGATTCGAACATGAAGTTCGTAAGTTCGTCCGGTCAGAACTTGAGTCGGTTTCTGATGAACTTATTCAGGATGGACTTGGGAGTGTATTTGGGGTGAAGAAGGGCGAGGAAAACAGCCCTAAAATAATGGTCGCTGGACATATGGACGAAGTCGGTTTCATGGTTACAAAAATCACGCCTAATGGAATGCTTAAGTTCGAAACATTAGGGGGCTGGTGGAGTCAAGTGTTGTTAGCCCAACGCGTTCAGGTCATGACCGATAACGGACCTGTAATCGGTGTAATCGGTTCGACGCCTCCACATCTACTTGAAGAATCACAGCGCTCGAAACCAATGCCGATGAAGGAAATGTACATTGACATCGGAGCGGATGATCGGGATGATGCTAAGGCAATCGGCGTTCGCCCAGGACAACAAATTGTTCCTGTTTGCCCGTTTACACCGATGGCTAACAAGAAAAAAATTCTTGCAAAGGCATGGGACAACCGTTACGGAGTCGGTTTAGCTATCGAGCTTATGAAGGAATTGAAGGATACAACAATTCCGAATAATTTGTATTCTGGTGCGACGGTTCAGGAGGAAGTCGGTTTAAGAGGATCGAAAACGGCTGCCAACCTGATTCAACCTGATCTCTTTTTTGCGCTTGATGCAAGTCCTGCGAATGATTCGCTTGGTGATAAGGAAGCGTTTGGCCAGCTTGGACAAGGTGCGTTGCTGCGGATTCTTGACCGTACGATGATAACCCATAAAGGAATGAGAGAGTTTATTCTCGATACAGCGGAATCGAATGATATTCCATATCAGTACTTCATTTCTCAAGGCGGAACAGATGCCGGAAGTGTACATATATCAAATACTGGTGTTCCTTCAGCAGTAATCGGGATTTGTTCCCGCTATATTCACACTCCTGCGTCAATGATCCATGTCGATGATTATGCAGCTGCAAAAGAGCTCTTGGTGAAATTGGTTAAGCAATCTGACCGATCAACTGTAGATCAGATTATCCATTCTTAGTTTTTTACGAACATGGGGGGATCGTATGCTGAAGGTAGCAGTTGGTTCAAAAAACCCTGCCAAAATCCGTGCAGTCGAGAAAGTGACAAATAAACTTGGTTGGACGATCGAGGCAATTGATACGCCCTCATTGGTTTCTGAACAACCCTTTTCGGACTCTGAAACACGTCAAGGGGCTCTTAATAGGGCATCAGCCTGTATTCCAAACGGTTATGATATCGGATTAGGATTAGAAGGCGGTGTAGTCGATACCGAGGTTGGCATGTTCCTCTGTAACTGGGGTGCCTTAGTGACTCGAGGAAGAACGAATTTTGTAGCGAGTGGTGCTAAGATTCTATTGCCAACGGAAATCGCGGAGCCTGTTCGGAGCGGAAGAGAGCTCGGAGATGTGATGGCCGATTATACGGATAAGAAGGATGTACGGAAAAAGGAGGGTGCTATAGGCATTTTTACAGATGGTTGGGTAACGAGAGACGAGATGTTTGCCCATGTTGTAAAATTGCTTGTAGGCCAGTATCAGTTTTCGAAATAACCATACATAAAGAGGGGGATGACCCCCCTCTTTTTTCTATGCTCTAATTTGCTTCAAATACATAGGAAAGTGCTTGAATGGCTTGATCAACGTTATCTACGGTTACTGTTGCCCTGTTCGATAACTCTTTTAATGGGTGATGCAAGGATTCTGGGCGAACAAGCACTAATGGTTTTTGTAATGAAAGTGCTGTTGAAGCGTCCACAGCTGTATTCCACTGCTTGTACTTTTCTCCAAACAACGCTACCACTACATCTGCTTTTGAAAGCAAAATTTGTGTTCTTAAATTGTTAAAGTCAGAAGCTTTGTCATCTTTAAATACCTTATTCGGTTGTTCCCCTAGAATCTCTTCACCAATGTCATCAGATCGGCCATGATTGGTCATCGGGCCAACAAAGGTTAATGGCAGGTTCTTTTCTTCAGCTTTTTGCTTTACCTCTTCACGCCAGTTGTCATGGATTTGTCCGGCTAGGTATACGGTTAGGTTCATCGTAACCCCTCCACTTGTATTATTATATATTCTCATACTATCATGAATCTCCAAAAAGCGAACGTTGAAAGGCTTTGTGAATGATAGGTTTGATTCATGGGAAGGCTGATAGTTGAATCTAGAAGTGAAGAGGATTGCTTATGAATAGAAAAAGAATTGTATTACTTTCTCTCGTTTTGTTTTTTACAGCGGTATTGGCCTGGTTCATTTATGAGCTTACACCATTATCGAACGACAAAGAGAGGACAATACGAGTTGAAGAAGGGGAGAGTTTAGTAAATGTTGCTGATACCCTAGAGAAAAAGGGTTTAATCAAGAACAAAACCTTTTTTATTATCTTCGGAAAAGTAAAGGGCTTTGCTAATCAAATTAAGCCTGGGGAACATCTAGTATCTGGCAGCCTGACTTATTCTGAAATATATGAAGAACTGGTCACTTCACATGTTAAAAAAGGAGTCAAAGTTGTCATTCCTGAAGGATTTACGGTTGAACAAATAGCCGAACGACTAGACAAAAAGGGAATAACAAACAAGGAATCATTTTTAAAAATGGCAAAAACGGGCAAGGAAATTTCACATCCAATCATCAAAAAAACCAGTGGCCAAAAGGAAGTCACGTATATACTGGAAGGTTATTTATTTCCGGATACGTATTATTTCGAAAAAGGAACGGCGCCAAAAGAGGTCATCGGTAAAATGTTAACTCAGTTCCAAGAGGTCAAAGATCAGCTCGATTTACCTAATGAGCTGAACCTTCATGATTGGGTTACATTAGCTTCGATTGTTGAAAGGGAAGCAGTGGTCGCAAGCGAGAGGCCGATCATCGCTGGGGTTTTCAAAAACAGGATAGAGGATGAATGGAAGCTGCAGTCTTGTGCCACCGTTCAATACGTGTTGGATAAACCGAAAGAGCGGCTATTGTTTGAGGATCTGGAGGTGAAGAGCCCATATAATACGTATTTGAATAAAGGACTCCCGCCCGGACCAATCAGTAATCCGGGAAAAGCGTCATTGAAAGCAGTAATAAATGCAAAACAGCATGATTACTATTTCTTTGTCGTTAAAGGTGACGGATCGGGTGAACACCATTTCTCCGAATCGTTTAAAGAACATCAGAAATACACAAGCCATGAAGGAAACTGGTGAATGAATATAAGTGGGCATTTTTTCCTTGACTGAGGACAAAAAACCGTAGATTAGCGTAAAAGTGTCCTTCTCAGAAGCTTCGTACGAGGGTAGTGCCCGCATTTTTGGCTGATTACATTATTATTCTCTAACACACAAAAGCCTGAGTGGAAAATGTCCACCCAGGCTTTAATAATTTTAACTTATTAAAATCTGAACTTTGTATCACTATCATCTTCAGGCTTTTGTTCGTAATCCGATTCCTCGTGTTCCTCATCTATGTTTTGTTCGTACGTATCATAATCATCCGATTCATTATCTTCAGCTGCAGCAGCTTCATCATAGAGATACTCATCTTCACGATGTTCCTCCAACAAATCAGAGTTGTCTCCCTTTAACTCCTCATCGTTATCGATTAAAGGCTTATCATCAAGCAAACGTTCATCCTCAATGATCTCGCCGATCAAATTGAACTGGTTTACCTCTTCCTGAAGCAATAGTGCAATTTGTTGAAGCTCATTAGCCGCGTGATTGACTTCACCAATCGCTTCTTTTTGGTGGACACTCGAAGCACTTACTTGTTCTGACGCTGCGACTGACTCTTGCGATATTGCACTTACTTCCTGCAGCTTTTCGGTTAGTGCAATGTTAGAAGACTGTACATCACTGATCGTTTTTCGAGCCAATTGTATTCGTTGATTGATTCCTGTTACATTATCAACGATCTTTGTAAATGCCTGTTTTGTACGTTGAACAGAAGTTTCTTGTTCTGTTCGATAATGGTCAAATTGAGTTGCTTCCTTAGCGAGATTTTCCATCTGTTCAGACATTAATGCAATCAGGCCGTAAATGTTCTGTGCTTCCGACTTCGAACGTTCTGCAAGCTTCCGAACCTCTTGAGCGACTACTGCAAAACCTCGACCTGCATCGCCAGCACGTGCTGATTCTATTGCGGCATTCAGCGCAAGCAAATCGGTACTTCCGGCAATATCTTTAATTGTATCAACAATGGACCCGATTTGTTGAGAATGCTGATTTGCTTCCTGTACTTGATGGATAAGGTGGTTTGCTAGTTTAAGGAACTCATTTGAACTTTGATCAAGCTGTGCAACAACCTTAAGTCCCTCTTTTCCTTCTTCCATTGTTTCATGTGAATCTTCACTGATTTGTACATTGTGTTCGGCGGTTTCGTCAATTGATTGAGTAACCGTTTCAATAAGTTGTGTACTTTCCTGAAGGTGATCCGCTTGTGCTTGTGCTCCTGCTGAAACCTGTTGAATGGCATCATTGACTTCCTCAGTTTGTGCGGTTGTCTCTTCTGAAATGGCAGCTAAATGCTGGGAGGATGAAGAAAGCTGGACGGATGCCGTCTGGACTTCCTGCATTGCACGTTGCACCTTATCTGCCATTAAGTTAAACGTTGAAGCTAGTTCACCCATCTCATCGTTTTGATCGACGCTTACGCGATGACCTAGGTTACCTTCACCAATAATAGTGGCACCTTCTTTTAAGCTTGTAATTGAAGATGTGATTGTACGTGTGAGCCAGAATCCAAGAAAGATCATTGCAGCGATTATAACAGAGCTTAATATAATCAATACCCATAATAGAATCGACCCAAAACGTTCCTGGTCTGCACTTAAGTCCTCTGTAACACTAATGATGTTCTTTTCAACTGTTTCGATGGATTGTCCAAGGTTAAGACCAATTTCTCCAAATTGGACGACGGAGCTCTCAATCTGCCCTCTATAACCTTTCACTGTATCCAAAGAACTTGTGTAACCGAGAAAATCAGAGCTGAAAGCACTTTTGTCTCCAGCAGGGATTTCACTTGATTTAACGGCATCTTTCAGCTTTGCAGCTTGATCGTTAAATCGGTTTTGATCGGTGGTGGTACCAGTTAAAAATAATTGTTTTTCAAGTATTCTTAGCTCGTAAAATTCTGCTAACAGACTTCTATTTGCTGATGCTAGTACCTTTTCTAATTCATTTGCTCGCTCATTTAATATACCTTGCATACTATCTATGTCACTTACGAGTGTTGATGTATCCGCGAAGGCATTCTCATATGTTGTGATATCCTTTGATACTTTATCGAACGCCTTAGAGAAATCACCATTCTGTTTTTTCAGAGCCTCGATATCTTTCTTCAAGTCAGAAATTTTTGTTGTGATTTCTTGTGAAACACCCTTATTTGTAGTTCGTAAATACTCCTGTTCAAGCTTTCGTATGTAAGAAAAATCCTCGCCAAGTGTAATTGTACCGGTTGTTAAATTTTGCAAATTTTCCTGTTTATCGCTCATATTCCCTGTCATGATCACATAAAACATGGTAAACGCGAATAAAAGGACTAGCCCGATTACGGCCATTGCAAGCATAAGGCGAACCTTATTTTTAATCGATAAATCCAGTTTTTTCAACTTCTCTAACATCCCTTTTCCCCCTTATTTCCTGCTGCTTTAATATTGCCTAACCGCTTAACCCTGATGTGTTTCTTTACATATCTAATGACGGATTCATAAAGAAAATAGCTTTCGACGGTTAGAATAGCCAGACCAATTCCTATACTTTTATTATCGTAGTATGGAAGAAAATCTTAACCTATTTTTAGATAGAAATTCATAAAAAATTGGCTGCTGTTGTGGAATAGGTATAATTGACTATGATTAAAGGACATTTAATTTCATAACTATAGGACTATTATCATCACTAAGTATTGGATTGAAAACGATTCTTTTATGGGACTTCATTGGACCGAGCGTCATCTCTTTAGTATTATCAATATTAATGAGGAAAGAGTTTGGAAATATGAAAATTGACTACTGATCCTTATTAATTAATACAATGATTATCTTGGAGGTCATAAGATGAAAACGATAAAAAACAGACAAGAGTTTGAAGAAGCAATTCAATCGGATGATGTGATTTTGATGTTCTCTGCAGACTGGTGCCCAGATTGTGTTGTTATTAAGCCGGTAATGCCTGAAGTTGAGAATAACTATCCAAGCTTTCAATTTTTCTATGTTGACCGCGATGAACACATTGAACTTTGTCAGGATATGGATATTTTTGGAATCCCAAGCTTTATCGGTTTCCAAAACGGTAAGGAGATCGGGAGGCTTGTGAACAAGGATCGAAAGACGCAGGAGCAGGTTGAAAACTTTATTGATTCACTTGCTCAAAGCCGTGACTTTTCTTGATATGGGTGGTAAAATTGAACATTGGAGATCCACTGATCCAAGCAAGAAAAGAAAGGGTGAGCTAAGTGGCAAAAGTAGATGTCGACCACAGCAAATACGAAGGAATACGTTTTGATATTGAGAATGAAGAGGTAATCCTTGTAAATATATTAGAAACAATCCCATACGAATATGTTGGTAAGGACACACTTGTAACGATTCCGACAAATGAATTTACATCGGTATGTCCATGGTCAGGTCTTCCTGATTTTGCGGAAATCAGCATTAGTTATGTACCGAACGAAAAGCTTGTGGAAATGAAGTCTTTAAAATATTACCTTACATCTTACCGAAATGTCGGGATCTATCAGGAGCATGCAACCAATCGTATGCTTGAAGATCTCGTTAATCTATTGGATCCAAAAGAAATGAAGATAACCGCAATCTGGAACGCGCGTGGCGGTTTAGGAACAGAGGTTGTCGCTGAATATACTAAGTAAGGTAGTGGGGGATGCTAATGTGTCATCCCCTTTTTGCACGTTTTAAAAGTCATACTTAAATGTTAGCAACTTGAAGGAGGGGCTCGTTTGGAACCGGTTGAATTGAAGCGAATTCTTGTAGGAAAACTTGAGACACCAGAACGATCTCTGCACTATGATGCGAAAGAAAAGACACTTCGAATTGAAGAAAAGTCAACAGGAAAGGGAATTACACTCTCGCTTCCTGGTTTAACGGCAAAATATGAACAACGAAAAGAAGCTGCGATAGACGAAATTGTTTATCATGTGAATGAAGTCTTCACTGTAATGAACCACGACCAATCGCTTGATGAGCATCAACGGGCTATTTTTCCTGTCATCCGTTCAACATCATTCCCAACTGAAAATAACGGAGATACGCTTATCTATGAGGAGCATACAGCTGAAACAAGAATATATTATGCGCAGGATCTTGGGAAATCGTACCGCCTCGTAACCGAGAATATGCTTGTAAAAGAAGGATGGAACCTGAATCAATTAAGGGAGATCGGGCGGTTTAACCTGCGATCATTAGAGGATTCCATGAAAAAAGATATCGTTGCAGGAAACACGTTTTATTTTATTAACAGGAATGACGGTTATGATGCTAGTCGAATTCTTAAGCAACAATTACTTGATGATATGAAACGAAACGCAAAAGGGGCACTTGCTGTTGCGGTTCCACATCAAGACGTATTGATTTTTGCCGATATAGAAAACGAACAAGGCTATGATATCCTTGGACAAATGGCCATGCATTTTTTCACGAACGGACGTGTACCAATTACAGCATTACCGTTTTTATATGAAGATGGTGAACTTGAGCCGATATTCATCCTAGCAAAAAACAAGCCAAAAGACGATTGATTCGACAGATGAAAGGAGCAAGCTCGATGTTAAATGTATACTATAACCCTGATGGTGTCGGAGATGTTTTATTTGTTTCGGTAAATGGAGATGAAATTAAGGAACGGGATTACACACAAACAGGTGATGTCGTACGTATTTACGATCGCCAGGATAGCCGAACTTTTGGTTTTAATATATTTAATGCTACAAAGCATTTTGACCTTGAAGGAAACGGTGTTATCGACGTGACTGAGGAACTGGTCCAATCAATTAACACCTTGCTAAAAGAAAATGATTTAGATGAAACGTTGGAATTTGATTCGCGACCACTGTTTATTGTTGGGCACGTAGAGTCTAAAGAGAAACACCCAGACGCAGACAAGCTAAGTATTTGTCATGTGAATATAGGAGATGAAACGCTTCAAATTGTTTGTGGTGCGCCGAACGTTGATAAGGGTCAAAAGGTTGTAGTCGCAAGAGTCGGTGCAGTGATGCCAGGCGGATTATTAATAAAAGAAGCCGAGTTGCGCGGAGTGCCTTCCTCTGGAATGATTTGTTCAGCGAAGGAACTGAATCTTCCAAACGCACCAACCGAGAAGGGGATCCTTGTTCTTGAGGATACCTATCAGGTAGGATCTGAGTTTAACTAGAGAACGAAAGAAGTACATTCATTTTGACGAACAACCATGGGGTCACCTCTGGTTGTTTTCTACTATGTATTTGTCTTAAGTCAGGAAAATAAATGAGTAGTTTGATTTGTTCTTTACGATTCCCCCTTATTTTCAATCGAGTAATTAGGTATTCTTATAGTATCAATTTTTTACACTAGTTTTTTCTACCCGTTAACAAAGAAAATATTTTCTATAGTATAAGGGCAACTAAGGCAACCGCCAACCCTAGGCCTCGCGCTAACCAAGTTTTCTTTATTGAAATTCGAAGTAAAGGTGAATGCTACATGTCAAATTGGCTAAGAAAAATGAAAGACCTATTACTAGAAAGTGATCATGACGAATTGGGTGACGGTAATCCGGACGGGGAAACTCAATCACGCCCTAGCTCCAATCCTGTAGGTCGGATTGAAGACAGCAACCGTTCTATCAAACCAAAATTTGTACATCAATATCCAAAGGAAGGGAATTTTCGCTTTCCTTTAATTCCTGATGAGAAACAGACACAGAAACATACATACGGTCGAACCGTGAGAAAACAAAAACAGGATAGTACTACCAAAAAAACACCTAAGCAAAAAACTCGAAAAGAAACAACACGAGAGAAATTTACCGGTATAAATTTTAAACCGAGTGAAATCCCCTCACCGATATACGGTTACGGGAAACGCCCGGAAATTTTCCCTCCTGTTTTGAATAGGGAAGTAGAGGAAGAAGTACTTGTTGTTGAAGAACAAGACAACATGGGTATCGAAAGTAGTCCGGAACCGTTTCCGCTCATATCTGATGCCCACAAACAGGTTCGGATGGAGGGCCATGCGGACAATCAATTTGATGAATCCGAAAATGGAAAGGTCGATGCAGTTAATTCAGAGCAAGCCGAAATTGACGGTATACAATCAAATGAAATAAATATGAAAACGTTGAATTACCGAGAACAGGATGAGTGTGAAGAACACTTTGATCCATTATACGAGGAAGTTGACCTTGCGTTTTCTGAAGAAACTGCTGCCACGCTCGTAGAGGAAAATAAATCGATAGACTGTCATGAGGAAGACCAACCGGTTCAGCCTGAAAAAAAGGAATCACCAATCCAACGGGTACGGAGATACAAAGAACTGCGAGAGAAAAAGGATAATGGAAAGACCAGGATTCCGTTTAATGTAATGATGCTTCAAAAAGACCGCCAACGCAGACCTTCAGCAGAGACAAAAAAGACTGAAACACCTAAGAAGGAGATAGGAACATCAAAGCCTGAAACACCTCATAAGGATGTAAATGGTGGCTATCGATTTCCGACAGTAAATCTGCTGGATTCACAGCCAGTTCAAGTGGAAAATGATGAGCTATGGCTATGCGAGCAAAAGGAATTATTACAATCCACATTGAACAACTTTAATGTAAAGGCACATGTCATTGGTGCAACAAAAGGACCTTCAGTAACCCGGATTGAGGTACAACCTGCCCCTGGGGTAAAGGTGAACAAAATTACGAATCTAGCTGATGATATTAAGCTCAGTCTTGCAGCAAAGGACATCCGAATGGAAGCTCCTATCCCAGGACGGAATGCGATAGGTATCGAGGTTCCAAACAAAGTAAGTAAACCTGTTACAATTCGAGAAATCGTTACGGATCCGATTTTTAAAGAGAGTCGATCGACATTATCTGTTGCACTTGGTCTTGACATATCGGGGAAGCCAGTTGTTACAGATCTGCAAAAAATGCCGCATGGTTTGATAGCTGGGGCAACTGGATCAGGAAAGAGTGTCTGTATCAATTCCTTGCTCATCAGTATTCTATTCAAGGCTAATCCAGATGAAGTTCGCCTGCTCTTAATTGATCCGAAAATGGTAGAGCTTGCCCCATATAACCATTTGCCGCACCTCGTAACACCGGTAATTACCGATGCAAAAGAAGCAACAATGGGCTTGAAGTGGGCTGTCGAGGAAATGGAACGTCGCTATGAGCTGTTTGCCCGTACTGGAGTCCGTGACATGGAGCGCTACAATAAATTAGTCTTAGGAAAAGGGACACCTGATCAAAAATTGCCTTACATTGTTGTCGTGATTGATGAGCTCGCTGACCTGATGATGGTATCACCACAGGATGTCGAGGATGCGATTTGTCGTATTGCTCAAAAGGCACGAGCTTGTGGAATCCATTTGCTGTTGGCAACTCAACGACCTTCTGTAGATGTTATCACCGGTCTCATCAAAGCGAACATTCCAACTCGTGTTGCCTTTGCGGTATCCTCACAGGTTGACTCAAGAACAATTATTGATATGAGCGGGGCTGAGAAGCTGTTAGGACGTGGGGATATGTTGTTTCTCGGTAATGGTGTCTCAAAGCCGGTTCGTATACAAGGGAACTTCGTATCAGATGATGAGATCGAGCGGATTACAGAGCATGTGAAACGCCAGAAAACCACGTCCTATTTGTTTGAAAAGGAAGAACTCGTTCAATCAAGCCGTTCATTTGAACAGGATGATGAACTGTTCGATGAAGCGTTCGAGTTCGTATTAGAGCACGGGACAGCATCTTCTTCAGCGCTGCAAAGAAGGTTTCGCGTCGGTTTTAATCGAGCCGCTCGATTAATCGATATGATGGAGGCGAAAGGACTTGTATCAGAAGCAATGGGAAGTAAGCCTCGGAATGTCCTAGTGACTAAACAGGAATATTATAATCAAACAGGTGATGACGTGAAGCAATAGTGTTTCGTAGTACTTGTATATTTAACAACCGTTATATAAGATAAGTAATGGAATATTAATTAATGTTAAAGTGGATTTTGAACATCAGAGTATGTAAAGGAATAGGTGTACGTTATGGATATGAAGGAAATCGAATTGAAAATGCAAGGGAAAATCAAACGTTTGACCAACCGTACGTTTAAGTTTGATGAGCGGGTTGGAGATGGATGGTTTTCTGCTGTATATTTTTTAAAGACGTGTCAAATTGCAGAAAAGCATCGACCGGACAATGTAGTAACGATGCAGTTTTTCCAAAAAAAACATGCAGTTTTGTGCGGGACGGATGAAGCGATTGCTCTGATAAAGAAATTTGCACATGCCCCAGATTCACTCGAGATTTTTTCACTTAAAGACGGTGATAAGATCGAGCCGTATGAAACCGTGCTGACAATCACTGGTCCATATCAAAACTTCGGCTTCTTGGAAGGAATCATCGATGGCATCCTGGCTAGAAGAACTTCCGTTGCGACGAACGTTTATAATGTTGTAAAAGCTGCAAGCACTTCTGGCGTTCAAAAGCCAGTGATCTTCATGGGTGACCGTGATGATCACTATACACAGCAAGCTGGCGATGGGTATGCCTCTTACATAGGTGGATCTACTGCCCAGGCGACACACGCGATGAATGAGTGGTGGGGAAAAAGAGGAATGGGGACGATACCTCATGCATTACTCCAGTTGTTTAATGGTGATATTGTAGCAGCGACACATGCCTATCATGAAGAGTTTCCCGAGGATGAGTTGATTACACTCGTAGATTATAATAACGATGTTGTCACCGACTCTCTGAAGGTAGCAAGGGAGTTTGGCAAAGAGCTGAAGGGAGTTCGAATTGATACCTCACGTACACTTGTGGATCAATACTTTTGGAGAAACCAGGATGTTCTTGGTAAGTTTGATCCTCGTGGCGTAAACCCTGAGTTGATTTTCGCATTAAGGTCAGCTCTTGACGCTGATGGCTATAACCATGTCAAGATTGTCGTCAGCGGCGGATTCAATGAAGAACGGATCCGTACTTTTGAGACGCGGAATGTACCCGTTGATATTTATGGTGTAGGTAGTTCGCTCCTTAAAATTCATATCGGATTTACTGGGGACAATGTCCTCCTCGATGGAAAAGAAGAAGCAAAAAAAGGGAGAAAGCACCAGCCTAACCCAAGGCTGGAAAAAGTGGATTAATCTAAACCGCATTAATAGCTTGATCACCGTAAAGTCAAGATTGGTAGAACCACTATGTTTCTGATATAATTGTAAAATAGTTTTAAAGGTAGTTCAAAAAGTCCGAGGGCTAACTGGGTATGAGCCAGCTTGACGTTATCACAGGACGATGATATTTAGTGGAACTTCATTAAGAAGCTTTTTCGGCTCTTTTGATCCTCCTTTTTGGACCAATATCTATTAAGGGAATTTTTCGTTTTTCACGTAATTAAGAATGATTAGAGGGCAACAAGCCCCAAGTATACGATTCACGCATATAATAAAATCAAATTTATGTGCAGCGATTCCAGACTAGTTGGAGGTTCGTTTTATGACAACATACCATTTTGTTGGTATTAAAGGGACTGGTATGAGCCCTTTAGCACAAATCCTGCATGACATGAACTATCACGTACAAGGGTCCGATATCGAAAAAAATATCTTTACCCAACAAGCCTTGGAAGAACGAAATATACCAATACTCTCTTTTGATACAGAAAATGTTCAAGCAGATCAGGTGATTATTGCGGGTAACGCTTTTCCGGATGAACATAAGGAAATCGCAAAAGCAACGGAATTGGGACTGCCAATTTACCGATATCATCATTTTCTTGGTGAATTTATTAAGAATTTCACAAGTGTGGCAGTAACCGGTTCACATGGGAAAACCTCAACCACAGGGTTATTGGCACATGTTTTGAAAGCGGCCAGTCCGACTTCTTATTTAATTGGAGATGGGTCTGGTAAAGGGATGGAAGATAGTGAGTATTTCGTATTTGAAGCTTGCGAGTATCGTCGTCATTTTCTTTCATACGAACCAAGTTATGCGATCATGACGAATATCGATTTCGATCATCCAGATTATTTTAAAGATGTAAATGATGTATTTGATGCATTTCAATCTATGGCATTACAGGTTCAAAAAGGGATAATTGCTTGTGGTGATGACCCTTATTTACAACAAATGCAAGCAAAGGTTCCGATGCTTTTTTATGGGATGAATGAAAATAATGACTTTCAGGCAGGGAACACCCAAGTAAGTCCTGAAGGAACAACATTTGATGTGTTTGTCCGCAATGCGTTTTATGAAACGTTCACTATTCCAGGGTATGGAAAGCACAACGTTCTAAATGCTTTGGCTGTTATTGCACTCTGTCATTATGAAGAGGTCGAGGTAAGCATTATTCAACAACAATTGAAAACGTTTAAAGGCGTTAAGCGTCGTTTTACGGAAAAAGTAGTGGGACAACAAGTACTTATCGATGACTATGCACATCACCCGACAGAAATTAAGGCGACGATCGAATCAGCGAAGCAAAAGTATCCTGAAAAAGAAGTAGTCGCGATATTTCAACCGCATACGTTCACGCGAACCCAAACCTTTTTAAACGAATTTGCTGATAGCTTAAGTCAAGCAGATTCGGTATATTTGTGCGATATATTCGGATCAGCGAGGGAAAATGCCGGTGATTTGCGTATTGAAAACCTTCAAGAGCGTATACCGAATTCGGTAATCATTAGTGAAGATTCAATTGACTGTTTATCAGAGCATACAAACAGTGTTTTACTGTTTATGGGTGCTGGTGATATTCAGAAGTTTCAAAGGGCATATGAAAGTAAGCTCGCATCATAGATGAGAATAAAAACTGACCTGAAATCGGTGACGATGACAGGTCAGTTTTCGTGATTCCGCAGTTAATTCTCAGAGTTCGCAGTTAATCGAGCTAATGTAATGACACCGTACCACACAAATGGGCTTCGGAACTTTAAATAGAGCTTTTTTCATATCAATCCAAAAATAAAGGATGCTATCCCCCAAAACAAGGGAAACAGCATCCTTTTTCCAGCTCTATTTTAGGTTTTCGGGGTTCAGTGCTTCAAGTTCTGGTAAAATAAAGCGGCCGTCTTTTCGAATGAGTACACCATCAAAGTAGATTTCACCGCCACCGTATTCGGGCCGTTGGATGCAAACCATATCCCAATGGATGTCAGAATTATTGCCATTGAACGCCTGATCGTAGCATTGCCCTGGAGTGAAGTGGAAGCTGCCATCGATCTTTTCGTCAAATAATATATCCTGCATCGGATTTTGGATATAAGGGTTCACACCGATTGCGAACTCCCCAATGTAACGTGCTCCTTCATCCGTATCGAGTACTTTATTAATCCGTTCGGAATCATTTGCAGTCGCTTCAATGACCTTTCCATCCTTGAACGTAAGACTGATGTTTTCAAATACAAAGCCTTGATATGGGGAAGGAGCATTATACGTAATTATACCGTTAACAGACTCGCGTACAGGTGCTGTGTAGACTTCACCATCTGGCAGGTTGTGATGGCCTGCAGATTTGTTCGATGGGATATCCTTTATCGAGAATTTCAAGTCCGTTCCTGGTCCTTTAATGTGCACAATATCTGTACGGTCCATCAAGTCTGCGAGTGGTTTCATAGCTTCAAGCATGTTACTGTAATCCAGGTTACACACATTAAAATAAAGGTCTTCAAATGCCGGAGAACTCATATCGGCGAGCTGCGCCATTGCGGAGTTTGGATATCGCAAAACAGTCCACTTCGTTTTCGGGATCCGAATGGTACGATGTACGGGTGTATATACTTTATTTTGATACATCGCCATTTTTTCAGAAGGAACATCTGAAAGCTCAGAAATATTATCTCCAGAACGGATCGCTACATAAGCATCCATCTCCTTCATGATTGCTTTTTCAAACCGTCCTTGTGCTTCCAGCTGTTCCTCAGTTGCATCCATTAATAATGCTCGTTGTGTCGTTTCATCTTTAAGCGTTACGTAAGGATGACCTCCAGCTTTATGAGCCTCCTCAACTAAAGCGTTCACAAGCTCCTTTTGATAACCTGTGTTTTCGATTAATACCTTTTCCCCTGGCTGAAGGCTAACCGAATATGTAATAATGTTATTGGCAAGACTTTGGATTCTTGGGTCTCTCAATTTCTTCCTCTCCTTTCAAGATTTAAGAACTTCGACAACCTAGTCAATTTCGTCCCACTATCTATTCTACAACACTTGATGAAGCTCGCCCAAGTTTTATACTAAGAAAACAGTCAAGGCAGCTATTTCTTTTATTTAGGCTAAAAGATAGCAGGATTGTGAATGGACTACAGAGAATTTCTCTATAGTAGATACATGGTTTAATGAATAGCTCAAATGGGAAAAGTTATACTATACAGGAGGTGGTGAAAAACATGGAAATAATCTTGTATTTAAGTGTTGCACTTATCGCAATAGCATTCACTGTACTGGTCGTTTTTATTTCGAGAACATTAAAGTCCCTTCAGCATACCCTGACCAACGTTGCGCATACACTCGATGGTCTTGAAAAGCAACTGGATGGTGTGACGAAGGAAACCACAGAGCTCTTACATAAAACCAATCGACTTGCAGAGGATGTTCAGCAAAAATCAGAATCACTCAATTCTGTATTTAATGGTGTAAAAGATATTGGGGATAGTATTTCCAATGTCAGTCATTCCGTTAAGACGGTATCCGGCCGTATTGCTAGGGAAGGGGAACGGCAGTCTGAAACGGTAACACAGGTCCTTCAATGGAGTAATGCAGTTTTGGATGTATGGGAAAAGTGGAAGCGCAAGAACAGAAAAATAGAAGAGACATCAAATTAATAAAATAGAGGAGGACGATAGTATGACTACTCAACAGACAGATAAAAAAGAGTCATCATCAATCGATACGAAGGATTTTCTGATCGGGTCACTTATAGGTGGAATCGTTGGTGCAGCGACCGCTCTTTTGCTTGCTCCTAAATCAGGGAAAGAACTTCGAACCGATTTGAATGAACAAGCCATCGTTATTAAGGATAAAAGTAATGAGGTTGCGACGCTTGCAAAAGAAAAGTCATCAACTCTTGCACAGAATGTCAACGATCAAACCAATCAAGCAGCATCACGTGTGAAGGATTTTTCGACGAATGTACGGGATGATTTTAACAAGTGGAAAAACAAAGACACGGACTTAAACGAATTAGAAGAAGAATACAATGACGGAAAAGCTGATGCAATAGAAGACGCAATGCAAACTGCGAACGAGGAACTCAATACGATTGAACCCAACCTTGGACAAAAACATCAGCCATCTGAGACAAAATAATCAATGAAAAAAATATCAACATGGGGAGAATTCACTTCCATCGATGGAAATCAACCATTTTATTTCCTGAAGAACAGTACAACATGTCCAATTAGTCAATCGGCATTCGAAGAGGTTGAGCATTTCTCAGAGGATCATCCGAATTCACCTGTATATTTCCTGAATGTACAAGACTCACGAGAATTATCTAATCGGATCGCCGAACACTTTAAGGTCAAACACGAATCTCCTCAGCTTTTTCTGATTTCGAATGACCAGGTACTTCATCACGATTCGCACTGGAAAATCACGTACTCCGCTTTAGAAGAGATCAATCAAAAAATGAATAGCTCAACATAGGAAGGGGTTGGCTCAATCGAGTCATCCTTTTTTCCACGTTAAGAAAGTAGATAAAATACTTTCTATAGTATAAGCGCAGCTACGACTCTGCTTTCGCCTAAAGGCTCGGCAATCGTCGAGTTTTTTTTTTGACGTTTTCTTTATTACTCGAAAGTCAATAGTGGACGGAGCGGATATGGTAGACTAAACTAGAAATAGAATAAAGTATTATTCGTGTAGATTATTTTTTTGTCCTAGGAAGTGAAAATATGAGCAATCAAGAATTAGATCGGCTACGTAAACAAATCGATCACATCAATTTGGAATTGGTTGAGCTTTTAAATAAGCGAGCAGAAATTGTGCAGGAAATCGGTCATGTTAAAAAGAAGCAAGGAATAAATCGCTTCGAACCGGTTCGTGAACGAATCATGCTCGATATGATAGCAGAACACAATCAAGGTCCATTCGAAACGCCTACCCTTCATCATTTATTTAAACAAATTTTCAAGGCTGGACTAGAGCTGCAGGAGGATGATCATAGCAGAACCTTGCTCGTCTCTAGAAAAAATCAGCCTGAGAACTCCATTATCGATGTACTAGGTGAGACGATCGGCGATGGGAAGCAACGAATTATTTCAGGTCCTTGCGCTGTTGAATCCTATGACCAGGTGGATTCGGTTGCCGAAGCAGTGAAAAAGCAAGGTGTAAAGCTCTTACGAGGAGGAGCATTTAAACCCCGCACTTCCCCATATGATTTTCAAGGGCTAGGTATGGAAGGGCTGAAAATCCTGAAGGAAGTAGCAAAAAAGCATGACCTTGCCGTTGTAAGTGAAATTGTAAATCCAGCAGATCTTGAAGAGGCGATTGAATATGTTGATGTGATCCAAATCGGCGCACGTAACATGCATAACTTCGAGCTTTTAAAGGAAGCAGGGAAAGGAAATAAGCCTGTTCTCTTAAAGAGAGGATTAGCAGCGACGATCTCTGAATTCATGAATGCTGCAGAATATATCATGTCAAAAGGAAACGGCCGAATCATTCTCTGTGAACGTGGGATCCGCACTTATGAAAATGCAACACGAAACACCCTGGACATCTCCGCAGTTCCAATCCTTAAACAGGAGACACATCTTCCGGTTTTTGTAGATGTAACCCATTCAACGGGAAGACGGGATCTTTTATTGCCGACTGCAAAAGCTTCACTTGCAATTGGTGCTGACGGAGTTATGGCAGAGGTTCATCCAGATCCAGCAGTTGCTTTATCGGATGCTGCTCAGCAGATGGATATCAACCAATTTAATGAATTTGTTGAAAAGCTTAGAGAAACGAATTCAAGCCTTGTTTAGCCTACGTCAAGGCTTGGCTTTATCAAGTTTTCTTTAGGTGAATAGTAGAAAATGCGTAAGATAGGATACAATAAAATAAAAGAAAGTAATGCGGATTAAACGACAACGCACTGAAGAAGGAGGCCGTTATGAACAGTAATACAACTATATATGATGTTGCGCGTGAAGCAGGGGTATCAATGGCTACCGTTTCGCGTGTCGTAAATGGAAACCCGAATGTTAAACCAGCTACCCGAAAAAAAGTGCTTGATGCCATTGAACGACTTGGATATCGTCCAAACGCAGTGGCTCGAGGGCTTGCAAGCAAGAAAACAACCACAGTCGGAGTGATCATTCCGGATATATCCAGTATCTTTTTTGCTGAGCTTGCTCGAGGTATTGAAGATATCGCAACGATGTATAAATACAACATTATCCTTTGTAATTCAGATCAAAACAAGGAGAAGGAAATCCATCTTCTGAATACACTTTTAGGAAAACAAGTAGACGGAATCGTATTTATGGGTGGAAAAATAACCGAAGAGCATGTTGAAGAATTCAAGAGCTCTCCTGTACCGATTGTCCTTGCAGCTACCGTTTCACCTGATGAGGAGATTCCAACGGTTAATATCAACTATCAAGAAGCGGCTCGAGATGCGATTCAATTGTTGATTGAACGTGGTCATACCTCCATCGGAATGGTGTCTGGACCACTTGAAGACCCGATCAACGGCTATCATAAATTTTCTGGTTACAGAACTGCCCTGGAAAATGCGAATTTTGAGCTTAACGAGGATCATGTGTTCATTGGTGATTACACGTATGATTCAGGACTTGAAGCGGCAGAAAAGTTTTTACAGTTAAAAGAAAAGCCTTCAGCTGTTTTTGTTGGTACTGATGAAATGGCTCTTGGCGTTATTCATGGAATGCAGGATAAAGGGGTCCATGTTCCAGAGGATATTGAAGTAATAGGCTTTGATAATACGAGGCTTGCTTCGATGGTTCGTCCCACTTTGACTACTGTCGTTCAACCAATGTATGATATCGGTGCTGTAGCAATGCGCCTATTGACAAAGTTTATGAACAATGAAACCGTTAGTGAACGCACAGTGGTTTTACCACACAGAATCCAGTTACGGGATTCAACGAAATAAGATGAAGATGGGAGGTTAAGCACCTCCCACCTTTAATTTATACCGATCGTCGCTCATTGCGGATATGCTGAAGTGCGCGTGTTAGCATAAGATGGTTCTTCTCGCAAATTTCCTTTTTTCTTGGAATAGGTGAGTAAAGTGCATCTGGATCCTCCCATGATTGCGGCAGTTCCAATGAGGTACGTGATTGCCACTTAACAAGCCATGCCTTCGGAAGAGGTCCATTGAGGTCGATGCCATTCATTTCCGCCCATAATAAAGACCATGCACGAGGGACAACACGCCAAATATCATAGCCTCCTCCACCAACGGCAATCCATCTTCCTTTTGCATGCTGAATCGCTGCCTTTTTTACAATCTGAGGAATTGTCTTATACGATTTCATAGTTGCTGATAAATGAGTTAATGGGTCCCAGTAATGGGCATCTACTCCGTTTTGACTAATGATCACGTCAGGCTTGAAATATCGCGCAATTTCATCGATCGCTACCTCTAAAATCGGAATCCAGGAATCGTCCTCTGTAAATGCATCCAAAGGAATGTTAAACGACAGTCCATAGCCTTTACCTGCACCTTTTTCAGATACATTACCCGTACCAGGGAATAAATATCGTCCCGTTTCATGTACCGAAAACGTACAAACATTTGGATCATCATAAAAAGCCCACTGTACACCATCTCCATGGTGTGCATCTGTATCAATGTACAAGACACGCGCATTGTATTTTTGCTTCATATACTCAATTGCGATGGAGCTGTCATTATAAATGCAAAATCCGGATGCTTTACCGCGAAAACCGTGATGGAGCCCACCACCAAGGCTGAGGGCTTGCTTTGCGCTCCGTTCGAATACATTTTCAACTGCAGTAAGGGTTCCTCCTACCAGCCATGCACTCGCTTCGTGCATATTCGGAAAAGTCGGAGTATCCTCTGTATTTAGTCCATAGCTTGAAGCCTGTGTTTCAGGGAGAATACCTTTTCCAGCCTGTTTAACAGCATTAATGTATTCCTCGCTATGGATAAGAGCGATCTCCTCATCGGTTGCTTTTCTCGGTTTTACGATCTGCTCGTCAGGAAGAATACCAGCATCCTTCAATAGTTCATAAGTTAATTTCAGTCTAAGTGGATTGAAAGGGTGTTTGTTACTGAATTTATAGTCTAACAATTCGTCTGAATACACAAAAACAGGTCGGGTCATAGTCGTTCTCCGGGGACTGCAGGCCATAACACGTTGTATCCTTCGGCCCGCAAGCTTTCAATGATCACTTTGGGATTCATCGTCTGAACGCGTAGTACGAGTACCTTCGTCAATTCTATTTCTCCAGGATAAACGAGAACGCTTGTAATGTTCACGTGATGTTTTTTAATCACAGCTGTTACTTCTGCAAGCTTACCAGCAATATTATCAACGCTTACCTCAATTTGTGAACTAGGCTGGTGAGCACCTGTCAACTGGATCAACGTATAAAGCATGTCCCTCTCTGTAATGATTCCGACAACGTGTTGATCTTCTACGACTGGAATACAGCCGATTCGTTCATCGTAAAAAATTGATAATAGCTCCTCAATAAATTCTCGGGGGTGTGCTGTTATCACGTTGCGAGTCATTACCGATTCGATAAGTGCAGAAGCAGGATCGGATTCATTTCCTGTGTTCTTCCACTCGATCAGGTCGCGGTCGGAGACGATTCCGATTAGCTTAAGATCGTCATCCACAACTGGAAGGTGGCGAATGCGATGTTGTTTCATTTGTTGTTTACCTTCTTCAATTGTAGCTTTTTCTGATACAGTAACCACTTTACGATTCATCATCGCTTCAACTTTCAATTCCCTTCACCTCCCTAATAATGTAGGTTCAAAAAGGAGGATAAAAAGAGCCGAGATTTCTGAAGTTCAACTAAGTACGTTACGTCCTGCACCTGCGGTTATTCGGCGCAAAACCACACAGATGTATACAAGTACATAGTCTTGTAACAACGTTGAACCGACTCACATCCTGTGAGTCCGAGGCACAACAGTCTCGAGGAAGGCTACTCACTTGAAGGCATCGCTGCTGCCTTGTACCGAGGAAGCTTTCATCGATAGCATCGACTAGTTAGACAAAGGTACACAATGAATGTACATCGATGAAATCAATACTTCCTTGTAATAAATGAGGACCGAAGAGACCGAGTAACGAAGAAATGCGACAGCTATTTTTACCGGACTTTTGAACTTTTAATACATAAAACGGTTCTGAAAACGGAGCTGATCAAACTGCTGTATTGATTCACGATCGACCCGTTTTCCGATTCTGGCCATTAAACAGTTTGCCGGATGTGAACTAATTTCCGGATCATCTGTTGCAAACCATTCCAAACCGCCTGCGTTCATCATTTTTTCCATTACTTTACGATAATCCCAAACTGAAAGACCGGTTCCTTTTAAATCCCAATGCCAGTAATATTCAGTAGTTATGATTATATAGTCTTCCATTGCATCATCCATCATTGATACGTTCAATAAATTCTTACCAACTTTAAAGTTTCTGAATTCAGGAATGATTTCAATTGCACCTAATTCAAGAAGGTTCTCCATATTTCCTTGAGACCAGCGTTCCAGTGGGTCGGGATATACATAGGTTACGTATCCAACAATCGTTGACTGGTTTCTTGCTATAATAATTCTTCCTTCTGGTAATCCCGCAATTTCAATAAGAGCTTTATGTTGCTCAGAAGGGGGGCGGAATGCAGTTAAATGGTCATGAAATTCATACCCGGCAAGAGCGGTTGCTTTAATTGGACCTTCGAGTATAAGTTTTCCCTTAGGTGTGTTCAGTGTTTTCGCGTTATAAATTTTCGTATGTTTTAAGATTGTTTTCACCACCAATGCTAAACTCTATCTCTATTATACATGAATCCGACTTAATGTAAGGGCTTTCAATCGAAATTTTACCAACTGTTTTAAAAATTGAGAATAGTCAATTTTATGCTATACTAATAGTAATTCAATTTAGAGGTTGTTCAAAAAGTCCGATTAAAACAGCTGTCGAATTTCTTCGTTGGTCGGTCTCTCCGGTCTTCATGTATTACAATGAGGTAGGAGCTACAACAGATGAACAATCATTGTGCACCTGCGTTTGCAAGGATATGCTAACGAAGAAAGCATCCTCGGTGCAAGGTAACGAGGATGTTTTCAAGTAAGTAGCCTTCCTCGAGACTATCCCGCCTCAGGCTAACAGGATGTGAGTCAGTTCAACCTTGTTACAAGACTACGCACTTGTTATACATCTGTGTGGTTTTGCGCCGAGTAACCGCAGGCGCAGGACGTAACGGTTGAACTTCAGATATTCGGCTCTTTTTATCCTCTTTTTTGAACACATATTATTAGATAAAGGGGAGATGTGGACTATGAAAGTAGAAGCGCTTCCGGTTATTAAAGGTGATTTTAACCTGGAAAATTATGAGGCTGCCTATGGATCGTTTGACTGGTCAGAGGTAGAGAAGAATTTCACTTGGTCTAAAACGGGTCGGGTCAATATGGCGTATGAAGCGATTGACCGGTTTGCAGAGACTGCAAAAAAGAATCAGGTTGCTCTTTATTTCTCCGATGCCATACGTGATGAAAAGTATACATTCAAAGAAATGAAAGAGTATTCGAACCAGGCAGGAAATCTACTAAAAGACTTAGATGTTGAAAAAGGGGATCGTGTATTTATTTTCATGCCTCGTTCTCCAGAATTGTACTTTGTATTGCTTGGTGCACTAAAGGTAGGAGCGATCGTTGGTCCTCTTTTTGAAGCGTTCATGGAAGGGGCCGTTCGTGATCGACTGGAGGACAGTGAAGCAAGCGTCCTTGTTACGACTCCAGAATTGCTTGACCGTGTACCTGTCTCGGAATTACCTGCACTAAAACACGTTGTACTCGTAAGTGAAAATGTAGAAGAGGACGACGTTTATGCAGATTATTACAGCAGGATGGAGAAGGCAAGTAAACATCTTGATATTGAATGGATGGATCGTGAGGATGGAATGATTCTTCATTATACTTCTGGATCGACTGGGAAACCAAAAGGAGTTCTCCATGTCCATAATTCTATGATCCAGCATTATCAAACTGGTAAATGGGTACTCGACATGAAGGATGATGATGTGTATTGGTGTACGGCTGATCCTGGTTGGGTTACCGGAACATCATACGGAATATTTGCGCCATGGTTAAACGGAGTATCGAATGTAATCCGCGGTGGCCGTTTTAGTCCAGAGGATTGGTATTCAACGATCGAGAAATACGGTGTTACAATATGGTACAGCGCTCCGACTGCGTTCCGTATGTTGATGGGAGCTGGCGAAGAGGTTGTGAAGAGATTCGATTTATCCTGTCTTCGTCATGTGCTTAGTGTTGGGGAACCGTTAAATCCAGAGGTCGTACGTTGGGGATCGAGGGTGTTTGATCGACGAATCCATGATAACTGGTGGATGACCGAAACAGGTGCACAGATTATCAGCAATTATCCATCAATGGAAATTAAACCTGGATCGATGGGGAAGCCGTTTCCTGGAATTGAGGCTGCGATTGTTGATGACCAAGGTAATGAAGTTCCGCCGTATCGAATGGGTAACCTTGCAATCAAAAAAGGATGGCCTTCGATGATGCGGGCAATTTGGAATCGACCTGAAAAGTACGAATCCTATTTCTCTATCGGAGATTGGTATATCTCGGGTGACTCCGCATATATGGATGAGGATGGTTACTTCTGGTTCCAGGGCAGGATTGACGATGTGATCATGACCTCTGGGGAACGTGTAGGACCTTTCGAGGTTGAGAGTAAGCTCGTTGAACACCCTGCGATTGCAGAAGCAGGTGTCATCGGTAAACCTGATCCTGTTCGAGGAGAAATCATCAAAGCTTTCATTTCGTTGCGAACGGGTTATGAAGTTAGTGACGAATTGAAGGAAGAAATTCGTACATTTGTGAAAAAAGGACTCGCTGCACATGCAGCACCTAGGGAAATTGAGTTTAAGGATAAGCTTCCAAAAACAAGGAGCGGTAAGATCATGCGCCGTGTCTTGAAGGCCTGGGAGCTTGACCTTCCAACTGGAGACTTATCAACGATGGAAGACTAAACAATATTAATAGAGAGCGGGATGACTCCTTTGAGCGAGTCATCCCGTTTTTATATGCTTAAAATCGATGATAGCATTAACGAATTGTGGCTGAAATGGTGCGTGGGATCGGGACCTTATTACTATGTGGGGCCGAATTATCGGATTCAGTGGCCGAAATATTTGGATCCGTGGCCGAAATAATAAGGCGGCTTCTAAAATGAACAGCTGTAATCTGGTTTAGAAGTTCAGATAACCAGCAAATAACTCAATGTAGCTCTTTTTTTTATGATCAAATCTGAATAAAAAAAGGCCTGAGGGAGCTTTTTTCGCTCCACTCAGGTCATTTTTACTCCTGGTTCGATTCAGTTTGTGTTCCTTCTTCCTCTTTTGGCGGTGGCGGAAGAGGTGGTTCAACTGGTTCGTCAGGTTCACCTTCTCCAGGAGGCGGATCACCCGGTTCGTCCGGCTTACCCTCATCCGGTGGAGGTGGATCCTCGCCAACTTTTACAGAATTACTGTTCGCGGATTCTTTCCCGGCTATATCCACAGCACGCACGATGTAGGTGAAGTTTCCACCAGAGATCTTGAAGCTGGTTTCATTACCGCCAACTACCTGACCTATCGCCTTAAAGTCAGTCGTACCGTTCGCAGCGCGGTAAATTCGATAACCCACTACATCATTTTCTCCAGATGCTCCCCAAGTAAGGGCAGCCCCGCTTTTCTTAATAGAAACAGCACCAGGCGCTTTTCCGTTATCTTTTAGTTCATCTTCACCAATGATATTCTCCCAATCGTCTTGGATGATGTCCTCAAGATCGATATCTTCAAAATAATCTTCCTTAATCATAATTCCTTCAGCAGTAAATGCTTTAGGAGTTCCTTCTAATGCCTTGAACTTATCACCTTCAGAATTGACAACGTAATTGACGCGTTGGAGACTATCGTCTTCTTCTTTCGGCAAGAATTTGACATTGAAGAGGTCTGTTCTAACGAGTCCAGCTTCTTTACACAATTCAGATGGCAATTTTCCAGAAATCGCACAGAAGGATGCCGTCGTAATACCACCCGGACGCGGAATTCTACCGCTTGGATCCATCAATTCTGGATTAACATCATAGGCTGCATTTGCAAGTGCTGCCCATATTCGGATACTCCGTCTTGTATGTGAGCCGTGATGGCTATCAGAGAGTGTCTTAGGTGTATCGTAACCCATCCACAAGCCGAGTGTGACATTCGGATTCGTAGCCATAAACCAAGCATCACGCGTTTTCTGGGATGTCCCGGTTTTTCCGGCCCAGTCAGAATTGAATTTTAAAAATGAATTTGCACTTGCACCTGTTCCACTGTTGAATACTGTTCTCAGCATATCGTATGTTAAATACGATGTTTGCGGAGAAAAGACTTCCACCGGCTTTGATTTATGTTCAAATAAGACATCGCCATTTTTTGAAACGATCCTTTCAATCATAAACGCATCCTTGAATTGACCGCCATTTGCAAATGTTGAAAATGCATTTGTGGTTTCTTCGACGGTTACCCCATTGGTTGCGCCACCGAGCGAAAGGGCACGGTTGTATCTTTCTTCTTCAAGAATGGTCGTAAAACCCATCTCAAAAAGGTTTTCTGTTGCTCTTAGCGGGTCCATTTTCACATAAGTTCTCGCAGCTGGTATGTTATAAGACCACTGTAACGCTTTCCGGGCAGTTACAAGCCCGTGATAGCCAAATCCGTAGTTTGTAACTGGCCACGGTGATGGCCCACCGTAATAGGTGAACTTTGTATCTGGAATGATCGATCCTGGTTGAATGATCCCCATTTCCATTGCAGGTGCGTATACAAGCAGCGGCTTCATCGTTGAACCATTTTGACGTACGGCTTGAGTCGCATGGTTCAGGTTTTCTTGTTGATAATCCCGACCACCGACAAAGGCGAGTATTGCACCGGTCTTATTATCCATCAGCATTGCACCTATGTCTTCGATTTCCTCTTGACCAGTTGATGGTTCGATTCGGTTCGGTCCATAGGGTACTTGTGCCTTTGCATGCTGGAATCCATCATGTATTTTCTTGTGGATTGTCGTATGGATTTTAAAGCCTTCCTTCCGTAATACGAGATCAGCTGCATTGTTATAGCTTTCCTTTTCCGTTGGAGTCAATTCAGAATACTTTTTCCCATCTTCCTTCGCCAGCTGGACTTTCATGATGTCCGTTGCGCGTCGTTCAATCTCCATTGTCAACCACGGATATGCTTCAAACGGACTTGGCGTATTTTTCGCAAAGTCTTTTGTCACATCATAGGCTATTGCTTTTTTATACTTTTGATCGCTTATATAACCTGCATCATTCATTCTCGATAAAACGGTTTTCATCCGATCGAGTCCAGGTTGAAGATCTTCCTTCAATCCGCCTCCATTCGTAAACGGTGTATAGCCAAATGGACTTTGAGGAAGCCCGGCAATATAAGCTGCTTGCGGCAAGTTCAAATCCTTGGCATCCACGCCGAATATCCCTTGGGCAGCGGCTTGTATTCCAGCAATATTGCGACCGGATGCGTTTCGGCCGAATGGGACGACATTCAAGTAAGCTTCTAGAATCTCATCTTTGTCAAAATAACGCTCAAGCCGTAACGCAAGCAGCATTTCCTTCGCTTTCCGATCGAAAGAAACCTCATTCGTCAAGATTTGATTTTTAACAAGCTGTTGTGTCAGTGTACTACCACCAGTTTGAACAGCAGCTCCTGTCACTTCTTGAAAAATAGCACGAGCAATCGCTTTTGGAACAATACCTTTATGTTCATTGAAATACTGATCCTCCGTAGCGATCACCGCATTTTTGATATGTGGTGAAATATCCTTTATGTCTACCTCTTGGCGAATGACATCCGAACGAAGATTCCCAAGTAATGTTCCATCGTTAAAGTAGATTTTACTCGTCTCTGTGTAATTGTAAATATCGGTTCTCATCTCATCATAGCTTCGAATGGGTTCATCTTTTACAAGAGAAGCAAAATATCCTGCACCAACCCCGGTTGCAAAAAATCCTCCCGCTACTCCTAGCACGATGAATATTAAGAACAGATTCCACATGACCTTACCGGTAATCCGGCTTATTTTAAAGACGTTTTTTTCGTCTAAAACCTTCATGAAATTCTTCACTTTATCCATGAAAGTGGATATGTATTTCATGATCATACCCCCCTAATTTTCCAATTTTCATTATAGCATATCCACAAGTAGTGGAATAGGTTTTCTATCAATTTCATTCAAAACAATTAGTAGAAAAGTTGACAGGGAATTTAAAGATGTGGTAAATAAGAAGAACAATACAAATCCTAAAATAAATAATGAAATGCGTGGACAGGAGCCCAGTAACATTTTCCTCCCTGATTGAAGAGAGCTGGTGGTTGGTGCAAACCAGTGCATAGGAAACTTGTGAATTACACCCTCGAGCACCTTTTGCCAGGAACAATACGTGCAAAAGGCGGTTACATAGCCGTTATTGAAAACAAGCGGAGGCAGATCATTGCCTCAAAAAGGATGGTACCGCGTTTAGAACGTTCCTTAATAGATTAAGGAGCGTTTTTTTATGTTAAAGAGGTTGTTCAAAAAGTCCGGTAAAAATAGCTGTCGAATTTCTTCGTTACTCGGTCTCTCCGGTCCTCATGTATTACAAGGAAGTATTGATTTCATCGATGTATTCATTGTGTACCTGCGTCTAACTAGTCGATGCTATCGATGAAAGCTTCCTCGGTACAAGGCAGCAGCGATGCCTTCAAGTGAGTAGCCTTCCTCGAGCAGACTGTCGTGCCTCGGGCTCACAGGATGTGAGTCAGTTCAACGTTGTTACAAGACTATGTACTTGTATACATCTGTGTGATTCTGCGCCGAGTAACCACAGGCGCAGGACGTAACGTACTTAGTTGAACTTCAGAGATTCCGGCTCTTTTGATCTTCTTTTTTGAACATCTACTTTAAGAACTTGAAAGGAGAATGTTAAAAATGACGACTGAACATACGTTAACAACTGAACAGATGGAAGAGGTGGAACGCCAGCTATCGATTTTAAGAAGAGGTATTATCGAAGTCGTTCCTGAGGATGATTTAAAAAGAAAACTCGAAAAGTCAATTCGGACGAACACACCTTTAAAAGTAAAACTCGGTCTCGATCCATCTGCACCTGATGTCCATGTCGGACATACTGTTCCGCTTCATAAGCTAAGGCAATTCCAGGAGCTAGGCCATGAAATTCAATTATTGATCGGAGACTTCACAGGCAGAATCGGTGACCCAACAGGAAAATCTGAAACAAGAAAGCAACTGACGGATTATGAAATTAAGGAGAATGCAAAAACATACTTCCAGCAATTCGGAAAGATCATCGACATGGAAAAAACGGAAGTGCATTTCAATTCAAAGTGGTTATCAGTATTGAATTTCGCTGATGTGCTTGAGCTGGCTGGTAAAGTTACGGTGGCGCGTATGTTGGAACGTGATGATTTTGAAAAGCGATACAAATCTAATCAGCCGATTTCGGTCCATGAATTTTTCTATCCGCTAATGCAAGGGTACGATTCAGTCGCATTGGAAACTGATATCGAGCTTGGAGGAACAGATCAAAAATTCAACTTGTTGATGGGACGTCAATTGCAGGACGAATTCGGAAAAGAAAAGCAGGTTGCGATGATGCTGCCATTGATCGAAGGACTCGATGGAGTCCGAAAGATGTCTAAGTCGCTAAACAACTACATTGGGATTGATGAACATCCTAACGAGATCTTTGGTAAATCGATGTCGATACCAGATGACCTCATGTTTAAATACTATGAACTAGCTACATCGGTTCCGATCGACGAAATTCGTTCAATGGAAGAAGGATTTGAAAAGGGTACGCTTCATCCGCGTGATTTGAAGGTGAAGCTTGCAAAAGAGTTCGTCCTGATGTATCACGGAAAAGAAGAAGCGGATGCAGCGGAACAGCATTTTAAAACGGTTTTCCAAAAAGGAGATCTTCCTGACGACATACCTGAGCATGATTGGAGCGGTGAAGATGAAGTGTGGATCGTGGACTTGATCGTCGAGCTCGGTTTACTGAACTCAAAAGGGGAAGCAAGACGCATGATTCAAAACGGCGGCGTAAAACTTAACCAGGAGAAAGTAAATGATGTCCAGCTTCAGGTGCATATCGAAAAGGATATGATCGTTCAAGTCGGTAAGCGGAAATTCATGAAAATTAATAAATAGAGCAAGAATCCATTTATGAAAAGGATGGCACAAAGCAACAGTAAATTGCTCGTCATCCTTTTTTAAATAAAAAAAGAGACTGACAAAAATGTCAGTCTCCTGTTTACGTTTGTATTAACGTGAGTAGTATTCGACGATAAGTGCTTCTGTAATCTCAGCAGGAAGTTCAGAACGCTCAGGGTAACGAGTGTACGTTCCTTCAAGCTTATTTTCATCAAATGTTAGGTACTCAGGTACGAAGTTGCTTGCTTCAAGTGCTTCCTTAACGATGTCAAGGTTGCTAGATTTTTCACGAAGACCAACAACTTGACCAAGTGCCAAACGATAAGATGGAATGTCTACACGTTTTCCGTCAACAGTCACGTGACCGTGGTTTACCAATTGACGAGCTTGACGACGCGTACGAGCAAGTCCTAAGCGATATACGATGTTATCAAGACGTGATTCAAGAAGAACCATGAATTGTTCACCGTGGATTCCGCCCATCTTACCAGCATCATCAAACAAACGGCGGAATTGTCGTTCATTTACTCCATACATGTGACGAAGCTTTTGCTTCTCTTGAAGCTGAAGTCCATATTCAGAGATCTTTCTGCGTTGGTTAGCACCGTGTTGTCCTGGTGCGTAAGGGCGTTTTTCTAATTCCTTCCCAGTCCCACTCAGTGAGATCCCTAATCGACGAGATATTTTCCATTTTGGTCCAGTATAACGAGCCATAAAATAGCTCCTCCTTCACTATTTTTGATTGTGTCAAAAAACAGTGCCGGTGTGATCGTTCACGTGTCCATTATGTTTTCATACACCTTCACTTCGACAGCGGGAAGCTACGTGATGTACCTTACTTACAATCAGCCGCAATTATAAGGAACATAATGAGAGAGCTCACATGAATTCACTTGGCTGTCTTCATTTACACAAAGAATAGTGTATAACGTCGACAAGTGAAAGTCAAGTGAATGTGTATGGAGAGTACAATTAAACGTATTCTGGTATATAATGTATGACAAAATCTGATCCAATTATGATACGATAAAACCAGAAAGCGCTTACATGGATTAAGGAGTGGTTAGAGAGATGAAGAAAGATAGAAGATTTGAAACACAAGTCATTCATACCGGATATTCATCAGAACAGCATCACGGATCCCTTGCTCCACCCATCTATTCAACATCAACATTTGTTTTCCCTGATGCTGAAACGGGAGAACAGCGATTTGCTGGCGATCAGGATGGATACATTTATTCAAGACTCGGGAACCCTACTGTAAAAATGCTAGAGGAACGGATTGCCGTATTGGAAGGTGGAGAGAAAGGACTTGCATTCGGTTCTGGGATGGCTGCGGTATCTGCGGTGCTACTCGGTTTAACACGATCGCAAGACCATATTCTTTGTTCGCAAGGTGTGTACGGCTGTACATTCGGGCTATTACGGATGATGAAGGACAAGTTTGATATTGATCATGACCTTATCGATATGTCTGATCCTGAAGTCATCGAGACTCACATCCGTCCAAATACACAAGTCATTTTTATCGAGACGCCGATCAATCCTACAATGACACTTGTTGATTTAGAGATGGTTAGTCAAGTAGCAGCACGCCATAACATTATGGTCGTTGTCGACAATACGTTTTGCACACCTTACATTCAACGTCCGTTATCACTTGGTTGCCATATCGTTATTCATAGTGCAACGAAATATATCGGCGGTCATGGGGATGTCGTTGCAGGCTTGGTTGTCAGTGATTCAGATACGATAGATATGCTTGCTTCGACAACGCAAAAAGATATTGGTGGAGTAATGTCCCCCTTTGATGCATGGCTGTTGCTTAGAGGATTGAAGACACTGCCGGTCCGTATGGATCGTCATTGTGACAATGCCATTTATATAGCGAATGCCCTAAAGGCACATCCATCAGTTGAACATGTATTTTACCCGGGTAATGATGAGTCCTCCGACTATTATATTGCCCAAAAACAAATGACGCGTCCCGGTGGGGTGATCAGCTTTACAATCAATGGTGGAAAAGAGGATGCCCAAAAGCTGATCAATACATTACAGCTATTAAAGATTGCGGTCAGCCTTGGTGATGCTGAGACATTAATTCAACACCCGGCAACTATGACACATGCTGTTGTACCAGAAGAATCCAGAACAAAAATGGGGATAACGGATAACTTGATTCGTATTTCAGTAGGACTTGAATCGAAGGAGGATATTTGGGAAGACCTAGAGCAGGCGCTTGAAGTCATCAAATATGTATAGTCTTAATAAAAAATGGGATCAGATTGCCTCCACTAAACAGGAGTGTGCCTAATCCCATTTTTTTATAGGTAAGTTGTCAAAACTTCGACGAATTGCTCAAGATACTTCTGATCAACTTCATCAAAGCGGGATGTAGACGGACTGTCGATGTCAAGAACCCCGATTGTTTTCCCGTTCTTATGAATCGGAACAACGATTTCAGATCGTGAAGCTGAATCACACGCGATATGTCCGGGGAATTGATGAACATCTTTAATTCGCATCGTCTTTAATTCCTTAACCGCAGTACCACAAACCCCTTTGCCAACTTTAATTCGCACACATGCCGGAAGCCCTTGGAACGGTCCGAGGACAAGCTCGTTTCCGCGCTGTAAATAAAAACCGACCCAGTTGACGTCCTCAAGGAACGTATTTAGTAGTGCAGAAGCATTTGCAAGGTTTGCAATTTGATCCGTTTCTCCTTCAAGCAAAGCATTGAGCTGTTTGATGACCATTTGATAGTTTTCTTCTCGTGTTCCTTTGTATGCACCGACGTTAAACACGATGAATCCCCCCTCACCATTCAGAAAATTAGTCCTATCATAACAAAATTCACAGAAACTTTCATGTAAAACATGATTGAATATAAAAAATAAGTTAAGCTACCGATAAAGTAACCTAAACTGGTCGCACGAGTGGTGCATTTTTTTTCAAACGGTTAAGGCCACGCCCCATTTCTTTAGCTTGATGAGCATCCGACCCGTATACAAGTGGTATTTTGTAATGTAGAGATTCATCGATTACCCAATCAGGTGGATAAGGCTCCCCACATAAAGGCTTCGCCACACCCGAACCATTATAGTCTAGCTGCATTTCATGTTCAGCGATGGATCTAAGTATAGATTGAATGGCCATCTTATTAATGTTCGGATTTGGGAATCTTTTTCTAAACTTCATGACGAGAGTGATGTGGCCGATTCGTTTCGGTTTATATGCTCCCAAATCAACAAGAATAGACTTCTGTAGCGTTTGATAATACAACTCATAAACGGATTCGACATTCCCATGGACTCGTAATAATTGTTCGAATGCTTCCGGGCTGTAATCCAGGCAATGATAGCCATCCTGTGCCTTTAAGAAATGTACGGATAAAATACTGTCGTCTAACTCTTTTCCATACTGATCGAGGAAATTGATTGATTCTTCTTCAAAGCCCTCAATATAATCGATTTCAAGTCCAGCGAAGATCATAAATTCATTTTCATATTGTTTTTTAAGGTTACGGATGTCTATTAAATATTCTT
This sequence comes from Alkalihalobacillus sp. AL-G, assembly GCF_030643805.1. GTDB lineage: Bacteria > Bacillota > Bacilli > Bacillales > Fictibacillaceae > Pseudalkalibacillus. Next base: position 3,013,091 of record NZ_CP094656.1, on the reverse strand, counting down.
CAAGTTGGCCAAGATTCATTCCGCTATCTTGATTTGGAGTGGGATCAACAAATGATTCTGGTAATGGAGCATGCTCGGTAAAGGTGAGCCCTTTAAAACCTAATTGTATGGCTTTCTCAACATATCTGTGAAGTGCATCTTTCGTTCCGTGTGGACAATACGGGGTATGGACATGTCCGTCGAATAATACCATAGCCTACCTCCTCAAAGGAAAGTTTTCAAGATTCAGGAAAGTTTTTATCAATTTTTTGAAAAATGTAGTTAAAAAAATGAGTATACATGGTATTATAGTAGTTATGAAGATGGGCGAAAGCACATGGATTTTGGCGAAAAATGATAAAATATGATGATTTTAATAAGTAGTTTATAATACATAATTGAAAAAGGGAAGGAAGGATGGTCCCTATGATTTATATCTTAGTTGCACTAGTCGTTGTTCTTTCTGTTTTTATCGGTTTTGGTACATATTCCAGAAAAAAGGTCTATGATCAGATCGACCATCTCGAGTCACAAAAAATCAATATCATGAACCGTCCCTTATCAGAAGAAATTGCTAAGGTGAAAGCCCTTGAGATGATAGGCGAAACAGAAAAAAAGTTTGAAAGCTGGCGATCCGATTGGGACGAAATCGTAGCCGTAGAACTTCCGGATCTTGAAGAGAATCTATTTGATGCAGAAGAAGCTGCGGACAAGTATCGATTTAAAAAAGCACGCGGCATCTTATCAGAAACAAGACGACAGATATTCAATATTGAAGAAATGATTGATGAAATCTCAGGTGAAATCGATGAACTCGTCAAGAGTGAAGAATTGAACCGAAAAGAAATAGCTGAAATGACTGAACTGCATAAAGGACTTCGAAAGCATCTGATTACCCACTATCGTGCATTAGGGCCTTTAGCTGAAAAATTCGAAGCACGACTAGAAGAAATTTCAACAGATTTCAGCAAATATGGTGAGGAAACAGAAAACGGCAACCATATTGGCGCTCGTACATACATTGTGCAACTTGATGAGAAGCTCAGAGATTTGAAATATAAACTAGAGGTTGTTCCGGATCTTCTTTACCAGTTTCAAACTGAAATTCCGGCGATGATCAAAGAACTGAAAGAGGGATTAGCCGAAATGAATGAGCAAGGCTATCGCGTCGATCAGCTAGGGATTGAAAAAGAACTGGAAGTCGTCCATTATGCGTACGACCTCATCAAGGAAAAAGTAAATGCTGTAGAAGTTCAGGCAGCAAAGGAAGAAATGTCACAGTTAAATAAAAAGCTGGAAGAACTCTACGATATGCTCGAGTCTGAAGTGTTGGCTAAACAATTCGTACTATCTGAGGGTGTAGAAGTAAAGAAAAATGTTGAAAAGCTTGGTAATGAGATTCAGGACATGAAAGAAGAGACGAATGTCGTTCGATTAAGCTATCAGATCGAACAGGAAAACATTGATTTACAGGAACGACTTGAAAATTCATTTGAAAAAATCGAAAAACGTGCTTCGACGTGCTTCCACTCAATTGAAGAGGAGGATCAGTCGTTTACCTCTATAAAAGAAGTGTTTGATACGGTTACTAAGCAACTGGAAGAATTAAGAGAAATGACGGAGATTTATAAGGAAAAGCTTCAAAATCTTCGTAAGGATGAACTTGATGCAGTTGATAAAATACAAGAATTCCGCAAAAAACTGATTGATGCGAATAAAGAAGTTCACCGTAATAATTTGCCAGGGCTACCTGAAACGTATTATGATGCTCTTCAGGATGCTGAATATAAGCTTCAAGTCGTTTCTTCAAAATTATCTGATAAGCCACTTCAAATGGCTGATGTTTTGAATCAATTGATTGAAGCAGAGGAAGCTGTAGATGAAGTTTATTCTAAAACAAATCATTTAATCGATCGAGCTATTTGGGCAGAGCGTTTGATCCAATATGGCAATCGTTATCGTAGTAAATATATCACGGTCGCAGTAAAATTATCCGAAGCAGAACAAGCCTTTCGTACCTATGAATATGAGATTGCGTTAGAGCATGCTGCAGAGGCTCTGGATTCTGTAGAACCTGGTATTTTGAAGGAATTTGAAGAAAGCTTTCAATCTAAGGAAACAGTATAACAAATCATAAAAAGGGGACTGACGATTTCGTCAGTCCCCTTTATGCCCGGACCCGATTTTTACTGGAAGACAGTCCTTGTTTCAGCCTTATTCTTAACACTTATGCATTGTTTGGATTTTCGGCGCTGTGTGCAGTATGGGTACGGCTTCTTTCAAACATATAACCGATAATAGCAAGGATCAGGGACGGAACAAGCCAACCAACTCCTTGGTCATATAGCGGAATGTATGTGCTCATCAAATCTGTTACAGGCGTTATATTAAGCTTCATTTGCTTCAATGCATCGAAGAAACTTACCACTCCTGCACCAAGTAAACCTCCGATATATACTTCTCGGTATCCCCCAAATTGACGGTGGAAGAATGAATAAACAATCAATGCGATCGCTAAAGGATAAATTCCAATCAATATCGGTAGTGTCATGTTTATCAACTGGGTTAATCCCACGTTACCAACAGCTGCACTGAATATACAAAGGATTCCGATAATCAAGTTGTACGATACGTTCGGCATTAATTTGTTGAAAAACTCTCCACAAGCTGTTACAAGTCCAATTGAGGTGGTTAGGCATGCAAACGTAATCGCCAAAGAAAGAAGTACAAGTCCTAATTGACCGTATAAAACCTCAGCAGCCCCAGTTAAAATAGCTCCGCCGTTATCGGTGACGCCAATAACATTTCGACTCGTTGCACCAATATAGGCAAGTGAGAGGTAAACGAGTGCTAGTCCGCTAACAGCAATAAGCCCTGCTTTGGTCGTTGATTTTGCAATTTCCTTTCTATCCGTCACACCTCTGGATTTCACGGCATTAATGACAACGATTCCAAAAACAAGTGCTGCAATGGCATCCATTGTAAGATAACCATTAATGAAACCTGTAAAGAATGGATTCGATGCATAATCCCCTTTTGGAATAGAGGGGGTGCCCATTGGGTCAACGATTCCCTTAACAACGATTAAGCCAATAACCAAAATTAAGATCGGTGTTAAAACCTTACCGATCCGATCGACCAATTTTGTCGGATTAAGTGAGAACCAGAAGGTAATTCCGAAAAATACAATTGTATAAATAAGCAGCGGTAGTCCATTTTCATTCATCACATCTGGAAGAAATGGAGTTACACCGATTTCGAATGCGACAGTCCCCGTTCTAGGAATTCCAAATAAAGGTCCAATTGCTAAATACATGATAGTTGAAAAGATAATTGCAAATTTAGGATTTACACGTCCTGCTAACTCTTTTAATGTACCCCCGGTTAAACCAATGGCAATAACCCCTAGTAATGGCAAGCCGACTCCTGTGATTAGAAATCCAATTATTGCAATCCACACACTGGTTCCAGCGCTTTGACCGAGAGAGGGTGGGAATATCATATTTCCAGCTCCAAGAAATAGAGCGAACATCATTAATCCAATCGTTAAGGTTTCTTTCGTTGATAGTCTCTTTCGTTCCATGATGCTACCTCCCATTAATAGAAGAAAAATTAGTGTCTTCTCTGAAATCGGTTAAATCTTAACATAAACTTCTGCCAAAATAGACACTATATACAAAAGTTTTAAGATTGTTTTAATTACAAAGATTTTGCGAACTCCTGAATTCTCTATTTAACGGTGAAATATTCTTGAATATAGAAAAATGCATTTAATTTATAATACAGGGGAAATAAGCATCTTATGCAAAGTTTTGTCGCATAATGTCGATATGTAACGAAAATAAGTGTTTGGTTTGGAATCATGATTAGTTGTGATAATATTAAATGATGCAAATTAATGTCTTTTAAAGGGGTAAAGGCTGATGATTTATTTTGATAATAGTGCAACTACAAAACCTTTTCCTGAGGTACTGAAAACCTACGTAACCGTTTCTGAAAATTATTTCGCGAATCCATCCTCAATCCATCGTCTCGGTAGTGAGGTTGAACGTTTGCTTTCGAAAGCACGCATGCAACTCGCGCAATTGATTGGAGTAGACCAAAACGAAATCATATTTACATCTGGTGGTACAGAGGCGAACAACTTGGCAATCAAAGGTATCGCTACCCGTCACCATACCCGTGGGAAACATATCATTACGACAGAGGTTGAACATGCTTCTTGCTTTGAGGCATTCAAACAACTAGAAGACATTGGTTTTGATGTCACTTATTTATCAGTGGATCAGAACGGTCGAATATCAGCTGAAGATGTCGAGCGTGCCTTGCGGGATGATACCATCCTTGTTTCGGTAATGCATGTGAATAATGAAATTGGAACAATCCAGCCCGTCCAAGAGATCGGCGAGCTTTTAAAACAATATCCTAAAACATTTTTCCATGTCGATCATATACAAGCTATCGGAAAAGTTCCTTTACAGTATAAACATTCAGGTATCGACTTATGTTCCTTTTCCAGTCATAAGTTTCATGGGCCAAAGGGTGTCGGTTTTTTATATGTCCGAAAGGGTGTCTCACCTTATCCATTACTGGCTGGGGGAGCACAGGAGCGAAATTTTCGAGCTGGGACTGAAAATGTTCCAGGAATCGTAGGGATGACGAAAGCACTTCGTTTGACCTTTGAAAAAGCTGAAACGAACATGGGTAAAATGAAGGAGCTAACGTCGTATCTAAGAGAACAGCTAAACGACATGGAGACGACCTGCATCAACACCCCGGAAAATGAAAGTGCTCCTCATATCTTGAACTTTTCAGTACCTGGGATTAAGCCAGAGGTACTGATTCATGCTCTTGAGGAAAGAGAGATCTATGTTTCCACCAAATCTGCCTGTTCTTCTAAATCCAATGACATTAGTCGTGTTCTTGAAGCAACAGGTCATGACTACGCTCGTGCGAGCAGTGCAATCCGAATAAGCTTTAATTTTGATAATACATTACAAGAAGGACAACGATTCGTCGAGTATTTATCGGAAGTAATTTCAAATTTAAAGAAGGTAATGAGGTAATAGTATATGATTTACGATCACATCATCGTCCGTTATGGAGAACTCTCGTTGAAAGGGAAAAACCGTCATATTTTTGTAAACCGTTTAAAGGAAACCATAAAGAAAAAACTGAAAAGCTTTCCAGATGTACAAGTCAATAAATCATTTGATCGGATGTATATCCTATTAAATGGACAGGAACACGGCGCAGTGATTAAGAAATTGCAGGAAGTGTTCGGGATACAAGGTTTAACACTAGCCATTAAATGCAGCCTCGATCTTGACGTTATTAAGGCGACGGCATTAAGTGCTCTTGAAGAGGCAGGTCCACATGTGAAGACCTTTAAAGTTTCCACAAAGCGTAATTTTAAACAGTATCCACATGATTCACAGGAACTGAACCATTTAATTGGGGGACATGTCTTAAGAAATACAGAGAACATTACGGTAGATGTTCATCATCCGGACGTAGAAATAAAGGTTGAAATTAAACCTGAAGCTACCTTTATTAGCTGTTTAGATTATCCAGGAGCAGGTGGGCTTCCGATCGGTAGTAGCGGAAAGGCTATGCTGATGCTTTCTGGCGGGATTGATAGCCCTGTTGCAGGTTATCTTACGATGAAGCGAGGCGTAAGGGTTGAAATGGTTCATTTTCACAGTCCACCATTTACGAGTGAGCGAGCGAAACAGAAGGTGGAAGACCTGACAAATGTACTTACCCGCTATGGCGGAGGGATCAAACTACATGTTGTTCCATTTACTGATATCCAAAAAGCAATCCAAAAGCAAATCCCAGATAATTACAGCATGACGGTGATGAGACGATTTATGCTGCGAATAACGGAACGACTCGCATTGAAAAGTGAGGCGTTAGCGATTGCAACAGGTGAAAACCTTGGGCAAGTGGCTAGTCAAACACTCTCAAGTATGCACACGATTAATCAAGTTACGAACCTGCCGATTATTCGGCCGTTGGTCACAATGGACAAAATAGAAATCATCGACATTTCACGCAAGATCGATACGTATGATATATCAATTCGCCCATACGAGGATTGTTGTACCGTCTTTTTACCATCTGCTCCAAAAACAAAACCAAATCGGGAAAAAGCCAATCGATTTGAGCAAAATATGGAAATTGAAGCATTGATCGATCAAGCAGTTGAGAATACGGAAACAGTTTTCTTTTCCGAAACTGATAGTGAGCAAAGAGATACGTTTGATGACCTTCTTTAACAAGGAAGTTCAATAAGGAATCTTATCAACATTTACCACGGCAAGTACGGTATGATTTTTGTCTACTTCCACACCCTATTGGTACAAGGAGGTGACTACAATGCCAAACAACAACAAACTTCTTGTTCCTGGAGTTCAACAAGCAGTTGATGCTATGAAAACTGAGATCGCATCAGAATTTGGAGTAAACCTTGGAGCAGACTCAACTTCTCGTTCTAACGGATCTGTTGGAGGAGAAATTACGAAGCGTCTTGTCCAAATGGCTCAACAACAACAACAAGGTCAATAACCTTTAATTTAATATAAATGGATTCTAGCTGCCCGTCTTCAGGGCAGTTTTTTTGCGTGTCAAAAACGATGTAAAGCCGGATTTTAAGCTTTGGAGTTTTCGTTAATGGAAAATTTTCTAAATATTATGTATAATAAAAGTGAAAACGAATACATAGGAGGAATCAACTTTGGCAAACGAAACTTTAATCGCTCCTCAACAGTACAATGCTACACAGGAAATGGAAAATTTCGCAAAGGACCCTTCTCGTTTAGCGATTCGATGGCGTAATGAACAGGGGGACGAGCAACAGATAACCTACAAAGAGATGTTTGAAAAGGTGAATCGGTTAGCAGAATCCTTTCTCTCTCTTGGATTAAATAAGGGAGATCGTGTTCTTGTCATGATGCCGAGATTAATTGACACATACATAGTTTATTTAGCAAATTTAAAAGCAGGACTTGTAGTTATCCCTTGTTCAGAAATGCTGCGCCCAAAAGATTTAAGCTACCGTATTAATCATGGAGAGGCGAAAGCGGTCGTAGCGTACCACCCATATGCACCAATTGTGGATGAAATCGAAGCACCGATTCCGAGCTTACAGTATAAAATTTCAGTTGGCAGTGAAACCGAAGGCTGGACATCACTAGAAAAGCTACTGCTAAAAAAGGATGATACAAAAGAGTTTCCGAAGACGGACCGTAATGATATGGCATTCTTGTCTTATACATCTGGCACGACCGGTCAGCCTAAAGGTGTGGTTCACACGCACGGGTGGGTTTATGCGCATATCCGGACTGCCGCACAATCGTGGTTAGGAATCAAGGAAAATGAAACTGTGTGGGCGACCGCTGGACCAGGCTGGCAAAAATGGATTTGGAGTCCTTTTGTTTCGGTACTTGGAACTGGAGCGACAGGGTTTGTCTATCAGGGAAAGTATGACCCTAATACATACCTTGACCTACTCGATCAATATAAAATCAATGTATTGTGTTGCACACCGACGGAATATCGCTTGATGGCAAAGGTTGATAACCTGACTGATTATAAGCTATCTCACCTACGAAGTGCTGTATCTGCAGGTGAACCTCTTAACAGAGAGGTTATCGATACCTTTCAAAAGTACTTTGATGTTAATGTTCGCGACGGTTATGGGCAAACTGAAAATACATTACTTGTTGGGATTGTTGAAGGGATGGAAATTCGTCCTGGTTCTATGGGGAAGCCAACACCAGGTAATCGAGTGGAGATCATTAATGATGACGGCGAGATTGCCAACGTAGGTGAAGTGGGTGACATTGCTGTCCATAAAGATGCACCGGCCCTGTTCAGAGAATATTTTAAGGATTCAGATCGAACGAAAATGGCGTTTCGAGGAGAGTATTATTTAACCGGAGATAAAGCAAAGAAGGATGAAGATGGATACTTCTGGTTCGAAGGTCGTGGAGATGATATCATTATAAGCTCCGGATACACGATCGGACCATTTGAAGTAGAAGATGCATTGGTTAAGCACCCTTCTGTAAGAGAATGTGCCGTTGTTGCTAGTCCTGATGAGGTTAGAGGTAATATAGTAAAGGCATTTGTCGTACTGAAAAATCAGGTGGATGCCCACTCTGAACAACTGATTCAGGATCTTCAAGATCATGTCAAGCAGCTAACTGCTCCCTATAAGTATCCGAGAAGAATTGAGTTTGTCGATGAATTACCGAAAACGACTTCAGGGAAAATTCGTCGTATCGAACTCCGTATGAAAGAAACGCAATCAACAGTCAACTAAAAGCAGACGTCAGCAAAGGGGATTGACTCAACCGGCTTTCGCCTTTGGGTCATCCCTTTTTGCATGTTAAGAAAGTAGAAATAGTTTATATTTTTATCTTATGTGAGGATGAGAAGAATGAAAACCCTGTGGACAAATGGGACCATTTATACGATGGAAAGAGAAGGTGAAACAGTAGAAGCGGCCTTAGTGGAAAAAGATACGATCATAGCAACAGGATCAAGGGCAGAGCTTGAACGGGAATACGATATCGATACCGTACAAGACCTAAATGGAAATGTTATGTATCCTGGCTTTGTAGACAGTCACCTCCATATGATCGGTCACGGAGAAAAACTTCTGCGTTTGGACCTTTCAAATATAGATTCCGCTGAAGAGATGCGTACCACATTAAAAGAAAGAGTCTATTCAACCCCGGTTGGCGAATGGATCATCGGAGAAGGCTGGAATGAAAATAATTTTATTGATCGGAAGATATTTCATCGTTTTGAGCTTGATGAAATTGCACCCCATCATCCAATGATGTTAACAAGAATTTGTAGACATGCGATTCTTGCTAATACAAAAGCATTGGAGTTAGCAGGGATTAAAGATGATACACCAGATCCTCCTGGTGGTGTAATCGTTAGGGATTCGAATTTATCGCCGACAGGGTTCCTTCTCGATACCTCCCAGGAACTCGTGAAAAATTCCATTCCGAATGTATCGGAAGAATATCTACAACGTGCTCTACAAACATCGGTCAAGGATTTAACCCGACTAGGGTTAGTTGGTGGGCATAGTGAAGATTTAAACTACTATGGGGGATTCGAGCGAACGTATCAAACGTTTTTAAACGTGATTGGAGAAGACCTGATTAAATTCAAAGCCAACCTATTGATACATCATGAAGTAGTGGGAGAAATGCATGAAAGAGGCTACAGGCACGGTGGTGGCAATGGATATGTCGAATTTGGTGCTATGAAAATCTTTGCTGACGGCGCACTCGGTGGCAGAACAGCCTATTTGAGTAAACCTTACAATGACATGCCTGAAACATACGGCGTAGCTATTCATTCACTTACAGAGCTAAAAGAATTAGTACAAAAGGCCCGCTCGAAGCAAATGCCAGTTGCCATCCATACAATCGGAGATCTGGCACTTGAATATGCCTTATTCGCGGTTGAAGAGAATCCGCCTCCTGAAGGTCTTCGGGATCGTTTTGTACACGGGCAGGTTTTACGTCCGGACTTAATTGAGCGATTAAAAAACGTTCCAGTTGTCATTGATATTCAACCACATTTCGTTGCATCAGATTTTCCTTGGGTAATCGAACGGCTTGGTGAGGAAAGAATGGATTACAGCTTCGCTTGGAAAACAATACTTACGGAAGGTATTCCTTGCGCAGCGGGCTCAGATGCTCCGATTGAAACGGCTGATCCACTGCTAACGATATATGCTGCTGTAATGAGAAAAAAATACGGTGAAACGCATGCAGGGTTTTATCCGAATGAAAAATTAACGGTGTATGAGGCGGTCGGGCTTTATACGAAGGGGAGTGCTTATGCTGTAGGAAAAGAAAACAGCATGGGGTTGATCAAAAACGGATTCAGTGCGGACTTTACTATATTGAACGAAGACCTTTTTCAAATAGATCCTGAACAAATCCCGACCGTAAAAGTAGTTAAAACTGTAGTAAATAATGCGATTGTATATGAAAAGCCTGTATGAAGAGAGTGTGTAAGCACCCTCTTCTTTTTTAATCAGAGAAAACTGCGTTTCACTTTATGCCAAAACGAGTTATCTTTAAGTTTAACAGTCTTGATCCGTTTGCCCGATAACTCAATTCGGATAAATTCGTTGTTTCTAATGCTTAGTGCTTCGTTATCCATACCGATGATTGGGGAAGTATTGCCGTCATCGACCATGCGGATTTCCAAAGCTCGCGCACTGCTGAGAATAAAGGATGATCCGAGGGTACGATAGTGATTATTGTTGATAGAAGCCACTTCACTAATCTGCATACAAGAGAGCATCGGGTCAACGATTGACCCGTTTAAAGATTTATTGTAGGCAGTACTTCCTGTTGGAGTTGAAATAACCATGCCATCCCCCTTGAATCTCTCAAAAAATAAATCATCAATGTAGAGGTCGAGGGACAGTGTCTTAATAATTCCAGAACGGATTGAACATTCATTTAAACAGTAAAAAGAAGAATCCTTATCAATTTGAACTTTTATCGTAGGGTAGCGACGTACTTCAATTTGTTCATTCAGCATCGCGTCAAGCATTCCGGAAATATCATCTATGTCAAAGTCACAATAAAACCCTAATTGACCAGTGCTTACGCCAACATATAGAACGTCTTCGAGGAATCCGGTTTTCCGAACTGCCTGCAGAAATGTGCCGTCCCCACCAATACTGGCAATAATATTTGCATCTCGGAAATGATCCACCAAATTAAATCCATAATCAATTGCAATGTTTTTCAACCGGTCTATTTTATCTTGAAGCTGTGTACCTTTTCGATAAAAAAAGTGAATGTTCTTGCGTTCGGGCATTCAAATTCCTCCTCCTTTAACACTACTGATTTTCATATGTTCATCTTCGTTTTATCTCACCATTTTGTCAAATGTGGTTATTACTTTATTCCGAAAATATGGTATTCTTGAACAACGAGCGGTCCTTGCAACGAGCGGTACTTGCACATAAGCTACGAGTTGTACCGAGGAAGCTTACCTTGGAGCATTAACTTGTAGACGCAGGTACAAGATCGCTTGAATACTTTTTGAACAACCTATTTAGCACGAAGGAGGAACACCATGAACGGAAAACGCTGGGCGGCATTAGGGATTGCTGCTGTCTTGTTTGTTGGATCAATCGTAATCAATTTATTATCGTCGGTCGCAGCGAATAATTTTACTGATTTTCAACAAAACATGTTATTTGAAGAAAAGCCTTTTACTGAAAAGATTATCGAAAAAGGAAGCGACAGAAATAAGATTGCTGTACTTACTGTTCAGGGGGTCATCCAGGATACTGGTCCTGCATCCTTTTTTCAAAGCGGGGGTTACAATCATCAACAGTTTTTGGAGATGCTTGAACTTGCTGGAAAAAGTAACGATGTTGAAGGAATCATCATTCAGGTAAACAGTCCAGGTGGCGGGGTTGTCGAAAGTGCCGAAATCCATGACAAAATTACGACAATCCAAGAAAAGCATAAGAAACCCGTATACATATCCATGGGAAGTATGGCTGCTTCAGGAGGTTATTATATTTCTGCACCTGCTGATAAAATATTCGCCCACCCTTCTACACTGACTGGCTCTCTCGGTGTCATCATACAATCGTTGAACTACAGTGAGTTAGCTGAAAAGTTTGGTGTAAAGTGGGAAACGATCAAGAGTGGGATCCATAAGGATATCCTTTCTCCGACAAGGGAAATGACAGAAGAAGAACGTAACATTCTACAATCAATTGTTGATAATTCGTATAACCAGTTTGTTGGGGTCATTTCAGAAGGTAGAGGGATTCCTGCAGAAGAAGTCCGTGAAATAGCTGATGGACGAGTATACGATGGAACCCAGGCTAAAGCTTTAAAACTAGTTGATGAACTTGGTGCTCTTGATGATACGATTAAAACGATGAAAAAGGACCTGGGTAACTCTCACTTAAAGGTGATTCGGTACGAGATGAGCATCGGTTTTGATACACTCTTGAATTTAACGGCTCAAAAAGTATTGAATCCAAATTCTGACCTGCTAGGATTCCAAAAGCTATTCAGTCAGACGAATGCACCACAAATCAAATATTTGTACGCAAAATAGGAGGCTTGCAATGGATCATTCTGTATCAGACAATCATCAACTAACATCAGAACAACCTACTAAGCCGACTAAATCAACTGCTGAATCCGTCGCATATGCAGGGTTCTGGATCCGATTGTGGGCTTATTTGCTCGATTTAATCGTTATTGGTAGTTTGTATCGTATTCTGGTCTATCCGGTTTTTCGTTGGTTTGATTTACCTCTGAATGATGCGAGTATCTTTTCGCTTAAAGTGGTGATGACTACGCTCATCTTTTTTCTGTATTTTGGTTTGTTAACACGATTGTTCGGACAGACTCTTGGGAAAATGGTTTTTGCAATACGTGTTGTAACAAAGGATTTGGACAAGCGTCCACCATGGTTAACGATCATATTCCGTGAGGTTGTAGGTCGTTTTATCAGTAAAGTGACGTGGATCGGCTACTTAATTGCCAGTGTCACTTCTGAGAAAAGAGCTCTACATGACATTTTTGCAGACACAAGGGTAATTCATACACGGAAATAGGTATTCTATAAGACCTGTCAGTGCATAATGCTGATAGGTCTTTTATTTGATTAAATTTCAGTTTTTACGGTAAGACTGAGGTGTGGAAGATGTATTGGATTCTCGGAATCGCTCTATTCTTGCTCGTTATCTTCATCATTGTATTAATAAGCAAAGTCAGGGTTTCGGTCCTATATGCGCATGAATTAGGTAGGGATAATGTCCTTATCAAAGCGCAATTTATGAAGGGGCTTATTCGTTATTCTTGGCAACTCCCATTGGATCAGTCCGAATCTGATGAGAAAGAGGTTCATCTACCTGTTAAAACGAACAAGGGAATACTCAATCAAGACAAAAATTCAGATCAAGACGTTACCGTTGAAGCAGATACGCTTCTTCACAAGATTGAGGATGCTAAAGGGTTGATAGATTCAGTCTATAATCTGGGGAAAATCGTTCGGCGATTCTTCAAAAAGGTTTCCGTTGAAAAGTTTATTTGGGAAAGCAAGATTGGAACTGGAGATGCTGCCTCGACGGGATTATTCTCAGGTTTGTTTTGGACAATGAAAACTAGTACCGTCGGATTTCTAAGCTTTACAACAACTTTTGTTGCGCCACCCACCATTGAGGTCCTTCCGTTTTTTCAAGAGAAAATCCTAAATACAAGATTTGTGTGTATCTTTTCGTTCCGTTTAGGGCAAGTTATATTCGCAGCGTTTCAGGTCGTAAAAAATTGGAAGGGAAGGGAACGTCATGTCAGAACATCCAATCCAGGGTTTGATGCAAACAGCGATGGAAAATATTAAAGAGATGATCGATGTCAATACGATTATCGGCGATCCAGTTGAAACTCCTGATGGAAGTGTGATTTTAACCGTTTCGAAAGTTGGATTTGGATTTGCGGCAGGAGGCAGTCAGTTCAAGGGACCTTCTGAGCAACAATCGCGTGGTGGGTCTCAGGATGGAGATTCTTTACCCTTTGGTGGAGGGAGCGGTGGAGGGGTATCAATCACTCCAATCGCATTTTTAATTGTTAATTCTTCCGGGGTAAAAACCATTCATCTTGATAATAGCACCCACTTATACGAACGATTACTGGATTTAGCTCCACAGGTCGTCAGTAAAATACAAGGAATGTTAAACAACTCGAACCAACAATCCGGTCAACAAACAGGGCAACAAGGGCAACAACAATCAGGGAATCAACAATCCGGTCGAAACCGGAGATCGGGTCGACACCAATATTCAGGAGACCAGAATCAGTCAGAACGAAATCCAAATCAAGATTTTGATTTTTAATTATAGTCGTAAAAAGGTGGTGTCTCTTATAATGAGGCATCACCTTTTTAATTCTTATTATAAATGTTGTTATTCAAAGGACCTTCATGCTTGAAACAATATTCCGTAAAGTTTAAGATTAAGCTTGTCTAGTAAACCTTTATAAAGGAGATGTTCGACAATGGCATCAGTAACGTTTAAAGAAAAGCCGATTACACTGTTAGGTAACGAAGTAAAAGCAGGGGATTCTGCTCCTGATTTTAAAGTACTAGCGAATGATCTATCAGAAGTAACACTTGAGGACACAAAAGGAACTGTTCGTATTCTTACTTCTGTCCCATCCCTCGATACAGGGGTTTGTGATCAGGAAATCCGTCGTTTTAATGAAGAAGCAAGCAGTCTTGATAATGTTAAAGTCCTGACTGTCAGCATGGACTTGCCATTTGCGCAAAAGAGATGGTGTGCGGCTGCAGGAGTTGAAAATGTACAAACCCTTTCCGACCATCGTGACCTTTCTTTCGGGAAAGCATACGGTGTTGCAATTGAAGAGCTACGTCTTCTAACTCGTGCTGTTTTTGTTGTTGATAGCAACAATAAAGTGACGTATGTTGAGTATGTTAGTGAAGCAACGAGCCACCCAGATTATGAAGCAGCACTTGAAGCTGCAAAATCAGCTAACTAAAAATGTTCGAAAAAAAGGCCGCGTTTGAGGGGTCTTTTTTTACACGTTAAGAAAGTATAAATACTTTCTATAGTATAAGAGCAACTACAGCTCTCCTTCGCTTAAAGCTCGGCAATCGCCGAGTTTTCTTTATGGATTAGTTTGGGATTTTTTATGGATTTGATACAATGAGCTAAGAAGATAGTATAGGAGGATTTTGGGATGCCTGATTTTCAAAAAGTCGAAGCCTTATATGAGATGCTACATCATACAGCAACGATTCTTTCTAAGAAAAATAATGCATCATACTTGGATGCATTGATTGAAACCGGTGAAAACCTTTTGCAAGGTGGTTTACCCGATACATTCGATAAGGATACAACCGAGGAGTTAATCTCCCACTATAAAAAGATTTCATTAGAGGATCTAACCAAAGAAGAAATTCGCAAGGGATATCAACTGGCCATTTTAAAAGGAATGCAAAAGAGCGTACAATCCCAGCATGCGATGACGCCAGATGCTGTGGCAATGTTTATGGGCTACCTCGTAAACAAAACAATTCCCAATAAAGAACGAGTAACATTACTCGATCCGGCTATTGGAACGGGGAATCTTGTTTCAGCAATAATCAATCAGTACAACAAGCCCGTATTCAGTTACGGTGCCGAGGTCGATGAAACTCTGATTAAGCTAGCCTATGTAAGTATGAATGCTCAGGAACAAGACATTCAGCTCTATCATCAGGACAGTTTACAGCCATTGATGATTGACCCGGTGGACATAGTTATATCCGATCTTCCAGTCGGCTATTATCCAGATGATCGAACCGCATCGAACTATCAAGTGAGAACCGAGACAGGACATTCGTATTCACATCACTTGATGATTGAACAAGCACTGAATCATGCGAAAGAGGGTGGTTTCCTGTTCTTCTTAATTCCTAACTTCATATTTTCTGGTGATGAAGCGAAGAAGTTGAATCACTATTTAAAGGAAGAAGCCGTTATACATGGTTTACTTCAATTGCCCTTGACCATGTTCAAAAAGGAAGAACACGCTAAGAGTATTTTCTTTTTACAAAAAAAGGGGGAAGGGGTTCGTCCGCCAAAGGAAGCGCTTATGGCAGAATTACCTAGTTTTTCAGAACCGAAAGCACTACAGAACATCATGGGGAAAATTGATAGTTGGTTTAAGGGTTCTTTTAATGGATAACTTAGAAGTGAAACGCCGATCTTGCAAAATCGTATCAAAAGTTAATGAATGAAAACGAATTCAAATCTGAAAATAAAGAATATCAAGGGTAAACGCTTTCCAGCCTTGCAGTTCACGTGCTTCTGGTGGTTTAATGGTAGAAGGTTTTGGGTACATGAACTTGGACGACGAAGGAGATGTCGATAATGAATAAAATCCTGGCAATCAATGCCGGAAGTTCATCACTGAAATTTCAACTGTTAACAATGCCTGAAGAAGACGTGATTACAAAAGGTCTCGTTGAACGGATCGGGCAGTCAGATAGTATTTTTACGATTGAGTTCGAAGGCCGAAAGCAGAAAGAGACCTTTGATATTCCTGATCATGCTGTTGCGGTACAAATGTTGTTAGATAAATTGATCCGCCACAACATTATTGCTTCGTATGACGAGATTGAAGGTATTGGACACCGTGTCGTACATGGAGGAGAAAAATTTAATGATTCTGTATTGATCACGGACGAGGTTATACAGGAGATTGATGAGGTTTCTGAGCTTGCTCCGCTTCATAACCCCGCAAATATTATAGGAATCAAAGCGTTTAAGGAAATCCTTCCTGACGTACCGGCTGTCGCTGTTTTTGATACAGCATTTCATCAGACGATGCCTGAACAATCGTTTTTATACAGCCTTCCTTATGATTATTATAAAGATTTCGGGATTCGGAAATATGGCTTTCATGGAACGAGTCATAAATATGTTTCACAAAGATGCGCAGAATTGCTCGGTCGACCGATTGAACAGCTTCGCCTCATTTCATGTCACTTAGGAAACGGTGCGAGCATCGCCGCTATTGAAGGCGGAAAATCAATTGATACGTCAATGGGCTTTACACCTCTTGCAGGAGTTACGATGGGAACTCGTTCCGGTAACATCGATCCTGCCTTACTCCCTTATATTATGCAGAAAACAGGAAAGACTGCAGAGGAAGTACTACAGGTGTTGAACAAAGAAAGTGGACTGCTTGGAGTTTCAGGATTTTCAAGTGACCTTCGAGATATTGAGGAAAAAGCAGAAGCAGGAAATGAACGGGCGCTGTTGGCACTTGAGGTTTTTGCAGGTCGTATCCATAAATATATCGGGTCATACGCATCTAAGATGCATGGAATTGATGCGATTATTTTTACAGCAGGTATTGGTGAAAACAGTGATGTGATACGTGAACGAGTTTTAAAGGGGTTAGAATTCATGGGTGTATACTGGGATCCTGCGCTAAACAAAGTACGTGGAAAAGAAGCGTTTATCAATTACCCTCATTCACCTGTAAAAGTTATGATCATCCCTACAAATGAAGAAGTCATGATTGCACGAGATACGGTAAAAATGGCTCTGAATCAGTAATATCGGGAACGACAAAATAATAAACCACTTACTCAAAAAATTGAAAAAGCCCATCTCTTTTAAATGAGGTGGGCTTTTTGGTTATCAGTCGTTATTTTCTCTATCTTTATGAAGCGGCGGCGGTATTAACCAACCTTTTTCTTTATTGATTTGTAATAACCTAGCACCCATTTGGGCCTTTTTTGCATGGAATTGTCCAAACATTAATGCAATATCTTCTCTAATACACTGGCCGATAACACCACTATCAGCAACTAGACCTTGTGCAATGTCTTTTGATATGGCCATTGCAACTTCAGGATCATTAATACGGGCACCTACAGGAATACTTTCAGTGTTTGCTTCTGATCGTTCCGGAGGGGAAGGTGGGAGAGCAACTTGATTTTTCTTTAAAATGGACTCAACTTCTTCAATAGCGGGTTTTAGAAGATTTTTTATTAAATCTTCAATAAATCTTTTTAAATCTTCGTCACCTGCATGATTGTAATATACTTGATAAGCAACAACGGAACTCTTGGCAGTGGATAAAGATGTCCATAATCCGATAACCTCTCCATAATGTAATGGCTCTTTTTTGGGGTTTCCACTAAACATACCCATATTTATAACCTCCTTTTATTTACAGTTAGTATTTTAAGTTATAAGGAAAAAATGATTCGTGGAAAATTTAGGTCGTAGCATTGAACCTTTCGAAATGCATTATTTTGAGTTTTAAAATCAATATGTATTTTTGCTATAATAAAGGAAATGCAGGAGGTGTTGTTTTTAATGAATTGGACAAACAATGAACAGCGAGTTTGGTCTGAAATAGAGAAGTGGGAACAGGAATATTTTACATACTACCCTTCAGATTTTAGTAATACGTATGATAAATGGTTCGATGATGCCTTCGGAAAATTAACACCAGCATATAAGAACAAAGCGCTTCAAACTGTAGATAATCTGCTTTTTCACCTGCACTCAATTCTTTTGAATGCTCAGTTTCAGCAGGATACTAAAGAGCGGATTCTACTGTCTGTACAGGCGATGAATAAGGATATTGAGGTCTGGGAGGATTTAAAGCATTGCAGGATTGAACAATTGCGTTATATCGCTCAACATCAGGTTGCGAAGCATCGGCTAATATCCTTCGCACAAGGAGGGTTAAGCGGTGCAGGTGGAATCCTCTTTCTCGGACTGGATATCCCTGCAAGTATTGCTTCGCATTTACGTTCGATTCAGGTTATAGCTCTTTCGTATGGTTTTGCGATCAATGAACCGTATGAAACGATGCTATCATTAAAAGTTTTCCATGCAGCAACTTTACCTCAGCAACACCAACGCCATGCATGGGATAAATTGATGGATGAGCTATCGGACCAACAATTGAATCCATACTTTTTCGAGTCAGAAGAAGTTGTGGCGGATAATCGCTGGATCAGACACTTAGTGAGCTTAATCGGTAAGGGTATGGTGTTGTTCATGCTGAGAAAGAGGCTGATTCAAGGCATACCGATAATGGGAATGGTTTATGGAGCGGCAACCAATTATCAATTGTCACGTCAAATCACCGATTTCGCTAATCAGTTTTATCAAAAACGATGGTTGTTGGAGAAGGACTAAAAAAGGGATGTTGTCGATATGAGTGTAGAAGAACATAAGAGGCAAGCGCCTGATCATGTATCCGCTATGGTTATTACGGTAAGCGACACACGTACCGAACAAACAGATAAAAGTGGAGGCTGGATTATAGAGAAACTCCAATCAGCAGGCCATTTTACGGTCGATTATGAAATCGTACAGGATGAAGCGATGTTAATCTCAGAAACAATTCGTAAGGGTGCTGCTGATCGTCGGGTTGATGTTATTCTAGTCAATGGCGGAACGGGAATTTCCAGACGTGATGTAACCGTTGAGGTGGTTACTGAACTTCTTGATAAAGAAATTCCAGGATTCGGTGAACTGTTTCGAATGCTCAGTTATACGGAGGATATTGGTTCTGCAGCAATATTGAGCAGAGCGATCGCAGGGGTGTATGACAACACGGCGGTCTTTGCGATGCCTGGCTCTACGGGGGCAGTTAAACTCGCAATGAATAAGTTGATTTTGCCGGAGATAGGTCATGTAGTAAGGGAAATTAGAAAAGACCTTTGAGAGTTCCTCATAGGTCTATTTTTTCGTTCGCAAAACGGTATTAAAATGGAATCAGTGATTGGGCTTTTTTTCAATTTTTGCCCGGCGTGTTTTACCGTAATTTGTAAAATTACTCATAAATCTAAATTTTCACATATAATTGATTTTTCCCTCATAAAATCGAAAAATCCCCATGAAAAGTAATTTTTTCATATGTTTTGAAACTTCCTCAAAAACGGGCATGGAACCTCATTCCTGGTAAGAATATTAATGGTGAACTTTTAATGAAACATGGTTTTGGGTTCGATACCAAATCCATAGGTCATTTATAACTGAGGCAAGGTCTGCAATATCTGAATTCAATTGGCATGAACGTTCAAAATTTTCTTCTGCATTCAATTGCTCTTGTTTGTTGTTTATTTCTTCTTCAATATCCTTTATCCGATCAGGAATCGTACCACGAATACTTTCCCACTTCGAAAGGATGGATTCCTGTGTATATTTAGAGTAATCTTCCCATGTATCTTCAAGCTCTGGAAGCTTAATTCCTAAACGATTATCATAAACGAATGAACAAGTCATTAAACAATTCCCCCTATACAGGTACATTGTACAAAAAATCACACCAACGTTCCATCACAAACCTTCATCTAACTGAAAAAATTCCGATATTTGGGACAAATACAGATAAAAAGTGCACACATACTAAAAAAGAACATATTGAAACCCTGAAGGAGGAATACCTATGCCACATCAATCGAAAAAGCCAGAAAGTTATAAATATGATGCAAAAGGTGAAATAGCTGTTCAACAACAAATTATGGAATCCTATCAAAGTGGTGTAATTGAACAAGGCAATGAGCATCAAACATATGAGAATAAGCGAGATCAAAATAAACTTCAATAAATGTTGATAACCACTGTGCTCTCGGGGTCAGACTCGTATACCATTTATAAGGTCTGACTCCGTACCATTTATATGGTACAATTCCATTGGATTCGATTGTCTGTCTGTTACATTTCTGATTGGAAAACTTTCCTCTTTTTCTTTTGTGTAATTGGTGTTATCTTTATAATGGCAGTCACTTAGAGTGAATAAATGTCAGAAATATTGAAGATTTGTTTGATTTAGGAGGTCGCAATAATGCGTATAGGAGTACCAAAGGAAATTAAGAATAACGAAAACCGTATCGCGATGACCCCTGCTGGTGTGGTCAGTCTTGAAACAGCAGGTCATCAAGTATATATTGAGCGAGATGCAGGACTTGGTTCCGGGTTTACGAACGAACAGTATCAAGAGGCGGGAGCAGAAATTGTTGAAACTGCTTTAGAAGCGTGGAGCATGGAAATGGTCATGAAAGTAAAAGAACCATTGAAAGAGGAATTTCAATATTTCCGTGAAGGTCTAATTTTATTTACATATTTACACTTAGCAGCGGAACCTGATCTCACTAGAGCATTAATTGATCACAAAGTAACGGGTATCGCATACGAAACTGTACAATTACCTAACCGTAGTCTTCCATTACTTACACCGATGAGCGAGGTTGCAGGAAGAATGTCAACCCAAATAGGAGCACAATTCCTCGAAAAGCCTCATGGCGGAATGGGGATTTTACTCGGTGGGGTACCTGGAGTGAAGCGCGGAAAGGTTACGGTGATCGGTGGCGGAGTTGCAGGAACAAATGCAGCAAAAATCGCCGTAGGTCTCGGTGCAAGCGTAACTGTTCTTGATTTGAATCCAGAGCGTTTACGTCAATTAGATGATATTTTTGGTTCGGATATTAACACGCTCATGTCTAATCCATTGAATATTTCAGAAGCTGTGGTTGAATCTGACCTTGTTATTGGTGCAGTGCTTATACCTGGTGCCAAAGCTCCAAAGCTTGTGAGTGAGGAAATGATCAAATCGATGAGAAAGGGCTCTGTACTCGTTGATATTGCAATCGACCAAGGTGGGATTTTTGAGACAACGGATCGTATCACGACTCATGATAATCCAACATATGAAAAGCATGGAGTCGTTCATTACGCAGTCGCAAATATGCCTGGTGCAGTACCGCGTACTTCTACGATCGCTCTAACAAATGTTACCGTTCCATATGCGTTGCAAATTGCAAATAAAGGCTATGTTGATGCATGCACAAGTAACGAAAATCTCCTTAAAGGGATTAATACACTTGATGGTTATGTCACTTACGAGGCTGTAGCAGAAGCCCACGGTTTAGAATATAAGGATGCCAAAAGTATAATTATATAAAGTAAAAGAAAAACAGGGATGGCCCAGCCAACCCTGTTTTTTGTACGTTAAGAAAGCAAAAAATACTTTCAATAGTATAAGCGCAACTACGACTCTGCTCTCGCCTGAGGGCTTCGGCTATCGCCGAGTTTTCTTTAAAGCTTACCTATTCTATAATCAACAGTTCCTTTGAAAACTTGGTCAGTGTTTCATATCCATCTTTAGTAACGACGACATCATCCTCAATACGAACACCGCCAATACCAGGTACATAAACACCCGGCTCAAGTGTGTAAACCATTCCCTCTTGCATAGCTTCATTGTTCGTGTCACTCATTGAAGGATATTCATGGACCTCGATCCCAAGGCCGTGACCGATCCGATGTAAAAAGTATTCCCCATAACCTTTTTCGGTTATATAGTCTCTTGCAACTTTGTCCAAATCACCGATACGGGTACCTGGCTTACTCATATCCAGCGCCTTTTGTTGTGCATCCTTTACGATGTTATAGATTTCCTTTTGATTGTCATTCATACTTTTGTAGGCTACCGTTCTTGTGATATCAGAGCAATATCCCTTATAAACTACCCCTAGGTCAAATAGGACCATGTCACCTGATTTCAGTGTTCGGTCTCCCGGTTTTCCGTGTGGGAGTGCTGATTTATCACCGAATAACACCATCGTTGAGAATGACATTCCACTTACACCTTTTTTCTTAAGCTCATATTCAATCTCAGCGATGATCTCTACTTCTGATTTACCCTCTGCTAAAGCACTTATGCCGACCTCTACACCAAAATCAGCAAGCTCTGCAGCCTCACGGAGAATTTGTAACTCCTTCTCATCCTTAACAACACGCAATTGGTTTGCACATGCTTCAAAGTCCGTAATCTCAGCTTCAGGATAAATCGATTGAAGTTCCATTGATCGTGCATAATTTAGCTGTTCGCGCTCGATTGCAATCGCATCTGCTTTGTTTCCATTATGTTCGTGCAACTGAGATTTTACTTTTTCCCAAGGGTTTTCGGAATCGTTATAATCGATGATTCCATATTTCCAACCTGCATCTCTAGCTTGGCTGCTTTCCATAGCAGGACAGACGAGAATCGGGTCCTTATCAGGGAAAAGGAATAATCCGAGGAGACGTTCGTGCGGCTGACAATAAAAACTTGAAAAATAATAAACATTAGCTGTCGAGTTCACAAAAGCTAAATTGATGTTTTGATCGTTTAACCAATGTGCTGCATTTTTTAACCGTTGATTCATCATTACACTTCCTTTTTGGTCAATAGGATTATTATTCTGTGTAGGCGTGTTCAAAAATAAACATCACGCCTCCTCTATTGTAAAGGAATATCGACACAGATTAAAGAAAAGCCGTGTAGAACATAACGGTAGTCGGGTAATAGTATGTACGACTTAAATGGAAACCTGTTCGATTTTAAGAATTGAAGCCTTTTTAAGGAGGAAACAAAGTGGAAAAGTCGAACACTCTAATTAGATTCCTATAGCCTAGTTCATTAATGATTTTTAAAAAGGACAAGCTGAAAACCTTCCATTTTAAGTTGTCTCAAAACGATTAAAGGAGAGAGAAAACTCATGAAAGTAACGTATTATGGACACTCTGTGGTTGAAATCAAAGTAAATGGTAAATCTATTTGGATCGATCCTTTTATTACGGGTAATGATCAGTGCCACTTAAATGCAGGTGAAGTCGAGGCTGATGTTATTCTATTGACACATGGACATAATGACCATGTAGGAGATACAGTTGAGATTGCAAAAAAGAATAATTCATTAGTTATCGCACCATTCGAGCTTGCGAATTTTATAGGATCGAAAGGGGTTGATGCACACCCGATGCATATTGGCGGGGCTCATGAATTTGTTTTCGGAAAGGTTAAATTCACACAAGCATTCCACGGCTCGAGCTTCAATGAGGAAGACGGAACAGTCGTATATACTGGGATGCCGTCTGGAATTTTGTTTACTGCAGAAGGCAAAACTGTTTATCATGCGGGTGACACAGCTTTATTTTCTGATATGAAAATGATTGGAGAGCGGAACAGCATCGATGTAGCCTTTTTACCGATTGGTGACAATTTTACGATGGGTCCAGACGATGCTTCAGTTGCTTCAAGCTGGTTGAAGGCGAAGACTGTTGTCCCTGTCCATTATAATACGTTTCCAGTAATCGAGCAGGATCCAGAGGCTTTTGTAGAGAACCTCCATGGTAAAAATGGCCAGGTGTTAAAGTCAGGAGAATCGATTCAGTTGTAGATGATTTTTCTTCTTACTCTTTGATCTATTGCATATCGTTAATACAAGAGGGGGTTCAAAAAGTCCTGAGGCTAACAAGACTACAAATTTGCATTACTTCTGGGCGGTTTTGCACTGAGAACCGCAGGCGCAGGATGTTCGTCAGTTCGACGTGCGCTCTCACGATGTGAGTCAGTTCAACGTTGTCACAGGATGTAACGAATTTAGTTGAACATCCTTTAATGACGCTATGATTTTAGTCGAACTTCCTGTTAAGGGGCTGACGAATTTCTTTGTTACAAAAGATCAGGAGGGAAAGAGATGAAGAATCGAATTTTGTTGTCGTTGTTGCTTGCCATAGCACTTGTTTATTTTGCGGTACCTTTTTTGCCTGAAATGGGGACAGGGATTAGCGCCTGGTTTTCACTTCTTTGGCTAGCATTCGCAATGCTTGTCATCGGAGGGAACTTTTCCACCTTACTATTTAAACGGATTAATGAAAACAAAGAACAAGCCTTGTCAAGAAAACGTGTATCCATTAAACGGAGACGGGTGAGACAATATTGAATGTATAGGTCCTCATTAGTATAATAGGAAAGACTTAGCAAAGGATTACTGATCGGAATATGGAAAGTTTGGTGAAAAAATGCCGACAAAACATGAACAAATTTTAGAACATATTGAGACTCTAGAGATTGGAAGTAAAATTTCGGTTAGACAAATCGCCAAAGCTCTTTCTGTAAGTGAGGGGACAGCATACAGGGCAATTAAGGATGCTGAAAATCAAGGAACAGTAAGTACGATCCAACGGGTTGGAACGATACGTATTGAAAAAAAGCGGAAGGATAATATTGAAAAGCTGACGTTTGCTGAAGTTGTAAATGTAGTGGAAGGTCAGGTGTTGGGTGGAAAGCAAGGACTTCATAAGACACTGAATAAATTCGTAATCGGTGCAATGAAGCTCGAAGCGATGATGCGTTACGTCGACCCTGATAGCTTACTGATTGTCGGAAACCGGACGAAAGCTCATGCTCTCGCACTAAAAGCGGGTGCGGCTGTTTTGATTACTGGTGGATTCGACACGAATGAAAGTGTCACAAAGCTTGCCGACGAGCTTGAGCTACCAGTCATTTCAACTAGCTACGATACGTTTACGGTGGCAACGATGATCAATAGAGCGATCTACGACCAATTGATCAAAAAGGAAATCGTACTCGTCAGTGATATAACGACTCCCGTTTCCAACACTGATTATTTAACGAAAAAAGATTCTGTAGCAACTTGGTATGAGTTGAATAATACGACCGGGCACAGCCGTTATCCGGTCGTAGATCATTCGATGCGAATTGTCGGTGTTGTCACCTCTAAGGACATCATCGGTATTGATCATCATGTTTCGATTGAGAAGGTGATGACGAAAAACCCGATTACGGTAAAAGGAACGACGTCAGTTGCTAATGCCGCACATATGATGATTTGGGAAGGGATTGAATTGCTGCCGGTCATCGATTCGCAGCAGATTTTACAAGGGATCATTAGCCGCCAGGATGTGCTGAAGGCTTTACAGATGATTCAGAAGCAACCTCAGGTTGGCGAAACGTTCGACGATTTGATTACGAGCCATATTCATGAGCTTGATGATGAAGACGATGAGTCCTATGTATGTGAAGTCACACCACAGATGACAAGTTATTTAGGAACATTGTCGTATGGTGTCATGACCACACTTGTTTCAGAGGTTGGAAGTAAGGCATTGAGAAAACAGAAAAAGGGAGATCTTGTCGTCGAGAACATTACCCTATATTTTCTCAAGCCTGTTCAAATGGAAAGTAAGCTTGTCATCCAGCCTAAAATCCTGGAGTTGAGCAGAAGATATGGCAAAGTAGACGTTGAAATTTACCATGGAGGACAAGTTGTCGGAAAGGCATTGATGATGGCGCAATTGATTGATCGGAATCTGTAAGCGGAGTGTATCGGGGAATATTCAGTGTGACTTGGGTAGTTCCGCGTAAAATCAACTACGAAAATGCTAAACTAACTGCGAAAAGCCATTTTGGAGAAAATAAAAGACCACCCGTGAGCAGCTCCATACGGATACAAACTGTTCACGACTGGTCGGCAAAAACATCAGGATTTTTCATTTTCCTCAATTGCATACGGTAAGTAGTGTTTATAGGCTTTATATCCAAGAATAAGGTTGAATACCCCTAGAACAAGGAAGAGGCCACCGATAACTAAATCATATGTCGATTCAAAGATAAACAGCCGGTTTAATCCGAATGAAGTGATGAAAACACCGAGTGCAATGTTGGCCTTGGACTTTGTCCATCTTTTTTCGTAAGGGGCATTCAGTCTCCATTCTTTAATTTTATAAAAGATATAAAAGCTTAATGATACAATGATGATAATCACTAATGCGGGCATTCGAGTTCCTCCATAGCATAGAATCGTTCGATACCCATTGTATAGGACTTTATATGAAAAATCTAGGTGAAGAATTGAACAATAGGTTACATAAAGAGGATGTTCAAAAAGTACCCAAATGATAAACTGCGAATTTCTACGTTCCTCGGTTTTTCCGGTCCTCACGTATTCACAACATACGCTACGGTCCTCAAAACTGTCGCGCCTTGAACTTCTTGTTTCTGATTCGTTTACTTTTTGAACAAACACGTAAAGGAGTTTCAAAATGAAAGAAAAGATCATAAAGAAAATAGAAGAATACGATACAATCATCATTCATCGGCATGTAAGACCGGACCCAGATGCTTTAGGGGCCCAGTGTGGATTATCGGAAATCCTGAAAAAAAATTATCCGGATAAGTCGATTTATGTAGTAGGGGATGAGGATCAGTCATTAACGTTTATGAATCAAATGGACGAAATAGGCGATGATCGTTTTAAAGGTGCATTAGTTATTGTCTGTGACACGGCAAATGAAGCACGTATCGATGATTCAAGGTATTCATTAGCGGAATATATGATTAAAATCGATCATCACCCGAATGAAGATAAATATGGCGATTTGATCTGGGTCGATACGAATGCGAGCAGTGTAAGTGAGATGATTTATGAGTTTTATTTATTTGGGAAAGAGCAACAACAATTTTTACTCACTGAAAAAGGAGCGGAGTTATTGTATACCGGAATTGTCGGTGATACAGGACGGTTTTTGTATTCCAATACAACGGAAAAAACAATGCGGTATGCAGGGGAATTACGGAATTATAACTTCGACACTGCAGAAATTTATGAAGAAATGTATAAACTGCCATTAAACGTTGCCCGTTTGAATGGATATGTCTTGTCCCATTTTCAATACGTTGACCCTGGAGTAGGCTATATCTATTTAACAAAAGAAGTGATGGAAGAGTTTCAAGTAACACCAAGTGAGTCTGCCCTGCTTGTCAATGCTTTTTCAAATGTGGAAGGACTTCGGACATGGGTGTTTTTCGTAGAGGAGCCAGATCAGATCCGAGTTCGGTTTCGCTCGAAAGGTCCTATTGTCAATACGATCGCTGCAAAGTATAACGGCGGAGGCCATCCGATGGCTTCAGGAGCAACTGTTTATACAATTGAGGAAACAGAGCAAATTATACAGGAGTTAATCGAGGCTTGTAAAAAGGAAGATAACAGAAATTAAAAAAGGGGGCTGATTTAGCAAAACCGGGTTGTTCCAAGATCGTAATTTACGATTAGAATCTTGGAGTTACCGGGTTCTATGCTGATTGGCCCCATTTCTCTCTATCAAATTTTTAAGGTTTAATTGGGGTGAACCATGAACCAAGTTCTGTCACTTCCTCTTCGAAGTCAATGTTCAGACTTAATGCTTGCTTCTTGATCATTTCTGCAACTTCCTTCGTTTCAGCGAAAGCAGAATATCCATTACGAAGCTTTTCAACCTTTGCTCGTGCCATTTCCTTTCGACTGATAATCATACACATTCCTCCCCTGTTACGTATTCTTATATCTATTGTATACGATGGACATGCAGTTTGCTATTCATCAAGCCTAAATGTCTCACAATTGTCAAAATCAAACATTATTTAACACGTTCTACATTCAGATCCAGTCGCAGTGTTGTGTAAAGCTGATGATTAACCACTTTAACTTTATACGTTTCGTCATCAATAGGAAACGCTTTGTTTTCCAGTGTCTTAATTAATAGCTGCATGTTTTGGGCAACAGATTCAATATCTTTTGTCAGAACACTATGAAGTTCATTAGTAATACTGTTTTTCAACTTGAGTAAGGGTAGTCCCTTCAGTTCTACTTTTTCTTTGTTTAAAATGACAATTTCAATTTCCTGTATACGTAGCTTTTTTTCGATTTCTTCATTTTTCTGGTCATATTCAGTTTGATAATTCTTGACTTTAAACTTTAAATCCCCAATCTTTTCATCTCGTTTTTTAATTTCTGTTATATAAAATTCCTGTAACCCGCCAAAACTCAATAAAAAGAAAAACCAACCGAGTATGAAGCCGATAATAATTCCGGCAAAAAATCGTTGATATCCTTTGCGTCTATAAAGGGGAGGGATGCGCATCAATTATTCCTCCTGTGTGATCCACTGAATGACGGCCTCTCCAGTATTTGCACCGAGTAATGCCGCAATAATGTAAATGATCTGATTGATTACCTCGACGAACGAACCGCCCCCCAAAAAGTTTCGTTCAAAATGATTGATCGTATCAAATGTACCTCCAATTGCAGCAACGATCGCCCATATTTTCAAACTTTTAGAAAGCTGGTGCATCGATAGGAAGGGAGGTTTTCCTGTTAACATCATTCCAATCGCTCCGATAACACAGCCACCCATTATGATACCGAACGCCACAAAAAAATATATGATGTTTGTTGTAACAAATTCGCGTTCTACCATCGATTAACCCACCTCTACCCAATTGAATCGTTATTATTATACTTATGGACAACCGATTCCAAGTATGCTTGATTTAATGTTGTGCCAATCTTGTTTATAATGGAAATAGGAGAGAAGTAGTTTCGGGTACGTTGGAACTTCCGTAAAAGGAGCGGTATTAATGAGCTTTGTACATCTACATATACATAGTGAATACAGTCTGCTTGAAAGTGCCTGCAGAATCGACAAATTGATTGATCGAGCAGCACAATTAGGGATGGATTCTTTAGCGTTAACGGATCGGAACGTTATGTATGGAATCCTACCCTTTTATCAAACGTGTGTATCGAAGGGGATTAAACCGATTCTTGGGCTTGAAATCGATATGGATCCATCTACTGATGAACGTGGGAAAGAAGGGACCAGTCGCTTATTGCTGTATGCTAGGAACAATGATGGGTATCATAATCTGGTGAAAATCAGCTCACTAATTGGAAAGAATACATCGACAACAATTGGAATTCAGGATTTGCACAATCATACAGATGGATTGCTCGCGGTGTCTGCAGGTACGGGCGGCGTTGTTCAACGTTTTTTAAGCAAGCATGATAATAGAGGTGCTGAGAAAGCAGCCGACAGGCTTTCGGGGTTATTTAACAAAGGCTTTTATTTAGGGATAGAAGACCATGGACTAGCTAAAGAAAAGGAGCTTAATCTTAGTCTCATTCAGTTTTCAAAGAATAATGACCTGCCACTTGTCGCAATGAATGATGTCCTTTACATAAATCAAGAAGATGCCCAAGCATTTGATGCGTTGCAAGCTATTAAACACGGTAAGAAGTTAAGTGAATTAGAAAAGGAAAGTTCTAGAACAAAAGAGTATTTTTTTAAAAGCACAGATGAAATGGTGAGGCTCTTTTCACATCTTCCTGAAGCGATAAACACCACAAAAGAAATTGCTGACAAGTGCAATGTCCACTTGTCGTTTGGGAACCTGATTTTGCCGAAATTCCCGATTCCTGATCATGGTACAAGCTCCGACTATATAAAAAAAATATGCCACAAAGCGGTAAAAGAGCGGTTCGGAGACCAGCCATCGACTGAGGTGAAGAACCGGCTTGCATACGAACTTGAAATCATTGATCGTATGGGTTTCAATGATTATTTCTTGATTGTATGGGACTTTATGAAGTATGCAAGAGACAAGGGAATTTTGACAGGACCTGGACGGGGATCTGCAGCAGGTTCCCTCGTCTCATATGTACTGCAAATTACACAGGTTGATCCGATTGAACATGACCTTCTTTTTGAGCGATTTTTAAATCCTGAACGAGTAACGATGCCTGATATTGATATCGACTTTCCAGATACAAAGAGAGATGAAGTCATTCAATACGTTGCTTCGAAATATGGAAAGGATCATGTCGCCCAAATCATTACATTCGGCACGCTAGCTGCAAGAGCTGCAATACGAGATGTCGGACGGGTCTTAAACCTGAGTCAAAGCGTGATTGACCGAGTTGCAAAGTATCTACCTTCAAGACCTGGTATGACTCTTGAAAAGGCTTTGGCGGAGTCCCCAGCATTAAAACGGGTTCTTGAACAATCTGACGAAGCGACTCAGCTGTGGTTGATTGCAAAAACCATTGAAGGCTTACCTCGTCATGCTTCTACCCACGCGGCCGGTATTGTAATCAGCGATGATCCGTTGACCGATGTCGTTCCAGTACAAGAAGGAAATGAACATTTAGCATTGACTCAATACACGATGGATGGGCTAGAGGACATCGGGCTGTTAAAAATGGACTTTCTTGGTCTTCGGAATCTATCATTGTTAGAAGATATTTGCACATTGATCGAAAAGGATCATGGGGAAAAGCTTAACCTGAATACACTTCCATTTAACGATGAAAATACGTATAAGCATTTAAGTGAAGGGGATACGACAGGGATTTTCCAGCTCGAGTCGGATGGAATGCGAAAGGTGCTTATGAAATTGAAACCGTCTGAATTTGAAGACATCGTGGCGGTAAACGCATTGTACAGACCAGGCCCAATGGAAAATATCCCTGCTTATATTGAAGGGAAACATGGAAAACGTACGGTTCGCTATCCACACCCAGACCTCAAATCGATTTTAGAAAAAACGTACGGTGTGATTGTTTATCAGGAACAGATCATCCAAATTGCGTCTAAAATGGCAGGGTTTTCTCTCGGTGAGGCAGATTTACTACGGAGAGCAGTCGGTAAGAAAAAGGCAGAGGTCTTGCACAAGGAGAGAGAGCACTTTGTCCAAGGAGCGACTAGGAATGGATACACGACTGAGACTGCCGATCATGTCTATGACCTAATCGTACGGTTTGCTAATTATGGTTTCAACCGCTCGCATGCGGTGGCGTATAGCGTCATTGCTTACCAACTAGCCTACCTAAAGTCCAATTATCCGTTACACTTCATGGCTGCGCTGCTTAGCAGTGCCATTGGGAATCAAAATAAGACAGCAGCCTATTTGAATGAGGCCCGGCAGAAAGGAATATCCATACTTCCGCCGTCAATCAACGAAAGTCAATCAGGATTTAAAGTGGAAAATAAGGGGCTTCGTATCGGCTTACTTGTAATCAAGAATGTAGGAGTTCGAGCGATTGAAGCATTACTTGAGGAGAGAAGGAAGAAGGGGGCATACCGCGATCTATTTGATTTGTGCAAGCGTGTATCGTTGAAAGTAGTAAATAAGCGCAGCCTCGAGTCTCTTATTCTTGCTGGGTGCATGGATGAATTCACGAAAAACCGTGCACAGTTGCTCGCAACTCTCGACGATGCGCTTGAATATGCTGCTAAAATCCAAAAGTCTGATGAAGAAGGTCAATTCGATCTTTTCCCTAATGATGAGGGCCATCCCAAGTCAGTCTATGAGACAGTCCCTCCCTTCCATGATAAAGAAAAGCTTCAATTTGAATTTGAAGCACTTGGTTTTTATTTAACAGGACATCCACTAGAATCATTCAAGGAAGTGTTAATTGCGTATAATCGCAGTCTGATTGGCCAGATTGAAGGTGAACAGCGCGGAATAAGGATAGGGACACTCGTAACAAGAGTCAAGACAATCAAAACAAAAAAAGGCGAATGGATGTCTTTTGTAAATATTAGTGACGAAACTGGCGAAATCGAATGTGTTGTTTTTCCAAAAACCTACCGTGCATATCGAGATTGCTTTGAAGAGGGGAAGCTCCTGTTACTTGAAGGGAATGTTGAAACAAAAGATACCCAAAAACTGATCGTCGAAAAAGCTGTCGATCTCCATACGTTATCGCTTCCGCAACAAAAGGAAGAGAACAGCAAGGCGAACTTATTTTTAAGAATAGATACGACGAAACATGGTGAAGGTGTTCTACACAGCATCCACAAAATTGTTCTACAGTATCCAGGAAACACCGACGTCATATTATATTATGAACAAAGTGGGAAGACGCTCAGATTATCGAAACAGTATAATATTGACACCATCACTGATTGTATTTTCAAGTTAGAATCATTGCTTGGATCGAATAATGTTGTTTTAAAATGAGAGATTATTTCTTTACACGTTGATTTGGTTTGTTATAATGAATGAGTCGAAAGGTGGTCTGACCACCTTGTTACTGAATCGGACAAGCGGCTGACAGTTCATTCATAATAATACTTTGGTATCCTAGCCTTAGAAATCTTAAATACGTTTTTAATAGAATGAGGGAGATGAACACATGTCTGTTTCTCGAGAAGAAGCACTTCATATGCACAGAGTAAATCAGGGTAAGCTGGAGTCCAAATCAAAGGTTCCAGTAAGAAACGCCAAGGATCTAAGCCTTGCATATTCTCCAGGAGTCGCAGAGCCTTGCAAGGAAATATACGAAGATAAGAACAAGGTTTATGAATATACGATGAAAGGTAATACCGTCGCGGTTGTGTCTGATGGAACGGCTGTGCTCGGTCTTGGAAATATCGGCCCTGAGGCTGCACTTCCGGTCATGGAAGGGAAAGCAGTTCTATTTAAAAGCTTTGCCGGAGTCGATGCCTTTCCAATTTGTCTGAATTCGACTGATGTGGATCAAATCGTCCAAACTGTGAAGCTTTTAGAGCCGACATTTGGCGGTATAAACCTTGAAGATATTGCTGCACCGAACTGTTTTGTCATTGAAGAACGGCTCAAGAAAGAAACTAACATCCCGATTTTCCACGATGATCAGCACGGCACAGCAATTGTAACCGTTGCCGGTCTTGTCAACGCGCTGAAGCTAACCCAAAAATCGATGTCTTCCATTAAGGTTGTCGTAAATGGTGCGGGATCTGCTGGAATTGCGATCATCAAACTGCTAAATCGATTTGGTGTAAAAGATATCATCATGTGTGACTCTAAGGGTGCTATTTATGAAGGGCGTCCGTATGGGATGAATCGGGTAAAAGCAGAGGTTGCTCATTTTACAAACCGACACCAGGTTGAAGGTTCGCTTGAAGAAGCTGTTAAAGGAATGGATGTGTTCATCGGAGTTTCTGTAGAAGGAGCACTTACACCGGATATGGTCAGAAGCATGAACGATGATCCCATCATTTTTGCAATGGCTAACCCTGTCCCGGAAATCATGCCGGAACAAGCAAAAGAAGCTGGAGCTAGAGTAATTGGAACTGGTCGCTCTGATTTTCCTAATCAAGTAAACAATGTTCTTGCATTTCCTGGAATATTCCGTGGAGCTCTTGATACGAGAGCAACCCATATAAACGAAGAAATGAAAATAGCTGCAGTCTATGCGATTGCAGACCTTATTACTAAATATGAATTATCTGAGGATTACGTTATACCAGCACCCTTCGATCCGAGGGTAGCACCTTCTGTAGCAGCAGGTGTAGCAAAGGCCGCGATGGAAACAGGTGTTGCAAGAATTAAAGTCGATCCTGAAGAAATTTCTGAGAAAACACGCAGACTTGCAAGTATCGATGAGGAGTAGTCGATCATCAAGCTGCGCAGGTGGTGGATAAAATGACAAGCAAACCAAGAGAAAAAGTGTTTGTCGAAATCCTTGAACGTTTAAAAACAATCATCTTAAACGATCAACTGCAAGCAGGTGATAAATTGCCATCTGAGCGTGAACTATCAGAACGACTCAATGTTGGTAGATCTTCTGTTCGAGAGGCACTTAGAGCGATAGAGCTACTCGGATTGATTGAAACGCGGCGAGGTGAAGGTACCTATATAAAAGAAGCTAGAAAACATAGACTCGTTCAAGTTCTCGCCTCTTTTATTTTAAATGATGCGACTGCAAGAAGTGAGCTCACAGAGACACGCTGTCTAATAGAAAGAGATGCTGTTCAGTTAGCTTCTTTAAGAAGGACAGACGAGCAATTGAAAGTGTTAAAAAAAACCGTTTACTCGATGAAAGAAAATGCCTCACCTGAAGATTTTGCTAGAGCCGATTGGAACTTCTTCCACAAGGTGATGGAAGCAGCACATAACTCTCTCTTACATCGATTATGGATTGAACTTATTGATTATGATTATACTTCATATTCAAGAGAACATAAATATCCGCTCAAAGACTACGAAAAAATTCTATCAATGATCATTGACGGAAGTGGTTATGAAGCTGTAGATACAATTGACCGTTTCTGTCGTTAAATTATAGGACATACAAAATAGTAAGTGATAGGGGAATCATGGAGGTGCAATGACTTGTTAAAAGACTTGTTTGCAAAAAAACGTAAATATGCAACGATACCCTCTGAAAAATTAAAGCAGGACGTACCAGAAGGCATCATGACAAAATGCCCGGAATGTAAGACGATTATGACGACAAAAGAATTAAATAAAGCGCATAAGGTATGTACTTCTTGTGGTTTTCATTTTCGAATGACCGCACAGGAAAGGATTCAAAAAACAATCGATTCTAATACTTTCGAAGAACTGTTTCAAGAAATGAAAACTGAAAACCCACTCGATTTCCCTGATTATCTCGATCGAATCGAAAAGGATCGAGCAAAAACGGGAATTAACGAGGCTGTTGTAACTGGAAAAGGAGAAATTGACGGAAACCCGATTGTAATTGCAATTATGGATTCTCACTTTCGAATGGGAAGTATGGGTTCGGTAGTTGGTGAGAAAATAACAAGAGCAATTGAGGTAGCAACTGACGAAAAAAAGCCATTCATTATTTTTACCGCTTCAGGCGGTGCACGTATGCAAGAAGGCGTGTTAAGTTTAATGCAAATGGCAAAGACAAGTGTTGCGCTTAAACGGCATCATGATAAAGGATACTTGTTTATTTCAGTGATGACCCATCCAACGACTGGCGGAGTTTCAGCTAGTTTTGCTTCTGTGGGGGATTATAATTTTGCTGAACCTGGTGCACTTATCGGTTTTGCTGGTCGACGTATTATTGAACAAACGATCCGTCAAGAGCTTCCAGAGGATTTCCAAACATCCGAGTTTCTATTAAAACACGGCCAATTGGATTCTGTCATCCATCGTTCAAAGTTAAAATCCACATTAGCAACGGTATTAGATATTCATAGGACAGGAGGTGAAGAGTAGTGGTTGGTGAATTGGAATTTGAACGACCAGTCGTTGAATTGAGAAATAAAATCAAAGAGCTTAAAACGTTTATGGATGAAAAAGGGATCGACCTATCTGACGAAGTAGATAGTCTAGAGGAACGTCTTGTAATCGTAGAGAAAGAAGTATATGGGAAAATGACTCCATGGGACCGTGTCCAAATCGCTCGTCATCATGAACGCCCGACGACTTTAGATTATATCCATATGCTTTTCACTGATTTTCTGGAGCTTCACGGAGATCGTCTTTACGGTGATGATGAAGCGATTGTCGGAGGGATTGCCAAGTTCCACGGTAAATCCGTTACGGTCATCGGACACCAAAGGGGAAAAGATACGAAGGAAAACCTACGTCGTAATTTCGGAATGCCACACCCGGAAGGCTACCGGAAAGCACTAAGGTTGATGAAACAAGCTGAAAAGTTCAATCGTCCGATTATATGCCTCCTCGATACAAAAGGGGCTTATCCAGGTATGTCTGCTGAAGAACGGGGACAAAGTGAAGCGATTGCTCGTAATTTAATCGAGATGGCGGGCTTGAAGGTCCCTGTTATTTGTATCGTTATTGGTGAAGGTGCAAGCGGTGGTGCACTTGCAATCGGTGTAGGTAACCATGTCCACATGCTCGAAAACTCCTGGTACTCTGTTATTTCGCCTGAAGGGGCTGCGGCTTTACTATGGAAAGATGCTTCGCAGGCGAAACGGGCAGCTGAATCAATGAAGATTACTGCTCCTGACCTTTTAGAAATGGGGATTATTGATACAATGATTCCCGAAGTAAAGGGTGGAGCTCATAAGGATCCGCATACTCAGGCTTCCTTGATTGAGGAAACACTGCAGACTTCCTTGGATGAGCTTGGAAAAATGAGCAGCGATGAACTTGTCGAACACCGATACGAAAAGTATAAAAAAATTGGAAAGTATACGTTTGAAAGCGATTCCATTGGTGTCAATTAGCGAAAGAGGTTGACTCAGACGGGGAATAGATAAATTCCATTTTGGAAACTATCCTGATTCCTGCTGAGCACCTCTTTTTTTCATGTTCAGACTTGTTTATTGTCTTCCATTTTGGAAAATGATATTTTAAGTACACAACATATACGATGATGAGGTGAAAGAGAGATGAAACGGATAGGCGTATTAACGAGTGGAGGAGATAGTCCGGGGATGAATGCTGCCGTACGGGCGGTTGTCAGAGAAGCCATTTATCAGGAACTAGAAGTGTATGGCATTTTCCATGGATATTCTGGTCTTATTTCCGGACATATTGAGAAAATGGAACTCGGGTCCGTTGGGGATATAATTCATCGTGGAGGAACGATGTTATATTCAGCAAGGTGTGAGGAATTTAAAACCCTTGAAGGGCAAAAGAAAGGTGTCGAGCAACTGAAAAAGTTCGGTATTGAGGGACTTGTGGTAATCGGTGGGGATGGCTCCTATCGCGGGGCTCAAAAACTGACCGAGCACGGGTTTCCGACAATTACTCTTCCAGGTACAATTGATAATGACATCCCTGGTACTGATTTTACAATCGGTTTTGATACTGCACTGAATACAGTAATCGATGCGATTGATAAAATTCGTGATACGGCGACGTCCCATGAACGTACATACGTGATCGAGGTTATGGGAAGAAACGCTGGTGATATTGCTCTCTGGTCAGGTTTAGCAGGCGGAGCAGAGTCGATTTTAATACCAGAAGAAGACTTCCAGATGGATCACATCGTAAAGCGTCTGACACGCGGACATGATCGTGGCAAGAAACATAGTATCATCGTCGTGGCGGAAGGTGTAGGCAGCGGTGTTGACATTGCTGCTCAAGTTCAAGAAGCGACAGGCTATGAAACGAGGGTAACAGTGCTGGGACATATACAGCGCGGTGGTTCACCAACTGCGTTCGATCGTGTCCTGGCAAGCCGGCTCGGTGCAAAGGCTGTACGCATGTTGATCACCGGTGAGAAAGGAAAGGCAGTTGGAATTCAAAAGAACGAGCTCGTTGCTCATAAAATTGATGAGGTTCTTTCCCAACGTCATAAAATTGATAATGATATGTATCAGCTCTCTAAAGAGCTATCGATCTAATAGAGAAATTCAAGGAGGAACACGATGAGAAAAACCAAAATTGTCTGTACGATTGGTCCTGCCAGCGAAACAGTCGAAACGTTAAAGAAACTGATTGACTCTGGGATGAATGTATCCCGGTTAAACTTTTCCCATGGGGATTACGAAGAACATGGAGCGCGAATCGTAAATATTCGCGAAGCATCAAAGCAAACAAAGCAAACCATTGCGATTTTGCTCGACACCAAAGGTCCTGAAATTCGTACTGGTACACTTGAAAACAGTGAAGTGAATCTGAGAGCTGGACAAGATTTAATCGTTTCGATGGACGAGCTGACTGGAAACGAATCAAAAATTTCCATCACTTATCCGGGTCTAGTCAAGGATGTACAGGTCGGTTCAAAAATTCTGCTTGATGATGGATTGATCGAGCTTGAGGTAACCGGAATTGAAGAACGGCAATTAATCACACGAGTTCTGAACAGTGGCGTTTTAAAGAATAAAAAAGGCGTTAATGTTCCGAATGTTTCAGTAAACCTGCCAGGAATCACTAAGAAAGATGCAAAGGATATTGAATTCGGGATTCAACAGGGTGTTGACTTTATTGCTGCATCCTTCGTTCGACGTGCTTCCGATGTGTTGGAAATTCGTGAGATCCTAGAACGTCATAATGCTGAACATATCAATATCATCCCTAAAATTGAAAACCAAGAGGGTGTCGATAACATCGAGGAGATTTTAGAGGTTTCCGATGGCTTGATGGTTGCTCGGGGTGATTTAGGGGTTGAAATTCCGGCTGAGGAAGTTCCACTTGTTCAGAAAAAATTGATTCGTAAATGCAATGACATGGGTAAACCAGTCATAACTGCTACACAAATGCTGGATTCGATGCAACGCAACCCACGTCCGACCCGTGCAGAAGCGAGTGATGTAGCGAATGCCATTTTTGATGGTACAGATGCGATAATGCTATCAGGAGAAACGGCTGCAGGCTCATACCCTGTAGAAGCTGTTCAAACGATGGATAAAATTGCACGAAAAGCTGAAAGTGCATTAAATCATGAAGAGATTCTACATTCACGAAGTAAATCGAGCAAGCTTACTGTAACAGATGCAATTAGTCAATCTGTATCACATACAGCATATAATCTGAATATCTCTGCGATTATTGCTCCTACCGAAAGTGGTCATACAGCACGGATGATTTCTAAATATCGTCCTGAGGCTTCTATTATCGCTGTAACTAGTTCAGAAGCGGTTTGCAGACGTATGTCTCTCGTATGGGGAGTTGTACCGCAACTAAGTGAAGAAGCAACTTCTACTGATGAACTGTTGGACATTGCTGTTAATGCATCCTTAAAATCAGGAATTGTTCGTCATGGAAATCTCGTATTAATAACAGCAGGCGTTCCTGTAGGTGAAACAGGCACGACCAACCTGATGAAAGTACATGTTGTTGGAGACGTCATTGCAAAAGGACAAGGAATCGGTCAAAAATCAGTTGCGGGAAAAGTTGCCGTTGCAAACAACGCCGAGGATGCAATTGAAAAAGTCGAGGAAGGTGATATCCTCGTTACCCTTGGTACAGATCGTGATATGATTCCCGCGCTTAAGAACGCTTCAGCGATTATTACAGAGGAAGGCGGTTTAACAAGTCATGCTGCTGTAGTCGGATTAAGCCTCGGTATTCCGGTTATCGTCGGTGTTGATAATGCTACAAAGCTTTTCAAGGATGGTCAAGCGATTACTGTAGATGGGTCAAGAGGGGTTGTTTATAGCGGGCATACGAGCGTATTATAATCGTCCGCATTATTGTTGGCTAATTAGTCCTTTAATTGATCACGTCCTTTAAGTTAGGAGCGGATTATATGTTTCGAATTCTATTATTGATACTGATCATTGTTCCTGCATTGGAAATTGGTATACTGATTTGGTCTGGCAAAACATTTGGAATTCCATTTACGATTTTAGTAATCATAGCAACTGGAGTTACTGGGGCATGGTTGGCTAAACGTGAGGGTATGGAAGCATTAAGGCTTGCACAAGTCCAATTGCAAAACGGGGATGTGCCGAGTGATGTCCTTCTAGACGGAATTTGCATTCTTATCGGAGGAAGCTTGTTGCTTACCCCGGGATTTATAACGGATGCGACGGGTTTTCTATTACTGTTTCCGTTTACGCGGTCAGTAATTAAGATGTGGATGAGGCGTTTCATTCAGAAGAAGATCGAAAGCGGACAGTTTACTTTTACGTTTCGATCGTAGGTAAGTCATATTTCCCTAAACGAAGAAGGACCTTATCGATAAAAAGGATTCGAATTCGATAAGGTCCTTACTAAGTTATGTCAAACGCTCAAAGTGAACAAGAGGTCGTCTGATGGCCTCAACGTGCAGAGAGTGACGGTTAGAGGGCATCGTAGGGCAACATCCTCCTAAATAGTCTTTCAGTAACCTTCGTGGTTGCCAAAGGGATTTTCGCTTTTCTTGTTACGATGCTTTTTTTCCGATAATGAAACTCCATAAATCCTGAAATACGTCTGCTTGGTTTAATGCGCGTATGATCACGAGTATAACTGGCCCGATTATCAAACCGAGGAACCCGAATAACTTAAATCCTACGAAAAGTGAAATTAATGTTGCCAGGGGATCGAGTCCAATACTTGAAGATAGTATTTTCGGTTCCATGATCTGTCGTTGGATAATCACGACACCGTATAGAATCGACAGGCCGATAGACAGGGTAAAGTCTTCAATAATGAATGAATAAATGATCCACGGAATAAATACCGCACCAGTCCCAAGGTATGGGAGTAAGTCAACTACACCGGTCAGGATCGCAATCGTGATTGCATAATCCACCTGCAAGATCAAAAGGCCGACAAGCACGATAGCTGCCGTAATTGATATTAATGTCAACTGAGCTTTCATGAATCCAAAGAGTGCCTTTCGTAGCTCACGGTATACACTTTGTCCACTTTCAACAGTACGCTTAGGTGTCCGTTTTGCTATCCATCCCTGAAATCGGTACCAGTCTTTACTTATGAAAAATGTCGCTAATAAAGAGAAAATCAGCACTGTTACAACATTCGGCAAGTTTAATAGGAAATTTTGCAAGCCTGTCAAAAATGATTGAACGAACTCCCTTACGTTGGTTGTAATATTTTTACCGACTGATTCGATGTTATTCGTAATCGTTTCCTGCTGGGCAGGATCAAGCTGTTGGAACATTGCTGCGAGATCATAATAGATCGGCAGGATTTGCTGGGTAAAATACGTTTGGGCAAACTGGACGAGCGTTTTTGTATGCTCGGGAATAACTTCAGCCAAATAGCCGAACCCTGAAATCATTTCACTGATTATGAGAGTTACAAAGCCGACAATCAACCCGATCAAAATCAGAATTACGACAAAGACGGCAAGTCCTCTCGGCATTTTCCCTTTCCGTTCAAGTAGATTGACGATCGGGTTAATCATAAATGCAAGAATTAACGCAATAATAAAAGGGTAGGTTACATGTGCAACATAATAGAGTGCAACGAGTGAAAACAATAAAATGGCAATTATAAGTAGAAACCGGATAAAACTATAAACATATTGAAGATTCAACTACATCTTATCCTTTCTTTTGGGGTATGGTCGTCTGCGGACAAACCATTTCTCTTAATTCAACAATTGGAACTTTGCTCCGCTATTTTGCCAGCCCCTTAGGAATAGTATTATTTTACATTTACTTGCATCAAGTTTCAATCCAGAAATTGCAGTGTATGGAAGGAAGTGTCAAATGCTTGACCAAGCATCCCTATTCCTCGTTGTTCTTCTGGCTATTGCTTTAATGGCAAAAAATAAATCATTGATCATAGCAGTTGCCTTTCTTCTCATAATTAAATGGGTCGGTTTAGGTGACCGGTTCTTTCCGTTAATACAAAAAAGAGGGATCGAATGGGGAGTCATAATAATTACAGTCGCTGTTCTAATTCCAATTGCAACCGGGGAAATAGGATTTAAACAATTAGGCGAAGCAATGAAGTCCTATTACGGGTGGATCGCTCTTGGATCAGGGATTGCAGTTGCTCTGATTGCTGCAAGCGGTATTAAGCTTTTGACCGAAGATCCACATATTACCACTACATTAGTTATAGGTACGATTTTAGCAGTAAGCCTTTTCAATGGAATCGCAGTAGGTCCTTTGATAGGAGCGGGTATAGCTTATCTGGCGATACGCATCGTTCAATTGATCACGGGATGAGAATCGAAAATTCGTTATGGAAATAAGGTTTTCAAGCCTTGGGCGTTCACAAAAGTCAGAGAATTGTTTATAATTGTACTGTATGTGTTTTATCCTTCCTTAATATGTTTACCTAATATTTTGGGTTCAAATTATTTTGATACCCTTTGCTTGTAAGCATTTTCTTTATTATCTACGTCTTTTTAATAAGACAGAGAAAACTAATTTAAAAGGAGAGAGAGCCATGA
This sequence comes from Alkalihalobacillus sp. AL-G, assembly GCF_030643805.1. Taxonomy (GTDB): domain Bacteria; phylum Bacillota; class Bacilli; order Bacillales; family Fictibacillaceae; genus Pseudalkalibacillus. The sequence continues at coordinate 2,971,379 of NZ_CP094656.1, read as the reverse complement.
CAACAACTAGAGGTTTAGAAGGCATTGTAGCCACAACATCCTCAGTAAGTTCCATTATTGATGGTGTACTAACATATCGAGGCTATAATATTGACGATCTTGCAGATCATGCTAGCTTTGAAGAGGTCGTATACTTACTATGGTACGGGAAGCTACCAACGGAAAAAGAATTGAATGAATTCAAGGGGAAACTGTCTTCACAGTATGCAGTTCCTTCACAGGTTATGGACATGCTTAAACAGTATCCACTCGGTGAAATTCATCCGATGGCAGGAGTTCGTACAGCCGTTTCCTCATTAGGGTTATATGATGAGAACGCGGATAATATGAGTGAAGAGGCAAACCTTAACAAATCAATCAGCTTGTTAGCTAAACTATCCACAATCGTTGCAGCGTTCTCACGATTACGTGATGGTAAAGAAGTAATTGAGCCGAAAGAAGACCTAAGCTATGCGGCAAACTTCCTTTACATGCTGAACGGAAAAGAACCGGACGAGATATCAGTAAACGCGATTAATAAAGCATTGGTATTGCACGCTGATCACGAATTGAATGCATCGACATTTACAGCACGCGTATGTGTTGCAACATTATCTGATGTTTACTCTGGGGTGACCGCTGCGATTGGTGCTTTAAAAGGGCCGTTACACGGTGGAGCAAACGAGCGTGTTATGAAGATGCTATCTGATGTTGGGGAAGTAGAAAATGTTGAACCTTACCTCAAGGATGCTCTTGAACGAAAAGAGAAAATCATGGGATTCGGACATCGTGTTTACAAGGACGGAGATCCACGAGCAAAACATCTTCGTGAAATGTCCAAGCAATTAACAAGCATTACCGGTGAGACAAAATGGTATGAAATGTCTGTTAAGCTTGATGAGTTGATGACAAAGGAAAAAGGATTGCTGCCGAATGTCGATTTCTACTCGGCATCTGTATACCACAGCCTCGGTCTTAAGCACGATCTATTCACTCCAATCTTTGCAATGAGCAGATTATCAGGCTGGTTAGCTCATATTCTTGAACAATATGATAATAATCGATTGATTCGTCCACGTGCAGAATATACTGGACCTTCAATGCAACAATTTGTATCAATTGAAAATCGATAAAAACCGATGGGATGGTCAAAATAGGGAACAGGCGATCGACGACTGATTGCTCGCTCGGTAGTGTCTGTTTTCTGTGCATCACCATCAAACTTGATTAATTCATATCGAATTTGTGACGATAGGGATGTAAAACATTTATCAACCAGGAGGTAATGATTTTGTCAAACGGAGAACGTATTACAGTAGATAATGGTGTTTTAAACGTACCGAACAACCCGATTATCCCATTTATTGAAGGAGATGGAACGGGTCCAGATATTTGGGCGGCAGCATCAAAGGTTTTAGAAGGTGCGGTTAAGAAAGCATACAATGGCGAGAAAGAGATTGTTTGGAAAGAGGTCCTTGCTGGTCAAAAGGCATATGACAAAACAGGGGAATGGTTACCTTCAGAAACGCTTGATGTAATCAATGAATACATATTGGCTATCAAGGGACCATTGACTACACCAGTCGGCGGCGGTATCCGCTCCTTGAACGTAGCGCTGCGTCAGGAACTAGACCTTTTTACATGCTTGCGTCCTGTACGTTATTTCACTGGTGTACCATCACCTGTTAAAAAGCCTGAAGATACAGATATGGTCATTTTCCGTGAAAATACTGAAGATATCTATGCTGGTATTGAGTATGCAAAAGGATCCGACGAAGTGAAGAAAGTGATCCAATTCCTTCAAGAGGAAATGGGGGCAAACAAGATTCGTTTCCCTGAGACATCTGGAATCGGAATCAAGCCGGTTTCTGAGGAAGGTACGAAACGTCTTGTTCGAGCGGCGATTGAGTATGCACTTAACGAAGGCCGTAAGAGCGTAACCCTTGTGCACAAAGGGAACATTATGAAGTTCACTGAAGGTGCCTTTAAGAACTGGGGTTATGAGGTTGCTGAACAAGAATTTGGAGATAAAGTGTTCACATGGGCTGAATATGACCGTATCGTTGAAAAAGACGGTAAGGACGCTGCAAACAAAGCACAATCCGAAGCAGAAGCAGCAGGGAAAATCATCATCAAGGATTCCATTGCGGACATTTTCCTACAACAAATTTTGACTCGTCCTGCAGAGTTCGATGTCGTTGCAACAATGAACCTGAATGGTGATTACGTTTCTGATGCTTTAGCCGCACAGGTTGGTGGTATCGGAATTGCGCCAGGAGCAAACATCAACTACGAAACAGGACATGCTATTTTTGAAGCAACTCATGGTACAGCACCAAAGTATGCTGGTATGGATAAAGTTAATCCGTCTTCCGTTATTCTTTCTGGAGTATTAATGCTTGAGCACATCGGTTGGAACGAAGCTGCCGACATGATCATCAAGTCTATGGAAAAAACAATCGCAAGCAAGGTTGTAACGTATGACTTCGCTCGTTTAATGGAAGGCGCAACGGAAGTTAAATGTTCTGAGTTCGGTGACGAACTCATCAAAAATATGGAGTAGGGGGAAACAGTAATGGCAAACAGGCGAAACAAAATCTCTGTAATCGGTGGCGGCTTTACTGGTGCTACTACTGCATTTATCGCTGGACAAAAAGAACTTGGAGATGTCGTTCTTGTAGATATTCCAAATATGGAAGACCCTACAAAAGGTAAAGCGCTTGATATGCTAGAGGCAAGTCCTGTTCAAGGATTTGATTCAAAGATTACTGGTACGGCCAACTATGAAGATACAGCAGATTCTGACATCGTTGTCATTACTGCAGGTATTGCACGTAAGCCTGGGATGAGCCGTGATGACCTCGTAAATACAAATGCTAAAATCATGAAAAGTGTCACTCAGGAAATCGTAAAATATTCTCCGGATTGTACAATCATTGTCTTAACGAATCCTGTGGATGCAATGTCATATACCGTACTGAAAGAATCCGGTTTCCCTAAAAATCGAGTGATCGGTCAATCCGGTATTCTCGATACAGCACGTTTCTGTACATTCGTTGCTGAAGAGTTGAATCTGTCAGTTAAGGACATCCGCGGCTTTGTTCTTGGTGGACATGGGGACGATATGGTTCCATTGATCCGTTACTCGAATGCTGGAGGGATTCCACTAGATAAGTTAATCGACAAGGACCGACTGGATGCTATTGTTGAGCGTACCCGAAAAGGCGGCGGTGAAATCGTTCAACTATTAGGTAACGGCAGTGCTTATTATGCACCAGCGGCTTCACTAGTCGAGATGGTTGAAGCGATTCTGAAGGATCAACGCCGTGTACTTCCAGCCATTGCTTACCTTGAAGGAGAATATGGGTACGATGGTATTTGTCTAGGAGTACCGACCATCCTTGGTGGAAATGGACTTGAAGAAATCATCGAGCTTGATCTTACAGATGAAGAAAAAGCTGAGCTTGATAAGTCTGCTGACTCCGTACGCAATGTCATGAATGTTTTATCGTAAAAATGGAACAATGAAAAAGGAGGAATTCGAGAGTTTTTCTCGAATTCTTTCTTTACATACTTATGTCAGAATGTTTTTATTTTTCACTACAGCATAATGCTTTCTATAGTATTTAGTTTAGCTAAGGCTTGACTTTACCAAGATTTCTTTATAGAAAAATGTAATCGCTTACTTCAGAGGAGGGAACAGCATGTTACTAGGGAAAAAACGAAAAATCGGACGAAAAATCGAAGAAATCAATATTGGGGAGAAATTAGAAATTACTGAAACCATTGAGGATAAAGATATTCTTCTTTATTTAGGGTTAACGGACGACAATAATCCGCTTTTCATCCAACATGATTATGCATCATTGACTCCGTTTAAGAAACCAGTTGTTCCACAGATAATGTTGCTAGGTTTTGTTACGTCATCAATCAGCAAATTCCTTCCTGGTCCAGGGAGTTGTATTATTAGACAGAACATTTCGTTTCCAAATCCTGTCCACCACTATGCAACGATTGTATTAAAGTTTGAAGTGACAGGGGTAGATTCAGAGAACCATCTTGTGACCATCGGAATCAAAGGATTCGATGAATCACAGGAGGTCATTATCGACGGGGATATCGATGTATGTCCACCGTATCCACCGCGTTCGATTACTGCTAGAACGTTCGATAATTTTTAGGGCTCACAGGAGGTGAGTCAGTTCGACGTGATCTCACAACGTGATGGATTCAGTCCAACTTCTTCGTTCCTTGAAAAGTCCTCACGCATTGAACGTTATTTTTTTTAAGCTAATGTAAATATTCGTTAACAAAAAAGTCGTTTTCGGCTTTTTTGTTTTTTTTTAGGTTCTTATGTGTAAGAATAAAGGCAAAAGATGAATCCTATTAGGTTGGGGGAAGCCCATGAACGAGAAAATATTGGTTGTTGAAGATGAAGAATCGATTAACACACTGCTTCAATTCAATTTAGAGCAGGCTGGTTTTGAAGTGATCACTGCTTTGGATGGGATAAAGGGGTTAGAACTAGCAAAAGCTGAAACACCCGATTTGCTTGTTCTTGACTTGATGCTGCCAGGTATGGATGGATTAGACATATGTAAGAATCTCCGTCAAACTCAACACATGATTCCAATCTTGATGCTGACAGCAAAGGATGATGAGTTTGATAAAGTGTTAGGTCTTGAGCTTGGTGCAGATGATTATATGACAAAACCCTTTAGTCCAAGAGAAGTCGTTGCACGTGTTAAAGCAATTTTAAGAAGAAGTCAAATAACTACGTCATCAGATCGTGCTGATTCTAATACAGAATTTCTTGAAATCGGTGATTTAAAGGTCTTTCCTGAAAACTATGAAGCCTTCTTTCAAGAGCGCGCACTTGAATTGACACCGAAGGAATTCGAACTACTCGTTTATCTTGTCAAAAATAAAAGCCGTGTCCTCTCAAGAGAGCAATTACTCAGTGCAATTTGGAATTATGATTTTGTGGGGGATACGAGGATCGTCGATGTACATATTAGCCATCTTCGGGAAAAAATTGAACAAAATACACGGAAACCGATCTATATAAAGACGATTCGGGGATTAGGGTATAAACTGGAGGGCCCTCAATAGATGAGCAACTTTCGCGGGCGAATTTTAAATGCCTTTGTCGTTTTCACAAGCATCATCTTTCTCTTACTAGGCTTTTTAATTGCAAACCTTTCAATCGGAGGTATTGAACGTCAGAAGGTTGAAGCTTATGAAACCCAATTACGGCTGGTCGCAAAGTCTGTTCAGGACAATAGGGATATCGAAGAACCGCTGGAGCATTTAGCAGAAGAATTAGATGGCGGGCTCACGTATTATTCCGGAGACGGTGATGTTATTGAATCAACGATATCCGGTAGGGAATTGGTTGATTCTGACCGTTTTAAAAAGGTGACAAATAATGTTCAACAATTGAAGCGTGAAGGGTACACCGACTTTGTAATTGCTCTGACAGAAGGAGATTCATTGGATGGATTCCTTGTCCTAACAATTTCAGATCAAACCTTTAAAAATGATGTACGGAAAATATGGTTTCCCATATTGTTTTCACTATTTTTTGGGTATTGTATTTTAATCTATTTAACCTTCCGACTTACGAACAAGCTTGCTAATCCAGTTGATGATGCCGTGAGAGTTGCAAGTGAGCTTGCACGTGGAAATTACAAAGCTAGAAGCCATGAGTATCAGCTAAGGGAATCGGGCGAACTTAACCATTCCCTTAATGTCCTTGCACGTAATCTTGAGCAAATAACACGTTCAAGGGAAGCGGAGCAAGAGCGGATGAAGACTGTGATTGAAAATATGGGAAGCGGACTTCTCTTGATCGATTCTAAAGGATATATAAATCTGATGAACCGCTTTTATAAAGAAACGTTTTTAGTGGATGGGAACGTCTTGAACGATAAAATGTACCATGAAATAATGCCGCATGAAGATGTAGTTGAGCTCGTGAAGGAAACTTTCCTCACAGAAAAAATTGTTCGTAAGCAGGTTCTTTTATCGGTTGGAATCACACGAAAGCACTTTGATGTTACTTGTGTACCGATTTTAGGTCAGTATGAAAACTTAAAGGGAATCGTTCTTGTGTTTCATGACATTACAGAACTGAAAAACCTCGAACAAGTACGAAAAGATTTTGTTGCGAATGTTTCCCACGAACTTCGGACACCTGTTACGTCACTGAAAGGCTTTGCTGAAACTCTGCTGGATGGTGCGATGGATAACAAAGAACTTCGAACAAAGTTCTTAACGATAATTTGGAAGGAAAGTGACCGTCTTCAAAGACTGATCAATGATTTGCTCGATTTTACGAAAATGGAACAGGCGAATTTTCAGCTGGAATTGCAAAGAATTGATGTTGGGCTGATTATTAATGATGTCAAAAACTTACTTGAAACACGAGCGAATGAAAAAGATATACATTTCGTTGTTTCAACATGCGATGATCTCCAGATTGAAGGGGATGCCTTGAGGATCAAGCAAATTTTGATCAACCTTGTTAATAATGCAATAAGCTATACCCCTTCTGGAGGTACTGTTCAGTTAATCGGCAGTGAAGAGCCAGGGGCTGTAAATGTGACTGTAAAGGATACCGGAATTGGAATGGATGATGAGGAAATCCCACGCATATTTGAAAGGTTCTATCGAATTGATAAAGCACGAAGTAGAAATTCTGGTGGAACAGGACTTGGACTCGCAATCGTCAAACATTTAGTCGAAGCACATAAAGGCTCGATTCAGGTGAAAAGTGCAAACGATGCAGGTACGACATTTCTCCTGTCATTTCCTAAAATCAAAAAATAATCAAGTGAGATTCGGACGTGTGCGTGGTGAAATTGATTTCTCGTGTAACTTAAATAATTAATTGTCATTTACCTATGCCCATCAGTGGGTCAAACCCATCCGCCAACACTTTGGGAATGAAGTCAATGCCTCGGTTGCCAAAAAAATGGCTTCCCGTGCGTGGCTCACTTTTCGTCAGAAACTGTTCGGGAAATCAACCAAAGTCCGATTGATTCGAAATGCGAGATGATGAGCCTAGAAGGAAAAGCGAACAACACCGGCAGGCGATATGTCGATCGTCACCTCGTTTACAAAGATCAATGCTTTAGTCGTGGGAGGATGAATCCTTTTTTCTTTATTAAAATAAACATGGTAAACTAAAGCTAGAGTGTTATTGGACGAGGAGGGATTCGGATGAGTAAAAATAAACTCGTATTGATCGATGGAAATAGTATTGCTTACCGAGCGTTTTTTGCATTGCCCCTTTTAAATAATGATAAAGGGGTTTATACGAATGCAGTTTATGGATTTACTACCATGCTTTTAAAGGTAATTGAAGAAGAAGCACCAACTCATATGGTTGTTGCATTTGATGCAGGGAAAACAACTTTCCGCCATAAGACGTTTAATGAATATAAGGGCGGAAGACAAAAGACACCACCAGAACTTTCGGAACAGTTCCCATTGATTCGTGAGCTTTTAGATGCGTTTAAAATCAAACGGTATGAGCTTGAACAATACGAAGCAGATGACATTATCGGAACATTATCGAAACAATCCAATTCTGATGAATGGGATGTCAAGGTCATTACAGGTGATAAGGATTTATTGCAGCTTGTTGGTGATAATGTGACCGTCGCTCTTACTAGAAAAGGAATTACAGACGTTGATACATACGATCTTCAACATGTAGAAGAACGATATGGGCTGACTCCTGAACAGATTATCGATATGAAGGGGCTAATGGGTGATAGCTCTGATAACATTCCTGGGGTTCCGGGTGTTGGAGAGAAGACGGCTATCAAGCTCCTAAAAGAGTACGGGACCGTTGAAAACGTACTTGAATCGATTGAAAAGATTTCCGGGAAAAAGCTTAAAGAGAAGCTTGAAGAACATAAAGAATTGGCCGAAATGAGTAAAAAGCTTGCGACGATCGATCAGGATGCTCCGATCGACGTGAAGCTGGATCACTGTGATTTCCATCAAGAGTTCTCAGAAGATGTAATCAAGTTGTTCAAGGAGCTTGGGTTCAATTCTTTACTCGCAAAGTATGATAGTGAAGCTGCTGAAGAGGCGGAAAAACCTGCAGAAGAAATCAAGTATGACATCCTTGATGAAATTACGGAAGAGGAACTCGGTTCAAACGGAGCAATTGTCATAGAGTGTTTAGAAGAAAACTATCATAATGGTGATATTTTAGGATTCGGAGTTGTAAATGAAAAAGGGAATTATTTTATACCTACGGACATCGCGTTAAAATCAGATACGTTAATCGCGTGGCTTGAGGATGGAGAAATTGAAAAATATACTTCTGATGCTAAACAAGCAATCGTTTCATTAGCCTGGAAGGGGATACATTTGAGAGGGGTCACATTTGATGCACTCATTGCCTCTTATCTGTTAAACCCATCTGAATCTTCTCATGATATTCCTTCTATTGCATCACGTCTCGGCCTGAACGCTGTGTCCAGTGATGAAGCCGTGTATGGAAAAGGAGCCAAACAAAAGGTTCCGGATCAGGATATGCTAAGCGAACATATCGTACGGAAGGCAAGTATGCTTCAAGCAGTTGTTCCTAAATTGCAGGAAAGCATAAAGAAAAACGAACAGGATGACTTGTTTTATAACCTCGAGATGCCTTTATCGTTAGTGCTTGGCAAGATGGAGCAGCAGGGTGTACAGGTCGATGTGAAACGACTTGAGGATATGGGTACTGAACTCGAAGAACAGCTTAAGAAAATAGAAACTAAAATTTATGAGCTAGTCGGTACAGAGTTCAATATCAATTCACCAAAACAGCTTGGAGAGATTCTGTTTGAAAAATTGCAGCTTCCAGCTATCAAGAAAACAAAAACTGGATACTCAACCTCAGCGGATGTGCTTGAAAAGCTGAAGGACAAACATGAGGTGGTCGAAGAAATTCTTTTTTTCCGTCAGCTAGGTAAATTGAATTCTACCTATATCGAGGGCTTGTTGAAGGTTGTGAACCGTGAAACCGAAAAGATTCATACGCGGTTCAATCAGGCGCTAGCGCAAACTGGCCGTCTAAGTTCGATTGATCCCAACCTTCAAAACATCCCAATTCGCTTAGAGGCGGGCAGAAAAATAAGACAAGCATTCGTACCTTCAGAAAAAGATTGGGTCATGTTTGCATCAGATTACTCGCAGATCGAGTTAAGAGTTTTAGCGCATATTGCTCAGGACGAAAAATTGATTGATGCCTTTAACAATGAATTAGATATCCACACGAAAACGGCAATGGACGTTTTTCATGTTTCAGAGGATGAGGTTACTTCTGACATGCGTCGACAAGCAAAGGCCGTTAATTTCGGTATCGTTTATGGGATCAGTGATTATGGTCTTTCTCAAAGTCTTGGTATTACCCGAAAAGAGGCAGGCCAATTTATTCAGCGTTATTTTGAAAGCTTCCCGGGTGTAAAGCAATATATGGACGATATTGTACAGCAGGCGAAGCAAGATGGCTATGTCACAACGATGTTGAACCGCAGAAGATATCTCCCGGAAATTACGAGCCGGAATTTCAATTTAAGAAGCTTCGCGGAACGAACCGCTATGAATACACCGATTCAAGGTTCTGCCGCTGATATCATCAAAAAAGCGATGGTCAGTATGGCTGAACGTTTAAAGGCAGAGGGTTTACAGACGAGGATGCTTTTACAAGTACACGATGAATTGATTTTCGAAGCACCTAAGGAAGAGATCGAGATACTGGAGAGGATCGTTCCAGATGTCATGGAGCAAGCAATACAGATAGATGTTCCATTAAAAGTGGATTATTCCTATGGCGACACATGGTACGATGCTAAGTAAAAAATGTAGGTGAGTGGAATGCCGGAATTGCCAGAAGTAGAAACTGTAAGAAGAACACTTGAAACATTAATCTTGGGAAAACAGATTGAAGATGTGAAGGTCAGCTGGTCGAAAATCATTAAGCGGCCAGATGATATAGAACAATTTCGTTTTCTTTTAATCGGTCAAACGATCACGTCAATTGGACGTAGAGGGAAGTTTCTGAAAATCGTCATGGATGATGTTGTATTAATCTCCCACCTCCGAATGGAAGGACGTTATGTCGTGGCTGATAAACAGGACGAGGTGGATAAACACACCCACGTCAGGTTTTCGTTTACGGACGGTACCGAACTTAGGTATCGAGATGTTCGGAAATTCGGGACGATGCATGTATTCGAACGTGGAGAGGAAGAGAACTACCTCCCGTTGTCCCAACTCGGACCAGAGCCACTATCGGATTCGTTTGCAGCCGAAGACTTATTGGGGATGTTTCAGCAAACCAGTCGAAACGTTAAACAGGTTTTGTTAGATCAAACCATTGTTGTTGGACTCGGGAATATTTATGTCGATGAAGCCCTATTTAAAGCTGGCATTCACCCGGAAAGCTCAGCGAAATCATTGAGCAAAAAGCAGGTCGGAAAATTGCATCAATCCATTGTCGAAACCCTTGACAAAGCAGTGAATCAAGGTGGCAGCACGATTCGTTCATATGTTAATTCACAAGGTGAGATGGGAATGTTTCAGCAGCAGCTTGCGGTATATGCACGTAAAGGGGAATCCTGTTATTCGTGCGGGAACGAAATCGTTCGAATCGTCGTCGGAGGGCGAGGAACCCATATCTGTACAAACTGTCAGACAAAGATTAGATAAAGAGGGTGTTAAAAATCCTCCTTTATAAACACACATAAGCAGAAAAAATGTCGTACATCGGATGGGCACCTTCCATATACTATCCTAGCATTAACGCAGGGAGGGTTTATGGACGTGACCGGTTGGGTTTCCTTATTAACCTTGACCTTTGCTGTCAGTATGGACAGTTTTGGTGTAGGAGTCACTTACGGCGTACGAAAGATGAAAATAACGTATTTCTCAATTATCCTCATTGCTTTATGTTCAGCCATGGTGCTTCTCGCAGCATTGAACGTTGGTACTATAGTAAGTACGTTTATTTCTGAAGAATTTGCAGAGGCTATCGGTGGGGTAATGCTCATCTTTCTCGGTATATATGTCCTGTGGCAATTATTCAGATCGAAATCAGAACCGCATGAACAAACCGAAACGTCAACGGATCATGTATGGAATATGGAGATCAAATCACTAGGCATCGTAATTCAAATCCTTAGATCACCGGATGTAGCAGATATCGACCGTTCCGGGACAATCACTGGATTAGAGGCACTGTTGCTTGGGTTGGCACTTTCTCTCGATTCATTTGCAGCCGGAATTGGTGCTTCGTTACTCGGCTTTCCACATTTACAAACGGCATTGATTGTAGCAACGATGAGTTCATTTTTTCTCGTAGCTGGAATGAAACTCGGAAAAATATTTTCAAGCTTTTCATTTGTACGGTTAATTAATTTTTTACCAGGAGTAATCCTAATTATCCTGGGGGTATTGAAATTGTGAGGTGTGACCTGTGATTATTGGTTTAACAGGAGGGATCGCGAGCGGAAAAAGTACGATTTCTTCCATTTTCAAAAGTTTGGATATCCCCGTTGTCGATGCTGATATGATTGCGCGGGAAGTTGTAGAACCGGGTGAAGAATCCTATAAAAAGATCGTTGAAGCCTTCGGGGATGATCTTCTGTTGGCGGACCAAACGATTGACCGGAAGAAGTTAGGTGCAATAGTCTTTAATGATCGAGATAAACGGCAACTTCTTAATGGAATCGTTCATCCGGCTGTTCGAAAAAGGATGCTTGATCGCAAAGACGCCTATCTTTTGGACAATGAGTCGGTCGTATTGGATATCCCATTACTCTTCGAAAGTAAGCTTACCCATTTTGTTGATAGGACGTTGCTTGTATATGTAACCTCTGATACCCAGCTCAGACGGTTGGTCAATAGAGATGGCTTCACTGAGGAAGAGGCTCTTTCAAGAATCCGATCCCAACTATCTCTTGACGAAAAGCGGGAGTGGGCAGATGCAATTATTGATAACAACGGCTCTATCGAACAAAGCAAGGGCCAGCTTTTGGGTCTTTTAAAAGAGTGGGGCGTTCTTTAAAAGTACGCAAACTGAAAGTCGGCGAATTTGTCGATTCAATATAATTAAAAATACATCATAAAAGGTCGGGCAACGGCCTTTTTTTAGCTTTTCGATAAATTAATGTTCCCATTCGCATAAAATATGTTATACTATTTTTAGATTTAGAGAATAAAGTATAGCACTTTATAGTGGAGGGATACCAACATGAAAGCAAGAGTAGCTATTAATGGGTTTGGTCGTATCGGGAGAATGGTTTTTCGAAAAGCAATGAAAGATCAACATTTAGATGTTGTTGCGATAAATGCAAGCTACCCATCAGAAACACTAGCGCATATGGTGAAATACGATAGTATTCATGGGACGTATGACCTTGAAGTTGAAGCTGGAGAAAACTCACTTATCGTTGATGGAAAAGCAGTAAAGCTTTTGAGTAACCGTGATCCGAAACAACTTCCTTGGGCAGAAATGGGCATCGATATCGTAATCGAAGCGACGGGTAAATTCACATCCAAAGAAACTGCCGGTTATCACATTGAGGCGGGAGCTAAAAAAGTCATTATCACCGCACCTGGAAAAGAAGAAGACATTACAATTGTAATGGGCGTAAATGATGACGCTTACAATACTGGTAAGCACGATGTTATTTCCAATGCATCATGCACAACGAACTGCCTGGCTCCAGTCGTAAAGGTATTGGATGAGCAGTTTGGAATTGAAAATGGTGTCATGACGACAGTACATGCATACACTAATGACCAAAAAAATATAGATAACCCGCATAAGGATCTTCGTCGTGCGAGAGCTTGTGGACAATCGATCATTCCAACATCAACAGGAGCCGCAAAGGCGATCTCAAAGGTTCTTCCACAGATGGCAGGAAAACTACACGGTATGGCTCTTCGCGTACCAACACCGAATGTATCTCTTGTAGATCTTGTTGTTGATGTGAAAAAAGACGTAACAGTTGAACAGATTAACGATGCTTTTGAAGCAGCATCACAAGGATCGATGCGAGGAGTTCTTGGTTTCAACAATGACCCGCTCGTTTCAATCGACTATAATGGCAACGAAAATTCTTCGATCATCGATGGACTATCAACAATGGTAATTGAAGATCGCAAAGTGAAAGTCCTTGCTTGGTATGATAACGAATGGGGCTATTCTTGCCGAGTGGTTGATCTAGCAGGTATGGTCGCCGATCAGCTGAATAAAGTAAGTTCAGAGCAGCATTATTCTGTTGGATCTGCGTAACGAGGGGAATAGAAAGTAATGAGGGTCTCCATCTGTCGGGGACTCTCTTTTGATGTAAAAAAGAACGGTTGATTGTGCTCATGTAGCGTTCATAAGGATCGTGAGGCGGAATCCCTATGAAGTAGCCATACGGATAGTTTGAGGCAGAAACCCCGTGAAACCATCGCTATGAAGCGACCATACGGATGGTTTGAGGCAGAAACCACGTAAAATCATCGCTATAAATACTTTGTGCGGACAATTTTTGGTAGGAATCGGCTGATGGCGTCTCCAAAGGATCACATGAGTTGTCGACTTTGGCAAAATTAAAAATTGATATTGCAAAATAGACACAAAAGCAGTATACTATTCTTCGTGAACTTCAGTTATAAGCAAATCTAGGAACTGGATGCCACTTAAAGGGTTAGGACCTCTTTGGACTAACTTTCCCCCGTGGTGGATGTTCATTTCCGCATGCTTTTGAAGGCATGATCTTTAAACAAAGGGGGACTATGCATATGGATACAATGGGACGTCACGTTATTGCAGAGCTTTGGGGATGTGATTCTGAAAAGCTGAATAATATGCCTTATATCGAACAACTTTTTGTTGAAGCGGCACTGAAATCAGGTGCTGAAGTTCGTGAGGTAGCTTTTCATAAGTTTGCCCCCCACGGTGTAAGCGGTGTGGTCATTATTTCTGAATCACATCTAACAATACACAGTTTTCCTGAGCATGGTTATGCAAGTATTGATGTATACACATGTGGAGATCTTGACCCAAGTGTCGCTGCCGATTATATTGCAGATGCATTAGGGGCAACTTCCAAAGAGAATTTAGAAGTTCCACGTGGTATGGGTCCAGTTAAAATCGGACAAAAAAAAGTAACTGCAATGTAATATCTATAGGACGTTATAAATTAGGACACATAAGGTGTGCGTGATGCACACCTTTTTTATATTGCCTGGAAAATTCATCTGGATATCGAATATTGGCGATTACCATCGAAAACATCTTGTCATAAACAGCCCTTTCTACTATCATTAAGGTAGAAGACTATTTTTACAAAATAATTCATTTTACCTAGAACTTGCATTGGCTCAGTTGTTCATAAATGAGTTTAATTCTTTCGCATGATGGGGTTGGTTAAATGCGGTGTCCAAATTGTCAATATAATGGTTCAAGAGTGTTGGATTCTCGACCTGTACATAACGGGCGTTCAATCCGACGACGGAGGGAATGTGAAGAGTGTAATTATCGCTTTACAACCTTTGAAACAGTAGAAGAAATTCCGCTGATTGTCGTGAAAAAAGAAGGTACTCGGGAAGAATTCAACCGGGAAAAGCTTCTTAGAGGATTGATTAAGTCTTGTGAAAAAAGACCTGTCCCGTTAGAAGTGCTGGAAAACGTTGTTAACAATGTTGAGAAGGACTTGCGGAACAATGGGGTTTCAGAGGTGCAAAGTAAGGATATCGGCGAGATGGTGATGGATCATTTGGCAACGATCGATGAAGTTGCGTATGTCCGGTTTGCGTCTGTATATCGACAATTCAAGGACATTAATGTATTTATTGATGAGCTGAAGGATTTAATAAAACGCGAGAACGACTAAGGGAGCTTATGATTTTTGTTAAGCTCTTTTCTTTATCAAAATGGTAAAAGGGCCACTGTCCCGGATTAGGTTTCTAACTATAACGATTGGATAAAAGGTGAATGGATATGGGGAATCATTGGAAAGAACTGCTCCCAGTTGATCGATATACAGTGCACAGCAATGGTATCATTCGTCCTGATGACCTACGGGTAATTACGATGTTGTATCAACCGTTGATTGGAGCTGGAGCCTACAGTTTATACATGACTCTGTACGGTGAGCTTGGTGCGGAGGAAGTCACAAGTATACCATCAACCCATCACAGTCTGATGAACCATACACAAATGAATTTACAGTCCATTTATGAAGAACGTAAAAAACTTGAAGCGATTGGACTTTTAAAAACTTACCAACAAAATACAGAGGATGAACGTATCTTTATATATGAAATCCAGCCAGCCTTAGACCCGGAAAAGTTTTTTCAAGATGACGTATTAAGTATTTATTTATATGGTCGGCTAGGGAAACAGAGGTATGTTGAAGTGAAAAAGAGATTCACGTACACACATCACGAGGTGTCCGATTATAAGGAAGTTACTGCAAGCTTCAATGATGTTTTTTCATCACTTCATGCGTCTGAAATTCGATCAGGCGTTAATTCGGAAATCCATGGAACGAATGACAATCAAAACACGAAATATTACAAACATAACGAAGGAACCAGTCCGGATTTTTCGAATGGAGATTTTGACTTTGATACGCTTGTTCGGGATTTAAGCAGCTTTATCATTCCGTCGGAAGTTCTAACCGGGGAACTGAAGGACGCTATTAAAAGACTTGCGTTTATTTATCAGATATCCCCATTAGATATGAGTAGCGTTGTACAACAAGCTTATTTTCGTGATGAGGAACTTACAGCATCAAAATTGAGAAAAGAGACGCAGCGTTGGTATAAAGTCGAAAAGCCTGGACAGCTCCCGAAATTGAGCGAACGCAATCAAGCACCGGCTCCCTCATCCAAGGATTCATCCGAACAGACACCAGAAGAAATGATGATCCGGACATTTGAAACGATTTCTCCACGCACTTTATTGGAAAAGTATGGTGAAGGGGGCAGGGCAGCATCTTCAGATTTGAAGCTTGTTGAAACCGTCATGTTTGAACAAAAGCTTTCACCCGGTGTTGTCAATGTGCTGATTGATTATGTGTTAAATACGAATGATATGAAACTGGTTCATGGTCATGTAGAAAAAATCGCTAGCCAGTGGAAGCGTAAGAAAATCACGACCGTTCGTGAAGCGATGGCACTTGCAAAAGCAGAGCATCAGAACTATCAATCCTACAAACAGCAAAAATCAAAACCATCAGGATATCGCCAAAAACGAAAAGACGTTCGGAAAGATACTTTGCCGAAGTGGATGAGAGAATCTAAAAAATCCGACGGAACCTCTCAAAAACAAGAGCAGCTGGTGACTGACAACGAAAAAAAATGGCTTGAAGAATACTTGAAAGGGTTATAGGGGGTGAACAATTTGAAATCAATTTCCGAAGCAATACAAAATCTACCGGAAAAGACAGCGATCCAAAAACAGTTTACGATTCTTAAAAACAAAGTGCTCGTTCATCCGGATTGGAAGACGTTTCATCACCAACATCCTGAAATTACGGATCAGATGATTGACCGTAGCCTTCCAAAGCTATTGGAATACCTGGATGGAACAAAGAATTGTGAAGGGTGCACCTGCCTGGCTGATTGTCAAAATATGATTCAAGGATATCAACCAGACCTTTTCGTTAACGGACAAGCAATTGATGTTAGTTACAACCGATGCCCGAATAAGGTTGCAGCTGACGATTTCAAAAAGCTCCAATCGTTGATCAAAAGTTATTTCATCCCGAAGGACATTCTTTCTGCTACCTTTGAACAGTTTACCCAGAATGAACGTGACCGTTTCAATGCGGTTCACCTTGCGGGAGAGTTTGTTAAAACGATGAAAGATGATCCGGAATCTGCAAAAGGTCTGTTTGTGTATGGCGACTTTGGTGTAGGCAAGACCTTTTTGATGGGGGCGATCGCGAACGCTCTTGCGAAGAAAAAGATCCAGACGATGCTCGTTTACACCCCGGATTTCTTTCGTGAAATGAAAACATCGATCGGTGATCAAACGGTTGATGAAAAGCTTGAAATCATTAAGAAGGCACCTGTACTTGTACTTGATGATATTGGCGCTGAATCTATGTCAAGCTGGGTAAGAGATGAGGTGCTTGGTTCGATTTTACAGTACCGTATGATGGAAAAACTGCCAACCCTTTATACGTCTAATTATGATTATGCTGAGCTAGAAGAACATCTCTCTTATTCTCAAAAAGGCGGGGTTGAACAATTGAAAGCAAAACGAATCATGGAACGGATTAAACATTTTACGACACCGGTCTATATCGGAGGGGCAAATCGCCGAGAGAATTGATGTACCAGTTCGTTGAATAATCTTCCTTATCCTTCATATATTGTAGCAATGAGGGGTGTACAAGGAGGATTTGGGTTGGTAACAATGTATTTTTATGATGAACATGAGGGCTTATATTTGTATATGCAATTGCAGAACCTACTCGGTAATAAAGGCTATTCACGCACTAAGCAGGTGAACATTCAGTTTTCAGATGCGAACGCGTTGGTCATCGATTTAAAAAAAGATGATCCTTTTTCAGACATGGTAAAGCCTTCGATTTTGCGCTTAATTGCACGTCACATTATTGAGTCGAACGAAGACGATTGGATTCTTTGCAAGCTGGAGCAAGACTTTTACTATACGGATGAAGATGAGCAACAACAAATACTTACAATTGTCCAATCCTTGCTTGAAGGGGACGACAAAGATATCCCCTCTGTAAACGATTTTCCTGCAAGGGAAGAAGTGATAATTGAATCATTAGATGATTTTTTCACGAACCATATGATGTTTTCCTACGAATCGTTTCTGCAATTCCGATTGAAACGATATCATGAATTGTTGTCCAATTATATTGAGTGTGCTATAGATGAGTACAAGCTGGAACAAGAATATCAGGAGTTTGTCCATACGCTTCGTCAGCTTATTAAAGAACGGGTTTCTCTATTTACTACGGTCCATCTTGTAAATGAAGAGAGTAGCTACAAATTACTTAACGAGCATTTTTATGAGCTTACTCCTGATGATATCAACCATTTGATTAGCCATCATCACAGTGATCCGTATCCGATTGCATCTAAATTATTAAAGCTATTGATCAATCTTGCTCCTAGCAAGTTGTTTTTGTACACCGATAATGAGGATGCATCTATGAACCAGACGATTTTCAACGTGTTTCAGGAACGGGTACATATCTTGCCGCGATCTAAATTTGACATACAAAAAAGACTTTGTAAAAATGGTCATTCAATAGGTCTTGATTTTCGACGTTAAACTGCATATAATACTACATAACACAATATGAGGTTGTTCAAAAAGCCTTTTTCACACATATCAAGTACAAGTTTTGATGAGGACTAGAGATCTTTCAAACGGGTTGCTAGAGAGAAAAGCCATGGCTGAAAGCTTTTCACAACGCGAAAGACCTTACCACCTCTGAACTTCAACGGGGAAAACCAGTATCCGTTGACGGTAAATTGACCGTTATTCAACCTTAAGTGCCGTTTGGGAATATCCCTTCGGAACGAGGGTGGAACCGCGAGCAGAACACTCGTCCCTTCTATAGGGATGGGTGTTTTTTTGTTGTTCGAGAAATAAGTGGATGAGGCCGCTTGATCAAATCAATCTATGCAATGTCAAAATTTCAAAACAGGAGAGTGAAGGATATGTCCCAATTAAGAATTACGTTTCCAGATGGCACAGTGAAAGAGTTTGAGCGTGGGACCACAACAGAAGACATTGCAGCTTCAATCAGTCCCGGTCTGAAAAAGAAGGCAATCGCCGGAAAGCTCGACGATCAACTCATTGATTTACGACGTCCGATCGAACGGAATGGGTCGATTACAATCGTAACATCGGGTTCTAAGGAAGGCTTGGAAATCATCCGTCACAGCTCAGCCCATCTTATGGCACAAGCGATAAAACGGGTTTTCCCTGATGAGAAGCTGAAGCTTGGTGTCGGTCCTGTCATTGAAAATGGGTTTTACTATGATATCGATATGGAGCATCGACTCACTGAGGATGACTTCCCGAAAATCGAGAAAGAGATGACACGGATTGTTGATGAAAACCTTGGGATAACACGGGAGGAAGTGACTCGGGAGGAAGCGGTGCGACGCTACGAGGAGCTTGGAGATGAGCTGAAGGTTGAATTGATTGGTGCAATTCCTGAAGGAGAGCCGATTACGTTTTATCATCAAGGGGAATTTTCCGATCTCTGCCGTGGTCCTCATGTCCCACAAACGAGCAAGCTTAAAGTATTCAAGCTGATGAATTTATCAGGAGCATACTGGCGAGGCGATAGTGATAACCAAATGCTGCAACGTGTCTATGGTACAGCATTTGCCGAACCGACTGAGTTGAACGATTATCTTCATTTTATCGAGGAAGCCAAAAAGAGGGATCACCGGAAGCTTGGGAAAGAGCTAGAGCTTTTCATGTTTTCAGAGGAAGCACCGGGGATGCCGTTTTACTTACCAAAGGGCCAGGTCGTGCGAAACGAGCTTGAGGCGTTTTCCCGAGAATTGCAGCAGAGGTTTGGTTATGAAGAGGTTCGTACCCCTCTGATGATGAATCAGCGG
The DNA here is from genome assembly GCF_030643805.1 of Alkalihalobacillus sp. AL-G. Taxonomy (GTDB): domain Bacteria; phylum Bacillota; class Bacilli; order Bacillales; family Fictibacillaceae; genus Pseudalkalibacillus. The sequence goes on along the minus strand of NZ_CP094656.1, from coordinate 2,951,774 downwards.
TTATGGGAAACGTCCGGCCACTGGGAGCACTACCGTGAAAATATGTATTTTACAGAGATCGATAATACCAGGTTCGCGTTAAAACCGATGAACTGTCCTGGCCACATGCTTATCTATAAGGATAAACTCCATTCCTATCGAGACTTACCGATTCGAATGGCTGAATTCGGTCAAGTTCATCGACACGAATACAGTGGTGCATTAAATGGAATGATCCGAGTTCGAACATTTTGTCAGGATGATGCTCATATTTTCGTCACTCCAGATCAAATTGAAGGTGAAATAAAGGCAGTTATTCATTTAATCGATGAGATTTATTCGACGTTCGGGTTCGAGTTTACGATTGAACTTTCCACACGTCCCGATGATTCGATGGGTGAGAATGCATTATGGGAAAAAGCAGAAGGTGCGCTTGAAAATGTGCTCAATAATTTAAACCTTGATTTTACGATTAATGAGGGGGATGGCGCGTTTTACGGACCAAAGATTGATTTCCATATCCGTGATGCATTGAACCGAAGTCATCAATGTGCGACGATTCAAGTTGACTTCCAAATGCCAGAGAAATTCAATCTATCTTATATCGATGAACGGAATGAGAAGGAAAGACCTGTCATCATCCACCGTGCCATTTTCGGTTCGATCGACCGCTTTTTCGGTATATTGGTGGAGCATTATGGGGGAGCGTTCCCAACGTGGCTCGCACCGGTCCAAGTGAAAGTTTTGCCTGTTTCAAGCGTGCATCAGGAATATTGTGTTCATGTTGCCGATCAGCTTAAAGAACTTGGGATAAGGACAGAATTGGATACAAGAGAGGAAAAGCTCGGATATAAAATACGAGCAGCCCAAATGGAAAAAGCACCTTACATGATTGTCGTTGGTGATGATGAAGTGAGCTCGAATACGGTAAACGTCAGAAAATATAGTGAAAATAAATCTGAATCTATGTCAGTAGAACGTATTAAGGAAATGCTTGAACAGGAAATTAAGTCTAGAAATAATACAGGAGTGTGAACCGCTATGTCACAGGTTAAAATTACGTTCCCAGATGGAAACGTCAAAGAATTTGAACGAGGAGTCACGACAGAAGAGATTGCATCATCGATCAGTCCTGGTTTAAGAAAGAAAGCGATCGCTGGAAAGCTTGACGATCAGGTTATCGATTTACGTCGTCCAATCGAACAAGACGGTGTGATCACCATCGTTACACCAGATTCTGAAGAAGGCTTGGAAATCATCCGTCACAGCTCAGCCCACCTAATGGCACAGGCGATCAAGAGGGTCTTCTCTGATGAAAAAATCAAGCTTGGTGTCGGCCCTGTTATTGAAAACGGGTTTTACTACGATATTGATATGGAACACCGATTGACGGAGGAAGACTTCCCAAAAATTGAAAAAGAGATGAAACGAATTGTCGATGAAAATCTAGAGATTACTCGGGAGGAAGTATCACGAGACGAAGCGCTTCGTCGTTACGAAGAAATTGGAGATGAGCTGAAAGTTGAATTGATTGGTGCGATTCCAGAAGGAGAACCGATTACCCTTTATCATCAAGGTGAATTTTCTGATCTTTGCCGGGGTCCGCACGTTCCACAAACGAGCAAGCTTAAAGTTTTCAAGCTGATGAACCTGTCAGGAGCATACTGGCGCGGGGATAGTGACAACCAAATGCTGCAGCGCGTTTATGGCACAGCTTTTAACAAGAAATCAGAGCTTGAAGAGCACTTGCATTACCTTGAAGAGGCGAAAGAGCGTGACCATCGTAAGCTAGGGAAAGAACTTGATATTTTTACAATTTCCCAAACGGTTGGTCAAGGGCTTCCGATCTGGCTGCCGAAGGGTGCGACGATTCGCCGTGTCATTGAACGTTATATTGTTGATACAGAGATCAAGCTCGGCTATGACCATGTGTACACCCCTCACCTCGGGAGTGTGGAGTTATATAAAACGTCTGGCCACTGGGATCATTATAAAGATGATATGTATCCGGCGATAGAAATGGATAACGAACAGCTCGTGTTAAGACCGATGAACTGTCCGCACCACATGATGATTTATAAGAATGCGATGCACAGCTATCGTGATTTACCGGTTCGTATTGCGGAGCTCGGAACGATGCATCGCCATGAAATGTCTGGGGCGCTCGCTGGATTGCAACGTGTTCGCTCAATGACGTTAAATGATGCACACATTTTTGTACGTCCGGATCAGTTGAAGGATGAATTCATACGTGTTGTTCAGCTTGTTCAAAAGGTTTATAAGGACTTTGGTATTTCTGATTACAAATTCCGCTTATCGTATCGTGATCCTGAAGATAAGGAAAAGTATGTCGATAATGATGAAATGTGGGAAAAGGCTCAAGCATTGTTAAAAGAAACAATGGAAGATATGGACCTGAACTATGTTGAAGCGGAAGGAGAAGCGGCATTCTACGGTCCAAAGTTGGATGTACAGGTTAAGACAGCACTCGGAAAAGAAGAGACACTTTCGACTGTACAGCTCGATTTCCACTTACCGGAGCGATTTGACCTAACTTATAAAGGTAGTGACGGGCAGGATCACCGTCCGGTTGTTATCCACCGTGGTGTCGTTTCAACGATGGAACGTTTCGTAGCCTTCTTGATCGAGGAGTATAAGGGTGCATTACCTACTTGGCTCGCACCTGTTCAAGCGATGGTAATACCCGTTTCGTCGGTGCATATGGATTATGCGTATAAAGTGCGTGATGAGCTTAAAGCAAACGGCATCCGTGTAGAAGTCGATAGCCGAGAGGAGAAAATAGGCTATAAAATTCGAGAGGCTCAAATGATGAAGACACCTTACATGCTTGTTGTTGGTGATCAGGAAATCGAAGACAATGCAGTAAACGTAAGAAAATACGGAGAACAGAAATCAGAAACTGTTTCATTTGAAAGCTTCAGAGATAATCTCATAGCTGAAATTGAAAGAAGCTAAAGAAACGCGGGCTGACCCAACATAAGTGTTGTTGGATCGGCCTTTTGTTTTGAAAAGGATTTGCGCGTCAAAAAGTCAGGGTTTCCGTGTCAGAGGTAAAGAAATACGCGTTAAATATTATCTTCTAAGCCAAAAAAACATAATCCCATTATTCTTTTATACTATCTAGAAGGACATACCCGAATACGACACCGGCTATCGAGATGATCGGACCTTCATCCAGGTTAAGGTTCATCGGATAAAGGTTTACTATGTCAGTGATAGGTGAAAAATATAGTGCTGGAAATGAAGCGATATAAAAAGCTGGCAGTCCTATTGAAATAATTTTGACCCAGCCAACCTTCCATTTATTACCGTCTTTCACCTCTTTGAACAATAATGGTAGTCGGAAAAGCATACCGAGGACAATTGGATAAACACTTAAAAACAATAATGAAGGATACATATTGAACATGGCCGACCCTTCATGGACTAATTTTCGCTGAAACTCATATCCTTCAATCACCAATAAAATCATCACAAAAGTATATACCAGATTAAACAGAAACTGTTTCATTTTATCCCCCCAAAAGATTCACTTAATTTCTATATCCATTTTAACAGAAAAGTATAAATACTTTTTTTAGCCATGCTTTATTCGATAGGTTGAAAACATACTTGATTTTGAACGTAAAATCAGATAAGCTATAAAAGTTGAATCAAAGCACACATGTGTTTACTTGACATCGGTGTACCATCGATGATATGCTTTTAAGGTGATAATCGAATAATCTTGTAATAAGCAGAAGCACCCGCTTCTCACCTGATTGACGCACCTAAGTGCAGTTGGCAGGTAATAATGATCTAGATATCGATTCAGAATCGATTAATGTATCAGTGTGGGTGTCGTATGCGCCGACGCTTTTTTATATTTCTAAATGCGTTTTACAAGAGAGCTTTGATGCAAAATCCTATGGAGGTGGCTGATTATTAGTAAAGACATGATGGTCAACGATGGCATTCGCGCTCGCGAAGTTCGCCTAATTGGTGCCAATGGAGATCAAATTGGCGTAAAAACTCGTCAAGAAGCACTTGAGATTGCTCAAAATGCAAACCTGGATCTTGTTCTTGTTGCCCCTAACGCAAAACCACCGGTATGCCGAATTATGGACTACGGTAAATATCGTTATGAGCAACAGAAAAAGGAAAAGGAAGCTCGTAAAAATCAAAAGATTATTACGACGAAGGAAGTTCGGCTTAGCCCGAATATTGACGAGCATGATTTTAACACCAAGCTTCGTAATGCGAGAAAATTCCTCGAAAAAGGGGATAAACTGAAAGCTTCGATCCGTTTTCGGGGACGTGCAATCACACACTCCGAATTAGGGCGAGAAGTGCTCATGCGAATGGCAAAAGAATGTGAGGACCTTGGAACGATTGAATCAAGACCGAAGATGGAAGGTCGCAGTATGTTTCTAATCCTCGCACCAATCAACGAAAAGCAGTAACATTTTTACTAGCAATCAAAGGAGGATATTTCTATGCCTAAAATGAAAACTCATAAAGGGACTGCAAAACGATTCAAAAAGACCGGATCTGGTAAATTGAAGCGTTCCCATGCATTTACAAGTCATATGTTCCGTAACAAGTCTCAAAAGCAAAAGCGTAAGCTTCGTAAGTCTGCACTTGTATCCAGCGGAGATTATAAGCGTATCAAAGATATGATCTAATACGATATTTTCATATAAAGAGGTAGTTCAAAAAGTCCGGTAAAAATACCTGTCGAATTTCTTCGTTGCTCGGTCTCTCCGGTCCTCACGTATTAATAGTATACGTTCCGGTCCTCGAGAATGTCGCGCCTCGGGCTCACAGGATGTGAGTCAGTTCAATGTTGTTACAGGACGTAACGTAATTAGTTGAACTTCATAAAATTCGGCTCTTTTTATCCTCCTTTTTGAACACACATAAAATTTAGGAGGGATTACAATGCCAAGAGTAAAAGGTGGCTATGTAACACGTCGTCGTCGTAAACGCGTCTTAAAACTTGCAAAAGGTTATTTTGGCGCAAAACATAAATTATTTAAAGTAGCTCAGCAACAAGTATTCAAATCACTACGTTATGCGTATCGTGACCGTCGTCAAAAGAAGCGTGATTTCCGTAAACTATGGATCACTCGTATTAATGCGGCAGCTCGCGTGAACGGAATCTCTTACAGCCGTTTAATGCACGGCTTGAAGGAAGCTGGTATCGACGTTAACCGTAAGATGCTTGCTGACTTAGCTGTACAGGATGAAAAAGCATTTGCTGAACTTGCAAGCAAAGCGAAAGAAAGCCTAAAGGCGTAAACAAACAAAGGAAGGGATCGACTCCAAGTTAACGAGTCATCCCTTTTTTGCTAGAAAAAATACATATTATGGTAAATTGCCGATGAAGAGGCTTGACTCCACTCGAACACAGTGTCAAGAAAGGAAAAATCATGAAAATACTCATCCTCATGCTCGCATTACTGAATGTTTACGGATTCACCATCATGTATATCGATAAACAGAAAGCAAGAAAACAAAAATGGAGAATTTCAGAAGTGCATTTGTGGACCGTTACTCTTCTCGGCGGAGCACTTGGAATTTGGGCAGGTATGTCCATGTTCAGACATAAAACGCAGCACCGTTCCTTTCGATTTGGTGTACCTATGCTTATTCTTGTACATTTCACACTCTGCATCTGGTTCACATTCAATGTGGTCTAGTGTCGGACTCCCCCGCATAATATAGGAAACGGGGGTGATGAAGCTGGAACATCTTGTCTTGCAACTCATCCAATGGATTGGTGATACTGGTATATTGGCCCCGATATTGTTTATCTTTCTGCATATTTTAAGACAATTTCTATTTATACCTGTCGGCTTTATTTGTATTATCGGCGGAGTCATCTTCGGTGTCGTATTTGGAACGATTTATTCTTTGATTGGAGTCACTCTAGTCAGCCTTTATTTTTACGGTCTCGTTAAATCCTTACCGAAATCGTACAAAAAAGTTATCGGTTTAAAGGAAAAGTGGCTCGGGAAACAATCGACACTCTCATTAGGGCAAATTACAATCCTCAGACTGGTTCCGTTTCTTCATTTTCATCTTATTTCTTTATGCATTATCGAAATTGCAAGGAATTTTAAGGAATATACGAAAATTTCTCTTTTTACAAATGTTCCGCTTGCACTAGTTTATACTTCATTTGGAAATTGGTTGAATGATTTATCACTTCAATGGATGATGATGATTCTACTGACAATGGCTGTTTTGTTTTACACATTACGTCGAAAAGAATGGGTCATTAAGTGGCAGGATTTCTTCGCTAATGCAAATTGAATGGTACAACGATCAATCGACTGATGTGCAATGTGGAGGGCGAGTCAGCCCCTCCCTATATACGATCAGTCTTTCTTTTTGGACTTCTCTTTCAAGTGTTATACTGTTTATGCGTGTTTAAAAAGGGACTGGACCTTTTGGACAACCTTGCTAAAAAAGCATGATTGAGAGGAGATACATATATCAATGGAACTGAACCTTATGCCTTTTTATAAAATGCAGGACGAATTAGACCGTCGAATTGAAAAAGAGCACCAGCTTGAAAGCAAAGACCTCTTTTCCGAAAAAATTCTCGCCTTACTTGTTGAAGTCGGGGAGCTCGCAAACGAGACACGCTGTTTTAAATTTTGGAGTTCGAAGCCTCCTTCAAGTAAAGCCGTGATTCTTGAGGAGTTCGTAGATGGTTTGCATTTCGTCTTATCGATCGGACTGACAAAATCCTATAATCTGCCTGAAGCAATACCTATTGAACAGCCGGAAAAGGAGATTGTACAAGCCTTTTTAGCTGTTTATGAGGACATTCAGCTCTTAAAAATGAACGAACATGATGTCAATAAATATGAGCGATTATTGGAAGACTATCTAATGATCGGGCGAATTCTCGGTTTTACCGCCGATGATATACAGGATGCTTATTTATCTAAAAATGAGGTGAACCATTCGCGACAGGATCAAGGGTACTAATACATCACGATAGACATCAGGAGGTACAACATGACGAAGCTGGATGAAACGTTGTCGATGTTGAAAGCGTTGACGGATGCAAAAGGGATACCGGGGGACGAAGCGGAACCGCGTGAAGTAATGAAAACATACATTGAACCATACTGTGATGAAATTACTTATGATAATTTAGGGAGCTTGATCGCGAAGAAAACTGGATCGCAGGATGGACCGAAGATCATGATGGCGGGCCACCTCGATGAAGTCGGGTTTATGGTCACTCGTATTGATGACAAAGGATTTATACGATTTCAGCCGGTAGGAGGTTGGTGGGGACAGGTCTTGTTAGCTCAGCGCGTAACGGTTATGACTGATAAAGGAAACATAACTGGGATTGTCGGGTCGAAACCACCTCACATTCTTTCACCTGAAGCAAGGAAAAAGCCGTTTCCGCTGAAAGATATGTACATTGATATCGGTGCCACAGATCGTGAAGAGGCAATGGAATTCGGTGTTGAGCCGGGTAATTCAATTGTTCCTTATTCTGAATTCACAGTAATGAGCAATCCGAAAATGTTGCTTGCAAAAGCATTTGATAACAGGATCGGTTGTGCAATCGTCATTGATGCATTCCGTCAGCTGAAGGACGGTAAACATCCGAATACCGTTTATGGTGTAGGAACTGTACAAGAGGAAGTAGGACTTAGAGGAGCAAAAACAGCATCTCATCTCATCGAACCAGACATTGCATTTGCAATTGATACTGGAATCCCTGGGGACACTCCTGGGGTAACGGACAGGGATGCTTTATCGAGTTTAGGTAAAGGTCCTCAAATTATTTTATACGATGCACGAACTTTAGCTCATCGAGGGTTGCGTAAATACGTGCTGGAGGTTGCAAATAAAAACAAAATCCCTTATCAGTTGGATACGACAGCGGGTGGCGGAACAGATGCAGGAACGATCCATATCAGCCATGAGGGGGTTCCATCTCTATCAATAACGATGGCGACACGTTACCTCCATACACATGCATCGATGATTCACCGGGACGATTATGAAAATACAGTGAAGTTAGTCGTTGAAATCATTAAAGGTTTGGATGAGAAAAAAGTAAAGGAAATTATTAAGCCTTAAGATGAGACAATATAAAAAAGAATGGGGCTGATTAAAAAATCAGATCCATTCTTTTTTTCAAAGTCGTAAGTATGAATTACTCAAGGCCGGATGACAGGGCTTCTAACATTTCATCTTTGTCTTTTTCGTCAGACTGCTGCCAGATAATTTCAAAAAGCACACCAAGGCCGGGTAACATTTTCTCTTCACCACTTTGAATAGCTTCTAAAATTGTACTTTCTAGCTCTTCTCGACTGTTCCCAGATACGTTTGCCAAAATCGCTTTCCTTAAGTTTAAATCCATGGTTGTCACCTCATTTTTAATGATAATGGAATGTTTTACTTAGTGTTTGCAGCCTTTATAGTTTTCATCCGACTTGATTGGATTATGTATCAAATTCACTTATAATAGAGGTTGTTCAAAAAGCATCCCAATTCATTGAAAATATATATAGAAGGAATGGAACGCATGAATCGAATTGCCTCTCCAAAAAACAATCGCGTGAAGGAATGGAAAAAGCTAAATAGTAAAAAGGGAAGAGATAAAGCAGGTTGTTTTATAATAGAAGGACCTCATCTTGTTGAGGAAGCCTTGTTATGCCATGCCCCCGTTTCAGATTTAATCATCGATGAATCGTTTCAAATTCCTGCAAAGTGGCATACTGGGAATGTGACGACGTGGGTTGTTGCCAGTTCTGTCATCAATGAGCTATCGGATACTGAATCACCTCAAGGGGTCATTGCAATCGTTGAAAATGAAACCAAACCGATAGAATTGAACCCGGAAGGTACATACGTATTGATTGACGGAATACAAGATCCGGGAAACCTAGGTACGATAATCCGTACGGCGGACAGTGCAGGAGTCGATGGAGTAATTCTAGGTTCAGGTACGGTCGACTTATTCAACAGTAAGGTGTTGCGCTCTACCCAGGGCTCTTTATTTCATATTGAAGTGACCAAGGGGAATTTGAACGAATGGATTGATCGTTTTAAAAAAGGCGGTATCAAGGTTTACGGAACAGCCCTTCAAGACGGCGTTGCCTATACGAAGGAATCTGATCCAGGAGGTTATGCCCTTCTTTTAGGAAACGAAGCGAATGGAGTTTCCCCAGATCTTTTGGAGAAAACGGATCAGAATCTATTCGTCCCGATTTACGGAAAAGCAGAGTCATTGAACGTCGCAGTTGCAGCAGGGATTCTTTTATACGGCATGAAACAAAATCGTGTCAATCAATAGTTGCAGGGTTGTATTCAAATCTTATATAATAGGAAGAAGTTTAGCACGTATCATACTTAGGAAAATAAAATAGTAAGAATAACGATGAAGGAAAATAGTACATTATGGAAACGCCATCTAGGGAGAGTGTGCCAGAGACTGGAAGCACGCTTATGGACGTAATAGTGGAATTCACTCTGGAGTTGCCTTTCGAAAGCTCATCATTATTATGTATAATGAAGTTCGACTAATTACGCAACATCCTGCGCCTGCGATTACTCGGCGCAAAATTGCACTGAAGCAAATATTTCTGACGCCTTGTTGCAACGTCGAACTGACTAACGTCGTGTGAGCCCAAGATCGTGCCGGGAAACCGTTACATGAATGAAGTGAATGACCTCGATATTGTTGGTCATTAATTAGGGTGGTAACGCGAATCTTCGTCCCTTTAAGGGGAGGAGATTTTTTTATTTGCACGAAAAACCATTGAGGAGGAACCGATTATGCAAGACCGTTTGATAACACTGCAAACTGAAGCGATTGGAAAAGTCGAACAGGCTTCATCTTTAAAAGAGTTGCAGGACATCCGTGTTGAATACTTAGGAAAAAAAGGACCGATTACTGAAGTTTTAAAAGGGATGGGGAAGCTACCTGCTGAAGAGCGTCCCAAAATGGGGCAGCTTGCGAACGAGGTACGGGAAGCCGTCACCTCAAAAATCGACGACAAGGTAAAAAAACTTGAGGAAGCTAAGCTCGATGAACAGCTCGCTAACGAAACGATCGATGTGACACTTCCAGGTCGCCCCGTTCGTCGTGGAAACGCACACCCGTTGACAGCAGTCATCGAAGAGATTGAGGATTTGTTCATCGGAATGGGCTTCTCTGTGGCGGAAGGTCCTGAAGTAGAAACCGACTACTACAACTTCGAAGCGTTGAACCTTCCGAAAAACCATCCGGCAAGAGACATGCAGGATTCCTTTTTCATTACCGAGGATTTCCTATTGCGTACGCAAACTTCACCGGTCCAAGCACGTACAATGGAGCGACATAAAGGAAAAGGCCCCGTTAAGATCATCAGTCCGGGGAAAGTGTACCGCCGGGATACGGATGATGCGACCCACTCCCATCAATTCATGCAAATCGAAGGGCTTTTGGTCGATGAGAATGTCCGAATGAGTGATTTGAAAGGGGTATTGACTACGTTTGCCCAAAAAATGTTCGGAGAGGAGCGGGAAATCCGTCTTCGTCCAAGTTTTTTCCCGTTCACGGAACCATCCGTTGAGGTCGATGTATCGTGTTTCAAATGTAATGGAAGTGGATGCTCGATATGTAAACGAACAGGCTGGATCGAAATTCTCGGATCTGGAATGGTACACCCGAATGTCCTTGAGATGGCAGGGTTCGATCCAAAGAAATACACAGGTTTCGCTTTCGGTATGGGACCGGAACGGATTGCGATGTTGAAATATGGCATTGAGGACATTCGCCATTTTTACGCTAATGACCTTCGTTTCTTAGAACAATTCAAGCGTGCATAAATCTCGGTAGTTGAGGAGTGAAAATAAATGTTAGTTTCTTATAATTGGTTAAAACAATATGTGGACCTTGAAGGCGTCAATCCGCACGAGCTTGCTGACCTGATCACGAAAAGCGGTATCGAGGTTGAAGGGGTTGAAGTCCTAAACGAGGGGATGAGAGGTGTTGTTGTCGGCTATGTCGAGACGTGTGAACAGCATCCTAATGCAGATAAGCTGAACCTTTGCAAAGTGAACATCGGAGAGGCTGAACCAGCACAAATCATTTGCGGTGCTCCGAACGTCGCAGCTGGACAGAAAGTTGCGGTTGCGACCGTCGGAGCGGTATTGCCTGGTAATTTTAAAATCAAAAAGGCGAAACTGCGAGGAGAGGCCTCTCATGGAATGATCTGTTCACTCGAAGAGCTTGGCGTCGATGCGAAAATGGTTCCGAAGGAGTTTGCGGACGGCATTCATGTCCTCTCAGATGAAGCGATTGTCGGGAGCGATGCACTCGGCTATTTAAACTTGGATGATTCCATATTAGAGCTCGGGTTGACACCGAACCGAGCCGATTGCTTGAATATGATGGGCGTCGCATATGAAGTCGCTGCGGTTCTAAACAAAAAGGTCCAATTCCCTAAGCCCTCATTCAAGGAGCAAACCGAGACAGCATCGGATTATATCTCCGTCAACATTGAAAATCATGAAGATAATCCGTATTACGGTGCAAAAGTGATCCGTAACATTCAGGTCGGGCCATCTCCATTATGGTTACAAAACCGTTTGATTGCTGCGGGCATTCGACCGATCAGCAATGTCGTCGATATAACGAACTATGTCTTATTGGAATATGGTCAGCCGCTGCACGCCTTTGATTACGACCAATTTGGATCAAAGGAAATCCTCATCCGTCGCGCGAAAGATGGTGAGCAGATCAAGACACTGGATGATGAAATGAGAACGTTGAAAGCGGGCCATCTCGTAATCACGAATGGAACAAACCCTGTTGCAGTTGCGGGTGTGATGGGTGGTGCGGATTCTGAAGTAACCGATTCAACAACAACGATTTTATTGGAAGCAGCTTATTTCAATCCGTCACTCGTACGTCTAGCATCAAAGGATTTAGGACTGCGAAGTGAATCATCGACACGGTTTGAAAAAGGCCTCGACCGCAACCGGGTATATGAAGCAGCCAATCGTGCCGCCGAATTGTTAGTGGAGCTTGCAGGCGGTGAAGTGCTGGAAGGGATTGTCGAGTCCGGACCGCGTTATGTGGATTGCGATGAGGTTTCCGTATCGGTCACTCGAGCGAATAAAGTTCTCGGAACATCGATTGCAACAGAGGAGGTCCAGGAGATTTTCCAACGTCTTGATTTCAACTATGGAATAGAGGAAGACAGCTTTCAGGTTGAAGTTCCAACAAGACGACCGGACATAACACTAGAGGAAGACTTGATCGAGGAAATCGGGAGAATTTACGGCTATGATACGATTCCGACAACACTTCCAGAAGGGTCTACAACCCAAGGTGCGTTGACGGATGGTCAGAAAAAGCGCCGAAACGTACGCCGATACCTTGAAAGTGAAGGACTTTTTCAAGCAATTACGTACTCATTGACGACGGAAAGAAAAGCCAACCAATATAATGGATTTGAAACGGATGGAGAACCGGATTATGTTTCGGTTTCAATGCCGATGAGCGAAGAGCGTGCGGTATTACGCAGAACAATCATTCCACAGCTGTTAGAGGTCGTGGAATACAATCAAAATCGCCAAATGAACGATGTCGCTGTCTATGAAGTCGGATCCACATATCTTGCAAAGGACTCTGGAATGAACGAGCTTCCGAACGAACATCAGAAGCTTGCCGGGGCGATTTCCGGGTTATGGCATGCGCATCCTTGGCAACGAGAGAAGAAGGCTGTTGACTTTTATGTCGTAAAAGGGATCCTTGATGGACTGTTTCAGCTTTTAGGAGTAGAGGATCGAGTTGAATACGAACAAGCAAAGCGAAACGGATTCCATCCAGGACGTACAGCGATCATTATGCTTGACGGGAAACAAGTGGGAGTTGTCGGTCAGCTTCACCCGGCAGATCAGAAGGAATGGGACATTAAAGAAACATTCGTGTTCGAGCTTGAGCTAGACCTATTGTTTGACACGGATGTTGATCCTGTATTGTTCGAGGCATTACCAAGATTCCCATCAATTACACGGGATATTGCACTCGTACTCGATCAGGATATCCAAGCTGGAGAAGTAAAAAGCGGGATTAAGGCTGCAGGCGGAAAGTTGTTGAAGAATGTCTCGATTTTCGACCTTTACGAAGGAGACCGATTAGAAGAAGGGAAAAAATCAATCGCCTATTCGTTGACGTATTTCGACCCAGAACGAACACTCACAGATGAGGATGTCACGAAAGCACACGACAAAGTCCTCGACTTTGTAAAAGACAAATTCAACGCCGTAATGCGCGGCTGAATCATCGAAAGCATGTGCTCTCACATATATTGAGAGCACATGCTTTTTTCTATATTAATAGAGTGCTCGATCCTGACCCGAATAAAAAGGGATTACTCTGACTAAATCGAAGTTATAAAAATAGATTCTATTCAGAGATTTAAAGGAGGAAAAGTATGACGTTTGAAAAAGAGTATTTGAGGGTTGTAAAAGAAAGGTTCCGAAGCACAAAAAATCAAGGAGAAAAAGCGATACATCAATTATCTGAAGACGATATCCATTGGGTATTGAATGACGCTTCCAATAGTGTTGCAGTCATCGTAAAACATTTAAGTGGAAACATGGTATCGAGATGGACGGATTTTTTAACAACAGATGGAGAAAAAATTTCCAGAAACCGTGATCATGAATTTCAAAATACGATTTCCTCCAAGCAAGAATTGATGGAAATTTGGGAAAAGGGCTGGAAAGTTCTGTTTAAAGAAATGGATGAGTTACGAGGGACGGATTTAATGAAAACCATTTATATTCGTGGCGAAGGACATACCGCTCTGGATGCAATCGAGAGACAAATGGCTCATTATGCTTCTCATATAGGGCAAATCGTCTATATCGGTAAACAATTAAAAGGTGAGAATTGGAAAAGCCTCAGTATTCCAAAAGGAAAATCCGAAGAATTCCTCCAACAAATGCTGAAAAAACACCAATGACAATAAATAGTTTATTTGGATCAATCAAACAAGCACCGTAACTTATATAAGACTACTTGTTATGAAAAAATAATGCGCTTTTCTTCATAAGGAAAGCGCCTTTAATGATAACAAACACAGAAGAGTTTAAAGGGTCTAAAATCGGATTTCTAGGTAATTCCAGAAAAGCCGATTGTGGAACAAGGCGGATGTTCGTTATTTTCCTACTAACGGACTGAGGTTCCGCTATTCTTGAAAAATCGGTCATTTTGGGGAACTAACGGACACTCGATCCGCTAATGCATGAAAAAACGGCTATTTTGAAGCCTATTTATGCAAATAGCGGATTCTCTGTCCGTAACATCTCTTGAAATAGTGTGTTTTATGGAAATAACGGATCTGTTGTCCGTAAGAAGCATAAGTGATCCAATCAAATGCTACTGCAGATGTATTCAACTATTGGGTACGTTAATTCAAAAAGACATAGTACTTAAGATCTTCAACAATCGGGGTTTAATTGAACAAGGAATTGGCATGACACCTTAATTAGTGAGCTATCTACAACATGCCGCAAGTGAATTTTGACCAAAGGGATTATCTATTAAAGGGATGAAATTGGAGGGAATAGAAAATGGATATAAAGACACTTTTGTTACAACAATGGGCAAGCTGCTTAGATGAAGAAGACTGGTTTCCACCACTTGAAAAAGTGCTAGAGGATATTACTTTTGAACAGGCAATTTGGAAACCAGCTGATGGGGAAATGAATTCAATTTGGGAATTAGTTTGTCATTTACTTTTCTATGAAAAGAGATTTCTGATGCGATTTCTTGGTGAAACAGCGAATGAACAACAGGCAGAAAATAATGACTCTACATTTCGATTACCAACTAAGACGTTAGAAAAGTGGAAGGAAACAAAACAAGAATACTTTTATGTTCATCGTGAACTTGGAAAAATACTAGCAAGATCAGAACATGAAGATTTGTATAGACAGATCCCAGGAGAAGATAATTCATTAGTGCTTGAACTGAAGAGTTTAGCAATGCACGACGCATATCATATTGGGCAAATTGTATTCCTTAGTAAAATGCAAGGAGCTTGGCCAGGGAAACGCAGCTTTTAATAAAGCTTCATTAGCTTTACAGTTATACCATTATAAGGGGCTTATCCGAAATAGGATAAGCCCCTGTATTATGAAATTAATGATTGAGTTAGATCTAATAATTTGAAATAATTTGTATGTATTGAGAGGGAGGCAAAAAATGAGTATTGAACAACAATTATATGAAGCAGTAATTGAACTAATAGAACGAAGATATCCAATTGGTTGGGGGGGTGCTGCGGCTATAGGGTTAGAAGATGGCACCGTCTTAACAAGTATAGCACCAGAAGTGATTAATGACTCAACTAATCTTTGTATGGAAACAGGTTCTATTTTAGAGGCTCATAAATTAAATAAACGGGTTACTCACTCCATATGTGTAGTTCGTGATGATGAACACTCTGAATACAAAGTTTTGTCGCCGTGCGGAATATGCCAAGAAAGACTCTTTTATTGGGGGCCAAACGTCAAGGTTGCAATTAGTGTACCAGGTGAAAATATTGTTTACAAAAAACTATCTGAGGTGCAGCCTTATCATTGGTCTACAGCATATGATGGCGATAACTTATTTGAGAAGTAATCAGTCTTCAACAGTCGGGGGCAATTCAAAAGTATTGGAATGTGTTCGTTATTCAAAAATAGGGAGCGACTGCTGCACAAGGTGATTCGGTAGAGGAGTGTGATATATGGGAGGAGTACTAATGGAGTTTGATGCAACTTTTGATAATGCTAAAAACCCTATTTTTAGATACTCGCTGACGAGGATTTGGGATAGAAGGTTAAAAAAAGCAACAATAATTATGCTTAATCCCAGCATAGCAAATGTGTTAAAAAACGATTTATCTATTAATCGTTGTCTTAATTTTTGTATCGATAAGAATTACGGTTCAATAGAAGTCGTGAACCTATTTGCTTATATTGAAACTGACTCAAAGAAACTGTCTGCAAAACCTGAATTTATTGGTATTGAAAACGATTTCTATTTACAAACTGCTGTTAAAAGTGCTGATACTATTATTGTTGCTTGGGGCAGCGATAAGGAATATAGAACTAGAAAAAAAGAGGTCTGGAATAGATTCTTAAATAATAGGATGGTGTATTATTTTGAAGATAATTCCTCTCGAACACCACCTGTTCATACTTCACGATTAGCCAATGGCATTTATTTAAAAGAATTTAGTCCAACATTTTAAGTACTTTAAGAATGAGCCAGATTTAAGGTATTCCAGAATAGGGCGCAATCCGGAATAAAATTGCGTCCTTTCTTTGTTCATCAGGCAAGATTGTGGAACAAAGCAGGAAATTTTGAAAGGGAACAGAAGTAGTTATTATAACCGAGGTGTTATCCATTGGATGGAGGAGAATTATTTTGGGGAATATTATCGCAATATCAGGAACCTCAGGCTCTGGGAAATCAACGCTTGTCAATGAACTATCCAAACAGTTGAATGCCGCTGCGCTTTACTTTGATGCCTATCAAGCAACCACACATTATCCCCACGACATGAAGTCGAGACTATCCCTCGGTGATGAGATTGACCCATGTGAGATCACGAGCCCGAATTTTGATCAAGACATTACTCAATTAAGGAATGGCAAAAAAATTACCGATCCTTGGGGGCGAGAACTTATCCCATCTGAGTATATAATCGTTGAAGAGCCCTTCGGAAGGCTTAGGAAGGGAATAAGTGATGTCTTGGACTTTGTTGTATTTGTCGATACGCCGCCCGACATTTGTTTGGCACGGCGAATCTTAAGGGATTTACAAGTAGAGTATAAAACTGTCGATAGTTCAGAAAGATTGAAAATAGTGGAGGGATTTCTTACATCATACATTCAAGGATTGGGTAATGGATACAAATATATTTGTGGTAATGTGGGTAAAATAGCAGACCTTACGGTCAATGGGTTAGAAGATGTGAGAACAAATTCGAAGGTAGTAATGGAAAATATATAAAATTGGTTGCTTTATCGAATTGAACTATTGTTAAACAATCGGTTCTTTTGAGTTTAACGGAATTAAAACGGCTTTATTTAAATGAATATTATTCTTCCAGAATCGCGCGCTTATCTGTAATAAGGTAAGTGTCTTTATTTATGAAAATTAAGGATTGAGTTAGTCGTCTGGTTTTGAAATAATTGGTATTAAACACTCCTACTAGGAATCAATATAATTATGAAGCTTGTCGAAATTTAAGGCGACGATATTGTATATTTTTATCCGGCTATATTGTCCATTTTAAATATGACTCTTTTAAATGGGTTTTTATGGTGAAATATTGATAACGAAAAAGGAGGAACTAAAAATGATAAAAGATATATTAGGTTTACTTTTAACCTTACTTGGAGCATTCGGATTATTCTGGTGGCATGAAGTTTTGTGGAGTAGCGGTGGTCCAGATATGGGAAGAAGTACTTTTCAATATGTAGCTCCATATTTTATTACAAGTGTTTTATTATTTATTGGATTGTATAACAGTGTTAAATCGATAAGAAAGTCTATACAGAAATAAAAAGACCCTGTTGTTAAGTTGATTTCCGTCTTCAATTATCGGGGGCAATTGCCGCACAAGGTGATCGCCTTTCTCTTACTGAAGGCAGCAGTTTAGTTTAAGAAGTATTGGTTAAATTATCATACTTTCTTTGCTAAACCTTTGAAGGTAATTTGTTATTTTAAAAGGGAGAGAAAAGTAATGTCTCAATCACTCATCTTTGATATGGATGGAACACTATTTCAAACAGATAAGATATTAGAATTGTCACTTGATGATACTTTTAACCATTTACGGTCACTAAATAAATGGGATACAGTAACCCCTATTGATAAATACCGTGAAATTATGGGTGTACCTTTACCAAAAGTATGGGAAGCTTTGTTACCTAATCATTCCAATGAAGTAAGAGAACAAACTAATGCTTATTTTCTGGAAAGATTAGTTGAAAATATAAGAAGTGGGAAAGGTGTTTTATATCCTAATCTAAAGGAAGTTTTCAGTTATTTGAAAGAGAATAATTGTTCAATTTACATAGCAAGCAATGGTTTAACGGAATATTTAAAAGCAATTGTGAGTTATTATAATTTGGATAATTGGGTTACTGAAACATTTAGTATCCAACAAATTGAATCTTTGAATAAATCAGACTTAGTTCAGAGTATTATAAAAAAATATGATATTACCAATGCAGCAGTAGTAGGAGATCGCCTATCGGATATAAATGCAGCTAAAGATAATCGTTTAGTTTCAATAGGATGCAATTTTGATTTTGCTCGAGAAGATGAACTTTCTCAAGCTGATATGATAATTGATAATTTAATTGAATTAAAAGCAATTTTAGCTGAATTAAATACAAAGCATATTGAACGGGGGTATCTGAAATAAGATATGCCTCTTTTTTGATGGGAAATAATCCTTGAGTAAAATTTGTTTATTTGAAATAATTGGTATTGAACAAAGGGGAGTTTTTGAGTGAAAAAAATAATACTAATAATTATTTCGTTAGTAATTACATTATTTACTGTTTTCGTTACAAGGGTAAGGTTTAATACTCGTGAAGAAATAAAATCAACAGAGGAGATAGTTTTAGGGTTTCCATTCCCTTTTTATAAACAAGGAGTACCCGAAATTGATCCACCTATACCGTGGCATTTTGGATATAGTTTTTGGGAGTTTCGAGAATTTAATATTATCAATTACGTTTTATCTGTTAGTGTAATATTTATTTTGTTGTATTTAATTTATAGGCTTATTAATATAATCCTAAAATCTTATATAAAAAATTAAAACTAAGATGTTACTTCACTATTGGTATGTGGAGTAGTTGTATTGTTCCGTTTATTCAATAAGGAGATTGTACCATAACATTATTAAAGGTAAAGTGGTGGGATAGTTAGATAAGGAGTTGGTACAAATTAGAGTTTTATTTTGTTTCATAATAATTTTAATATTAGTTACTGGTTGTTTAAGTAAAGAAATTTCAGGAACATATGAAGGCCATAATGAAAATTGGGAAATTCAAGACGTTGTATCAGTAAAAGGGGAAGTGCGATCACTCGAAATAACTGCTATTTCTAAAGGTGGTTTTTCTAAGGATGAAGTGCCAATGGTTGTTAGTTTTGAAGATATTGTAGAAACTAAAACATTAGCACAAAAGACAGATGAAGGTGTTTACAAAGCAAAGGATGCAAATTCTATTGAAGTTGATATAAAGGACGAGATTGAGGTTGAAGTAATTATTTATCCTAATTCTGTTGAGGAACAAGAAATTATCAAATTAAGCAAGGTTGAATAAAAGAGTTCTTTCTTTCAGCAAAGAGGCTTATCCATGGAGCAATTATATCGATAACAAAAAATAGAGGACAGTACATAAAAATATCCAAATATTATTTGTTATGCTTATTCCATAGGGGGGCTTTTCTGTAACAAGGAAAGCGTCTTTCTTTTTGAAATAAAGGCTTGTGATAAAATCATAAATTTTGAAATAATTGGTATTAAGCAATCCACGGCAGGATAACGGAATAAAACGATTCGATAGTTGTTGTACATAAGGGCAAATTTCTTGAATAACACTCAAAAAGAAAATTGGATATTTATGTTAAACTATACTGAGGAGATTGTGAAGAAATGTTCTAAAGCTAACGGAGCAGTTTAGTCCTTAAACCATTTATGAGTAAAAACAATAAGGGGGAAACGAATTTGACAAAGAGAAATAAGGAGTTGTCACTAGAAAAACGTGAAGAATTACTCAGAGCATTAAAAGCACGTTTTGAGAAAAACATGAACCGCCATAAAGGTCTTGAATGGGCTAAAGTACAAGCAAAGCTGGATGTTCATAATGAAAAACTGTGGTCGCTCAATGAAATGGAAAGAACTGGTGGTGAACCGGATGTTGTTGGTTTTGATAAAAAGAAGGGCGAATACATTTTTTATGATTGTTCAGCGGAAAGTCCTAAAGGTCGCAGAAGTGTTTGTTACGACCGTGAAGCGCTAGAGTCAAGAAAAAAACATAAACCTGAAAACAACGCTATTGATATGGCAACTTCCATGGGTATAAAACTTTTGACTGAAGAACAATATCAAGTGTTGCAGAAACTTGGAAATTTCGATATGAAAACGTCGAGCTGGGTGCAAACACCCTCTGATATAAGAGAACTCGGCGGTGCACTTTTTTGTGATTGTCGCTTCGGTCACGTCTTCGTGTATTACAATGGAGCAGAATCCTACTATGCTGCCAGGGGTTTTCGTGGCTCGCTAATGGTCTAAATTTACGCTAAATTTGAAATTGAGAACGGACCCACCTAGGGAAAAGTTTTAATTTCATTCTTCAAATATTGGACGCAATACTACGATAACAAAGAAATTAAGTGAGAAGGTGGTATTCCATTATAGGGGCGGCTTTAATTGAAGAACCTTCCCTATGTTCAGGTAATATTTTTTAAAAGAGAGTTTATCACCAAGAAAAATTTTTCCATGGGAGGTAAGCTTTGAAATACTTAATATTTTTTGCGATTGTTTACTTATTATTTTTTATTTCCTATTATTTTGTTCTGCCTCCGTTGTGGGCAGGAGGGGTTTTTATTGTATTTATATTATTAACAATAGTAATGTCAATAATCTTATTTATTAAAAGTACAATAAGAACCTTGTGGAAAATGATTTTTCTTTTTATCATTTTTCCAATTGGTATTATAATCCTTATAAATTTAATTGTTCTTCGCAATGGTGGCGTATAATACTCTAAATTCAACCAACGGATACGTTTCTGTTAAAAAAAATCGCACGCACTTTTTGAAGTGATAATATAATTAGGGGTATTGATGATGAAAATAAATGATTTACTTTCCAAATTTCATAAACTAAATCAGTTAAATTGGCTTATATTCAGGCGACGAACAAAAAGAATGGAGATACTCCTAAATTGCTATTGATAACAAACTATTTTTATGTTCAATATAGCAACTGTTCAAGATATAGTTAATGATGCAAAACAGCAACTTTCCCAATACTCAGAGTCGCAACTGTTAGAAGCATTTATTATTATAAAAATGATGGTTTCATATCGTTTGATTAAAATACTTGCTCAATAATCGGGGGTTTTTCTGCAATAAAGCTGATACAGATCAGTTTAAGAAGGATCTTCAACAATCGGGTGCACTTCTTGATTAAGTGCGTCTTTTTGGATTATTCAATTAATGGAGTAAGGCTGCCAAACAAAACCTGGATATTTATGTTAATATTGGTTTGGGAATATGAAGAAATGTACTTAGACTAGGTGGTTATTGGGATGGAGAGGAAGATGACAGGATTAACTTTTTATAAGGATTACAAAAATAATGAGAAATTAAGAAAAAGTTTCAATGAACTTGCTACGTTGATATTTGGTATAAATTTTGAAGATTGGTATCAAAAAGGATATTGGAATAACCGTTATATTCCCTTTTCTTATACTGATGGGGATAAAGTGATAGCAAATGTTTCGGTAAACCTATTGGAATTCGTGATAAATGGTGAGAAAAAAAGAGCTATACAAATAGGGACAGTTATGACACACCCTGATTATCGAGATCGAGGACTTTCAGCAAGTCTAATGAACAAGGTTTTAGAAGAATACGAAAATAAATATGACTTTATGTACTTGTTTGCTAATCAAAGTGTTTTAGAATTTTATCCTAAATTCGGATTTAAGCCAGTAAAAGAATATCAGTTTTCAATGGAGTATTCAACGAGTCAAAATGGTGTAACAGGTATTCGTAAATTAGATGGAAGTAATATTGATGATCTTAAGTTCATTTATGAACTTGCATTAGAAAGAGTTCCAGTTTCAAAACGCTTTGGGACGGATAACACTCAAGGGTTACTGATGTTTTATTGTATATATGTATTTAACAATGATATTTATTACCTTGAGGATGAAGAGGCAATTGTAATTTTTGAACAAGAGGACGGGCAAGTAGATATTTTTGATATGGTGAGTAAAAAAGCGGTTAACATTGATAAAATCCTTTCAAAGATTTCTCATTACGATATTAATAAAATTGTCTTCCATTATACTCCTGACTATCAAGGGATTAAAACTCAACGTTATATCTTTAATGGGGATGATGTGTTATTTGTAAAAATAAGTGGGAACAATGAGTTTCCATTGTTCCAAGTTAAACATCCTCTTACCTCCCAAGCCTAATTCAAAATGTAAAAGGTTGGTTTGAACTAACGAGCAGAAAACCAGAAAACCTCTACCCACAGCATAAAATCCGAAAGGTCTTTTAAAATCAATTTTCCTTATTCCATATAAGGGGACGATTGCTGCATAAGGTAATCGTCCTCATTGCTAACAAAAGGGTTGAAGAGTTGAATAAGACATAAAAAACGGAAAGGATGTAAACAGATGAGGCAAGTGATTGCTCTTGGTGGCGGTGGATTCTCTATGGAACCAGAAAATCCGTTGCTGGATTTGTACGTACTTAATCAATCAAGCAAAATAAAGCCCAAGATTTGTTTCGTTCCTACTGCAAGTGGAGATTCAGATAACTACATTTCAAGGTTTTATAACTTCTTTGAAAAGCAAAATTGTAAACCATCACATCTTTCATTATTCAAACCTCAAACCAGAGAATTGGAGAGCTTTCTATTAAATAAAGATATAATTTATGTTGGCGGTGGTAACACCAAAAATTTACTGATTTTATGGAAAGAATGGGGACTAGATATTATATTAAAAAAGGCTTGGGAACAAGGGGTAGTATTAGTTGGCATCAGTGCAGGTTCCATTTGTTGGTTTGAAGAAGGAGTTACTGATTCATTTGGGGATGCACTTGAACCATTAGAGTGTTTAGGTTTGCTAAAAGGTAGTAATTGCCCTCTTTATGATGGAGAATCAAATAGAAGACCTTCCTATCAGGAATTTGTAGCTAAAGGTAAAATAAAGTCGGGTATTGCTGCTGCTGATGGTGTTGCTCTACACTATATGGACCAAGATGTAAGTAAAATCGTTAGTTCAAGACCTAATGCCAAGGCTTATAAGGTTTATTTTGATAAGACAGTAAAAGAGATTGAATTGGAGACAAAATTTTTAGGTGATTATTAAACGAACGGGTGCGATTGCCTAACAACGTGATGACCTTTTTATACTCAAGAATTTATGCAGATGGAAAATATTGGGAAAAGGTAGTGAAAATATGGGATAACCTTTGTGTTTCACTTTTGATTTTTTACATTAAGTTAAAGCATTGCTTAGGAAAGAATCTAAGCTAGATGGATACAATGAGGTGGGATTATAAAGGAAGGAAGTGCAATACATGGATTTAGAAATGGTTATGCAGGAACTAGAAGCGCTCGGCAAGGATCGAATTAAAAAGACTTACATAAGCAATGGTGCACACGAGCCGCTTTTTGGTGTGGCTACAGGCAAAATGAAGCCGCTCGCAAAGAATATCAAGAGAAATCAGCCTTTAGCCGAGCAGCTTTACGCTACCGGGAACTACGATGCCATGTATTTTGCCGGCATCATTGCGGACCCAATGACAATGACTGAGGCGGATTTTGAACGTTGGATGGATGCGGCGTATTTTTATATGCTGTCCGATTATGTGGTTGCAGTAACTTTGGCAGAAAACGATATTGCGCAAGATGTTGCCGATAAATGGATTGCAAATGGTGAAGAACTTAGGATGTCGGCAGGCTGGAGTTGTTACTGTTGGCTTTTGGGTAATCGCCCGGACGGTGAATTTAGCACAAGCAAGATTTCCAGTATGCTTGATAAGGTGGAAAGTACGATTCACGATTCACCTGATCGAACGAAATCTGCTATGAATAATTTTATCTACACAGTCGGGATTTCATATTTGCCACTCCATGAAAAGGCGGTTGAAACCGCCAAGGTAGTAGGCCCAGTCGAAGTCAGGCGGGGCAAGAAAAAAAGCAGTATCCTGCTTGCTTCCGAAAATATTCAAAAGGATTTAGATAGGGGGCAGCTTGGTTTCAAACGCAAAAATGTAAGGTGTTAGCTTAGTTTGTAGTGTAGCTACGCTAACGGGATCGAGAGCTCAATACATCATTCGAAGATTACTCAGAAGCAAGAATCGGGGGCGTTGATCTAATAAGGATTTCGCCTCTATATCGAGAAGGTTTGGTCCGCCTTAACCAATCCAAGCAAGCTGCCAAGTGGGTTATGGAAAACGAGTCAAGGTTGATGAATATTCAAGTAAAGCCAAAAAGTGACAGAAAGAATTGGAGAAATTGAGAATGATCCATTCTTGACTGTCAGTTGATCGAAAAATTGAAGAGGGGTGTTCCTTGATGACAAATAGTAAAATGAATCGTAAGGTTGATGGATTTTTACGAAAAGCCAAAAAGTGGAAGGGAGAATTTGAGACGTTAAGAAATATCGTTCTTGACTGTGAGCTGACCGAAGAATTTAAGTGGATGCATCCTTGTTACACGTTTGAGAATAAAAACATCGTTTTAATACATGGATTTAAAGAATATTGTGCGCTTCTGTTTCACAAAGGTGCCTTGTTTAAGGATCCCCATGGGATTTTAATCCAACAAACAGAGAATGTACAGGCTGCGCGCCAGATTCGGTTCACCAATGTTCAAGAAATAGTTGAAATGGAACCCATCTTGAAAGCCTATATTAATGAAGCCATTGAAGTTGAAAAAGCCGGTTTGGAAGTGAAAATGAAAACAGAACTTACAATTCCTGAAGAACTTCAAAATAAATTCGATGAAGTCCCTACCTTGAAAACGGCTTTTGAAGCATTGACGCCGGGACGGCAAAGAGCATACATTCTTTATTTTTCTAAAGCCAAACAATCCAAAACTCGAGAGTCAAGGGTTGAAAAGTATATGCAGAAAATTCTCAATGGAAAGGGATTAAATGATTAGTATATTCGGTGAGAAATTAAATTAAGGTATTACCTCACTTTGCGTACATTGGAACTCCTTTTTGGGCGCAGGTAACACTCAATCAAATAATTTAAAAGGGAAGAAAACAAAAAAGTGATTCGTAGAGTATAAGCAAACTACCGTGTAACAGGTATGCATTACCAGCTGGAAAAGAAAAATACTGCTCATAAAAGTGTACCATTTGGCTTTTTGCTGAAAGGTACGCTTTTCTTCAAAGGGGGCTTTTCTTTAATAGGGATACTCTCTCCTTATTGAATTTAGGTGGTGTTTCTAGTGGAAAGGCTTTTTTTTCTAACCGGGCAATTATGTGAATGATAAGGCATTGTTGATTTCAATCGCGAAAATACTAATTGTTAATAGTTTTTTACGAAGGGGAGTTCCGCTTTGAATAATGACTTATTAAATAACGTTATACCAATCATTATTCCAATTTTATATATAGCTATCGGCTTATACCTCATAAAAATAAAAGGATTTAATCAAACAAAAGTATTTTTGACAGTTGGAGCTTTAATAGGTGGAACATTGGGACTAATTATATCGATCTCATTTAAATTGGATATTATAAATAGTATGATAATTATTGGTGCATTTATTTTATTTGGGCTAATTATTTTGTCCATTTTAACCTTCATTATTACAAGTGCTCAAAAGCATGATTTGAAACGAAAGAAGTGAGTTAATGGGTTGGTTTTTCCCTTAAATCTTAAACTAAGGATATAGAAGGTATAAAGTTTAAAATATTCATTGCAGTAGCATTTTACTTAATCCTAGTGATAGTTGCATGTGCAAAATTTCTATGATTTCACATAATAAGCGATTTGAATATATTTTTTATTTTTAATGAATGTTCTTTTGCGTACTCCGTTCCAGAAAGTTGAAAGTATTGTTGGAGAAAAAGTGGAACTTATTTTTAATAGGATTTGGAAAGAAGTATGGAAAGAAGTTTAATCATATGAATTTCTGAGGTTGGTGGGAAATATGTCTCAATTGTTTAATAACAAGGAGACTAAGAAAGATAAATTCCGTTCATTTCTCGATAACTTATTTGAAGGTTGTTTGGGTATTGGTTGTATGATACCAATAATTTTTTCTTTAACAATCGTAGGGTTTATTTTGGGGTAATTCGACTAACAGGTACGATTGTTTAAAATCTCTTTTTCACTATACGTGCTAATAGTGGATATCTACTTATTCCATATAAGGGGCAATTCCTGTGCAGGGTGATTGCCTGTTACTGAGGACTTGGGCCAGTTAAATCGAAGACCACATAAGGTAACGGGCAAACTTATACTCCTAACAAAGAAATGGAGGAATCTTACATATGATGTAGAAGAGCAATTATGTAAGATAGAATCGATTTAAGGAGTGAAATACATGAATCAGGAAGTTATAAGTGAAAAATCTGTTAAAGAATTAGGCGAAGTAAAAATAGTCGGGTTTAGAGTAGTTTGTGCAGATGAAAGGTATATTGAAGAAATACCAAAAGCTGCAAAGGTATTAAAAGAGAGAACGGTAGAAATTGAGAATGTCACAAACTCAGGTCAACAGATAGGAGCTTTTGTGGTAGAAGAATCATCACCAGAGCAAGATGGTTATTGGATTGGTGTTCAAGTAAGTGAATATAAAGACATACCAGAAAATATGACTACTTTGACAATTCCAGCGCAAAGATATGCTACCATTTTACATATAGGACCAAATAACCTAATGAGAAATAGTTATGCTCAATTGCATCAATGGATTGAAGAGAAAGGGTATATACGTTCCAATACGAGTTGGAACTTGGAATTATATCAAAAAGAAAACGATCCTGAAAATCTTCGAGTAGAATTATTCAACTACATTTTGTAATCCAGTTGAGAGAACGACAGTATCAAAGTCGTTCTTCTTTTATTCCGTTAAGGGGACTTGAGTTGAAAATTCTAGATGTAAAAGATTTCAACAATCTAAGAGTTGTAGCATTTTTATCCGACAACAGTCCAGGCTTTGTTCAATTTAGTAAAAATAAAGTTGAAAACGTTTTTATTACTTATGATGGTTCTCATTTCCAGCAAGACTTTTTAGGAGAGGCTCAAAATGATTAAAGCAGTGATATTTGATCTAGACGGCACTTTGTTAAATCGTGATGCTTCCGTACGAAAATTCATTGATGATCAATACGATAGGTACATTAAATGGGTTGGTCATGTCCCCAAAAAAGAGTACACGTCAAGGTTTATTGAATTAGATTGTCAAGGATACGTTTGGAAAGATAAAGTGTATCAACAACTGATCGATGATTATAACATAGATCTTTTATGGGAAGTTTTACTTCGAGATTATGTTGTACAGTTTAAGAATCATTGTGTCCCTTTTGTCAATCTGATACCTATGTTAGAGAGGTTAAAAAGCACGTCCATAGAAATGGGAATGATAACGAATGGGAACGGGCAATTCCAAATGGACAATATTATAGCATTAGGAATCGAGCCCTATTTTAATACGATTCTTGTCTCTGAATGGGAGGGTATAAAAAAACCTGATCCACAACTTTTTATAAAAAGCTTGAAGCAACTAAATGTCGAACCTGACGAATGTATATTTGTTGGAGATCATCCAATAAACGATGTAAAAGCCGCCAAAAATGTAGGAATGAAGGCCGTTTGGAAAAGAGATGAACATTGGGGCTGTGTAGAAGCAGATTTCATATTGAATGATTTGTCAGAGCTTCCATTATTCATTGATAAAGTAAATAAAATAGTCGCATATAAAAAAGCTTGGCGAATTTCTCCAAGCTTTTTTGACTTACGCTTTTTTATTTCCTTTTCTTTTCGGCTAGCTTGAGGGCCTTTGTTGTGTTGGCGAAATGGGCTTTTGTGATATTGTTTAAATACGTTTTTCCTTGCTTTAAAATGATTTTTGCCGCCGCTTCATCTACTTGCTGTCCTGCTCCTTTTGGAATGATGACTCCAGTTTTCTTCGATAGTTCATCCATCTTTTTTAAAAAGGCATAGCGCGCAATGATCGATGCTGCAGCAACTGATACGTGAATGGTTTCCGCCTTTGTTTCAAAAAAGTAAGGGACGGGAGAAGCTTTTGCATTCGTTTTCGTATGGCGGAAATAGACGCCAGGTTCACAAAACTGGTCAATCAGGACACCATCTACAACTGACCCTTCAGGAAGTTTCGTCATGACATTCTCGATGGCTCGGCGATGGAGCATCGCTTTCATTTTTCCTTGTGTCATCCCCTTGCTTTGTAGTTCATTGTATTTTTCGTTATGTAACACCATAAGACTGAATGGAATCACTTTAAGAAGATCCTTGGCGATTTCGATGATCTGAGGGTCCTTTAATAACTTTGAATCCTTGACGCCAAGTTCTTGTACGAGCGGAATCTGCTGTTTCGATACATAGGCAGAAACAACGGTGATCGGGCCGAAAAAGTCCCCTGTTCCGACTTCATCTGAGCCGATGATCGACATCGAGGAGATCGTTTCTGGAGGTAAATGGTTATGAGTTTTTCTTTTCCGTTTTTCAGAAGCCGGTCTGGATTGAACCTGCTCCCCGCTCCATTTGGCGGATTCTTGCTCGGCTGTAGCCCCTTGGAAAAGAACCTTTCCGGAACGATAAGCTGTAATCGTACATCCATCGACCTTTGCAACAAACTGGCCACCTTGAGGAACCGTATCTTGCAAAAAAGATTTATATGTATCTTCTAATCTGGAGATTTGATCTTTTGTCAGTTTTAGGACGGAATGCGCCATGGTTATTACCCCTTTCTGGTCCATTGAGAAACTACTTTTTATTATACGTTAAGAGTAAGCTTTTTTTCAGCATGATTCTGCCGAAAAGAGCTTTTCCCCTAACATGATTTGCATTTTCACCATAAATAGACTAAATTCTGTAAAATAATCAGTCTCTTTATTCCCATTCTAGTACGTTCATGTTAAGATAAACATTAGGTATTTATGAGTTAGGAGGCTTACTTAGTGTCTAACGAAAAAAATCGAACAACAGTACATATATACGGACAGCAATATACCATTATCGGTGCTGAGGGGCCTGGTCATGTCCATAAAGTTGCATCGATTGTTGATCGTAAAATGAGAGATATTCGTCAGCAAAGTAATAGTCTTGATGCAAAACAGCTTGCGGTATTGACCGCTGTAAACATAGTTGACGATTATTTGAAATTACAAGAACGTGTTCGACAATTAGAGAAAAAGAAAGAGGATTAAGGGATGGTTGATTTAATACTTATCATTGTTTTGATTGTAGGTTTTTTGGTGGGGTTAAGAAGGGGTTTGATTCTGCAACTCGTGCATTTAACAGGGTTCATTGCTGCTTTCATCATCGCGTATATGTATTTTGATGAAGTGGCACCAAGGTTACGATTATGGGTACCGTACCCAGAAATTTCTGAGGGCAACACTCTCGCGATTTTTATGAATTCCACACTTTTAGAAGATGCCTTCTACCGTGCGATTGCATTTGCGGCACTCTTTTTCGGGACAAAGATTCTACTTCAAATATTGGGATCGATGTTGGATTTTCTTGCGGACTTACCGATACTTCGGACGATAAACGGCTGGCTCGGTGGTTTATTAGGCTTTGTTGAAGTATATTTAGTAATCTTTTTACTGCTTTATTTTGCAGCACTCGTTCCGATTACATCCGTCCAAGAAGTAATGGGTGATTCTGTCATCGCACAGGCAATGGTTGAGCATACACCTGTTTTCTCAGAGAAAATCCATGAAATATGGATCACTGAAATTAATACGAAAGTGTGACCGGAAAAAGGATAGGGTAACGCTTATCCTTTTTTGCACGTTAAGAAAGCATAAAAATACTTTTCTATAGTACAAGAGCAACTAAGGCTCAGCCTGCGTCAAGGCTTTGCTGACCCAAAGTTTTCTTTGCGTTTATATTTATACCTGTCTGGAGGGTGAGTACTGATGAACAAAAAACAGATTATTAAAATATTGGAGCAGATTGCT
Source organism: Alkalihalobacillus sp. AL-G (assembly GCF_030643805.1). GTDB lineage: Bacteria > Bacillota > Bacilli > Bacillales > Fictibacillaceae > Pseudalkalibacillus. The sequence goes on along the minus strand of NZ_CP094656.1, from coordinate 2,921,825 downwards.
CTTTACATGGAGATAAAAGGGGAAAACAGCTTTAAGGTTTCTGCGTATCGTCGTGCTGCCCAGGCACTCGAAACAGATTCAAGAACGATCGATGAAATTGGCGATATTTCAAAATTGAAGGGAATCGGAAAAGGCACACTGACGGTCATTGAAGAAGCCCTTGAAACGGGTCAATCCTCGTTACTTGAAGAGCTGAAGGAAGAGCTTCCAAACGGCCTGATTGCTCTTTTGCATTTACCTGGTCTTGGTGGCAAAAAGATTGCGAAACTCTACCATGAACTGAACGTAACTGATATTGAATCGTTAAAAACCGCTTGCGAGCAAAACAAAGTTCAAGGCATGCAGGGGTTCGGGAAAAAAACGGAAGAAAAAATCTTAGCTGCAATCGAAGATTATGGTTCACGGCCTGAGCGACTTCCGATTGCGTACATGCTCCCAGTTGCAGAAGTGATTGAAGCACAGCTCGAAAAAGTTGAGGGCATTGAACGGTTTTCTCGAGCGGGCAGTCTCCGCCGGATGAGTGAAACGATCAAGGACATCGATTTTATCATCAGCACGAAAGCTCCAGAGGAAGTTGCTGCAAAGCTTGAACAACTGGAAAATGTAACGGATGTAATTGCGGCAGGGGAAACGAAAGTATCGGTTGTAATTACGTATGAGTATGATATTTCTGTAGATTTTCGCCTCGTAAAACCAGAGGAATTCGCAACGACTCTACATCATTTTACAGGATCAAAGGAACATAATGTTAAACTGCGACAGCTTGCAAAGCAACGATCAGAGAAAATCAGTGAATACGGCATTGAGGATACAGAGACTGGGGAAGTCACAACATTTGAATCAGAGGAAGATTTTTTCGCTCATTTTGGGTTGAACTTCATTCCACCCCAGGCTCGTGCAGGGAAGGAAGAACTGGAGCTTTTTCAACAACCAGTCGATTATTTACATTTAAAAGATATTCAAAGTGATCTCCACATGCACTCTACCTGGAGTGACGGGGCGAACTCGATTGAAGAAATGGCCGAGGCTGCGAGAGCAATGGGGTATTCGTACATCGTTATCACCGACCACTCCCAGTTTCTTCGTGTAGCTAACGGATTAACGCCTGAACGAATTCGTGAGCAGCGAAATGAAATCGAACGCGTCAATCAAAAGTGGGGTGATTTTACGGTACTGTCCGGAATCGAAATGGACATATTACCTGATGGCTCCCTCGATTATGACGATTCGTTGTTAGAGGAGCTTGATTTTGTCATTGCTTCGATCCATTCGGCGTTTTCCCAGGATGAAGCGACGATCATGAAACGGCTGGAGACAGCGTTACGAAACCCGCACGTTGATTTGATCGCACATCCAACAGGTCGTATCATCGGTCGGAGAACCGGCTATCCGGTTAACCTGGACAAATTGATCGAGCTAGCTGCCGAAACGAACACGGCGCTTGAATTGAATGCGAACCCAAATCGACTCGATCTTGCACCGGAATGGCTGGAAAAAGCTCAGGAAAAAGGCGTCAAGCTTTCTATCAATACGGATGCCCATGTACGTGATACGCTCGATCACATGGATATTGGTGTGGGTATTGGCCAAAAAGCTTTGCTTCGAAAAGAGAACGTTCTGAATACGTTCGACCTAAAGGAACTTCAAGCATTTTTAGCCCGTAATAAGTAATCAGATAAGATACAGGAGGCTTTACTCGTGAATGAACGGATTCTAAGAGTTTTAGAATATACGAAAATAAAAGAACATCTACTTGGACATGTCTCCTCTTCACTTGGAAAAGAAAAAATCAAAGAACTCGTACCTTGGACATCAACTGACGATGTACTGCACCAGCAAAACAGTACAGATGAGGGCGTACAGGTTTTACGATTAAAAGGACATGTACCTCTTGGGGGGATACGCGATATTCGGGCATCGATAAAGCGCTCAGAAATCAGCGGGATTCTGAACCCGGAGGAATTAGTGGATATTTCGACGACAATCTATGGCGGACGCCGTTTTAAACGGTTTATTGAAGGAATGCTTGAGGATGAAGTCCAGCTTCCGATACTTGAGGAATTAATTGGTCAAATTGTTCCGTTGAATGAACTGGAACAGGAAATCAATTTGTGTATTGATGATAATGGGGCGGTTCTTGATTCAGCAAGTCCGACGTTAAGGAACATCCGGCAGCAGCTTCGTACGTTTGAAAGTCGGATTCGTGAAAAGCTCGAATCGATCATCCGCTCTTCAAAATCACAAAAAATGCTTTCGGATGCGATTGTCACCATACGAAACGATCGATACGTCATCCCGGTAAAACAGGAATATCGAAGTGCGTTCGGAGGAATGGTTCACGACCAATCAGCATCTGGTGCGACGTTATTCATTGAACCGCAATCCGTTGTGACTATCAACAATCAGTTAAAAGAAGCGATCAGTAAGGAATATGAAGAGGTCCAGCGTATTCTACGTCAATTGACGGAGCGTGTAGCGGAAGAAGCAGGTATTTTATCGCACAATGTAGAAATGCTGGCTGAAATTGATTTTATTTTTGCGAAGGCAAGATATGGCCATTCGATCAAAGGGACGAAACCGCTGGTCAATGAGAAGCAACACGTGAAGCTGAAAAAAGCCCGTCATCCGCTTATCGCGGCAGAGGAAGTCGTTCCAATCGATGTGGAGCTAGGTGGAGATTTTAATTCTCTCGTCATTACCGGACCCAACACTGGCGGGAAAACGGTCACGTTGAAAACGATCGGATTGGTCGCATTGATGGCACAGTCCGGTTTGCAGATACCTGCCGATGATGATTCTGAGGTGGCCGTATTCGAATCTATATTTGCAGATATCGGTGATGAACAATCGATCGAACAAAGCTTGAGTACGTTTTCTTCTCACATGACGAACATCGTGCAAATATTGGATCAGGTTAACTTTAAATCGCTTGTCTTATTCGATGAGCTTGGAGCGGGAACCGACCCTACAGAGGGTGCGGCACTTGCAATTTCGATTTTGGACTATGTAAACGAAAGAGGTTCGAGAATTGTTGCGACGACCCACTACAGCGAACTGAAAGCGTATGCGTACAATCGAGAAGGGGTCATGAACGCGAGTGTCGAGTTTGACGTTGAAACATTAAGGCCGACGTACCGCTTGCTGCTCGGTGTCCCTGGAAGAAGTAATGCATTTGAGATTTCTAGGCGTATTGGTTTGGGTGAGAAAATCATTGAAAGTGCAAAGTCGCATATTAGCGAGGGTAACAATCAAATAGATGACATGATCGCCTCATTGGAGGATGCCCAGAAACAGGCACAACGTGAACGAATCGATGCCGCTTCCATCCACGACGAAGCAGACAAGCTGAAAAAAGACCTTGAAGAAAGACTTTCTGAATTTGAGCAATTTAAGGAAAAGCTCTATACAGACGCGGAACAAGAAGCTCGGAAAGCGGTTGAAAAAGCTCGAAAAGAAGCCGATGAGATTATAAAAGAGCTACGGGACTATCAGAAGAAACACGGTACTGTAAAAGAACATAAACTCATCGAGGCACAAAAACGTTTAGAAGACGCGGATCCGAATCTAACTTCAAAAGCTAAGAAATCACCAGGGAAAAATGCAGAGGGTCTACGAAAATTAATGCCTGGTGAAGAAGTGAAAGTCATCAGCCTCAACCAAAAAGGACACATTATTGACCAGGTAAGTGAAAAGGAATACCAGGTGCAAATCGGAATCATGAAGATGAATGTTAAAGCGGATGATCTTCAACCAGAGAAAAAAACAAAACAAACTGAAACAAAACCGGTTGTCCGTGTCCAAGGGTCCTCCCAAGCGAAAACGGAATTGGATTTAAGAGGAGAACGGTATGAAGATGCAATGCGATCTGTCGATAAGTTTTTGGACGAATCTTTGCTTGCAGGATATCCACAGGTATCGATCATTCATGGAAAAGGAACGGGTGCACTTCGAAAAGGGGTACAAACGTTATTAAAGGAACATCCCAATGTGAAATCGACAAGAATGGGTGCTGCGGGTGAAGGCGGTAGCGGTGTAACCATTGTCTCACTTAAATAGAAAGCGGGGAAGGGTATGGAAGGCTGGCTAGCAATCCCTTATATCGAAACTCTTGCGAACTATAGTGTCGTTGTTTTGAGTTTAATCGTGTTTTTAGCTATTTTTGAAATCGTGACGAAATATAAAAATTGGGAAGAGATCAGTAAAGGGAATCTATCTGTTGCAATGGCGACAGGCGGGAAAATTTTCGGAATCGCGAACATTTTCCGTTACTCAATTACCCATAATGATTCCATTATCGCTATGATGTTATGGGGAGTTTATGGGTTCGTCCTCTTACTGATAGGATATTTTATTTTTGAATTTTTAACACCAAGATTTCGGATCGATGAGGAAATTCAGAACGATAACCGGGCTGTCGGTCTCATCTCAATGATCATTTCAATTGGACTGTCCTTTGTAATCGGCAGTGGAATCGGATAGGAGCCGTTTTATGGAAACATTATGGAAAGTATTATTGGTTTGTTGTGGGTTGTTTATTTTGACAGGCATTTTATACCTAGTTCTTTAAAGGAAATTAAACAGGATCGAGTAAGCTGAAATCCAACAAGTTCATTTTGTGCTTGTAGATTTCAGCTTTTTTAATGAGTAAATAAGATTCAGTGAAAATGACAACCGGACAGAAGCAGCAGCATCACAATAAAAAGGGTAACGTAACGCATCTTATCCCTCCTTGTGGTTTACAGCATTAAAGTAGCCTCTATAACCTTATGAGACTCTTTACAACGATATGAAAGTTTGAAGACACCACTAATTGGAAAAAAATATTTCATCTAAATATTCTAAAAATATATTAAATTGAATGCGTTTTCATTATAATGGTAGTAGAGAGTGAGTTTTTCATATGAAAGGAGCGGTACAAAAGGAGGAGATTAAGGTGGAGAAGCAATGGTTAAACATTTATCCCGAAGAAATCCCTCATGAAATTGACATCGACGACAAGCCGTTACAATTTTACTTGCAAGAGGCAGCAAAGAGGAATCCATCGAAGCCGGCATTGCATTTCTTAGGACTGCGGATGACCTATGGAGAAGTATATGAAAGTGCATTGAAGATGGCGAACCAGTTGAAAACGTTAGGCGTGAATCAAGGAGACCGTGTCGCAATCATGCTCCCAAACTCAGCGCAATCGGTGATCAGCTATTACGGTGTATTGATTGCTGGAGGAATCGTTGTTCAAACGAACCCGCTTTATACAGAAAGGGAGCTTGAGCATCAGCTGATCGATTCAGGAGCAAAGACCATCATCTGTTTAGATCTCTTGTTTCCAAAAGTGGAAGCGGTCAAGAAACAAACGTCATTACAACATGTCATCGTTACTGGCGTCAAAGATTATCTTCCTTTTCCGAAAAATGTGCTTTATCCATTTATTCAAAAGAAACAAACGAACATTGTCGTGAAAATGGCATATACGGATTCAGTGCATTCCTTCAAGCAATTGATCAAGGAAGGTGCAACCACTGAAATCGCTTTAGACATCGATCCAAAAGAAGACCTTGCACTGCTTCAATACACAGGTGGCACGACTGGACCTGCGAAGGGCGTCATGCTGACTCACTATAACCTCGTAGGAAATACGATGCAATGTCGATATTGGCTGTATAAAGCCAAATACGGTGAAGAGAAAATTCTCGGTGCATTGCCGTTTTTCCATGTTTATGGTATGACGTGTGTCATGAACTTTTCGATTATGTATCTTGCTGAGATGATCATCCTCCCTAAGTTTGATCCGAAGCAAGTATTAAAAACGATTGAAAAGCAAAAACCGACAATGTTTCCAGGTGCACCAACGATGTATATTGCTTTATTGAATCATCCGAACATCGAGAAATCTAACTTATCCTCTGTTGGAAGCTGTATCAGTGGTTCAGCAGCACTCCCAGTTGAGGTGCAGGAAAACTTCGAGACCATTACTGGAGGAAATCTTGTTGAAGGATATGGGTTGACTGAAGCTTCACCGGTAACCCATGCGAATTTTCTCTATGGGAACCGTGTTAAAGGAAGTATCGGTGTACCATGGCCAAATACGGAGGCCGCCATTCTTTCTGCTGAAACTGGCAAAATAGCAGAAACAAACGAGATTGGCGAGTTGATGGTAAGGGGTCCACAGGTGATGAAAGGGTATTGGAACCAGCCTGAAGAAACTGCTGCTACCTTTCACGAAGGATGGCTGTTGACAGGGGACATGGGCTATATGGATGAAAAAGGCTACTTCTACATTGTTGACCGGAAAAAAGATTTGATCATTGCTGGTGGGTTCAATATTTATCCAAGAGAAGTAGAAGAAATCTTATTTGAGCATCCAAAAGTGATGGAAGCAACAGTCATTGGTGTTCCGGATCCTTATCGTGGTGAAACGGTCAAAGCGTTTGTCGTATTGAAGGATGGTGCCATCTGCGAAGAGGAAGAACTCGATGCCCATTGTAGAAAACATCTTGCCTCATTTAAAGTGCCGCGAATTTATGAGTTTAGAAAAGAACTTCCAAAAACGATGGTCGGTAAAGTATTGCGACGAGTCCTAGTGGAGGAAGAGAAGAAAAAACTTCAGGAGCAAGAACAACAGGCAAAATAATTAGAATTGATTTAAAAGTGTCTGGTTCTCCTTCGGGTAAATTCATTACTCCCGGAATCAGGCACTTTATTTTTGTATTGGAAAAAATAGCAGTTATGTTGAGAAGCTAGTATCAAGTATGGATGAAAAGTTTAATTCCGATGTCATCGGAGGTCGTAAAGGTCCCGGATTTGCAGAAATCCAATGAAGGGCATCCCCCACCCCTTTAGGTGTGTTCCGATTTTTAGTACGTCCCATAAGGTTACTTGCAATTTTTGTGCTTTTGATTAAGAATATTAATAGGAGAAGTAAAATTCAGAAAAGTATAAAACATCAATTGACACTTCCGCTAATCGTACAGTACAATTAAGCCGAGTGAATGTTCATTCATTTTTCTCGGTTGGAGGTAAAGTCATGACCGTAAAACGCAAAGGTCCTAAATATGAAAAAATAATTGACGCTGCGGTGGCGGTCATTGCTGAACATGGCTATCATCAGTCACAAATATCGAAGATCGCTAGGGAAGCTGGTGTAGCTGACGGGACGATCTATCTTTATTTCAAAAACAAAGAGGATTTATTAATCTCACTATTTCGTGAAAAGATGGGTAAATTCATTGATACGACACAAGATGAAATCGAACATATACAATCGGTTGAGGAAAAACTCCTAAAGCTGATTGAAATGCATTTTAAGCAATTATCCGTTGACCATGAATTGGCGATTGTAACTCAGCTTGAACTACGTCAAACGAATCGGGCTCTCCGCATGAAAATTGGCGAAGTTCTGAAAAGGTACCTGGAGCTCGTTGACCAGATTATCCTTGACGGTATGGAACAAAAGGTCTTTGTTTCAGATCTGGATATACGGATCGTCCGCCAAATGATTTTCGGGACCATCGATGAAACGACGACAAGCTGGGTGATGAATGATCATCGGTATGATTTGACAGCGCTTGCAAAGCCGGTTCATCAATTACTGATTGACGGCTTTCGAAATAGATCAAGTTAAGAGGAGGTTGGTTATGGCATATTTATCGTACTCGACGGAAGGGCGTGTGGGGACTGTTTTATTACAGAACGCACCAGCTAACGCCCTATGCTCTCCGATGATCAAAGAAATCGATTCAGCTCTTGATCATTTTGAAGAGGATCCCAAGGTGAAAGCAATTGTCATACGCGGAGAAGGTAGATTTTTCTCTGCAGGAGCAGATATTAAGGAATTTACAACTGTTAAAGGCGAACAAGCCTTTGCTGAACTTGGTGCATACGGACAACGCGTTTTTGACCGTATCGAGCAATTTTCGAAACCAATCATCGCAGCGATTCACGGCGCCGCACTTGGTGGTGGACTTGAGCTAGCGATGGCATGTCACATCCGTATCGTTACTGATACAGCTAAGCTTGGTTTACCTGAGTTGCAGCTAGGACTTGTCCCTGGTTTTGCAGGATCACAGCGTCTTCCACGCTATGTTGGAGTACCGAAAGCAGCAGAGCTACTTTTGACTTCAGAACCAATCAATGGGAAAGAAGCTGCTCAATGGGGGCTCGCAAATCATTCAGCTGAAAGTAATGAAGAACTTATAGAAAAGGCTTATGCTCTTGCCAAAAAAGCTGCTGGGAAAAGCGCAGTTGCGGTAAAGAGTGCGCTCGAATTACTAGACTACGCTAGGAATAATGAATTTGAAGCGGGGTCCAAAAAGGAGAGTGAGCTTTTCGGTAAAGCTTTTGCATCCCATGATGGTCAAGAAGGGATTCAGGCATTTATTGAGAAGAGAAAACCTAATTTTCAAGATCATTAAAATTGGAGGGGAACAGGAATGAACATATATGTGATATTAAAACGCACATTCGATACGGAAGAAAAAATTGCAATTGAAAATGGGAAAATCAGTGAGGATGGCGTTGAATTTATTATTAACCCATACGATGAGTATGCGGTTGAAGAGGCGATCAAACTTCGCGATGAACACGGCGGAGAAGTAACAGTCGTCACTGTCGGGGAAGAAGAAAGTGACAAACAGCTTCGGACAGCCCTTGCAATGGGAGCAGATAAAGCAGTGTTGATCGACGATGAAGATGTTGAAGACGCAGATCAGTACTCGACAGCAAAAATGCTCGCTGCGTATTTTGATGATAAAGAAGTCGATATTATCCTTGGTGGGAATGTCGCAATTGACGGAGCATCCGGGCAAGTTGGTCCACGGCTCGCAGAACTTCTCGATATTCCTCATGTTACAACAATCACGAAACTTGAGGTTTCAGGAAGCACTGTCACAATCGAACGCGATGTTGAAGGTGATTTAGAAATCATCGAAACATCATTACCAGTATTAGTGACAGCGCAACAAGGGTTAAATGAACCGAGATATCCATCACTTCCAGGAATTATGAAAGCAAAGAAAAAGCCGCTTGACGAACTGGAACTAGATGATCTTGATCTCGATGAAGATGATGTTGAAGGCAAAACCCGTACTCTCGAAATCTTTTTACCACCTGAAAAACAGGCAGGAAAAGTACTCGAAGGTGAAATCGATGATCAAGTAAAAGAATTAGTTTCCTTACTAAGATCTGAAGCAAAAGTAATATAAAAACGGAAGTTCAAAAAGTATACAAGGGCTCATGTACCTGCGTCTACAAGTTTATCCTCCGAGGTGAGCTTCCTCGGTACAACTCGTAGTCTTCGTGCAAGTACCGCTCGTTGATAAATGGCGAATTTCGGCGTTCCTCGGTTTTTCCGGTCCTCACGTATTAACAGGAAGTATTGTTTTCTATCGAAGTACTTTCATTGTGCACCTGCGTCTTACTAGTTGATGCTACCGATGAAAGCTTCCTCGGTGCAAGGCAGCAAAGGGGTCTTTAAGTTAGTAGCCTTCCTCAAAACTGTCGCGCCTTGGGCTCACACGATGTGAGTTAGTTCGACGTTGTTACAGGACGTAACGTATTTAGTCGAACTTCTTTTAAGAAAATCTGATTCGTTTACTTTTTGAACACATATTTAAAAGGAGAGAGAAACCATGGCGAAAAAGATATTAGTTCTAGGTGAAGTCAGAGACGGTGAACTTCGTAACGTATCCTACGAAGCGATTGCAACGGCTAAGGAAATGTCAGACGGCGGAGAAATCGTTGGACTTATCTGCGGCGAATCCGTTAGCAGTCTTGCTGAAAATATGATTCACTACGGGGCAGATCGTGTCCTTGTTGCAGAAAACGAACAATTAAAAACATATACAACAGATGGCTACAATCAGGCTATCATGCAAGTAATCAATCAGGAACAACCGGAAGGAATCGTGTTTGGCCATACAGCACTTGGTAAAGATCTTTCTCCTCGAATTGCTGCAAAGCTTGAATCTGGATTAATTTCAGACATCACTGGAATTGAAAAGGTAGGAGAAAATCTTGTCTACACTCGACCGATCTATTCTGGTAAGGCATTTGAGAAGAAGATCATTACAGATGGACTATTGTTTGTAACGATTCGTCCGAACAACATCTCTGCTATAGAAAAGGATGAAAGTCGTCAAGGAGATATGACCAAGGTTGAGGTTACAATCAAAGACCTAAGAACCATTGTTAAAGAAATCGTTCGCAAAACGACGGATGGAGTAGATCTTTCAGAAGCGAAAGTCATCGTTTCTGGTGGACGAGGCGTCAAATCCAAAGATGGGTTTAACCCACTTAATGAATTAGCAGAAGTACTTGGTGCAGCAGTAGGTGCTTCCCGTGGTGCCTGTGACGCTGATTATTGTGACTATTCCTTGCAAATCGGACAAACAGGTAAGGTTGTCACACCTGACTTGTACATTGCATGTGGTATTTCAGGAGCAATCCAGCATTTAGCAGGAATGTCTAACTCAAAAATCATCGTAGCCATCAACAAGGATCCAGAAGCAAATATCTTTAACGTAGCGGATTATGGTATTGTCGGAGACTTGTTTGATGTTGTTCCTAAGTTGACAGAGGAATTCAAAAAAGTCCTCGTTTAAAAGATACGAAAATAGAAATTAGAGTGGAGTGGCTGAACAACTTGTTTAGCCACTTTCTTTTTTACACGTTAAGAAAGTATAAAAATACTTTCTATAGTACAAGGGCAACTAAGGCTCAGCCGGCGCTTAGGCTTGGCTTTGCCAAGTTTTCTTTATGGAGCAAGGTGTGTCATACACTAATGCGGCTTGTAAGCGTCATTTATGCAGATTAAGATGAACGAATACAGAACCGACACTACCTTCTTCAGGTCAAACTTCCACACCTGTCGTGATGATTTCGACCGAATCTGGTAATGATACAGGTGAAACAAATAATTAGAAAGTTCATATGTTAGGTGATATACTCACTTTAGTAAGTTATGAATTTTGAGGAGGCATTTTAAATGGCAATTGTAAACGCAACAGACCAAAACTTTAGCACGGAGACTGGAGAAGGTCTTGTCCTTGCAGATTTCTGGGCACCATGGTGCGGACCATGTAAGATGATTGCGCCTGTACTAGAAGAAATCGATAGTGAAATGAGCGATAATGTAAAAATAGTCAAGCTGGATGTTGATGAAAATCAAGAGACAGCTTCTAAATACGGAGTGATGAGCATTCCAACGCTTTTACTGTTCAAAAACGGTGAAGTGGTTGATCAAGTAGTCGGTTTCCAACCGAAAGAAGCACTCGTTGATTTACTTAACAAGCACCAGTAATATAGGAATATAACATTTTTCAAACATATAATCATAAAAGACTGCCTTACCATGTGTGTTCTACTCCTGTACTGGAGAGACATTGTCTAGGCAGTTTTTTTTACACGTTAAGAAACATAAAACTACTTTCTGTAGTATAAGCGCAGCTATGACTCTGCTTTCGCTTGAAGGCTCGGCAATCGCCGAGTTTTCTTTATGTGCAATCATATTTTCCATGATAAAATAAAGCTAAATTTACGTTTGCGAATGAGAAGGGGGTGAGAGATGATGGAAGAGACGGTAAAAAACAAGCTTGCGTTATTGCCCGACCAACCAGGTTGCTACTTGATGAAGGACCGAAATGGAACAGTCATATATGTCGGTAAAGCGAAGATATTGAAAAACCGTGTACGTTCCTACTTTACTGGGACTCATTATGGTAAAACTTTACGGTTAGTCAGCGAGATTAAAGATTTTGAATACATCGTTACATCATCAGATCTCGAAGCCCTCGTACTCGAGATGAATCTGATCAAGAAGCACGATCCGCGCTATAACGTCATGCTGAAGGATGACAAAAGCTATCCATATATTAAAATCACGAATGAAAAGCACCCTAGATTGATCACAACCCGTAAGGTGAAGAAGGGGAGCGGAAAATACTTTGGTCCATTTCCGAACGCTTATGCTGCAAATGAAACGAAGAAGCTATTGGATCGAATTTATCCACTTCGAAAGTGCAAAACATTACCGGACCGTGTTTGCCTTTATTATCATATGGGACAATGTCTCGCCCCTTGTGTGTATGATGTAGATGATGAAAAAAACCGCGAAATGGTCGATGGGATTGTCCGGTTTTTAAATGGTGGCCATCAGGATGTGAAAGAAGACCTCCAAGCTAAAATGGAACAGGCATCTGAGAATTTAGAATTTGAACGGGCAAAAGAATTTCGCGATCAGATCCGGCATATTGAATCCGTGATGGAGCAACAAAAAATGATGCATAGCGATCTGAAGGACAGAGATGTCTTCGGCTATACGTATGATAAAGGATGGATGTGTGTACAGGTCTTTTTCGTCCGTCAGGGTAAGTTGATAGAACGTGATGTGTCCTTGTTTCCGCTCTATTCGGATCCAGAAGAAGAATTCCTATCCTATGTCGGTCAGTTTTATCTACAATCGAATCATATAAAACCGAAAGAAATCTTTGTTCCGAAAAATGTTGAAAGTGGGCTGCTTCAACAACTGCTGGATATCCCAGTTATACAACCGCAAAGAGGCAAGAAAAAGGACCTTGTCCAATTAGCAACGAAAAATGCTCAGATTGCATTATCCGAAAAGTTCGCACTTATTCAACGAGATGAAGAAAGAACAGTTTTAGCGGTAGATAATCTTGGTGAGAGACTAGGAATTTCAACACCAAATCGGATCGAAGCATTTGACAACTCGAATATCCAAGGGACGAATCCCGTTTCAGCTATGGTTGTTTTTACTGATGGAAAACCAAACAAGAAGGAATACCGGAAATATAAGATCAAGACTGTTAAAGGACCTGATGATTACGCCTCAATGAAAGAAGTAACAAGAAGACGATACTCCAGGGTTCTGAAGGAAAATCTCCCATTACCTGATTTGATCATCATCGATGGTGGTAAAGGGCAGATTTCTGCTGCGATTGACGTTCTGGAAAATGAATTGGGGCTTTCTGTTCCAGTTTGTGGACTAGTTAAGGACGAAAAACACAAAACCGCACAATTGATGATCGGGGACCCACCAGAAGTCGTCCCGCTCGCAAGGAATAGTCAGGAATTCTATCTGCTTCAACGGATTCAGGATGAGGTTCACCGTTTCGCGATCACCTTCCATCGTCAAATCCGTGAAAAAGGGATGATTCAATCAAGTCTTGAAAATATTCCTGGGGTCGGGGAAAAGAGGCGGAAATCATTGATACGTCATTTCGGTTCATTTAAACGGATCAAAGAAGCGTCTTACGATGATCTGGTTGCTGCAAACGTCCCTGCTTCGATTGCTGAAAACATTGTTTCGTATTTTGCAAATAAAGAACAGGACCAAAAGGAAAGTTAATCTTTACTATTGTGTCTTTCAGTAAATTTTGATAAAATGAAATACAAATTTTATTAGGCCACACTTCAACAATGTTTTTTGAAGTGATGGTAGAGGCGCGGAAACCAATAGTACTTTGCCCGAAGAGGTTGAGATCTTGTGAAAGCAAAGGAAAGGGGAATTCGCCGAAGCCGGTTGTTGTACTCAACCTTCACCTGGCTGGATCTGTATTGAATAAATGCAGGGCTGTCATACGGTGTGATCCCGATTATCGTATGGAGGACTATCTCACGTTAGGGAAATGTGGCAGACGTATTTGTGGATCGACTCACAAGGGTCTGGCGATACTTCGTATTCAACACATGGTCAAATCATTTGATTTACATGGGTTGTATTTGAAGGTCATGTCTCTCTTGTTATGGGTTGATCTTTTTTATTGTACAATTCTCGATAATGTATTTTCTGTACATAGTAGCAGAGTTGAATCGAGGATGCTGACCCACTCTAACGAAACATTTTACAGAAGAAAGGAATGAGAAGCGTGGCATTAATTGTTCAAAAATATGGTGGTACATCCGTAGGTTCAATCGAACGAATTCAGAATGTAGCGGGTCGAATAATTGATACGGTTAAACAAGGACATGCGGTCGTTGTAGTCGTATCAGCAATGGGAAAGAGCACGGACCATTTAATTGATATGGCAAATAGCATTTCAAATCAACCTTCTAAAAGAGAGCTCGATATGCTTGTTTCTACAGGTGAACAAGTATCGATGTCATTGTTAGCAATGGCTCTTAATGAAAAGGGATATGACTCGATTTCCCTGACAGGTTGGCAAGCTGGGGTGGAGACAGAGTCGGTTCATGGAAATGCTAGAATTCTTAACATAGATACACAGCGGATCAACCGCCAGCTAGACAGTGGGAGAATCGTGATTGTAGCTGGATTTCAGGGGATTACTACAGCAGATGAAATTGCAACCCTTGGCAGAGGTGGTTCAGACACAACAGCTGTTGCGTTAGCCGCTGTACTAGATGCGAGTAAATGCGAGATTTATACAGATGTAACAGGTGTTTTTACAACAGATCCGAGAGTTGTAAAGGATGCTAGGAAGCTATCAGCCATCTCCTATGATGAAATGTTAGAGATGGCGAACCTTGGTGCAGGAGTACTTCATCCGAGGTCCGTTGAATTTGCAAAAAACTATAACGTAATGCTGGAGGTACGCTCTAGCCTTGAAAAAGAAACTGGAACGATCGTAGAGGAGGTTGCAACCATGGAAGGGAATTTAATGGTAAGAGGAATTGCTTTTGACGATAATGTAACAAAGGTCACCGTTCATAATTTGCCAGATGATATTGTAACGCTGTCTACGTTGTTTAGTAAACTGGCTGAGCGGCAAATAAATGTGGACATTATTATTCAAAACACGAGCGGCAATAAGACGACAAATGTTTCGTTTTCTATCGATTCTGGAATACTGACAGAAACAATGGAAGTTCTCGAAAGCCATCGCTCCTTATTGAATTTTGATAGCATTACTTCAGAAGGTAATCTTTCAAAAGTATCAATTATCGGCTCGGGAATGATTTCGAATCCAGGTGTAGCTGCAAAAATGTTCAGTAGTCTTGCTGGTGCAAACATTAAAGTGAAAATGGTCAGCACTTCAGAAATCAAGGTCTCAACTGTAGTGGATGGCAGCTTAATGATCTCTGCCATTGAATGTTTACATGAAGCATTCCAGCTTGACGCCAGAAAACCGGTGCATACCGCGCAGTAGAGGTACGAGGAAGATGCAATTTGACACGGAAAAGAAGTAACTTGACGTAAAAATCATAATTCCAATGTTTATAAAAAATGAAAGGCCAACCGTATGAATCAACATTTTCGGTCGGCCTTCTATATTTTCATGTACCTGAGATATGTTCGACTTGGTCGTCCTTACGATCCCATTGTACGGTAAAAATGATTTTATCCACTTTACCTCGTTTTACTTCATCAAAAGTCTCAGTAACCTTTTTCTTTTGTCTCTGGATCTGTTCAGCGAGAAATCCAGCCTCTAATTGAAAACCCTTATGCATTCTTTTCATAAGTAGATCAGAGACTCGTTCTGAAGATAATTCAAATGTCATTGATTTGTCGGTTTGCCCATTTAACTGCAACTCCCCCCAATTGGCTGCAGCAAAAAACTGTACCATTTTTTCTGATGAATCCAATGGATATTTGCGAGCCAACGATCGTCCTGCCCAGTAGAGAATGCTGTGGTTTTCTTTCCCGAGCAGCTCGGGTAATAATACATCTCTTAATAACTCATATCCGAATAGATAGCCCTCTTTTTCTGTGTCAGGCTGTGGTAGTAAATCATTTTTATTTGTTTGCATCGTTGTTTCTCTCCTCGCCACTAATCGTTATTTTATTATACGTAACGGAAGTATAACTTTTCAACCGGAGAAAATCGACGTAGTGGAAAAATTTAAGCCCCTAGTATAAGTGCAACTATGGCTCAGCCTGCGCCAAGTCTTAGTTTTGCCAAGTTTTTTTTATAACTTTCTTTATGAGATGTTCAAAACGGAATTATCGACTTTTTGTTCACAAAGTTGGTGCTTCCCTTTATAATCTGGATAAAAATCAGATTTACCGAATAATATATTTTTTGAAATATGAATGTATTCGTTTTCTTGACGGTGCTAAATGATGGGAGTACAATAAATATGGTATCAATTTATGTCGGAGTTTGTCTTCGACTTGTTTGTATTCTGAGCGTATAATCGGACGATAAACAAACGATTGCTTTGCAGCGGCTACACTTACTCAAAGGGGGCATAGACATGGCAGATAATCGAGATTTTGCACTACGAAGATTACATTCTTTACTAGGTGTTATACCAATCGGTTTATTCTTGCTACAACATTTAACTGTTAACCATTTTGCGACTAGAGGTCGTGATTCCTTCAATGCTGCAGCTCACTTTATGGAAAGTCTTCCATATCGGTATCTTTTGGAAATCGGTATCATTTTCCTACCGATCATTTTTCATGCTGTATTTGGACTTTACATAACTTTCCAGGCTCGTAACAATGCAAGCCGTTATGGGTTCTTCCGTAACTGGATGTTCTTATTGCAGCGTGTAACAGGAATCATTACTCTAATCTTTATTTCCTGGCATGTTTGGGAAACACGGGTCGCAGCACTGTTCGGCTCAAAGGTGAATTTCAACATGATGGAAGAGATACTTGATAACCCATTGATGGTTGGAATCTACGTAGTTGGTGTTCTTTCAACGATATTCCACTTCTCAAATGGTCTTTGGTCTTTCCTTGTTAGCTGGGGAATTACAATAACACCCCGTTCGCAAAAAATTGCAACTTACGTGACAGTTGGAATATTTTTCGCAGTATCGATAATTGGACTACGATCCATTTACGCATTTGTTTACCCTGAATGGTTTGCATTTGCGACAAATAACCTAGCAATCTTATAAGGAGTGAGTCACGATGAGTAAAGGTAATATCATAATAGTTGGCGGTGGTTTGGCTGGTCTAATGGCTGCCATCAAGTCCGCTGAAGCAGGCATGCACGTTGACCTGTTCTCACTCGTACCTGTTAAACGATCTCACTCTGTTTGTGCACAGGGCGGAATTAACGGAGCAGTTAACACGAAGGGTGAAGGAGACTCCCCGATGGTTCACTTTGACGATACGATTTATGGTGGAGACTTTCTTGCGAATCAACCACCTGTTAAAGCAATGTGTGAAGCTGCTCCAGGAATCATTCATTTACTTGACCGTATGGGAGTCATGTTTAACCGGACCCCAGAAGGATTATTAGATTTCCGTCGTTTTGGTGGAACACAACATCACCGTACTGCATTTGCAGGGGCAACAACAGGTCAGCAATTATTGTATGCACTCGATGAACAAGTTCGCAGATATGAAGTACAAGGGCTTGTCACAAAGTATGAAGGTTGGGACTTCCAATCGGCAGTTCTTGATGACGATGAAGTCTGTCGCGGAATTGTTGCACAAAACCTTAAAACATCCGAACTTCAAAGCTTCAAATCTGATGCAGTGATCGTGGCAACAGGCGGACCTGGTGTGATTTTCGGTAAGTCGACCAATTCCGTAATCAACACTGGATCGGCCGCTTCCGTTCTTTATCAGCAAGGTGTCCATTATGCGAACGGTGAGTTCATCCAAATTCACCCCACTGCAATTCCAGGAGACGATAAATTACGCCTTATGAGTGAGTCCGCTCGGGGTGAAGGTGGACGTGTTTGGACTTATAAGGATGGTAAGCCTTACTATTTCCTAGAGGAAAAGTATCCTGCATACGGAAACCTTGTACCCCGTGATATCGCGACACGTGAAATTTTTGATGTGTGCGTGAATCAGAAGCTTGGAATCAACGGTGAAAACATGGTATATCTGGATCTTTCCCATAAGGATCCAAAAGAATTGGACATTAAGCTTGGTGGAATCATTGAAATTTATGAAAAATTCATGGGTGATGACCCACGCAAGGTTCCAATGAAAATCTTCCCTGCTGTCCACTATTCAATGGGTGGTATGTGGGTAGATTATGACCAAATGACAAATATTCCTGGATTGTTTGCTGCCGGAGAATGTGATTACTCACAACACGGAGCAAACCGATTAGGAGCTAACTCATTGCTTTCTTCTATCTTTGGAGGAATGGTTGCAGGACCAAATGCAGCAGAATACGTAAAGGGACTTGAAAAAAGTTCTGAAGACATTTCTTCAACTGTTTTTGAAAGACAGGTTAAGAAGGAAGAAGCAAACCAAGATCAGATCATGAACATGAACGGAAACGAAAATGCTTACGTCCTTCATAGAGAGCTTGGCGAATGGATGACGGACAATGTAACTGTTGTTCGCTACAACGATAAGCTGCAAGAAACGGATGAAAAGATTCAAGAGCTTATGGAAAGATATAAGGATATCAATATTAACGATACATCTAAATGGAGTAACCAAGGGGTTTCGTTTACTCGTCAATTATGGCATATGCTGCAGTTATCTCGCGTTATTACACTTGGTGCATTAAATCGTAATGAGAGTCGGGGGGCTCACTATAAGCCAGACTTTCCTGAACGAAATGACGATGAATTCTTGAAAACGACCATTGCAAAGTTCAATGCTGAAAAGAATGGACCGGATCTTGGATTTGAAGATGTTGATATCTCCCTTATCAAGCCTCGTAAGCGTGACTATTCTAAGAATAAGGAGGCGAAATAATCCATCATGGCTGAAGAAAAGGTAATTCAATTTATCATTACACGACAGGATAACCCTGATTCAGCTCCGTATGAAGAAACATTTGAAATCCCATACCGAGCAAATATGAACGTCATCTCGGCGCTTATGGAAATCCGCCGAAACCCTGTTAATAGTCAAAATGAAAAGACAACCCCTGTCACATGGGAAATGGGATGTCTCGAAGAGGTTTGCGGTGCTTGTTCAATGATCATTAACGGGAAACCGCGACAATCTTGTACCGCTCTGGTTGATAAGCTAGAACAACCGATTCGAATAGAACCGATGGCGACGTTCCCAGTTGTCCGTGACTTGCAGGTGGACCGAGATCGTATGTTCGATGCTTTGAAAAAGGTAAAAGCATGGATTCCGATCGATGGTACGTATGACCTTGGGCCTGGACCTCGAATGCCTGAGAAAAAACGCCAATGGGCATATGAATTGTCTAAGTGTATAACTTGCGGTGTATGCTTGGAAGCATGCCCGAATGTGAACGATAAATCTGATTTTATTGGACCTGCTCCTTTATCACAGGTTCGCTTGTTCAACGCTCATCCAACGGGTGAAATGAATAAATCAGAGCGTTTAGAAGCACTAATGGGTGACGGTGGCCTTGCTTCATGTGGTAACTCACAAAACTGTGTTCAATCTTGTCCGAAGGGAATTCCTCTTACGACTTCGATTGCAGCATTAAACAGAGATACATCACTACAATCGTTCCGAAACTTCTTCGGATCCGACCACCAATAATAGAAAAAGTACGTAAACGACAACGGGAGTGGCTCGAACAAAAACGAGAGCCACTCTCTTTTTCATAGGAGAGGTGTGAGTGAATGCAAAAGATCGACTACATAAAGGATTGGGACAGCTGGAGATCCGATTTTCATTTTTTTACGACAACGAAGGTTCGCTTTTCTGAAGTTGACCCGTTTAATCATTTGAACAATACGGTTCCGTTCGTTTATTTTGAGGATGCTCGAATTCAATTTTTTAAAGAGCTTGGATTTATGCAGCAATGGAGTCAACCAGGCAGTCAAACGATTCCGGTCGTAGCGGATCTCCAATGTAATTATTTAAAACAAATCTATTTTGACGAAAAGCTGAACGTTTATATTAAAATCGCAAGAATAGGCACGACTTCCATCGACCTGCATTATATGGCCATAAACACGAAAGAGGAAGAGGTATTAGTAGGAAGAGGGCGGATCGTACAGGTCGGGAAAAAATCCGGGAAACCGGAAGCGTGGTCCGAAACCATGCTTGATGCGCTACATAAAATGAAAAAATAACACGGATTCAGGATATTTTTCTAAAAGGTAAGTCACGACCGATTTCATCCCGTCATATGATATGTTGACTAAATATCTTTTCTACACGATACGCAGCTTGTAAGCCCAGCAAGGAGGGGTGAAATCATTGAAAGAGAAACACTACCGACCGAAGCCTCTACTTACAAAAAGGGAGAGAGAAGTATTCGAACTTCTTGTTCAAGACAAGACAACCAGGGAGATTGCAGAACAACTCTTCATTAGTGAAAAAACTGTTCGTAATCACATTTCCAACACAATGCAGAAGTTAGGTGTCAAGGGGCGCTCTCAGGCTGTCGTCGAGCTGTTGCGGCTTGGCGAGTTAGAGATTTAATACGAGGGAGACTCATTTGGAGATCAGGCTATTCCCGTTTATACAACATTTAGTACACTATAGAAAAAAATGATTGCTAATGTTGTAATGGGACTGTCTGCTTCTCCACTTTGAGTCGCCCTGCTTTTTTTCGGAAAATAAGGATGGAGCATGTCAAACCTTGTTGAATAATTGATGGTTGTAAGTTGACGGAATAAAAGGATATTCGATATGATGAGCGGACAGGGATTGAAGGTTGAAAGGAATGGCGTTGTATGGGTGCACATTATAAAGTGCAAAAGGTATTGAATAACAACGTAGTGATCGCGACTGACCTCGAAAAAAAGGAAGTTGTATTGATTGGTAAGGGAATAGGCTTTTCAAAACAAGCGAATGATTCATTGGATTCAAAAAAGGTGGACAAGCTTTATATTTTGGAGGACCAGTTGGAGCAGGATCAATATAAGCAGTTGCTCGAACAGGTAGAAGAATCCTTTATCCTTGTCATGAACGATGTGATTCGATATAGCGAAGAACAACTGCAAACTGAATTCAATGAACATATCCACATTGCTCTTACTGACCACCTTGCATTTGCAATCAAACGGATTCAGCAAGGGCTTGACCTGGTGAATCCATTTTTGACTGAAACACAGCTTCTTTATCCTAAAGAGTATACGGTCGCTGAGGATGTAGTGAAGTTGATATCCAACAAAACAGGCGTGGCGTTACCTGAGGGGGAAGTAGGATTCATTGCACTGCATATACATAGCGCGATTACCAATCGTTCATTATCCCGGTTAAACAGTTACTCCTATTTGATCAACCAATTAATCGAAATGATCCAACTATCGTTGAATGTTGCAATTGATCAATCAAGCATCAACTATATGCGACTTGTTCAGCATTTACGACATGGGATTGAGCGTGTGGAACGTGGAGAACAAGTTGAAAATCAGGACAAGCTTGCAAAGGTATTGAAAGAGGAATACCCAATATGCTACAATTTGGCTTGGAAACTCATGAAAGTCATGCAGCATCGCTTGGGGAAAAAGGTTTCTGATGCAGAAGCGGTTTACCTGACCATGCATTTGCAAAGGCTTTCTTCAACTCAATAACAATACAAACCTTTCTTTACGTGTTACTGATTCGATCAGGCATGAGTGAAGAAGATAATTGAAATGTGTGGTTTAGGGGTACTCTATCCCTAGATGGATGTTTTGGTGTCTTTTTTACTCATGCCTTTTTGTGTTTTACGGAGTACGAGCGTTTTGTTTGTATTGGGACTTATATATTCTTAAAGGAGGTAAAATAATTGAAAAAAGCGTTTGGTACGTTACAAAAGGTCGGTAAAGCATTGATGTTACCAGTTGCCATACTACCAGCAGCAGGAATTTTGCTTGCATTTGGTAACGCATTGACGAATCCGACTTTACTAGAAATTGCTCCATTTTTAGATAATGTAAGTGTTGCGATGGTTGCAGCTGTCATGGAGCAAGCAGGGGGCATTATCTTCGGGAACCTGGCTCTCCTTTTTGCCGTCGGAGTTGCCATTGGCCTCGCGGGTGGTGATGGTGTTGCCGGACTAGCTGCGATTGTCGGGTATCTCATCATGAACGTAACGATGGGAGTTGTAGAGGGATTAACAATTGCAGATGTGACAGGGGAAGCTGTTGACCCGGCATTTGCATTGGTTCTCGGTATTCCTACGTTACAAACTGGGGTGTTTGGCGGTATAATCGTCGGTATTCTTGCCGCATATATGTACAATAAATTTTATGATATCGATCTACCATCCTACCTCGGCTTTTTTGCAGGTAAACGATTTGTACCGATTATAACCGCAGCAACCGCTGTACTTCTTGGGCTTATTATGATACTCATTTGGCCACCAGTACAAAATGGATTGAATGCGTTCTCAGAAAATATGATTCATGCGAATTTGACATTATCGGCATTTGTATTCGGTGTCATTGAACGTGCCTTGATTCCATTTGGATTGCACCATATCTTTTATGCACCGTTCTGGTATGAATTCGGTCATTATGTATCCGAATCTGGAGATGTCGTTCGTGGTGATCAAGCAATCTTCATGAAGCAAATTCAAGATGGCGTTCAAAACTTGACAGCAGGGACATTCATGACAGGTAAATATCCGTTCATGATGTTTGGTCTTCCTGCAGCAGCGTTGGCGATATATCATGAAGCTCGCCCCGAACGCAAAAAAATTGTAGCGGGAATCATGGGCTCTGCTGCACTCACCTCGTTTTTGACAGGAATTACAGAACCGATTGAATTTTCATTCTTATTCGTCGCTCCTGTTCTGTTTGGCATCCATACGATTTTTGCAGGACTTTCATTCATGACCATGCACTTATTGGATGTCAAAATCGGAATGACGTTCTCCGGTGGTCTGATTGACTTTATCCTTTTTGGGGTAATCAATCCACAGACGAATTGGTGGCTCGTCATTCCAGTCGGTCTTGTATTTGCGGTCATCTATTATTTTGGATTCAGATTTGCGATTCGAAAGTTCAACCTTGCTACACCGGGTAGGGAAGATCTAAACGACGAGGATGAGAGAGATGAAAAGGGAACAGGCTCCAATGAACTCCCATTCAATATTTTGAATGCAATGGGCGGCAAGGAAAATATCGATCACTTGGATGCGTGTATCACCCGACTTCGTGTTTCTGTCAACGATAAGGAGCAAGTAGATAAAAATCGGTTAAAGAAACTGGGTGCTTCTGGCGTTCTTGAAGTTGGCAATAACATTCAAGCGATATTTGGACCGAAATCCGATTCGATCAAATCACAAATGCAGGATATTATTTCTGGAAAGACACCTACACCAACAGAGACGAATCCAGATGAAGAAATTCAAGAACAGATAGAGGAGGTTAATCCAGGGGCATTGCAAGGGGAACCAGGAAACGAGGCAAATCAACAACCGATCGCTGCTCCAATGACCGGAAAACTCTTATCTATTACAGAAGTACCAGATCCAGTGTTTGGTGAAAAGATGATGGGTGACGGATTTGCTATTGAACCGACGAATGGAACGGTTGTGGCACCGGTTGATGCAAAGGTTGTCAATGTTTTTCCGACGAAACACGCAATCGGGTTGGAAACAAAAGCTGGTAGGGAAATACTTATCCATGTCGGTATCGATACAGTTAATTTAAAAGGTGAAGGTTTTGAAGTATTAGTGGAACAGGGAGATGAAGTCAAGCAAGGACAAGAGCTTTTGAAAGTTGATTTGGATTACATCGCAAAACATGCCCAATCCACGATTACTCCGATTGTGTTTACAAACCTTCAGGATGGAGAAACTGTTTCGTTAGAGAAAGCGGGTTCAGTTGATAAAGGTGAAACAAATATAATTAAAATCAATAAGAGAGGAAGATGAGTAATGGCTGAAAAAACATTTAAAGTAACGAGTGAATCTGGAATCCATGCAAGACCTGCTACTACATTAGTGAATAGAGCTGGCCAATTCAGTTCTGAAATCGAGTTGGTTCACAATGGTAAATCTGTAAATCTAAAATCAATCATGGGTGTCATGTCTCTAGGGATTCAACAAGGGTCAGAAATTACAATTAAAGCAGATGGTTCCGATGCTGATGAAGCTCTTTCAGCGTTAGATGATGTGTTGAAGCAAGAAGGTTTGGCACAGTAATGAGCCAACAAATCACAGGGATCGGAGCATCGGCAGGAATTGCCATTGCAAAGGCGTTCAAGCTTGAAGACCCAGTCCTAGAAGTAGAAAAAAAGACGATCGAGGATCCAAAACAAGAAATTGAACGCTTTACTGATGCGATCGCTAAATCTAAAAAAGAACTCGAAGCGATCAAGGTACATGCTGAAAAAGAACTTGGTGAGGATAAGGCAGCAATTTTTGCTGCCCATCTTCTTGTATTGGAAGACCCAGAGCTTATCGATAACGTAAAGAGCAAGATTAACGAAGAAATGGTGAATGCAGAAAGTGCACTTGATGACGTTACAGGAATGTTTATTACAATGTTTGAAAACATGGATAATGACTATATGAAAGAGAGAGCAGCAGACATTCGAGATGTTCGAAAACGGGTGCTTGCACATTTGCTCAACGTTACTTTTTCCTCGCCGAGTATGATTACAGAAGAGGTTATCATCATCGCGAAAGATCTTACTCCATCGGATACAGCACAGCTCAACCGTAACTATGTAAAAGGATTCGCCACAGATATCGGGGGAAGAACGTCACATTCTGCAATCATGGCTAGGTCGATGGAAATTCCTGCAGTTGTAGGGACGAAAAAGATTACAGAAGAGATTGAGAATGGCACGATCGTTATAATTGATGGTATCGATGGGAGTGTGTTGATCGATCCAACTTCTTCAGAGCTTGACGAATATCGGAAAAAGCTTGATAAGCATATTGAGCAGAAACAAGAATGGGCAAAACTAGTCGGTGAACCTTCTAAGACAAAGGATGGTCAGCGCGTTGAGTTGGCAGCAAATATCGGGACCCCTAAAGATCTTGAGGGGGTACTCAATAACGGTGCTGAGGCAATCGGCCTTTACCGAACAGAATTTCTTTATATGAATCGTGACCAATTGCCGACAGAAGACGAACAGTTTGAAGCCTATAAAGAAGTGCTTGAAAAAATGGAAGGAAAACCAGTTGTAATCCGGACTCTTGATATTGGCGGCGATAAAGAGCTTCCTTATTTAGACCTTCCAGATGAATTGAATCCTTTTCTCGGTTACCGGGCGATCCGGTTGTGTTTAGATGAACAAACAATTTTCCGTACCCAACTACGTGCCTTATTACGTGCGAGTGCCTTCGGTAACCTTAAGGTTATGTTCCCGATGATTGCAACCCTGGATGAATTTCGTCAAGCAAAGAAAATTTTGAATGAAGAAAGGCAAAAGCTTGTTGCTGAGAATATTCGCGTATCTGATTCAATCCAAGTTGGAATGATGGTAGAGATCCCTGCCGCCGCAGTAATGGCAGACCAATTTGCTAAGGAAGTGGATTTCTTCAGCATAGGAACAAATGACTTGATTCAATACACAATGGCTGCCGATCGAATGAATGAGCAAGTCTCTTATTTGTACCAGCCGTATAACCCAGCCATTTTAAGTCTCGTAAAAAATGTAATTGACGCTGCTCACAGAAATGGTAAATGGGCAGGTATGTGTGGGGAAATGGCCGGCGATGAAACGGCTATACCTTTGTTGCTCGGTCTTGGCCTAGATGAGTTCAGCATGAGTGCAACGTCTATCCTACCTGCACGAAGTCAACTTCTCCACTTGGATAAAGCAGAGGTTGCAGCCAAGTTGGAAGAAGTATTACAGCTTGATTCCTCACAACAAGTTATGGAATATGTACGTAATCACTTTTTTCAATAATGGCTAATAGCACGAGAATTCATAAATATTAGGGCTGATCCAAATCATCTTTGTAAGATGTTGGATTGGCCCTTATTGTGATTAAGGGTGCTAGAAAATCAGATGATTGATAGAGTTTAGGCTATTTCTTTGCACTTATACTTCTATAGTATAAGTGCAACTACGTTTCTGCTTTCGCCTAAATGCTCGGCAATCATCGAGTTTTCTTTAAATAATAGTTGAAAAAAAACAATAAACCAAGCACAATGGATTTAACTAGTTGTTCAGGAGGTAGCTTAGTTGGAGCAATCAAAACAGGGTCAGATTAATGATATTGAAAAATCCCTTCGAATGATAGCGGGGCATATTAAACAAAAAGGAAGAGAAATTCTTAACGACTTCTCGATTACCCCACCTCAATTTATTGCGCTACAATGGTTGTTTGAGGAAAATGAGATGACAATCGGGGATCTATCCAATAAGATGTATCTTGCATATAGTACAACAACAGATCTAATCGACCGTATGGAAAAGAACGGTTTAGTCAAAAGAGTGAGGGATTCAAATGACCGACGTGTTGTACGAATCCAAAAGCTTGATAAAGGTTACGAAATTATTCAAGAGGTAATCAAACGCCGACAAAAGTATCTAGAGCAATTGACTGGAACATTCTCTGATGGAGATATAAATAATCTTCAGGAATGTCTTCACCTCCTTTATGATGAAATGAATAAGCATGATGAAAATCAGACATCGAAATAAAATGAGGGGATCACTTGAATAGACCGATAGGAATAATAGATTCAGGCGTTGGGGGAATGACGGTCGCTCGGGAAGTAATGAGGCAATTACCTAAAGAAGAAGTTCTCTACCTAGGGGATACGTTACGTTGCCCTTATGGTCCACGCCCCTTTGACGAGGTTCGGAGTTATACACTAAATATGATTCGTTACTTATACGAAAAAGATATAAAATTGCTCGTAATTGCCTGTAATACTGCAACTGCTGCTGTATTGAAGGAAGTTCAAGCTACCTTACCAATACCGGTAGTAGGTGTTATCCACCCTGGAGCGAGAGCGGCTTTGAAAATAACGAAACGAAGAGAAATTGCAGTCATTGGAACAGAGGGAACGATTCAAAGTCAGGCATACGCGCAAGCTTTGCATAATATCGATGAACGAGTAAATGTCCATAGTCTTGCATGTCCAGAGTTCGTTCCCCTCGTAGAGAATGGAGCGGTCAATACTCATGAAGCGTTACAAGTGGTGTATGAGCGTCTAGCTCCTTTACGCGATTTATCAATTGATACACTGATACTCGGCTGTACACATTATCCACTTCTATCACCAATAATTAAAAAGTTCATGGGGAATAACGTTTCAATCATCTCATCCGGTACTGAAACCGCAAGAGAAGTAAGTACACTCCTGCATTACAGCAATCGATCATACACTGGTGACCGAACACCGCGACATCGTTTTTATACAACCGGATCGAGCGAGATGTTCAACCGTCTAACTAGTGAATGGTTCAATCAAGACATCGAGCACATTGAACATATTCATTTAGACTAACGGGTAATATCACAACTCACTAGTTTCAAACAATAATGAAGGATTTCGAGCAAGATTTCAAACGCTCGAAATCCTTCTTTTTTTTATTTTCGCTTGGTTTTAAAAGCATTCAAACCAATTCCACTTTTTGAGCTTTATCTAAAATTGTACATCAGTGGTCTAAATCAAAGGATGGCTCGTATACATATTAGTACAAACCACCGTAGGAGGGAATGGAATGATCAAAAAGAGAAGAATCGTATTGGTCTCTCTTTTAACAGTCCTGTTGCTGGTTACATCAGGTTGCGGACTGTTGACTGAAAAAACAACGAATGAAATTGACCCGCCACAAGAGGTCAACTATCTTGATGAAGGGGAAACACTTGATCAAAGTGAGGAGAACACCGATGCATTGGCAGGGGGGAAGGATGCTCCGGCAGGTGCGGCTGAATCGAGTCAGAGACAGGTATTTCTAATCGACGAAAACGGTATGGTTGTTCCACAAGTACTACAGCTGCCGAAGTCGGCGGAACCAGCTAAGCAGGTCATCGAACACCTTGTGCAAGATGGCAAAGTGAGCAATTTGCTACCAAATGGTATGCGAGCAGTTTTACCTGCTGGAACTGAAGTCCTTGGGCTAAATATTAACCAAGGTACAGCGACGGTTGATTTTTCAGAACAGTTTAAGCAGTATGCACCGGAGGACGAATTACGCATTTTACAATCTTTAACCTATACATTAACTCAGTTCGATAACATCAATAATGTCAAAGTCCAAATTAACGGAGTGGAACAAACAGTTATGCCGGTCAGTCAAACACCAATCGGCGATGGTTTAACTCGTGAAAATGGAATCAATATCGAAATGAATGGGATTGTTGATGTAACGAACACAGATACAGTTACGGTTTACTTCCTTTCTCAAAACGATAAAGAGAAGATTTACTACGTACCAGTTACAAGGAAAGTACCTGCTACTAATAATCCTGTAGGTGCAACTATCAATGAGTTGATAAACGGTCCTTCACTTCAATCGGGATTATTATCTGAATTCCTGAACACGGTTGAACTCGTATCAGCACCTGTTATTGAAGATGGTGTGGTAACACTTAACTTTAATGATGCGATACTCGGACAAAATGAGAACACGGCAATTTCGGATGCAGTATTGAATGCGCTCGTACTCTCGCTAACTGAAATTGACGGCATTGAAAAGGTAGCCTTGAAAGTGAATGGGAACACCGAAGTTCTAGATGAATCGGGAAAGATCCTAGCGGAACCGGTTTCTAGACCGGCAAATGTAAATACGGTTGAATTCTAATTGAGGAATGAACTTTGACAATAGGTATGATACGATAAAAGGGCGGTTTTATGACCGCCTTTTTCTTTTTACACATGAAGAAAAAAATCATGCCTAATTCGTAAGGAAATGGAGCGAATGGGCTATACTAAACGGTAGTCCTGTAATTAGACAGAGGAGGGTCACGATGCGAACAGACGGAAGAGAGAATGATCAATTAAGAAAAATACATATTGAACCAAACTATATCAAACACCCTGAGGGGTCCGTGTTAATTGCTGTTGGTGATACGAAAGTAATTTGTACAGCAAGTATCGAAGAACGGGTGCCTCCGTTTATGCGTGGACAAGGAAAAGGTTGGATTGCTGCAGAGTATTCCATGCTTCCTAGAGCAACGGCACAACGAAATATTCGTGAATCCAGTAAAGGAAAGGTTTCTGGGCGGACGATGGAAATTCAACGTTTAATCGGGAGAGCGCTTCGCTCAGTAGTAGACTTGAATCAATTTGGAGAGCGGACGTGCTGGATCGACTGCGATGTCATTCAAGCTGATGGCGGAACTCGTACGGCAAGTATAACAGGAGCATTTGTTGCAATGGCATTAGCATTTAACCGATTCATTGAGAAGGAAACGATTAAAAAGATGCCGATCAAGGAATACCTTGCAGCAACGTCTGTAGGAATTTCCCCTCAACATGGTGCGATATTGGATCTATGCTATGAGGAGGATTCAACTGCCAATGTCGATATGAACATCGTTATGACTGGTAGTATGGAGTTCGTTGAGCTTCAAGGAACAGGAGAAGAAGCAACTTTTTCCTTTTCACAGCTTCAGGAATTGTTAGCTCTCGGTGAAAAAGGAATTAATGAACTAATCGAGCTTCAAAAAGAAATTCTTGGAGACGTGAGCCGCCTGATCGATGAACGAGCAGGAGAATAAGGTAAAATGAAGAAAATTATTATTGCAACACATAATGAAGGGAAAGTTCGTGAGTTTAAGTCGATGTTTGATGAGTTCGGTGTTTCAGTTCAATCCCTTAAGGATCTTGATTACCATGAGGAAGTTGAAGAAACCGGTTCGACTTTTAAGAAGAATGCAAGTCTGAAGGCGGAAGTAATTGCTGAACATTTCAATGAACCTGTTCTTGCCGATGATTCAGGTTTGGTTGTCGATGCACTAGATGGTGAGCCAGGCGTTTATTCGGCACGTTATGCAGGAGAAGACAAGGATGATCGTGCAAACGTGGAAAAGGTTTTACGTAAAATGGAAGGCGTGGAGAACAAGAAACGTACCGCCCGTTTTGTTTGTGTTTTAGCAGTTGCGATTCCAGGGAAAACAACTTATACAATAGAAGGTAAATGTGAAGGTGTAATCACTCAACAGCCAATTGGTGAAAATGGATTTGGCTACGATCCTATATTTTATGTCCCTTCTTTTTTAAAAACGTTAGCACAAATGGAATCACAGGAAAAGAATCAAATTAGCCATCGTGCGAATGCCTTGAAGGAATTGAAGGATCGTTGGAGTGAGGTCTTTTAATACGATATGTGCACTAGGGTTGAGCTAACGGGTTTCTTTTTAAGATCAATAACCGTGGAGGTCGATTATGAATATTCTAGTGGTAAGTGACAGCCATGGGCTAACAAGTGAACTTAGTGAGATTATGGAACGGCACAAAGATCATGTCGATGTAAAGATTCACTGTGGGGATTCTGAATTATCAGCGGATCACCTGACACTTTCACGTTTTCACAATGTGCAAGGGAATATGGACATGAGCCATAAGGAATTTCCCAATGAGAAGCTTATTGAACAAAAAGGAATACGGATCTTTGTTACACATGGCCACCTCTACAATGTGAAGATGTCGTATATGAAGCTTGCCTACAAGGCGGAGGAAAATGGGGCTGACCTGGTTTGTTTCGGTCACTCTCATTTTGCCGAAACCTTTGAAAAGGATGGAATGATCTTTGTAAACCCAGGAAGCATACGGCTACCAAGAGGTCGGTTTGAAAAATCGTATGCGATCTGTGAGTTTGGTGACACGAATGTGAAAGTACGCTTTTTCAATTTAGATGGGAAAGAAATAACCCATCTTTCTACAAACTATCCGCGGTAATGTGGTAATGTAGTAATGAGTTTTCTTGAAAAATTCATTGACAAAAAGCAATTATTCCGGTATATTAAATATTGTCGCTGATAAATGCGGGTGTAGTTTAGTGGTAAAACAAGAGCCTTCCAAGCTCTGGTCGTGAGTTCGATTCTCATCACCCGCTCCATAGGTCCCAGTAGCTCAGCAGGATAGAGCAACAGCCTTCTAAGCTGTCGGTCGGGCGTTCGAATCGCTCCTGGGACGCCATCTATACCATACATAATATGAACCTTTGCTTATGCAAAGGTTTTTTTGCGTCATCTACCAGAAAAGTGAGCATGCTTGACAAGGCTTAGTAATGGCCATATTTTATGAATAAGATCAGGATTCAAGTGTATTCGCGATCTAATATGCAAAAAATCTTCGAATGTAGGGACTCTAAGGATTATAAGTTCTAGAATCGGAATGGCGGATAATTCAGTAACTTAAGTAACCATTTTGTAACCCACAATATAAATAGGTGAATAATCAACCAACCAAAGTGTTCCAATCATCACATCAAAAGCGGTATACCCAGCCTTAAAATCTAGAACTGTTTCATCTTTGTCAAAACGATATCAATGCAGGTAATGCCTGCATGAATATATTTGTTTTTAGTGAACTAAACTGCTAAACTTACTTTAAAGTGTCTGTAAAAAGCGGGGAGATTGATTTGGAAAAACATCAAAAAGGGCCGCATGACAGTAAAATCGTCTACTTCCCAAACCTAACCGGAAAGCTTGTTAATAAGGGAATGTCTGCTCTTAAACAAAAAAAATTTAAAGAATCACTTAATTATTTTCAACAGTTGATCGAAATGGAACCAGAGCACCCACAGGGAAATGTCGGGGTTGTTTTGAGTTTGGTCGAACTAGGTCAGCTTGAAGAGGCGAAGGAAAAGTGTGACGAGATCCTTAAAAAAGATATAGGTGAGTATTATGACGTGCTTCAGATATACATATCGATCCTCATCCAATTAGGGGATTATGAAGAAGTAGTGGAAATTCTAGAGGCAGTCATCCAAGAACAAACCTTACCCGCACAAATGGCCGAAAACTTTTATCAGCTGCTCTATTTCAGTCGTAAAATGGCTGTGGACGACACAGATCAAACGGAGAACGTTTACGAGAAAAAAGCGGAAATGCTTTCGGAAAATGACCTTGATAGAATAGCTGCTCAGCTTCAGTCTCCGGATTCTAAACTTCAATGGCAAGCAGTCCAGTCAATTGAAGCAGTCGGGCACCCTATCATTAAGGAAGAGTTAAAGAAGTTTCTTACATATCCGGATGCAAATCCATCTCTAAAAACGATTGTTTTACAGATGATGAAAGACGGGAACATTTCCGATTCGATGGATATACATAAATTTGGTAAAACGATAACCGTACATACGAGTAACCTAGTCGACATACCTGAAGGACAATTTTATAGGCTTGTTAAGAAAATCGTCTCCCATCAACTCGAACAAAAAAATCCAACCTTGATGGAAATGGCGATACAAATATGGGATCATTACTTGTTTATGATCTATCCGTTTCAACCTGACCCTTTAAACGAACAATTGTGGGCAACAGCGGTACTAGAAGTTTCCCATCGGTTAAACGGTATTGAGTTTGATGTGAATGAACTGAAGCAAACCTTTTCGCTCAATGAAGAAACCATCGAAAATGCTGTTGAAAAAATCTTAGAAATTGAACGGATTTCGATGAAAGATATTGGTTTTTCGGGGAACCACCCTAACAGTTGAAAACCAATAGCCATGTGTTATAATGAAGTGGTTGTAAACTCATTGATACGTTAATGAAGTTTTAAAAGGATGTTTGAAAAGTATCCAATTGGTCTACTTTTTGAACACATACTTTAAGAAGATAAATGTTGGAGGGAATTATAGTCATGAGTGCAAACTGGGAAAAGCAAGAAGGCAACCAAGGTGTCTTAACGATTGAAGTAGAAGCTGAACGCGTAGACACTGCGTTGGATCAGGCATTTAAAAAGGTCGTTAAAAAAGTAAACGTACCTGGTTTCCGTAAAGGGAAAGTTCCTCGTTCTATGTTTGAAAAGCGTTTCGGTGTAGAAGCACTATACCAAGATGCTTTAGATATTTTACTACCAAGTGCATACAGTGAAGCTATTCAGGAAACAGGAATCGAGCCTGTCGATCAACCGGATGTTGATATCGAGCAAATGGAAAAAGGCAAGAACCTTATTTTCAAAGCGACTGTTACGATAAAGCCTGAGGTGAAACTAGGCGAATACAAAGGTCTTGAAGTTGATGAGCAGGAAACGACTGTAACCGAAGAAGATGTTGAAAATGAACTTAAAGAGCTTCAAAAGAAGAATGCTGAACTAGCGGTTAAAGAGGACGGGAAAGTAGAGGACGGCGATACGATCGTTCTTGATTTCGAAGGTTTCGTAGATGGTGAACCGTTTGAAGGCGGAAAAGCTGAAAACTATTCACTTGAAATCGGATCAGGTTCCTTTATTCCTGGTTTTGAAGAGCAGCTTGTCGGAGAAGAGACGGGTGCTGAAAAAGATGTAACTGTTACATTCCCTGAAGAATATCATGCTGAAGAGCTTGCAGGAAAAGAAGCTGTCTTCAAAGTGAAAATTCACGAAATCAAGCAGCTTGAACTTCCAGAGCTTAACGGTGAATTCGCTAAGGATGCTGACGAAGAAGTAGAAACGCTTGATGAATTGAAGGCAAACATTAAAGAGCGTCTACAAAACGAAAAAACAACTCAAGCTGAAAACGAAAAGCGTGATCAACTCGTTGAAAAGGCATCTGCTAATGCAGAAATCGATGTTCCAAAAGCGATGATTGAAACTGAACTTGATCGTATGATGAAGGAATTTGATCAACGTTTACAAATGCAAGGGATGAACCTTGAAATGTACTATCAATTCTCTGGTACATCAGAAGATCAATTAAAGGAACAAATGAACGAGGATGCTGAAAAGCGTGTTCGCACAAACTTAACTCTTGAAGCTATCGCAGAAGCTGAAAACATCGAAGCTGATGAAGAAGAAGTGGAAGAGGAAATTAAGAAAATGGCTGAAATGTACCAAATGGAAGTCGATAAGATGAAGCAAATGCTTGCAATGCAAGGCGGACCTGACCTTCTTAAAAGTGATTTGAAAGTCCGTAAAGCTATTGACTTTCTTGTAGAGAATAGTAAAACTGTTGCATAATATATAATAAAATTAGAACAAGGCGCGATTTATTCGTGCCTTGTTTTACACATAAGAAAAATGTTTTGAAAATAACTATGATCTAGGAATTACATCCTTGTTTTATGACTATACTGATACTTACCGGCACCCTAACATTGTACATATCAAAACAGGAATCAGTAAAAAGGGTTATTGTTTTTGTTTTCGATATCTTCATGATAAAATCGTATACATAATCCGAAATTAAATCGATACGAGCAGCGATCTGCCTTGTATGGAAACATATTGAAAATGTTTCAATGTGTAAAATACCAACTATAGCAAAAGACTATTAGTAACACTTCATCCAAACCACTTTTAGGGGTGATTAAATGTTTAAATTTAACGAAGAAAAAGGACAACTGAAATGTTCTTTCTGTGGTAAAACACAAGACCAAGTAAGAAAACTGGTTGCCGGACCGGGTGTATATATCTGTGACGAATGTATTGAATTATGTACGGAAATCGTTGAAGAGGAGTTAGGTACAGAAGAGGATGTAGAATTTAAAGATGTACCAAAACCTCAAGAAATCCGCCAAATTCTTGATGACTATGTCATAGGTCAAGACCAGGCGAAAAAATCGCTATCTGTTGCGGTGTATAACCATTATAAGCGGATCAATGCTTCAAAAAAATCCGATGATGTCGAGCTCGCGAAAAGTAACATTGCAATGATCGGACCTACTGGGAGTGGTAAAACTCTACTCGCTCAAACATTGGCTCGCATCTTGAATGTACCGTTCGCAATTGCAGACGCTACGTCATTGACAGAAGCTGGGTATGTAGGGGAAGACGTTGAAAACATTCTCCTTAAACTAATTCAATCTGCAGACTATGATGTCGAAAAAGCAGAACGTGGAATTATCTACATCGACGAAATCGATAAGGTTGCCCGGAAATCAGAAAACCCTTCTATCACACGCGATGTATCCGGTGAGGGTGTGCAACAAGCACTATTGAAAATATTAGAAGGTACGGTTGCAAGTGTTCCCCCTCAAGGTGGACGAAAGCATCCGCATCAAGAGTTTATCCAAATAGATACGACTAATATTCTCTTCATATGCGGTGGTGCCTTTGATGGAATCGAGCAGATTGTCAAACGTCGTTTAGGTAAAAAGGTCATCGGATTCGGTACGGAAAGCTCACAAAATGCGGACCTAAAGCAAGGAGAATACTTATCAAAAGTGTTACCTGAAGATTTGCTTCGGTTTGGGTTAATTCCGGAATTCATCGGTCGTCTCCCTGTCACAGCAAGCTTAACACCACTTGATGAAGAAGCCCTTGTTGAGATTTTGACGAAACCGAAAAATGCGCTTGTTAAGCAATATATAAAGTTATTGCAGCTCGATGGCGTTGAATTGGAATTTACTGAAGACGCACTAGGTGAAATTTCGAAGCAAGCAATCGAAAGAAAAACAGGTGCACGTGGTTTGCGTTCAATCATTGAAGGGATCATGCTCGATGTCATGTTCGACCTACCTTCTCGTGAAGATATCAAGAAATGTATCATTACAAGCGAAACCGTTATCGATAAAGTTCCGCCACAGCTTGTGATGGAAGACGGAACAGTAGTTAAAGGTAAGAAAGAAACACCTAAAGAAAGTGCATAAAAGATAAAAGGAAAAAACACTTCGCTGATTCAGCGAAGTGTTTTTTTATGAAGCGGTGTAAATGTTAACGTAGAAAATGAAGAGAACGACAAATCCCACTCTTCTATAAACACTGGAATTTGGGCTGGCATTAATGTTGATGCCATGCTCGAAGAGGAAGACTCTCCCAACAGTACAAATGTTGAGGGCAATCTTGACCTACAAGCTATGACATCTGTTATGACAGACATCAAAGAATAATATTTAAACGAGTAGTGCTAATTTTTGGCGCTTCTTGTTTTATGTTCCGAGCCTTAGGAAACCTTGTTGATGTGATCAGAATCCACATTGGTCGCTCTGTAGGCTTTATGGCTGTCAGAGAGCCTGTGCTTTTATTTAATTTAAGCGAAAATCCTCTTAAATTCGACCTAGACGAGGGATTTTTGAGTTAGACGAGAAAATTACAAATTAGACGCGAAAATTTCATTTTAGACGAGAAAAATCTGAATTCCACGAGAAATCATTAAATTGGACGAGAAATGGCGGAATCAACCATCAAAACCTAGATGATTCCTCTCTCATATTCCTTTCCTCAGGGAAATTATTACGTTTAGTTGAGCTCATGCCCGGAGATACTAGAAATAATGAACATACAGGAGGGGAAAGCATGAGCTGGACAGGTATAGCTTTGATTGTTCAATTGTTTTTCGGTGTCATAATCGGCCTGTACTTTTGGAATCTTTTACGAAACCAAAGGACCCAAAAGGTTTCGATTGATAAAGAATCAAAAAAAGAGATGGATCAGCTTAGAAAGCTGCGAAGTATTTCGTTAAGTGAGCCACTTGCAGAAAAGGTTCGACCATCTAGGTTTGATGAAATAATTGGTCAAGCAGAAGGGATTCGAGCTCTACAAGCAGCCCTATGTGGTCCAAATCCACAGCATGTCATCATTTACGGACCACCAGGTGTAGGGAAAACGGCTGCTGCTAGAATTGTCCTTGAGGAAGCAAAGAAAAATAAACGTTCACCATTTCGTCCGACGGCTGTTTTTGTGGAACTTGATGCCACAACTGCCCGGTTCGATGAACGGGGAATCGCTGATCCATTGATTGGATCGGTTCATGACCCGATTTATCAAGGAGCAGGAGCGATGGGACAAGCTGGAATTCCCCAACCGAAGCAAGGTGCGGTGACCAATGCTCATGGTGGAGTGTTGTTCATCGACGAGATCGGAGAACTACATCCAATACAGATGAACAAACTATTGAAGGTTTTAGAGGATCGAAAGGTGTTTTTGGAAAGTGCCTATTATAGTAGTGAAAACACCCAGATACCCTCTCACATACATGACGTATTTCAAAATGGGTTACCTGCAGATTTTCGCATGATCGGCGCAACAACCCGAACACCTGATGAAATTCCGCCGGCAATCCGATCACGCTGTTTAGAGATATTCTTTAAAGAACTGACTGCTGAAGACATTGTCCGAATTGCAAAACGTGCCGTTGAAAAGATCTCGTTTTCCATTGAAGAAAGTGCACTGCAGCTCCTCTCCAAATATGCAAGAAATGGGCGGGAAGCTGTAAACAGCATTCAAATAGCAGCGGGTCTGGCTATCACCGAGGATCGTAACCACCTTACAAAAAATGATATCGAATGGGTGTTGCATTCAAGTCAACTGACCCCAAGGCTCGATTCAAAGATCCATGCAAAACCAAGGATAGGGTTCATAAATGGATTAGCAGTATATGGACCGAATACAGGGGCATTACTTGAAATAGAGGCGACAGTTATTCCGACCAAAGATAAAGGGACGATCATGATCACAGGGATTGTCGAAGAAGAAAGCATTGGAAGTCAAGCGAAGTCAATCCGTCGAAAGAGTCTTGCAAAAAGTTCTGTTGAAAATGTACTTACCTTGTTAAGACGTATGGGTCTTTCAGCAAACAGCTTCGACATTCATATTAATTTCCCTGGCGGTGCCCCTGTTGATGGACCTTCTGCAGGGACTGCTATTGCAACGGCTATCTACTCTGCCATTAAAGGTATAAAGATTGATAATAAAGTCGCTATGACTGGAGAAATCAGTATTCACGGAAGAGTGAAGCCAGTAGGAGGAGTTTTTGCAAAGATTACAGCAGCAAAGCAAGCCGGAGTGGAAAAGGTATTTGTCCCTAGAGAAAATCAACAGTCCATCCTGAAAGAAATTGAAGGAATCACGATTCATTATGTGGATCACCTAGAAGATGTTTTTGAAGAAGTGTTTAAAGATTCTTTTCACAAAGAGCGGGTTGAAAATATCGCTGCACAGGAGTCCTCGCCTAGAGTTGTTTGAGGCAGGACTTCCTTTTTTAATTGGAAATCCCGACTGAGTTCAGATGCTGTAGTTCAAGAAAATAGTAATGACTTCTCATTGGACAAACAACGTTTTTACAGATAGAATTGATTAGATGAAATACCTAAAAAAATTAGGTGATGACAACAATGAATGTCATCCTTCAAATAGAATGATGGAGGTGTGTTTCTATGGCTCGATCATCGTCCAGAGAAATTCCGTTATTACCTTTAAGAGGACTTCTCGTCTACCCTGGAATGGTGTTACATCTAGATGTAGGTCGTAAAAAGTCCGTTCAAGCTTTAGAACAAGTAATGATGGATGATCAGCATATCTTTTTATCCACTCAAAAAGAAGTGGCCATAGAAGAACCAACGGAAGATGAAATTTATCATATGGGTACGCTCGCAAAGGTTAACCAGATGTTGAAGCTCCCTAATGGTACAATTAGAGTTCTTGTCGAAGGTGTTCAACGTGGTGAGATTACTGATTTTAATCCTAAAAAGGACTATATCGAAGTAACCGTAAAGCTATTAGATGAACGTTCTGAACCAGATGCTGAAGAAACTGCACTCATGCGGACGTTGATTAAGCAATTTGAACAATACATAAATTTATCGAAAAAGGTAACCGTAGAGACGTTAGCTTCAGTACAAGATATTGAAGAACCCGGAAGACTGGCGGATATCGTTACCTCACATTTGCCGCTAAAGGTTAAGCAGAAGCAGAAAATCCTTGAAACATTGGATATCAAGGATCGCATGAACGAAATCATTCACATTTTAAAAAATGAAAGAGAAGTTTTGGGCCTTGAAAAGAAAATAGGCCAAAGAGTCAAGAAGTCAATGGAGAAAACCCAGAAAGAGTATTATCTCCGCGAACAAATGAAGGCGATTCAGAAAGAACTTGGTGACAAAGAAGGAAAAGCTGGAGAAGTAACGTCACTCCGGGAAAAAATCAATGACTCGGATATGCCTAAAAACGTTCAAGATATGGCAATGAAAGAACTTGATCGGTACGAAAAAATGCCGCAAAGCTCAGCTGAGAGTGCAGTTATCAGAAATTACATTGACTGGCTGTTAAACATTCCATGGACTAAGGAAACAGAGGATAATCTCGATATTATACACGCGGAAAAAATACTCAATGAGGATCATTACGGACTTGAGAAAGTCAAGGAAAGGGTTCTGGAATATCTAGCGGTTCAACAGCTGACGAATTCATTAAAGGGGCCGATCCTTTGTCTAGTAGGGCCGCCAGGAGTTGGTAAAACGTCGTTAGCACGGTCAATTGCCCGAACATTAAACCGTAATTTTGTCCGAATTTCACTAGGTGGGGTTAGAGATGAGGCTGAAATCCGAGGACACCGAAGAACTTATGTCGGAGCAATGCCAGGGCGTTTAATTCAGGGGATGAAGAAGGCGGGATCCATTAATCCAGTCTTTTTATTGGATGAGATTGATAAAATGTCTAATGATTTTCGTGGTGATCCATCATCAGCACTGCTTGAGGTTCTTGACCCAGAGCAAAACCACACGTTTAGTGACCACTATATCGAAGAGCCTTATGACTTGTCGAAGGTCATGTTTGTCACGACTGCGAACAATATGTCAACAATCCCGGGTCCTTTGCTGGATCGGATGGAATTGATTCAGATTGCAGGGTATACCGAGGTTGAAAAGCTTCATATTGCTAAGCAATATCTTGTGAAAAAGCAAGTAAAGGCTCATGGTCTAGACAAGGGGAGAGTACAAATTCGCGATGAAGCGATTCTTCAGGTTGTACGGCTATATACTCGAGAAGCTGGAGTGCGAAGCCTTGAACGTCAGATTGCTTCTCTTTGTAGAAAAGCAGCAAAGCAAATCGTGTCTGCAGATAAAAAACGTGTCATTATAACAGATAAAAATATAGAGGATTATTTAGGTAAGCCGAAATTCCGGTACGGGCAGGCTGAGGAAGAAGATCAGATAGGGGCTGCAACAGGTCTTGCCTATACGACAGCTGGTGGGGACACATTATCAATTGAAGTATCGGTAGCTCCTGGTAAAGGGAAATTGATCCTTACGGGTAAGCTAGGAGATGTAATGAAGGAATCTGCACAGGCAGCATTCAGCTATATTCGATCGAGGGCAGAAGAACTGAATATCGATCCAGAGTTTTCGGATAAAAACGATATTCACATTCACGTTCCTGAGGGAGCGACTCCAAAGGATGGGCCATCGGCAGGGATTACAATGGCTACTGCATTAATTTCCGCCCTAACAAACCGCCCTGTAAGAAAAGAAGTAGGGATGACCGGTGAGATCACCCTTCGTGGCAGAGTTTTGCCGATAGGTGGTCTGAAGGAAAAAACATTAAGTGCACATCGTGCTGGACTTAAAAAAATAATAATTCCAAAAGATAACGAAAAAGATTTAGATGATATTCCAGATAGTGTAAAGGAAGATTTAACTTTCATACCTGTCACTCATCTAGATGAAGTCTTAAAGGAAGCATTGACAGGTGAAGAATAATGAAAATTCAAACTGCAGAACTAATAATCAGTGCCGTCAAACCTGAGCAATACCCAGGGGATATTAAGCCTGAGATCGCTTTGTCAGGTCGATCTAATGTTGGTAAGTCTTCGTTCATCAATAAGATGATCAATCGAAAAAGTCTGGCTCGAACGTCTTCAAAGCCAGGTAAAACCCAGACGCTTAATTTTTATTTGTTGAATGAGCAAATGTTTTTCGTTGATGTTCCAGGGTATGGCTTCGCAAAGGTTTCAAAAAAGGAACGAGAAGCATGGGGACGCATGATTGAAACGTATATGACGGAACGCGAACAGCTTAAAGCGGTAATTCAGCTTATTGATGTAAGGCACCCGCCGACAAAGGATGATCAATTGATGTATGAATGGTTGGCTCATTTTGACATTCCGGTAATCGTGGTAGCCACAAAGGCAGACAAGATACCGAAAGGCAAGCATCAAAAGCACGTGAAGGTAATTCGTGAAACCCTTAACATGGCCAAAGACAATCAAGTTCTACTTTTCTCTGCGGAAACGTCCTTTGGAAAAGAGAAGGTCTGGTCTACGATTGAGAGTCTCATCTAAAGAAACTTCATAAATATGCATTCCTTAATGTATATAAATCCGTTAACAGCCTCCTTGTTAAAAAAACAGGGAGGTTTTTTCATTTAGATATCGAAACAAGTACCCAGGGAATCTTTTATTAACATAGCAAAATTGTTGATTTATAACGTAAAAGGGTAGGGAAATATACTATATCGGAGTTAATCGAAGGATAAGCCATCATATCAACGGTGAAATCGCCTCTTGGATACATATGGGTAAATATGCATTTATTTAAAAATTGAGACAAGTCTATTATATTGATACGATAGACATGTGGGTGTGTTTTGTTCACGTCAGCTATTGATGTGATTCAAAATAATATATAAATATAAGGAGAGGGTCAAAAGAGAATGAAAAAACTTAGCGTATGGATGTCGATGCTGTTAATGTTTTCACTACTTTTAGCAGCGTGTGGCGGATCAGATGAAAATGATAATGCAAGTGGTGACGAAGGAAATAAAGATTACAAACTAGTTGAGGATGGAAAATTCACATTTGCTTCCTCTGGCGAATTTAAACCATTCAGTTATGCGGATCCTGATGACCCAACTAAAATGGTCGGTTATGACATTGCTGTAGCGAATGCGATTGCTGAAGAATTAGGTTTAGAGCCAAGTCCACAGAAATATAAGTTTGCCAGTATCATTGCAGGTGTGAAAGGTGACCGTTTTGATGCGGCAGTAGCAAGTCATACGATTACAGACGAACGTGCAAAAGAAGTTGATTTTACAGAGCCATATTATTACTCAGGACCACAAATTTTCGTACGTCCTGACAGTGATATCGAAACAGCAGAAGACCTGAAAGGAAAAGATGTAGCTGTTTCTAAAGGATCGACTTATGCAAAAATGGCGGTGAAATATACCGATAATATTAAGACTTTCGACAGTGATGTCGTTGCATTACAAGCATTAAGTGAAGGTAAGAATGATGCTGTGATCACTGATTTCATCACTGGTCAATTAGCAATCAAAAGCGGGTTTGAAATTGTCGCTAAGGAACGACTTGGAGAAAGTGAACAGGCGATTGCGATTTCAAAGGAAAATCCTGAATTGCTTAAAGCTGTCAATGAAGCGTTACAGAAATTGAAAGATAACGGTACATTAGCAAAACTAAGCAAGGAATGGATTGGAGAAGACATCACAACATCAGAGAAATAAACGGCATACAATGTGACAAATAGAAGAATTTCGGGCTGGCTCAGTCGGGTTCGGTATACTCTGCTCGTTGCATCATTTAGTCATATTTAAATGTTGTGGTGAGAATAGAGTAGTCCTACCTTGGTTTTGGGTCAGCCTGATTTATTCACAAGAAGGAGTTGAAGACGTTTGCCTGAATTCAGCCATGTGCTTGCAAAATTCATAGAACACTATGATGTATTCTTAGATGCAGCCCTGTTGACCTTAAAATTGACAGCAGCTTCATTACTCATCGCTATTGTGATTGGCCTATTTTTTGCATTTTTAAAAATATCCCGCAATAAGATTTTTTCGTTGATTGCCGATGCCTACATTGGGGTTGTACGTGGGACACCACTAATCGTTCAAATCTTCATCTTCTATTTCGGTCTCACAGAAATCGTCAATATGTCTGGATTTTGGGCGGCTACATGGGGGCTTGCCTTCCATAACGGTGCGTATATCGCGGAAATCTTCCGTGGATCGATCCAAGCGGTGGACAAAGGTCAAACGGAAGCTGGTCGTTCACTTGGGATGACAACAACCTTGACGATGAGAAGAATCATTCTTCCTCAAGCTTTTCGCCGGGCATTACCTCCGTTGGGAAACCAATTCATCATTGGAATGAAGGATTCATCACTAGCAGCATTCATTAGTGTACCAGAATTATTTAATATCGCTACGACATTGGGATCTTCAAATTTTGATCCGATGACCTACCTATTAATTGTAGCAGTCTATTATTTAATTCTCGTATTGGTGTTGACAGTCTTTGTAAACATGCTAGAGAAAAGGATGTCGGTAAGTGATTAAGGGGAGTGAATAGACTTGAGTGAAAAGCGAGAGATGATCAAAACAGAGAAGCTAAATAAAAGCTTTGGCGATTTACATGTTTTAAAAGATATCGATATGAATGTTCTAGAGAATGATGTGGTCGTTTTAATTGGTGCCAGTGGTTCTGGAAAAAGCACATTGCTTCGCTGCTTGAATTTCCTCGAGATTAAAAGTGGTGGGAGAGTCATATTAGAGAATGAAGAGATTGATCCGCGAAAAGACGATTTGAACAAAGTACGACAAAGAGTTGGTATGGTCTTTCAACACTTTAACTTGTTTCCACACAAAACGGTGCTTGGAAATGTAATTGAAGCCCCTATAAATGTGAAAAAGGTAAACAAAGCTCAAGCGATCAAGGAAGGTAAAGAACTGCTTGATAAGGTCGGACTCGCAGATAAAGCAGATGTGTATCCGTCAAAATTGTCAGGCGGACAAAAACAACGGGTAGCGATTGCACGTGCATTGGCTATGAAGCCGGATATCATGTTATTCGATGAACCGACTTCAGCTCTTGACCCAGAGTTGGTAGGAGAAGTGCTATCGACAATGAAACAATTGGCTAAAGAAGGAATGACAATGGTTGTTGTCACTCATGAAATGGGCTTCGCCCGAGAAGTTGCTGACTGGGTCGTTTATATGCATGACGGTAAGATCGTGGAACGGGGGCACCCGGAGGAACTATTCAGTAATCCAAAAGAAAAGCGGACACAAGACTTTTTAAGCTCAATACTCTAATAAAAAGGATGCCCCATATCAAATTGGGACATCCTTTTCACATTCTTCATCACTTATTTTTTAAAAACATATAAATACCGATAAGGGCTAAAAGTGCTGGCCAAAGTCTTTCTGTATACGATAGGATTTCTCCCATGATACCAATGGCTCCCGTTGATAGGATCGCAAAAAGGGAGAGTATGGTCAGGAAACCCCCGATCAAAAGCCCTTGTTGTTTTGTCTTTTTAGCTTGGACAAGAAAGGCGATCCCGACAATCAAAGTATAGACAGCCCATTTGTCCGGCCAAAATGTAAGTTGTGTACGCGCATAAAAATGTACAGCAAGTCCACAAATCACAATTCCGGAAAATAGTGCGTGCGGGTCGTTTCCCTGCATCAGGAACCCAATTCCCATTATTAATAATAATGCGGGGAGTAGGTCCATTTCACCGATAAACGGGATCCCCCATTGCCTTGATAAAAAATATACCCCTATACCGATTAAAAGCATTGCTGGAAATTTTGCTTGATTCATTTCGACCTCCTTATACACTGGTGTTCAGTGTCGAACTTTTGCGAAACTAAAAGAAATTTGATACATTATAGATGGCAATCCAAGTATTACAAAGCATCTAAAGCATTATAAGGCGACTTATACTAAAATTTGGATAGTCGGGAATACTTAATAAAGATGTTCAAAAAGTACCCAAGG
Source organism: Alkalihalobacillus sp. AL-G (assembly GCF_030643805.1). Taxonomy (GTDB): domain Bacteria; phylum Bacillota; class Bacilli; order Bacillales; family Fictibacillaceae; genus Pseudalkalibacillus. The sequence continues at coordinate 2,877,547 of NZ_CP094656.1, read as the reverse complement.
TCTCATGTGCCTGCGTCTACAAGTGAATGCTCCGAGGTCAGCTTCCTCGGTACAACTCGTAGTCTTCGTGCAAGTACCGCTCGTCGCTAACCCATATTTTATCATGACTTTCATATACTGTTCACATCTTTTTGGATTCTATCGATTTGATGCATGTTATAATAATAGTGGATTTTGACTTACTACATAACGATTAAAGGGGGTGACGGACGATGCATATTTTAAAAGTTGGACTAAACCATAAAACTGCCCCAGTAGAAATTCGAGAAAAAGTATCTTTTCAGCCCGAAGAATTAGAAGAAGCACTAACCAGGTTACGCCAAACAAAAAGCATCCTTGAATGTGTGATCGTATCGACGTGTAACCGTACGGAAATTTATGCTGTTGCAGACCAATTACACACTGGACGATATTATATAAAAGCGTTCTTAGCAGAATGGTTTTCGCTTGATAAGGATTTATTGACGCCTTATCTCACTATACATGAACGTGAAGATGCCGTTGAGCATTTGTTTAAAGTCGCGTGTGGCCTCGACTCCATGATTTTAGGGGAAACGCAAATATTGGGACAAGTGAGATCAAGCTTTTTTACTGCCCAAGAGATGGCTACAACAGGTACCGTATTTAATGAACTATTTAAAAAGGCAATCACAATGGCGAAGCGTTCACATTCCGAAACAGACATTGGTGAAAATGCAGTTTCTGTCAGCTATGCGGCAGTGGAGCTTGCGAAAAAGATTTTCGGCGGACTTGAAGGAAAGCGTGTATTGATTCTTGGTGCTGGCAAGATGGGCGAGCTAACTGCTAAGCATCTCCATAGCAATGGTGTTAAACACATCACTGTGATGAACCGGACGTACGCAAAGGCCTACGAGCTTGCTGCACGTTTTGATGGACAAGCACGCTCACTGGACGATTTGAATCTGGCTTTGCAAAATACTGATATCGTAATAAGCTCTACAGGTTCTATTGATTATGTAATGACAAAGTCTTCTGTAGCCCCTGTTTTAAGAAAACGAAATGGCAAACCTTTATTCATGGTTGATATTGCTGTTCCACGTGATCTATCACCGGATCTACAGGATCTTGAAAGTGTGTTTTTATATGATATCGATGACCTTGAAGGGATTGTAGAAGCAAACCTGGCAGAGCGTGAAAAAGAGGCAGCAAAAGTCCGTACTCTTATTGAGGAAGAACTGCTAGACTTTTTAAACTGGGTAAATACGCTTGGCGTAGTACCTTTAATTACAGCACTTCGTCAAAAGGCCTTGTCTATCCAATCTGAGACAATGACGAGCATTGAACGAAAACTGCCTGATCTTACTGACAGGGAACGAAAGGTCTTGAGTAAGCATACGAAGAGTATTGTAAATCAGTTGTTAAGAGATCCAGTAACTCGTGTGAAAGAGCTTGCAGGTGAACCAAATGCAGAAATGCATCTCGATCTTTTCATCCAGTTGTTCGGAATTGAAGATGAAGTTGAAAAGGTGTTGGAATCTGAGCGACACGTTCAAACAACTTTAAAAGAGGAAGCTGCAAAGGAAGAAGCATATAAGTCGGCAACATCACCGGCAACAACCTAGGCTTACTCCCTGGAGAGGAGTTGCAATGTGGGTAGTATCCGATGGATTTATGATTTGACAATTATTTTGTACGCACTGAGCGTACTTGGATACTTTATTGACTTTTTACAAAACAACCGGAGGGCAAACCGTATAGCCTTCTGGTTGCTTTCTATTGTCTGGGTTTTACAGCTATTTGTTTTTATTATAAGAATTGTTGAAAACAATCGTTTCCCTATTTTAACACCTACGGAGGGGTTATTTTTTTATTCATTGATGATTGTAACCCTCTCACTCTTAATCAATTGGTTTTTTAGAGTGGATTTGTTCGTGTTTTTTACGAATATTATCGGGTTCATACTCATGACAGTAAGCTGGTTCTCACCAAATAATCAGGTTTCCGAAGTCGTATCTGACCAATTGATCAATGAACTTGCGATCATACACATTACGATGGCTTTCAGTGCTTATGGAGCGTTTACATTATCAAGCATTCTTTCGATTATGTATCTTGTACAATACAACATGCTCAAACAGAAGAAAGTAGGTAAATTGCTTTGGAGGTTTGATAGTCTGACAAGGCTGGAGACCTTATCATTCATTCTGAATATGGTCGGGGTACCCATGATCCTTTTGAGTCTGATTTTAGGACTTACTTATGGGTATAACATTGGACTCGATCCTGCAATTTGGTGGGATGCTAAAGTAATCAGCTCATTTCTCGTTTTTATCGTCTACAGCAGATATCTATATTTAAAGGTTGCCAAAGGGGCACATGGTAGAAAACTTGCCTATTGGAATGTTGCAGGATTGCTCGTCATTCTCATCAACTACTTTTTGGCGGCTACATTAACTGAGTTTCATCTCTGGTATAAGTAGAGGAGAGTATTGGAAGTATTGTAATAAACGAAGACTAACTGTACGGAGGCATTTATATGCGTAAAATAATTATCGGTTCACGAAGAAGTAAACTCGCAATGACGCAAACGCGCTGGGTCATCGATCAGCTTAAAAAGGCTGAGGCGCCATTTGACTTTGAAATCAAGGAAATCGTTACAAAGGGCGATCGGATTTTGGATGTGACTCTATCTAAAGTAGGTGGGAAAGGTCTATTTGTAAAAGAGATTGAACAAGCAATGCTGCAAAAAGAAATCGATTTTGCCGTACATAGTATGAAGGATATGCCATCTGTACTTCCTGAAGGTCTCGAACTGGCTTGTACTCCTGAACGCGAGGATTGCAGGGATGCTATAGTCTCTGAAAATCATCAGTCGTTTGAGGAATTAAAAGAAGGGGCGATTGTCGGTACAAGCAGCTTACGGCGCGGTGCACAATTGCTAGCTCGTCGCCAGGATATAACGATCAAGCCGATCAGAGGGAATATCGATACACGTCTTGCTAAATTAGAGAAGGAAGATTTTGATGCGATCGTCCTTGCTGCAGCCGGTCTAAAACGTATGGGCTGGTCCGACGATGTCATCACTCAATACCTAGATAAAGAAATTTGTATCCCAGCGGTAGGACAAGGTTCATTAGCGATCGAATGTAGAGAGAATGATGAAGAACTGAAAACATGGCTCGATAAAATCAATTGCCCGGAAACCTTTGAAACGGTATCTGCAGAACGCGCCTTTTTACGTACATTAGAAGGCGGATGTCAGGTCCCGATCGGTGCATTGGCTGAACGAGAAGAAGCTACTGGAGATATCGTCCTGACTGGATTTGTTGCCACTCCAGACGGCAAAACGATCATAAAGGATACGTTACAAGGGACAGATGCTGAGCAAATGGGCATAAAATTGGCCAACATCCTTATAGACCGGGGTGCGAAAGATATTCTTGACAGTGTTAAAAAGGAGCTGGATCAATCATGATACCATCGGAAAAGCCACTTACAGGTCTAAGGATTCTGATTACTCGATCTGAAGCACAGGCTATTCCGTTTATCAAAAAGATTGAAAGGCTTGGAGGGACAGCAATTTCAGCCCCATTAATCACGTTTCGATTACCAGCTGATCTTAGTTCAATAGAACACTTGATGAAACAGCTTGACCAGTATAAGTGGATTGTTTTTACGAGTCAAAATGCAGTTCGGTTTTTTCTTAAGATGGCAGAGCGATTACAGCTTAACGAGAAGGATTTAAAGAACCATAAACTCGCTGCCATTGGAGAGAAAACAGAAAGTCTTCTGAATGAGCATGGTCTTGATGTCCATTTTTCGCCGACTGAATATGTAGCAGAGCAATTTGTGGAAGAGTTCGGCTGTGTATTACAGGATGATGAGAGAGTGTTGTTTCCGCATGGAAGCCTTGCGAGAGATACCATCGCGTCGGGAATGGAGGGCAGGAATAAGCAAATCGATTCCTTCGTTGCCTATGAAACCGTACCGGACACAACCCGAAAGCAGAAGCTGATCAAGTTGGTTAAACAGGGCGAAGTTGATATTGTTACGTTTACGAGCTCGTCAACGGTTCATTTATTCTTTGAGCATATAAGGGACGAATTATCAGTTCCTACAAGATTACAATTTGCTTGTATCGGTCCAATTACGGCAGGCACTCTTGAATCCTACGGATTTAAAGCAAATATAATCGCAAGCGTTTATACGATTGATGGATTGCTTGATTCGATTGTAAAAAAAGTGAGGGAGGAAAAAGAATGAGTGAATTTCAACGACATCGTAGATTACGGAAAACTGGAAGCATACGCGCTTTAGTTCGAGAAACGTTTTTAAGAAAAGAAGATTTGATTTATCCTCTTTTTATTGTAGAAGGTACTGGTGTAAAGCAGGAAGTAAGCTCGATGCCAGGTGTTTATCATTATTCTCTCGATCTCTTATCTGAGGAATTGGATGAGATCGTCCGATTAGGGATTCAATCAATCATCGTATTCGGTGTTCCTGAGCATAAGGATGAAACAGGTACATCAGCATATGAAGAAAATGGTATCGTCCAGAAGGGAATTTCCTACATAAAGGAGCGTCATCCAGAGTTGACGGTCATCGCAGACACTTGCTTATGTCAATATACGGATCACGGGCATTGTGGAGTTATACGAGACGGAGATGTTCTAAATGACGATTCATTGGCGTTACTTGCTAAGACTGCTGTATCCCAAGCTCAAGCAGGGGCCGATATCATTGCTCCATCAAATATGATGGACGGATTCGTGGCTGCAATTCGCGGCGGCCTTGATGAAGCTGGGTTCGAGGATACTCCGATCATGTCATACGCAGTGAAATATGCTTCAGCATTTTATGGTCCGTTTCGCGATGCTGCCCATAGCACACCACAATTCGGTGACCGGAAAACCTACCAGATGGATCCTTCCAATCGTTTGGAAGCCATTCGCGAGGCACAATCGGATTATGAAGAAGGGGCAGATTTCCTCATGGTGAAACCTGTCCTTGCTTACCTTGATATTTTAAGAGAACTGAAGGATCGGTTTCCTTTGCCACTCGTAGCTTATAACGTCAGCGGAGAATATTCGATGATTAAAGCGGCAAGTCAAAATGGTTGGATCGATGAGAGGGAAGTCGTACTTGAAATGCTTACAGGTATGAAACGTGCAGGTGCAGATTTGATTATCACATATTTTTCAAAAGATGCAGCACGATGGATGGATGAGGACAAACGATAGAAAGGTGATTCGATGTCAGAACGAACATTTGAAAAATCCAGAGAAGCTTTTACAGAAGCGAGGCCATTAATGCCAGGCGGGGTCAATAGCCCGGTACGAGCATTTAAATCGGTTGATATGGATCCTATTTTCATGAAACGTGGTCAAGGATCTAAGATTTATGATCTTGATGACAATGAGTATATTGACTATGTGTTAAGCTGGGGTCCTTTAATTCTCGGACATGCTGACGAACAGGTTGTTGAAGCATTAAAGAAGACGGCAGAAATGGGAACAAGCTTTGGTGCACCACATGAAATGGAAAACAAGCTCGCAAAACTCGTCATTGAACGTGTTCCTTCGATCGATGTTGTTCGGATGGTCAACTCTGGTACAGAAGCGACGATGAGTGCGTTGCGATTAGCGCGTGGATATACCGGTAGAAATAAGATTCTTAAATTCGAAGGCTGTTATCATGGCCATGGTGATTCATTATTGATAAAAGCCGGTTCTGGTGTTGCGACACTCGGTTTACCGGACAGTCCTGGTGTTCCTGAATCGGTTGCCCAAAATACGATAACGGTCCCATACAATGATCGTGAAAGTGTCCAATATGCCTTTGAACAATATGGTGAGGACATTGCCGGATTAATTGTAGAGCCTGTTGCTGGAAATATGGGAGTCGTTCCACCTCAACCAGGTTTTCTTGAATTTTTAAGATCCATTACTGAGGAATATGGGAGTCTGCTCATCTTTGATGAAGTAATGACAGGGTTCCGAGTAGGATACCATTGTGCACAAGGGCATTTCGGCGTAACACCTGACCTGACCTGCCTTGGAAAAGTGATCGGCGGCGGCTTGCCTGTCGGTGCATATGGTGGCAAAAAGGAAATCATGGAGCAAATTGCCCCGAGCGGTCCGATTTATCAGGCGGGAACGCTTTCTGGAAACCCGTTAGCGATGACAGCTGGTTATGAAACATTGCGTCAGCTGACCGAGGCATCCTATGTCGAATTTGTGAAAAAAGCGGAGCGATTAGAGCAAGGGCTATCGGAAGCTGCTGATCGGCATCAAATTCCAAACCACATCAATCGTGCGGGATCAATGGTCGGATTTTTCTTTACCGATCAAAATGTAGTGGATTTTGAAGCTGCGAGTTCGTCGAACCTTAAAGCTTTTACGACTTACTTTAAAGCAATGATTCAACAAGGTATTTCGGTTCCACCTTCACAATTTGAAGGGTTGTTCTTATCTACGAAACATTCTGATGATGATATTGAACGGACAATCGAGGCTAGTGACGTTGCCTTTAAAGAAGTGGCAAAAACCATATGAACCTTTTAAGAAAACATGGCGTTTAGCCAGGTCAGCTTGTGGAGAAAACTACTTGTTCTCTCTACAAGCTTTTTTATTTGAAGGACAATTACGCTCTATTCGACGCGCATTCTCCTAATTACTGTAAGAACTACACCCGATTACGCTCTATTCGACGCGCATCCTCCTAATTACTGTAAAAACCATACCCGATTACGCTTTATTCAACGCGCATTCTCCTAATTACTGTAAGAACCATACCCGATTACCCTCTATTCGACGCACATTCTCCTAATTACTGTAAAAACCATGCCCGAATACGCTCTATTCGTCGCGCATTCTCCTAATTACTGTAAAGTCCATATCTGAATACGCTACTTCACCTAAAAAAGCTACTTCAACCGGTCCGGCGAATGTCAGTTTTTTTACGCTGAAAAATAGGTGTACTGTCAAGGTTCTAAGGATAAAGTCTGTTCAAGTGTAGTGAAAAATCGTCCTCAGAGTGAGGACAAAAATCGGTCAAGCGGAGTGATGAATGTTCTCAGAGGACATTTCTGAATTGGTTGATAAAGTTGAAAGGGTACTCCCTATTATGAAGTGTTCTTATTTCTTTCATTTCAATCTGTACAACTCTTTTTAGGTATAAAATCTGCTCCTACACATACATCTGTATTGTACAGGAATAATTGCGATGAGAGGGGGACCCTGCATTGACAGAGCGTGAACAGTCCAGCTTGAATTTTTCAATAGAGGAATCCGTTTGGTTAAAGAAGGGACAGGAGGTCGATGAACTATTTACAGTTGCACTGAATCCTGATGTAACGATTGAAGAAAGCGGTGATCAAGTTCTTATTAAAGGGAATTTGTATTTAACAGGTGAATACCGTCCTTCCGCAACTTTAAATCAGGATAAATCGGATGGATCAAATGATCAATTGACCTATCGTTCGTTCTCCCAGTTATCTGATTCATCTGAGGAATCCGTTCAGCTTGAGCATCGATTTCCAGTTGATGTTACGATACCGAAAAACCGCGTACCTCAGATGGAGGATCTATACGTCACTGTAGATAATTTTGACTATGAACTACCGTCACCATCTTGCTTAGAGGTATCCGCTTCCGTATCGATTTCTGGAATTTATGAGAGCCAATCCAATGACACCACGAATGATTATACCGAGAATTATAACAGCGAAGATGACACTGAGTTTTCAGAAGTCCCGACAAACCCATTTCCGATACTTGAATTTGAATCACGCCGTAAACCGGAACAAGCAACAGAAGATAACCCGATCGAAGAAAAGAGAGTTGAGAATCGTGAGCCTTCGGTTGAATTTGCTAGTCGATCTGACGAAGCTCGTTATGAACAACCGAAAGCTTATTCTTCACATTTTATGCGCGATGCTCAACCCCAGTTTACAAACAACTTTGAGGAAGAAGAAACTGATTTCGAGATGAACAATGACGAACAATATAATTATTATGAATATGAAGAAGATCGTGCTGATGAACACGGTGAAAATGAATACGTTGAACATGCTGAGGTTGAATATACTGATGAAGATGAACCAACCTCTCAAAAAGCACCACGTGAGGAAAATGCGCTTTATTTAACTAAAATGCTGACTAGAGATGACGAAGCATTGACAAAATTAAAGATGTGCATTACCCAGGCGGGAGATTCCTTAGAGACCATAGCTGGAAAGTATGATGTACCGACGAGCCAGTTAGTACGTGTAAACCGTTTGGATAGTGAAGAAATTGAAGAAGGACAAATCCTATACATCCCAGTTTCAGCTACACGTTAGGTTGGTGTGACTATGAGCATGGATGTTCTAGAGCTCATCGATAAGAATTTTTCTTTGACACCATCAAGATGGAAGCAAACCAATGAGTTATTAGAGTCGGATTGTGGAGTGAAACGTGTACGATATTGGTCGGATGAAGCATTGATGAACTGGCACCATGCGTGGAGAAACCAAGCTGAACATGATCAAGTATTAGTGGATCGGATGCATCATACAGTAGAGGGTAGGTGGTTTGTTCCTTTAGAGGATGGCTTCTTAACCCTTCATGATGTGTATTTTGATTCTTTTCCGAAACAGAATCATGAACATATATGGGGAAGGTTTATTGGAGAAATGCTTGCCTTTGGTGTAGAGCATCCACATTACCAGGGAGTCCACGAATCTACAACGCTAAATATCCTTGATAATTTGGAGGACTCAAACCGTATGGATACGAATCTCACTATGATTCGTAAAAGTTTACCGGAAGCAAAACGCCGACTTAACATGGTTCAGGAAATTTTTGAACAGTATCGACACCTACCAAAACCGATTTTAGAATCCTCGTTATCCGTTAATCAAGGGAAAAGAGTCCATGGTTATTTGTTTTGGCAAGGGGGGAATCACTATCCGGAGGCTGGGCTTCAAGGGGTAGGGAGTTTATTAGCAGACTGGCATCAATCAACGGATACAAGATCCGTTCATGCTTTGTTGGACCACATTGATGACCGATTTACACTTACCGGTGGCTACGACCAGCTTATCGTTGCTGAGTTGATTGCACCTAGAGAGGTTCAGAAGTGCATGGGACGGATGGAAAATGCAGGACCGGAGCAATCAAAACAAATTCTTGATCGTTTTGAACAAGAGTGGGAAACGAATCTTAGGCTTGTGGAAGAAGTATACGCCTGGATCAATCGTCGTGCAAAGAAGGTGATACGATGAATGCGGCTTCTGTTGATGGAGTAATTCTATATTATTATGACCTTTACCCAGAAAGAATCGAGTCGTATGGCCAGGTTCAAAAAATTACAACAAGTCGTGGTACGTATGCATTAAAAAAAACGAACATGAATAAAGAGCAGTTGGATTGGTTTTTACACTGTATGAATAGACTGAATGAGATAGGATATCACCATGTCGTTCCTATCGTTCCGACAAAATACGGTGATTCGAACGTTACAAATGGGTATCATTCTTTCTATTTAACCAGGTGGTGTGACCATGAGGCAAGGTCTGGTTTCCAGTATGAAGATTTTATAATAGATGAACTTGGAAAACTTCATTCTCATACGGTAAAAGCCCAGTCCTTTTCAGATGAGGTTGTCAAGGATTCTTACAATGCGTTGATCCAACGGTTTGAACAAAGGCAGCTAGAGATGGAGCGGTTTACTGAGCTTTCTGAGCGACAAACGTACATTTCACCCTTTGAACTTCGGTATCTTTCTCAGTTTCATCGATTGATGAGAATGGCGGAGGACGCTAAACAACACGTTATCAGTTGGTATCAGAGCTGTGAAGAACAAAAGCGTTATCGAAGTGTAATGTGTCACGGCAGACCATTTCGCGGTCATATTGTCGTAGACCAGCTTGGTGAAGGTAACTTTATCAATTTTGAAAGGGCGATCCTTGATACTCCTGTTCGAGACTTAGCTTATTTCTTTCGAACAGCTGCCCATTATCCCGAGTGGGAGGAGCAGGTTGCGTTGGAATGGCTCGGACAATATGAGCGCCACCTTCCGTTACTTCCCGAGGAGAAATTACTGCTTGCAAGCTATTTGAAGTTCCCTGAACCGGTATTTTCAACAATTCAAACGTACCAGGGGACACACGACCTGTCACAATTAGAGCTTGTGCGAAAGCTTGACCGTAAATTGAATGTCATGAGATCACTCGATCGCTTTGCAAATCAAATCCTTCAACCAATTACGGAAATGGGCTAACGACATACAGTTAAGCCCATTTTCTTTTTTGTGCACCGTTCACCACAGTTCATAATAGGTGGCGAGATGAAGTGCAAGAAGGATGAGTACGAGTACAATGTCGAAAGCAGATGGAAACAGGAGGGTGCGTATCGCTTGAAAGATCAGCAAAGGAAATATAAATTGCTCGCATATGCTCCGAAACTGACGCAAATGATGATAGAATCGGTATTTATTGAAGCTCCGTCTTCTTCGCATAGGACAGATTTCCTTTCACTAAAGGATTAAAAGCTGGCCACCTTTTTATAACAAGATATGAAAAAGAGAAAAATAGGTGCCCATTTTTGTTTAAAACCAATAAAATGTGGAAAGCCTATTGACGATTATCCATTTATAAAGGTAAAATGAATAATACTTAAAATTTGTATATGTAGCGAAGATAGGGAAGAGTAGAGTGTGACCCCTTTAGAGAGAGAAATCAGTAGCTGAGAGATTTCTTAGGATGTAGCAGTCGAATGTCGCCCTGGAGCAACTTTTCTGAACGATGACTATTCAGTAGGAAAAGTCGGATTAAATGCCGTTATCCATAATCAAGTGTACAGTTTTATTTTTGATGCATCATTAAACTGTAAACAAAGGTGGTACCGCGAACTTCTTTCGTCCTTTGAGGATGGAAAGAGGTTTTTTTAGTTTTCAGGAAAAGTCAGATACGGACTGTACCATCGGTAAGAAGTGAGCACAATCGAAGTTAAATTCATCGTTTGAAAAAATTAAATCGAATCAAGGAGGAGTAGCCATGAATAAACAAGAGGTTTCGATGCCGACAAAATACGACCCGAAGCAAACAGAGACAAAATGGTATCAGTATTGGCTTGATGGTAAGTTTTTTGAAGCAACTGGTGACGAAAAGAAGGAGCCTTATACAATCGTAATCCCACCGCCGAACGTTACTGGGAGACTTCACCTTGGTCACGCTTGGGATACAACATTACAGGATATTCTTATCCGAACAAAGCGTATGCAGGGCTTTGATGCACTTTGGCTGCCGGGTATGGACCATGCGGGAATTGCGACACAGGCAAAGGTAGAGGGGAAGCTGCGTGAAGAAGGCACGAATCGATACGAGCTTGGCCGAGAAAAGTTTCTCGAAAAATCATGGGAATGGAAGCATGATTATGCGGAATTCATTCGAAAACAATGGTCGAAACTAGGGCTGTCCTTGGATTACTCTAGAGAACGTTTCACCTTGGATGAAGGCCTGTCTGACGCTGTAAAAGAAGTGTTCGTTACATTATACGAAAAAGACTTGATTTACCGTGGGGAGTATATTATTAACTGGGATCCAAAAACAAAAACGGCACTCTCGGATATTGAAGTTATTTATAAGGATGTTCAAGGCGCCTTCTATCATATGAAATATCCACTTGTAGATGGCAGCGGGTATATCGAAATCGCAACAACACGTCCTGAGACAATGCTTGGCGATACAGCGGTTGCAGTCCATCCTGAAGATGAACGCTATAAGCACTTGATTGGGAAAAAGGTCATTCTTCCTATCGTCAACCGTGAAATCGATATCGTTGCTGACGATTATGTTGATATGGAGTTTGGATCTGGTGCAGTTAAAATCACACCTGCACATGACCCGAATGACTTTGAAATTGGAAACCGTCACAATCTAGAACGTGTTCTCGTCATGAATGAAGATGGAACAATGAACGAGCAAGCAGGAAAATACAATGGAATGGACCGATTTGAATGTCGTAAACAAATCGTTAAAGACTTACAAGATCAAGGTGTTATATTTAAAATTGAAGAACATATGCATTCTGTAGGTCATTCAGAGCGTAGCGGCGCGGTTGTTGAACCGTATTTATCTACACAATGGTTCGTAAAAATGCAACCGCTCGCAAAAAAAGCGATCGAATTACAGAAATCTGATGATAAAACGCATTTTGTTCCAGATCGCTTTGAAAAAACGTATTTACATTGGATTGAAAATATCCGTGATTGGTGCATCAGTAGACAGCTATGGTGGGGTCATCGTATCCCGGCCTGGTACCATAAGGAAACTGGAGAAGTTTATGTTGGTAGAACAGCACCGAAAGACATTGAAAACTGGAAACAGGATGAAGATGTGCTTGATACTTGGTTCAGTTCAGCATTGTGGCCGTTTTCTACGATGGGGTGGCCAGATGAGTCAGCTCCAGATTATAAACGCTACTATTCAACGGATGTACTCGTTACTGGCTATGACATCATCTTTTTCTGGGTCGCTCGAATGATTTTTCAAGGATTAGAATTTACCGGAGAGCGACCATTCAAGGATGTGTTGATTCACGGACTAGTGAGGGATGCTGAAGGGCGCAAAATGAGTAAATCACTTGGTAATGGTGTGGACCCGATGGATGTTATTGATAAATACGGTGCAGACTCATTACGATTTTTCCTATCAACCGGAAGCTCTCCAGGAAATGATTTGCGTTTTTATTGGGAAAAGGTTGAATCAACGTGGAACTTCGGGAACAAGATTTGGAACGCTTCTCGCTTTGCTCTTATGAACATGGATGGGTTGGCTTACGAGGAGATTGATCTAACAGGTGAAAAATCGCTTGCTGATAAATGGATCCTAACTCGCCTTAACGAGACGATCGAATCGGTTACAAAGCTGATTGATGCCTATGAATTTGGCGAAGTTGGCCGAGCGCTTTATAACTTCATTTGGGATGATTTTTGTGATTGGTATATTGAAATGGCTAAATTACCACTCTACGGTGATGATGAACAACAAAAGAAAACGACTCGATCCGTTCTCGCCTATGTACTTGACCAAACGCTAAGACTTTTGCATCCATTCATGCCTTTCATTACAGAGGAAATTTGGCAGCATATTCCCCATGAAGGCGAGTCAATTACGATCGCGCATTGGCCGGAAAAAAGAGAGGATCTTCATTTTGAAGATTCTGCTAAAGAAATGAAACTTATAACAGAGATCATTCGTTCTGTACGTAATACCCGTTCAGAAATGAATGTACCACCAAGCAAGCCGATTGAAATACAACTTAAACCTCACGAAGAAAAGACGCTCGATAAACTAAAACGTAACGGAACGTATTTAGAGCGTTTCTGTAATCCAGAACCACTTAAGATAGCTTTAGACTTAGAAGCACCAGAGAAGGCAATGACCTCAGTTTTAAGTGGAGTAGAAATTTTCCTTCCGTTAAAAGGCTTAATAAATATTGACGAGGAAATAAGCCGACTCGAAAAAGAATTGGAAAAGTGGAATTCAGAGGTTGATCGTGTACAAAAGAAATTGAATAATGAAGGATTTATGAAAAAGGCGCCAGAAAAAGTGGTAGCTGAAGAGCGTGAGAAAGAAAGGACGTATCTTGATAACCGTCAAAAGGTTCAAGAACGGATTGATGAACTGAAGAAATAATAAGATGACAGAAGGAGGCGGATCAAATTGATTCGTCTTTTTCAAGGCTATGTTAAATGTGTCTATACGAGGAGAACAGTAATGAAAACGTACCAAGAAACCCTACACTGGATCCACGAATTGTTAGCTTTCGGGATGAAACCAGGCTTACTAAGAATGGAACACATGCTTGAGGAACTCGGAAACCCCGAGGAAACCTTGAAATGTGTCCATATAGCGGGAACAAATGGAAAAGGCTCTACACTTACATTCATGCAGTGTGCCTTAGAGGAAGCAGGCTATAATGTGGGAACGTTTACCTCACCTTACATCGAGCAGTTCAATGAAAGGATTTCGGTGAATGGTTCCCCTATTTCAGATGATGACTTGATAAAAGTTGCTAATGAAGTGAGGCCTATCACAGAAAAAGTAGCTGCCACAGATCTTGGCACTCCAACCGAGTTCGAGGTTGTCACGGTATTATCTATTGTTTATTTTGCAAAGTATGTGGAACTGGATATTGTTCTGTTTGAAACAGGACTTGGCGGGAGGCTGGATTCTACCAATGTGATCACCCCGCTCTTAACTGGGATTACGAATATCGGGTATGATCATACAGCGATACTCGGATCCACCATCGAACAAATCGCTTATGAAAAAAGCGGGATAATTAAGCCTGCCGTACCGTTAGTCACAGGTGCTGACCAGAGGGAAGCGTTGAATGTCATCAATGAACGAGCAAAAAGGTTGGGCGCTCCTGTTTACATTGCAAACCGAGAGTACTTGACTCTAGATCACCGTGTTCTTGTAAGTGGTGAAAAATTTTCAGTGAAAACGCCAGACAGGATCTATCAAGATCTAGTTACTGGCATGCAAGGCAATCATCAGGTTAAGAATGCTTCTATGGCGATCATGATGCTTGAGTTATTATCGGAAAAATACGGATATAAAATCGATTCCCAACATATTAATAATGGTTTTTCAAAAGCAAGTTGGCCGGGTAGATTCGAAAAAATGAATGACTACCCATTAATTTATATAGATGGAGCCCACAACAAAGAGGGGATAGAGAGCTTGAAGGAAACGATGGTCAGCCATTTTCCGAAGCATCGCAAACGGATTATTTTCAGTGCCCTTTCAGACAAGCCTGTTGATGAAATGCTTTCAGTGCTGTATGACTCCATCGACCATATCCTTTTCACTTCCTTTGATTTTCCGAGAGCAAGCACGGCCAAAGAATTATACGATAAATGTCGATTTGATAGAAAAGACCTAGAAGAAACCTATCAACTAGCAATTACCAAAGAAATGGGACAAATGGGTGAGAATGACCTATTGATTATTACTGGATCTCTCTATTTTATCTCAGCGGCAAGAAATTTTTTACACGAAAAGAAAAGTTGACATTTTGCAAAAGTACTTACGCTATGGGTTATTCCAGGATTAAGCTGCCTATTTCTTTTAAAAAAATCAGTAATAAATTAATTTTATAATTACAATTTTTAAAAGATTTGTTAAAATATCATTAACGAGATAAATAGTACGTTTGACTCAATTTGTAGAATGGAATTTCCTGGGGAGGGGATTGTGATGACCAAAAGTGCTAAACATTGGATCAGTGTCGTGTGTTTATTGACATGGCCAATGATATTATGGGCATTTTTTACCTTTTCTGTCCCTTCCTTAGAAAATTATTGGCTGGATCTTGTTGGTATGCTAATCTTGATGATTACCGTATCTTTATTTCCGATTCAGGTAAGAGGAACGAACATTTCTTTAATACAAGGGATATCCTTAGCCATTTTTCTTCAGTTTGGCCTTCTCGTCGAATTGATAATGGTTCAAATCACAATACTTTCCTCATTATGGTATTTGAAATATCCGCTATATCGGTATGGGACGAGCTCACTCATGTTCATGATCGTTTCCGCTGCCTCTGCTCTTGTGTACTACCTTCTCGGTGGAGAAATAGGCGGACTTGGGATGAATGAGTATCCTCCAATCATTCCTGTAATCGGGTACTCATTAACCGCTCTTATTACAAATCATCTCGTCCTTCATCTGATCAGGAAAAATCTCTACAAAGAAACCAGCAATACGTTATTTGATAAGGGTTTTCTTTGGGAATTGTTGATGGAATCGATTATCCTGCCAGTCGGTATTACATTCTATATTTTATATTCACAACTAGGGACATCTGCCATTCTGTTTGTTGGAGTTCCGTTCGTAATCATATCCCTTATTGTGAACATGTATCATTCCAGTCAAAAAATCAACCACTTGCTTAAGTTTACGAACAAGATTGGACAAGAGCTGACCGAAAGCCTACTAGTCGACGAGACACTGGATATTTATCTGAATAGAATAACTAAGATGCTCAAGGTTGATTATGCTTACATACTTGATATTGAAGATCAAACACAATTAACAGTCATCCGAAAATATGAATCCGATCGAACATATAATGTCAATCTTCCATTTTTATTTAAAGGCGAAGGAATCAGTGGAAAGGTTTGGGAAAGTGGACAGAGCTTAAGGTTCGAAGGCCGTCATCAATGGCGTAAATATTCTAAAGGATTTCTGCCGATTACTGTACAATCAGTCGTTTCGGTTCCGATGATTCGGAATCATGAAGTAGTTGGAGTGATCACCTTTGCGTCCAATCAGAAAAAAGCCTACGATAAACCTCATCTTATGATACTCGAAATCCTTTCTAACTACCTTGCTGTCGCACTAGATAAAGCGAAAAATTATGAAGCGACGAAACAAAGAAGCGAGCGTTGCCATCTTACTAACCTGTATAATTATCGCTATTTTGAAGATCGGCTTTATGATATGTACAAACAATATGATGTTTTCCAAAATACGTTCTCACTTATCCTTTTAGATATTGACCACTTTAAACGGGTAAATGATACGTTTGGACATCAGTCTGGTAATGAAGTGTTGTGTCAGGTTGCCGATCGTCTAGTTGAAAGCATTGGCGATCAAGGAACTGTGGCAAGATATGGCGGAGAAGAATTTGTCATTTTACTCCCGGAAACCAACCATGACTATTGCATGCAAATCGCGGAACTTCTAAGGGAGAATATTTCTCAAACTACATTTTCGATATCAAATGATTTAGGTGATTTTCATAAAAAGAAAATTTATTTAACCGTCAGTATTGGTGTAGCAACAGCACCTGAGCAAGGAGAAGACCCGTTGACGTTAATTCGAAATGCCGACCGGGCAATGTATACAGGTGCTAAGCAGCAGGGGCGTAATAAGGTTGCAAGCTATATTGGTTAATTTAGCGCTCAATGATTTCAAATGCCTCATATTTCTAGGGTGGATCAATGGTTAAGTTTGTAAAATCAAATAAAGGTAGTACGCTGATTATCGTCCTGATGGTAATCATGGTTCTCGGCATTTTTGCACCTATTGGTTATACGTGGTTCAGTAAGCTTTCCGCAAACGAGAATCGATTGATCTACCAAAAGCAAGCAGTCAATCTCTCGGTCAGTGCAATGGAAACATTTCAAAGACAAGAAAACGCTGAAAAAGTGACATATTTATCGGATTATACGTATCCGCCAAACCGTCCTAATACCATCCAAAGCGGGACTTCGGTATTAGATTTGTATCAATATGCATTAGATGAAAATCAAAGTCCGATGAACTCCTCAGATTTGCAGTCTTATTCAGGGGAATATACAGTTGTTGTCCATGCCATTTCTGGAGATTTTGACCATGATGCTAGTAAAGATTCAAATGAGGACTTCTTTTATGAGCATAAAATGACAGCAAAGGAATCCACATTGAACTCGAGTTCCGGGGAAGTCGTAATTGAATTGGAAAATGGAGAAACGATCGAAATGGCGTTTGAGGAGTTTTTGGATCAGCATGATAGTGAAAATCCTGCTCCAGGAGATCTTACTATTAATGGCGTCGGAGAAGATGGAGAATATTCGACAAAGGATCGTATAGAGATAGCTGCAACCGGATCGGTTACCATTAATGGGAATTTTATAATTGAATCAGGTGCAAATGGCGAAGGGAAAATGGACCTGAACAACATTGAAGTTATATCGGAAACGGGAGATATTGTCGTTAATCAAGGGACTTTGATAAGTACAGGTAATAGTTCAAGTAGAGATATCATTCTAGAAGCCCCACAAGGTAATATCTTCGTTAATGGGAGTACATTGGAAGCGAGAAGAGAAATTCGATTGTATGCGGGTATGAGCCGTAATGGTAGTCTCATCACACCAAACAAGAATATCGTGTTGGAAAGTGCTCATTTTGAGACGAAAAAAAACGCCCAAATCATCTTTAAGGCATCAGGTGAAGTAATCGAAAATTAAGGGCTGAAAATGTCAATCGGCAAGGTAATTTGATGATGTTTTTCTTTTAACCCTTCTGTCGTGTAAAAAAATCGAAAATATGCTATTCCTTCAGTTAATCCAGTTCCATTGTGAACTGGATTTTTATTTTGATCCAAAAGCTCCATCCGGTCAATTGATAGTGCAAAATCATGTAAAAGCTGCTGATTTGAGCCTCCAGCATCATACTTGAACAGCTTCAATTCACCCGCTTGAATGACCATCGATTTACTGCTTCCGTCCTGTGATTCAAACCGTACACCTTCTGCTGATTTTGTAAGAGAAACAGGGGCTGCAACTTCTCTCGTAAGAACCATTTTCAGTTCCTGAACGTCCGATTCTGAGCTGACTGCAGTTTCTGTAATGGTCCATGAAGCTTGAACATAGGAAAATAAGCTATATGAAACTCCGACAATCATTGAAAAAATCGCAATCGTGGCCAACAGCTCTATAAGAGTCATTCCTCTTTGATCGATCAATTTAATTCCCCCAGGAAACGGTTATTGTCAATAGACCTGGAACGCCATCATCGTCATATATTCCTGCCATCGTTATTCGGTGAGATAGTTTTGAAGTTGAAATGGTAGCCCCACTTGACAATTCCGATGTATGTAAAGTGATCAAGTATTGTCCAACAACGTAACTGGTCGATATGTTTTCACCAGCATCCAGTTTATCAAGTTGCCTTACCAGTTCTTCTTCGGCAATGGTTACGGCTTCCTGTTTTCCCTCATGAAGTGCATTTGCAGTCGTAAAAAAACCCATAGATTGGGATAGAAGGACAAAAACAATTCCGATAATAACTATCGTGACTAGTACTTCTATAAGTGACATTCCTCTTTGATTTTCCATCTTCCCACTACTTTCTTCATAATTATCTGTATTTTAACATTATTTGATGTTATTTTATAGTAAAATAGTAGAGTGGAAAATGAGTAAATGGAATCACAAAAGGGGGATGAAGGATGAAAATTCGATTAGGGGATCTTCTTGTTAATGAATCAATTATCACAGAAGGTCAATTAGATGAGGTGCTACGGGAAAAATCGAATAACCAAAAGCTGGGTGATGCACTTTTAGACCGTGGATACATCACGGAGCGGAAACTGATTGAAGTGCTTGAATTTCAACTCGGCATTCCGCATGTCCGATTACCGACAATTCCTATCGATTCAACTTTGACCACGCTCGTACATAAGGACCTAGCACGGAAAAATGTATACTTACCGATACAAAAACAAAATGACAAGCTTGTGGTTGCAATGGCGGATCCACTCGACTTTCATTCAATAGAGGATTTACGACTTTCGACCGGATTCCAAATCAAACCTGTAATTGCAAGTAAAACAGACATAATTCAAGCGATCAACAAGTATTACAGTAATGATAGTATCAAAGACTCATCTATTGATGAAGCGAATGAGTCTGATCAAATAAGCGCTTCCGCAATCAGAGTGGTGGAACAACTTCTAACAAATGCCATAGAAAGCTTTGCCAGTGATATTCACCTCGACCCACATGAGAATCAACTCGTTGTTCGATATCGGATTGATGGACTGTTACATAATGAGCAATCCTTTGCAAAATCAATGCAAAGCGCGATCATTTCAAGAATAAAGGTCATGGCAGAACTCGATATCACAGAGTTCCGTGTACCGCAGGATGGGCGAACAAAAATTAAATTGAATGATACGAAAATAGACTTAAGAATTTCTACTATCCCAACAATGTATGGAGAGAAGGTCGTCATCCGTATATTAGATCTATCTAAAACCCATCTAAGGATGTCGAATCTATCTTTAACAGAAAAGAATGAAGAGAACTTTCTACAGCTCCTGGATAAGCCAAACGGATTAGTGCTCCTGACAGGACCGACTGGCTCAGGTAAAACCTCTACACTCTACACGGGATTAAATCACTTAAATAGTGAAACGGTTAACATCATTACAATTGAAGATCCTGTAGAATATCAACTTGAAGGGATCAATCAAATCCAAGTGAATGACTCAGTTGGTCTTACTTTTTCTACTGGATTACGGTCAATTCTGCGGCAGGACCCGAATATCATCATGGTCGGGGAAATCCGGGATGCGCAAACTGCTGAAATCGCGATTCAAGCTTCTCTCACAGGTCACCTTGTCCTTTCGACGCTTCATACGAATGATGCAATTAGTTCAATTACAAGACTCATTGATATGGGAATTGAGCCTTATTTGATTTCATCTTCTGTTTCTGGTGTTGTCGGGCAGCGTCTTGTTCGGAAGACATGTGATGATTGTAAAGTATCCTACGAACCTACGGATCAAGAAAAACAGCTTTTTGCAACCTACAATATGAAAATCGATAAACTATATAGGGGAGCAGGCTGTACAAGCTGCCGTTCCACCGGCTTTTTACGTAGAATACCGATACACGAAGTACTCATCATTGATGATACGATACGTGATCTGATTATTAATAAGGCCTCAAACGCATCGATAAGAAACCATTATCAATCAATCGGGACGCAATGGTTAATAGAAGATGGACTTGAAAAGGCAAAAAAAGGTCTGACTACAGTTGAAGAAGTAATGCGAGTATCAACAATTGATTAGGGGGCTGGAACAATGGATTACACGATAGAAAAAATAGAGCAGTTGTTAATAAGTGCGCATAAAATACAGGCTTCTGATATCCATTTGTCGATCGGACTGGCACCGATTTTTCGAGTCCATGGAGCGTTGGTTCCTCAAGGCGATCAGGAGATACTGAAGCCCGAGGAAACAGAAACGATCGCTAAGGGGCTGACGAATGATCAACAGTGGGCTCAATTCGACTCTGACGGGGATTTAGACTTTTCTTATGGAGTGCAGGGTGTTTCACGCTTTCGCATTAATGTGTTTCGGCAACGTTCAAGCATCAGCTTAGCAATCCGGGTCATTCCAACAATTATTCCTTCGATAGAAGAATTACAGCTTCCGGAATATTTAAAGAAAATAATGTCGAAAACACAAGGATTGGTGCTGGTAACTGGACCAACAGGAAGCGGAAAGTCAACGACGTTGGCATCTATGATCGATTATGTGAATCATCATATGAACCGTCATATCATAACGCTTGAAGATCCAATTGAGTACTTACACCGTCATGATCAATCAATTATCGTGCAACGTGAAATAAACTTAGATACGATAAGCTTTCCGAGAGGTCTTCGCTCAGCATTACGGCAGGATCCTGACATCATTTTAGTCGGGGAAATGCGGGACCTTGAAACGATTAGAACTGCGATAACGGCAGCCGAAACAGGACATCTCGTGCTCGGAACGTTACATACTACTGATGCACCATCGACAATTGATCGGATCATTGATGTTTTCCCAGCGGAACAGCAAGCTCAAGTTCGAGTTCAGCTTGCCTCAGTTCTTGTTTCTGTACTATCACAGCGGTTAATTCCGAATACGAACCGGGATGGGCGTACATTAGTCAGCGAGCTGCTCATCAACAATGCTGGCGTCTCCAATTTAATCCGTAATGAAAAAATCTATCAGATAAAAAACATTATGCAAACAAGTCGAGCACAAGGAATGTACACGCTTGAAATGTCGATCCAGGAAATGTTGAAGAATGGCAAGGTTTCTCATGAATCTGTAAAGCCATATTTAGATGAGAAGATGGTCTAGATGGCTACTTTCAGTTATATCGGTCGAGATCAGTCGGGAAGGAAAACTAGCGGACAAATTAATGCAGAAACGAGAGTCAATGCAATAACTGTTTTAAAAGAAAAAGGGATTGCAACTACAGAGATCAATGAATATAAGCAAAATGTTTTTACAAAGGAAATTACGATCACTACTGCTTTAAAACCCCGGGAGCTTGTTATTTTTCTTCGTCAATTTGCTGCCTTACTTGAAGCAGGTGTATCTGTAGTTCAATCGGTTCAGATTTTACAGGAGCAATCCGAACAAAAGTCACTGACCAGAGTGCTCACAACGATCCAAGAGCAAGTCCAACAGGGAGAATCTCTATCGAACGCGATGGGAACACATGTAAAGTTTTTTCCGCCGATGGTGATTCAGCTAACTCGAGTTGGTGAAGTGAGCGGTAATTTAGATGAAGCGATGTCAAGACTTGCGGATTATTTCGAGAAACGATATGAAATGAGACAAAAAGTTATTTCTGCCTTAACCTATCCTGCATTATTAGGCATGGTTGCAATTGCCGTCCTTAATGTGATGCTTTACATTGTTATACCGAGATTTACCTCAATGTACGCCAATACGGGAAAGGAACTACCTGAACTCACACAAGCAGTTATCGCACTAAGTGAGTTTGGAAACCGTTACTGGTGGGGAACATTACTTGCTATCGGGATCTTTTTCATAGGACTTTTGATGTGTTTAAAAAATGACACTAGTAGATTTTACATAGATTATGCTATATTAAAAGTGCCAATATTAGGACGAATTCTACAAAAAACGTTAATTATTGAATTTTCCAGGACGTTAAGCTCCTTATTCACTAGTTCCGTTCCTATCCTACAATCCATGACTATTACTCAAAATATTATTAACAACACTGTCTATAAGCGTATGATCGGCGAAGCTTTTGCATCGGTAGAAGAAGGGAATTCGATGACTGTACCAATGAAAAGGCATCGTGTTTTCCCACCTTTAGTACTACATATGATCAGCATAGGAGAACAAACCGGAAACCTCGATGTGATGCTAATGAAAATTACAACGTTTTATGAAGCTGAAGTCGAACACATTACTGAACGACTGCAAGCCCTATTGGAACCAATATTAATTTTAATCCTGTCTGTTGTAGTCGGGATTATTGTCTTGTCTGTTGTGTTGCCTATGTTTGATCTCTATCAAAATATTAATCTCTGATAGAACTTATAGTAAAAAACTTATGAAGGAGGAAATGTTAATCATGAATGAAACAAGCACACCATGCGTACAACGATTGGTAAAATCAGAAAGAGGGTTTACACTCGTTGAATTGCTTGCCACGATTGTCATCCTTGGTATAATTGCTGCAATTGCAGTTCCAGCGATAGGTAATATCATGGAGAATTCTAAAAAAGAAGCCCACCTTGCAAATGCAGAACAAATCATTGAAGCAGCAAGGTTGAAGGTAACATCGGATGGGGGTACATCCGATGCAGACATTACTCTTAACGAGCTAGTTACCGCAGGATTCCTAAGCTCAATTCCGAAAGTGCCTGGTGATGATTCCAACAGTTATCATAAGGATGAAAGTAAGGTTGTCATCTCAAAGGACGGAAATCAAGTGATTTATTCTGTATTGTTAACGGATGGTACAACTGCCTATGTTGCAAATGACAACGGTAGTCCTGTGGCGCAAGGTGATTTAGATACAAGTAAGGTAAATTAACCAAAATGAACCCTCTCCTTCTGAGAGGGTTCATTACTAATTATGTTACGAGGTACCTATGGCTATTTTATTTTTCATTTTCGGATTGATCATGGGTTCGTTTTTCAATGTGGTTGGGTTGAGAATTCCGAAGAAGCAGTCAATTGTCCGTCCGGGATCTCATTGCACCTTTTGTCAAACTCCATTAAAACCGGTTGATTTGATCCCGGTACTATCTTATTTCATAACTCTAGGAAAATGTCGTTACTGTTCTCAGAAGCTAACTATCATCTATCCGACGATCGAACTCGTAACCGGAATTTCATATGCATACGCGTATATCGTGTTCGGATGGGCACCTGCTTTAATTGGCAGTTTGTTGTTTATTTCGCTTTTATTGATTGTTTTTGTATCCGATCTATTTTATATGATCATACCCGATATAATCTTATTATTCTTTGCTCCTATTTTTGTACTTTACCGATTATGGCAGCCGGCAGAACCCTGGTTTGGTGCATGGGCCGGTGCAGCATTGGGATTTGGTTTGCTGCTGCTCATTGCTGTAATAAGTAAAGGCGGCATGGGGGGCGGAGATATAAAACTTTTTGCTGTAATTGGTTTAATGGTTGGATGGAAGGGTGTTTTGCTCATTCTATTCCTTGCTTCCTTAATCGGATCGATTATTGGGTTATGCCTTTTTCTCTTAAAAAAGGTCAAACGCAGGCAGCACATTCCGTTCGGTCCTTTTATCGTATCAGCAGCACTTATTGTATTGTTCTGGGGAGAACCGATATTAGAGTGGTATTTCAGACTTTAAAATTTACAACACTTTTTATTATGTATGAGTAGAATGTGTTTAGTTTTCTGTATAAAAAGGAGTATGCATCATGGGATGGTTTCGAAACAAATCTACAGTCTTTCTCGTAATACAAGATCAAAACGTCCGTTACATATCTCTAAAAAGCAAGTCCCCATTAA
This sequence comes from Alkalihalobacillus sp. AL-G, assembly GCF_030643805.1. GTDB lineage: Bacteria > Bacillota > Bacilli > Bacillales > Fictibacillaceae > Pseudalkalibacillus. The sequence continues at coordinate 2,853,226 of NZ_CP094656.1, read as the reverse complement.
TTATTCAAAAGCTTGGAGAGAAAAAACTTCCTGCCGGTATGATTGTTGAGGGAAAGGTTATCGAAGTGAAGGCACTTTCGCAATTACTTTTAAGGTGTGTAAAAGAGTGGAGATTGAAGGGGCGGAGGGTTCGGTTTGTCATACCTGATTCAATATCCGTCGTCCGACAGGTTTCGATACCATCGATTATACCTGAGGAAGAGCTGATGGATTACATAAATGTTGAACTCGGTATCTCTATACATATTCCGTTTGATGAACCTGTCATTGATGTTCACAAGCTTCAACGGAAGGGAGAAAACACCGATTATCTATTGTTTGCGGTACCAGAAGCAGTGATGGCTGAATATGTCAAAGCTTTGGAGGACGCAACATTAAAACCGATCGATGCCGAAATATCCGCTCTTGCGAACTACCGACTATTTCACAGACTTGATAAAGTAGACAACAATCAGCATTATTTATCATTGAACATTGACTTGGAAGGGATCAATGCGACGGCTTTTTATCAGCATACTCCTGTTTTCACAAGGTACATTCGATTTGATGAGTCAACTTATTCGCTGACGGGATCTGATAACACTTTGGCAATCGAACGTGAATCAAATGCCTATGATTCTGCTCAAGCCTGGAATGATATGAGCACTGAAATTGAAAGGATCATGAGCTTTTACCAATTCTCACTATCAGAAGGATCGAATAGTATCAATGCTTTGATTATTACAGGAGATCACCCTGAATTAGATATATTTATACAAAAAATCAAATCGGACTTTGCTATTCCAATCGTCGACATTACACAGGAAGAAATTAAATTGGACCGTGGTATGCAGGTACCGTATAAATTTTATACGGCTATTGGTCTAGGATTGAAGGGGGAGTGAACGGATATGGAAGTGGAAATTAATTTACTCCCCCGAAAAAAGAAGTCTATCAATACGAATCGCAAGCTGTACATCCTTTTACTCGTTGTTTTTTTAGTAGGTTCAATTGGGATAGTTACGACAGAATATTTTGCTATGATGGAAATTTCCAGACTCGAAGAAGAAGCTGAATCTCTCAAAAAACTAAGGCTCAAAGTCGAAAACGAGTTGAATGGAACAAGTCCTGCTCAACAAGAGGAAAGCATCCGGAAGGAAATTAATGAGGTCATCTCAAATAGAGTAATAACGTCAGAGGTTGTTGATCAAGTAATGCAACAGCTTCCCGAAAGGGCAATGACATTGAATATCTCATACAAAAACGATGGTGCGGTCAAAGTATTAGGACAGTTTGAACAAATGAGTGATGTTGCAAAGTACCAGAGCCAGTTATTAAATGCTACAGGTATCGAAAAGGTAATCCTCGTCAAGCTGATACGAAATGATGAACAGCTTAAGGCGGACCAAGAAACATCGAATCAAACTCATTACTTTGCGGATCTTTCAATTACGTTTGATCGCGGTATGTTTTTTGATGGAGGCGGATTGAAATAATGGAACACTTCTCATCACAAAAAAGGCTCCTTATACTTCTATCATCTATTGTAGTATTACTGTTAGCTGCAGGGTGCTTTTATGTTCTCTATCCCTCTAAGCAACGGATCCATGCATTGGAATCTGAAATCAAAGTGAACGCTGCCTTTTTAGAGGTTGCAAAAGATAATTCTCAAGAAAAGGATGACAGTTTAGAAATCAGGGAAAATCATCATACGGTTCCAGTAGGTCCTTCCACTGATCAAATGATACGGGACCTTAATACAGCGGAAAAGAATTCAAAGAGCGCAGTACAGAAAATTACGGTTAAAAATGAAGGTGAAGTACATTTACAACAGGGCGATAGCGGAATAGGAAAATCGTTGGACGTGTTACAGCCCTTGACATTTTCATTGGTCGTCAGATCACCTGATTACTCCTCAATTCGTAGCTTTATTAATTCGATTGAAAACAGTGAAAGGGTCTATGTCATCGAAGAGTTAAACTTACCCGGACGAGAAAAGAACTTAGAAAATCCATACGAGTACCAGGTAGAAATCACAACCTTTTTCCAGAAAGTGAGCAAAGAAAAGGCGAGTAATTAAGCGTGTCAAATTTTAACGAAACCTTTTGAGATCAAGACGACATTTGTCTTGTTCTTTTTTATTCAGTTCATGTTATATTCACTCTACTACTCTATTAACTGTTCTATTTTCTAGCAATTTATCATAGGAATGTAAAGAGTGTATGGAAGGGGTTGATGTGGATTGCAAGAGGAAAATAAACGGATAACGATCAAAGTGAACGGCAAGGACAAGCTTGTTACGGAAATAAGAAAGGATGCGGAAATTGCTGCAGCACTCGACAAAAATTCGAAGGATGCACCTTTTGATTGGGTATTCCCAGAAGACAACAGGTCCTCCAACGTAATCCATTTCTCTGAACAACATTATGATAAGGTGGAGAATCGATATAATTCCTCTTATTTTCCTGAAAGAACACCCGGGTTGCCGATTCATCGCAAGAAGAGAAGACTCCCGTTGCAAAAGTCGAATCGATCAAATAACAATCAGTTTCAAATTCCAAAAAAATTGCTGGTACCAATTGCTGGTGCCATTATCGTAGGCAGTATAATAGGAATAATTGTATTAATGATTTTTACAGGTAAGGATTTCGAATCTCAAACGCCGACTGCTGCCACTTCCGACATCTTTTCACCTGAACGAGATGCGACAACTGATGATGGAAAAAGTGCAACCTCTACGACGACAATTGATTTATCGATGGATACTTTTATTGTACAAGGAGGAAAATTTTCAACTGAGGAAAATGCTGGTGAGAGGATCCGCATGGTTCTGGATAGCGGATATGCCGCCGTCCGTTCTGCAGAAGAAAATCGAGTGTTTATCGGAATTGCCCCAACTTTTGATGCAGCAAATGAACTTGCAGCAGATTATGAATCAGTAGTTCCGGATGCCTATGTTCCAAAAGGCTGGACAATTGAGGCAAGCGATGTTCCTGTACCAAAAGGAAGTAATCTAAGCTGGGTTATGGACGGCAAGCAATTATTTGAAGGATTGATTAGCATAAATCCAACGAGCATGAAAGAATATGAAACAAAAATCAATGATTGGAAGAAAGAAGCACTCCGAGCGATCAAAACACTTCCGGCTGAAAACCAGGAAAAAGCAGTCGGGTTCGTTAATACTTTGGCGACTCTACCAGAAAAATCGGAATCAAAGTGGGATTTTCAACAAGGATTACTTGAGATATTCGTAGCCTATCAGACGTTTATATTAGACCTTGAAGGTTAAGACGGATGACCCGAACCACAAATGGGTCATCCGTTTTCAAATAATGTTTAGTAAATTATAAATTGACAACAATAGTCATAAATCCGGTTTCTTTTACGAACTATAAATAAGGAGGGTATGGACTAAATAAAATAGATTGTCTAATAGGAAGGGTTTTGCTATTCTGGATATAATCCCTTCATTATTGCAAGATATGACAATCATTACCTCTATCTATACGTAAAGGATGATTGTATGAACCACCTCATATTAGCCTCAGGCTCACCTCGACGTAAAGAATTACTCGAAATTGTTAACCTTCCATTTACCGTCCAAAAAAGTTCTGTTCATGAAAACATTACAGGTGAAAAAAGTCCAGCTCAGGTTGTAGAGGAGCTCGCATTAAGAAAAGCACAAAGTGTACATTTAGGCAATCATAATGCGATCGTTCTAGGTGCTGATACTATAGTTGCGTTTAATGGACGTATTTTGGGGAAACCAAAAAATGAACAAGATGCAGTTGAGATGATTTCGATGTTATCTGGAAAACAGCATACCGTATATACCGGTGTATCAATCGTAAGTGAGAGTAAGGTTGTAGTCTTTCATGAAGCGACTGATGTTACGTTTTGGAAATTGACAAAAGACGAAATCGAAATGTATGTCCGTGCAGGTGAAAGTATGGATAAAGCAGGCAGCTATGGGATACAAGGGATTGGCGCAACTCTTGTAAGAGCCATTTCTGGAGACTATTACAGTGTTGTAGGTCTACCTATAGCAAGAACGGTCCGTGAGCTGAAAGCTTTCGGCATTACTCAAGATCTCAGTCAGTCACGGAATTGATCCGAAGGAGGATGCCTATTTGGGAATGAAACCCCTGACCATCCGTGATTTTCCATTGAACGAAAGGCCAAGAGAGCGTATGCTAAAAGAAGGTGCGACCGCATTATCCAATCAGGAGTTACTGGCCATCCTGTTGCGCTCAGGAACAAAAGAAGAATCGGTCCTGCAATTATCCCATCGAATGATCCGACAATTTGAAGGATTGAACCTTTTAAAAGACGCAACCATCGATGAACTGACATCGGTGAAGGGAATTGGTAATGCGAAAGCAGTTGAAATCCTGGCCTCGCTAGAACTCGGAAAACGAGTGAACCGACTACAATTAGAAGAACGATATGTGATCCGCTCCCCTGAAGACGGTGCGAAATATGTCATGGACGAAATGCGCTTTCTATCACAAGAGCATTTTGTATGTATTTACTTGAATACTAAAAATCAAGTGCTGCACAAAAAGACCGTATTTATCGGTAGTTTAAACGCGTCCATCGTTCACCCGAGGGAAGTATTTAAAGAAGCGATGCGCCGATCTGCCGCATCGATCATATGTTTTCACAATCACCCAAGTGGGGATCCGAACCCGAGCCGTGAAGATATCGACGTTACACAGCGTCTGACTGAATGCGGTAAAATAATCGGGATTGATCTTCTTGATCACATTATAATCGGAGATCAAAAATTCATTAGTCTTAAAGAAAAAGGCTACGTTTAGACTGTTCAATCCTTTAGGATTGGAGTATAATCAAAGTTATGAGTTTTGCTAGTAATGAAGGGAGATTTACATAAATGTTTGGTGGATTTTCAAGAGATATGGGAATTGATTTAGGAACAGCGAACACGCTCGTATATGTGAAAGGTAAAGGTGTTGTTGTTCGAGAACCATCTGTCGTTGCGATCAATACGCAAAGTGCAACTATTGAAGCGGTTGGTAATGCGGCGAAGAACATGATCGGCCGTACACCGGGAAATATCGTGGCACGACGTCCAATGAAGGATGGAGTGATTGCGGATTACGATACGACTGCAACCATGATGAAATATTATATTCAACAAGCACAAAAGAATCGTTCAGTGTTTTCACGTAAACCTTTTGTTATGGTTTGTGTTCCTTCTGGAATTACAGCAGTTGAAGAACGCGCTGTGAAAGAAGCGACAAAGCAAGCTGGTGCACGTGAGGTTGAGACGATTGAAGAGCCTCTTGCAGCAGCAATCGGAGCCGACCTTCCTGTATGGGAGCCGACAGGCAGTATGGTTGTTGATATCGGTGGAGGTACAACAGAGGTAGCGATCATTTCTCTTGGCGGAATTGTTGAAAAGCAATCGATCCGTGTCGCAGGTGATGAAATGGACGATGACATCATCCAATACATTAAGAAGACCTATAATATCATTATCGGTGAACGCACCGCTGAATCTATCAAGCTGGATATCGGTTCTGCAGATATATCTGATGGTATGGAGGAAATGGACATCCGTGGACGTGACCTTTTAACAGGGCTTCCGAAAACGATCACCATTACGGGTGAAGAAGTTGCCGGTGCTCTGAAGGACACCGTTGATACAATCATGGATGCTGTGAAGCTTGCACTTGAAAAAACACCGCCAGAGCTTGCAGCAGATATTATGGACCGTGGAATCGTGTTGACTGGAGGAGGCGCACTCCTTCGAAATCTTGATCGAATTATTAGTGAAGAAACAAAAATGCCAGTCATCGTAGCGGAAAATGCATTAGATTGCGTTGCGATCGGTACAGGTCGTGCCATTGAAAATTATCATCAATTCAGAAGCAAACCAGGATTTGGCGGCCGCTCGAAATCAAAAATGTAAGAGGTGTGAAACGTGCCGCAATTTTTTTCAAATAAACGGCTGATCATCCTACTTGCAAGTATGATCATTCTTGTAGCCCTAATCGGTTTTTCGATGAAAGAAAGAGAAAACATTACGTGGCCTGAACAATTCCTACATGATACAGTAGGCTGGACACAATCTGTTTTTTATAAACCCGCACACTTTGTCGCGGGTTTCTTTGAGAATATCATCGAAATGAAAGACTTGTATGAACAAAATAAAATATTAAAGCTACAATTAAACGATTACGATCTGCTTGCCAGCAGGGTAAAAGACTTGAAAAGAGAAAATGAAACGTTAAGAAAAACGTTAGAGAAAGAAGAAGCCTTGACGGACTTCAAGGTGTGGCAAACGACTGTTGTTGGACGGGCTCCTGACCCGATGTGGTATCAGTCTGTCAAAATCAATAAAGGATCTCAAGCTGGAATCAAACCGGATATGGCTGTTATATCTGCAGAAGGATTAATAGGAAAAGTCGATGAAGTTTCAGCTTTCCATTCGTCCATCGAATTGATCAGCAGTCATGATCCATCGAATCGTATCTCTGCAATTGTTCAAGGAGAGAAAGATCCTGTCCACGGATTGATCCAGGGATATGATGAAAAAAGAAAAGTTCTACTTATGAAAATGATTCCGATCGATAAACCATTGAAGGAAGGTCAAACGGTTACGACCTCGGGTTATGGTGGTGTTTTTCCGAAAGGCTTGGAAATCGGTAAGATCGTTGGTTTTGAACCTGATAAGGTTGAACCTACCCAGACGGCTTATATTAAACCATCAGCTGATTTATATGATATTCATCACTTAATGGTCGTTGAACGAACGATACAGGAAGTATTAGTAGAGTACGAGGAAGATCTGATTGAGGGGGAAGGAGCGTCATGATTCGATTTCTTCTTCCTTTCATTACATATTTGCTTTTTATCTTTGAGAGTACAGTGATGCAAGTGTTTACGCCGCAGCATATGGACAATGATACAATATTGGTTCCACGTCTCGTAATGATCATGATTGGCTTTATAGCAATGTATCTTTCCCCTATGCGGGGCGTTCTTTATGGTATCGCTTTTGGATTGTTGTACGATTTGATCTATACAGATTTGATCGGTGTCTATATGTTTTCAATGGGGCTGACTGCATACCTTACTGCATTCATTGCTCGTTACTTTCACGGAAATATTTTTGTCACATTATTTATACTGTTGGTTGGTATATCGGCATTCGAAATCACGGTATATGGACTTTATACCTTAATAGGTGTGGCCGAAGTGATGTGGGATACATTTGTTTATCAACGTTACTTACCAACACTTTTACTTAATGGTGTGTTTGTTGTGTTAGTCTATTATCCGCTTCGAAAATGGTTACTCGACCTAGCCATGAATCTCCAAGAAAAATAGCTGTGAAAAAAGGAATACAGAAAGGCATTGTCGAATTTGTGTATGTTGAGGTGAACAGGGCAATGGCGCAGAAACAGAAACAAGGAAAACCACATTACGTTACAATAAAAGGGACGAAGGAAGGCTTGATTCTTCATCTCGATGACGACTGTTCATTTGACCAATTGTTATCGGAACTGGAAGCCAAGCTAATCCGAACGCCCGCTGATGATACGTCCGACATGCCGAAATTATCTGTCAACGTTAAAGTCGGTAAACGATATTTGTCAGAAGAACAAAAAGATCTTTTACGAAAAATTGTTTATCAACAGAAACATTTGCTCGTAGATGAAATCGATAGTGACGTAATTACAAAAGATAAGGCAGAGGAACTGAGGAGAGAAACCGAAGTTACTTCCGTAAGCCGAATGGTTCGATCCGGACAAATTCTTAAAGTACAGGGAGATTTGTTATTGGTCGGTGATGTCAATCCTGGGGGATGCGTGATAGCAACAGGAAATATATTTGTCATGGGCGCATTAAAAGGAACGGCACATGCGGGTTTCGATGGTAAGAAGGATGCGATCGTAACAGCTGCAGTAATGGATGCCAACATGATCCGAATTGCGGATGAATATGTTCAGGCTGAGGAAGGAAACCGATCTCTCGAAACAGTAGGAGAATGTGCCTTCCTTGATGAAGAAAGCAGGTCGATCAAGTTTGATCGCATAAATATATTGCATCAGATTAGACCCGGTTTAAACCGACTGTAGGGAAAGGGGAATGTTTTGTGGGTGAAGCAATCGTTATTACATCCGGAAAAGGTGGAGTAGGAAAAACTACAACTTCAGCAAACATAGGAACATCGCTTGCACTTCTCGGAAAGAAAGTCTGCTTGATCGACACCGATATCGGATTACGGAATCTTGATGTCGTCATGGGACTTGAAAACCGAATCATCTATGATTTAGTGGATGTTGCTCATGGGCGCTGCAAGTTACATCAAGCGTTGATCAAGGATAAACGATTCGAGTGTCTTTATCTTCTTCCGGCAGCTCAGACGAAAGATAAGCATGATATACAACCAGATCAAATGAAAAAAATCGTACAAGAGCTTAAACAGGATTACGACTATGTGATCATCGATTGTCCTGCAGGTATTGAACAAGGGTATAAAAATGCTGTTGCTGGAGCGGACAAGTCCATCGTCGTTACCAATCCTGAAACTTCTTCTGTTCGGGATGCAGACCGAATAATCGGGTTACTAGAGCAAGAGGATATAGAACCGCCGAGGTTGATTGTCAATCGTGTTAAAACACATATGATGGAAAACGGTGACTCGCTTGATGTAGACGAGATTGTTTCGATTCTTTCAATCGAACTGATTGGAGTAGTAATCGATGATGAAAATGTAATTAAAGCTTCAAATCGTGGTGAACCAATCGCATTAAGCCCGGACACGAAAGCATCGATCGCTTACCGGAATATCGCTAGACGAATTTTAGGCGAATCTGTTCCGTTAATGTCTTTACAACAAGACAAGGGCTTAATGAAAAAAATGAAAAGTTTCTTTGGGATGAGGAGTTGACTCTGACGGGTCAGCTCTTTTTATTTTGGCTCTGTTAAAGTTCATTGTTGATATTTTGCATAAATGGAACAAATGTTCTGCAATGAATTCATCAAATAAGTTGGTGATGACCGTGAGAGCAACACGAATACGGCATTATATCGAACTCGTCATCTCAACCGTTGGATTAAATTTATCGAATGTATGACAGAGGGTTATTTTCTCCGTAAATCAGCAGAATTAATAGACGAAGTTACTGCACGTGACCTTGTTCTATTGGAGGCACAAAGCTCCTAACGGCATTAAAGCAAATGGAACTATCAAACTTCCAAGGTATCGTTGAAATGGCCGAGACCTATTTCCTCTACTCTGAAAAAGGACAAAGGAAGATTAAGGATGGAAAATCCCGTAAAAGAGGCGGTTCCGCAAAGAAACGAGGCATAAGAAACGAGCAGGTATATGTATTGGTCGTGAGACACCGTGACAAGTTGATCTTTTCCCAGAGGTTAGGAATGGGTTGATTTACAAAAGAGCAATTAGACAAAGCTATTAGGCATAAACTTTTAAACGAGAATGTGTTTGTGATAAATATTTTTCTGTATTTAAAATTGAGATAGGTAAGGGAGTTAGGAAAATATGAAACCATTACAAGGGAAGATTGCTGTTGTTACAGGTGCTTCCCGTGGAGCGGGTAGAGGGATTGCCTTCGAACTAGGCAGTGCAGGTGCGACGGTGTATGTGACAGGTCGGAGTGTAAAGGGAGCTGCAACCGATAATCGATCAGAAACCATTGAGGAAACTGCCGATGGTGTCACTTCACGAGGAGGTAAGGGCCTCGCCATACGATGTGACCATACAAGCGACAATGACGTGAGAAACCTGTTTGAGCAAATTGAAAGGGAACATGGTCGGATTGATATTTTAGTCAATAGTGTATTTGGTGGCTCCGAAAGTTCTCTACCATCAGGAGATGGACGACATTTTTGGGAACGGCCACTCGAGCATTGGGATGCTATGATGGTTGCTGGACCGCAAGCTTATTTGCTGACTACTCGATACGCTGTACCTCTGATGAAGCAACACCATAAAGGGCTAATTGTGAATATCACATTTTTTATCAAGGACAAGATTTCAGGTAATTTATATTATGATTTAGCTATGAATGCTATCAATCGAATGACACTAGGAATGGCAAAAGAATTAAAGGACTTCAACGTTTCAACCGTTGCTGTTTGCCCAGGTTGGATGAGGACAGAAAGAGTTATAGATTCAGGTTTTGGACCAGAGGATGGAACAACGGAAACAACAGCGTATGTAGGTCGTGCAGTTGTGGCATTGGCAACAGACTCCACGGTATCAAAGTTTTCTGGCGACGCAATAATGGTGGCTAAACTAGCGAGAAAATATGGCTTTACGGATGTAGATGGAACTCAACCTTTGCCATTTGAAGGATAATCAGCTTCCTGTACAATAGGGGCAAGAGTTGAAAATAAGTTAATTTCTAATACAAAAGAAAGATTGTAAAATATTGTACTTAAGCTACAGGGGGCGTTAGTTTAATAGACAATATTCAGTATAGGACTTCCATATAATTGGAAGTCCTATTATTTCTATAAATATCAACACCAGACTTTAACAGAGCCTTTATTTTAAAAAATCAACTTTACACATGAATAACCTTTACTAATGCTCTTGGAGTCATAATAGCTGGGGACAAGTCATATGATGTACAAACTAAGAGCAGAGGAAGGGTTTTTAATGAAAAATAGAGCGGATGAGCTAAGAAGGCGTTATCAGGGCATGCTGGAAAAACACGATCAGAGTGCGACTAACAAAACACAAAGAATATATGCGGACGATTCTGACAAGCTACAGAGCGGACATCCACTTTTTTCATCAGAAGGTCTGCTTTTTCGTTTAATGGCTTCTGTATGTATCTTTCTTATAATCGGAATTGTATTCAAAAATCCTTCTCCCAACCTACTACCGATTAAAGAACAAGTGATCAGTGCGTTTCAAGAGGAATTTAAGTTTGCCAAAGTGAGTGGATGGTACGAGGAAACGTTTGGGAAACCGCTAGCTTTTTTCCCAAGCGATAATGAAAAGGGTTCTAAGGCAGATGGAGAGGACAATGTTCAAAAATACGCCTTACCTGCAAATACGAAGGTATTACAGTCATTTAAAGATAACGGGAAAGGGATTCTTCTTGAAACGGGAACCAATACAGAAGTCTCCTCTATAAAGGAAGGTTTTGTCATTTATGTCGGTGAAAAGGACCAAATCGGAAAAACCGTTGTCGTACAACATTTTGATGGAAGTGATACTTGGTACGGAAAATTAGATGAAATTAATGGAGACATCAAATTATACAATTACATAGAAAGCGGGACGGTACTCGGAAAGGTAAGCTCTGAGGAAGGTTCGGAATCGGGATTGTTCTATTTTGCAATAAAGAACGATGGAAGTTTTATTGATCCTTTAAAGGTATTGTCCATTGAATGATCACCATGCTGAATGTGCTTTCAATCATCAAAATCAATCCGCTTCTTTGGGGGCTAGGCGGATTAGGAATAGTGACTGGACACTTCCGTGAACTGATCATTCTATTCAGTGTCATATTAATTCATGAACTCGGACACGCAATCACGGCTGCAGTGCTAAAATGGAGACTTGTAAAAATTGAATTACTTCCGTTCGGCGGGGTTGCCGAAATGGACGAGTATGGAAATCGACCTTACCACGAAGAATTATTAGTTATTTTAGCTGGACCCTTCCAACATGTATGGATGCTTGCCGTCGCAAAAGCTGGATTAAACTTCGGAATTGGCGATCCTCATTTATTAGAAATGCTCGTCTCAATAAATTGGATGATTTTATTATTCAACCTATTGCCAATATGGCCGCTGGACGGTGGTAAATTGTTATTTCTTCTTTCAACGGTCTATTTACCATTTCGAAAGGCGAAGAGGTGGACAATTCTAGTTTCGGCTACATTTCTAATCTTGTTTTTCATCGTTTCGCTTACTCTGTACTCCTTTAACTTGAACCTTGTCGTCATCTTGCTTTTTCTTCTTTATGCGCACTACATAGAATGGAAGCATCAATCCTACGTTTATCTTCGCTTTTTGTTAGAGCGATTTCATTTACCGGCATCTTTTACAAAAAAACGTGTTATTTCGGTATCGCCTGATCTTCGAGTAGACCATGTACTGAACCATTTCTATAAAGGGTATGAGCATGATATTCTCGTTAAAGCCTCTCCACCTTACATGTGTAAAGAAAAGGAACTCCTATCTGCCTATTTTAAAAATAGTGCTGTTTCGTGTGCAATTCACGACCTTTTTCGATAGAATAAGAAGAAATCGATTGATCGGAAAAGTGAGGAAACAAGTTGAAGCAAATAATATTGAACATAGCGACATCTGAAAAAAGAGCTGCAATTCTGGAGGATGGCCGTGTCAAAGATATACTTATTGACCGTCCAGATTCAGAAGCAAGAGTAGGCAGTATCTACTTAGGGAAAGCAGCGAAAGTTTTATCTGGCATACAGGCTGCCTTCATTAATATCGGGACGGTTCAAAACGGGTTTGTCCACGCTAAGGACCTGTTTTTTGAGAATAAAGACAATGATGATCCAACACCGCCTATTTCACAGCTTATTACCGAAGGACAATCCATAATCGTACAGGTAAAAAAGGAAGCCTCTCAAACAAAAGGGCCATTATTAACGAAAAACATTACCCTACGCGGTAAAAATGTTGTCTTTTTACCACACGGAAATTATATTGCGGTATCGAAAAAACTGCCTGAAAAGAAACGGGTTCAATTACGTGAGGTTGGGTCGTCTTTAGTGAACGAAAAAGAGGGCCTGATCATGCGGACATCAAGTGAGCATGCTTCAATTGAAGACCTTACTTTGGAATTGATGAAACTTCGGGAACAGTGGAACACCCTTCAGAGTCGAGCAAACATTTCGAAAAAGCCTTCTCTTTTACAAGGGGGAAATACTGTACTTGAACGAGCCATGCAGTATATTTCGAATGGCGAAGTGGAAATTGTCCTAGATGATTTTGAGGCTTATCAGAAATGTAAAGTTGACTTCCCACACCTACAGAATAATGTACACCTGCATCCAATAACAGAAAACATCTTCTCCTACTATCAAATTGACGCAGTCCTTGATAAGGGAAACGAACCTTACGTTTGGCTGAAAAATGGGGGGCATCTTGTCATTGATTCGACGGAAGCTATGACGGTTGTAGATGTTAATACAGGAAAGTTCACTGGAAGGCATGATCGAGAAACAACAGTTCTAGAAACCAATCTTCTTGCTGCAAAAGAAGCATCCCACCAAATAAGATTACGAAACATAAGCGGGATGATCCTTATCGATTTTATCCGTATGAAAAATCAATCTGACCAAGATGAAGTGTTTCAGTGTTTGCAGGATGAACTAAGCAAAGATCCTGTTTTAGCAAGAGCACACGGTTATACGACACTAGGTCTGATGGAGGTTACAAGAAAGAAGATGCAGGAGAGTCTTCCGGCTACTTTAACAGGTCCATGTTCTTGCTGTAATGGTAATGGGCGGACGAGGTCGATCGAATCAGCTTATTATTCATTGGAGCGGGACTTGTACGAACTCCGCAATATGGATGAAGAAGGAGTATGGGTAGTCGTTTCGAAGTCGATTAATAACTTCCTTAGAGAAAATGGGGAGTCAAGACTGGACGAGCTTTCAAGGTTTACCCCTGCGCAAGTGTATGTCACTGAAGACAGAGACTTACAAACCAATCACTATATGATTAAGCATATCGGTTCCACCTCTGATATCGAGGACCGAATTTCCCATAGAGAAAACTAGAACAAGATTGACAACACCTTAATAAATATGGTATGATTTTTTCGTTAGTTTTGGAGCCTTCACGCTCCAACCGCGCAGATCAGGTTATCATAAAGCAGGCTAACATTCGGGTTAGAAATTAGGTCGATACTGTCACTTTTTTTGACATGATCGAACTGAATCTACTCTTGTAGTCCGCACCTGTGATGGCGAGTCTGAGTAAATAGGAGGTGCAACATGATGTACGCAATTATTGAAGCTGGTGGAAAGCAATACCGCGTTGAAGAAGGACAAGAGCTTTACATTGAGAAAGTCAATGCTGAAGCAGGTGAAACTGTTACATTCGACCGTGTATTGATGGTAGGCGGAGACGATGTTAAAGTAGGAAGCCCACTTGTTGATGGCGCTACTGTTACGGCTAAAGTTGAAAAGCAAGGCCGCAACAAGAAAATCGTAGTCTACAAGTTCAAGCCTAAGAAAAACTATCGTCGTAAGCAAGGACACCGTCAACCTTACACAAAAGTTGTAATCGACAAAATTAACGGATAATCAGTGATGATTACTGTTAGCATTGAACGAAAGCAACGGAAAATTACGTCGTTTACCATTACCGGTCATGCTGAATCAGGTCCTTATGGTCATGATTTAGTATGTGCTGCAGTCTCTGCTGTATCTTTTGGAACGGTTAATGCGATTGAAGCTCTATGTAACATCGAACCTGATGTTGAGCTGCGAAATAACGGCGGTTATCTAAAAGTCATAGCTCCCTCTGAAGTGGAAGAGAATACGAATAAGAGCATTCAACTTTTGCTAGAGGGTATGGTTGTATCGTTACAAACAATCGAACGTGATTATCATGAATACATTCAAATGATTGAGGTTTAAGGAGGTGCATCGCATGCTTAAGCTTAACCTACAGTACTTTGCATCCAAAAAGGGTGTTGGTAGTACAAAAAACGGCCGTGACTCCATTTCCAAGCGTCTTGGAGCCAAACGAGCTGATGGTCAAACAGTTTCCGGTGGTTCGATTCTTTTCCGTCAACGCGGAACAAAAATCTACCCTGGTAAAAACGTTGGCCGTGGTGGAGATGACACACTTTTTGCAAAGGTTGACGGCGTTGTTCGTTTTGAACGTCTTGGTCGTAACCGTAAGCAAGTAAGTGTTTATCCAATTGCGAAAGAAGCGTAAGTAAAAAAGGGGCTGACTCACAAGTGTTTGACACTTTGGCTTAGAGTCAGCCCTTTTTTCTTGCCCAGATGTATAGTCAAGCTCTAGCACCCAGTCTCCTAAGGTCACTTCAGTCTCCCTGTGCGCGGCATCACAGTGATTTTTTTCAGTGGTTGTTTACCCGCCGGCAGAACCGATCTGTTTTTGGGTTGGTTTTGAGCCCCATCGGTGGCATTCAAGTGACCTTTGTGGCAAACTAAGGGCTTACGCTTTTCCAAGTGAAAATAGCGATTTGTCAATTATGATTTTGGGAGTGCTATTATATGAAGTATAAATGGGATACAATTGATCTCCTTCGACATGCTCGACATGATTGGTTGAACCAACTCCAACTGATCAAAGGGAATTTATCCTTAGATCGAACCGATCGTGCAAAGGAAATTGTTGACGAAGTTGTACATCAAGCTAAAAACGAAGCAAAAATATCCAACATGAAAATGCCGTTGATGGCGGAATTGTTAATGACATATAATTGGCAGCAAAATATATATCGAGTGGATTTTGAAGTGATCGGAGAAGAGAAAGTTTTAACGTCCTATGACGAACCATTATATGAGTGGACATCTCATTTTTTAACGCAGGTTAAAGAAAGGATACTGCTGGAGGGAGAATCGCATTTACTTGTAACCATTCAGATTTCTGATGAGGATGTTCGGATCAGTTTTGATTTTGAAGGAAAACTGGATAATATCGATTCAATCGATTCCTTCAACAGATCACTCATCCCCGTACATAATTCCATTTCAATCGCAGAAAGCTACTACAAGGAAAATGAACTTTTATATATCCTTCGGTTAGAATAAAGATGAGGTGAAAACACCATGTTCGTAGATCAGGTAAAAGTATTTGTAAAATCAGGGGATGGCGGCAACGGAATGGTTGCGTTTAGAAAAGAGAAGTACGTCCCTGACGGAGGACCAGCAGGTGGTGACGGTGGAAAAGGCGGAGACGTCATTTTTGAAGTTGAAGAAGGGTTACGAACGTTAATGGACTTTCGGTACAACCGCCACTATAAAGCTAAACGCGGTGAACATGGCATGTCTAAAAAGATGCATGGTCGGAATTCAGAGGACCTAATTGTTAAAGTCCCTCCTGGAACTGTAATAACAAACACAGCTTCAGGTGAACTGATCGCCGATCTGGTTGAGCATCGTCAGCGTGCCATCATCGCGAAAGGGGGTCGGGGAGGTCGGGGAAATACCCGATTTGCTACACCGGCTAATCCTGCCCCGGAAATTGCGGAGAACGGTGAGCCAGGAGATGAAATTGAAGTTACATTAGAATTGAAGCTACTTGCGGATGTTGGACTTGTTGGGTTTCCGAGTGTTGGAAAGTCCACGCTTCTCTCTGTTGTCTCAGCAGCGAGACCTAAAATTGCAGAATATCATTTTACAACATTAAGCCCAAACCTTGGTGTCGTTGAGACGGAAGATAACCGGAGTTTTGTCATGGCAGACCTGCCAGGACTGATTGAAGGAGCTCATGAAGGTGTTGGTCTTGGACATCAATTTTTACGCCATATTGAGCGCACGAGGGTTATTGTCCATGTGATTGATATGTCTGGGGTGGAAGGTCGAAATCCGTATGATGATTATTTGAAGATCAACGAGGAGCTCCAGCACTATAACTTGCGTCTAACAGAACGTCCGCAGCTCATCGTTGCAAATAAAATGGACATTCCAGAGGCAGAGGAACAGCTTAAGCTTTTTAAAGAACAGCTTGAGGAAGACCATATGATCTTCCCTATTTCGGCAATAACGAAGGAAGGTGTACGTGATTTACTGTTTTCCATTGCAGATCAATTAGAAACAACACCTGAGTTCCCATTGACCGAACCTGAGGAGGATGAAGATGAACGAGTCTTGTACAAGCATCAGGTTGAAGAACAGCCTTTTATTATCACGCGTGAAGATGATGGAACATTTGTAGTATCAGGTGGGAAAATTGAGCGCCTCTTTAAAATGACAGATTTTTCACGGGATGAATCTGTTCGTCGTTTTTCCCGACAGATGCGTACGATGGGAATCGACAATGCCCTTCGTGAAAAAGGTGCAGAAGATGGGGACTCAGTCCGTATACTTGAATACGAATTTGAATTTATTGAATAGGATTAACTCATAGGGGTTAATCCTTTTCTAAAAGAGGTTGTTCAAAAAGTCCGGTGGCTGCACAGGATGTGAGTCAGTTCAAACGTACTTAGTTGAACTTCAGAATTCTCGGCTCTTTTTATCCTCCTTTTTGAACACATACTTTAAAGTGTGTACATTAAGTTGCAAATTTCTGATAGGAGGTCGCTATGGATCGAAGAGAAAAGGATCAATTTTATCTCGTCAGGGAAGATGTTCTTTCGGAAGCAATGACAAAAACACTAGAAGCGAAAACACTGCTAGAAACAGGGAAAGTAAAAACGGTTAATCAAGCAGTTCAATCTGTTGATTTAAGTAGGAGTGCGTTTTACAAATATCGCGATGGAATTTTTCCGTTTCAAACGATGGTAAAAGAAAAGATCATTTCGATAGCAATCCACCTGGATGACCGGTCCGGCTCTCTCTCGGAGCTGTTGACTGTAATAGCTACTTTAGGATGTAATATTTTGACGATCCATCAAACGATTCCTTTACAGGGTAGGGCAAATGTAACGATGTCGGTTGAAATAGCTTCTGCACGTGAAGATATTAATGGGATTATTAAAGAACTTGATCGTTTGGAATATGTTCGAAAGGTAAATATCATTGGAACCGGAGCATAAAGAAAGCTTCGCATAGTCGAGCAGCTGAAAAATTATACTTATCCTAACATATAAAAAGGGGGTCGATCCATTTAGAATCACCCCATTCTTGTTCTTTATCAACGTGACGTCAATAAGTATCCTTTTTTTTGAAGTGCTTCACATGTCTGTTCCAACTGCGATTTTGAATCTGCTTCGATCGTATGTAAATGAACACCCTCCGTAAGCTCCAATAAATAGGATGCCTTCGTTTCCTGTACATTGTTTATAAATTGTTCTACATCGTGCCTGTTTTTAATCATAAGTGACCCTGTTAAATCACCGTATACGGGATGTTCAATCGTTACGTCGTTTACGGTCACTCCAAAATCAACAATCGTATTGAGCTCATCCTCCGTTTCACTTCCAGAATGCTGACATGCAATTACCCGTATAAAGCGCTGTTCATTTTTATTTGGTTGAAAATAAAGATAACCTTGAGCTGTTGCCATAATGGGTTCATTTCGTGCCTTTAACAGCGAGATATCCTGTACGATCACTTGGCGACTGACGTTTGTTTTCTTAGCCAATTGACTGCCTGTAAGAGGTTGATTGCTTTCTTTTAACCACCGAAGCAAGAGTTCCCTTCTTTCATCCCCAAGAATTTTCTCTTTCATCACATAACACCTCCTCCACCAATAGATCACTTTTCCTTAGCATACCACAACTCCTTTAAAATGTATGAGGTTGTATAAATGCATGATCGAATAGTACATGCTTTCGCATCATAAAGTGATTGTGATGGACAATGCTTTTAAGCTTCGAGTAGCAAGATGCCCAATTATTCATATACTGTTTAATGACTGACTTAGGTAGGGGAGGAGATTTGATTTGAAAATTCATATAGTCCAGAAAGGGGAAACTCTTTGGAAAATCGCTAAAAAGTACGGTATCGATTTTCAAAAATTGATAAAAGCGAATCCACAATTGAAGGTGCCTGAAACGATCTATCCAGGTGCAAAAGTTAAGGTGCCGACAAGCGGAAACCCTGTAAAAGGAAACCCTCATCAACAAAATAAGCCGTATATGCCAATAAAAGAAAAGCCTTTCGTTAAAGAACAGCCAATGCCAATCAAAAAAGAAAAGCCGATCTTTCAAAAGCCACTGCCGATTAAGAAGGAACAGCCGATCATTAAAGAACAACCAATCGTCAAAGAAAAACCGTTACCAAAAGAAAAACCGATTCAAAAGCAACCAGTGGCACCGATGACGGAGGAAGAATTTAATATTAAAATTGGAATCATGCAAGAGGAAACAACAAAAACATATGAACTACCTAAACCGGTTCCAAAACTTAAACCAATAGCAAAAGCACTTATTCAAGAGTGTGTACCGTATGAACCGGTACATTGCCCTCCTGACTATGGGTGCGCACCAGACCCTTGCTGTGAACCTTGGGGTGGTCATTATCCAATGATGGACTCTTGTGGACCTATGATGTATGGGTCGGGTCATGCTCATCCAATGTCGATGCATGGGTCTCCTTATCCAACGAGTCCTGGTGGTTACCAACACATGTACGGTAGTGGACCAATGGGGCAGTATGGAGCGGGTTATCCAGGCTCAATGATGAATGATGCTTATGGTCAACAAATGGGGCAGATGTATTATGGAATGGAGAACGATTCCTATCCAATGTATGAGGACGAAGTCGAGGGAATAGATTACGATCAAATGCAACAAGGCATGGATCAATTTCCGATGATGGGTCAAGACCAGTTCCAGCAAGGCATGGGAGGATTCCCACAGATGGGTCAAGATCAGTTCCAGCAAGGCATGGGAGGATTCCCACAGATGGGTCAAGACCAGTTTCAGCAAGGCATGGGAGGATTCCCACAGATGGGTCAAGACCAGTTCCAGCAAGGCATGGGAGGATTCCCACAGATGGGTCAAGATCAGTTCCAGCAAGGCATGGGAGGATTCCCACAGATGGGTCAAGATCAGTTCCAGCAAGGCATGGGAGGATTCCCTCAGATGGGTCAAGACCAATTCCAGCAAGGCATGGGAGGATTCCCTCAAATGGGTCAGGGCCAACCGCAACAAGGCATAGGTGGATTCCCTCAAATGGGTCAGGGCCAACCGCAACAAGGCATAGGTGGATTCCCTCAAATGGGTCAGGGCCAATTCCAGCAAGGAATGGGGCAAATTCCACAGTTTGGTCAAGACCAACTGCAACAAGGCATGGGCCAAATGCCGCAGATGGGTCAAGGGCAATTTCAACAAGGCTTAGGACAATTCGGTCAAACTCCTAGCAGGGATCCATACTGGGATATCGATATTGAAATGCAGCCTCGCAAAAAGAAAAAGGGAGCACCGAAAAAAGAATAAAGGATATTATTCCCATTTGAAATCCGATTAATTTAAACCTCCGATTGCCATCATAAAGGGTGAAAGGAGGTTTTTAAATGAAAAAATTAATGGTTGTTGCATCAGCCCTTTTCTTAACAGGTGCACTTACAGCATGTAACGCGGATGATAATGAGGCATTGGATACACGTGATGCTAATGATACTCGTCCGATCGGGTATTACTCCAACGAAAACATGAACAATGGGGATCGTGGAGAAGGACCTTTAACTCAGATCGCTGATCGTGACGACGGTGGTAACAATTTAGTGGGTCGAAACGGTGGAAACGATGGAAACGGGGCACAAATTAATTATGCAGATGGCTACGAAGGGGATCTTGCACAACGGATATCCAGGAAAGTTAACAAAATGGATAATGTTGAAGATGCCCGTGTCATAATTAATAACGATGCGGTGATTGTCGGGATAGACACAAGTGACCAGAATGACCGTAATGTGAAAGAACAGGTTCGAAAAGAAGTTCAAGAAATAACGAACAAGAACGTACGAGTAACAACTGACGAAGAAATGTTTACCCGTATCCGTAACGTTGACGATGACCTTAGAAATGGAAACGGTTTTGATGAAGTCCGCTCAGATTTTACTGGGATAATGAATGACCTAGGTGATGCAGCACAACGTCCTTTCGAAAACAACCGTTAACTCAGATAATATAAACTTAAGGTAAGTACCCCTCTTAACGCATTTGTTAATTGAGGGGTCTTTTTTTATCTGTAAATATAATCATTTTTAAAGTGGTGCAAATTTATGCTATATTGTTGGAAAAAGTGTTAACAAGGGGGATTGTATACATGGCTGGGCATTCTAAATGGAAAAATATACAACGTAGGAAAAATGCACAAGATGCAAAAAGAGGTAAGGTTTTTATGAGACTTGCCAAAGAATTATTTATAGCTGCGAAAGAGGGTGGAGGGGATCCTGAAATGAACCCTTCATTACGGCTGGTGATCGACAAAGCGAAAGCAGCGAACATGCCAAATGAAAACATTGATCGTGCAATAAAAAAAGCAACGGGGACGTTGGAAGGGGTTAGTTACGAGGAAATTCTTTATGAAGGCTATGGTCCTGGTGGAGTTGCAGTGATGGTTGAGGTCGTTACAGATAATAAGAATCGATCGGCGGCTGAGATTCGTCATGCCTTTTCAAAGCATGGAGGAAATCTTGGGGAATCGGGCTGTGTATCGTTTATGTTCGACCGCAAAGGGTTACTTGTAATTGAAAAGGATATGGTCAAAATGGATGAGGATGAACTGATGCTCGAGATCATCGATGCTGGTGCCGAAGAATTGGAACCACATGAAGAAACTTTTGAAATTTACACAGAACTAGATCAATTTTCTAATGTAAAAGAAATCCTTCTTGATAAGGGATTCTCGTTCTCAAATGCAGAAATTACGAGAATAGCCCAAACAATGACCCAGCTCAAAAAAGAAGAAGCACTGCGAATGTTAGCGCTGATTGACTTACTTGAAGAAAATGATGATGTGCAAGAAGTTTATCATAACCTGGAGATAGACGAGAAAGTATATGAAGAATACCTCTCATAATGGATAATATTTCTTAATCCGGAAACACTACCACTGTAAATTATTACAAATTCCACATAATTGTGGATGAAGTGAGGTGGTAGTTAGGTGGGACTCTTTCGTGTGAAATCGACCTGGCTGTTTCCGTTACTAGTAGTTTTACTTGGGGCTTGTTATGTATTTCTCTTTCATACTTATGAGGGAAAATTTAAAGCTAATAATACTCCCCAAGTACAAAAATCGGATGAAGCGTATCCAGTTACAGGACCTTTAACCGTTGAAGTACATTTACAACGGAATTTTCTTGATGGAGAACGGAGTGTAGATGTCATCTATGAAACCATTTGGTCTATGGAGGACTTCTGGTCGTCTTATGAAGATTGGCAATTAGTCGATCAGAATTTAGAAAGAGTGATTTTTGAACAGAAGGTCGATGACATTTCCCCATTATCAAAGGTCAACGGATATTTTGGTCTTACTGAAGATGGTATTTTGACGATTTTTAACGGAAGTCCTGTCCAATCAGAAATAATCCAATCTTTTTATCAGGTCGATGTAAAAAAGTTGGAAAGTAGTTTGATTCAAAAACTTGAACAAGGAATTCCGGTTCGTTCAAAACAAAACTATAAAGCAGTACTTAATCAATATAAACCTTACGCAATCAATTAAGCAATCGATGCCATCCAGAGAGTAGTGCCTTAGGAAATTGTTCACCCTAAGGCACTCTTTTTTATTTCGACTTTCCAATCAGGTGTGTGCTACAATTGTAAGATAGGAAAAAACGTTCGTATTTTGTAGGATGTTTAAAAAGTTATCGAATAATAAACGGCGAATTTCTTCGTT
The DNA here is from genome assembly GCF_030643805.1 of Alkalihalobacillus sp. AL-G. Classification (GTDB taxonomy): domain Bacteria; phylum Bacillota; class Bacilli; order Bacillales; family Fictibacillaceae; genus Pseudalkalibacillus. The sequence continues at coordinate 2,830,769 of NZ_CP094656.1, read as the reverse complement.
ACTCGGTTTTTCCGGTCCTCATGTATTAACATCATACATTCCGGTCCTCAAAACTGTCGTGCCTTGAACTTCTTGCTTCTGATTCGCCACCTTTTTAAACTTGATTAAGGGGAGACTGTAACATTGATCGACTATATCACTGGCAAACTGAAATACATCCATACTGATCATATTGTACTTGAATGTAATATGATCGGCTATAAAATAAACTGTCCAAACCCCTTTGTCTATCAACAGAGAATCGGGGATATTGAAACGATTTTTACATATCAGCATGTAAGAGAAGATATTTTGGCTCTCTACGGCTTTGAAAATATCGACGAACGTGATTTGTTTATGAAGTTGATCCAAGTATCAGGGATTGGCCCAAAAGGTGCACTTGCGATTCTTGCTTCAGGCGTACCAATACAGGTCGCTCAAGCAATTGAAACTGAAGACGAAAAATTCCTTACGCGCTTTCCAGGAGTCGGCAAGAAGACTGCAAGACAGATTATTTTAGATCTTAAGGGTAAGTTGGAGAATTGGACATCAGCGGAAGTAGACATTCCACACCCGCCTGATATTCCTCAGGAAGGTATTGATGATGCCGTGGAAGCACTTGTCGCACTTGGATACGGGCAAAAGGAAATTAAAAAAATCCTCCCGAAGCTTGAATCAGAAAAACAGCTTTCGACCGATCAATACATAAAAAAGGCCCTTCAATTATTATTGAATTGAGAGTGGGGTGTATATAAATGGATGACCGAATTTTATCGAATGAATTGAACCGAGAAGATGAGAGTCTCGAATTCAGTTTACGCCCTCAGTTTCTTCAACAATATATAGGGCAAGATAGAGTAAAGCAAAACCTGAATGTATTTATTCAGGCTGCAAAACTTAGAAGTGAACCACTAGATCATGTTTTATTATACGGTCCTCCTGGTCTAGGGAAAACGACACTTTCTTGTATAATTGCGAATGAAATGGGAGTTAACATTCGAACTACCAGCGGCCCTGCGATTGAACGTCCGGGAGATCTCGCTGCGATTTTGACCGCACTTGAAGCAGGCGACGTTCTTTTCATCGACGAAATCCATCGTTTGCATCGGTCGGTCGAGGAAGTATTGTATCCAGCCATGGAAGACTTTTGTTTAGATATTGTGATAGGAAAAGGTGAAACAGCCCGCTCAGTCAGGCTTGATTTACCTCCGTTCACACTTGTTGGAGCAACAACACGTGCAGGTTTATTGTCTGCCCCGTTAAGAGACCGATTTGGCGTTCTTAGCCGGTTGGAATATTATGAGTTGGACGATTTGACTGAAATCGTTGTCCGAACAGGTGAATTCTTCGAGGTTGAGGTCACACCTGAGGCTGCAGAGGAGCTTGCCCGACGCGCTAGGGGAACTCCTAGGATCGTCAACCGACTGTTGAAGCGGGTCCGTGATTTTGCTCAAGTACAGGGAGACGGTGTGATAGGGAAGGAAATTGCAGTCGAAGCATTGGAAAGGCTCCAGGTCGACCGTTTAGGATTAGATAATATTGACTATAAATTGTTAAAAGGGATCATTGAGATCTATAATGGTGGTCCTGTTGGTCTGCATACGATTGCTGCTACGATTGGCGAAGAACCTCAAACCCTTGAAGATGTCTATGAACCCTATTTATTGCAAATCGGATTTATTCAGCGAACACCTCGAGGACGGATGGTTACTGATCTAGTGTACCGGCATTTTAACTTGGAGGTACCAAAACGGTAATGGAAATGTTCAAGATTTTTATTGTCATCGGAATCGTTTTCATAATAATAGGGGTCATAGGGAGTTTTATCGGAAAACTACCAGGAGATATTGTTTTTAAAAAGGGGAATACGACTTTTTATTTTCCGATAGTCACATCGATTGTAGTGAGTATTGTACTGTCACTTGTTTTTTATATTATAAGTCGTTTCCGATAAGAAAATAGATATAAAGGAAGTTCAAAAGTAACCAAGAGCCCCTGCACCTGCGTCAACCAAGGTTAACCTTGGTTTAAGGCTTCCTCGGTGCAATCGAGCAATGATGTTTTCGAGTTAGTAGCCTTCCTTAAAACTGTCGTGCCTTGGGTTCACACGATGTGAATCAGTTCGACGTTGTTACAAGGCCACGGATTTGTATACTTCTGTGCTATTTTGCGCCGAGTAACCGCAGGCGTACGACGAAACCCATGTAGTCGAATTTCTTTTAAGGAATTTCTGATTGGTCTACTTTTTGAACACACACTAACAGATTAAAGGTGAATTAGTAAATGAAAGTCAGTGAATTTGATTTTAACTTACCAGAGCATTTAATTGCACAAACACCATTAGAGGATCGTACAAAGTCTCGAATGATGATTGTCGATCCAAAGGCAAACGACATTCAACATTCTTCATTTGAACAGGTAATCCAATATTTGAATCCCGGTGATTGCCTTGTATTGAACGATACTCGTGTTTTGCCTGCAAGACTATATGGAGTGAAAGTTGAAACCGGAGCTAAGATAGAGGTGCTTCTTTTAAAAGAGGAAAAACAAAATCGATGGAAGACGCTTGTCAAACCCGCAAAGCGTGTAAAAGAAGGCACAATCATCACCTTTGGAGATGGCAAACTTAAAGCGGAGTGTGCAAGCGAAGGGAGCCAGGGTGAAAGGGAGCTTGTTTTTACCTTTGAAGGACCATCCTTTTATGAAGTTTTGGAACAATTAGGTGAAATGCCCTTGCCACCTTATATCCGAGAAAAATTAGATGATCGTGAACGCTATCAAACAGTGTTTTCAAAACATACCGGTTCTGTCGCAGCGCCTACCGCCGGTCTACATTTTACTGATGAGGTTTTGAAGAAAATACAAGATAAAGGTGTCCATGTTGCATTCATTACCTTACATGTTGGACTCGGAACGTTCCGCCCCGTAACAGCAGACACGATTGAAGAACATCAAATGCACGGCGAGTATTACCAGATTTCAAAAGGAACTGCGAATTTGTTAAATCAGGTTCGTGAAGAGGGTGGAAGAGTAATTGCAGTCGGTACAACTTCAGCTAGAACGCTTGAATCTGTCGCACAACAACATCCAGAAGAATTTGAAGAAAGCTCAGGGTGGACAGATATCTTCATATTTCCAGGCTATACATTTAAAGGGATCGACGGACTGATAACAAACTTTCATCTTCCTCAGTCTACCTTGATCATGCTTGTCAGCGCATTGGCTGGTAAAGAATTGATTTTAAATGCTTACGAGGAAGCTGTACGATCAGAATACCGCTTTTTCAGTTTTGGGGATGCGATGCTGATCCTTGAAGGGAGTACCCGACAACAATGAGTGCGATCAAATACGAATTGATTAAAACGTGTAAGCAATCAGGTGCGAGGCTTGGAAAAGTCCATACACCACATGGCTCTTTTGATACGCCTGCTTTCATGCCGGTCGGTACATTAGCAACGGTAAAGACGATGAGCCCGGAAGAATTGACTGAAATGGGTGCAGGGATCATCCTTAGTAATACGTATCACCTTTGGCTAAGACCGGGTCATGAGATTGTAAAAGAGGCTGGAGGGCTTCATTCTTTTATGAACTGGAAGGGCTCGATTTTAACGGATTCAGGAGGATTTCAGGTTTTCAGCTTAAGTGACCTTCGGAAGATCACCGAAGAAGGTGTGCATTTTCGTAACCACTTGAGTGGGGAAAAGCTGTTCCTGACACCTGAAGGAGCGATGGAGATCCAAAATGCGTTAGGGTCTGATATTATGATGGCGTTTGATGAATGTCCTCCTTATCCTGCTGAACACGATTATATGAAACAATCAGTAGAGCGGACAAGTCGTTGGGCTGAACGATGTTTACAAGCTCATCAACGACCGGATGACCAAGGGTTATTCGGAATTGTCCAAGGTGGAGAATACGAAGAATTGCGTAAACAAAGTGCACAGGATCTTGTTTCTCTTGATTTCCCCGGGTATGCAATCGGAGGACTGTCTGTTGGAGAACCGAAAGACGTCATGAATAGGGTGCTTGAATTCACGGCACCTTGGCTGCCTGCACAAAAACCACGTTATTTGATGGGTGTTGGCTCGCCTGATTCGTTGATTGACGGTGCGATCCGTGGAATTGATATGTTTGATTGTGTTCTGCCGACGCGGATTGCCCGCAACGGTACATGTATGACAAGTGAAGGTAGACTTGTTGTACGAAATGCAAAATATAGCCGCGATTTCCGGCCGCTCGATGAACATTGTGATTGTTATACATGCCGTAATTACTCACGTGCCTATATCCGGCATTTAGTAAAAACCAGCGAAACATTCGGTTTCCGACTTACGACTTACCATAATCTTTATTTTCTGTTAAAATTGATGGAGCGGGTAAGACAGGCGATTCGAGATGATCGATTGCTTGACTTCCGTAACGAGTTTTTTGAGGTTTATGGGTTCAATAAGCCGAATGCAAAAAACTTCTAAGTAAGGATGTTTTTCTTAATACATATATATGAACTGAAAGGGGTGAAAGAGAAATGGAATACACAGGATTACTTTCGATTGTATTTATGTTTGTAATTTTTTACTTTATCCTGATCCGACCGCAGCAAAAGCGTCAAAAGAAGACCGCTCAAATGCAGTCGAGTTTAGAAAAAGGAAATCGTATTATTACGATTGGTGGTTTCCACGGAACAATCGAAGCTTTGGATGAAGAGAAGAATACTGTTGTTCTACGAGCAGGTGATGGAACGAAACTTACATACGATCGTTCTGCTATTCGTGAAGTTGTAGATAACGATTAATGAACAAAAAAGAAAGGGGGGGACTTTTGAGTTCCCCCCTTTCTTTTTCAATATTATTTACTTAAATGATTGTGAACGATTACTTGACAGATTGACTCCCATCATTCCACCGAGTGCCGAGACGACAAGATAACCAATGTGGTATAAGTACTGTTCAGCATCAAACTGTACTTGGTAACCTAGGTACTGCACAAGAAAAACCAGAACAGAAAAGAGCAACCCAGTCCCCGCTCCTGATAACCATCCTTTTTCCTTGCCTTTCTTTCCTGAAACCAATCCGCCGATGAACAAAGCTAGAACAGCTAGCCCGAGAATAACCCAGGTGATTGATTGTTGATTTAAGCTTGTAAATCGCAATAAAAGTGATAGCAAGAAGCTACTGACCATAATGATCGCAATAACGACCACGACACCAAACCCCATTGCAGAGACCATTCGTTTGGACATACTTCCACCCCTTTATACAGGCTTTATTAGTACAACTTATTCACGACTTGGACAAATTAGAAGTCAAACATGTTTGGACCATCAGTCACATAACATGTATAAAACGGACAAGTAGAGGATGGAAAACGTGGATGTAACGATGGCTTCTCTTATTTTTATCATTAGTTATATAGGGATCATGACAGAAAAAATCAACCGAGCGCTCGTTGCATGCTGCGGCGCTGTCGTTATGCTGATTCTAGGAATTTTACAGGTTGAACAAGCCTTTTTTGAGCATGTCGATTGGAATACGATCGCCTTGCTTTTTTCAATGATGATTCTCGTTTCGATTACGAGTCAAAACGGGGTTTTTGAATATATAGCGATAAAGCTTGCTCAAAAGGTAAAAGGAAGACCAATCCCATTGCTCGTCGTATTGTCGACGATCACTGCAATTGGATCGGCTTTGTTGGATAACGTAACAACCGTATTATTACTTGTTCCGATCATTTTGACGTTAACTAGCCTCTTACATGTGACGAGCATGCCTTATTTAATAAGCGCCATCTTATTTGCTAATATCGGTGGTACTGCAACGCTGATTGGTGATCCACCGAATATAATGATTGGGCAAGCCGTAGAGCATTTGGATTTTAATGATTTTCTTTTTCACTTAGGTCCTGTTGTATTAATTATTTTTATCGTAATAATGAGTGGAGTCGTCCTGTTTTATCGGAGGTCGTTGTACATCTCCCAGGAACGTAGAAATGAATTGTTGAAGCTTGACCCGAATTCGTTTTTGAAGAAGGGACCTTTATTGTATAAATCCGTTTCAGTCTTGTCTCTTACAATACTTGGATTTTTATTACATACCATTCTTCACCTTGATATCACGACGGTCGCAATGTCAGGTGCATTACTTTTACTTCTAATCACGTCAAATGAGCAAGAAATTGAGGAAGTGTTTCGTTCCATTGAGTGGATAACACTTTTCTTCTTTATCGGATTGTTTATACTTGTAGGTGGATTGATTAAGGTAGGAATCATCGATGAAATGGCACGCTCGATTTTATTGTTAACAGAAGGGGATTTACCGAAAACGGCGATAATCATTTTATGGGGTTCCGGATTGCTTTCAGGTTTTATTGATAACATTCCATTTGTAGCTGCGATGATTCCCGTCATAATGGAATTTGAGGAATATGGTATGCAAAATTTGGATCCGTTATGGTGGTCTCTTGCTCTCGGAGCTTGTTTAGGTGGAAATGCGACATTGATCGGTGCATCGGCTAATGTAATTGTTGCAGGCATGGCAATGAAATCAAAGCAATCATTCAGCTTCATTCAATTTTTGTTGATTGGTTTTCCAGTTGTGATCGTTTCACTTGTCATCGCAACCATTTATATCTTGTTACGTTATTTACTTGCTTATTTCTAAAAATATTACCATTTAGGTCAGTTCATATCTTCTCTGCAGTCGGTCAGACTATTAAAGAAAGTATGGGATAGTTCAGCTCATATGATGCAGATTTTCTTCGGGTTGCATCTATACTTTTCTTTTACGTGGATCGAAAGGAGAAGACATTTATGGAATACGGGTTAATATTGTTTCGGACCATATTCATCTATTTTCTGATCATCATCGTATTCCGTTTAATGGGGAAACGAGAAATCGGTCAATTATCGATTATTGATTTTGTCGTATCGATTATGATTGCTGAGCTGGCAGTCATTTCGATTGAAAATCCAGAAAAACCGATGCTCCAATCGTTATTGGGAATCGGTGCATTGCTGACGGTACAAATCATTTTTGCCTATATTTCCTTAAAAAGTGATAAGCTACGGGAAATCATTGATGGAAAACCATCAGTAATTATCGACCGAGGTAAAATTGATGAAAAAGAAATGAAGAAGCAACGTTATAACTTCGATGATCTTCTTATCCAATTGCGGGAAAATGGAGTCAGTAAAGTGTCCGATGTTGAATTTGCGATACTTGAGCCGTCCGGAAAGCTTTCGGTGATGGAGAAAAAAGAAGAGGAAGAGGAACAGGGGCAATTTCCTTTGCCGTTGATCCTTGATGGAAAGATTCAAGATGATCATTTAAAAAGAATCAACAAAACAGAACTTTGGTTACGACAAGAGCTGAAAAGACTCGGCTTTCGTGATTTGAAAAAAATCTCATTATGTTCACTGGAACCAGGAGGAATTTTTTTCATCGATACGAAAGACGATTCGGATTAAAAAGGCTGACTTACTTGGTGGAGTAAAAAATCTCCACACATTAGGTCAGCTTTTTTATTTGGTTATTTAATCAGCTTATTTAATATGGGGATGAAATGGACATCCTCTTTTTTCAGTAAATTCAGGGTGATGATCAATACGAGATAGATCACAACTGCAAATATTATTGAATATAGAGTGTTCAGAAGAAGCGATCCATTCAATTGCGAATAAAACCATGCTACTGTTAAACCGGTAGCACCAATCGTAAAAATGCCTTTCAAATAATCCTTCACAACAACAGTATAACTGATTACCTTGACGATTGTGGCAAAATGGAGCATCGTAACGAGAACCACATTAATTACAATAGCAAGTGCAGCCCCCATGATTCCAAGTTCCGGTCGAGTTGCAAGAGCAAAAATCGCAATGATTTTCACGACTGCGCCGATAATGCTGTTCATCATTGCCGCTTTGGCAAGGTCTAACGCCTGAAGAACAGCTTGCAGTGGACTCTGGAAATATAAAAAGAAGAAAAACGGCGCCATCACCTTTACGTAACGTGCAACCTCAGGAGCATCATACATCAAGTCCATTAACGGAACTGCGAGAACATACGTAATTACAACTGAAATCCCTCCAGAAAGCATAGAGATGCGAAGTGCCTGATTTAAACGACGCTCTATCAAGTGGTGTTTTTTCTGAGCAGCAGCCTCACTGATCGCAGGGACGAGCGAAACCGATAAAGAATACGTGATGAACATCGGTAACGTTAAAAATGGAATGACAAAACCGGCCAATGCCCCATACTGCGATGTGGCCATAACGGTAGTAACACCTGCTATTGCAAGACTCATGGTGATAACAATCGGCTCGAAAAAATAGGAAATCGATCCGACCAATTGACTAGCTGTCGTCGGCAATGAAATTCTTAACAACTGGTTAAAGGTATCTCTTCCTTTTGATAAGTAGGCAAAAAACCCTCGCCTTACCCGAATCCGCTTTTGCATTTTAAATATTGAAAACATATACAACAGTGAAGCCAACTCACCGATAACGACGGAAATCATTGCTCCTGCAGCTGCAAATTGGACTCCGTATGGTAAAAGAGCTCCTGTCAGGATGGCAACAAGTGTAATTCGGACAATTTGTTCAATCACCTGGGAATAAGCAGACGGTCTCATGTTTTGCCGACCTTGGAAGTACCCTCGAATTACGGATGATAATGCAATGATCGGTACGACCGGCGCTATTGCAATCAACGGGTAATAACTTCTTGAGTCAGTTAAGAGATTTTGTGATAAAATGGGAGCAAGCATAATCATAGCAGTCGTAAATATAATGCTGAGCACACCGGTTATCGTCAATGAAACGATAAGGATCTGCTTGATTTTTTGCGGATTTCGTTCTGCTTCAGCCTCTGCAACCATTTTTGAGATCGCAACAGGTAATCCAAGTCTGGTAAGTGTGATGGTCAAGATCAATGTAGGGACAGCCATCATATACAGCCCTACTCCTTCTTGCCCCATTATGCGAGCAACGACAATTCGATTGATGAACCCGAGTACTTTTGTAATCAAGCCAGCAAGTATTAAAATCATTGTGCCTTGTATAAAGGTTTGTTTTGACATAATTGCCCCTGCCTTCTCGATCGTGCAAGACCTGTTTTACTCATATGTATATGCAATCGAGTAGGCCAAGCATGACAAGTATATACAGAGAAATGGAATGGATGTTGAAAACAGAATTTCTCAGTGCATGAAATACATTACGCGATTAAAACGAGTAAAGGGGAGACGGATGATGTCTGTTGCAAAACCACTTGACGAATGGAAGAAAGAAGTTGGACCTGCAATAAAGAGTAAGAAGGAAGAGCTTCATTTTATGGGTTATGAGAGTGTTACTGATGAAGAAATTTGGAAATGTATCGTCTCACGGGCGAAGAAGAGACGAGACGAGGAATGGATGCTTCACCAAGTTGTCAACAGTGTTTTAACATTATCAACACAGGATTTCATGAATTGGCTGACAGTACAAGCAGTTACGAATGACAGCTGGTTTCCGCTTGATTCTAAAGCTTGAGTGAAATTGACACTTGGACATGCGGATGGATATAATAGGATGGATAAATCATACATAATATAGGGATTTCAAATGAGTAGTATTAGATCCAACCAGATTGTCAACTTAGGGGAGGAAAATATACATATGGTTAAAAGAGGACGGATTGTAGCCTTTTTCTTACTAGTAGTAATGTTTGCTGGTTTGATGGGGGTTACAACTCAGGATGTCGCAAACAGAATTAAACTTGGCCTTGATTTACAGGGTGGATTTGAAGTTTTATACGAAGTCATTCCTGCTGAAGAGGGTCAGGAAATCACCAAGGATTTATTGAATAGTACCGTCAGTGCACTCAGAGAAAGGGTGGATGTTTTAGGCGTATCGGAACCGAACATCCAAATTGAAGGGGATGACAGGATTCGTGTCCAGCTTGCTGGTGTCGAAGATCAGAACCAAGCTCGGGAACTGTTATCAACACAGGCAGAACTAACGTTCCGTGATGTTAATGATAAAGTTCGGTTAAAAGGCGCGGACCTTAAAGAAGGTGGAGCAAAAGTAATTTTCGATAAAGCGAACAGACCACTTGTATCGTTGAAATTGAAGGACGGGGATAAATTCGGCAACATCACGACTGATATCAGTCAAATGCCTGAACCAACGAATCGCTTAGTGATCTGGCTGGACTATGAAAAGGGAGATTCTTTCGAGGAAGAGTTTAAGAAAGAAGGGGATGCACCAGGTGATCCCAAGTACATTTCTGCTCCTGCCGTAAGGTACCCTATACATTCTGATACAGCAACCATCGATGGTATGGAAACGATCGACGAAGCACAGAATCTTGTCGATCTACTTAATGCAGGTTCTCTACCAGTAAAATTAAAAGAAATTTATTCAACATCGGTGGGAGCGAAGTTCGGTCAGCAATCCCTTGAAACCACAATGCTTGCTGGTGTAATCGGTATCGCGTTGATCTTCTTATACATGATTTTCTTTTACCGTATTCCTGGGATCGTCGCTGTCGTTACATTGTCGTTCTATATCTATTTGATTCTTGTCGTGTTCGATTGGATGAATGGTGTATTGACTCTGCCAGGAATCGCTGCACTTATTCTCGGGGTCGGTATGGCGGTTGACGCCAACATCATCACCTATGAACGGATACAAGAGGAACTGAAGTCTGGAAAGTCCGTCATGTCTGCATTTAAAGCAGGGAATAAGCATTCCTTCTCGACGATTTTTGATGCGAATATTACGACGATTTTGGCTGCAACCGTCTTGTTCATTTTTGGTACAAGCTCTGTCCAAGGGTTTGCACTCGTGTTGATCATCAGTATTCTTGCGAGCTTCCTCACTGCTGTTTATGGGACAAGGATCTTTCTCGGATTGCTCGTAAATAGTAGAGTGCTGAACAAGAAACCGAGACTTTTTGGAGTAAAAGAAAGCCAAATCAAAGACCTTGATGATTTTGAACGTCTTGATATAAGTAATTCACGATTTAAAAAGGTTAACTTTGTAGAACATCGAAAGAAATTCTTTACCTTATCTTCCATATTGATTGGATTAGGGATAATTTCATTGCTTGTCTTCAATCTGAACCTTGGAATCGATTTTGTCGCTGGATCGAGGGTTCAAATTACAGCCGAACATGCTCTTGATGAGGATAAGATAAAAGATCAGCTGAAATCGCTAGGTCACGAAACGGACGAAGTTGTGATTTCAGGTGATGCGGAAAACATTGCAGTCGCTCGCTACGTAGACGTTCTATCACAAGGAGAAATCAGTAAGATAAAATCCTTCTTCAAAAAGGAATATGGTAGTGAACCTGGTGTCAGTACGGTCAGTCCGACCGTTGGTGTTGAGCTTGCGAAAAATGCGATGTATGCGATTGCGATTGCTTCAATCGGTATCATCATTTATGTTGCGATCCGCTTTGAGTGGATGATGGGTCTTGCAGCTGTCATAGCCTTGTTGCATGATGCCTTTTTCATCACCGCCGTGTTCAGCCTGCTCCAAATGGAGGTTGATCTGACGTTCATTGCAGCCGTCCTGACGATAGTCGGTTATTCAATTAACGATACGATTGTTACGTTTGACCGGATTCGGGAAAACATGAAGTATGCGAAGGTCAAGACCTTCTCCGATCTTGCCAATGTCGTAAACATCAGTCTCGTTCAAACGTTCGCTCGATCGGTGAACACTGTTCTGACTGTCATTTTTGCCGCTGCAGCGTTGATGATTTTCGGAAGTGAAGCAATCAGCAATTTCTCATTCGCTTTATTGGTGGGACTTGTAGCAGGAACGTATTCATCTCTGTTTATCGCTTCCCAGCTTTGGTTAGTGTGGAAGGGGAAACAACTGAAGAACAAATCTGTTAAAAGCTCAAACACATCAGAAGCATAAAAATTGAGAAAGCCTGAGTGGAACAAAGTATTTCCACTCAGGTTTTTCGTTTATACAAGGTTAAGAAAGCATTGATGTTTCAAGTCAAGTGATAATTGGGAAAAAGAGTATAAAAGTGATACGAAAGGATGAGCGAATTTTGAAAAGAGAATGGAGTTTAATCATTGTCCTGTTTTTTGCAATAATTGTTGCTGTATTTGCAGTGATTAACGTTGAGCCTGTGGGAGTGGACTATGTGTTTGGGACGGCACAATGGCCTCTAGTGTTAGTGATCCTTGGTTCTGCGATGTTAGGTGCACTTACCGTTGGTGCTGCAGGCTCTGTTCGCTACCTGTCGATGAAACGTGAATTGCGGTCGTTACTACGAGAAAACAGACAAATGAAAAGCGATTTTGAAACGAACGGTGAACAAGCATTAAGATCATCGGAAAATAAAGAAAACAATGAAGAACAACAAGAAAAAGTATTCGGATCTGATACGCCGAGTCGATGAATATACAATATAAATATCATTTGCCACCTCTTTGGCTCCTCTAGTATAATGAGTAGGTCAAGAGGTGGTTTTTATGTTAAAAGCAAAGACAAGATGGAAGCTGACAGAAGCAGATGAGGTAAAATCAAAGGAGCTTATACAAAAACATGACATTTCTCCTTTACTCGCCCGTTTATTTGTCAGTCGAGGTATACATGAGGAAACGGAAATTAATCAGTTTTTACATATTGAGGATACAATGTTTTACGATCCTTTTCTGTTAGATGATATGAAAAAAGCGGTCGAACGGATTAAGTACGCTATTGAGCAGGATGAGAAAATTCTGATTTTTGGGGATTATGATGCAGATGGTGTAAGTAGTACATCCGTTATGATCCATACATTTCGAGAGCTCGGTGCGCGATTTGACTTCTATATCCCGAACCGATTTACCGAGGGGTATGGTCCAAATGAAGCTGCTTTTCGCTGGGCTAAGGACGAGGGGTACTCCTTGATTGTGACGGTCGATACAGGTATTTCAGCAACCCACGAGGCAGATGTCGCCATGGAATTGGGGATTGATCTGATTATTACAGATCACCATGAACCTCCACCGGAATTACCGAATGCTTTTGCGACAATCAACCCGAAGAAACCAGGCTGTCCGTATCCATTTAAAGGACTTGCGGGAGTTGGAGTTGCTTTTAAAGTTGCCCATGCATTATTAGATGAAGCGCCTATTCATCTTCTCGATATCGCATGTATCGGTACAATTGCAGACTTAGTTCCACTAGTTGATGAAAATCGGTTGATTGCAAAGCTCGGAATACAAAAGCTCCAATCAACTTCAAAACCAGGACTTCAAGCATTATTGAAGGTATGTGGCATTTCGGATCAACAGTTAAACTCAGAGCATGTCGGATTTGCGATCGGACCTCGAGTCAATGCAGCAGGACGATTAGATTCTGCTGAACCGGCGGTCGAATTATTCACGACTGATGATGTTGAACAAGCACAATGGATTGCAGAAGAAATCGATGGAATGAATAAAGAGCGGAAAACGATTGTCAATGAAATGTCGAAAGAAGCGATCGAACTAATTGAAGAACAGTACCCACCTGAAGATAATTCCGTTCTCGTCATCGCCAAGGAAGGCTGGAATCCTGGCGTAATCGGAATTGTTGCATCGAGGGTAGTTGAACGGTATTACAGACCAACGATCATTTTGAGTATTGATGAGGAAAAGGGCGAGGCGAAGGGCTCTGCAAGAAGCATCGCTGGGTTCGATATGTTCGAAAGCTTATCAACATGCAGAGATATACTGCCTCATTTTGGCGGCCATCCGATGGCAGCAGGGATGACATTAAAGGTTGAAAACCTTGAGGAATTACGTAATCGTTTGAATGAGCTCGCATCAAGCAACCTCTCAAAAGAGGATTTTACACCGATAACAAAAGTTGATGTCAGCTGTTCTGTCGATGATATCTCGTTGGATGTGATTGAAGAATTACAAATGCTTGAACCATTTGGGGTCGAGAACCCAAAGCCGAAATTCATGATCGATCAGTGCCAACTAAAGGAAATACGGAGAATCGGCAGCGAATCCAATCATCTGAAACTAGCATTAAATGGTAATCAATCTACGCTTGACGTGATCGGTTTTCATTTTGGAGAAGTGTTTGAAGAGATTACACCGAATGCTGCTATTTCAGTAGTTGGTGAGCTTTCTATCAATGAATGGAACGGGTTCCGCAAACCTCAGGTGATGCTGCAGGACATTGCTGTCAAAGAAAAACAACTGTTTGATTATCGCGGTATCAAAAATTTATCAAAACGTTTAAGCCTGATCCCACGCGACAAGGTTCTTCTTTTACACTATAGGGACGAAACGATTGAAAAATTGGAGCTGCATGATTGGAAGGATCGAATACAGAAGATTGATAATCTTACGTCCGACAAGGCTATTTTAGATACTAAGTATATGTTTGTCTTGGATTTACCGTCGAGCAAGGGGCACTTAGAACATTTGATTTCGTTAGGCAGCTATGCAGATCGCGTTTACACTGTCTTTCATCATAATGAGGATCATTACTTTAATCCGATTCCAACACGAGACCAATTCAAATGGTTTTATGCTTTTTTAAATAAGAAACAACCGTTCGAATATCGTAAACGAGCAAAGGACCTAGCGTCCTATAAAGGCTGGACACCTGAATCGGTCATTTTTATGACAGAGGTGTTTTTTGAACTTGAATTTGTTACAATAGAGAATGGATTTGTAACAGTATCTGATCAACCACAAAAGCGACCGTTGACTGATTCGGAAACGTATAGGAGAAAACAAGAACAGGCCAGTCTCGAAAATGATTTATGTTACTCCTCATACCGTGAGTTGAAAAAGTGGTTTTTTGAAGAAAATGATAATGAAAGCAAACGTTTTGAGGAGGCTAACTAGTAGATGGACTATAAAAAATACATTGAAGTAGTAGAAAATTTCCCTCAGGAAGGAATCCGTTTTAAAGACATCACGACGTTAATGCAACAGGGGGATATTTATAAAAAAGCAATGGACGATATCGTGACCTATGCGAAGGATCGAGAAATTGATGTTGTTGTAGGACCTGAAGCAAGAGGTTTTATCGTCGGCTGTCCGGTTGCATATGCATTAAATGTTGGATTCGTTCCTGTAAGAAAAGATGGAAAGCTTCCAAGAGAAGTTGAAAAAGTAGATTACGGGAAAGAGTACGGTAAGGATATCCTAACAATGCACAAGGATGCCATAAAGCCGGGTCAGCGAGTTTTGATCACAGATGACCTTTTGGCAACGGGAGGAACGATCGATGCAACGGTTCAGCTTGTTGAAAAGCTTGGAGGAGTGGTTGTTGGTATTGCCTTCATGATTGAACTGACTTATTTGGATGGACGAGATAAACTCGACGGATATGATATTTTTACATTGATGCAATACTGATTTGAATCAAAGAGACCCCTAACAATGAGAGGGGTCTTTTCTTTATTTGGAAAAACCGATCTTAATCCATCTTGAAAAATTCAATCGAGGTGGAATATTAGGATTTACTGCGAAATTCAAAAATCATCTGCGAAAATCTGAGAAGAACTGCGAATCTCGATCCGATCCCTCCGAAGCCAAAGAAATCGGTTTTATTCGACATTTTTCGCTTAACCCTTTACAGGAAGTAAAATTTTAACGATAATAGAATCTATATACCAATCGAGATAATGATGGGTGATTCGCATGACCATTGAAGAAGTTATGAAAAAAGCGGCAACTTATCTGCCAAAAAATGATATAGAAATTCTTAACAGGGCATACGATTTTGCAAAGGAAGCGCACGAAGGACAATACCGCAAATCGGGTGACCCTTATATAGATCATCCTGTTGAAGTAGCAGGCATTCTTGTTAATTTGGAAATGGATGCTCCTACGATTGCAGCAGGGTTTCTTCACGATGTCGTTGAGGATACGGACGTCTCTTTGCAGGAATTGACGGAAGCCTTCGGTGAAGAAGTCAGTATGCTTGTCGATGGGGTTACTAAGCTTAAAAAGATCAAGTTCAAGTCGAAGGAAGAGCAGCAGGCTGAAAACCATCGGAAAATGTTTGTGGCAATGGCTCAAGACATTCGCTGTATATTGATCAAGCTGGCTGACAGACTTCATAATATGAGAACCCTGAAGCATATGCCTAAGGAAAAACAGTACCAAAAGGCGAACGAGACACTTGAGATTTTTGCGCCGCTTGCTCACCGGCTCGGTATTTCAACAATTAAATGGGAGCTTGAGGATGTTTCCCTCCGATACTTGAACCCCCAGCAATATTATCGGATAGTCAACTTGATGAAGCAGAAGCGGGCAGAACGGGAACAGTATGTTCAGGAAGTGATCCAAGACATAGATCAACGTATTCAAGAAGTGAACATCGACGCTGAAATGTGGGGAAGACCCAAACATATTTATAGCATCTACCGTAAAATGACTAAGCAAAACAAGCAATTCAATGAAATATATGACTTATTGGCTGTTCGGGTCGTGGTCGATAGTATACGAGACTGTTATGCAGTTCTGGGAATCATCCATACATGCTGGAAGCCGATGCCAGGAAGATTTAAAGATTACATTGCGATGCCAAAAGCGAATATGTATCAGTCCCTCCATACAACTGTCATCGGTCCAAAAGGTGATCCGTTGGAGGTTCAGATCCGTACCCATGATATGCACAGAGTGGCAGAATACGGGATTGCTGCTCATTGGGCTTATAAGGAAGAGTCAGCGAATAACGGTAACAAAACATACGAAGAGAAGCTTACTTGGTTCCGTGAAATTCTTGAGTGGCAAAACGATGCAACGGATGCAGAAGAATTTATGGAATCGTTGAAAGTTGATTTATTCTCTGACATGGTGTTCGTCTTCTCGCCTAAAGGAGATGTGATCGAGCTGCCGTCAGGATCCGTTCCATTAGACTTTGCCTACCGTATCCATACTGAAATCGGGAACCAGTGTATCGGGGCTAAGGTGAACAGCAAAATGGTCCCGCTTGATTATAAATTGAAGACCGGGGATATTGTAGAAGTGATGACTTCGAAACATTCGTATGGTCCAAGTAAGGATTGGCTGAAACTTGCCCAAAGCTCTCATGCGAAAAATAAAATACGCCAGTGGTTTAAAAAAGAAAAGCGAGAAGAAAATGTATTAAAAGGAAAAGAACTCGTTGAAAAGGAAATTAAAAATCACGGCTACGAACTTAAGGAAGTTTTCACTCAAGAGAATGTACAAACTGTAGCTCAAAAATTCAGTTTTACAAACATCGAGGATATGTATGCAGCAGTCGGCTATAACGGAATTACCGCAGCACAGATTGCAACCCGTTTAACGGATAAATTGAGAAAGAAAAAGGATGAAGATTCAGCCAAGCTTTTGTCTGCAATCAACAATACGAAAACGTACCCGCAACGAAAGACAGAGGTAGGAGTCACGGTAAAAGGAATCGACAACCTGTTGATTCGGTTGTCCAGATGCTGTAACCCTGTACCAGGTGACGATATTGTAGGGTACATTACTAAAGGAAGAGGCGTCTCGATTCACCGAACGGATTGCCCGAATATCCAATCAGAGCAAGATGATAACCGCTTATTGCCGGTTGAGTGGGAAGGAGATTCCCAACATACGAAAAACTACAGCGTCGATATTGTAATCAATGGATTTGACCGAAGAGGGCTGCTTAATGAAGTGCTTCATGCCGTTGCGGAAACGAAGACGAACATAAGTGCAGTATCAGGCAGGTCAGACCGAAATAAAATGGCGACCATCAATATGACCATTTCGATTCAAAACGTAAATCATCTGCACAAGGTTGTAGAACGAATCAAACGTATTCCTGATATTTATGCAGTACGACGAATGATGCAGTAAAATTAACAGTTCAAAGTCAGCCACAAACTGCTGATTCCAAAAGGTGGGATTGGATTTGCGAGTAGTAGTACAACGTGCTTCGTACGGAAAAGTGACCGTTGCAGGTGAAGTAATCGGACAAATAGAGTGTGGTCTTGTCCTTCTTGTTGGTGTAACACATGAAGACACTGAGGAAGACGTAGAATTTCTTGTGAACAAAATCCCAAACCTTCGCATTTTTGAAGACGACCAAGGGAAAATGAATCGGTCATTACTAGATATTGAAGGGCAAATTTTGTCCATCTCCCAATTCACCCTATTTGGCGATTGTCGGAAAGGACGTCGGCCAAACTTCATGCAAGCAGCGAAACCCGAACATGCGGAAGCCCTTTATCATCGATTTAATCAAAGTCTGATTGAAAAAGGCGTTCACGTAGAAACAGGGGAGTTTGGTGCAATGATGGACGTGCAATTTAACAATCAAGGCCCAGTAACACTGATTCTCGATACATCTGAATGAAAAAGGGATGGCTTTCAACAGAGTCAACCCTTTTGTTTTATTTTTAAAAATTTCCTGTACGTATGTAGAAAAATCAACCAAATCGGAAATGCTACTAAAAGGAATTCCGTACAGGAAGGTTGGATCGTAATGAGAAAGAGTCTAAAAACGGAAGCATTGAACAATCGGGCATCTTCATTGTTCGGGATGGATTTTCATCAATTCATCGAAAAAGAACATATGATGACGAACTATGAGCTTGCTGAGGAATTTGGCGTTACTCTTGAGGCTGTTAAGAAGTTGAAGCATCAAATTAAACGCTGATCGGCAGGGGTTGCACTTTTTTCGCATGTTAGGAAAGTATTTAATACTTTCTATAGTATAAGTGCAACCATGACTCTGCTTTCGCCTAAAGGCTCGGCAATCGCCGAGTTTTCTTTAAAAATAATCTTGACAACCGATTAAAACGTGAGTATGATAGAAATCAATTCAAATTGAATCGAAAAGAACCAATGATGAAGAAAAGTAATTCAGCCCCTTTTGGTAAGAGAGGAAATGCCCCGGCTGCAAGCATTTCCACATGAAGACTGAATGAAAGACACTTTTTAGGTTTTGTCCCGAAACGGTCTGGAGTAGGGATTTACGTTAACAGGCGTTAACTGTTTATCGAGTGGAAGTGATTATACTTCAACTAGGGTGGTACCACGGGTGAATATACTCTCGTCCCTTCTTCTATTAAGGAGGGGCGGGAGTTTTTTGGTTTTTACACGTATAGAAAGTATCAATTTACTTTCTATACGTGTAAAAGTGCAACTAAGGCTCACCCTACGTACTAGCTTTGCCTTTCCAAGTTTTCAACGTTTAAAAACAGTCAATTATGATGGATGAGGAGTGAATCGAATGAGTTTTCAGATTCCAAGAGGAACCCAGGATATATTGCCAGGGGAAGTTGAAAAATGGCAGATAATTGAGGAAAAAGCAAAAGAACTATGTAGGAATTACAATTATCACGAAATTCGAACACCGATTTTTGAACACACTGAGCTCTTTCAACGTGGAGTTGGAGACAGCACTGATATAGTACAGAAAGAAATGTATACGTTCAAAGATCGTGGTGATCGCAACCTCACCCTGCGTCCGGAAGGAACTGCATCAACGGTTCGTGCGTATGTTCAGAACAAGCTTTATGGTGAAGCTCAACAACCGACAAAATTGTATTATATCGGTCCGATGTTCCGCTATGAGCGGCCGCAAAAAGGCAGAAACCGCCAATTCGTCCAGTTCGGGATTGAAGCTTTAGGAAGCAATGACCCAGCGATCGATGCCGAAGTCATTGCACTTGCAATGCAGCTTTACCAGGAGCTTGGACTCAAACACCTTAAACTCGTCGTCAATTCACTCGGTGATAAAGAAAGCAGGCAGGCACACAAGGACGCATTGGTGAAGCATTTCACACCAGTAATCAGTGAGCTTTGCGGGGATTGCCAGAATCGCATCGAAACGAACCCATTACGAATACTGGATTGTAAAAAGGATCGCGATCACGAAACGATGAAAACCGCTCCTTCGATACTTGATTACTTGAATGACGAATCCAGGGAATTTTTCGAGAATGTAAAATCTTATCTTGAGGAAATGGACGTTTCATATGAAGTAGATCCAACACTCGTTCGTGGATTGGATTATTATAACCATACGGCATTTGAAATCATGAGTGAAGCACCAGGATTTGGTGCTATTACGACGTTAAGCGGTGGTGGACGCTACAACGGACTAGTTGAGGACATTGGCGGTCCGGAAACGCCAGGGATTGGCTTTGCGATGAGCTTGGAGAGATTTTTGCTGGCTCTAGAGGCAGAACAGGTGGAATTACCAGTTCAAACAGTGCTGGACTGTTACATGATTACACTTGGAGAAAAAACGAAAAAACAGAGTATATCACTTTTAAATGAGCTTCGAAAAGCAGGCTTACAGGTCGATCGTGATTATTTAGATAAAAAGATGAAAGCACAATTTAAAGCTGCAGACCGACTCAATGCCCGTTATGTACTTGTTCTTGGTGAAGATGAACTTGATAAAGGAGTCATCAATATCAAGGATATGGCTAGCGGTGTACAGGTAGAAGTAAAGATTGAAGAAGCAAAGGATTATGTGTTGAAGCAACTTGAAGGAGGACGTTAGGATGATCGGAAGAACACATCATTGCGGGAAAATAAGTGAAAAACATATAAATGAAGCGGTTCAGCTAAAAGGGTGGGTGCAAAAACGCCGTGATCTGGGAGGATTGATTTTCATTGATTTCCGTGATCGTTCGGGTATTGTTCAAGTTGTATTCAATCCTGAACATTCGAAAGAAGCAACTGAACTTGCTGAACGGATTCGAAATGAATATGTCCTTGATATAAAAGGAACCGTTGTTGCTCGAGCGGAACGAACAATCAATGAAAACATGCCAACAGGTAAAATTGAGATTCTTGCGCAATCGGTTGAAATCCTGAACGCAGCAAAAACTCCGCCATTCGTTATTTCGAATGATTCTGAGATCACCGAAGATGTCCGGTTGAAATACCGTTATCTCGACTTAAGACGTCCGAAGATGCAAGAAACGTTCAAGCTTAGAAGCAAAGTAACGAAGCAGATCCGTGATTTTCTAGACGGGTATGAATTTCTTGAAATGGAAACACCGATGCTTACGAAAAGTACACCAGAAGGAGCAAGGGACTATCTAGTTCCAAGTCGTGTCCACCCTGGCAGCTTTTACGCACTACCGCAGTCACCGCAAATTTTCAAGCAGCTGCTGATGGTTTCCGGTTACGAGCGTTATTATCAAATTGTACGTTGCTTCCGTGATGAAGATTTACGAGCAGATCGCCAGCCTGAATTTACACAAATCGATATCGAGACATCGTTCATGGACGTAGAGGATCTGATGGCGATGACAGAAGAAATGATGACTTCTATCATGACGGAAACAAAAGGAGTAGCATTAGAAACACCGATTCCGAGAATGACATATGCAGAAGCGATAAACCGGTATGGATCGGATAAACCAGATACTCGTTTTGAAATGGAGCTTGTCAACGTTTCAGAAATTGTAAAACAATCGGACTTCAAAGTGTTCGCTTCTACCGTTGAGAATGGCGGAGAAGTAAAAGGGATTAATGTAAAAGGCAATGCGGACAACTATTCCCGTAAAGATATCGATCAACTGACAGAGTTTGTTAATGTGTATGGAGCAAAAGGCCTTGCTTGGTTGAAGGTCGAAGAGGAAGGCTTGAAGGGTCCGATTGCGAAGTTTTTCTCAGATGAGATCCAGAAGGAATTGGTTGGAGCATTCGGTGCCCAACAAGGAGATTTGCTGTTATTCGTTGCAGACAATCCGACTGTCGTGGCGGAAAGCCTTGGTGCCTTACGTTTAAAACTCGGAAAAGAATTAGGTTTGATCGATAAAAGCAAGTTTAACTTCCTTTGGGTCGTAGACTTCCCGCTACTCGAGTATGATGAGGATGCAAATCGCTATGTGGCAGCCCACCATCCATTTACGATGCCGAAAGCGGAAGATCTTCACCTTCTTGAAACAGAGCCTGAAATCGTTCGTGCCCAGGCGTATGACCTTGTTTTGAACGGTTATGAACTAGGTGGAGGATCGCAAAGGATTTATAAAAAGGACATGCAGGAGCGAATGTTTAAAGCGCTTGGCTTTACAATAGAGCAAGCGTATGAGGAATTCGGCTTCCTGCTTGAAGCATTTGAATATGGAACGCCGCCACACGGTGGAATCGCACTCGGACTTGACCGTCTTGTCATGATTTTAGCAGGTCGTTCAAATCTACGGGATACGATTGCGTTTCCGAAAACCGCAAGTGCAAGCGACCTGCTGACGAACGCTCCAAATAAGGTAAGTGCCCGTCAGTTAGAGGACCTCCATTTGAAGGTGACGAAAAAAGAAACGATTTCGAACAAGCAATAACTATGTTTGCGGGCACCGAAATAATGGTATTCATCCATTAAATTGGTGCCTTTTATTCATTGATTTTCTAGGTGTATGTAAGAGGATACATGTCGGATTAGTAAAGAAGTCTGATTTTTGGGAAAACACTGATAAATAATTGAAAGCGTTTCAATCATATGCTATTCTTTAATTACAATATTAAAGAGTCCTGAGGTGTACGTTTCTGCCGAACGTTTGAGCCAACACTAATAAAATGGGAGTTTGAGTTTATGATTGGCGTACAGGCCTTCCTAAGAAAGGACGTATAAGAATCGTAACAAAGCACCCACCTATCGAGGCAGGTTCAACACAGAGGATCAAATCGCAACGGCACGCATGGGACTCTATATATGAATTCAGAAAAACAGCGAGGGAAACCTGGTTGTTTTTATTTTGTTTTAAAAAAGAGGTTTTTCTTATCCTCATAAGAAGCCTATGAGGACAGTAAAGCCATAAAAATCAGGTTCGGTGTCCTCAATGGCTGATGTGATGCCCGAGAACGGCAAAAAAAATGTGTCTCGGTCATGATAAGAGCAAGACGCTTCGGTATTTCGTGTTGCATTTAAAGTAGTAAATCATATATGCTAATAAATGTGTTTGGAATGCAGTACGGAGGGAGTATACAAATATGCTACATCAATTTTCACGTAACGAGCTTGCAATAGGTAAAGAAGGTTTAAACGTACTTGAAAATTCAACAGTTGCTGTACTCGGAGTCGGGGGAGTAGGGTCCTTTTCTGCAGAAGCCCTCGCTCGATCAGGAGTCGGCAGACTGATTTTAGTCGATAAAGATGATGTCGATATCACAAATGTAAATCGACAACTGCCAGCACTTTTATCCACTGTCGGTCAGCCGAAAGTGGATTTGATGAAAGAACGAATTGCCGATATTAATCCAGAATGTAAAGTAGAAGCATTAAAGATTTTTTATACAGAAGAAACGTATGAGCAATTCTTTGAATATCCACTTGATTATGTAATTGATGCATCGGACACGATTACTTACAAAATTCATTTAATGAAGGAATGCTTGAAGCGTAACGTGTCTATCATCTCGAGTATGGGTGTAGCTAACAAAATGGATCCGACTCGCCTGAAGATCGCAGATATTTCAAAAACGAGCTATGATCCGATTGCAAAAGTGATCCGGACAAGGCTACGTAAAGAAAGGATTCATAAAGGCATTGACGTCGTTTATTCAGACGAAAAGCCGGTAAAGATCAAGGAGGAGGTACGACAGGATATCGTACCGGACGAGAATACGGGCATCCGTAAGGCGAAAATGCCACCTTCTTCCAACGCTTTCATCCCATCGATGTCTGGTCTGATGATGGCAGGCTATGTGATCAATATGCTATTGGAAAAAGGCGGAATCGAAATCGAACGGCTCCGTTAAGCAAAAAGGTGAGAACTCACACTGAGTCTCACCTTTTTTCGCTTCATAAACTATGATACTAATTATTTTGCAAGCTTCTCTAAATTTCCGTTTTTGTCCATTTTGAATTTTGGTGATGCAAGCTCTTCTTGATCTTGGAGCAGTACCATTCGTCTAGCTCGATCCATGATTTGTAACAGAGCTTGGTAGTCATCCTTCAAAGCTGAAAAGTTTTCAGTTAATTCATTTAATGAAGCTTCCAGCTTATTATTTTCCCTTTGCAAGGCTTTGCATTCCCGTTCCAGACGGTCGTTTTGCTGCTGTAATGAGGAAGAATTCGTCGTTTGTTCAACATTCAGATTTTGTAAAAACTCAATAACAGAATCAAGGGTGATACGGCCGTTGGAACGAGACGGTGCCGTTTCATTTACTAGTTTGTGTACCATCTCCGGTTCGGTTACCTTGTTCTCCACCGCATTTTCTCGTTCTCTAGTGATGTTCGCTTCAGAAACTTCATCCCGTACCATACTTCTGCTTTTGGGTTCAGATAGCGGATGGTAGTTTTCGAAGTCTATTGGATCATCTAAACGAGATTGATAAGCATTAGCCTTTGCTTTAGCCGGCGTTTGTGTCGGCTGTTCTGCCACAGCCCGTTTTCTCTCTTTGCGTTGCCGGCGGGCAATTTTCAACGCTTGTTCATACTTTTTACGAACAATCGCATTCCAACGAAATCCAACGGCAGCAGAGGTGCGATCAAGCTTATCTCCTACCTCTTCAAATGCAAGAAGTTGGGTACTGCCTTCACGTACATGCCTTAATACAGTTTCTGCTAATAAAAGATCGTCTTCTTCTGACCATGCATCTTGTCTAATGTTTGTCATCGTATAGTTTCTCTCCTTTTATTAAATCCCTAAGGTTTTTACTAGCATTTTGGCCAATAAAGTAAGAAACTATACCAGATTACTAATTTATTTTACCGATATGCGGTTAAAAGATTGTTTAGTAGGTTATTTGCCCTTTCGTATCCGTTCTTCAAAATAATCAAGTCTTCTTGATACAGATTTTTCATATCCACGTTCTGTCGGATGAAAGAACTTTTTGTGGAGCAAATGATCCGGTAAATATTGCTGGGGAACGAAACCGTCCTGAAAATCGTGCGGATATTTATAGCCTGCTCCAGAGCCCAGTTCCTTTGCACCAGTATAATGAGCATCTCGCAAATGCACGGGAACTTGTCCGATTTTCTCGTTTTTCACTGTTTGCAACGCGCTATCAATCGCTGTGATGACCGCATTGCTCTTTGGTGCAGTCGCAAGATACAAGGCAGCCTCAGCTAATGGGATGCGTGCTTCAGGCATTCCGATAAAATCAACGGCATGGGCTGCTGCTTGTGCAATCAAAAGTGCGTTTGGATCAGCAAGACCGACATCCTCTGCAGCGTGGACATACAATCTTCTCGCGATAAAGCGGGGGTCCTCCCCTGCATAGATCATTTTGGCGAGCCAATATAACGTAGCATCAGGATCTGACCCGCGGATGCTTTTTATGAAGGCAGAGATTGTATCGTAATGGTTGTCTCCCTTTTTATCATATTGTAAAACCCGTTGCTGAATCGACTCTTCAGCAATTTCAAGTGTTATATTAAGTACGCCATTTTCATCAGGGTTCGTTGTCAGCACAGCAAGCTCTAACGCATTGAGGGCAGTACGTGCATCACCATTCGCCACGTCGACTAAATGTTCAATGGCATCTGTTTCAGCTTGAACTTCGTAATTGCCAAATCCCCGCTCAGGGTCATCAATTGCGGATTGTAGCGCTTTCGTAATATGTCCGTCTGTTAATGGCTCAAACCGAAACAGTCTGGAACGAGATAAAAGCGCTCGGTTGATCTCAAACATCGGGCTTTCCGTCGTCGCTCCAATCAGAATGACCGTTCCATCTTCAACGTAGGGTAACAGGGCATCCTGCTGGCTTTTGTTGAAGCGGTGAATCTCATCAATGAACAGCAGGGTTTTCTGTACGCTCATTTTCAGACGGTCTTTTGCTTCAGATGTAATCGTTCGTATTTCACCAACACCGGATGTGACTGCATTGATTTGTTCAAAATGAGCTGAGGTCGTATTGGCAATGATTTTTGAAAGGGTCGTTTTTCCTGTTCCGGGAGGTCCGAAAAAAATCATCGCCGACAATTGATCTGCTTCAATTGCTCTTCTGAGAAGTTTTCCACGCCCGACAATTTGTTCTTGTCCGATAAATTCATCCAATGTTCGTGGTCTCATCCTATCGGCAAGCGGTTTTCCATGGAAGTTTTTTTCTTCTGATACATCGAATAAATCCATATTGTCACGTCCTTTTGACACGTTAAAAGCATAAAATCACTTTCTACATATGAGTGTAACTAGCTCTTTGTCTCGCCTATAGGGTCGGTAATCACCGAAATATCTTTATGGACAATTTTTCCTTGTCTAAGTTTTACCTGAACGATACTATAAGGCTCGAAACAATGCAAGAGTTATCCGATTCATGCTATAATGTCATAGGCTTAAATATCGAACGCGAATGAAAATGATGCATAAGAATCCTATATGAAAAATCTGTTATTATTGAAAAACATGCTGGGAATAGGGAGGAAAACATGAAGATTTCAACTAAGGGACGATACGGATTAACAATTATGATGGCTTTAGCTAAAAAGCATGGAGAAGGTCCAACTTCCCTAAAATCAATCGCTCAAGACAACGATTTGTCAGAGCATTATCTTGAACAACTCATCGGACCACTTCGGAACGCAGGTCTTGTCAATAGTATCCGCGGTGCATACGGAGGGTATATTTTATCCAAGGATCCGGAAAACATAACCGCAGGGGATATCATCCGGGTTCTCGAAGGTCCAATCAGTCCAGTTGAAGTGATGGATAATGAAGAACCCGCAAAACGCGATCTTTGGATTAAAATCCGTGATGCGGTAAAAGATGTATTAGATAATACAACACTTGAGGAACTCGCTTCTTATAGTAGGGATGATGATCAGGAACCATACATGTTCTACATTTAAGGAAGCCGGGCTCACAGGATGTGAGCCAGCTCAACGTTAGGCTTACACGAAGTGAGTCAGTTCAACGTTGTTACAGGACGTAACGAATTTTGTTGAACTTCATCAATTGACGTAACGTAGTAAGTCGAAATTCCTTAAGCGGCCGGAATTGCTTTTAAGATATAAAAAATAAGGTGATAGTATGAATGCGATTTATTTAGACCATGCGGCAACTTCTCCGACACGTCCGGAAGTGGTTGATGCGATGGTCCCTTACTTTACAACTCTATATGGGAACCCTTCGAGTATTCACCAGTTTGGGAGAAATACGAGACAAGCATTGGACGAGGCGAGACGTACAATTGCTTCGAGTATCCATGCTCAATTCAACGAAATCGTGTTCACGAGTGGTGGCACCGAATCGGACAATATGGCGATTATTGGGGCAGCACTTTCGAATCAGGAAAAGGGCAAACACATTATTACGTCGCAAATCGAGCATCACGCTGTTCTACATGCTGTTGAATACCTCGAACGACACGGGTTTGAAGTGACCTATCTGCCTGTTGATGAGGAGGGAATCGTCCAAATTGAACAATTAGAACAAACGCTTCGTGAGGACACGATTCTCGTAACGATCATGTACGGAAACAATGAGGTAGGTTCGATTCAGCCGATAAGAGAAATCGGTTCTCTTTTAAAGGAGCAAGAGATTTTGTTCCATACAGATGCTGTGCAAGCATTTGGCAGCATTAATATCGATGTGAACGAGCTTAGAGTTGACTTGCTTTCTGCCTCGTCTCATAAGATTAACGGTTCGAAAGGGAATGGCTTTCTTTATGTGAGGGACGGCATTCGACTTGAGCCGCGTACGTTCGGTGGAGAACAGGAACGAAAACGTAGAGCTGGGACTGAAAATGTTCCGGGAATCATGGGGATGAGCAAAGCCGTTGAACTTCTTTTTTCGGAAAAGAATACACGACATGAAAATTTACGTGCTTTGAAAGAGAAAATGCTTCATGCTTTTGATGAAGCAGATATTCGATATGTCTTAAATGGTCCAAAGGAAAAAGCACTTCCACATGTATTAAACGTCAGTTTCCTTGGGACTAAAGTGGAGTCGATGCTTGTCAACCTGGATCTTGCTGGGATTGCGGCATCGAGTGGGTCAGCTTGTACGGCAGGTTCAATTGAACCGTCTCACGTACTTGCTGCCATGTTTGATGATACAGAGCGGATGACATCAGCCATTCGTTTTAGTTTTGGATATGGAAATACGATGGAAGACATCGAAAAGGCGGCTAAAGAGACGGTCCGGATCGTTCGTCGATTAACATCGTAGCTGGAGGTGTATGGAATGAGGCGACCGGAAGAAACAAGGGTAGTCGTAGGTATGTCAGGTGGGGTCGATTCATCAGTGGCTGCACTTTTATTAAAGGAACAAGGGTATGACGTAATCGGGATATTCATGAAAAATTGGGATGATACAGATGAAAATGGTGTCTGTACAGCTACTGAGGATTATGAAGATGTCATTCGCGTTTGTAATCAACTCGGAATCCCTTATTATGCAGTCAATTTTGAAAAAGAATACTGGGATAAAGTATTCACCTATTTCCTTGATGAATACAAAGCAGGTAGAACTCCGAACCCTGACGTCATGTGTAACAAGGAAATCAAGTTCAAAGCCTTTCTCGAGCATGCAATGAGTTTAGGTGCAGACTATGTTGCGACAGGACATTATGCTCGTGTCGACAAACGTGATGGTGAAACGGTCATGCTCCGCGGGGTTGATGAAAATAAAGATCAAACGTATTTCTTGAATCAGCTCGATCAATCACAGATTTCGAAGGTCCTATTTCCAATTGGTGAGTACAACAAACCGGAGATTAGGGAAATCGCCGGAAGGGCAAATCTTGCGACAGCAAAAAAGAAGGATAGTACAGGGATTTGTTTTATCGGTGAACGGAATTTCAAGGAGTTCTTGAGTCAATACCTCCCTGCGCAAAAAGGTGAAATGCAAACGCTTGAGGGTGAGAGGAAAGGTACTCATGACGGATTGATGTACTACACGATTGGTCAACGTCATGGACTTGGTATCGGTGGCGATGGGGACCCATGGTTTGTCGTTGGAAAAGACCTTGAGAACAATATTTTATTCGTCGATCAAGGCTTTCATAACGATCGATTGTATTCAGAAAAACTGACAGCAGTGAAGGTTGGTTGGGTTTCCGGAAAAGAAATGCCGGAGGAACTGCGTTGCACTGCAAAATTCCGTTACCGTCAGCCGGATCGATCGGTTACGGTGAAAAAGGTTTCGAATCAAAAATATGAAGTAATCTTCGATGAGCCGCAACGAGCCATTACACCAGGTCAGGCTGTAGTTTTTTATGATGGTGACGTTTGTCTTGGTGGCGGGACGATTGATGATGTTTATAAAAATGGTAGTGTGATTTCTTACCTATAAAGTGGTGTATCGATAGCTTGATCATCTTCGGGTTGACTCAATGGTAAGTTGTAATATGGGTCAGCCCTATTCTTTTAAAAAGGAAGTTCAAAAAGTCCGGAGGCTGACAGGATGTTAGTCAGTTCGACGTTGGGCTCACACGATGTGAGTCAGTTCAATGTTGTTACAGGATGTAACGAATTTAGTTGAACATCCTTTAATGACGTGATAATTTAGTCGAACTTCAGAAATTTCGGCTCTTTTTATCCTCCTTTTTGAACACGCATAAGAAAGTCCAAGTAGTTGAGGAGGATTGGAATGTCGGAAAACCATAATGACTTAGGAATTCAATATATGCAAGAAGGAAATTATGAGGAAGCAGCGAAAGCATTTCATAGAGCACTTGAAGAGAACCCGGAAGATCCGATTATCTATACAAACTTTGGTAACCTCCTGGAGCGGGTGGGGGAGTATGACAAAGCGATGGGCTTCTATGATAAAGCGATCGCACTGAACGATAATTTACCTGCTGCTTACTACGGGGCAGGTATCGTTTTTTATAAAGTAGAGCAATACGATGATGCAATCGATCTTTTCAACACAGCGATTCAAAAAGGACTCTCTGATCCGGATTCACACTTTATGCTCGGTATGAGCTTTTCACAGTTAGGGGATTCTCGTCGAGCGATGCCGCATTTACAATTAGCAGCGGAGAAAAATCCGGATGACACAGAAGCCGTGTTCCAATATGGTCTTACTCTGGGAAAATTACAATTGTTCGATGAGGCGATCCATGCTCTCGAACAGGTCGTTCAAAAAGAGACAGATCATGCGGATGCTTACTACAATCTTGGTGTCGCATATATGTATAAGGAGTTATATGACCAAGCGTATCAAATGTTTACGCATGCTGTCGAATCTCAGCCTGACCATTTACTTGCTCACAATGGTAAAAAACAGGCTGACGAGATGCGGTATACTAAATAATCACTATTTAGCGGGGCGAAACGATGGAACTTCAAAGCCAGTTTGATTTGAATACAGGTGATAATCACTTTGTAAAAGGAGCTATTTTACAAAAGGTTTTCCATAATAGCGAAACCTATTATACCGTTCTGAAAGTATCCGTTAAGGAAACAGATCTTGTAAACAAGGAAACTGAAATGGTTGTCGTCGGTACTTTTCCAATATTGAACGAAGAAGAAACGTATATCTTTTGGGGAACGGAACGTGAGCATCCGAAATACGGAAAACAGTTTATTGTTGAGTTTTACAGAAAAGATTTGCCTCGGACAGAAGAAGGAATGGTCCATTATTTATCAAGTGATTTATTCTCAGGTATCGGTAAAAAAACAGCTGAAAAAGTTGTGAAAGTGTTAGGCGTAGATGCCTTTACAAAAATCATGGAGAATCCTGCTTGCCTCGAAAATGTTCCCGATTTGTCTGAGGAACGAGCGAAGACGATCCACCAAGTATTAATCGAACATCAAGGTCTTGAACAATTACTTAGTACTTTGAATCAATATGGAATCGGTCCTTCTATTGCGATTAAAATTTATCAAGCCTATCAGGAGGATGCACTTCCAACGATCCAAACGAATCCGTATCAATTAATTTATGATATTGATGGTGTTGGCTTTCAACGTGCAGATGAAATCGGCCGTGCTCTTGGAATTGAACGGGATTCATCCGAACGGATTCAGGCTGGTCTGCTCTTTACGCTCAAAGAGGTGTGTATGCAGCACGGACATACTTATCTTCCGGTTGATGATTTGATCGCTGAAACAAAACGGTTATTGTTTCAGAATACATATAATGAGGAAATTGATTTTTACGATGAAATTGTTCATTTACATCAAGAAGGGAACGTCTATATCGACGAAGAGGATGCTTATTTACCTTCATTGTTTTTCTCTGAACACGGTCTCATCAAGTCTATTAAACAACAGTTGAAGCAAAATGACTATGATAAAATCGAGCTTTCAGACTTTTACACGGCGATCGGTGGGTTAGAAGAAGAACAAAATATGGAGTATGCTGAGGCACAAAAGGAAGCGATTTACAAAGCACTGACCTCTTCTATGATGATTTTAACCGGAGGACCTGGTACTGGAAAAACGACAGTAATCAAAGGAATCATCGAGGCTTATTCTGAAATCCATGGCGTGTCCTTAGAACCGAAAGATTATGATGATGGGGAATTTCCATTCCTGTTGATCGCACCAACAGGACGTGCAGCGAAGCGTATGAGTGAATCAACCGGGATCCCTGCGGTGACAATTCATCGTCTGTTAGGCTGGAAGGGTGGGAATGGATTCGAACATGATGAAGACCATCCGATAAATGGAAAACTTCTTATCATCGATGAAATGTCGATGGTCGATTTATGGCTTGCATTCCGATTGTTTCAAGCCTTACCGGGAGAGATTCAAATTATTCTTGTAGGAGACGAGGATCAGCTGCCTTCTGTTGGTCCAGGGCAAGTTTTGAAGGACTTCATTTCATCAGATTCGATTCCGATTGTCCGGCTACAAGAGATATACCGACAGGCGCAGGGATCGACCGTCATTCAGCTTGCTCACGAAATGAAAATGGGGAATGTACCTAAAGACATCACAAAGCCGCACCATGACCGACGATTTTTCCAATGTGTTCAGACACAGGTTACGGATGCTGTCCTACAGGTTTGTCGAAGTGCACTTGCCAAAGGCTTTACAGCAAAGGATGTTCAGGTGCTTGCACCAATGTATAGAGGCAAGGCAGGTATCGATGAACTTAATTTGCAATTACAGAAGATGTTTAATCCGCCAAGTGACCAGCGCCGCGAGATTGACCATTACGATACAATATATCGGGTAGGGGATAAAGTCCTTCAGCTCGTCAACTCCCCTGAAGACCAGATTTTTAATGGGGACATCGGCGAAATCGTATCGATCATCTATGCCCGGGAAACAGTGGATAAAGAAGATCAAATCGTTATTTCCTATGATGGAGTAGAGGTTACATTCAAGAAAACGGATCTTAACCAAATTACACATGCCTATTGCTGTTCGATCCACAAATCCCAAGGAAGCGAGTTTCCGATTGTTGTGCTTCCGATTGTAAAAGGTTACTACAGGATGCTAAAACGGAATTTAATCTATACCGCAGTAACCCGCAGTAAAGAATTTTTAATTTTATGCGGTGAAGTGGATGCTTTATGGACAGCGGTTCGTCAGGCTGAGGTTGGATCGAGGAATTCAAAGCTTGCAAGCAAACTTAAAGAGGATATTGAAAAAATACCGGGGCTAACAGGACGTTAGTCGGTTCGGCTTTTTACAGGACGTATTGTTATTAGTCGAACTTCTGATTTGTTTATCTGATTCATTTACTTTTTGAACTTTTATTGAAGACGAGCTCCAATAAGTGATCTGAAACCAAAAACCGCAGCTTTATCAGCATTTAAATCAGGCTGATAAACTGCGATTTTTTTATTTTGTAATTCACCAACGGTAAAATCACAGCCATATATAGAATAATTTGCGAAAATCTGGAAAGAACTGCGAAAATCAAAAAAAATCTGCGAAACTGGAAAATTAACTGCGAAATCATGAAATTACTTCCTAGTCCAGTATGTTGTTTAAAATTGATCAAATCGGGACATCCTATTAGACACGAAAAGGATAACAAAAATCCATACGTTCAGGAGGTGGAATGATTGATGAGATGTCCCAATTGTCAATCTAAGGATCTAGGAAAAATCGGTGCCGATCAATTTTATTGTTGGGGATGTTTTATTGAACTGACGGCCGTAGAGGGGAAACTCACCCTCAACCAGGTCGAAGAGGATGGAACACTTACTTCGCTAGATGATCTTTTTGATGATGAAGATTTACAAATGCCGATGTAACAAGATTGGAAGGTGAACTACATGAACCGTACACTTACAACATTATTCACAACCTGTGCCGGTGTTTATGTCCTTACACGATATATGAAAGCCGGTCAGCTCGATGATTGGCTATCAAGTCGAAAAGTAAAAAGAGTTCGCAAGAAAATTGCTCGCTGGATTTATTAATAATCACAATGAATTTAGAGCCGGTGGGGTTTTATGAAAAAACTATTCACAGTTGAATCACTTGTCCGCTTAGGAATGGTTCTGCTCATCCTGCTCTGTGGACTTGTTCTATTAAAACTCCGTCCGTTTTGGCATCCTGTTCTTGAATTTTTCTTTTCACTATTAGCCCCCTTTCTTATCGCTGTCTTTATAACTTATTTACTTCATCCGATAGTCGAGGGACTTCATAGAAGAGGGTTACCACGTTCACTGGCGGTATTGATCATCTATATTGCCTTTTTTGTCGGGGTCGGGTTGATTGTTGTAAAAAGTGTTCCCTATTTGGTTACTCAATTAAAAGACTTAGGTGAACAGCTTCCGGTATTATCTGAAACATATCAGCATTGGATCAGTGAATTCTATGAGCACACCGACCACTTGCCTGAAACCGTGCATACGGAATTTGAAAACATGCTTGGTTCAGTTGAAAACTACATCCATTCCTTGATCTTAGCGATTATAAATGGTTTAAAAAGTTTTTGGAGTCATCTGTTCACATGGGTTGTCAT
Organism: Alkalihalobacillus sp. AL-G; assembly: GCF_030643805.1. Lineage (GTDB taxonomy): Bacteria > Bacillota > Bacilli > Bacillales > Fictibacillaceae > Pseudalkalibacillus. The sequence continues at coordinate 2,797,059 of NZ_CP094656.1, read as the reverse complement.
TCCTTTTCTCGTTTTCTATATGTTAAAAGATATTGAGCTCATATATAAGCTTATATGGGGAATGACACCGAAAAAGTGGAGGGAACCCGGCAAGAAGCTGGTAACAGATATCGATAAATCATTGGGAAGCTATATTCGTGGACAATTGACTGTTGCCTTGATCTTGTCAATACTTGCGATCATTTCGTTTTGGTTAGCAGGAGTCCCATACCCTGTCATATTAGGTATCATTATCGGGATCACCGATTTCATCCCATACTTTGGACCAATACTCGGTGCAGTACCTGTTGCCCTTATTGCAGCAACGGTTTCGATCAATACGCTTTTAATCGTGATTGGGATATTGGTGTTGTTGCAGTTTGTTGAAGGGAATATTCTAGGTCCTTTAATTGTAGGGAAAAACCTGCACATCCACCCGATCGGCATTATTTTTGCACTTTTGGTCGGAGGGGAGATCGGTGGCATTGTCGGATTAATCGTTGCGGTTCCGTTATTTGCAGTAGGAAAAGTCATGTTTCTCCATGCCAAAAATCATTTCAGAAGTGTTTGACATTGTTTCATAAAAACGGCTATAATAAGCGAAAGCATGTAAGAGGAAGTTTTCGAACAAACACTATAGAGGAATATCGCGAATATGTTGATGGAGCGAGTAAGTCCAAGCCCATACTTACAGAGAGGGGTCCCGATAGCTGAAAGGGGTTCTGTATGAAGATTGACTGAACGCTACTCCGGAATGCAGGCAAACCCTGCCGGACTGCACACCGTTATTGTGTTTGAGGTGATGGATACAACGACGTATCTGTAACCAGGGTGGTACCGCGTGATATAACTCTCGTCCCTGTTGTGGACTGAGGGTTTTTTGTGTTTTCCATAAGGAAAGTGTCATTGCTTTCCTTAGTGAAAGTACGACTATAGCGTAGCCTGCGCCATTGCAAAGTTTTCTTTTAAAACGATGATTTGTTGGAGGGAAAGGGAAATGAACAAACTGAATTCAGCACAAGTTAGACAAATGTTTCTGGACTTTTTTAAAGAAAAAGGGCACAGTGTAGAGCCTAGCGCTTCGCTCGTCCCACATGAGGACCCGACACTACTCTGGATCAACAGTGGTGTTGCAACATTAAAAAAATATTTTGATGGAAGGGTTGTACCTGAAAATCCTCGTATCGTAAATGCACAAAAATCGATCCGTACAAACGATATTGAAAACGTAGGTAAAACTGCTCGCCACCATACATTTTTTGAGATGCTCGGAAACTTCTCGATAGGAGACTATTTCAAAAAGGAATCGATTCACTGGGCATGGGAATTTTTAACCGATGAAAAATGGCTTGGAATCGAGCCTGAAAAATTGTCGGTGACGATTCATCCTGAAGATGATGAAGCCTATGATATTTGGCATAACGAAATCGGGTTGCCAAAGGAACGGATCATTCGTCTTGAGGAAAACTTCTGGGATATCGGAGAAGGTCCGAGTGGCCCGAATACAGAGATCTTTTTTGATCGTGGTGAAAAATACGGAGATGACCCGAACGATCCAGAGCTTTTCCCTGGTGGTGAAAATGAACGATATCTTGAAATCTGGAACCTCGTCTTTTCACAATACAATCATAATCCGGACGGGAGCTATACACCGCTTCCAAAGAAAAACATTGATACAGGAATGGGTCTGGAGCGCGTTCTTTGTGTTCTCCAGGACGCACCGACCAACTATGAAACAGACCTGTTTATGCCGACAATTAATGAAACGGCGAAGATTTCTGGCTACCGATATGGTGAAAACCCTCAGGTTGACACTGCATTTAAAGTAATCGCAGACCACATTCGGACTGTTTCGTTTGCTATTTCTGATGGTGCAGTCCCTTCTAATGAAGGTCGTGGCTACGTTCTAAGACGTTTAATTCGCCGTGCAATCCGTTTTGCTAAACAAATCGGCATAAACAAACCGTTCATGTTCGAGCTGGTCCCTATTGTTGCCGACATTATGAAAGCTTTTTATCCGAACGTACAGGAGAACGTCCCGTTTATCCAGAAGGTTGTGAAGAATGAGGAGGAACGTTTTCATGAGACGATAAATGAAGGGCTTTCGATTCTATCTGAGATCATCAAGAAAGAAAAAGCATCAGGCAGCCAAAGCATCACAGGGAAAGATGCCTTCAAACTGTATGATACATACGGTTTTCCTTTTGAGCTTACAGAGGAATATGTTGAGGATGAAGGAATGACTGTTGACCTTGCCGGGTTTGAGGCTGAAATGATAGGACAAAGGGAACGTGCTCGGGCTGCACGTCAGGACTTTGATTCAATGCAAGTACAAACGGGCGTTTTAAGTGACATTCATGCTCAAAGTGAATTTTCTGGGTATGAGAACCTGAAGCAGACGACATCAGTCAGTGTCATTGTAAAAGGAAATGCAACGATTGAGCGGGCAAAAGAAGGTGAGGAGGTAATCGTCATCTTAGAAAAGACGCCATTCTATGCAGAAAGTGGTGGGCAAATCGCCGACATGGGCGTACTTAAGAATGAACAGGTAAGGGCTACCGTTAAGGATGTTCAGAAGGCCCCGAATGGTCAACATCTCCATACGGTCGTTATCGAGAGCGGGACTCTAAGCGTTAATGATAAAATTGAAGCACTTGTCCACGAAGAAAATCGAGCTGGTGTCATCAAAAATCATACTGCAACACACCTTTTACATCAGGCGTTGAAGGATGTGCTCGGTAAGCATGTCAATCAGGCAGGTTCTTTAGTAGCTCCTGATCGTTTACGCTTTGACTTTTCACATTTCAACCAGATAACATCTGAGGAATTGGATCAAATTGAAGCGATCGTCAATGAAAAAATATGGAGCCATATTCCGGTTGACAAAATGGTTAAACCGATTGAAGAAGCGAAAGCGATGGGTGCAATGGCACTCTTTGGTGAAAAATACGGAAGCATCGTCCGAGTTGTTCAAGTTGGAGGTTACAGCCTTGAGCTGTGCGGGGGTTGTCATGTGGAAAATACGGCAGAAATTGGTCTGTTCAAAATTGTAGCAGAATCAGGCATCGGTGCTGGTACACGCCGAATCGAAGCTGTAACGAGTGAAGGAGCGTACCGCCATTTGAACGGACAAGTTCAAATTTTAAAGGACTCTGCTGCAATGTTGAAAACGAACCTGAAGGATGTACCATTAAAAGTGGAAGGTCTTCAAGGACAATTACGGGAACTACAACGTGAAAATGAGTCATTGAAAGCTAAGCTCGCTAACATTGAAGCAGGACAACTAACCGATGCGATCAAGGAAGTCGCTGGTGTCAAGGTTTTGGCAAAGAAAGTTTCTGCGAGCGATATGAACAACCTCCGATCCATCGTTGACGATTTGAAAAATAAGATTGGAACCGGGATTATTGTCCTCGGCTCAGCACAAAATGATAAAGTGAATATTGTTGCAGGGGTAACGGCAGACTTAACTAAAGAAGGCTATCATGCAGGAAAACTCGTGAAAGAAGTTGCTGGACGTTGTGGCGGTGGCGGTGGAGGCCGTCCCGATATGGCACAGGCAGGTGGTAAAAATCCGGAACAACTTGACGAAGCATTAAATTATGTTTACGAATGGGTCAAATCCATTTCCTAAACAAGGATACGTATTGTACAATGGAGATAGAAAAGCGTGGACTGACTAATTTACACATTAGGAACGTATAACTTTTCAGTCGGGTGAATTATCGATAATCGACGTTGCGGAAAAGTTCAAGTCCCAAGTATAAGTGCAACTATGCCAAATGACTGCGCTAAAGCTTGGCATTAGCCAAGTATTCTTTATACGATAAAGAGAGGTGTCAAGATGAGCTCAATGGACAAAACAGTAAAATTCAATTTTCATGATGACTCGATGGATACCAACGTCAAACATGTGTTGTTATCGGTTTATGAATCATTACAGGAAAAAGGGTACAATCCGATTAATCAAATCGTCGGGTATCTGTTATCTGGAGATCCAGCTTATATTCCGCGTCATAATGATGCGAGAAGTATGATCCGTAAGCTTGAACGGGATGAGCTAATCGAAGAACTCGTGAAATCGTATTTAGTTCAGCACCAGGAAAGAGAACGGTAAACAGAATCGATGCGAACATTAGGGTTGGATGTTGGTACGAAAACGATCGGGATTGCTGTCAGTGATGGATTGGGTTGGACAGCACAGGGCCTTGAGACGTATAAAAGAAAAGGGAATCTAAGTGACGACCTGTCCTATATCCGTGATCTTGTAACTAAAAATGACATTACAAAAATTGTCGTCGGGTTTCCGAAAAATATGAACGGCACGGTGGGACCGAGTGGAGAAATGTGCCAAGAATTTGCTGGCAGTATCGAGGAAACATTAAACGTACCGACTGTTTTATGGGATGAACGATTAACGACAGCTGCAGCACAACGGATGCTTATTGAAGCTGATGTAAGCCGGAAAAAGCGCAAAGGAGTCATTGATAAAATGGCTGCTGTGCTCATTTTACAAGGCTATTTAGATAGTCCGGCAAACAAATGAGGAAAAGTAGGTGTAATAAAAAATGACAGAAGAAGAAAAAGAACGGATTATTATTCCAGATGAAAATGGTGAAGAGCATCTATTCGAGGTATTATTTACGTTCGATGTAGATGAATCTGGTCATTCGTATATGGTCCTTGTTCCTGTTGGCGACAACGGGGAAGCAGAAGACGATGAGGAAGTAGAAGTTTTCGCATTCCGTTATGAAGACAAAGGCGAAAAAGATGACGATATTGAATTATTCCCGATCGAAACAGATCAGGAATGGGAAATGATTGAGGAAATGATTAACACCTTCCAAGATTCAGAAGAACTGTAAGAGGATATGTAACATGAAAGAGAGGATAGCTCTTCTGAGCCATCCTCTCTCTTTTTTTGTTCACGGGGCATTATAGGAGAAATTGGTTCGCTTGACGTGCGAAAAATGCAGATTGAGTTCATCATAGGGGTCACGTAACCCACTCCAATTTCGATTGAAATACAAAAAATGTTGAATTTTAGCTGAAAATTTAAGGCGTTATCGTTATAATAGAACAGATGAGAGGAAGGGGGATCATTTGTGCTTCAACCAAATATTGATCAAGAGACGATTCAACGACGTCATCAGGAAGCTAAAGTCGTTCGGAGAATTGTTATAGTAGTGTTTAGCTTACTAGTACTTGCTATCCTAGGGACAGGGATCGGTGGATACGTGTATGTCAAAGGGGCATTAGAACCGATGGACCCAGGTAACAAAGAAAGTATAGAAGTGAAAATACCTATCGGAACATCTACAAGTGAAATTGCTAAGCGACTTGAAGATAACGGCGTAATTAAGAGTGCACTAGTCTTTAAGTATTACGTCAAATATAAAAATGATAATGACTTTCAAGCTGGCAACTATGATTTGAATAAATCTATGGAAATGACAGATGTTATTTCCGCACTAAAAGAAGGTAAAGTCTATAAAGAGGCAGAATTTACTGTTCAAATTCCGGAAGGACTTCGTATTCCGCAAGTTGCAAAGAAAATTTCAGAACAAACAGACTATACAGAGGAAGAAGTTCTGAATAAATTGCAGGATGATGAATACATTAAAGGTTTAATGGCAAAATATCCAGTTCTATCTGACAAAGTGTTGGATGAAAAGATAATGTGGCCATTAGAAGGTTACTTATTCCCTGCCACGTATGAATTTTATAAAGAAGATCCTTCGCTAGAGTCTATCATAGAAACGATGGTCAAGAAGATGAATTCCGTTGTTGCTAGCTATCAAGCTGGTATACAAGAAAGCGGTTATTCGATACATGAGATTTTGACTCTTGCATCGATCATTGAGGAAGAATCTAAAAAGAAGGAAGATCGATTCCTAGTATCGGGAGTGTTTTATAATCGATTAGGTAGTGAACACATACCTTACCTTCAATCCGATGTTACGGTGACCTATGCGCAGCAAGAATCGAAAGTCATCGTTACTTATAACGACACCGAAGAGGATTCGCCTTATAATACGTATACTACACCAGGGCTTCCGATAGGGCCGATTGCTTCTCCGGGAGAATCAGCGATTAATGCAGCGGTGAATCCAAAAGAAAATCCTTATTACTTTTTCTTTGCACGTCCAAATGGTGAGGTGCTGTATAGGAAGACACTAGAAGAACATAATAAGGTGAAAGAAAAGTACATTCATGAGTGGCGTGAACTCGCTAAAAAGAATAACGGATAGTCCTTGATTGATTTTCAAGGGGGGGAATGTTGACCACTCGCATCCCCCCTTTTTGAGATTTTGGACGTGCTAAATTTTTATACCTTTTGAATATGCACTATTATTGTGGTAAAATATATCGGGTTAAGGAGGGCTTCCATGGTAACAGATGAGATGAAGCATTACTTAGAAGGCTTGATTCCTAACCGTTCACCGGAAATTGAACAGATAGAGATCGAAGCACGAGAAAACAGTGTTCCAATTATGGACTTGATTGGAATGGAAGCTCTATTGCAAGTATTACGTATACACAAACCTAAACAAATCCTAGAGATTGGTACGGCAATCGGATATTCAGCAGTTCGTATCATTCATGCTCTAAAAGAAAGTCAGCTGGTCACAATTGAACGTGATCACGAACGTTATACTAAAGCGGTCGACAATATACTGAAATGCGGCTTAACTGAGAATATCACTGTGTTGGAAGGGGATGCCCTCGAGCTTATAGAAGAAGTTGGGGGAAAAGGTCCTTACGATTTTATTTTTATCGATGCCGCAAAAGGACAATATGAACGATTTTTTACAGCGTTTGAAAAGATGTTGACGCCTGGTGGTGTAATTATTAGCGACAATGTTTTATTTAGAGGATTCGTTTCAAAGCAGGATGAAGACATCAATTCAAGACGTTTTCGAAAACTGACACATAAAATTCGAAGCTATAACGAATTTCTAATAGAACACACGAACTATCATACGACGATCTTGCCTGTAGGAGATGGAATGGCAGTCAGTATTAACAAAAAATGACAAAGCTAAGTAAAAATACTGGATAAGTCGAAGCAGCACCTATTTTTTCCATGGGGTGTAAATAAGTAAGAAATACAGGGATAGAGGGGAAATAGGCATGGCAAAGAAACCAATTGTAATCGGTGTTGCAGGGGGTTCAGGTTCTGGTAAAACGACAGTTGCAAAAGAAATTTTTTGTCAGTTCCAGGATCAATCCATCTTAGTTTTGGAACAGGATGCATATTATAAAGACCAGTCTGAAAAGTCGATGGAAGATCGCTTGAATACAAATTATGATCATCCACTTGCATTTGATAATGATTTATTGATTGAACATATTGAAGGGCTTCGGAATAATGAATCGATTGAAAAGCCTGTTTATGACTATACAGCACATACAAGAAGTGATAAAATAATTCCAATTGACCCAAAAGATGTTATCATATTAGAAGGTATCTTAATCCTTGAAGACGAACGATTGCGTGATCTCATGGATATTAAGCTATACGTTGACACAGATGCAGATATTAGAATTATTCGACGTTTACTACGTGATATTCATGAAAGAGGGCGTTCAATCGATTCTGTAATCGATCAATACACCTCAGTCGTTCGTCCGATGCATAATCAATTTATCGAACCGACCAAACGGTATGCAGATATAATTATTCCAGAAGGCGGACAGAACCATGTAGCAATTGACCTGATGGTGACAAAAATCCGGACAATCCTTGAATCAAAAGCCATTTTAAAATAATAACCCGGACACCCAGTCAGGATGCAGGTACAGTAGATAGACTTTTTAGAGAACGCTTACAAGGTTTTATTAATACGTCTTTGCTAATGATGCATATAATAGTCGGTAACGAGAAGGTTTTGGAGGAGTGAGTAACGATGGCAGCAGAAAAAAAGCATTATATGACTGTAGAAGGCAAGAAAAAATTAGAAAATGAACTTGAATACTTAAAGACCGAAAAACGTAAAGAAGTAGTTGAACGGATTAAGGTTGCGCGGAGCTTCGGTGATCTTTCTGAGAACTCCGAATACGATGCCGCTAAAGATGAACAAGCCTTCATAGAAGCGCGTATACAACAACTTGAAAAGATGGTTCGCAACGCTGAGATTATCCAGGAACAAGACCAAGATCCGAATGTCGTTTCTATTGGTAAATCAGTTAAGTTCATAGAATTACCCGACGGAGAGGAAGAGGCATATCAGATCGTTGGGAGTGCAGAAGCAGATCCGTTCGAAGGGAAGATTTCAAACGATTCACCAATGGCAAGAAGTTTACTTGGACGTACTATTGGAGATGAAGTCACTGTACAAACACCAGGTGGAGAAATGAACGTACGTATCGTCGAAGTTCTTTAATCAAAAGCTATAAAGCTGATCCAAAAGTGTGCTAGCCCATGTGGTTACACGTATAGGATCAGCTTTTTCTTTATTCCATCGTTTTAAATTCACTTCGTTTCGGTGAGAATGGTTAACGAGGTGGAAGCAATGGGTAACCCAAAACGGATTTATCACATCTTAATATTCATTTCAATCGGTCTATTGATTTTAATTGGAAGACTAGCACAAATCCAGTTGTTTGATACACTTTCCTTTTCACGTCACCAGATTAATCTAGTTGAAGAAAGTGTTGAGCAAAGGGTTCATTCTATTGCCATCGATGACGGTAGAGGTAAGCTGTTGGATCGTTATGGAGAATTGATACAAGAAGTCCATAAGCCTGCCGTCATCTTATTTCCTTTTTTAGTACGTGAGAACACACAATTACGTAAAATTAGTAATGTCCTGAAGGTTTCTGCAGAACAACTCGAACGTAAATTGGAGGACCGCTCAACTCCGTTCGTTTTTAAATCGAATGATATTTCAATTGCAATCGTTGAAGAAATTAACGAAATGCAAATTCCTGGAGCATATGGACAAATGATTGTTCAAGATCGTCAAACTGATTTTGCTGCACATTTTATCGGAGCGGTCCGTGAAAACCCGAAGCTTGTTTTAGAACGGTATCCAGATAGGGTTGAAAAAGGCTTATTAAATAAGACGACAGAAATCGGGATACGGGGCATCCAGAAAGCGTTTGATCCCTTTTTAGTTTCAGAAGGTGAATCTAAGCTTATTTACCATGTAGAGCAGTCCGGGCGCCCTTTATTCGGCCTGGATGTCAAATATAAAGCCCCATCAAACCCATTTTACCCGATTGCCTTAAACACCACGCTCGATCAGGAAAAACAGAAGATACTCGAGCAGGCAATTAGTGATGCACAGATTCAAAAAGGAGGAGCCATTCTTTTAGATGTTCAAACGAGCGACGTTCTTGCAATGGTCAGCCGACCTTTGTTTCCAGGTTCCAACCCGTTAAAAGAAGGAACTGAAAACCAAATGTTGATTCCGCAAACACCTGGTTCTGTTTTTAAAATTGTGACTGCTGCTGCCGCTATCGAACAAAATCTTCAGTTAGCTGATCGCCGATTCAATTGTGATCAAAACGTTTATCAGGATGATGTAGCGACCCGTAAATTAGGCTCGCTATCATTTGAGGAAAGCTTTTACCAAAGTTGTAATGCTACGTTTGCTGAACTTTTAAATGAGTTGGTACAGAAAGATGAAACTGTACTAGAGAATTTGGGTGAAAAGCTTGGGATCACTCAATATTCGGGCTGGAATGGTTCGGTTTTCCATCTTGATCCCTTTCAACATTTTCCTGGGGAGAAAAAGAATATTTTCTGGGGAAGCAATGAAGAAAAGCGTGTCCCACGGGCTGTTTCACAAACTGCAATCGGGCAGCTTAATGTACGATTATCTCCAATCTCTGTAGCAAATATGATGGCAATGATCGCAAGAGGTGGGGAAAAGAAACAGGCTCGTGCTGCTCTTTCCGTCGATTATAAGAATGGGGCGACTCTAGTGGAATTTGAAGAACAGGATATAAAAGGACCGGAGCTCTCTCGTTATACGATGAATAGACTTCAATCCCTCCTACAAGGGGTCGTGGAACATCCGAAAGGCACGGGCCACGCTTCGTTTGCTAACCTGCCGTGGGCTGTCGCAGGGAAATCCGGCACGGCAGAAAAGGGTGATACCGCTGAGAATAATAAATGGTTTGCAGGTTATTTTCCAGCAGATCACCCTAAATATGCACTTGTTGTGGTCGACTTGCAGGCAAAGTCCCATCAATCGAAAACGAACCGTTCCTTTGCACAAATCGTCCAAAAGCTTTATGAGTACGATCAACAATCCTTATCAAATGATTAAACGACACTCACTTTGTGATTTGGAAGCAAATGTTCTTGGAGGTAACGTTCTTTATATGGTGCAAGGATGAATTCAAACAAACTCTGTTCCGTTACATCCATCAGTTCAAGAGATGTTCCATCGTGAAGACAGACATGCAGTGTTTGAGTTTCCTTCGTATACCCGATTGTATGAAACGTCTTCAAGTTCCATTCATCTGAATGAAAAGTCGTAAACCGCATAAGTTCACCCCTCCTTATTGTTATATTGGTTATTTGGTTTCAGAATTCCTCTTTATCGACAAAACTAGTGCAAATATTACAAATTTTATAAATATAATATTGTGTACTGATCAAGATGGACAGAAAAAATAAACTCTTCATCGAATCAATGTAGAGTGTTAGAATATATGTAGAAATGGAGGGGGCACGATGAAAAAAGACTTTTCTTTTCAATCAAGGCATGAACGTACGAAGAAAAAGAAGCAAAATCTTATTTTAAATATTTTGATCGGGGCTGTATTTATCGGGATATTGGCGGTTGGAGCATCCATGTTGTTGGACGGGGATGAGCAAGCTGCAAGTACGGAACCATCAAATGACAATACAACAGCAATGTCTGACGATGATGATCAACAATCTGATGGTGCTAGTGAAAAGGATAATACATCTAATGATAATGAAAAGAATTCCTCTGAGGATGGAAATAAAGAGGATGATAAAGAAAAATCAGAGGAAGATGTATCTGAAGATGAAGACACAACAGGTGAGGACTCTTTGACTGAAGGTACGTATCGATCTGCTGACGATGGTGGCCCAGAAGGACCGTGGGAACCGGTTGGAACGGTACAAGAAGGGGAACACGTCTCAAGCTTTGACGATAGTTCTGTAGATTGGAAGGAAAAAAAGGAAGCACTCCAATATGCAACAGGCTTAACTGCTGATGAAATTGAGTACTGGTGGATTGGTAACGGCGGCTCTGCTCAAACTGCAAAGGGAGTCGTCAGCACCGCATCAAATAAGGAAAATCCATATGTTGTCATGCTCGAATGGGTCGCCGGTGAAGGTTGGAAGCCAACATCGGTAGAACGGGTTCCTGGTGCAGCATCGGATAAAACGGATGATACAGATGATGAATAACTAATAAGCTAGAAAATAATAGGGATGACTTCATAAATCATGAAGCATCTCTTTTTTTGTTTCACTTAGGTTTTTGAGGTTGAACACAGCCTGATAAAGGCTTGGAATATTGTTTTTTACCGAAAGATATGGTAACCTTGTATCCGTATTCAATTTAATTCATAGTATAATGATAGGAATAATATAGATTAAAAGGATGTGGCATTTCAAGTGGGTAGAGAATTTATCGACCTATTCAATGATTGGGCAGAGTCCTACGATGAAACGGTACACGGAACTAACAATGAATATCATGAAGTATTTGAACATTATGATGAAATCCTGAACCGGGTTGTAGAGAATTCCTCAGGTACCGTATTAGAATTTGGTGTTGGTACTGGGAATCTCTCCGCAAAGCTATTGGAGAAGGGGCGAAAGGTAATAGGTGTAGAGCCATCGCCGGCTATGAGGGCAAAAGCGCAGGAACGTTTCCCAGAGCTTACTCTTATAAATGGAGATTTTTTGTCGTTCCGGGAATTAGATACAAAAGTCGATACGATAGTAAGTACGTACGCCTTTCATCATTTAACAGATGATGAAAAAGACGTTGCAATCCGTAACTATGGAAAGCTGCTCGGTAACAATGGTAAAATTGTATTTGCAGACACTGTGTATGAACATGAACAAGCAAAGCAAAAGATACAAGAACGGGTGGAAAAACAAGGGTACACCAATTTGTTGGAGGACCTTCAACGGGAATACTATACGACGATCGGTGTGTTATCAGAAAGCTTTAATGCACACGGATTCGAGGTTTCATTTGAACGCCTCAATACGTACGTTTGGTTAATTAAAGCGCACAAAAAAGCGAAGTAAAGGAACGTGACTAATGAAAGTTGCAATTATTGGAGCAATGGATGAGGAAGTAGAATTGATTCTCCATTCGATTGGGGACTACAGTGAAAAGACGATCGCGGGTTGTACCTTTTATACAGGAGAATACGAAGGGCAGGAAATCATCCTTCTTAAATCTGGGATAGGAAAAGTGAACGCAGCGATTGCCACAACTTTATTGAACCAAATTTACAAACCAGATCATGTGATCAACACCGGCTCCGCGGGTGGATTCAACCCTGACCTCAATGTTGGAGACGTCGTAATCTCAACAGAAATACGTCATCATGATGTCGATGTAACGGCATTTGGCTATGAGTATGGTCAGGTCCCGCAACTTCCAGCTTATTACGAACCGGATGCACTACTCGTTGAAATTGCTGAGAAAAGTGCGAGGGATGTTACTGACATGCAGGTTGTAAAAGGTATGATCGCCTCGGGTGATTCCTTCATGAATGATGTTGATCGGGTTGCATTCATCCAAACGAAATTCCCGGAATTATTTGCTGCAGAAATGGAAGCAGCTGCTATCGGACAGGTTTGTCATCAATTTAAAGTACCTTTCGTTGTAATCCGGTCCTTATCTGATATTGCTGGTCAAGATGCACCAATGTCATTCGAACATTTTTTGAAAATTGCAGCGAAAAACTCTGCAGAATTGATTTTGAAAATGATAAAGGAGCTGAAGAAGCATGGCTAAAAAAATGAACGTAGAAAGCTTTAACTTGGATCATACGAAAGTAAAAGCACCATATGTACGTCTTGTTGGAGTAACAAAGGGTGACAATGGTGATGAAATCTCTAAATATGATATTCGATTCAAGCAACCAAACCAGGAGCACATGGAAATGGCTGGGCTTCATTCACTTGAGCACTTGATGGCAGAAAACATCCGTAACCATCATGAACGTGTCATTGATATTGGACCGATGGGCTGTCAAACTGGCTTTTATCTGTCTGTATTGAACCATTCTGACTATGATGAACTCTTAGATGTACTTGAAAAAACGTTGAAGGATGTCCTCGAAGCAGACGAAGTTCCTGCGTGTAACGAGGTTCAATGTGGCTGGGCTGCCAATCACAGTCTTGAAGGTGCTAAAGAAATTGCGACCACTATGCTTGAAAAACGTGACGAATGGAAAGATGTTTTCGGAGAGGAATAAATGAATGCGGTACTATAAAAATGTACAAGAACTGATTGGCCACACACCGCTTATTGAACTTACAAACTTCAACCTTCCGAATGGTGTAAGGCTCTTTGCAAAGCTTGAATTTTACAATCCAGGCGGCAGTATCAAAGACCGCCTTGGAAAAGAGCTGCTAGAGGAAGCGTTTACGAGCGGAAAATTAAAGCCAGACGGAACGGTGATCGAACCGACTGCTGGTAATACTGGTATCGGACTTGCGCTCGCTGCTGTGAATAAAGGAATCAACGTTATGTTTGTGGTACCAGAAAAGTTCAGTGAGGAAAAGCAGGAGCTTATGCGGGCGCTCGGGGCGACGGTTGTAAACACACCGACAGAAGAAGGCATGGTTGGCGCGATTGAAAAAGCGAAGCAGCTAGAAAAGGAACTTGAGGGCGCTTATTATCCTGCGCAGTTTGCAAACCCGGCCAATCCGAATACGTATTATAAAACATTAGGTCCGGAGATATGGGATGCCCTTGATGGAAAGGTCGATATCTTTTTAGCTGGAGCTGGGACGGGTGGTACGTTCATGGGTACAGCACGTTATTTGAAAGAGCAAAATCCCCAAGTGAAAACGGCGATTGTTGAACCTGAGGGATCTATTTTAAACGGGGGCGAGTCTGGACCTCACAAAACAGAAGGCATCGGCATGGAATTTTTACCGGATTACATGGATACCGATTATTTCGATGCGATCCATACCGTGACCGATGTGGATGCATTCGACCGCGTTAAGGAAATCGCAAACAAGGAAGGCCTACTCGTAGGAAGCTCTTCAGGAGCAGCTTTACACGCTTCCTTGATTGAAGCAGAGAAAGCCCCTTCCGAAAGTCATATCGTTACGATCTTTGCAGACAGCAGTGAACGATACTTAAGTAAAAAGATCTATCAGGGAGGTATTTGATGATGAAGCGCAAAACGAAAATGATCCATGGCGGCATCGTCGGTGACGAGCATACTGGCGCCGTTTCCACACCAATCTATCAAGTAAGCACGTATAAACAAGAAAGCGTCGGGAATTTCAAAGGGTATGAATATTCGCGGACAGGAAACCCGACACGGTATGCACTAGAAGAATTGATCAAGGACCTGGAAGAAGGGGAAGCAGGATTTGCTTTCGGTTCAGGTATGGCAGCGATCAATTCGATCATGATGATGTTCAATACTGGTGATCATGTAGTTTTTACTGATGACGTGTACGGCGGGACCTATCGTCTCGTATCGAAAGTGCTGAACCGACTCGGATTGGAATCTACATTTGTTGATACGAGTAATCTTGAAACTATTGAAGCAGCGATTCAAGACAATACAAAGGCGATCTATGTTGAAACACCAACGAATCCGTTATTAAAAGTAACCGATATCGATGGAGCATCAAAGGTTGCCAAAAAGCATGATCTCTTATTGATTGTCGACAACACGTTCAACACACCATACTGGCAAACACCAATTAAACATGGTGCGGATATTGTGTTGCATAGTGCTACAAAATACATCGGAGGACATAGTGATGTTGTTGCAGGACTCGTCGTTGTGAACTCGAAACAGCTTTCTGAAGACCTGCACTTCATCCAAAATTCCGCTGGAGCTGTTCTTGGGCCACAGGATTCATGGCTCTTGATCCGTGGTATAAAAACGCTCGGAATTCGAATGGAGGCGACGGAAAGCAACACAAAGCAAATTGCTGAATTCCTTGAAGGACATCCTTCTGTAACAAACATCTTTTATCCAGGGTTAACTTCCCACCCAGGCCATGAGCTCGCAAAGCGTCAGTCGGATGGATTCGGTGGAATGATTTCCTTTGATGTTGGCAGCGAAGAGCGTGCAGACCAAGTTTTAAGCAAAGTCCGTTACTTTACACTTGCCGAAAGCCTTGGAGCTGTCGAAAGCTTAATTTCTGCACCAGCACGCATGACCCACGCATCGATTCCAAAGGACCGTCGTGATGAACTAGGGATTACGGATGGCTTACTAAGAATCTCTGTCGGAATTGAAGACGTAGAGGATTTGATTGAAGACTTGAAACAGGCGTTAGAAGGGTAAAGTATGTGGGAGATGAACCGGTTTAATCGGTCATCTCCTTTTTAAAGTTCATAGAGGTAATGTCTACCATATGCATCTTTGCCTGTTAGTGTAAAATTACCCTTTTCGCAGTTAATTCCAGATTTTTGCAGTTGAATCTCAAATTTCGCAGTAAATCCAACCAATGTAAAAGTCAACGTACCCATACAAAGGGGATTCCGCGCCTTCATAAACGTTTAGTTAATGTAAATACAGCATTTTACCTCTTATCCGACGGATTTGTGCTCTTTTTTCTGGTGTATCATTCATGTAGCAAGATGATACACACTTAGGTCTAGCTTTTGCGTTCAAATGAAATATTAAAATTCTTCGCTTAATTCCATTATATGGAATTCGATACGTAAGACGACTTATGCTTCACTTAGCAATATAAGGTAGTTACTGATTTCCTCTTATTCGCCCCAACAATCCGTGTTAAAATGCGGTAAAGGGGTGGGGAAATATGTCAAAAGCAATGGTCAAAGATTTAAAGATCAAAATTGCAGATTACAAGCGTTTCAGTTTTGTACTTCTTGGCTTAAGTGCCTTTTTATATCTTGGCAGCATCATCCCGTTTGAAGGTAAGCAAGGGATCGACCAAATCATCCTATTGGCGATAAGCTACAGTGCAATAGGCGTTGCACTATTTTT
Organism: Alkalihalobacillus sp. AL-G; assembly: GCF_030643805.1. Taxonomy (GTDB): domain Bacteria; phylum Bacillota; class Bacilli; order Bacillales; family Fictibacillaceae; genus Pseudalkalibacillus. Next base: position 2,780,910 of record NZ_CP094656.1, on the reverse strand, counting down.
TTATCGTAAAATCACAATTTGGAAAAAAGTAATAAAGGAACAATCATAGATTACGAGGGAGCGGCTGTATCGGCTGCTCTTTTTTTTTCGGGTTCAAAAATACCCATTTTTCAGAAAAAATAAACTAATTTCATTTTTAGGGGTTTACTTTTAGTAAAGATGTGGATATAATTAGCACCGTAGGTTAATATTAGCAAAAGGAGGTCGAGCGAAATGTTGAAATTATTCCGAATTGAATCCATCCAACAACTGAATCTTATAAGTAGTTCGGCCGGTAACACTGCGTTTTAACTGATTTTTCAACTTGTTAAAAACGCCACAGGCCGACGACTGCCTGTGGCTTTCTTATGCCTGAAAACAGTTTCATTTTGTTTTCGGTGATACGCCATGGGTAGGTATGCCCGTGGCGTTTTTATATGGACTAATATGAAAGGAGGCAAGAATAATGATAGGACTGAAACAGAAAAGTGAACATTGGCAAGCGCTGGAGGTATCCCATATTTAACATCATCATAGAAAGGAGGGATCCACTATGATGCCGATGCATTTATTTCTTTTAACAATCGTCAAAAAAGCATTGAAAAGTGAAATGACTTACGAGGAAATCGAAAAGAATCAACAGATTGAAAAACTTTACAATGAAACGCGTGACAAAGCATATCAATATATGAACATGCTTTAACAAAATCTCAAGGAGGTAGATGAAAGTGATACGAGGTATGTCAGGTAAAGTATTTCTTGATTGGATGGTAACGGAGAAAGATACGACCTGAAAGAATTTAAGACAAAAAGAGGTGAATTTATATGATGCCATTTCATTTATTTATTCTGACCATTTTTAAAAAAGTCAGTTCAAATGGTGATGCTGTTTCGATCGCCAATAATCAACGTGTTCAAAAACTGATGGATCGTGCACACGAAAAATCAGCACATTATACACAATTATTTTAAATGGTAAAGCAAGCGGGGGTCGCCACCGCTTGCTTTTTCTAACCTTCTGAAAAGTATAGCTTTTCAGAAGAATAATCCGAACGTGTTTTTAAATGACACTAAACCTACTCCTCATCCTCCTGATTTTGTATAGTAGGAGGGGATGGACAAGATGATTCGTCATAAGACCTGTTGCCCCACTCGATAGGTCCTTAGACTGATTCACAAGGATAATACCGAGACCTATTGATGTTTGGTATAACCTTATAAACTTCTATACGTTTTTAACATCACCTTGTTGGTAAAAGTTGGGAAATACAGACCGTTTTATCTATGATATTTAGCTCACATGTATATGAGTTTTCCCAATTTACATAAAGGCAACAAGGTATATAATTGGAAATATTAGTATGCTCACCACGAAAGTAGTTTTTTCGTCATCCTACTTTCTAAATACGTTAACTCGTTAACCGGAACAAGTATTCTGTTGTAGCTCTTACTGAAGCTTGTATCTTCTGATATGTGATCGCCATGTATTCTTTAAAGCGGGAATTCAATAATTTGGGAAATCTCGAATTAATTTATTCAAATAAGTCAGAAAATTCTATAAAATGAAGGAGGTGTTATTATGTTGTGATTTTGCTCATTGCTCTTCACCATTCGGACGAAATTTAATCCAAAAATTGGAGGGGTTGAAATGGCAAATACGATAGAAAAACAATTGAGGACTTCAGGTGATATCAGGGAAGCACCACTGTTGCACAAGAAAAGATTTAATCTTGAAGTATTGCGTAACAACAATGAATGGGAAGAAATGGGTGAACTTTCATTTTTCAAAAATACAGCTTTTCTTAATAATGAGAAGCTCTATAATGTTCATTACCACAAGCCTACTAACAGTGTCGTATATAGCTTTGACAAAGACATCGATCATCGCTCAGGCAGATTGTTTTTCACCGAGAATAAGACGGCTTTTATCGGATCGTTAATAGACGACAGCGGTAACACACTTACTGTCAGAGGGACGAATTATTCAACAGTATTCCTTACGAAACGCAGACTGAAAAGTCATCCAGATCAGCCATTAGTTGATTGGGTGCAGTTCAAAATCGTGAATAAGTGGGAGGATGGAACGAATCATTTAGAAGCCTCATCACCTATCCTTCATACGTATTATTACTTAGGTAATCAGGACGTCTCGGAACGAACCGCTGTTACACATGTTGATCCAAAAACCTGGAATACAACCATTGAAATGACGCCATCTCTAGGACCATTCGGTGATTCAGATTCGTTTCAAATTGTAATACCATGTGGCACGAAGGGATTCTCCGGTACGTATGATGATGGATCCGGTACAGAATATGATTGGTCAGGGAATGCCGATACGCCAAGCTTTCTGCAAAACCTTGCACATCCAAACGATTATGCAGAACATGACCATGCTACAACTGTAGAACATACCTCGCCTAGTATGTTCAGTACTTTATTAAGAAGCAAGGTTAAAACGGGCCCTTCCAAAAGTATACAGGATTTGAATAGTATCTCCTCAATATATGAGGTAGAGGATAAGGATGGAAATAAGAAAACGATTGATTTTGCCCAGTCTAAAACCGGGGAACTATTGAATTATTGTATGATCAACGCAGAAGATCCGAAGTGGGTAAACGAAATTTTCGGACATCCATATAACCTTGAAACATCTGGTGTTAAAAACATATTTAATGAGCATACCAGCTTTTTTAAGGATCATTCCACCATGGCGATCGGTCAGCTACTGTATGATAATTTAAGTAATACTGATCAATACAAAGAGGATATTTCTAAAATCCAGCCTGATAAACTTAAAGAGGCGTGGGAGAAGCTTTCTGAAAGCAAGACGTATTGTGAAGTCAGCCAAAAGTTGTATATAGAGGGGTATAAGATCAACGTACCAGGTATCCAGCCTTATTTGGAGGACAATCCTAAAGCATGGGCAAAACAGTATTTTGAATTCTTGACGGACCACACGAACCTTTCCATCTGGCAAGCGCAGATTTCAAGTCACCAATTTGCGAATATAAAACAACAAATGTATGAATGGTATGTAAAGCTATCTGTGTTGGATGATGAAACATATCACTTCACCAAAGAAGGCAAAGTACTTCAAGAGGGTACTGCAAATCAGGATGATGAGATGAAAGCGACATATGGACAGCAAATGTTGAATATTGCCTATGGAGCTATTTTAGGGGTGGCTTACAATAAAGTGAGATGGAATGAAGATATTGGTCCATTCCTACAAAAGATCATCGAAAATGGTCTTTCGGGTGATATCAGCGATTTAACAGATGATATGATCAAACAAAGTGTCGAGGAACAAAGAAAAATCTTCAATGAGATGATTTCCACTTTCGATAATGTACAAAATTTTATGGATAATGTCATACAAATCATGACTATATGGGCTAATAAAAATCCCAACAGTAGAATGACCGATGCTAGTGAAAATCTGTACGAAAGCCTAACCGAATTGTTTGATGAACGAAGTACAAACAGAAAAATTTGGGACGGATTTAAAGAAAAAGGACCTAAAGCCCTTGGCATGTTACTGTACGGTGCAGCTGCAGGTTATTTAATCTATAGTATTGTAGAAGATGCAAAGCATGGCGATCTCACACCAGCGAAAATCATCCAGGATATTGGATTGGGGATGCTATCTCTCGGACTACTGGTGAAGGGGACCCAGGCATTGATGTCGATCGGTTTAGGTGATTGGCTCAGAATACAGTCACTAAAGCGGACGGGCTTTCTTGCAGAGACAGCCGGATCTATATCAAAATGGTTCACCAAGGAAGGATTCGTTGCTGAGAATACACTAGGTAAAGTGTTTACGAAGATATTCGGTGAAAGTTATACCGAGTTTTTTGCTAAGCGTCTTGGCCCTGCCATGGCCGTATTCGGAATTGTTATGGCTTCCGTATGGCTATATAAATCAATTGTGTCCGGTGCTATCAAAGAGATTGTCTTTGAAGCATTGAATCTATTTTTTGCGTTAGCGGATGCAGTATTCATAGGTCTGGAGCTGATGAGCTTCGCATGGGCAGGTCCAGTCGGTCTCGTAATTGCCGGAATAGGCATAATCGTTGCACTTGTTCAGTTAATCTGGGGCTTGGTAGATCCGCCGAAACCGCCGAAAGATCCAATCCAACAATATATTGCAGATCCTTTAAAGGCGAAAGGGTTCGCCGTCTAACAACAACTTTTTCCGGGTGCCTAGCACCCGGTTAATTTATTAAGGAGTGAAAACGGATGATTCTGAATGGTGTAATTGACCGAAATGTGGAGCAGATGATGCTGGCATTACCCGGATTCGAAATTGGCGACAAGGTCCATGAATTATATGTTAATAAGCTAATAGGTTCTGTACCCGGTAAATATAAAGATTCAATTTTTAGTCCAGGTACCGAATATAGAAAGATATTCTTCCCGAACTGGCAAAAAGAAAGGATAACAGATCAAATTGTATCGAAAACGGATTTGAATGAACGATGGTGGTCTGATTTTTCTGTAGCGCTTCTGTGTCAATCCATGGATTATCTTACAAGCCGGCTAAAAAATCAATTAGAGACAAATAAGATCAACGGGGAAGTGAATCGGAGAAATGCACAGCTCGCTGAACAATCTATTCATTTTTACAGTTTGGCACTTTCCCAATATTTTAATGAATTTAAAGAAGCCTTAAATCGGATATCGGACTATGAAGCAGCTAAAAAAAAATATATACAAGGCTTGAAAGACAATGTCGGTTTGCATCAAATATGGTATACAGCTGGTCAATGGAAAAATCCTCATTGGGAAATGTTCCACCATTTTACTAAGCTGATTGTACTTGGAGCTTCAGATAATGAAATTGACTCATTGATTGATCAGTTAAGGGATCTAGGATTGCCAATCCCACCTGAGGTTGATAAAACAACATGGAAATACTATACCTCTTACCTTAACAATAAGAAAACCATCGACCATGTGGATATCGATAACTTAGCGAGAAATGGGATATTGAAGGATGTGTCCATTTTTGTCCCTGGTGGTTACATGCCGGCTAGGCTGTCTGAAGGGTACTCTTATAATTTCACAGCGAACGGAGAACCTGGGAATATGTACCGAACACCGCCAAGGGGGGGAAGCTGCTTTACAGCGGATACGTGGGTGCTGATGTCTGATCAATCGAAGAAAAAAATAAGTGACATCCATCCAGGAGATATGGTTGCGACTGCACATGGTTATAGAGAGGTAGCATTTGTTTCAAAGCCATTATTACATGGAAGAAATTTATATCAGATCAACGATTTATCGTTTGCATTTACCGAAAGCCATCCTTTTTTGAATGGTGTTTACGAGGAAGGTCATTTGAATCCAGAATTTTTATGTATTTCACCGGAAGCATTGAATGAATTTTCACCTACCTTCAATGAACGAGGGGTCGGCACCTTGTCAACCGGATCAAGGTTAGCTGGATTCACTAATGAAGATCCCACGCATCTTCAAGAAATCGAAATTAAAACGGTAAAGTCTGTACAAGATCCTACTGACAACATACAAGTCTTTGATTTAATCTTGTCTCCGTTGCAAGAAAATAACATACCTCAATTTTTTGTCGGCAGCGAAGATCAGTTTTTCCTGGTGACCACAGAAATGCCATTGTTGAGCCATATACCTAATGCAACCGTTTCCATTCTTTATTGTTTAAAAGAGATTATGGGGGAAATTTCAAAAGTGAAATTTGTTGACGATCTTTCATTAGAAGAAAATTTTGAGAAATTATACAAGAGACTTACTCTGTTAGGAGAAACGGTCCTGAACCATGCGGTTAATGATGTTGGTCATTTCATTGATCCTACCGATATCATTCATAACCCTGATCATGAATTACCTTCCAAAGTAGAGACGGAAATTAAAGATTTCCTCAATGCAGTTAGCGCCTTGGATAATGAACAAAATATAATCTTTGGAGCCTATTTTGAAACGCTCACTACTTTTTTAGTAGATCAAATAGAAATGGTTGCCCAGCTTGGATGGAGGAACTTCCAAAAGGATCCTGGCGACAAAATAGCATTATCCCTAGGGGCACTTCATGTCCATTGCCAAAAATGTATTGTACCGGAAACACGCTTGAAATTGAAAATCAATGTTTATGATGACGGCGGACTGAAAGAACAGCATGTCAGATGGAACGATTTAGGAAGAGAAAATACCCCTTTTGCAAGCTATTTTGATCAGGTCATCTATTTAGATACCACCTATACACAAGGTGGGAACTTTCATATTGATTTTGAATTTTATGTTGAGGATTCTATGAGTCCGCTTTTACTTTATAGAAGTTATTTGCCTGATCAACAGGAATCCTTTTACAGAAGGTATACGCCGAATGTAATCTCTGGAGAAAACACGTATTTAGGTGAGTTCCATTTTGATTTACGTGTATACTCTGATGACATCAAGGAAGAATATAACAATTCCGCCCTATGGAACGAGCTGTCACAACTGCAATATGCTTCTCAGCTTGGGAAGCAGATCGGTCTAAGATTAAAAGATGTTTTGGCTCACTATAATCGTAAAGAACAATTATAAGTTGTAATCATTATTTGTACAGACACACCCAAGCCCATTCCTTCATAGGATTAAGTAAGTGTGAAGTTGCCTATGGAGGTGAGGGTGTGTCGAGTATTATCGCAGCATTGGCTTATTTCTTTAAGGAAGTAGTGTTCTTTGTTTCGTATGTAAAGAACAATGCTTTTCCACAGCCCCTTTCAGCAAAAGACGAGAAAAAATACTTGAAGGAAATGGCTGAAGGAAGTGAAGAAGCGCGAAATCGATTGATTGAACATAATTTGAGACTCGTCGCCCACATTTGTAAAAAGTTCGAAAATACTGGTGAAGACACTGAGGATTTAATTTCAATCGGTACGATCGGATTGATCAAAGCGATCGAAAGCTATTCGCGGGGGAAAGGAACGAAGCTTGCAACCTACGCTGCACGCTGTATTGAAAATGAAATCCTGATGCATCTTCGTGCAATCAAGAAAACGAAGAAGGATGTTTCTCTACATGACCCGATTGGTACAGATAAAGAGGGCAATGAAATCACTTTGATCGATGTATTGAAGGCAGAACTCGATGACATCGTGGATACGATCCAACTGAAAATGGAAAAAAAACAGATTTATGAGCATATCCACATTCTTGATGACCGAGAAAAGGAGGTCATTGTCGGTCGATTCGGTCTTGATATGGAAAAAGAACGGACACAAAGGGAGATTGCAAAAGACCTGGGAATCTCAAGAAGCTACGTCTCCCGAATCGAAAAGCGGGCATTAATGAAGCTTTTCCACGAGTTTTATCGCCAGCGGCAGGATAAAGAAAAAGGGTAAATTGGAAGTAAACAGCTCTCAGCAAATTGCTCTGAGCTGTTTTATTTTGTTTGTAAAGTTGACTTATTAATAAAATTATTTCAACTTAGCTATTTAAGGAATTTACGCCTAGTGAAATATCGCCGAGCTGGAAATACATACTACTATACATATGATGATGAACATGTAGTCCACATTTTGAATCAAGTCATCCATCAATAGGGAGGTAAATCAGATGGGTCACCATCATAACCACAGCCATCACCATTTTGAAGAACAACGTGAAGGAAATAAAAGAGGACTTCTTATTGCACTGCTGATTACATCGGGGATTATGGTGTTAGAGTTCTTCGGTGGATTATTCACGAACAGTTTAGCGTTATTATCCGATAGCGGTCATATGTTAAGCGATGCAAGCTCGTTGGCACTCAGTTTGGTAGCGATGTGGTTTGCGAGCCGTCCCGCGTCACCTAATAAAACGTATGGATTTTATCGCTTTGAGATTTTAACTGCGTTATTCAACGGAGCAACCTTGTTCGTGATTTCTGGATTTATTATTTACGAAGCGTATGAACGATTTTTAGAGCCACCATCTGTTGCTAGTGGAACAATGATGCTAATTGCTTCAGTCGGTTTCATTGCAAATCTGATCAGTGCTTGGTCATTAATGCGTAAAGGCGATGTGAAAGACAATGTAAACTTACGAAGTGCCTATTTACATGTCATCGGGGACGCGTTAGGTTCGGTTGGAGCCTTAATTGCCGGACTCCTAATGTTGGTTTTCGAGTGGTATATTGCAGATCCGATCATCTCCGTTGTTGTCGCTTTACTCATTTTAAAAAGCGCATGGGGTGTCCTTCAAAACAGCATTCATATTTTGATGGAAGGGACACCTTCAACGATCAATCAAGAAGATGTGAAGAACTTACTTACTAGCATTGAAGGAGTTAAAGACGTTCACGACTTGCATATTTGGACGATTACATCTGGACTCGACTCGTTCAGCTGTCATTTGCTTATAGAAGATGATAAAGAGAGTCAGATGATTTTACAACAGGCGATTGATTTAATCCGTGAGCATTGTAAGATCGAACATACTACGATTCAAGTGGAAAAATCAGACTTGCAACATGGCGAAATGCAGGTTTAAGTCAAATGAAAATATACTGTTTTAGTTCTTTTTTTACTGGTAATAAGTGTGTTGCATCTATATAGAGAGAAACAACCAAATTATAAATGCTCATTGAGTTGAGTAATCCAATATTGGTGGTGCTCTTAATGAATCGAAGACAAAATATGTGGTTACCTCTTATTGCGGGAGTCGGAATTGGCGCTGCAGCTACTGGGATGATGAGAGGCAGAGGTGGAAACCTTAGAAACCTGACTCAGACAATTCCTGGTATGAATCAGATGGCCGGAGCAACAGGAGTAAATAACCAACAAAATCAGTAACCATCTAAGCTCATCTCATCAAACGAGATGAGCTTTATTTAGTATTGCAACAGAATGACTTTGGATCAATTATTCAATTAGGTCGGATCAGCTTGATTGAATACTGCATCACTCTCGTGGTGATAATGAAAGTAACCTACTTATGGGACGGGTGAAATAATGTCAGTGATCAATTGGATTAAAAAAGGAAATAAATCATCAGGGATCGCAGCGGTTGGAAATACGATTCTTGCCATCATAAAAGGGGTTGCAGCAGGTATCAGCGGCAGTGGAACGATGCTTGCGACAACACTACATTCAGCAGCAGATGCAACCAATCAGGGATTTGTGTTTTTCGGCAGTATCCTTGCAGAAAAAGAACCTACAAAGCGATTTCCAACAGGTTTTGGACGAGTTGTAAACTTATTTGTCCTTGTTGCAGTGGTCGTCATTTCAATAATGGCATATGAAACAATAATAAAGGGTTGGGAGCTTATCCAGCACCCAAAACCATCATCGAATATCTGGTTAAACGTAATCATTCTCCTTATTGCCGTTGTCATCGATGGATATGTCCTCATTAAGGCGACGAGAGAAATCTTGAGAGAAACACGCACAGAGGCAAGTGGCTTCGGTATTTTTGGTGCAGCGATTAAGGGTGTGTCTCTTGCAGCACCGCCAACAAGATTAGTCTTTTACGAGGATATCATCGCAACTTTTGGTGCATTACTTGCTCTTATAACGGTGGTGTTATCATATTTGACGGGCTTCTATCTTTTAGACGGGGTAGGGACGTTATTAATTGGTTTACTTTTAATCGGAATCGCCTTGAAAATCGGATATGAAAACACAATTGGCTTGATTGGGGTAACGGCACCTCAGGTAGCTGTAGACCATGTTGCGGAAATCATTTTATCCCATCCGGATGTAGTTGATATTTATGATATGCGAGTACTTCAAGAGGGAAGGAAGTATCACGTTGAAAGCTATATTGAACTAAGAAAGGGCTTTTCACTTGCGGATGCGGATGATATCAAGTTTAAAGTTAAGGAAATGGTCCTTGAGGACTCGGACATTGGGGATGTTACATTAGGCATTTTGGAATCGGATGACGTTAAGCATTGGCAGAAGGAAAAAAAGAACAGGGGTTAGCCCGCTCCTTTTGCTTCATTTTAAACCTTTTTAATTTCAAGTTCTTTGATTTGGTGGCCATCGTTTTCGGTAACGGTAAATTGATAGCCGTCTTTTTCAATGGTCGTTCCTTTTTCAGCTTCCATTTTTTCTGAGAGAATCCATCCGCCGATCGTATCGATTTCAGTGTTATCAATGGTTGTCCCAAGTTTTTCATTAACCTCAGCAATCAACACTTTTCCATCTACTATTGTTTTGTTTTTATCCACCTTTTGGATCATCGGTTTTTCATCGATATCGAACTCGTCTTGTATTTCACCGACAAGCTCCTCAACGATATCTTCAACAGTTAAAAGACCTGCGGTTCCGCCATATTCATCCATGACAATAGCCATATGACTTCTTGATTTTTGCATCTTTTTCAACAA